>NZ_JARFTP010000049.1 GCF_029167375.1 Tsukamurella sp. 8F
GACCCACGTCACGACACGGGCTTGCGCGTACCCGCTGCAGTTGCCGAAGTTCACGTCGTAGTCCTTCACCGACACCGAATACGTGCCGTCCTTCTTGATCGCGATGTTGTCCAACACCGACGCCCACGGGTACTGCCCGGCATTGCCGGTGACACCCGACGTGGTACCCGGAGACAACGGAATCGACAGGCCACCGTTCACACCACCCAACGACACACCCGCCGACGGCGACCCACCGGTCGACAGACCGGCATTCGCGCCGGGGCCGGTCACGCCGAGCGACACACCGATCGCGCCCGGGAACTGGCACCCCGACATCAGCGACAGGTTCAGCGTGCCGTTCACATCCTTACCAGCACCCTTGACATCGACGTAGCCGGTCGACGTCACCCAGGTGGTGCGCGTCTGCGCAGTCGCCAGCGAAGGCAGGATCTTCGCGTGATTGTTCGTCGAACGCAGCTTCACACTGAACTTGCCCGCGGTCGACACGACCTTCTCACCGTTCGGCAGCGGCACGTACACATCCGCATGCGCGACTCCCGCGGCCAACACCGTCGCCGCAGTCGCCGCCGCGGCAGCGGCCACGCTCACCCGGGTGGCAGTCTTACCCACCTTGCTCATATCTTCCCCTCACCAGGAACTCCTCGGCGGGCTAACGCCGATCGAACGACCGTCCGGAAGACCTGAGAGTGGGCTGAATGAAACCTCGATCCCATCACTCCACTCCCGTGACGCAGGGGTTGTCCCCCGTGGTCCGCGCAGGTCATAAGCTCACCGGGTTCGGTGAGCCTGTGAGAAGGTTAAGCGCGAGCCATGCCCTACAGCAACCTTCGGGCGCAGAAATTTACAAACTGCCAGCTGACTGTGGGACCCAAGCCCTGTTCCGTAACACGGACGTAACGGTCCGAAACGGGCATTAGATGAACGACGGGGGACTTTGCGGGGAACCGCGGTATGTCGTTTACGGCCGAAGCGCCGCCGGCGAACCCGACCGCAGACGCTGACAGGGGCGGCGTCACGTGACGCCGCCCCTGTCAGGCGATTTCCGGGACCCGAGTCGCCGGTGGCCGGATCGGCCAGTTCCTGTCAGCCGAGCGTGAAGGGCTTACCCCAGAGCACCGCGGTGCCCTCGGAGTTGCCCACCTGGCCGGTGACGTAGGCGTAGAAGCGCGCCTGCGCGTAGCCGGCGCAGCCGTCCGTCCCGATGGTGCTGTCGGACCAGGACAGCGATCCCGAGTCTCCGGTGAACTTGAACGACTTGGAGGGCTTCTGCCAGCCGAGGTCGGAGCCGTTGGTCGGCTTGAACTCGTCGCCCGCGTTCGGCCACTTCGGCTTGTCCAGCGTCAACGGCTGGGTACCGATAGTGCCGGCCGCCAGCTTCAGCGACGCACCTGTGCCGACTGACGCCGAGGCGATCTGGTCGCTCTTGCCCTGGCCGACGCCGGCGGACGACGCACTGATGATCGGACCCGTACCGGTGCCGCTGCCGGTGATATTGGTGTCGCCGACGCTGATCTGGCAGCCGACCACGTAGCCGGCGGAGATGCTGCCGTTGCCGGGCTTCTTGCCCTTGATGGTGGCACGCAACGTGCCCGAAACCCAGGCGTTGCGGGTGGTGGGCAGGGCGACCATACCGGGCGAGAGCTTCGCCGACTGGCCGGTGGCGGACACGACGATGGCGCCGTCGCCGATGCGCTGCGTGACCTGGCCGCTGGGGAGCGGAATGAACGTGTCGGCGTTGGCGGCGCCCGATGCCAGGCCCGCGATCGCGGTGCCTGCGACGGCGGCCGCCGCCGCGCCGCGGAGGACGATCTTCTTCATGGGGTTTCCCTTTCAGGAAGGAGACACCCGCGTGGGCGGGTGCGGTGGCTGGAGGTGGACGGGCGTCAGCCCAGGCTGAAGGGCTTGCCGTACAGATAGCCCTCGACACGGTTGCTGCCCTTGAGCTCGACCCAGGTCACGACACGGGCTTGCGCGTACCCGCTGCAGTTGCCGAAGTTCACGTCGTAGTCCTTGACCGACACCGAATACGTGCCGTCCTTCTTGATCGAGACGTTGTCCAGCACGGAGGCCCACGGGTACTGCCCGGCATTGCCGGTAACACCCGAGGTGGTGCCGGGAGACAGCGGGACGGACAGGCCGCCGTTCACACCACCCAGCGACACACCCGCCGACGGCGACCCACCGGTCGACAGACCGGCATTCGCACCCGGGCCGGTCACGCCGAGCGACACACCGATCGCGCCCGGGAACTGGCACCCCGACATCAGCGACAGGTTCAGCGTGCCGTTCACATCCTTACCGGCACCCTTGACATCGACATAACCCGTCGACGTCACCCACGTCGTGCGCGTCTGCGCCGTCGCCAGCGAAGGCAGGATCTTCGCGTGATTGTTCGTCGAGCGCAACGTCACACTGAACTTGCCCGCCGTCGCGACATTCTTCGTACCGTTCGGCAGCGGCACATACGTGTCCGCGTGCGCCGTGCCGGCCGCCAGCACCGTCGCCGCCGTGGCGACCGCAGCCGCCGTGACACCGAGGCGCGCCGAGGTCTTGCCCACCTTGCCCATTCGTTCCCCTCACCAGGAATCGTGTTCAAGCGCCCCCTGCCGGGGCCGCCGCGCGCCGTCGGCGCGCACGTAAAACCAACCCTCTTACGGATATCCGCAGAGGGGTCGATCGTCGGGCGCACTCAGCTGATCTGGTCGATACGCCCGCCCGCCTCCGACTGTTCTCACAGTCTTCTCACGGTTCGGGCGGACTATATCGACCCGTTCGGGCAGGCGGCAACCGCCAGAATCTGGAGGATTATTGCAGGTGAGGGCCACAACAAGCCCGGCCGCGTAGCGGGTGTACGGCGTCTACCAGCGACTACCAGCCGAAACCAGATCGTTAGCTTATCCAGCTTTCTATATGCACGTCCAAGCCGTTCCCGAAGAGTTCACTCAGCCAATTCCATGGATTCATATTCACTTCGGCGAATTCAGCCGGAAAACGGCACATGTCGCCTGCGCACCTGAGCGCAGCCTGAATACACGCGAAGAGCGTGTACGGGAAGGGATCAGCCGTGGTGAGGCGGCCGGTTGTCTGCGATCCAACTATCGCGGCGACGGCCGTCTGCACCGGCGCCGTCGTCGGCCGTCTGGGCGGCATCGCGCACCTGCTCCGGCAGCGCTTCGCCGAAGATGCGGGCGACGTCGGCCGCGGACCACCGTCCGGCACCGCCTGCGGGAGCGGCGCCGTCGGGCTCACTCCGCCTGGTCATCGGCTCCTGCCACGTGCTCGATCACGTGCGCGGCGAGCGGGCAGAGGGTCGCCATACCGTCGCGGACGGCCGCCCTCGACGATGCCAGGTTGACGACGACGGTACTGCCGGACACGCCTGCAAGTCCCCGCGACAGGCACGCGTCGGTCGCGCCGGCGGCGAGCCCGGACGCGCGCAGAGCCTCGCAGATGCCCGGCAGCTTCTTATCGAGGATCTCCTCGGTCGCCTCGGGCGTCACGTCACGCGCTCCCACCCCTACGCCGCCGATGGTGATCGCCAGGTCGACCCCTCCGATCACCGCGGTGTTCAGCGCGTTGCGCACCGCCACCTCGTCCGAGGGCACGACCACGACGCCGTCGACGAAGAAGTCCGCCTCCTCCAGCAGTTCGGTGACGAGCGCGCCGACGGGTTTGGGGCCCGCGGCGTGCGCACCGCGGTCGTCCACGACGATGACCAGCGCGCGACCCAGGACTCGGTCGGGCACGGTGTCCTCGACCACGATGTCGGAGGGCTCCGCGAGGTCGCTCAACCACTCGGTGGTAGCGGTGTCGTTGTCGGTCATCTCGAATCCCCTCGTAGTCAATTGCTCAGCGTATCCAGCTTCACCTGTGCGGTCTTCGTGCCGCCGCCCGGGTCCACGTAGGTGATCGTCACGGTAGTACCGGGCGCGTACGAACGCACGGCCCCTATGAGGGCGATACCGTCGGGGACCTGCAGATCGTCGATCTTGGTGACGATCGAGCCCTTCGGGATGCCCGCTCGCTCCGCGGCTCCGCCGGCGCTGACGTCGGAGATCACGCCACCGGGCTGGCTGTTGGACGCGCCCATCTTGACCGTCACGCCGAGCGCGGCGTGCGTCGCCTTCTTGTTGTCGATGAGCTCCTGCGCGATGCGCTTGACCTGGTTCGCGGGGATCGCGAAGCCCAGGCCGATGCTGCCGGACTGCTGCGACTGGCCGTCGAGGGACTGGCCCTGCTGCAGCGACGCGATCGACGACGTGATGCCGATGAGCTCGCCGTTCGAGTTCACCAGCGCACCGCCCGAGTTACCGGGGTTGATCGACGCGTCGGTCTGGATCGAGTCGATGACCGTGGTCTGGTCCGACGATTTGCCGGACGTGGCGACCGGCCGGTTCAGCGCGGACACGATGCCGCTCGTGACGGTGCCCGACAGGCCCAGGGGCGCGCCGACGGCGACGACGTCCTGCCCCACCGCGACCTTCGAGCTGTCACCCACCGTGATCGGAGTCAGGTCGTTCCGGTCCACCTTGATCACCGCGAGGTCGGACACGTCGTCCGTACCGACGACGGTCGCCTTCGACGTCGACCCGTCGGCGAACGTGACGGTGATAGCGCCGCCGGCGGACGATCCTTCACCGCTCACGACGTGGTTGTTGGTGACGATGAGACCGTCCTTGGTGAGCACCACGCCCGAGCCGCTGTCTCCGGAGCGCCCGGCGACGTACTCGATCGACACGACCGACGGCAGGACGCGGTTCGCGATGTCCTGCACCGAACCCTTGGCCGCGGCAGGTGCGTTTCCGTTGTTCGCGGCCACGGTCATCGTCGAACCTCCACCGCCGGAGCCGGAGCCCTTGGTGAGGGCTGCGCCCACGAGACCGCCACCGAGCGCCGCGACGAGTGCGATGACGATCGCCAGCGTCGCGAGCGCGCCCCCGCCGGGCCCACGCCGACCGACCGGAGGCACACCGGGCGGTGTGCCTCCCGGCGCGGGCAGCTGCCCCGTGGGGCTGTAACCCTGCGGCTGGCCCGGTGCCGGATAACCGCTCGGCTGCTCGTAGTAGCCGGGCTGGGACTGGCCCTGCGGTGCCTGCGACGACTGCGGGTAGCCACCAAGGGGCTGCGCCTGCTGGGGCTGGGCCTGCTGTCCCTGCTGGCGGTACTGCTCGTAGGCCCAGGGGTTGGCGCCCCGGCCCTGATCTCCCGCGTCTGGAGCGGGGCGCTGCGGCTCTCCACCCTGTGTCATTGCTTCGTCCTCGTCTCGTTCGACGTGTCGGCTGTGTTGTCACCGACCACTTTGCGTCCGTTGCCTGTGAAGTCGCTGTGCCCTCGTTGTCGTTTCGTGGGCAACGACCGGTGGCGCCAGGGGACCCGCGATTCGCGCGACTCGCGCCGCACCACCTGCGGTGCGCGGCCGCCCGCCACGGGCGACCCCGGCAGGGAGACCGAGAGCAGCGCGCCACCCGTGTCGGAGTCCCCCGCGGTGATGGTGCCACCATGCCGCTCGACGACCTGCTTCACTATCGCGAGGCCCAATCCGGAGCCGGGCATGGACCGCGACGACATCGAGCGGTAGAACCGCTCGAACACCAGCGCCCGGTCCTCCGGCGGGATACCGGGGCCGCTGTCCGCCACCGTCAACACCGCACGCTCCACACCGGTCTCGCGAAGCCCGACGCGCACCGCGGCACCGTCGGGGGAGAACTTGGCGGCGTTGTCGAGCAGATTGATGACGGCCCGCGACAGGCCGCCCTGGTCTCCGTAGACGCGCCACGGCGCGGTATCGCACTCGAAGCGCACGTCGGGACGGCGGCGCTGCACGCGCTCGACGCCCTTCGTCACGACCTCCTCGAGGTCCACCTCCTGGTGCACGGCTTCGGGCGCGTCCTCGCGGGCCAGGTCGACGAGGTCGCCCACCAGCGTGGTGAGCTCCTCGACCTGCGCCAGGACGTCGTCCGACAGCGCTGTCATCTCCTCCTCGGGGATCGCCGGTGCGCCCGGCCGCCGGGCGGCGATGAGCAGCTCGACGTTGGTCCGCAGGCTGGTCAGCGGGGTCCGCAGCTCGTGGCCGGCATCGGCGACCAGACGCGACTGCCTGTCGCGGGACTCGGCCAGTGCCGTCAGCATCGAGTTGAAGCTCATCGTCAGGCGCGCCAGCTCGTCGCGACCGGTGACGGGGATCGGCGTGAGGTCGTCGGTGCGGGCAACCCGCTCGGAGGCCTCGGTGAGCCGCTGAACGGGTCTGAGTCCGCCGCGGGCGACGGCGGTGCCGGCGACGGCCGCCAGCACCACACCGCACGCGCCGACCACGAACAGCACGACCGCCAGCTCGCTGAGCAGGTTCTTGGTGGGCGTGAGGTCCTCGGACACGATCAGGGTGACCCCGTTGTCGAGGTGCTGGGCCATGACCCGAGAGTCGCCGACGGACCGCAGCGAGACCTGCTCGCGGCCCGCGATGACGTCCCTTTCCGGCTTCCCGAGTGGCACGGTCCCCGAGTGGTACGGCGTGCCGTCCGGGTAGACGACCATGGTCTGGTTCACCGACAGATCGGGCCGGAACATCAGCATCATCATCACGGTCGTGAACTGGGTGACGGGGCTCGACATCGCCGGCGCGACGGACTCGACCTGCTTATGCAGGCGATTGTCGACGTCGGCGTACATCGCGCGCTTGACCACGAAGAACGCCGACGCCGCCATCACGGCCACCGCCACGCCCACGACGATGGCCGCCAGCAGCGTGACGCGCCAGCGGAAGCTGACGTTGCGGGTTATCGGGTTGGGATCGCGCATCGGGCGGTCACGTCCGGGGCGCTGCTGGTTGCTCTGGAGGTGATGCGCGTTCACGGTGGCGTCTCGCGGAGGACGTACCCGACCCCGCGGACGGTGTGGATCAGCCGGGACTCGCCGCCGGCCTCGGTCTTCCGCCGCAGGTACCCGATGTAGACCTCGAGTGCGTTGCCCGAGGTCGGGAAGTCGTAACCCCATACCTCCTCGAGGATGCGCCCTCGCGTAAGCACGCGCCGCGGGTTCGCCATCAGCATCTCGAGCAGGCTGAACTCGGTGCGCGTGAGACTGATACCGCGCTCGCCGCGTGTCACCTCGCGGGTCACCGGATCCATCGTGAGGTCTTCGAACGTGAGCGCCTCGGAGTCGGTGCCCGGATCCGTGGTCGCACGGCGCAGCAGCGCCCGCATCCGCGCGAGGAGTTCCTCGAGCGCGAACGGTTTGGGCAGGTAGTCGTCGGCACCCGCGTCGAGGCCCGACACCCGGTCGCTCACGGCGTCGCGCGCGGTGAGGACGAGGATCGGCAGGTCGTCGCCCGCGCTGCGCAGTCGGCGACACACCTCGAGGCCGTCGACCCTCGGCATCATCAGATCGAGTACCAGGGCGTCGGGCCGGTTACCCACGATGTGATCGAGGGCGTCCTGTCCGTCGAAGGCCGTATCCACCTGATAACCGTTGAACGTGAGCGAGCGCCGCAGTGACTCCCGCACCGCCCGATCATCGTCCACCACCAGAATGCGCATGGTTCCCAGTCTTACCGGGCGGTGATGTGAAATGTCTTAAGACTCGCTTGTCCGGTTCGCCGGCTGGGCCGTTCAGCGCCGGAACACGCGCCGCACAGCTCGCCCTATGCGGCCCGCGAGGTCCTCGGGCGCCACCGGCACCCGCCAACCCTGCCACAGCGCGACGAGGCGGAATGCCGTAGCCAGCACCGCGCCCGCGATGAGCGCACGACTCTCGGTGGCACCCCACTGATATGCGGCGACTGTTGCCGCGGCTCCGGAGAGCGCAGGAATCGCGTACAAGTCACGCTGCTGCAGGAGCAGCGGGACCTCGTTGACCAGGATGTCGCGCAGCACGCCGCCGCCGAGCGCCGTCGTGATGCCCACCAGCGCCGAACCGTAGGGGCTCACGCCGTGGTGCAACGCCGTGAGCGCACCGGTCGAGGCGAAGACGCCCATGCCGACCGCGTCGAGCACCAGAACGCTGCCGCGCAACACCGCGAACTGCGGATGCAGTACGAACACCAGCGCGCCCGCCACCGTCGCGACGGTGAGGTTCTGCCAGCTCTGGAACGACGTCGGCGGGGTGACCCCGATGAGCACGTCGCGCGCTACGCCTCCGCCCAGCGCAGTGAGTACGGCCATCGTCCACACACCGAACACGTCGAGCCGCTTGCGGACGCCGATCAGCGCACCCGACGCCGCGAACACGGCGATACCCGCGTAGTTCAGGACGCTCAGCAGCACGCGTCACCCTCCCCGGACAGCGCGAAAGGCGGGACCGGCTCGATGCCGGTCCCGCCTTCCACGGAACGCTGAAGTTCTTAGCGGCGGTCGAAGTCGACCAGGCCGAGCTTCGCGGCGCGGACCAGGCGACGCGGCACCAGCTGGGTGCGGCCACCTACCGTGACGGCCTGCAGCTCGGGGTTGTCCGCCTTCCACTGCGAGCGGCGGGCACGGGTGTTGGCCCGCGACATACGGCGCTTGGGTACAGCCATGATTCTTCCTATCGGTCCGGTCGTGTAAGCCTTGTCAGACGTGAGCCCGGCGGGCTACGAACGTCACAAGGGATGAAGTCTACCGTCTGGCGGCCCGCGCTCCAAAACGCGCGTACTTCGCCTCGAACCGCTGCACGCGCCCCGCCGTGTCGACGAGCCGCTGCCTCCCGGTCCACAGCGGGTGCGAGTCGCTCGTGACATCGACGGTGATCAGCGGATACGTGACGCCGTCGATCTCGGTCGTCTGCCGGGAGTCCGCCGTGCTGCGCGTGAGGAAGACCTTCCCCGTCGACGCGTCCTTGATCGCCACCGGCCGGTACTCGGGGTGGATGCCCTGCTTCATTCTGCCGTCCTCTCGTCTACGGACTCTCTGGTTCCGAGCGCCGGCTCGGTGCACGGATCCACATGGAAGCCGCCGAACGGGTCCTCCCACCGTGCCCACTCGCCTGGGTGCTCCAGTTCTCCGTCGGTCACCAGCGCCCACGCGAGTACACGGCGCACCACGCCGGGGTCGGCGCCCGCCGTCAGTACGACGAGACTCGTGTGCCGGTTGCCGCGGCCCTCGTCCCATACGAGCGGATCCGGGCAGTCGTCCCACGATCCGGCAACACCCACACGAAGCCCCTGACCCGCCGACTCGAGCCACAGCATCGCGTCCGGACTGGTCGCGAGCCATACGCGACCGCGCGCCGTCACGACGCCGTCGAGCAGCGTGTCGACCGCCTCGTGCAGGCGGCCGGGGTGGAACGGGCGGGTAGCCGCGAAGTCGAGGAGAGCCACGTCGCCGTCGGGCTCGAGCGGCGGGGCGCCCGCGAGCAGGGGCGCCCATGGTCCTGCTCCGCCGACGCGGGCGGACCCCACGGCCCGCTCGAGCACGCGCGGAAGCGGAACGGACTCCCTGCAGATCGGCACGCCGGGAGCGAGCCGCCGGACGACCGCTCGCAGCCGCGCGGGATCCGGGCTGTCGCTCACGACGACGGCATCCGCCCACTGGACGTGCCCGACGGCGAGCTGTGCAACGGTGCGCTCGTCGTCCTCCGTCGTCGCGAACCGGTCCGCCAGGTCGGCGTCACCCAGAGCATCGTCGAGCCAACCCTCGCCGACGAAGCCGACGACGGCCGCGATCTCCACGTCCAACCCCGCGGGCCCATCCGGGATGTCTGACCGCGATGCGGCCGCACCGGTCTCGCCGGCCATCGACACGACCACGTGCTCGACGGCGTGCGCGATCGCCTCGGCCTCCAGCACGGGGTCCAGGCGCAGCACGATCCGCTCCACGCCGGGACGCCTGTGCAGGGCGCGCAGTAGGGGCAGGAGATCCTTGCGCAGGGTGCAGGAGACGCAGCCGTGCGCGAGCTCGAGCACCGCGATACGCGTGTCGAGTGCCTGGCGCTGCGGCATGTCGCCCGCCTGCCCCGCTGACAGCGTCGTCTCGGTGCGCACGACGAGCCCCTCGGCCAGGCCCGAGAGGTCGTGATGCACGACGACGGTGCCCGGCGCTGCGAGCTCGTCGGCCCTGGCGGTGTCCCACCCGGTGAGCAGTACCACCGGTGTCTTTTTGGTAACCGTTTCCATTTCAGCTAGCCTAGACGGTAACGGTATCCATTATCAACAAGGAGGACTCGTGTCCGCTCACTGCCAGGTGACGGGGCGCGCGCCGGGCTTCGGTAAGTCCGTGTCGCATTCGCACGTGCGCACCAACCGGCGCTGGAACCCCAACATCCAGCGTCGCCGCTACTACGTCCCCAGCCTCGGCCGCACCGTCACGCTGCGCGTCTCGGCCAAGGGCATCAAGACGATCGACCGCCGGGGCATCGACGCCGTCGCACGGGAGATCCTGGCCCGCGGGGAGAAGATCTGATGGCGGCGGGCGAGATCCGGCCGATCATCAAGCTCAAGTCGACGGCCGGCACCGGCTACACCTACGTGACCCGCAAGAACCGTCGCAACGATCCCGACCGCATGGTGCTGCGCAAGTACGACCCCGTCGTGCGCCGGCACGTCGACTTCCGTGAGGAGCGGTAGATGGCCACCAAGGCGATGATCGCGAAGAACGAGCGCCGGAAGGCCCTCGTCGCGAAGTACGCGGACCAGCGCGGCCAGCTGAAGAAGCTCATCGCGCACCCCGGCACGGCGCCGGACGTGCGCCAAGCCGCGGTGTCGGCGCTGTCGAAGCTCCCCCGGGACTCGTCCGCGACGCGTGTTCGCAACCGGGACTCGGTCGACGGTCGCCCACGCGGGCACCTGCGGAAGTTCGGGCTGTCCCGCGTGCGGCTGCGCGCGATGGCCCATGCCGGTGAGCTCCCCGGAGTCTCGAAGTCGAGTTGGTAGCCGAAAGCATCAGGAGGAAGACGATGGCGAAACCCTCATCCCGGAAGCGGGTCCAGCCGCGCGAGATCCCGAAGGCGCGACGCAACGCGCTGCTCGCACGGGGTGTCACAGAGGCCGACTACAAGGACGTGACGCTGCTGCGCACGTTCCTCACCGAGCGCGGGAAGATCCGCGGCCGGCGGGTCACCGGACTCACGCCCCAGCAACAGAAGCAGGTGGCGGGGGCGATCAAGAACGCGCGCGAAATGGCTCTGCTCCCCTACGCAGGCCCGAGATAGCCCGGCGGCCGTCCTGTCGTCCGTCCTATCGGCCGTGCTGACGGAGGCGGTAGGCGCCCCGAGTAGCGTCATCGCGCGTGATCGGGGTTCTCGAGGGATTCGCGGTCATCGCCGTAGTGATCGCCGCGGGTTATCTGACCGGGCGCCTGGGGGTGCTCGGCGAGACTCCGGAACTGGTTCTGTCGAAGCTGGTGTTCTACGTGCTGACACCGGCGCTGCTGCTGGACAAGCTCGCCACGACCGACGTGGCGGTGCTGTTCTCGTCACGACTGTGGGTGAGCGCGGCGTCGGCGCTGACCATCGCCTCGGCGCACTATCTGATCGCGCGACTGATCCTGCGCCGCGGCATCGGACAGGCCACGGTCGGCGCACTCGCATCCAGCTACGTGAACTCGTCGAACCTCGGCATCCCGATCGCGGTGTTCGTGCTCGACGACACCTCGTACGTGGCACCGCTGCTGCTGTTCCAGATCCTCGTGTACTCCCCCGTCGCGCTCGCACTGCTCGATCTCTCGGAGCGGCGCGAACGCCCGGGGCGGTCGCCGCTATGGCGGACGGTCGTCGCCGGATTCGCCAACCCGATCGTGGTGGGCGCGCTCATCGGGCTCCTGGTATCGCTGGCCCGATGGCACCCGCCGAAGTGGGCGATGAACAGTGCCGAACTGCTCGGCAACGCATCGGTCCCCATGGCCCTCCTGGTGTTCGGGCTCTCACTGGGCGGCGTGCGGATCATGCAGAAGGGCGAGGCGCCGCGGCGCGACATCCTGCTGGCCACGGTGCTCAAGATGGGTGCGATGCCACTCGTCGCATGGGCGCTGACGCGCTTCGCAGTCGGCGAATCCGGTCACGCGCTGTTCGCCCAGACCGTCACCGCCGCGCTGCCCACAGCACAGAACGTGCTCGTCTACGCGCTGCGGTACAACCGGGGCGTGATGCTCGCGCGCGATGCGGGGCTCATAACGACAACCGTCGCGATCCCTGTCATCATGGTCATAGCAGCGCTGCTCGCCTGATCCGTGTGACGGCTGTGGTCTCTGTGCCGCGATTTCGGTGACCGCGGTCACATGATTCACGCGCATACGCCCCGACCTGGTCACATATCGCACTCAGGGTGAGGTTTGGGCTTGGCATCACAACTTACCCATGGGTTAATAACCCACGACATCCGGCGACCCAGGTCGCCCGACAGATGGGATGAGGAGACAACACATGGCGAATCAGAGCACGCCATCGAAGTCCACCGCGTCGACCACTGCGCGCGCCGTCGAGACCTTCGTAGCCGCAGTCGAAGCACGCGGCGGCAAGGCCGAGACCACCACGCGCGGCAACGTGAAGATCGTCAAGGTCACCGCCGACGGTGCCGAGCGCACGGTCCGCGTCAAGGGCACCACCAAAGAGGAGTGGACGGCACGCCGCAGCGAGTCCGTGGCCGGCAAGTCGCCGGTGGACGCGTGGGCGCTGATCGACCTCACCGAGGGCGCACCAGTCGCCCTGGTGAGCGGCAAGGAGTACGCCACCTTCGTGTCGAAGCAGATCGGCGCGTGGGAGAGCCGCAACCCGGGCAAGCAGTTCGGCGCGAACTCTCAGGTCCCCGTCACTGGTGACGACGTCGCCGGGTGGGAGGGCGCCTGGAACCTGCTCGGCCTGCCCGCCGAGCCGGCTGGCGCCAAGCCTGCCGCCGCCAAGCCCGTCGCCTCGAAGGGTGCGTCGAAGCCGGCGTCGTCGAAGACCGCTGCGTCGAAGCCTGCGGCGAAGAAGCCCACCGAGAAGAAGGCGCCGGCGAAGCCTGCCGCTGCGAAGACTGCTACGTCCAAGCCGGCGTCCAAGACCACCGCGGCGAAGCCGGCCGCGAAGAAGCCGACTCCGGCCAAGCCCGACGCCAAGGCCGACAAGGGCGCGGCGAAGATCACGCCGATCGCTGAGCAGCAGGCGGCAGCGTCGAAGGCGAAGTCGCCGTACGACGCCGCCGACTCCAAGGCCACCGATTCCAAGGCCACCAAGGCCGGTAGCACCAAGGCCGGTAGCACCAAGGCCGCCGCGGGCAAGCCGGCTGCCGCCAAGGACGCTCCAGCCAAGGACGCCGGCAAGGCCAAGGACGTGAAGGGCGCCAAGCAGCCCACCGGGATCGCGGTGCTCCTCAAGCGCCTGCCCGTGGTCGGTCGCCTGATCTGATCGTCTCGAGACCTGTGGCCGCCTCCCCTCCGAGAGAACGGGGAGGCGGCCACAGCCGTATCCGCCTAGTGTGGAATCCATGGGCGAGGAAGCGGGTACCGGCCGCGAGCTGATGCGCGCGTCGGATCAGGACCGGAACCTGGTGATGCAGTTGCTGTCGCAGGCGCTCGACACGGGGCGGCTGACCTTCTCCGAGTTCGAGGACCGCACGTCGCGCGCGGTCGCGGCGCGCACCTACAGCGACCTCGACCGGCTCGTCTCGGATATCCCGGCGCCGATGGCGGCGGCGCGTCCGCAGCCCACCACTCTGCCGATGCTCGGCACCAAGGTGGCCGTGATGAGCGAGGCGAAAGTGCGCGGCGCCGTGGCCGTCGGGGCCGAGCACTCCGCATTCGCATGGTGGGGCGGCGTAACGCTCGACCTCTCGGAGGCGACCTTCACCGCGCCCGAGGTCACCATCACCGCCACCGCCATCATGGCCGGAATCAAGATCATCCTGCCCGCCGATGCCGTCGTGCACGTCCCCGGCCTCGGCATCATGGGCGCGTTCGAGCACAAGGACCCGCGGCCGGGGAAGCCCGGCGGCCCGCGCGTCACCGTCCGGGGCATCGCCTTCTGGGGCGGCGTCGAGGTGGTGCAGCGGTAGGCACTACCGCCTACGTCTCGACCCCAGATAGTCCGACACCACGGCGGCGCCTAGGCCGTCCAGATCCGGGTTGACCAGCCGGCCGCCGACGCGCCGGGCCACGAGGTCTAGGAATCGGGTCAGCGACGGCTCGTCACCCAACTGGAAGATCGTCGTCTGTGCACCCTGCGCCGCAACCGCGTCGAAGCCGCGCACCGTCAGCGCGAGAGTCCGCGGGTGCGGCGGGTAGCCGAAGAACGCCTCACCGTCACGTTCGAGGTGCGCGGTGGGCTCGCCGTCGGTGACCACGAGCAGTACGGGCTGCGCGGCCGAATGGCGACGGAAGTGGTCGCCCGCCAACAGCAGCGCGTGATGCAGGTTCGTGCCCTGTTCGTACACGCCGTCGAGGCCGGTCAGTTCCGCAGCGGTCAGGGTCCGGGCGTGCCGCCCGAAACCGATCACCGTGAGCTCGTCGCCTCGGAAACGTGTCGAGATCAGCTGGTGCAGCGCGAGTGCCGTGCGCTTCATCGGGACCCATCGCCCCTCCATGACCATGGAGAAGCTGGTGTCCACGAGCAGCGCGACCGCCGCCCGCGAGCGCGCCTCGGTCTCGACGACCTCTATGTCACGGGCGTCGAGGCGCACCGAACCGTCCCGCGGGGCACCCGAACCCGACTGGCGCAGCACGGCGTTCACCACAGTGCGGGTGGTGTCCCACGGCTGCACGTCACCGAATCGCCACTCGCGGCTCGCACCGGTCGGCTCGCCGGCGATGCCGGCGCGGTCTGTGGCTCGCTCGCCGCCCCGCGCACTGAGCTGCTGCGCGACGTCCCGCAGGATCGACTGCCCGAGCTGTCGGATCGCCTTTGGAGAGAGTCGCAGCGCACCATCGGGCTCGCGCTCGAAATAGCCTGCGTCGCGAAGTGCGCGTTCCAGCTCCTTGAGCGCCTGCGCATCCACCGCCGTGTCCTCGCCCAACTGGCGGGCGAGCGCCTCGAGGTCGATGTCGTCCATCGATGCGCCCTGATGCTGCTGGGACAGCTGGTCGATCAGGTCGTCGAGCTCTGCGATATCCGCCATGGCACCGGTCGCGTCGCCGAGACCCATCCCCTGCTGCCCCTCGAAATCCTCGCTGCCGTACCAGTCCTCGCCAGGCCGCGCTTGTTGCAGCGCATCGCCCAGCCGGTTCAGCGCCTGCGACAGTGACGGAGTACCGAACGCGCTCTGCGCCAGCTGATCCAGCTCGGCCCGCTGCTCGGAGGTCAAGCTGTTGCGTAGTCGCTGCGCCGCTGCGGCGCGCTTGGCGAGCGAGTCGATCAGCTCGTCGACGTTGCGCGGGTTGTCGGGGAAGAACTCGCCGTGTTCGTCCATGAACTCGGCGAAGTCCTGATCCGTGTCCTCGCCGCGGTTGTGCTTGTCCAGCAACGAATTCAGGTCGTCGAGCATCTCCTGGACACGCCGCCGGTCCTCATCGGTGGCGTTCTCGAGCGCCTCCTTCATCCCCGCGAACTGCTGATCGAGCAGCTCTCGTCCCATGAGGTCCTTTATGCGCTCGAACTTTTCGCGCCCCTCGGGCGACCGCCACGCGTAGTCGCTCAGCTCCCGCACCGCCTGCGCCGGGGACGGCGGCAGGTTCTCGATGCGCATCTCCTGGAACCGGGCATCGTCGTCGAGGGCTCGCGCGAGCTCTCTACGTTCCGTGAGAACGGCCTCGTCGAGCAGCTCACGGATGTCCTCGAACGTCTTGTCCAAGTTGTTGCGGCGCAACAGGTCCTGTCGACGACGGTGCGCCGCCTCCGCCAACTTATCCAGCCCGCGCCTGTCTTGGGAGCCCCGCCGCAGGTACTCCTGCAGGGCGCGCCGGGGCGATACGCCCTCCATGACGTCGCGCCCGATCTCGTCCAGCGCCTCCCGCAGATCCACCGGCGGGGCCAGGGGATCGGGGCCGCCGGTATAGCGGCTGTATCGCGAGAAGCGGTGATGCCTAGCCATAGACCGTCTGCCCCGAATCGTCCGATTCCTTGCCTATCCGCCGCGCGAGATACAGTCCCTCCAGGGCGAATTCGGCCGCCGAGGCACGCTCGCCGTCCGTATCCGCGCCGAGGCGCTCGTACACCTCGGCCAATACGTGGACCTCCGGCAGACCGTCGAGCAGTTGCTCCGCGCTGACGTCCTCCCCCGTGACTACGGGACCGCCCTGCTCCAGCGCCGCGACCAGGGGCCCGAGGTCCACCCCACCGAGGTTCTCGCGCGCGGCATCGGCGGTGGCACGGCGCAGCAGGTGCCCCAGCACGGCGAGCTCGCGCCCCTCCTCCCCCGCTTCGAATTCGACCTTGCCGCGCAGCACCTCCACGATCGAGTCGAGGTCCACGACGCGGGCGACCGGCAGCTCCTCGCCACCCAGAACGGCGCGGTGCAGTGCGGATGCAGCCACCGTCTCCTGCGCTGCGATGGCGAAACGTGCGGATACGCCGGAGCGCTGGTCCACCGACGAGGACTCCCGCAACTCGCGAGTGAAGCGGGCGAGGACCTCCGTGAGGTACGGCGGCACCGAGGCCACCGTGTCGGCCTCCTGCTCGATCACGGCCACCTCGTCATCGAGGTCGATCGGGTAGTGCGTGCGGATCTCGGCGCCGAACCGGTCCTTGAGCGGCGTGATGATCCGGCCGCGGTTCGTATAGTCCTCGGGGTTCGCGGAGGCGACCAGCAGCACGTCCAGGGGTAGCCGCAGGCTGTACCCGCGCACCTGGATGTCCCGCTCCTCCATCACGTTCAGCATGGCGACCTGGATCCGCTCGGCCAGGTCCGGCAGCTCGTTGACGGCGACGATGCCGCGATGCGCACGCGGGATGAGGCCGAAGTGGATGGTCTCGGGATCACCTAGGCTGCGCCCTTCGGCCACCTTGATGGGGTCGACGTCGCCGACCAGGTCGCCGACAGAGGTATCGGGCGTCGCCAACTTCTCCGAGTAGCGGTCGTCGCGGTGCCGCCACGACACCGGCAGGTCGTCGCCCAGCTCGGCGGCCCGGCGCACGGAAGCAGGGGTTATCGGATGGTAGGGGTGTTCGCCCAGCTCAGCACCGTCGATGACGGGGGTCCACTCATCGAGCAGACCCACGATCGTGCGGATCAGGCGGGTCTTGCCCTGCCCGCGTTCTCCAAGCAGGACCACGTCGTGGCCCGCCAGGAGCGCTCGCTCGAGCTGGGGGATAACGGTGTCGTCGAACCCCTGGATGCCCTCCCATGGGTCGATATCGCCGCGCAGAGCGGCGATCAGGTTGTGTCGGATCTCGTCCTTGATGCCGCGGTAGACGTGGCCGGATGCGCGCAGCTCTCCGACGGTGGTCGGTGCCGGGCCGGTGGAAGCGTCAGTCACGAATCCACGCTACGCCCGGCCCCCGGCACGTGCACGGCGCCGGGGCGCCGCTACTTCGCCCGCGTGCCGGGGAGGATCCCGGCGTCGATGACCTTCTTGACGTACGGCCGGGTGCGGTCGATGAGGTTCGCGGCGGCCGGGCCGAAGGCCGCACCGCTGATCGCATCGGTGCCGGCCTCGATGTCCTGGTACAGGGCGAAACCGTCCGCCGTGAGGCGGTGCTTGTCGCCATCGCGCTCGACCAGGCCGCGTGCTACGAGCCTGTCGATCGCGGCGTCCCAGTCGGCGTCGGACAGGCCGCGGCTCACCTGGAAGAAGCGCCGCCCGATCACCCTGCGCGAGATCGAGGGGTCAGGCAGTTCGGCCTCGTGGAACACGCCGGCGTCGACCCCGTCGAGACCGTGACGCACCAGCTCCGCGATGTGATTGTCGCCGCGCCACTCCCGCAGCACAGACAGATGTCGCCAGAGCGCGAGGGCAGGAGCGTCCGGCACGTCGCTCGCCGCCCAGGCCGCGGCCAGTGCACGCCCCGACATCGGCAGATCCGCGATCAGGGCCGCGTACTCCGGCACGAGGTCCGCGAGCCCGGCGGCGTCGCCCAGGATCCCGCGGTACTGCGCGTCGAGCATGGCGTAGCGACGGTCGTCGATCTCGGCGAGTCCGGCGTCCAGCGCCGCGGGCCACGCCGTCTCGATCAGGGCCGGCGAGAAGTTGTAGAACGCCGCCGCCACCACCGGTGCCACGACCTCACCCATCGGTGCGGCGCGAGCACCCACGTAGAAGGCGTGCGCGTCGAGGCCGAGGTCCTCCTGCGCGGCGCGCAGACCGGGGTTGAAATAGGCGACGACGTGATACGGCTCGAGCGACTGATAGGCGTGGCGTGCGGTCTCCGCAGATGTGGCCATGCGTCCCACCGTATCCGGTGCAGCGGACCGCATCGCACGATCGGCGTATCGATCCGGGCGGAGGGGCCATGAGGAATCGGCGGCCGCGACCGCGATCGCCGTGGGCGGCCATCCTGGTAGCCACACACCCGGACCGGCGTGTTCTGGGACGACGCGAACGACGGCGACTGCATCGCGGGAGCGCGACCTCACCGGCACCGCGCCCCGCCGCGGTGACCTGGTTGGGGCGTGCGGTGCCGGACGAGCCGCTGCACGCCGGCCATTTCACCGAGCGCACGCGGGACCAGGTGCACGACTCCACACCGGACCCGGTGGGGGCCGGGTGCGGCCCTAGTGGAAGAAGTGGCGTGTGCCGGTGAAGTACATCGTCACACCGGCCTCCTGGGCGACCTCGATGGTCTCCTTGTCGTGGATGGAGCCGCCGGGCTGAACGATCGCCTTGACCCCCGCATCGATCAGGATCTGCGGGCCGTCGGGGAATGGGAAGAACGCATCCGACGCCGCGACCGACCCGACCACGCGGTCGCCGGCGCGGTTCACGGCCAGCTGCGCAGCGTCGACGCGATTGACCTGCCCCATACCGACGCCGACCGAGGCGCCGCGAGATGCCAGCAGGATCGCGTTCGACTTGACCGAACGGACTGCGCGCCAGGCGAATTCGAGGTCGGCGAGAGTGGCCTCATCGGCGGGCTCGCCGGTGGCGAGGGTCCACTCGGCGGGGTCGTCGCCGGCGGCGTCGATAGCGTCGGTGTCCTGCAGCAGCACACCCCCGGAGATCTGCTTGACCTCGGTGGTGAGCACCGGGGGCTGGGCCAGCAGGATCCGGACGTTCTTCTTCTTGGTGAGCAGCTCGAGCGCGCCGGGGGCGTACGACGGCGCGATGATCACCTCCGTGAAGATCTCGGAGACCTGCTCGGCCATCTCAACGCTGACCTCGCGGTTCGCGGCGATCACGCCGCCGTATGCGGACACCGGGTCGGACGCGTGCGCCCGCCGGTGAGCCTGCGCCACGTCCTTGCCGATAGCGATGCCGCAGGGGTTGGCATGCTTGATGATCGCGACGGCCGGTTCCGTGAAGTCCCAGGCGGACCGCCACGCGGCATCGCCGTCCGTGTAGTTGTTGTAGCTCATCGCCTTGCCGTGCAGCTGCTCCGCCTGTGCGATGCCCGAGCCGCCGGTCGCGGCGTACAGCGCGGCGCCCTGATGCGGGTTCTCGCCGTAGCGCAGCACCGCCTCGCGCCGCCAGCTGCCACCCATCCAGGTGGGGAAGTGGCTGTCCGCGGACTCCTCGGAAGGGGCAGCCACCACGTCGGTCATGTATGACGCGACCGCGATGTCGTAGTCGGCCGTGTGTCGGAAGGCTTTGGCGGCGAGGCTCTTACGCCGCTCCAGCGAGAAGCCGACGCGGGCGTTGTCGATCACCTCGGTGTAATCGTCGGGCGATACCACGACGGTCACCGACGGGTGGTTCTTGGCCGCGGCGCGCACCATCGACGGCCCACCGATGTCGATCTGCTCGACGCACTCGTCCTCGGTGGCCCCGGACGCGACGGTGTCCGTGAAGGGGTACAGGTTCACCACGACCAGCTCGAAGCGTTGCACGCCGAGGTCCTTGAGCTGCTGCACGTGATCGGGCAGGCGGGTGTCGGCCAGGATCCCCGCGTGCACGCGCGGGTGCAGCGTCTTCACGCGCCCGTCGAGGCACTCCGGGAAGCCCGTGAGATCCTCGACCCGGGTCACGGCGACGCCGGCGTCGGCGATCGTCTTGGCGGTCGAGCCCGTGGACACGATCTCCACGCCGGCCTGCTCGAGGCCCGTCGCCAGCTCCACCAGCCCCGTCTTGTCGTACACGCTGATCAAAGCGCGCTTGAAGGGGATGCTGCTCATCGAAGTGTGACCTTTCGTCCGTTCAGGGTGTAGCCACGCCGGGCCACGTCGGCGACGACCTCCGCAAGGAGGCGACGCTCCACGACCTTGATCCGTTCGTGCAGTGTCTCCTCGGTGTCGCCCAGCTCGACCGGCACGGCCCGCTGCGCGAGGATCGGGCCCGTATCGAGACCCGAATCCACCAGGTGCACCGTGGATCCCGTGACCGCGACCCCGTACTCGAGCGCGTCCGGGACCGCGCGGGCACCGGGGAACGCAGGCAGGAGCGCGGGGTGCGCGTTGATCACCCGGCCACCGTACGCCCCGAGGAACTCGGGGCCGAGGAGCTTCATGAATCCGGCCGCGACCACGAGATCGGGATGTAGACCCGCCACGGCCGCCGTGAGCGCGGTGTCCCACGCCGCGCGGTCGGGATGCGAGCCGAGGCGCACGACCGACGCGGGGAGCCCCGCCTCAGCGGCGATGCGTACAGCACGGCAATCCCTGTCTGCGACGAGCCCGACGACCTCCCCCGGATATCCGGAGTCGCCGGCCGCCTCGAGGAGGGATGCGAGCAACGAGCCCGTCCCGGAGGCGAGTACGACGATGCGTGCGGGTGCACACGGGGGCACGACGAGCACTGCGGGGGTGTCCAGCTTCTCTCTCCTCGGGCTACGGGATTCCGGTCAAAGCCTAGACGCGTCCGAATCCGGTACCGACGGCCCGGTCGCTCACTCCCCGAAGGTATAGCTGTCGAGTTCCTCCACATCGGCGACGACGGGATCTCGGACGGGCGCCGGACGGCCGCCCCGCGCACGCGTCCCGGGCTCGTGGGCCGACGGCACGCGCGCCTCGTCCCGGGCCGTCGTCGGCGCTTCTCCCCCGCGTGCAGCATCGGTGCCTCCGGTCCGGGCGGCGTCGCGGACGCTGTCGAAGTCACCGGTCTCGGGGTCGTCCGGCTCGGCGCTGTCCGACGCGGCATCGTGCGTAGCGCCGCAGGACTCGGAACGGTCGTGCTCGGAGCGGTCGTGCTCGGCGGCGCCATCGGGGTCGGAGACGGGCGTCTCGTCCGGCTCGGCGTACCGCTCGGGTGCGTCTGCGTCGGAGCGGATCGGCGCCGCGACATCGGCATCGTCGGGCTCGTCCGCGAAGGTGGTGTATCCGGCGGGCCCGTCTGCGCGGCCGGCACGCTTCGTCGACCGCACCGCGCGCGTGTCACCGAACTGCTGCACCGCGAGCGCCGCCAGCGCTCCGACGAGCATGATCCACGCGAACGTGAAGAAGAACAGCTCGGGCAGATCCAGGCCGACCCGGCCTGAGCCGCCCAGCTGGCCGCCTGCGAGCCAGGATGCGGCGGTGATCCCGGCGGCCGTCGCGAGAGCCGCGACACCGATGGTCTTGAGGGTGGGGCCGAGCTCGGGATCCGCGGCAGCGCAGCGACGCCCGGTCGCCACGGCGACCACGGCGGGCACGAGCAGCAGCACGAGCAGGTAGCGCGGCGAATCGCCCGCGGGGAGGATCGCGAGCAGCGGGATCGCGGGCGCCTGGCCGGGCGCCGAGGAGAAGAGGCTGACCGCGACGGGGCCCACCTGAGCGCCCGCGCCGACGGTGATGCCCGCCGCGCCGATCATCACGTTGGGCATGTAGAGCACGGAGAGGGCCGTGAGCCCGAGCATTCCGATCGCATCGTTCCCGGCACCGACCAACGAACCGACGGTGCTCCACTGGACGAGCAGGCGCACGACCACGATCGCGGCGCCGACGGCGAAGAAGGCGGCCAGCGCGCGGGTGGCGACCGCGAGGGCGTCCTCCACCCACAGCGGCACGCGCAGGAGGTCCGATACTTCGTGCCGGCGGCCGTAACCGATCCCGATCAGGGCGGCGACCAGGTGTACGACGGCGGTGTCGACGAATGCCACGAGCGGCGGCGGGGTCCCCACGGTGAACGTACTGGTCGCGTCGTTCACCACGGCGAGGGCGATCGCGGTGAACAGCAGTGGCCCGCCGACTGCGCACAACACCACCGTCCGGAGCTCGCGCAGGGGACGACCATCCGATGCGGAGCGCGACATCCGCGCAACGCCGACCATGAGCAGCAGCGTCGGGATCAGTGGGAGCGTGCTGACGGTGATGTCGCTGACCGTCACCGGCACCTGATGCACCGCGAGCCACAGCTCGGAGACGACAGCGAACACTGCGGCCATGTCCGACTGCTGGGTGGCCATCGTCAGGACGCCGAGCAGCGCGACGATCGCCAACGCCACGACGGACGGGCCGAACGCGACGGCGAACAACGAGCGGGCCTCACCGGCGCCGCGCAGTCGGGACAGGGTGGAGTTCATCGCGCCCCAGCCTTGCACCGGGCGGGGCCTCAGTCGATGCGGCGCGCCGGGTGTGACGGAAGCCCTTACGGACATTTCAGGAGGTGCGTCGAGAATCGGGGGAGGGGGGGGGCGC
>NZ_JARFTP010000005.1 GCF_029167375.1 Tsukamurella sp. 8F
CGCGCATGCACAGACGCCCGGCGGTCACCACCCCGCCGGGCTTCTGCTTTCCGACCCGTTTACTCTGGTCGCATGAGCACTTTCGCCTACAACCTCGCGAACATCCAGAATCTGATCTTCCTCGCTCTGCAGGCGGTGGTTCTGGTCGTGGGCGTGTTCGCGCTCGTCCACTGCGCACGCACCCGGGAGGACGCGTTCCGGGCCGTGGGCAAGCTCGAGAAGAAGTACTGGCTGCTCATCCTGGTGGGTGCCGTACTGGTGGACATCGCCCTCGGCGTGATGGGCCTCGTGATCGGTGCGATCGCGGTCATCCTGTACATGGTGGACGTCCGGCCCAAGGTCGACGAGGTGCAGAAGCGCTCGCGGTACTGACCGGTAGCATCACCGTCGTTGTAGAGCGGCCCGCGCCCCGGGCCCACCCGATCCAGACAGGCGAGAAGAGACGATGAAGACTTCCACGAAGCTGGCGCTGGGCGCATCGGCCGCGGCCGTCACCGGCGTCGCCGCCGGCGCCGCGGGTCTCGCGGCGTTCGCCCTCGGGCGCCCGTCGGAGCCGACGAACGCGGTGCTGATCGAGGACTTCGACGGGGTCCGCACGGACCGCATCGTCGTGTCCGGCGACGGCGTGGCGCTGCACGTCCGCGAATGGGGCCCGGCCGATGGGCCGGTCGCGGTGCTCGTGCACGGCTGGACGTGCAACGTCGGGAACTTTCCGCGTCAGGTCGAGCACCTCGTCGGGCGCGGCTACCGCGTCGTCACGTACGACCAGCGCGGCCACGGCTCGTCGGAGGCGGGGGATCCGTCGCGTTACGGCGCCGGCGTGCTCGCCGACGACCTGCGCGCCGTGCTCGCGGACGCGCTGGGCGAGTCCGGGGGCACCGCGCTCCTCGTCGGGCACAGCATGGGCGCTATCAGCATCATGGCCTGGGCCGCGAAGTATCCGGGCGAGGTCGCGCAGCGCGCTCACCACGCGCTCCTGGTGTCCACCTTCGCGGACCGAGCGGTGCCCTCGTTCGTGCGTGCCCGCGGCCTCGGCGTGCTGAACCGCGCGCCGCGCGTGGTGCACGACCTGGGCAGCTCGGTGCTCGGCCGGCCCGTACGGCTGCGGCACAACCGGCTGGACCTCGGCATCCTGCGGTACGCCGCATTGTGCGGCTACGCGTCCTACGGTGCTGTCAAGTACACCGAGGACATGGTCTCGCAGTGTCCGCCGCGGATTCGCGGCGCGTGGGGCCGAGCCCTCGTCGACGTCGACGTGACGGACGGTCTGCGCGCGCTGAATGTACCGACGTCGGTCGCCGTGGGACAGTTCGACCATCTCACCCCGCCGGTGCACGCCGAGCGCATGGCCGCCGAGCTGCGTCTGACCGGCTACTTGGACCGTTTCGCCGTGATTCGCGACGCCGGGCACATGCTGCCGATCGAGCAGCCCGAGAAGGTGAACAACCTGATCGATGCGATCCTCGGCAAGCCGGTTCCGGCGCCCGCGGTCTAGCGTCTCAGGAGAAGACCACGGTCTTGCGTCCGTGCACCAGCACCCTGTCCTCCAGGTGCCAGCGCAGCCCCCGGGACAGCACCAGCTTCTCGATGTCGCGGCCCTGCCGCACCATATCGCTCACCGAGTCGGAGTGATCCACGCGGATCACGTCCTGCTCGATGATCGGTCCCGCGTCCAGGTCCGCCGTCACGTAGTGGCAGGTCGCGCCGATCAGCTTCACGCCCCGCGTGAACGCCTGATGGTACGGGCGTGCGCCGACGAATGACGGCAGGAAGCTGTGGTGGATGTTGATCGCCCGGCCGGCCCACGCCTCGCACAGCTCCGGCGGCACGACCTGCATGAATCGCGCCAACACGACAGCATCGGGCGCGTGCGCGTCGGTGAGCTCCGCGACCCGTGCGAATGCGGCGGCCTTCTCGTCGGCGCCGGCGCCGGGCCTCGGGAACGGCACGTGGTGGAACGGGATGTCCAGGCGCACGCAGAAGTCCTCGAGGTCGGTGTGATTGCCGACGACGGCGGCGATACGTGCGTCGAGCTCGCCGGTGCGGATCCGCCCGACGAGGTCGTGCAGGCAGTGCCCCTCCCTGCTCACCAGGACGACGATGTCGCGCGGCTGATCGCTCGGCGTGAGCCGCCACTCGGTCTCGGGGCCGAGTTGCGCCGCAACCCGCTGCGCGAACCGCGCGCGCAACTCCTCGATGGGGACGCGGACCGAATCGGCGCGCACGGCCTGCCGTGTGAAGAACCATCCGGTGTCCGGATCGGAGTGGTACGCGGCTTCGACGATCCAGCCACCCTCCTCCGCGAGGAAGGTCGAGATCTTGGCCACGATTCCCGTCGTATCGGGGCAGCCCAGGGTCAGGACATAGCGCGCAGTCGTCACGGGGGACAAGTGTCTCACTCGGCGGCCCGGGGTGTGCACGTGGTTGTGGGCTGGGTGGGGCCTCGCCCAGCCTGTGCGAGAGTAGGTCCATGCCAACCCGCAGCGAAGTAGCCGCCCTCGTCGACCACACCCTGCTCAAGCCCGAGGCCACCGACGAGGATGCCGCGCGCGCCGTCGCCGAGGCGGTCGACCTCGGCGTGTACGCGGTGTGCCTGTCGCCGTCGATGCTGCCCATCGACGTCGGCGCCGGACGTGCGGCGAGCGGGCCGGCGCGGGTTGGGGCAGGCCTCAAAACATGTGTGGTGGCAGGCTTTCCGTCGGGCAAGCATCACACACTGGTCAAGGCGGCCGAGGCGCGGATGGCCGTCGAGGAGGGCGCTGACGAGGTGGACATGGTGATCGACATCGGCCATGCCCTGTCTGGCCAGCTGGAGCGTGTGTTCTCCGATGTGCTCACGGTGCGTGAGGCGATCGGCGCCGACGTGGTGCTCAAGGTGATCGTCGAGTCCGCTGCGCTGCTCGGGTTCGGCGACGCCGACCTGCTGAAGTCCGTCTGTCAGGTGGCGGAGCGGGGCGGGGCGTCGTTCGTCAAGACCTCCACCGGTTTCCACCCCAGCGGCGGCGCGAGCGTGGAGGCCGTGCGAATCATGCGCGACTCCGTCTCGCCGCACATCGGCGTGAAGGCGTCCGGCGGCATCCGCACCGCCGAGGCCGCCGCCGCGATGCTCGACGCCGGGGCGGATCGCCTGGGCCTCTCCGGAACCCGCGCGGTGCTCGACGGTTTCGGCGCCTGAGGCCTCGGTCGCATCCGAGCCACCACCTGCCGCCCGCTGCACGGACCACGACCCGGGTCAGCGCAGTCGCACGGGGATCCGCTCGTAGCCGTGCAGGTTGACGAGCGGACGGGGCGTCGGGGGGCCGTCGAGGGCGAGATCGGGGAAGCGCTCGAAGAGCGCGGGCAGCGCGATCGCCGCTTCCATGCGTGCGAGCGCGGAGCCGATGCACGCATGGATGCCAGTGCCGAAGGCGAGGTTGTCGCGGGCGTTCGCGCGCCTGATGTCGAAGTCGGTCGGCCGGTCGAACACCTCGGGGTCGCGGTTGCCGGCGGCCAGAAGCAGCGTCACGATCGCCCCACGCGGGACGCGGGTCCCGGCCACATCGATGTCCTCGGTCGCGAGCCGGGCGGTCGACTGCACCGGGCTCTCGAGGCGCAGTACCTCCTCGATCGCATTGGGCCAGCCGCTGGGGTCGGAGCGCAGGGCGGCCAGGTCGTCGGGTCGATTCAGCAGCAGGACGACGGCATTGCCCAGCAGGTTCACCGTGGTCTCGAACCCCGCGCCGACGAGCAGCGTCGCGTTGGTCGCGAGTTCGCGATCCGTGAGTTCGCGGTCTCCGACCAGGCGCGCGAAGGGATGTTCATCGACCTCCTCGCGGCGCAGCTGCGCGAAATGCCGGGCGAAGAACTCGTCCAGGGAACGCAGGCCTGAGTGCGCCATTCGGAAGGTATGCCACGGCAGGCCCGCGTCGAGGAGCGGTGCCGCCTGTTCGCCCCAGCGGACGAAGTCGGGCACGGCGCCCTCCGGCAGCCGCAGCAGTTCGGCGATCACGTCGGCCGGGAGCAGCGTGGCCCACTCGGCGATCAACTCGGCACCGGCATGCGGTGTGCGCTCGGAGCGTGAGCGCGCCGCGAGCGAGTCGAGCAGCCGGTCCGACACGTCCTGTACGCGCCCGCGTATGCCCTCTATGGCGCGGGGAGTGAAGCTGCGGGCCACTAGCTGCCGGTAGTGCGTATGCATCGGCGGCTCGGTGACCAGCATGGACGGCGGCTCGACGGGATTCGGCAGCCCCGGATCGGTGTGGTCGAGCAGCCACTGAAGGGGACGTGGCATGCCGAAGTCGCTCGGTGTCACCGTCGACCAGCGACGGTCCCGCAGAATCTCCCGGCAGGCGGCGTGTCCCACCACGACGCGTCCCAGGTCGGTCGTGACGACCGGGCCGTGGAGGCGCAGCGCCTCCTGTGCCTCGTGCCGCACGCTCCAGCCGCCGACCCCGAGTGCAAGGCGGGCGAGCGGGTCGCCGCCGCGCGCCCGACGTCCCAGCACCGCCCGCGGCAGACCGTGCATGACGGCCCACCGCGAGGCGAGTGCGGCCGTCATACCGAGCAGCCGCCACCCAGGTCGTTGCTGCCGCTCGCGAGGTCCGCCGGTGTGACGTTCTGCCCGCTGTAGGTGACCGAGACGTTCTGGTCGGTCACGTCGACATCGTCCGCCTTCAGCCCCTTGGGCGTCGGCAGCCCGCCGTCGACGGCGTCGATCAGCTGCTGCGCCAGGTCGTCCGGCACGCCGAAGCCCATGACGTTCACCTTGCCCGCGGTGAGCTGCAGCTTGCCGCCTTTCAGCTCGGGCTTGAGATTGATCTCGAGCGGCGCGAACAACATAGTGCCGGTGATGTCGATGGTGCCGGCGCCCTTGTCCAGCTTCACCTTGGGGTCGCCGACCAGCGGGACGCTCTTGACGCGGGACAGGATGCCGTCCGACGACATGGAACCCACGACTGTGGCGGACCCGATCTTGTTGTCGCCCTTGACCTGCACGTCGGTGAGGTGAAGCTTGGCGGACAGTCCGGGTGTGTTGTTCAGGTTGTCGGGTATGTCGATGTCGATCGACGGCGCCGTACCGCTGGCGTACTGCAGCAGCACCGGCTTCTTGGACAGCGACACCTTGGCGTCGGCGCCTGTGCCCTTCTTGACCATGTCGGCGATGCAGGATGTGGAGCTGTGGCGGAACCACAGCTCGGATCCGACGAGCACGATCACGAGGAGGGCGACGAGCCCGACGGCGGACAGCCCGACGATCCTGCCGGTGGAGCGCTTACGTCCGGGCTTCGCTACACGCGAGGTGACCCCGCCCGCGGGCGGGGTCTGCTGGGGGTTGTTCGGCGGAGTATCCATCGGGCGCCATTCTTACATCAGGGTCTGACAGACCGGTGTGGGTGTCGGAAGTCACGGCGGTTCGCGAGGACGGGCAACGTCTCACGGACCGCGGCCACGCGGTCCGTGTCGATGTCGACCACGAGCAGGTCCGGGCCGGGCCCGGCCTGTGTGAGTATCTCGCCGTCGGGGCCCACGGCGAGGGACCCGCCGACACCGCGGGGCGCGCCGCGCGGATCCGGTTCCCCGGGATCGGCCTGGTCACAGGCCACTACGTAGGTCGTCGTGTCCAGCGCGCGGGCGCGGGCGAGCGTGGTCCACGCGTCGAGCTTGCCGGGGCCGGCGCCCCACGACGCGGCCACCGCGATCACGTCGGCACCCGCGTCGGCCAGTGCCGTGAAC
Organism: Tsukamurella sp. 8F; assembly: GCF_029167375.1. Classification (GTDB taxonomy): domain Bacteria; phylum Actinomycetota; class Actinomycetes; order Mycobacteriales; family Mycobacteriaceae; genus Tsukamurella. The sequence goes on from NZ_JARFTP010000005.1 coordinate 5,713, forward strand.
AGGGCGGGGAAGCGGATGTCGTAGCAGATCGTCAGGCCGACCCGCACCCCGTCGACTTCGACGGTGACGGCCTCGTCACCCGGCGCGACGGTGCGCGACTCGACGAAACCGAAGGCGTCGAAGAGATGCACCTTGGAGTAGCCGGTGCGGCCGTCCGGGCCCGCCACCAGGAGTGTATTGGCGACACGGTCACCCGACGGTGTGAACATACCCGCCGCAACGGTCACGCCGTGCTCGTGGGCGCTCTGCGCCACCCGGTCCGCCCACGGCCCGTCCAGAGGCTCGGCGACCGGGGCCAGCGGCACGCCGAACCGGCACATCGTGGCCTCGGGGAACACGACCAACCGCGCCCCGGCTTGCGCGGCGCGCGCGGTGTAGTCGGCGACCAGATCGGCGTTGTCCCCCGGGCGGTCGGACGCGGCGACCTGCGCCAGCGCGATCCGCAGTTCGGTCATGCCGTCGAGCGTACGTGTACGGATCGCGTCTGTGCGGGTGCGGTGTTGCGATATCCGCGATGCCGGGGGGTGCGGCGGACGATCTGCCGTCCTGGATCAGGGTGCGACCAGCCGCCAGGGGACGGTCAGGACGCTGTCTCGGCGAGGGTGCGTCGCGGGGATCCCCGTGTGCTCGGCGAGCATGGCGGCTGCCGCGCGCCAGCGCAGGCGGTTCCCATAGGGCGCGTATCCCGCGGCGTGGTCCCAGCACTCGTCCGCCTGCTGCAACAGGGTGTGGATGCGTTCACCGGAGACGTTGCGGTGGATGAGTGCCTTCGGCAGGCGCTCGGCGAGCTCGGACGGGCGGTCGGTGAAGCCCGGCGCCCAGGCCAGGGTCAGCGAGATCGGGCCGGACGGCCCCAGCAGCACCCAACAGCAGCGGCGGCCGAGCTCGTCGCATGTGCCCTCGATCAGCCGCCCGCCGGGCCGCAGGCCCGCCAGCATCGTCGCCCAGGCATCGGCGACCTCGTCCTCGTCGTACTGGCGCAGGACGTTGAACGCGCGGATCAGGTTCGGTCGTAAGCCGGCGAGCTCGAAGCCGCCGCGCGCGAACTCGACGCCGCCGCGGCCCGGAACGACCCGGTCGGGGTCGATCTCGAGGCCCACCACGTGCACACCGGGTGAGATCCGGCGCAGCCACCCGGCCCACTCGAGGGTGGTGTCCGGACGGGCGCCGTAGCCGACGTCCACGGCCAGCGGCGACGCCCCGGACAGGGTCCGCGCGACGTCGGGGTGGTGTGCCGTCCAACGATCGCTGCGGCGCAGGCGGTTGGGGCCGGTCGTACCGCGCGTGATCCGGCCCTCGGGCGCGGGCGCCCTATCCGACACCGTTCGTCAGAGGCTCTTGTCGACCCAGTACTTCGTGTACTCGGCCTCGGCGCGGAACAGATCCACGAGGTTGATCAGGATCAGTTGCTCCAGCTTGTGCCCGATGAAGGGCACGAAGACCTTGACCACCGTGGTGTATCGCATGGTGCAGCCGGTCTCGGTGTCGAACAGGTCGACGTCGCCTTTCAGCGAGCCCGGTCCCGCGGGCACCGACGCCGAGTACTCGCCCTCCGAGTGCTCGCCGTCCCACGCGCCGTAGAACTCGTTGCGGGTGATGATCATGTCCTTCTTCATCACCGACTGCGCGACGGGGGGCAGGTACTCGTGCGGCAGGTTCTGCTTCTGGACGACGGTGACGCCCTCGCCGGTGACCTCGAACTCCGCCAGCTCGGAGAGCGGCGTGACGTTCCGGAAATCGGTCATCTTCTCGTCCCAGTACTCCTTCTGCGAGTACGCCTTGTACATGACCTCCGCGGGGAACGGGAAGCGCGCAGAGTAGCTGAGCCGTCTAGCCATGCGGGGTACGTTATCGGACCCGTACCCGCGCACCACAAATCGGCGTCGCCCGGGTGTGGCTTCCGGCTCAGTGCGCCTTCACCCACTCCACGGTGAAGTCGCGCTCGCGCTCCATGAGCTCCTGCAGGTTCTCGACGACGAGTGACTCGACCTTCTTCGCCACGAACGGTATGCCCACCTCGGCGGATCCGGTCGCCGTGATGCGCGAGGAGTCGTCGGTCACCGGCTCGAGCACTGCAGTACCGCTGAGCTGCGCCGGAGCTCCGTCGATCTTGGCGCTGAAATCGCACGTCGAGCCGCTTTCGGAGAGCGGCCCCCAGGATTCGGTGCGGTGGATCTCCAGCCCGCCGGGGCGGATCGCCGTGACCACGGGAGGCAGCCGGTCCTCTCCGATCGTATGCACCACGCGTACCTGCACGCCGCCGTCCGAGATCGCCAGCTCCTCGACGCGCGCGCCCTCGCCGCCGACCTCCGCGACACGCGCGTGCCAGTACTCCTCGGTGAGGTATGCGGAGATGAGGGCGCGGGCTGCGATGGGGTAGTCCAGCGAGCGCTCGAGACGGGTAGCCATGGGCGGACACGTTACCGTTGCCGGGTGCCGAAGCTGATATCGGAGCTGACCACCCTGCGTCTGGGCGGGCCCGCGGACGATTACGTGCGAGCAGAGACCGCGTCGGAGATCGTCGACGCCGTCACCCGCCTCGACGCTGCGGAGACGCCCGTGCTGCTCGTCGCGGGCGGGTCCAACCTGGTCGTGTCGGACGCGGGCTTCCGCGGCACCGTCGTGCACCTGGCCGGGGGCGACGTGCGGATCGAAGGCGACATGGTGACCGCCGACGCCGGCGCGACGTGGGACGACGTCGTCGCACGGACCGTCGAGGCGGGGCTGGGCGGGCTCGAATGCCTGTCCGGTATCCCCGGGTCCGCGGGAGCGACGCCCGTCCAGAACGTGGGCGCGTACGGGGTCGAGGTCGCGGACCGGCTGATCGGTGCGCGCCTACTGGACCGGTCTACCGGTCGGGACCGCTGGGTAGAGCCCGCGGAGCTGAAGCTGACCTATCGTTCGTCGCGACTCAAGCACTCCGACGACGAGGTGGTGCTCGCCGTGCGCTTCCGCCTCACTGCGGGCGCGAGCGCGCCGGTGAAGTATGCGGAGCTGGCGCGGACGTTGGGCGTCGGGCCGGGGGACACCGCGTCGCCCGGCCGGGTGCGCGAGGCGGTGCTGGCGCTGCGCCGCGGTAAGGGGATGGTGCTCGACGAGGCCGACCACGACACGTGGAGTGTCGGCTCGTTCTTCACGAACCCGGTAGTCCCGGCCGCCGATGCGGAAGCGGTGCTGGAACGGATCACAGCTGCTACCGGCATGGAGCCTCCGCGCTACCCCGCTCCGGACGGGGTGAAGCTCTCGGCCGGCTGGCTCATCGAGCGTGCCGGCTTCCCGAAGGGTTATTCGGGCGGTCGGCAAACCGTATCTCTGTCTACGAAACACACCCTTGCGTTGACCAATCGCGGGGGCGCGACCACCGCCGACCTGCTGGCCCTGGCTGCGGAAGTGCAACGCGGGGTCGCCTCCCGGTTTGCTGTGAACCTGCTGCCGGAGCCGGTGCTGGTCGGGGAAAGCGTTCGGGGGCAGTAGGATCGACCCCATGCAACAACACTCTCCGGCGGAGGTGGGGCGCCGGACGGTGCTCGCCGCGCTCGCAGCAGCAGCGGGCGGCATCTCCCTCCTCGCCGCCTGCGGGAAGGACGGGTTCTCGAAGAAGGAGCCGACCAAGCCCGCCGCGACCTTCGTATTCATCCCCGCCGACGGGGCCAAGGCGCCGTCGCCGACCGCGGAGATATCCGTCGCCGTGAAGAACGGCACGTTCTCTCCGGGAGTGAAGCTGACCAACGCGTCGAGTGGCAAGCAGGTCGCGCTCCGCGGGTCGGCGGACAAGACCAAGTACACCGTCGACGAGCCCCTCGGCTACGGGGTGAAGTACCAGTGGTCGGGGCAGGCTGCGGGTACGGATGGTAAGACCGTCACCCTCGACCACAGCTTCACCACCTATCAGCCCACCGGCACGGTGTCCGCTGTGATCAACATCGCAGACGGGCAGGAGGTCGGCATCGCGGCCTCGCTGATGCTGCAGTTCGACCAGTCCATCGAGGACAAGGCTGCGGTCGAGAAGGCGCTCACCATCACCGCCGAGCCCGCTACCGAGGGCGCGTGGGCGTGGCTTCCGGACGACAACGGCTCGCGCGTGCACTGGCGGCCGAAGGAGTACTGGCAGCCGGGCACCAAGGTGAGCATGACGGGCAAGCTGTACGGTCTGGACTACGGGAACGACGCCTTCGGCGATTCCGATGTGACCTCCAACTTCGTCATCGGCCGCTCGCAGATCGTCAAGGCCGACGCCCCGTCGCACGAGATCGTGGTGATGCGGGGTGACCAGGTCTACCAGCGGTTCCCGTGCTCGTACGGCGAAGGTGACCTGGCGCGCAATATCACGCGCACGGGCGTCCACGTAGTGAGCGAGAAGCACGAGGACTTCTACATGTCCAACCCCGCGGCCGGGTACTTCAACGTGCACGAGCGCTTCGCGGTCCGGATCTCCAACAACGGCGAGTTCATCCATGCGAACCCGAACACTATTGGCGACCAGGGCAATTCGAATGTGACAAACGGTTGTATCAACCTGTCGCTGGACAATGCGCAAGCGTACTTCCAGGGCGCGGTCTACGGCGATCCGGTCGAGGTGACGGGAACGTCGATCCCGCTGTCGAGCGCCGACGGTGACATCTACGACTGGACCATAGACTGGCCCACGTGGTTGTCGATGAGCGCACTGAAGAAGTAGTCCGCACCGACGTCTCGTCCGAGCTGAGCGTGACGGTCCTCAGGCCGACGGTGCTCGAGTTCCAGATCTCGGTCGCGCACCTGCGCGGCGTCGAGGTCGACGAGACGCTCGAGTTCACCGTCGACGGCGAGCGGGTCGATCCCACGTCGGTCGTCGGCGAGCACGGTGGGCGGATCCACCGGTTCGAGGCGGCCGCGTCGCAGGTGCGGGCCGAGTACCGCGCGCGCATCGCGGGCACGCCGGAACCAGCGCCGCTCGATGAGTTCCACCGGTCCCTATACCTGCGCCCCTCGCGCTACGCCGAGTGCGACAAGTTCTACGGATACGCCGCGAAGCAGTTCCGCGGCATCGATGACGAGTACGAACTGCTCACGGCCATAGTCGAGTTCGTATCGGAGCGGCTGGACTACATACCCGGCTCGTCCGACCCCATCGACGGGGCGACGGACACCCTGCTCGCGGCCGCCGGCGTGTGCCGCGACTACGCGCACCTCGTGATCGCGCTGCTGCGTGCGGTAAAGATCCCGGCGCGGCTCGCGGCCGTGTACGCACCGGGGTGCAGTCCGATGGACTTCCACGCCGTCGCGGAGGCACTCATCGGCGACACCTGGTACGTGGTCGATGCCACCGGCCTGGCGCCGCGGCAGTCGATGCTGCGGATGGTGACCGGTCGCGACTCGTCCGATACGGCCTTCCTGGACAACCACGGCGGAGCCATCCGGCTCGACTCGATGACGGTCACCGCCGTCGTGGCCGGCCGGTTGCCGGTCGACGACGGGAGGTCGTTGGTGACTCTGGGCTGAGGCGTGGCCCTCAGCCCTCGGACCGGCGCAGACGCAGCAGCTCGTGCAGCGCGTCCAGTACGGAATCCGGGTCCGGAACACGGTATTTCGCGACGGTATCGCCGGGCCCGACCTTCACGGAGACATCCGGGGGTGCGAGGACCGCGAAGGCTTTCTCGTCGGTGACGTCGTCGCCGAGGTAGAGCACGCCGTCGGCGCCGGTCGCGGCCCGCAGCGTCTCCAGCGCGCGCCCCTTGGAGGCCTCGACGACGGCGAGCTCCAGCACCGCCTTGCCCTCCGTCGCCTGCACGCCCGCCAGTGCTGCGGGGCCTCGGCGCGCCTCGTCCAGGGCGGCCTCGGCACCGGTGGCCACGTTCCGCACGTGCAACGCGGCGCTCGTCGGCTTGATCTCGACGGCTGCACCGGCGTACTCGGCGGCGACCGCCTCCAGCCGCTCGATCACGGCAGCCAGCAGGGCCCGCTTGTTCGGGGTGAGCGTCTCGCCTGCGAAACCGTCGTCGAACTCCGCGCCGTGGCTCCCGACGGTGATGATCCCGTCGCCGGCGCCGGAGAGGGACAGCAGCGTGGCGCGGTCGCGCCCGGATATCAGCGCCACTGTCACGCCCGGCAGTGCGGCCAGTTCCCGCAGTGTCTCGACGGTGCCCGGCAGCGGGAACGCCCGTGCGGGATCGGTGACGATGGGCGCCACCACGCCGTCGTAGTCGGTTGCTACCAGGATCGTGGGAAGTTCTGCGAACGCGCGCAGCGCCCCCTCGACGACCGTCATCGCGCGGCCTCAGCGACCGTCACTGCCCGTCCCCGGTATCGCGCACGGTATCGATGTGACCGGAGAGCGTGTCCAGGAACGACCGCGCCCACAAGTCCACGTCGTACTGCAGGACCTGGCGGCGCATCGCGCGGATGCGCTTGCGGCCCTCCTCCCGGTCCTGGTGCACGGCGTCGTCGATGGCATTCTTGACGCCGTCCAGGTCGTGCGGGTTGCACTGGTAAGCCTGCTTGAGTTCCGCTGCAGCGCCGGTGAATTCGCTCAACACCAGCGCGCCGCCGCCATCGGGCCGGCACGCCAGGTACTCCTTGGCCACGAGGTTCATGCCGTCCCGCAACGGGGTCACGAGCATCACGTCCGCGGCGGAGAAGAACGCGAGTAGCTCGTCGCGCGGCACGGGGCGGTGGATGTAGTGGACCGCGGGATGCCCGACGCGGCCGTACTCGCCGTTGATGCGGCCGACCTGCCGCTCGATGTCGTCGCGCATGGTGCGGTACGACTCGACGCGTTCGCGCGACGGCGTGGCGAGCTGAACGAACACGTGCTCGGCGGGATCGAGGCGGCCCTCGGCATAGAGTTCGCCGATCGCACGTAGCCGCACGTCGATGCCCTTGGTGTAATCGAGCCGGTCGACGCCCAGCATGACCTTCGCGGGGTCGCCGAGCTCGCGGCGCAGTCGTTTGGCGCGGGCCTTGGTCTCTGCGGTGCGTGCGGTCCGGTCGAGCTCGGCCGAGTCGATGGAGATGGGGAAGGCGCCGACCCGCACGGACCGGAACCCCACGCTGACCACGCCGAACCTGCTGCGCACCCCGACCTGGCCGCGCGAGGTGTTGTAGCCGCAGAGCCGCTTGGCCAGGTAGAGGAAGTTCTGCGCGCCGCCCGCCAGGTGGAAGCCGACCAGGTCGGCGCCCAGGATCCCCTCGATGATCTCGGTCCGCCACGGCATCTGCATGAAGAGCTCGACGGGCGGGAACGGGATGTGGAGGAAGAAACCGATGCGCAGGTCGGGGCGCAGCATCCGCAGCATCCTCGGGACCAGCTGCAGTTGGTAGTCCTGGACCCAGACGGTGGCGCCCTCGGCCGCGACGGACGCCGTCGCCTCGGCGAAACGGCGGTTCACGTCGACGTAGGTGTTCCACCACTCGCGGTGGTACTCGGGTTTGACGATGACGTCGTGGTACAGCGGCCAGAGGCTGCCGTTGGAGAAGCCCTCGTAGTGCTCGTTGACCTCCTGCTGTGACAGCTGGACGGGAACGAGCGTCATGCCGTCGCCGACGACGGGTCCGTCGCCCACGTCGGGGGCTCCCGGCCATCCGACCCAGGCACCCTGCCGGGCGGCGAGGATCGGCTTCAGCGCGGTCACCAGACCACCGGGGGACTGCTTCCAGGTCAGTGTGCCGTCCGCATCGCGGACGACGTCCACGGGCAGCCGGTTGGCGACGACGACGAAGTCGGCGGCGTCACTGGACGGAGCGGCCTCGCCCGAGGGGGCGAAGTCGCCCGAGGCGGCGGAGTCGGTCACGCCTCCTTCGGGCCGATCCCCAGCATCGCGAGCAGCGTCCGGCACTCGTCGGCGTCGGTCGCGTACGCGGCCACGACGCGCTGCGCCTGCCGGGCGGTCTCGTCCGCGAGCGGTACGAGCTCGTCGTCGCTGATCTCCGGCGTGGTCTTGGGGGGCATCTGGCACCTAACGTATCGATTGCGCGTTCGCGCCCCGGATGGGCGCATCGGGGCCGATTTTACCGCGTGAGGCGCGGTCGCGCCGAGTCGGCCGGATCGTCACGCCAGGTCCTCCGGCTCGGCGTCCACGACGCGCAGCCGGCGCGGCCGTCCTCGTCGGCGGTCGAGGACGACGCGCGGCCGGTGGATATCGCCGAGGCTCATCGTGATCCTCGGGCGACGCGCGGTGCGGGCCATCCACTCGCCGAGGGTGACCCCTGCCGCGAGCGAGCAGCCGATGGCGAGTGCCGAGACCATGGAGGACAGTGCGGCGGAGGTCTGATCCTCCAGGATCTGCGAGATCGCGCGGTACACCGCGAGGCCCGGCACGAGTGGGGTGATGCCTGCGACGGCGACGATGATCGGCGGCACCACCGCGCGGCGCGCGAGCAGGCCACCGGCGAAGCCCACGACCACGGCGGCCGTGCCGGACGCGACCACCGGGCCGAAGCCCGTGTTCATCATTCCTCCCGCGACCAGAGCGCCGACGCCGCCGGACAGGAACGACGCTGCGAGCGCTCGGCGCTGGGCGTAAGAGGCGACGCCGAACGCCGTCGCCGTGGCGCCGCCCGCGAGTACCGCGATGGGCAACGGTGCGAACGACAGGCCCGACTGATCCAGCGGCGGCAGGCTGGCTCCCAACTGAGAGCCCACCTTCAGTGCGAGGCCGACGCCGGCGACCACACCGCCCGTGAACACCAGCACCTCGAAGAATCGTGCCGCCGCGGTCACCGGCGCACCCGTTATCGCGTCCTGCACCGAACCGACCAGCGAGAGCCCCGCCAGCAGGACGACGATGCCGGCCACGGTCATCCGGTAGGGCTCGACGTCCCAGTCGAACGCGATGGACAGCCGGTAGACGACGATCGCGGGCAACGTCGCGAAGAAGCCGCCCACGACCTGCTGGAAGAAGAACGGCAGGCCGAGCCGGCCCAGGCCCCTGTTGATCGCGTAGATCAGGGCGGTGGTCGCGAGGGATACCGCGGCGATCGGGGCCGACCCGCCGACCAGGAAGGTGATCGACGCGCCCATCGCCGCCCAGCCGAGCACGGCCACCCAGCGCGAATACGGGTGCGGTGCCGACACGATCTCCGCGAGGCGCTCGGAGGCCTCGTCGGGTGCGAGGCGGCCGTCGACGATCCTGCGCACCACGCCGTCGACGTGCCCGAGTCGGGTGTAGTCGAGCGATCGCTTGGTGACCCGGCGCATCGCCGTCACCGCCGGGAGCGTGCGTCCGCGCCCCGCCCAGATCTGGATCGAGTCGTAGGTGACGTCGACCTCGGCGTCCAGGCCGTACGCGGACGCGACCATGCGGACCTGCGCACTCGTGTCGATCGCTCCGGTGCCCGCGTCCAGCAGGATCTCACCGACGGTGACCGCGACGTCCAGGATCTCGGTGACCGCGGCCTCGTCGGTGAGGTCGATGGGTTGCAGCAGGCTTACCGCCGGAATGGCCGCGGTGTCCACAGTGGCCTGCCGCCCCCCGAAAACCGCGTCACGCAACCGCCCGACCTGCTCGTGCAGCTCCACCGCGGGCACCCCCTCTCGCTATGTATCGATACTCACGCAAGGATAGGGCGGTGGTGTCCTTCGCCGAACAGGTCGGTCCCGTTCTGGCCTTCTTGCTCGCGATCACCGTCGTCGCCGAGATCGCCCACCTCGCAGGGGTGTTCGAGGTCGCGGGGTACGCGGCGGTGCGCGCGGGTGGTGGCCGGGTGCGGCTGCTGTGGCTGCTGGTGGTCGCTCTCGCGTGCGCGGCGACGGTGCTGTTGAGCCTCGACACGACCGCCGTGCTGCTCACCCCGGTGGTCCTCGCGGCCGCGCGGCGCGTGCGCGCGCCCGCGCTCCCGTTCGCGATGACGACGGTGTGGCTGGCCAACACCGCCTCGCTGCTGCTGCCGGTCTCGAATCTGACGAACCTGCTCGCCGTCTACCACCTGCCCGGTGTGCGCGCGTACATCGCCGTCGCGTGGCGGCCGGCTCTGGTCGCGGTAGCGGTGACGGTGGCCGTGCTGTTCGCGCTGCACCGTCGTTCGCTGCGGGGCGGCTACGGTCCGGTGGCCGCCCCGGTCATCGCGGACCGGGTGCTGCTGTGGTCGGCGGCCGGGGTGTGTCTGGCGCTCGCGCCGGCATTCGTCTCGGGCGTCATGCCCGCCATCCCCGCGGCCGTTGCGGCGGTGGTGCTGGTCGCACTCGTCGCCTGGCGGGATCCGGCGGCGCTGCGTCGGCTCGCAGTGCCGTGGCGCATGGTCCTCGTCCTGTCGGCCGTGTTCGCCGCCGCGCAGTGGTTGCTCTCGCTCGGTCTCGACGGGGCGGTGCGCGCCGCTGCGGGCGCGGGTTCGTCGGTAGCTGATCTGCTGCGGCTGGCCGGGCTCGGCGCGGCCGCGGCCAACGGCGTGAACAATCTACCCGCGTATCTGGCGCTCGAGCCCGCAGCGATCGGGTCGCCGGAGCGGCTCGTCGCATTGCTGATCGGCGTGAACCTGGGTCCGGTGGTCACGCTGTGGGCATCGCTGGCGACGGTGCTGTGGCGTCAGCGATGCGCGCGCGCGGGTGTGCCGATCCGCCTGTGGCCGTTCGCCTGGCAGGGGCTGCTGCTGGCGTGCTGCGTGATCCCGCTCGCGGTGCTCAGCCTGTGAGTTCTGCGCCGATGTCCAGGCCGATCCGCTTCAGCACCTCGTAGGTGAGCTGCGGATCGTGTTCGGTGTCGCCGTCCGTGTATTCGCTCAGCACGTAGACGCGGGCGAATCCGGCGTCGGCCCAATCGGATTCGGGCAGCGTGCAGCGGCCGGCGGCGACCGAGACCGGGACTGTCGCGCGGGCCGCCAGCACCGACAGCAGCTTGCCGTGCCCCGTCTGGTCGTCGACACTGCCCTCGCCGGTGACCACGAGGTCCGCCCCGGCAGCGCGCTCGTCGAACCCGAGCAGGTCGAGGAAGAACTCGGCGCCCGAGGTCATTCGCGCGCCGAGCAGCAGGGCCGCGAAACCGAGCCCGCCCGCGGCGCCCGCGCCGGGCGCCGCGGCGAGTTCGGCGGCCCGGGGGAACGTCGGTTCGAGCGCGCGCACGAGCGAGTGCATGCCGGCGTCGAGTCGCTCGACCTGCTCCGAGGTGGCGCCCTTCTGCGGCCCGTAGACGGCGGCAGTGCCGCCGGGCCCGGTCAGCGGGTTCAGTACGTCTCCGGCGACCACGAACTCGACACCTGTCAGGTCCGGGCCGGCCGGCACCTCGGCGATCGAGCCGAGGGACGCGCCGCACGCCGGGAGCGCCTCGCCGTCGGCCGCGAGGAGCCGGTAGCCGAGCGCGCTCAGCAACCCGAGCCCCGCGTCGGTGGACGCGCTGCCGCCGAGCGCGAGGACGACGCGGGTGGCTCCAGCGTCGATCGCGGCCGCGACCGCTCGGCCGAATCCCAGGCTGGACGCGCCGAGCGGGTCTCTCACGCCCGCAGGGAGGGTTGCGAGGCCGCAGGTGTCGGCGACCTCGACCACCGCGGTGGTGCGGGCGACCGCATCGTCTCCGCAGAGCGCGATGCGAGACTCCCGCGGGGCGCCCAGTGCGTCCACCACCTGGACCGGGATCGCGGTGAAACCGGCAGCCACCGCCGCCGCGACGCTTCCATCACCGCCGTCCGCGAGGGGGAGTGTCTCGGCCTGGACGCCTGCGGTGGCCAGGCCGAGAGCGAGTGCATCGGCGACGTGCGCTGCGGTGAGACTGCCCTTGAACTTGTCAGGGGCGACGAGCGCGCGCACGGTCCGCCGCGCCGGGGTGTCGGTGTATCGGGGCTCGCGCACGTGTCAAGCATGGCGTGACCGGTTGTGGCCGTCCACTCGCGGAGCCCGCCGGGTCGACGACCACCGGGTCACCCTCCTGGTGTGGCGAAGACGAACAGCGCCATGAACGCGACGTTGATGAAGAATGCCGCCTCGACCAGACCGACCGTGATGAGGAACGGCCCGAACATCCGCTGCTGAGCCTCAGGCTGTCGCGCGACTCCGGCGATCAGCTGTGCCCCGGCCATGCCGTCGCCGATGCCGGCGCCGATCGCACCGCCCGCCAGCGTGATCCCGCCTGCCACCATCGATCCGGTTCGGACCAGCCCGTCTATGAGTGCTGGGTCGGTAGCCATACCTTCTCCTTTAGATCGATTGATCTAAATATAGATCGACTGATCTAAAGACGCAACACGGGACCAACGGGCTATCCTGGCCCGGTGATGGACATCCGACAGGCCTGGTGGCGGCTGCGTAGGCAGCCCGTCTAACCACGTCCGCGGGCTGTACGCAGCCCGCGTGCCGACCCGTCTGGAGCGCGTTCTCGTGCAGCCCTGAACTCTCAGGAGCACACGTTGAACACCTTCTCCGCAACCGTGACCCGTAGCGACGCGCTGCGTGCCGAGGTCGACGATCACCCGCGCGACTACCGCCTTTCGACCGGTGAACGGCCGACCGGGCCGCTGCACCTCGGGCACTATTTCGGCACGATCCGCGAGCGCGTCCGCCTGCACCGTCTGGGCGTCGACACCTTCGTCGTCCTGGCCGACTACCAGGTGGTGACGGACCGGGACGTGACCGGTGAGGTCCGCGCGAACGTCTACGGCGCGGTCCTCGACTACCTGGCTGCGGGTATCGACCCGACCACCGCGACGATCTTCACCCACTCGGCCGTTCCGGCTCTGAATCAGTTGATGCTTCCGTTCCTGAGCCTCGTCACCGAGGCCGAGTTGCACCGGAATCCGACCGTCAAGGCCGAGCACGCCGTGTCGGGCAGGGCACTGAGCGGCCTGTTGCTCACATACCCCGTGCACCAGGCGGCCGACATCCTGTTCTGCAAGGCGGGCCTGGTGCCTGTCGGCAAGGACAACCTGCCGCATGTGGAGGCGGCTCGCACCATCGCCCGGCGCTTCAACAACCGGTACGGTGAGGTCTTCCCGGAGCCGCGGCCGATGCTCACGGACGCGCCCGAGGTTCCCGGTCTGGACGGCCGCAAGATGTCCAAGAGCTACGGCAACGCCATAGCCCTGTCGATGACCGCGGACCAGACCGCCGACGTGATCCGCCGTGCGCCGACGGACGCGGACCGGCGGATCACGTTCGATCCGGCCCGGCGGCCCGGAGTGTCGGCCCTGTTGACCACCGTCGCGCTGTGTACCGGACGGGACGAACACGCCATCGCCGACGAACTCGGCGATGGCGGCGCCGGGGCGTTGAAGCGGTTGACCACGGATGCAGTCAACGGCCTTCTCGCCCCGCATCGCCTGCGCCGCGACGAACTCGCACGGGATCCGGATCGAGTGCGCGATGTATTGCGCGACGGGAACCGGCGCGCGGCGGTTGTCGCACGCCGCACCCTCGACGAGGTTCGGGCTGCGATGGGGACGGTGTACTGAGGTTCGGTGACCTCTGACCGTCTGCCCGCGGATCCCGTAGGGCAGACGACCAGAGGCGCGACCTGATCGTTCCCCTCCGGCTACTTGTCGGCCGTCAGCCTCCCCGCGGCGCCCCAGCTGTCGGCGGGTACCTCGTGGATCCAGACCTGGACGGCTTCTGCGGGCATCTCGTAGGCGTCGACGAACGCGTCCGTGATCCTGCGGACCAGTTCACGCTTGAGCTCGACGCTGCGCGGGCCCTGCTGCACGGTGACGATCGGCATCTGATTCTCCTTGGTGTGGTTGATGATTCGGTCTCCAACAGTCCACACACGGAAACCGCCGTGACCAAGGCCCGATCCGTATTCGCAGCGATCACCGATCGTGATCGCGCATACTGTCGGGGTGGAGCTGCGGCAACTGCGGTACTTCGTCACCGTCGCGGAGGAACTGCACTTCGGCCGCGCCGCGGATCGCCTGCACATCGTCCAGGCCGCGGTGAGCCAGCAGATCCGCCGCCTGGAGCGGGACCTGGGCGTCGAACTCTTCGACCGCACACCCCGGACGGTGCGCCTCACCGACGCGGGCAGGCTCTTCCTGCCGCAGGCTCGTGCCGTGCTGGCGGCAGAGGGCAGGGCACGTGCCTCGGTCGCACGCTTCGTGGGTGGCGCGCCCACCGCCCTACGGCTCGGGACGAGCCACGGACTCGGCGAGCACCTGGACCGGGTTCTGGACGCCCTGGTCTCGCTCGTGCCGGGGCTCAGCGTCGAACTGGTCGCGGCTGCGACGCAGGAGAGGCTCGACCGGGTTCGCGCCCACACGCTGGACGCGACCTTCGTGCGCGGCGTGGCGGACAGTCCCGAGCTCAGGCTGATCCCGCTGTGGCGGGACCGCCTCCTGGTCGCGCTGCCCGCCGCCCATCCCGCAGCCGCGGGCGACGAGATCGACCTCGCGGACCTCGCCCGGATGCCTCTGCGTATCGTCGAGCGCACCCGGAACGCGCCGCTCCACGATCTGGTGGTGGCGTCCTGTCGCGACGCGGGTTTCGAACCCGTCCTCGGGCCGCCGACCACTACTCTGCAGGACAACCTGGCCGCAATCGGCAGCAGCGACGACGCGTGGACGGTGTTCTACGAGCCCTTTGCGCACAGCGTGCGCACCTCGCGGGTCGCCATGCGGCCGACCGCGACGCCGATCGTCATGGAGACCCTGCTCGCGGTGTCCGAGGCGAACCCGCCGCGGTACCTGGGCCAGTTGCTCCACGCATGCAGGTACTGAGACGCCCCTAGAACGCCTCCTGCTCGGTCTCGGTCATCCGGAAGTAGTCACGGGTGTAACGGACGGCCGCGGCGGCGTCGAACGCCTTGCAGGTGAACACGATCAGCGATAGGAATCGCTGCGTCTGCCACACGTACAGGGAGATTCCGGAGTCGACGAGCGGGATGAACGCGTCGAACCCCTCGTTGCCGTTCTCGCTACGCCCCTGCGGCGCGAACACGGCGGGCTCCCCGTATGTGCGCAGATCGAGCGACCGCGGCAGGCCGAGTAGGAAGTCGCGCACGGTCTCCTCGCCGACGTCGACCGTGAAGAACCCCTCGAGGAGTAGCCGCTGGCGGGTGATGGAGGGGGCGAGGTCTCGCATGGCTGCACCGAGCAATCGGGTCGGGTTCGGGACGAGCCCCCGGTCGGGATCGAACCGACGACCTTCGCTTTACAAGAGCGGTGCTCTACCACTGAGCTACGGAGGCGTGGCCGGCGAGCGGCCGGATCAGAGCCTAGCAGCAGCGACGGACGCCGAGCATGCCACGCTGGGAGGTGACGGCGCGACGGGGCGCCGCGCGAACGAGGCGAGGTGCGATGGACTTCGAGTACGAGACCCTGGCGGTGGAGATCGACGGTGACGGCGTCGCGACGCTGACGCTGAACCGGCCGGACGCGCTCAATGCATTCGACCTGACGATGGCGCGCGAGTTGCTGCGCTTCTTCGGCGAGGACGCATGGGACGACGGCATCCGTGCGGTCGTCGTCACCGGATCTGGCCGGGCGTTCTGCGCCGGAATGGATCTCAGCGCCGAGGGCAACGTCTTCGGGCTCGACGAGACACTGCGCCCGACGCCGGAGGAGTTCTACGCGCACTACGACGAGGAGCCCTATCAGACCGGCGTCCGCGACACCGGCGGCAAGGTCACGCTCGCGATCGATGCGCTTCCCAAGCCGGTCATCGCCGCTGTCAACGGCGCGGCGGTCGGGATCGGGGCCACGATGACGCTGGCCATGGACGCGCGGCTGGCGTCGTCGAAGGCGCGGGTCGGCTTCGTCTTCGGCCGCCTGGGCATCGTCCCGGAGGCGGCGTCGACGTGGTTCCTGCCGCGCATCGTCGGGCTGGCGCAGGCCCTCGAGTGGGTCTACTCCGCCGACATCCTGGATGCCGACGAGCTGCTGCGCGGCCGGCTCGTCCGCTCGATCCACGAGCCCGACGAGCTTGTGCCGGCCGCACAGGAGCTGGCACGGAAGTGGGTGTCGGGTCGGTCGGCGACAGCGCTGGGCCTGGCGCGTCAGATGCTGCGGCGCAACGGCGCAGCGCCGCATCCGCTGGACGCGCACCTGGCGGATTCGCTCGCGATGTACTACACGTCCATCGGCGACGGCAAGGAGGGCGTCGCCGCCTTCCTGGAGAAGCGGGATCCCGAGTACACGGGTAGCGCGTCGGAGCTGCCGCGGATCTACCCGAGCGTGCAGTAACCGCGCGGCATATCGTTGCCGCATGGAGATCCGGGACGCGACCGAGAACGACCTGCCGGCCATTCTCGCCATCTACAACGACGCTGTGGCGGATTCGACGGCGATCTGGACCGACGAGCGGTCCGATCTCGCCGGTCGTCACCGGTGGCTCGAGGAGCGTACGGCGGCGGGTTTCCCGGTGCTGGTGGCGATCGTCGACGACGCGGTGGCCGGGTACGCGACGTTCGGCCCGTACCGTGCGAAGTCGGGGTATCGCCACACTGTTGAGAACTCGGTGTACGTGAGCGAGAACTTCTACCGCCGAGGCATTGCGGAAGCGCTGATGCGCGCGTTGATCGAGCGTGCCGAGGCGTCGGACGTCCACGTGATCGTCGCCGCGATCGAGGCAAGTAATTTAGCCTCGGTGGCGCTGCACCGCAAGCTCGAGTTCCGCGTAGTGGGGCAGATGCCCGAGGTCGGTGTCAAGTTCGGACGCTGGCTGGATCTGGTTCTGATGCAACGGATCCTGTGAGGGTAGAGTCACCCGCGTCCGATGCTGAGAACCTCGAAGGGTAAGCAACGAGTGAAGCTCACGAAGTATGCGCATGCCTGTGTGACCGTCGAATCCGCCGGGGCGACCGTGCTTCTCGATCCCGGGGCCTTCAACCCGGAGCGTGCCGAACTGATGCGCGCGGCCGACGCGGTGCTCATCACGCACGATCATTTCGATCACTACGACGCCGATGCGATCGGCACCGAGATCGCCCAGCGCCCAGGGCTGCCCGTGTATGCGCCCGAGAGCATCGCTGGGCGCGTGGACGGCGTGACCGCGGTGTGGACGGGCGACGAGTTCACGGTCGGCGCGATCTCCGTCCGCGTCTATGTCCAGCCCCACGCCTTCATCTATGCCGACCAGCCGCAGACCCCGAACGCGGCCTTCCTGCTCACGGCCGACGGCACGTCCGTCTACCACCCCGGCGATACGTACTTCGTGCCCGACGCCGCCGTCGACACGCTGCTCGTGCCCACCAGCGGGCCGTGGACCAAACTCGGCGAGGCCGTCCAGTTCGTCGTCGACGTGAGTCCGCGCAGGGCGATCCAGATCCACGAGTACCTCGCGAGCGAGCTGGGCCGGCAGGTGTCCGACAAGTACCTGGACGCGAGCGGCGGCTTCACGAACGTACCGTTCTCATCGCTCGCCGACGGGGCCTCCGTCGAGCTGTAGAGCGCGCTGCGTTGCGCGGCGACGACCTCCGGCGCCCGCGTCGTCCCCGGTCGCGCCCGCCGGGGATCAGATCAGGTCGCGCGGGCGCACGTGGTGGTGGGAGAGGATCGAGACCCGATTGAACGAGTTGATCGTGATGGCCGTCCAGATCGCGGCGGACATCTGCTCTTCGGTGAATATGTCGCCCGCCGAATCGTAGGCGAGGTCTGCGCAGTGATCGGGCAGGGTCGTCACCAGTTCGGCGATCTCCAGGAGTGCGCACGACGCCTCGTCGTACAGGTCGCGTGCGTCGCGCCAGGCCGGTAGCACGGCGAGTTGTTGTGCGGTGACGCCGGCCTTCAGCGCGCGTCCGGTGTGCAGCGACAGACAGAAGGCGCAGCGGTTGATCTGTGAACAGCGCACGTTCAGCAGCTCGATCTGTGCCCGCGTGAATCCCGCAGCCTCGGCTGCGGCAGTGGCCTCGTCGGACGCCGCGACGAACCGGTGGTAGATGCCCGGGTGCGCCTTGTCGATGGCCGCTCTGCTCGCTGGCATGACCTGTAGGCTAGCTCACGTGAGCAACGTCGAGCCCCGCCCCGGGGAGATGACGTGCGGAGCGGGGACTGCCGCCGGCGGAGTCGAGGTGATCGAGGCTCGCGACGTGCCCCTGGGAGGGCCGCGCGCCATGACGGTGCATCGCACACTTCCGACGCGTGACCGCAGCATGATCGGTGCGTGGTGCTTCGCCGACCACTACGGCCCCGACACCGTCGAGGCCACCGGCGGAATGAATGTGCCACCACATCCGCACACCGGTTTACAGACCGTCAGTTGGCTTTTCGTCGGCGAGATCGAGCATCGTGACAGTGCAGGCGTGCACGCCATGGTGCTCCCGGGCGAGCTCAACCTGATGTCCGCCGGCCGCGGTATCAGTCACTCGGAGGTCTCCACGCCGGGGACCGATGTACTGCACGGTGTCCAGCTTTGGGTTGCGCTTCCCGACGCGGCGCGCAACGGCCGCAACGGTTTCCAGCACCACGCCCCGAGCCCGATCCGGATCGGGGACGCTACCGCCTACGTCTTCGTCGGATCCGTCGCCGGCGCGTCGTCCCCGGTCGAGACAGCGACGCCGCTGCTCGGCGCCGAGGTGCACATACCCGGCGGCGCGGAGGTCGACCTCGACGTCGACCCGGCCTACGAGCACGGCGTGCTCCTCGATACGGATGCACTGGTGCTCGACGGAACTCCGCTGCGCAGGGGCGATCTCGGCTACGTCGGGACCGGGCGCTCGTCGCTGCACCTGGAGAATCCCGCGTCGACCACTGCGCGCGTGATCCTGCTCGGCGGAACGCCTTTCGAGGAGGACATAGTGATGTGGTGGAACTTCGTGGGCCGTACGCACGAGGAGATCGTCGAGTACCGCGCGGCTTGGGAGGCGCGCGACGAGCGCCCCGGCAGGTTCGGCACCGTCGGGGGTTGGGCCCCCGAGGATGCGCTGCCGGCTCCGCCGCTGCCGAGCACCCACTTGAAACCCCGCAGAAGGAGGAATTCATGAGCGAGACCGTCACGCTCAACGAGGGCGAGCACCGGTACGAGATCGCGGTCGACGGCGAGCTCGCCGGCTTCACCGTATTCAAAGACCGGGAGCAGCAGCGCATCTTCTACCACACCGAGGTCTTCCCGAAGTTCGGTGGGCGGGGCCTGAGTTCCACTCTCGTCACCGGCGCCCTCGACGATGTCCGGGCGAGAGGTCTACGCGCCGTCCCGGTCTGCCCATTGGTCGCCGGGTTCCTGAGTAAGCACTCCGAGTACGACGACATCGCCGACCCGGTTACCGGCGACGTGCTCGTGTACCTGCGGAAGGCCTAGTAGTCGTACTGGTTTCGCGGAACGGGGACCTCGCGCCACGACGCCACCTTCGCGGTCGGCGTGTACATGTTGTTCCGTGTCGCGGTGCCCGGGACCAGCCGCACCACGGCCGTCACCCATGAGCCTGGCCGGGCGGTCACGTGATCTCCCTGCAGGGACACTAGGATCGTCCGCGCGTCCGCGACGCAGCACCAGATCATCAAGCGGCCCATCAATACCTGCGACCCGCGGCGCTGTACGAAGCCCGTCAGTGTGACGTCGCGATGGTCGAGTGCGCCGGTCGAATCGCTCACCGCGCGGTCCTGGAAGTCGAACAGCGACATGGCCGGCGCCGCCCCCGACGGTAGCGGCGGGAACGCCCGCATGTCCGCCGGTTCGGCGGAGGCGACGGACACCGTCGACGCGGCGTCTGCGCCCAGCGGCGGTGGGGCGGCGAACAGCAGGAGCAGAACCGGCACGACCAGTACCCACGCGACCCGCGTGGCGCCGTGTGCGTGTCCGTGCGGATGACCATGGTCCGCAGGCGAATCGCCGGGGTCGGGGTCGTTCCAATCCTCGACCTGCATCGAACGCACGTCCTCCGCCATCCCGCTCACCGCGAGCAGGCAGATGACCAGTCCCGACGCCAGCAGGAACCAGAACATCACGGGCCGTACGTAGTTCAGATAGGTCCCCGTGCCGGCGGCCAGTAGCACGGCCGACCCGAACAGGAGTAGCAGCAGGTTCTGCGCGCGGGTGCTCATCGCCACCCCACCAGCAGCGTTCCGGCGCCCAGGGCGCAGCCGACCGCGACGACCATCGTCAGGGGTGCGAACCGAGCGACGAACCTGCGCCCGAACGCACCCGCCTGCATCGTCATCAGCTTGACGTCCACGGCGGGACCCACCACCAGGAAGACGATGCGCGGCAGCAGCGGGAGCGCGGACAGCGAGGCGGCGACGAACGCGTCCGCCTCTGAGCACAGCGCGAGTACCACGGCGAGTACTGCCATGACCACGACGGCGAGGAGCATGTCGGACGCCAGGTGCTCGAACCACGACGCCGGCACGAGCACGTGCAGCGCCGCGGCGAACGCGGCCCCGACGGCGAGGAACGACCCGGCTTCCACGAGGTCCTCGCGCGCGGTCGCGGCGGCGACCGAGAGGCGGGCGAAAGCGCCGTCGGGCAGTTGGTCGGGTGCGGCGGTGCGTGGGCGCCTGATCCATTCCGGGCGGCCCACCGCGAGCCAGATCCAGCCGGTCACGACTGCTGTCGCGAGGGATCCGACGACGCGCGCCCCGGCCACCTCGGGCTGCCCTGGGAACGCGACGACGGTCGCGACGACCACCACGGGGTTGATCGCCGGCGCCGCCAGGAGGAAGGTCACCGCCACAGCCGCCGGGACGCCGCGGTCCATGAGACGCCCTGCGACCGGCACCGCCGAGCACTCGCAACCGGGCAGTGCCACGCCGCTGAGGCCGGCGGCGGCAACCGCCGACGCGCCCCGACGCGGGAGCACGCGTTCCAGCACCCGCGGCGACACGAAGCCCGCGATCAGCCCACTCACCAGCACCCCGAGCACCAGGAACGGTGTCGCCTGCACGAATATGCCGACGAACACCGTGGCCGCGGTGCGCAGCTCGGCCGACCCGTCCACGCCGCTCGAGAGCGCGCGTCCGAAGACCGCGGCCAGGCACACCAGCGTTACCAGTACCGTCACGGCCGGAAACGACCACTGCCGCGGGGACACCCTGGAAACCACGGCGCCCAGTGTGCCAGGCGGCCGCCCACGGCCGGGGTGCCAGGCGGCCGCCCGCGGCCGGGGTGCCAGGCGGCGCCGAGCGACACCGGACCGAACCCCGTATGCCAGTGATTCGGCAGGCACCTCGACTACCGTTCACAGGAACCGTCCAGGTTCCGGTCAGACGAGACGCAGTGAAAGGGCAGACGATGGTCGTCGTGAATGAACATAGGCCGCGTGTCCTGGTGGTGGACGACGAGTCCAGCATCGTCGAACTGCTCCAGGTCAGCCTCAAGTTCCAGGGGTTCGATGTGACGACGGCGCAGGACGGACCCGCCGCGATCGACCGCGCGCGGACGTTCAAGCCCGACGTGATGATCCTCGACATCATGATGCCGGGGATGGACGGCCTCGGCCTGCTCAAGCGCCTGCGACAGGACGGTGTCGAGGCTCCCGCTCTGTTCCTCACCGCCAAGGACTCGGTCGAGGACAAGGTCGCGGGCCTGACGCTCGGCGGCGACGACTACGTCACGAAGCCGTTCAGCCTCGAGGAGGTCGTGGCGCGGGTCAACGTGCTGCTGCGCCGCAGCGGTTTCGGCGAGGACGAGGAGCGCACCCGGATCACGTTCGCCGATATCGAGCTCGATGACGAGACCCACGAGGTCTGGAAGGCGGGCAGACTCGTATCGCTGTCGCCGACCGAGTTCACGCTGCTCCGCTACTTCATGGTCAACGCGGGTGTAGTGCTGTCCAAGCCGCGCATCCTGGACCACGTGTGGCACTACGACTTCGGCGGCGAGGTCAACGTGGTGGAATCCTACGTCTCGTATCTGCGCCGCAAGGTCGACACCGGCGACAAGCGCCTGATCCACACACTGCGCGGCGTCGGCTACGTACTGAGGGAGCCCCGGTAGGAACGTGGACCTCGGCGAACGTCTGCGGGGCCCCGGCACCGGCATCCCGCTCCGATTCTCGCTCGTCGTGCTCATCGTCGGGCTGATGGCGGCCGGCCTTCTGGCGTCGGGTGCCGCGCTCACCACCTCGATGAAGGACCGGTTGATCGCGCGGGAGGACCAGAACCTCCGGCAGGTCGCCGATGGTTTCGCCCGCCCACGGAACCCCGACAAGCTGCCGCCGGTCCCCAAGAACGATCACCGCCCGCCGACCCGCTACTACGTCGTCACCTACCGCACCGACGGCACGTCCGTGAACATCGGCGGCAACCCCGACTTCACCGTCCGACCCGACCTGTCGCGCATCGGCGAGCTCGGCGACGACGCGACGACGGTGCACTCCGAGGGCGGCGGCGGCCCGCTGTGGCGCGTCGTCGAATCGCGGTCCGAGTACGGCTATGCGTACGTGGCGGTCAAGCTCAGCGATGTCACCGACACCATGAGTCAGCTCATGGTGCTCGAGGTGCTCATCGGCGTCAGTGTCCTCCTGGTGGCGGGCGGCCTCGGCTACCTCGTCGTGCGGAAGTCGCTGACCCCCTTGGAGAACGTGGAGCGCACAGCAGAGGCGATCGCCGCCGGCGACCTCACCAGCCGCGTCCCCGCCGCGCCGAGCGGCACCGAGGTCGGCAGCCTGTCGGAATCGATCAATGCGATGCTGCACCAGATCCAGGACTCGTTCGCGCGGGTCGAGGCATCGGAGGAGAGCGCCCGCCGCGGCGAGGAGCGCATGCGCCGATTCATCGGCGACGCGTCACACGAGCTCCGGACGCCCCTCACCTCCATCCGCGGGTTCGCGGAGCTGTATCGCCAGGGCGCCACGGACGACGTCGACTTCCTCATGCGGCACATCGAGTCCGAGGCACAGCGGATGGGCCTGCTCGTCGAGGATCTGCTACTGCTCGCCCGTCTCGACGCGAGGCGCCCGCTCGCGCACCGCCCCGTAGACCTGATGAGCGTCGCGACCGACGTCGTCCACGCCGCGCAGGCGCGTGAGCCCGAGCGCGACATAGCCCTGAACGTCGAGCCCGCAGCCGTCGGCGTCACCGTGCCGGGCGACCAGGACCGCATCGTCCAGGTCGTCACGAACCTCGTCTCGAACGCGCTGCGGCACACGCCCGACGACGCCCACATCACCGTGCGCGTAGCGGCCGAACCCGATTCCGCGATCATCGAGGTCCGCGACACGGGTGACGGAATGACGCCCGACGAGGCCGCGCGCGCCTTCGAACGCTTCTACCGCACCGATTCGAGCCGCAGCCGCGGCAGCGGCGGTGCCGGGCTCGGACTGTCGATCGTGCACGGGATCGTGCAGGCGCACGAGGGCACTGTGCACGTCGAGACCGCGCCCGGCGAGGGCGCGGCCTTCATCGTGCGGCTGCCCCGCGTGCGGCCCCACGTCTCCGAAGCCGAACTCGCCGCCGTGCCCATCGATACGGTCGCGCCGACGGCCCCTGGAACGTACCCCTGAGCGGGTCGGCCTTTCCCGGAGCGGCTGGTCCGCCTAGGAGACGTCGGGCCGGGCCTACTTCCCGAGTCTCTCGAGTTCGGCCTTGATCTTCGCCTGTGCGTCGTCGAGGGACTCGGGCGTGGGATTCGGATCCACCGAGTCGAAGCTGAAATCGCTGAGGGCGTATGCGGGGAAGACGTGCAAATGCAGGTGCGGGACCTCCAAGCCGGCGACTATGAGTCCCGCCCGGGGTGCGTCGAAGGCCGACTTCACCGCCCTCCCGACCCTGCGCGCCACGGCGCTGAGGTGGTCCCACAGCTCGTCGTCGATCGACTCCCAGTGGTCGACCTCGGCGCGCGGCACCACGAGGGTGTGGCCCTGAGTCAGGGGCGCGATCGTCAAGAACGCGACGACGGCGTCGTCCTCGTACACGAACCGCCCGGGGAGCTCGCCGCTGATGATCTTCGAGAACACTGTTGCCATGGTCCTCAAGGATAGGGGTGCGGACGCCGGGTGACCCGCCGTCACCGGAGCAGGTCTGCGATGTCGCCCGCCGCGAGCATCGCGACCAGCAGGGGTACGACGCGCTCGGGCGCCACGGCATAGGTGTTGCGGGCGGCCTTGACGACGACGCCGGCCGCTGACAACGTCCCCAGGTGGTGGTACAGCCGGCCGGTCGATTCCGCGTCGAGGCGCTCCGTCAACTCGGCCGCCGTGAGCGGGCGGTGCAGCAACTCGCGCACCACCGCGAGCCGTACGGGGTGGCCGAGCGCGCCGAGTACGGCGGAGACCCGCTCAGCCGATAAGGCCGCAGTCGCGGCTGCAGAGTAGGTGATGTTCCATCGCACCTCACCGTTCAGCGTGACGTCGCCGCCG
The DNA here is from genome assembly GCF_029167375.1 of Tsukamurella sp. 8F. Lineage (GTDB taxonomy): Bacteria > Actinomycetota > Actinomycetes > Mycobacteriales > Mycobacteriaceae > Tsukamurella. The sequence continues at coordinate 29,832 of NZ_JARFTP010000005.1, forward strand.
TAGCGGAGGACACCGGCGCCGGCCGGATCGTGCCTGTCGGGACGCCCGCCCTCAGCTGCGGCGGGGGTCCCATCGGGATCGCCGCCTATCGCGGCCTCGAGTGCGGCGACGCGCGCCTCGAGGGCGGCGATTCGGTCGTCGGATCCGGTCACGCCGTCCAGCCTGCCACCCTCAGTTCCCGGCGGCGCAGGCCATCCGGTTCCGCATCCCGCTCTCGAGCATCGCCTGGAGGAGCAGCTTCTGATGTGGCATGCCGGCGGCCACGTCACGCTGCAGATCGGACGGGGCGGCGCGGTGGACCATCAGCACCCCGACGGCGACTGAGCCGTCCGTCCGCCGGGCTTCGAAGACCTCGGTGAGGATGCCGGGGAGTGAGCCGCCCTTGAACCCGAAACCGGTCAGCCCGGGCGGCGCGGGCTGATATTCGAGCAGCCGGCGCGCCACGTCGGATCCGGCTCCGAAGCTCCCCGAAGCAAGCGATCGCATGAGCCGGAACAGCTGCGCCGGGCTCAGCGCGTAGGTGCGGTCGGCCGCGGCGACGACCTGTGCGTCGGTGCGCGCGCCGCTCTCGGTGATCGACCGGTACAGCCCGACGAGGCTGGGCACCGGGCCGCCGATCCCGTTGTCGTCCATCACCTGCCGTAGGGGCCCGTCGCCCATCACGGCGCGCAACGCGTCGGGCGCGGCGCTGTCGGAGAACCGGATCATCACGTCTGCGAGCTGGTCGACGGTCACGGTGTGCCTCGCCGGGTCGGTGGGTACACCGCCCTTGGCGGGGATATGCAGGTACTGAAGGGCTTTCACATGGGCCCCGCCATCGGTCGGCAGGTACCAGCGCTGCCAGTCGGCAAGGGGGATGCGCCGGGCGGGGTCGAGCCTGCCCGTCGCCACCTCTCGCGCGTATGCGGCGAGGTGGATGAGTTTGAGCGCTGAAGCGGTAGGCAGCGGCGAGTCCGCGGCGTGTCTGAGCGTCCCGCCGCTGCCGTCGTCGATGACTGCACCCCAGTCGGCGCGGTGCGCGCCGAGGTAGCCCAGCCAGCCGTCGACGGTGCCGGTGCCGGGGTTCCCGGGGGCGCACGCCGGACTGGTCTTCGCTGCCGGCGACGAGCAACCGGCAGTGACGGAGGCGGCCGCCACGGCGAGTGCCGCTGCCAGGGCGGCGACGAAGTTTCGCATGAGAGCACCTTCCAATTATTACGGAATTACGGAATACCGTAGTACGGGCTAGGTCGCAGGCGCAACCCCCGCGGTAGGGTCTCCAGTTGTGCGAGTACTCGTCATCGGTTCCGGCGGCCGCGAACACGCCCTCGTCGACGCGCTGTCCCGTGACCCCTCGGTCACGGACCTGCATGCCGCGCCCGGCAATCCGGGTATCGCGACGCAGGCGACGCTGCACTCCGTCGACCAGACCTCCGGCGAAGCCGTTGCGGACCTCGCGAAGCAGGTGGAGGCGGACCTCGTCGTCGTCGGTCCCGAGGTGCCCCTGGTGCTGGGCGTCGCCGACGCAGTCCGCGCAGCGGGCGTCGCCGCGTTCGGTCCGTCCGCAGCGGCCGCGCAGATCGAGGGCTCGAAGGCCTTCGCGAAGGACGTGATGTCCTCGGCCGGTGTCCGGACCGCGCGCAGCGAGGTCGTCGACAACCCTGCGCACGTCGACGCAGCGCTCGACCGCTTCGGTCCCACGTGGGTCGTCAAGGACGACGGCCTCGCGGCAGGCAAGGGGGTCGTCGTCACCTCGGACCGCGCAGCCGCCCGCGCGCATGCGGCGGATCTCCTCGAATCCGGCCGGCCGGCCCTGCTCGAATCGTTCCTCGACGGGCCCGAGGTCTCACTGTTCTGCCTCGTCGACGGCGGCACCGTCGTCCCGCTCCTGCCCGCACAGGACCATAAGCGTGTGGGGGACGGAGACACCGGGCCCAACACCGGCGGCATGGGTGCCTACGCGCCGCTGCCCTGGCTGCCCGACGGCGCGGTCGACGAGATCGTCGACGTGATCGTGCGGCCCGTCGCCGAAGAGATGGCCGGCCGCGGAACCCCGTTCAGTGGGCTGCTGTACGCGGGCCTTGCGATGGGCGCGGAGGGGCCCGCGGTCGTCGAGTTCAACTGTCGCTTCGGCGACCCCGAGACGCAAGCCGTGCTGAACCTCCTCGAGTCGCCTCTCGGTGAGGCGCTGTACGCGACCGCGACGGGAGCGTTGGCCGAGTTGCCGCCGCTGCAGTGGCGTGACGGCGCGGCGATCACGGTCGTCCTCGCGGCCGAGAACTACCCGGCGAGTCCTCGCAAGGGCGACGTGATCGCCGGCGCGGAGCAGCCCGGCGTCTACCACGCGGGCACCGCAGTCGACGACGACGGCCGCCTCGTGTCGGCCGGCGGGCGCGTTCTCAACGTCGTCGGCGCCGGTGCCGACCTCGCAGCCGCACGAGCGGACGCGTACGGCAAACTCGAGCGGATCAAGCTGCCGGGCAGCCACTTCCGCACCGACATCGGCCATCAGGCGCTGTAACCGTTCCGACTTGCGCGAAACCGCCCGTCGCCGGGCCTCCGCTTTGGCACCATGTCGTAGGTGACAGCCGCCACGACACCCAAAGGGGAGCGCCGTCGCGCCGCGTTGGTGGCGGCCGCGGGGGAGCTCTTGGTGGAAGGCGGATTCGACAGCGTCCGGCACCGGTCGGTGGCGCAGCGCGCACGGATTCCCCTCGCCGCCACCACCTATTACTTCGAATCGCTGGGCGACCTCCTCTCCAACGCAGTGGCGTATGCGGGTGATCACGACGTGGCCGGCGTGCGGTCGCGCGCGGACGCGGTGACCCGCCGGCGACGGGGCGCAGGCGCCACCGCCGACATCCTCGCGACCGTCTTCTTCCCGACCGACGACAGCGAGGAACGGCGGGAGGTGGTCTCGCGTTACGAGCGCCTCGTCGTGTCGACCCGTGATCCGCGGCTGATGGATCTACAGGCACGGCTGCGCGAGGAGCTGCTGGCACTGCACGTCGAGGTGCTCGAGCGCTCGGGGCGGGTCGCCGATCGCCGGAAGGTGCAGCGGCTCATCGCAGTCGAGGACGGCGCCGCCCTCGGTGCGTTCACCCGGCCGGACGGAGACCCGCACAAGGCGGTCCGTGATGCACTGAGCGACGTGATCGACACCCTGGCGCCTGCGTCCTGAGCATTCGTGGCGTGGGACAATGGGCGTCGTGCAGCAGATCCCCGACGTCCTCGCCAACCGCTACGCAAGCCCCGAGATGCGCCGCATGTGGTCGCCGGAGCACAAGATCGTCCTCGAACGGCAGCTCTGGATCGCGGTCCTCGAGGCCCAGGCCGAGCTCGGCGTGGAGGTGCCCGACGGGGCCGTCGCCGCATACAAGTCCGCAATCGACGAGGTCGATCTGGAATCGATCGCTGCGCGGGAGCGCGTGACGCGTCACGACGTCAAGGCCAGGATCGAGGAGTTCAATGCCCTCGCGGGGTACGAGCAGATCCACAAGGGCATGACGAGCCGGGACCTCACCGAGAATGTCGAGCAGCTGCAGGTGCTGCGCTCGCTCGAGTACGTCCGGTCGCATGCGGTCACCGTCGCCGCACGGATCGCGGACCGCGCCGCGCAGTACGCCACCGTCGTCATGGCGGGCCGGTCGCATAACGTCGCCGCGCAGGCGACGACGCTCGGCAAGCGTTTCGCATCCGCCGCCGACGAGCTACTCATCGCTATCGCGCGCCTCGACGACCTCATCGCGCGCTATCCGCTGCGCGGTATCAAGGGGCCGATGGGCACGTCGCAGGACATGTTGGACCTCCTCGGCGGTGATGCGTCGAAACTCGCGACGCTGGAGCAGAAGGTCGCTGCGCACCTGGGCTTCACCTCCACGCTGACCTCTGTCGGGCAGATCTATCCTCGGTCCCTGGACCACGACGTCGTGGGTGCCCTGGTCCAGCTGGCGGCGGGTCCCTCTTCCCTGGCCACCACGATCCGGCTGATGGCGGGCCACGAGCTGGTCACCGAAGGCTTCCAGCCCGGCCAGGTCGGCTCGTCGGCCATGCCGCACAAGATGAACACCCGCTCGTGCGAACGCGTCAACGGCCTACAGGTGATCTTGCGCGGATACGGCTCGATGGCGGCGGAGATGGCCGGTGCGCAGTGGAACGAGGGCGACGTGTTCTGCTCCGTTATCCGTCGAGTCGCGTTGCCGGACAGCTTCTTCGCGATCGACGGCCTCGTCGAGACGTTCCTGACGGTGCTCACCGAGTTCGGCGCGTATCCGGCGGTGATCGCGAACGAGCTCGACAGATACCTGCCGTTCCTCGCCACCACCCGGGTGCTGATGGCTGCCGTGCGCGCAGGCGTCGGTCGCGAGACGGCGCACGAGGCGATCAAGGAGCATGCAGTGGCCGTGGCGCTCGCCATGCGTGAGGCGGGCCGGGAGCCGGACCTCATGGATCGCCTCGCCGCAGACCCGCGCCTCGGACTCACGAGGGACGCACTCGACGACGCGCTGGCCGATAAGGCCGCCTTCACAGGAGCAGCGAGCGAGCAGGTCGCCTCGGTGGTCGCGCAGGTGCAGGAGCTCCTGGCGCGCTTCCCCGAAGCCGCCACGTACGCGCCGGCGCCTATCCTCTGACGTATGAGCCCAACACTCTCGGACTACGAGCCGCTCTACTCAGGCAAGGTGCGTGAGCTCTACGCGATCGACGCCGAGCACATGCTGCTGGTCGCGAGCGACCGGCTCAGCGCCTACGACTACATCCTGCAGACGCCGATTCCCGACAAGGGGCGCATCCTCACGGCCATGTCGGTGTACTTCTTCGACGCACTGGGGGTGCCGAACCATCTTGCGGGCGAGGCGCTCGACCCGCGGATCCCCGAGGAGGTTCTCGGGCGCGCGCTCGTAGTACGGCGCCTCGATATGGTCCCCGTAGAGTGCGTGGCGCGCGGTTACCTGACCGGGTCGGGCCTGAAGGAGTACCGGGCGTCGGGGACGGTATGCCGGATCCCGCTGCCGGAGGGACTGGTCGACGGAAGTCGTTTGCAAGAACCGATCTTCACGCCCGCCACGAAGGCGGCGTTGGGCGATCACGATGAGAACGTATCGTTCGAGCAGGTGTCGGAGACCGTGGGCGTCGATCTCGCGGGGAGGCTGCGAGACAAGACCCTGGAGATCTACTCGGCGGGCTCCGAGATCGCACGCGGGCGGGGGATCCTGCTGGCGGACACCAAGTTCGAGTTCGGTATATCTCCGGACGGCGACCTTCTCCTCGCCGACGAGGTCCTCACGCCCGACTCGTCGCGGTACTGGGACGTCGACGACTATGAGCCGGGGCGGGCCCAGCCCAGCTTCGACAAGCAGATCGTGCGGGATTGGCTCACGGGGCCGGATTCCGGATGGAGCACCGACTCCGATGCGCCGCCGCCACCTTTGCCGGACGAGGTGGTCCAGCGCACGCGCTCGCGATACATCGAGGCGTACGAACGCATTTCGGGTCTGTCGTTCGCGGATTGGCCGGGAGGCGACGCGTGACGGTCGGACCTGTCGAACCCGGCGCCGGGAGCGGAGCGAGCGGGCCCGTCGAACCGGGCGCCGGGAGCCCGCGGCAGCCGGTCGCCGACCGGCGACCGGCACCGCGGACGTTCCACGGCGACACCGTCGTCGACGACTATGCGTGGCTGGCGGACACCTCCGCTCCCGAGGTGATCGACTATCTCGAACAGCACAACGCGTTCACCGCCGCCGCGACCGCGGATCAGGCCTTGTTGCGAGAGAACGTGTACAGCGAGATCAAGTCGCACACTCAGGAGACCGATATGTCGGTGCCGGTGCGCCGCAACGGCTTCTGGTACTACGGCCGTAGCATCGAGGGGCAGCAGTACGGTGTGCAGTGCCGCGCGCCGATCTCCGGCGAGGACGACTGGAACCCGCCGACCCTGTCCGACGATCCGCTGCCGGGTGAGATCGTGATGCTGGACCTCAATGCCGAGGCGGAGGGGCACGAGTTCCTGTCGGTCGGTGCGGCAGCCGTTTCGCCCGACGGTCGGCTGCTGGCGTATTCCCTGGACGTCACGGGAGACGAGCGATACACGCTGCGTGTCAAGGATATCGAGGGCGGCGAACTGCTGGCGGACGTCGTCGAGAACGTATTCGCCGGAGTCTGCTGGGCCCCCGATTCCCGTCACCTCTTCTATACGACGCCCGACGAAGCCTGGCGCCCCGACCGCGTGTGGCGGCATGAGATAGGCTCGGGTTCTTCAGATGTCGAGGTCTATCACGAAACCGATCAGCGGTTCGGCGTGAGCGTGGGCCTGACGCGCAGCCACCGCTTCCTGGTTCTGGCCTCGTCCTCGACGCTCACCAGCGAGATGCGCGTGCTCGACGCGTCGGACCCGACGGGTGAGTTCTCGATAGTCCGGCCGCGCGAGGAGGGTGTCGAGTACTCGGTGGACCATGCCGTGCTGGCCGGAGCAGATCGGTTCCTGGTGCTGCACAACCGAGCCGGCATCAACTTCGAGCTCGCGACAGCGCCGGTGGACGAGCCGTCGGAATGGACCGTGCTGGTCCCGCACCGGGACGATGTCCGGCTGCTCGACGTCGACGTGTTCGCCCGGCGGCTGGTTCTCGAATACCGGCGCGCAGGCCTTCCGCGTATCGCTTTCGGCACCACCGAACTCGAACCCGTGTTCTCCGAATGGGATCCGGGCGAGGAACTGGCCTCCGTGGGGCTCGCGGGCAACCCGGAGTGGGATGCGCCGCGGCTGCGAGTGGGCTACGAGTCCTTCGTGAATCCGGCGACCATCCTGGATCTCGAGCCCGCGACCGGCGAGCAGACGGTGCTCAAGCGCCAGCCGGTGCCGGGGTACGATCCGGATCGCTATGTGGCCGAGCGGGTCTGGGTGACTGCGCGCGACGGCGAGCAGGTGCCCGTCTCGATCGTCCGGCGTTCCGATGGCGCGGCGGACGCGAATGCAGCCGGCGGACCGGCCCCGACCCTGCTGTACGGATACGGCTCGTACGAGGCGTGCATGGACCCGTGGTTCTCGGTCGCCAGGCTGTCGCTGCTGGACCGCGGTGTGGTCTTCGCGGTGGCGCACGTCCGCGGCGGCGGCGAACTCGGCCGGCGCTGGTACGACGACGGCAAGATGCTGCGGAAGAACAACACGTTCACCGATTTCGTCGACGCAGCACGCCATCTCGTCGACACCGGCCGCGCCGCGCCGGATCGGCTGGTCGCGATGGGCGGTAGCGCGGGCGGCCTGCTTGTCGGGGCGGTCGCGAACCTCGCGCCGGAGCTGTTCTGCGGTGTCGTCGCCGACGTCCCTTTCGTGGACCCGCTGACGTCGATCCTCGATCCGGAGCTGCCGCTCACCGTCGGCGAGTGGGAGGAGTGGGGGAATCCGCTGGAAGATCCCGATGTGTACCGCTACATGCGGGGCTATTCGCCGTACGAGAACGTCCGCGATGCGGCCTATCCCGCGATGCTGGTGACCACGTCGCTCAACGACACTCGCGTGCTGCCGACGGAGCCCGCGAAATGGGTGGCGAAGCTGCTCGCGCACACCACCTCCGGCGAACAGATCCTGCTGAAGACGGAGATGTCCGCGGGTCACGGCGGCGTCAGCGGCCGCTACCGCGCCTGGGAGGAGACGGCGTTCGAATACTCCTGGATCCTCGGCAGACTCGGCTGTGCGTAGGGGCGCCGAGCTAGCGGAGCCCGGTTCGGGCACGCCACTCGCGGGCCGACATGCGGTGGTTGCGCCGGAACATTCGTGAGAAGTACGCGGGGTCGGGGTAGCCGCAGCGGCGTGCCACTGCGGCTACGGGCTCGCCGGTGGTCGCCAGCAGGCGGCGTGCGGCGGCCATCCGGCGTTCGGTGAGGAGGTCCACAACCGTGCGTCCTGTCCGCTGCCTCATCAGCGTCGTGAGATAGCCGGGGGACAGCCCGACCTCGGCGGCCACGTCGGCCAGCGTGAGGGTTTCGGCGAACCGGGCGTCGATGACGTCGACGACTGCTTCGATCAATGCGTCGCCCGCCGCCGGGGCGGGAGCTGCACGCGCCACCTCGACCAGCAGCAGGATCAGGCGCGCGGTCACTGCTTCGGCGTAACCGATTCCAGTGCGGCCGATCTCACTCTCGATGGCATCGATCGAAGCCCGCCAGCGGCCGGCGTCCTGTGTAGTGAGCGGCAGCCGGCTAATGCCGTTCGGGTCGGTGTGCCGAAACGCCGCGATGAGCGGGTGCCGTGGCCCGGCATGGTCGAGGCCGAGGACGAGCGGATCGAACAGCACGGCCGAGGCGTCGTCGGCGGTGGGCGTCTCCCGCGGGTCGACGATCGCGCCCGGGGTCACCAGCCGGGCCTCGTGTCGGTTACCGAGGGCGCACACCTGCACCATCGGGAAGTCGTGGATGTGTGGCGTGCCGTGAGGTGGTCCGTGCGAGCCGAGCCGCAGGACGGTGATCGGGAGCTCGTCGGGCTGCGGACGGTACTCGTATACCGGCACACCGCTCCGATATCGCCCGATGGCGGGAGTGTCGGTCATCGATCCGAGGATAGTCCAAGACATCCGTCGGATAGGAGGACTTCGAACAGGGGAATATCGCCATCGTGGACTTCATGACGAAGAATCATCCAATCGGTACTCGTGACTACCTACCCGCTGCCGGCTCCGACCGGAGGCTGCGGCTCTACGACCCGATGTCCACCGTGTTCCGCATCGGGCGTGTGCATCGTCGTCTGCTGGCCGATGCGGCCTCGGCGCCCGGCATGGACGTTCTCGAGATCGGATGCGGCACCGGCAATCTCCTGCGGTCGGTCCTCCGCGGCGAGCCCATGGTGCGCGCGGTGGGGATCGATCCGGATCCGCTCGCGCTGCGCATCGCGCGACGTAAGGTACCCGGCGCCCGGCTCGACGAGGGTTACGCTCAGCGCCTGCCCTACGGCGACGATTCATTCGATCGCGTGCTGTCCGCGTTCATGTTCCACCACCTGTCTCCCGAGGTGCAGCGTGAGGTGGCCGCCGAGGTGCGCAGGGCGTTGCGTCCCGGCGGCAGTGTGCACATCGTCGACGTGATGGGCCACCGGCACGGCGCAGAAGAGGGTGCGACGTTCGCGGTCGACGAATACGCGGTGCCCCGCGTATTCGACACGGCAGGAGTGGATCTCGGTGTCGTACGTACCGCGCGGATGTGGCCCTTCGGCCGCATCGCGTACTACCGCGGTTGAGGCCTCGCCGCACTGTGCACCGTCCGCGCCGCAAGGATGTAGACGTCGCTGCGATGCGCGATCGAGTCCTGCCCGTCGCCGGCGAGCGTTGTGAGCGTCGCGAGGTCTTCGGCGTCCAGGTCTTCGGCGAGTGTCTCCGCGGCGCGGACGAACTGGGAGCGGACGAAGGCGCGGAAGCCGTCGTGCAGCGGTGCCGGGCGGTCGATGAGGTAGGAGCGGCTGCCCGCCTCCACGAGGCCGGAGGCCGCGAGCATCGTCGGCCAGTCCTCGACGACGTCGGCGGCGTGCGGGAGCCCGGCTCGCATGCGGGAGAACCACTCCGTCGCCGCGGCTTCGATCCGGGCCTCCAGCCCGGGGCGGCCCAGTCCCGTGTCGCGCGGCAGGAAGCGTGTCGTGAGACCGCCCTCGGCGATGGCCAGAATCCCGCCGGGATGGAGCTTCCCGGCGAGCGCGCGCACGGCGGCGGCCTGGTCACCGACATGGTGGAGGACATGCGAGGTCCAGATCAGATCCGCCTCGGGCAGATCCGCGAAACCATCGGGGAACTCGGCGACGCGGGTCGTGAGCCGCATGCCCATGCTCCGGGCCCGCTCGGCCGCGCGTTCCAGCAGTTGCTCGGAACCGTCGACCGCGATCACCTCCGCGTCCGGAAAGCGTTGCGCGAGAGCGCAGGCGGCGACGCCCGGGCCGGCGCCGATATCCATGATCCGCCGCGGAGCGATCCGCTCTGCGAGACTCGCCGCCGCACCGGTCACGAACGGCAGCAGTGCCTCGCCCTCCGTGATCAGTCGCTCCGCCATCCCCGCCCAGTCGATGTCGTGTTCATGCATACCTCCACCGTGCCCACTCCCTGCCTGTGTGGCAAACAATCTTGCCGAAACCGCAATAAGGTAACCCAGGTGTCGGTTCCTATCGGATCGAAAGCGCGAAACAAGCAGGAGGAATACGGTTAAGGGCAGAAACCGGACACGGTCGAGACGGGGGCGTGCGGATGGGCGGGTCGGTGAGGTCGGGCGCGGTATGCGCGCTGTTCGTCGCCGCAGCGACCGCGGCGTGCGCGACGACGGTGCCCGGCACGCCGGTCGCGGACCCGTCGGTCACGCGGTTGGACGTCGGCAACTACCCGACGACTACAGCTCGCGTCCCCGTAGCGAAGCGCCCCGCCGATGCGTATCAGCAGGAGGGCTGGAAGATCGCCGACTCGGTGATCACGGTCCGCGACATCGACCCGCGGCTGGTGAAGAACGTCGGGGTGCGGGTCCCGATCGTGTCGACCGCGCTGTTCCCGGTGAATCCGGTGCCCAATTTCACCGATGACCAGGCTACGGCGTTGGCCGGGTACCACCTGCTCACGGGGTTCATCGACAGCCGGAGCGTGGACGGGAAGAACACCGGTGCATGGGCCGGCGCCGGGATCCTGAGGTTCCAGGACGCCGATTCCGCCACGCGCGCCCTGGCCGCGGTCACTCCGCCGAACGCGTTGGTCATCAAGAACGACTCGGTACCAGGCGGCAAGATCACGGCGGTCCGGGGCGGGACGCTGAAGTCCTCCGGAAAGTCGGTGCTGAGCCTGGTGATCCCCGTCGGCTCGCTCTGGGTGGTCGCCGCGATGATCGACCAGGACTTCAAGACCGCCGCCGACGTCTCGATCAAGGCGCTCAAGGCGCAGTTCGACCGCGTCAGGTCGTATTCGCCCACGCAGGTGGCAGACACAGCCGATTATCCGATGGACTCCGGGAGCATCATGACGCTTCTGCTCCCCGCCAAGCCCGAGGCGGTGCTCCTCGAGATGGGCCTGAGCGCCGACGGAGGCATGGCGCGCGGGTACCGCACCGGCCGCGCCGAGGCGCATATGTGGGACACCGACTCGGTGGTTCACGAATTGTCCCTCGATCCCGGCGTGGAACTGGTCGCGAGCAACGGCGCGTCGGACTTCGACGCGGTGTATCGGATGAAGACGGCCGGCGACGCCGAGCGGCTGTTCGGCCGGTTCTTCGTCCCGGGTGCCGCCGCGAGTGTGAAAGGAGTGCCGAACGACTCGGCCAGGTGCCTGCAGTCCGTCGGCAAAGGAACGATGTGCGGCGTGCGGGTCGGCCGCTATATGCGCCTGACCGTCGCCAAGGCGCAGGCCGAGGCATATCAGCGGGCCGCCGCGGGTTACCTGATCCAGCAGCACGCACCCGAGTAGGACGGAAGATGAGACTCCTCCGAGTGCTGGCGCTGGCCGCGATGTGCAGTATCGGGAGCTGCGCAACGACGGTGCCGGGCACCCCGACCACAGATCCGTCCCGCGCCGTCCGCCTGGACGTGGGGAACTACCCGACTTCGCCGCGCACGGTGCTTCCCGCCGCCCGCCCCGCCGACGCGTACCAGCAGGAGGGCTGGCGCATCGCGGACGCCGTCATCACCATGACCGATGTGGACGGCAGCCTGGTGAAGACGGTGACCAGGGCGTTCCCGTTGATCTCGACGAAGCAGCTGGCGCCGTCTCTGCTGCCCCATTTCACGGCGGACCAGGCCGCCGAACTAGGGCGCTCGGGTTGGCTGGCGGGCTATGTCGACAACCGCGGAGATGTCGCCGCCACCACCGGCCGGTGGGGATCGGCCGGCTTGCTGCGATTCAAGGACGCCGCGTCCGCGGAGCGCGCGCTGACGGCGATCACGCCTGCTGGCGCCTTCCCTGCACCGTCGGTGCCCGGCGCGCGGGTCTCGCGAGTGCGCGCCGAGCGGATCGGCGGCCGCGACCTCGTGAGTCTCGTCGCGCAGAAGGGGGAGGTATGGGCGGTCGCGGCGGCCTTCATGCCGGACGCGAGGTCGGCTTCGGCGGTGGCAGAGAGAGCGCTGCAGGCTCAGGCAGCCAGATTCCCGGACTACAGACCATCGGCCCTCGATCGCACCGACGGCTACCCGATGGACTCGGAGTCGATGATGAGCCTCGTGCTCCCCGCGGGTGCCGACAAGCGGGTCGTCGAATACGGGCTGAGCGAGGATCGCAACCTCGCGACGGGCTATCGGAGCGCGCGCGCCGAACTCCACCTCTGGTCTACCGACGATTCGCGGTACGCGCTGGTTCAGGGCGCTGATGCGCAGGCGGTCGCGAGCTCAGGTGACACGAGCTATGTGACCCGGTTCGCTACGTCCGCGGCCGCGAAGAAGTACTTCGACGGTCAGTACGCGCTGCCCGCCACGGGCAGCGACTGGCAGATCCCGGGGGTCTCGCCGACGGCGGGGCGCTGCATGATCGACGTGCAGATCCCGAGTCCGATCAACGAGACCAAGGTGACGCGGGTGTCGATGTGCGGTGTGCAGGTCGGCCGCTACGTCCACGAGACCGCTGCTCCGTTCTCGGCGAAGGCGCGCCAGCAGGCCGCCGCCAGCTATCTGATCCTGCAGTCGGCTCCGAGGTAGTCGGCGATCGGGGATCGGTGGATGCAGCAATGGCTGCTGTGTCCAGGTCTGCGGGCTGCCATTGCTGCACACATACGGAGTGGCAGCGACGAGGGCCCCGTCCGCGCGATGCGGAGGGGCCCCCGTCTGTCTGCGTTACGGCGTCAGTGCACCATCACCGCGCGCTCTGCGGCGCCGGTGTCGGCGTCGTGGGAGCGGGGCAGGAAGAACGCGGGGATCAGGCAGATCGCGACGAGCGCAGCCGCGACCACCCAGCTGTGTGCGAACGCGTGCGCCGCGTCGGGCAGGGCCTGCTGAAGGAAGGCGTCGAACTTGTCCTGCCCGCCGAGCAGCTTGGCGCCCTGTTCGCGTGCGCTTGGACTGGAGTTGAACCCGAATGCCGCAGCGCCCTGGGCCACCGGCGCGGGTTGTCCCGGGGCCGGGATCAGCGGGCCGGCGCTCTTCAGCAGGTTCGTAAAGATCACCGAGAACACAGCGGTGCCGATCGACGCGGAGATCTGCTGCACGATGTTCGTCAGCGTCGAGCCGCGCGAGATCGAGTGTGGCTCGAGCGTGCGGATCGCGGCAGACATGGTCGGCATCATCGTCATTCCCATGCCGAGGCCCTGGACGAACAGCGAACCGCACACGATCCAGTAGCTCGTGTCGGCATCGATCGTGGCGAATGCGATGAGGCCGACGACGATGAGCGCGAGTCCGGACATGACGAACTTGCCCGGGCCCATCTTGTCGGTGAGGGTGCCGGCGATCGGCATCGTGACCATCGCGCCCAGGCCCTGCGGCGCCAGCAGCAGGCCGGCCATGAGGGTCGTGGTTCCGCGGACACCGATGAAGTACTGCGAGTAGAGCAGCATCGAGCCGAAGAACGCGATCGCGAAACACGTGAACGTGATCATTGCGACGGTCATGTTCCGGTTCTTGAACAGCCGCAGGTCGAGCAGCGGGAGCTTGGCACGCAGCGCCCAGAACACGAACGCGCCGATCAGCACGACGCCGATGATCGCGGATACGAGCACACGCGCCGTGAACATCGTGCCCTCGGTGGCCTGCGCCTCGGGTATCGACGAGACGCCGAACAGGAAGAGCGCCAGACCGGGCGACAGCAGTAGGAAGCCGACGATATCGAACGACTCCGACGGTGAGGTCTCGTCCTTGTCGAGCACGATCGCCGCGTAGATGATCGCGATGACGCCGATCGGCAGGTTGATCAGGAAGATCCAGTGCCACGAGTAGGACTCGATCAGCCAGCCGCCCAGGATCGGGCCGCCGATCGGGCCGAGCAGCATCGGGATCCCGAGCACGGCCATGACGCGGCCGATGCGCTCCGGGCCCGCGGCGCGGGTCAGGATCATCATGCCGAGCGGCATCAGCATGCCGCCGCCGAGACCCTGGATCACGCGGAAGATGATCAGCTCGGTGATGCCGCCGGCCATGGCACACATGACCGAGCCGAGCACGAACAGTGCCGTCGAGATCATGTACAGCCGTTTGGTACCGAATCTGTCCGCGGCCCAGCCGGTTACGGGGATGACGGCGGCCAGCGCGAGCGTGTAGCCGGTCATGGTCCACGCCACCGTCGCCGGCGTGGCGTTCCACTGGGACTGGAAGGTGTTCTGGGCCACGCCCACGATGGTCATGTCCAGGATCGACATGATGGCGCCTAGAACCACGACGCCGGCGACCAGGAGGACGCGGCGGTCGAGCCCCTGGTCGGCGTGAGTGGCGCCGGCCTGCTCGACGGGTTGGTCGGAAGTCATGAGGTCACTTTCGTTGCGGTGAACAGCGGGTTGGGGGAGAGGATCCCGAGTCGGAGGATCTCGTCCAGCACGTCGTGCAGTCGCTCGCGGACGTCCGCGGGCAGCTCCTCGGCCAACGCCTGCACCTCACGATGCTTGTCGGCGGTGGCCTCCGCAATGGATTTTCGGCCCATGTCGGTGACGGTCAGGTTCTTGATCCGGCGGTCGTTCGCGTCTTCTCTGCGGTCGACCAGCCCCTGCTGCACGAGCTTCTCCACGTTCCGCCCCGTGGCCGCGACCGACAGGCCGAGCTCGTCGGCGATGCGGTTGATCGGGAGCGGATGGTCGGTCGATGCGAGTCGCAGCAGCAGATGGAACTGCGATGCGGTCAGATCGGACGACAGCATCTCGCCCAGGCAGCGCTGAGCCACACCCTGCATCAGACGACCGATGAACTCCGTGAGGACCTTGCCGCACGCATCGGCGGAGACTGGAGTTGCTTGCACCCGGAAATACTAACTCCAATGCAATCTTTGCGCCATCGAGATAGATGTGGGATACATCTCATGCACCGGAATCGTCCCGCGGCCCGAACTCGACAGCGAACGGGGTGCCACGCGGTTACGGTCGAGGACATGACCACTCTCGATTCGATCTCCTTGACCACCCTCGACGGCGGCTCCGCCTCCCTCGCCGATTACGCGGGCAACGCGGTCCTCGTCGTGAACGTCGCCAGCAAGTGCGGCCTCACGCCGCAGTACACCGGCCTCGAGGCGCTCGCGAAGAAGTACGGGGACCGGGGGCTGACGGTGCTGGGCGTGCCCTGCAACCAGTTCGCCGGGCAGGAGCCCGGCACGGCCGACGAGATCGCCACATTCTGCTCGACGACCTACGGCGTGACGTTCCCGCTGCTCGCGAAGGCCGACGTCAACGGCGACGACCGCCACCCTCTTTACGCCGAACTCACCCAGGTCGCGGACGCCGGAGGCGAGGCCGGGGACGTGCAGTGGAACTTCGAGAAGTTCCTCATCGCGCCCGACCACGCGACGGTGACCCGATTCCGCCCGCGGACCGAGCCCGAGTCCGACGAGGTGGTCTCTGCCGTCGAGGCTGCCCTGCCGCGCTGAGTCCGGCGCCGAGCTCCCGTGCCGAGCCAGTTCAGCGACACGCAACCCGGAGGTGACCTTCGGGCCACCTCCGGGGGTCACACTGAAGCCATGTCCGGTCTGCTGTATGTCTCCGTCTCCGGGATCTCAGATGCGACCCGCGCCGACGTCGCGTCCTTCGCCTCCGCGATGGACGAGCGTGGCGTGCCGTTGTCCCTGCTCGTCGCGCCTCGTCTGAAGGGCAAGTACCGGCTGCTCGAGGATTCGAGCACCCAGGCCTTCCTGCGCGAGCGCCGCGCCGCCGGTGACTCGATGGTTCTGCACGGCTTCGATCAGGCCGCGACGAAGCGGCGGCGCGCCGAGTTCGCGACCATCGGCGAGCATGAGGCCCGTCTGCGCCTCACGGCCGCCGATCGAGTCCTCGAGGAGGTCGGCCTGCGGACCCGCGTCTTCGCCGCACCGCGGTGGAACGCATCGCCCGGCGCGATAGCAGCGCTGCCCGGCCTCGGGTTCCGCATGAACGTCGGTTACACCGCCGTCCTCGACCTCGAGCGCGATATCGAGGTGAAGGCGCGACTGCTCGGTATCGGCGACGGCTTCCTCGCCGAACCGTGGTGGTGCCGGGCGCTCATCGCCACCGCGAACCGCGTAGCCCGCCGGGGCGGGATCGTTCGCCTCGCCGTCGACGGCAAGCGGCTGTCTGGTTCGGCGCCGCGCCGCAGCATCCTCGACGCCGTCGATCTCGCCCTGCACCACGGCGCCGAGCCGGTCGCATACCGCTGGCAGCCGCATGTTCATGCCGGCGCGGCTTGAGGGTTCCGATTTAGGATCACCTAAGTTACGGTGCCTGCATGGCTGTCGAACTGGGCGACGTGCAGGAGACCCTGCTGATCCCGTTGCTGGGCCGAGCGCTGGACGCTGAGGCGAAGCAGAGCATCCTGGGGGACCAGAAGGCGGTCGAGTTGGTCGACGCGCTCGACTACGACTTCACGAGGTTCCGCGGCCCGTCGTTGATGGGATCGGTGCTGCGGGCGTCGATCTTCGACCAGTACGTACGCGATTTCCTCGCGCGGCATCCCGACGGTACCGTCGTGGATCTCGGTTGTGGCCTGTCCACCCGGTTCGACCGCCTCGACAACGGGCGCGTTCGCTGGTTCGACCTGGACATGCCCGACACCATGGCCTTGCGCCGCACGTTCTTCGGCGATCACGACCGGTATGCGATGCTCGACGGCTCACTGTTCGGCGAGGATTGGTGGGACGTCGTCTCGGGAGGGGAGGGGCCGGTGTTCCTGCTGAGCGAGGCCGTCCTCCTGTATTTCCCCGATGACGAGGTACGGGATGTGTTGCGCCGCTGGGGGGCACGCTTTCCGGGCAGCCCGGTCGCGTTCGACACGGGCGGTTCGCTGATGATGCGTAACCAGGACCGCAACGCTGTGTTCGACTCCATCCGCGCGCGCATGGCGTGGGTGTGCGACGACCCGTCGTCGCTGGAGTCACTGGGCCTGAAGCTCCGCGAGTCCCGCGACTTCGGCCGGGCGCAGGCGAGTGTCGCGCGCCGCTGGCCGCTCAAGTACCGTCTGTTCGCGTCGGCGTTCCGCTGGGCCCCGTTCGTCACCACCTATAAGCTCAACCTCTTCGATATCCCGGAGTGATCCCGGTGACCGCCCGCATCTCGGGCCGCCTGTTCGCTCCGCGCGGCCGGTGTGGATCGCGCCGGGTTCCGCGCCGCTGAGAGCGCTGTCAGGTGGTCGCCGCGCCGTCGTCGCGGGTGAATACGCCGACCCCGGGCTGGATCTCCAGTTCCGTTGCGCGGCCGTGTGACATCACGAAATCGGCGCGGATCGACGGCAGTCCCCGCACCGTGAAGCCCGTCTCGGTCTTCGGCTCCAGCGTGAACGTTCGGGCGCCCGCGATATCGGCGTGGAGGTGGGTCTGCTGCAGCCGCACCTGTACCTCCAGCTCGCCCATGGTGTACCGCCCGACGAACGCCGCGAGGCGCTCGGGGCCGGACAACTCGTCCGAGGTCTGCCGTACGAACACGATGGGTGGCACAGCCGGTTCGAGAGATACTGCGAGAGAGGCGATCTCCCCGTCGGCATCGGCCGTGAAAGTCAGCGGAAGCGGCACCTCGATCGCACCGTAGTGCAGATCCCACGTGTCGAAGTGGCGATGCGTCGCGTCGAAGTCGAGCTCGCCGAGCCGCGCGTGCAGTCCGTCCTCGTCCACCGTGACCGAGAGCGTCCCGTAGCCGAGGTGCCGGTATTCGCCGGAGTACGCACCGAGGCCGTGCGAGGGTGGAGCATCGACCGCTGTCGCCCGCCTGCGGTCGATCGCCTCCCGGCCGCCCTGCCGCGCCGCCTGCTGCAGGCCCCGAAGGCGTTCGCCCCAGGGGAGTACCGGCAGGTCCAGAAGATCGTCCAGGACGAGGTCGCAGGCCACATCGGGAAGTGGGGAACCGTGTTGATTGGTGAGGACCACTACGCCTGCACCGACCGATGGCGCCATGGCCACCTTCGCCGTGTAACCGTCGATCGCGCCGCCGTGATGGACCACGCGATGACCGCGGTAGCTCTCCAGCGCCCATCCGAGGCCGTATCCGATTCCGAAACGTTCAGGCCACAAGGCGGTCTGCTCGGCGACCGCCATGGCTGGCGCGTACAGCGTCTTCAGGGCCGACGGCGGGACGACCTCCCGTCCGTCGATGCACCCGTCACCGAGGTTGGCCACCATCCAGCGGGCCAGATCGGTCACGGACGAGTAGATGCTGCCGGCGGGCCCGCACACCGGAAAGTCTTTGGGAGGCAACTCCTCGGGGCCGGTCTCTCGTTCGCGGTAGCCTCGGCTGCAGTCGTCGAAGAGCCGCGCCGCCGCCGGCGAGAAGCAGGTATCGGTCATCCCGAGCGGCGCGAGCAGACGCTCGTGAACCGCCTCCTCCCACGTGGATCCAAGCAGTTCGCCTGCCAGATAGCCTGCGACGAGATACATCAGGTTGTTGTATTGCCACGTCTGTCGGAACGTCCTGTTCGGTTCGAGATGGCGCAATCGCTCCACCATCTCCCGCCGACTCAAGTCCGGATTCGCATACCAGGTGAAGTCGTGGCGCGGGAGTCCTGAATCGTGGCAGAGCAGATCGCGTGGCGTGATCAACTCGGTCGCGATGGGATCGCGGAGCCGGAATCGTGGCAGATACTCGCGAACCGGCCTATCCCACTCGAGCAGACCGTCACCGACCAGCGCGGCGAGAAGTGTTGCGGTGAAGGCCTTGGTGGTCGAGCCGATAGCGAACAGCGTGTGCTCGGTCGCCGGTAGACCGGCATCGACATCACGCAGTCCGAGGCCCCTTGCCAGTTCCACGCGGCCGTCCCGGACCACCGCCACCGCCATAGCCGGCGCAGCGAAGCGCTGCCGTTCGCGCTCGAGCGCCCCCGTCAGGCCTTCCATCCCGGTGTTCACACGAACCGCCCCGATTCCCCGCGCTCTGCGAGGAGCCCACCGTAGAAGAGATCGATGAACTGCTCGGCGAGTTTGTCGTGGCGGAGCCGACCGCGAGGGCGGTACCACTCGACCGTGGACCAGATGGAATCGCGGGCGAAGCGGTACGACACGCTGTGGTCCAGGCCCGCGCGGAACTCACCGGATTCGCTCCCGGCCGCGAAGACCTGCAACCACAGCTTGTTGATCCGCTCGCCGGTGCGCAGCACGAACGCGAACTCGGGTTGGTGCGTGAACAGGCTGGTCTCGTTCTGGTACAGCGCAACCGCGTGCGGCTGCTCGTGGATGGTCTGGAAAGACGAGCGGATCAGCTGCTCCAGCACCGTGCTCGGCGGGCCACCGGCATCGACGATGTCGGTGAAGCGCCGCAGCAGCCCCTCCATGAAGTCGCGCAGCACCTCGACGAGCATCGCCTCCTTGGAGGCGAAATGATGGTAGAGACTGCCGGACAGCATCCCGGCGGCTTCGGCGATGTCCCGCACCGTCGTCTGCGCGTATCCCTTGGTGGCGAACAACTCTGCGGCGATGCCGAGCAACTCCTCGCGCCGGTCCGTCCCGGACTCACGCCGTGCCCTCGTCGTACCGCGCGGCGCCATCGCCCACCTGCCTTCACCCTCGAGAATCGTCCTCCGCCAACCTAGCAGTTGTTTGTGGGTCGGATGTCGTGAGGCGCGCGAGCTCCGCGAGCCGCTCGACGGCGCCCGCGACGACGCGTTCGACCAACTCGGCGCACGTAGGCAGGTCGTCGAGGGCGCCGACCACCTGGCCGGAGGCGAGCATCCCCGCCGACAGGTCGCCGTCGACGAGGCCCGCTTTGAGCAGCATGGGTGTGTTGGCCGCCATGGCGGTCTGCGCGACGGTGCGGTCGCCCGAGCGGCTCAGGCGTAGGCCGTCGGCGAGGAACTCGCGCCACGGGGTGCGCTGTGCGCGCCGGAGTTCCAGTGCATGGAAGGCGCTGCGGCGCAACCGGTGCAACGGTCGTTCGTCTTCCAGGTCCTCGACGAACTCGGTGCGCAGCAGGCGGTGTGGCATGCCGTCGGCCTTGGTGGTGACGACGGTGCCGTCCAGCCGAACTCCAGGTAGCGGTGCTTGACGTGCTCGGGGACCGAGCTGTCCGCGGTCAGCAGAAACCTTGTGCCCATACCGATCCCGGCGGCGCCATAGGCGAGTGCGGCGGCGAGGCCGCGGCCGTCGAAATAGCCGCCGGCAGCGACGACCGGTATGTCGACGGCGTCGAGCACCTGCGGCAGCAGGAGCGATGTGGGAACGGGACCGGTGTGCCCGCCGCCCTCTCCGCCCTGCACCATCACCAGATCCGCGCCCCACGATGCGACCCTGCGTGCGTGCTTGGCCGCACCCACCGAAGGCATGACGACGACACCGTGTTCTCTCAGCCGCGCGATCAGCTCGGGCCTGGGTGCCAAGGCGAACGACGCGACCTTGACACCGTGTTCGATCAGCAGCGTGACGCGGTCGCCGGCGTCCGACGCATCGGCCCGAAGGTTGACGCCGAACGGTTTGTCGGTGCGGAACTTGATCTTCCGGATGGCGGTGTCGAGCTCGCCCGTGGTCATCGTCGCCGACGCCAGGATGCCTAGAGCACCCGCTTCGGCGACGGCGGTGACGAGGCGGGGCCCGGCGACCCAGCCCATGCCGGTCTGCACGACGGGGTGCGCGACGCCGGTCAGCCGCGTCAGTGGCGTGGACAGGGGGCCGGTCATGGATCTCCTTCTGCTGTCGCGGGGCTAGGTGCGCAGTGCACGACCCGTGGCGACGAACTCGTCGCGGTGTTCATCCGATACGCCCGCCAGGTTGAGCTCGAACGTGAACCCCTGCTCGAATCGGTAGCTGCGGTTCACGTCCACGGGGTCGATGCCGTTGAGGGCCTCCTTGGCCGCACGCAACACGCGCGGGTCCTTGGCTGCGATCTCGCGGGCGACGGCGAGCGCGGCACCGTCCAGTCGGTCGCGCGGGACGACCTCGAGGACCGAACCGTGCCGTGCCAGCTCGGCAGCCGTGATCCGCCTGCCTGTGAAATAGAGGGCGCGCATGAGGTGCTGCGGCACCAGCCGCGCAAGATGGGTTCCGACTCCCAGTGCGCCGCGGTCGATCTCGGGCACGGCGATGTAAGCGTCGTCGCTGGCCACCACGATGTCACTGTTGGCCACGAGCCCGACACCGCCGCCCACGCAGAATCCATGGACGGCCGAGACGACGGGGACGGGGCACTCGTACACAGCCTTGAACGCCGCGTAACAGCCCTTGTTGGCGCCTAGCAGGGCGGTGAAACCGTCGGTGTTCTGCATCTCCTTGATGTCGACACCGGCGTTGAAGCCGCGGCCCTCGGCACGCAGCACCACCACTCGCGCTCCGTCGGCCGCGGCGGTGACGACGGCGTCGGCGATACCGAACCAGCCGGCTACCGGCAGCGCGTTGACGGGGGCATAGGCGACGGTGACTACGGCGATCGTCTCGTCGACGAGTTCTGTGCTGACACTCATGTTTTCGTCCTCTGCTCTGGCTGCGCCGGTCGGTCGAAGGTGAGGTGGCCGCCGGATACCGCGGGACCACGTCCGGTGTGGATGTCGAAATCGGCCGCCGGGCCCCTGGCGCCGATCCCGGCGCGGTCGGCGTCCCAACCGCGCACGGTGATCGAGTCGCCGGGGAACACGACGCCACTGAATCGCGCTGAGACGCTGCACAGATCGGCCGGGTGTACGCCGAGACGCTCGGCTGCCGCGAGGCACCCGGCGGCGAGAGTCGCGAGCCCGTGCAGGATCGGCCGGGGCTGCCCGATACCCCGGGCGGCCGCCGGATCGATGTGGATCCGGTGTCGGTCACCGAGTAGGCGATACAGAGCCGCGGCGTTCTGGGCTATCGAGACCTCCGTCCCCCAGTCGGGCTCAGCTGACGGTGCCGCCGGTCTCCCGGGCCCGCGCTCGCCACCGAACCCGCCGTGTCCCGGGGCGAACAGCGACCACGTGGCGGTGAAGTACTCGCAGGAGGCCGTCACGTCGTAGACCGCTGCCGAGCCCTTGTCCCACACGGCGTCGACGCGGGCGGACAGGACCGCTTCGCCATCGGACGGCAGCCGCCGGTGCACATCCAGGCGTTGCGCGCCGTGCAGGGCCGACGCGATGTCGAAAGCGCCTGCGGCGCCGAGCACGTCGGGAGCCCACTGTGCGAGGGTGAGCGCGAACGGGGGCAGCACCCGCAGGCGGTCTTCGTAGACGAGCGAGAGCTGGTCAGCCCGGGCACCGACGGCGAGCGCGAACAGGATCGCGTCGCGTGACGTCCACGCCACGGTGCGTTCGCCGAGTGAGCAGCCCAGCCACTCCGATGGCGACGCCCCGGGCGACGGCAGCGCGGTCGGTGCGCTCATGCGCCGTACACCGGCTCGGGCTCAGCTGCCGTCGACAACAGGCTCCGTACGAGCGCACCGGTCTCGGCCGCGTCCCATCGGCGCCCGAGATCCAAGCGTGGGCCGTGGCGCCAGCCCTCCTCGACGCACACGGCGCCGCCCTCGACCTCGATGACGCGCCCGGTGACATCTACAGAGTCGATGCTCGCGAGCCAGGCGACGACGGGGGAGACGTTACCCGGGTGCATAGCATCGAAACCGTCTGCAGGCGCTGCCATCCGCTCGGCGAAGGGCCCCTCGGTCATGCGTGTGCGTGCGGCCGGCGCTATGGCGTTGACAGTGACGCCGTAGCGGGCCAGCTCGGCCGCCGCCACCGTCGTGAGCGCCGCGACGCCCGCCTTGGCTGCCGAGTACGACGCCTGTCCGATGCTTCCCTGCAAGCCGGCACCCGACGTGGTGTTCACGATGCGCGCCGCCCGCTGCCGCCCGGCCTTCGACTCGCTGCGCCAGTATGCGGCGGCGAGTCGAGTGGTCACGTAATGGCCCTTGAGGTGGACCCGCACGACGGCGTCCCACTCGTCCTCGGAGGTGTTCACCAGCATCCTGTCACGCACGAAACCTGCGTTGTTGACAAGGACGTCGAGGCCACCGAAGGCGTCGACAGCTGTCGCGATCGTGCGCCCCACGGCGTCGGCGTCGGCGACATCGGCGTCATCGGCGACGGCCTCGCCGCCGGACTCGCGGATCAGTTCGACGGTTTCGGCGGCCGGGCCCGCGGAGGTTCCCTCGCCGTCCAGCGACGTCCCGATGTCGTTGACGACGACGCGCGCGCCCTGGCGCGCCAGCTCGAGCGCGTGCTCGCGGCCGAGGCCGCCGCCCGCGCCGGTGACGATGGCGACGCGCCCGCTCAGGATTCCGGTCATGGTGTCCTCCGGTCGGATTCTCTAGAGCCGTTCGATGATCGTGACGTTGGCGTTGCCGCCGCCCTCGCACATGACCTGCAGGCCGAACCGGCCGCCGGTGCGCTCGAGCTCGTGCAACAGGGTCGCCATGAGCTTGGTGCCGGTGGCACCGATCGGATGCCCGAGGGCGATGCCGCCGCCGTTGACGTTGACGCGCTCCGGATCCGCGCGCAGCTCGGAGATCCACGCGAGCACCACGGACGCGAAGGCCTCGTTGACCTCGAACAGGTCGATGTCGTCGATCTTCATGTCCGCCAGTCGAAGTGCGCGCTCGGTGGCGGCGATCGGGGCGGTCAGCATCCATACCGGGTCGTCGGCGTAGACGCTGATGTGGTGGATGCGGGCGCGCGGGGTGAGCGCGTGCTCGGCGACGGCGCGGGGGGACGCCACGAGCAGAGCGCTTGCCGCGTCGGAGATCTGCGACGCCACTGCGGGCGTCACGCGTCCGCCCTGGGTCAGTGGCGCCAGCGCAGCCATCTTCTCCAGCGAGGTGTCACGGCGCGGGCCCTCGTCCACCAGAAAACCTCCGACGGGGCTGATCTCGCGATCGAACCGACCCTCGTCGATGGCCGCGACCGCTAGTCGGTGGCTGCGGAGCGCGAACGCCTCCATGGCCTCGCGGGTGATGCCCCACCTCTCAGCGATCAGCTCCGCGGACCGGAACTGGGAGACCTCGACGTCCCCGTATCGAGCGCGCCAGCCCTCCGACTCGGCGAACGGAGTCGTGAACCCGTACTCGTGTCCGGCCGACATCGCTGCCGATATGGGGATGGCGGACATGTTCTGCACGCCGCCCGCGACGATCAGGTCCGCGGTCCCGGACAGCACGCCCTGCGCCGCGAAATGCACTGCCTGCTGAGCGGATCCGCACTGCCGATCGACGGTGATCCCGGGGACGTGCTGAGGCAGGCCCGCGGCGAGCCACGCGGTGCGGGCGATGTTGCCGGCCTGCGGGCCGATCGTGTCGCAGCATCCGAGTATCACGTCGTCGACGGCATCAGGATCCGCACCGGTGCGATCGATCAATGCGGTGAGGGCGTGCGCGCCGAGGTCGGCCGAGTGCATGCCGGCCAGTGCGCCGCCGCGCCGCCCCGTCGGGGTTCGGACTGCATCGATGATGAACGCCTCTGACATGGTCGGCCTTTCAGGTCTATGGGTGCTGGCTGCTCACCGACACGACCTCGCCGGTCATGTAGGACGAGTACCCGCTGGCGAGGAACACGATGACGCCGGCGACCTCCCACGGCTCGGCGGCGCGGCCGAACGCCTCCCGCGCCTCGAGCTCCGCCAACAGCTCCTCGGAGGTCACCTTCGCCAGGAAGGGATGCATGGCGAGGCTGGGTGCGACCGCGTTGACCCGGATGCCGTGCTCCGCGAGATCCATGGCCGCGCAGCGGGTGAGGGCCATGACGCCGGCCTTCGCCGCGGCGTAGTGCGCCTGCCCCGCCTGGGCTCGCCAGCCCACCACCGACGCGTTGTTCACGATCGCGCCGCGTTTCTCGGAGGTGGCCATGCGACGCCCGGCGGCGCGGACACAGTGGAACGTCCCGTCCAGTGTCACCCGCAGCACCGTCGACCACTGCTCGTCGGTCATATCGAGGATCGAGGCGGTCCCGCCTAGACCGGCGTTGTTGATCATCAGGTCCACGCCGCCGAACGGCTCCGCCTCATCGAGCAGCGCCTCGACCTGCTCCGGATCCGTTACGTCGCAACGGATGGAAGGGACCCGGTCCGCACCGAACTCCTCGCCCAGTTCTGCCGCGGTCTCGGCCAGGCGCCGCTGGTGCGTATCGCTGACGACCACTGCCCGCGCCCCTTCCGCCAGGCACCGCCTGGCGGTGGCCACGCCGATACCTGCGCCAGCCGCGGCCGTGACGACTGCGACCCGGCCGTCGAGCAGGCCGTGGGGCGACGGGCATTCGGGTGCCGAGGGTTTCACGGGCGGGGCTCCTTGGGCATGCCGAGCACTCGCTCGGCGACGATGTTGCGCTGGATCTCGTCGGAGCCGCCATAGATGGTGTCGGCGCGGCTGAACAGATACATGGCCTGCTGGTCGTCGAGGCGGTAGTGGTCGCCGGTGGTGAGTGCGGACGGCCCCCGGACCGCCATCGCGAGTTCACCCAGGTCACGGTGCCAGCGGGACCACACGAGCTTGGCTACCGACACCTCGGCACCGCCGGCCTGGGAGTCCAGGGTGCGCAGCGCGTGCGCGCGCATGACCTCTAGTCCGACGGTCGCCCGGGCGATCCGGTCCGCCACGACGGGATCGTCGGCCGTCCCGTTCGCGCGAGCCTGCGACTCGACGGCGGCGAGTTCGCGTGCGAACCCGATCTGCTGTCCGATGGTCGAGACGCCCCGTTCGTAACCGAGCGTGGCCATCGCGATACGCCATCCGTCGCCGGGAGCGCCCACGACGAGGCCCCCCTCGGTGCGCGCACCGCTGAAGTAGACCTCGTTGAACTCGGACGTGCCCGTGAGCTGCACTATGGGCCGTACCTCGACGCCGGGCTGGTCCATCGGGACCAGGAGGTAGGAGAGCCCCGCGTGTCGGCGTGAGTCGGGATCGGACCGCACGAGCACGAAGCACCACTGCGCCTGCCGCGCGAGCGATGTCCAGATCTTCTGCCCGTCGATCACCCATTCGCCGCCTTCCAGTCGCGCCCTCGTGCGCACGCCCGCCAGGTCCGAGCCGGCATCGGGTTCTGAATAGCCCTGGCACCACAGCTCGGTCACGGCGCGGATACCGGGCAGGAAGCGAGCCTGCTGGTCGCGCGTCCCGTGGTCGATCAGTGTCGGGCCCAGCAGTTCCTCGCCCAGGTGGTTGACGCGGGCCGGGGCACCGGCGCTCGCATACTCCTCGTGGAAGATCACCTGCTGTGCGAGTGGAAGTCCGCGGCCGCCGTGGTGCTCGGGCCAGCCCAGACACGTCCAGCCGGAGGCTGCGAGGTGTCGGTTCCATTCCACCCGCTCCTCGAAGGCCTCATGTTCACGTCCCGAACCGCCGCGCCCCGCGAGTCGTGCGAAATCGCCGACGAGGTTCTCTGCGAGCCACGTCCGCACCTCCTCGCGGAACGCTGCGTCGCGCGGCGATTCCGACAGGTCCATCAGGCCTCCTGGCGGCCGGGTTCGACGGGACTCCCGGCGTTCGACAACACTATCAAACCAATCGAGTGCTTGGTAGGCTGAAGGCGGTTCGATGGACGACAAGGACTTTCACTCGCGGGAGGTGTGCATGGCTGGACTCGATGAGGCATCGGACGCCGCAGATCCGGTGGTGAGGTACCAGGTGCGGGGCGCCGTCGCCGTGGTCACCCTGAACCGGCCGGAGTACAGCAACGCGCAGAACTCCGCTATGACGTATGCGCTCGACGACGCGTTCGTCCGTGCGGTCGACGACGACGATGTCCGTGTCATCGTGCTGGCGGGCGAGGGTAAGCACTTCTGCGGAGGTCACGACATCGGCACACCCGGCCGCGACATCGACGTCGGCTTCCCGCGTCGTGCGATCATCCACTGGGACCATGTCGGCAAGCAAGGGGTCGCATCCCGGTTCGCGCGCGAGTCCGAGGTCTACGTCGGCATGTGTCGGCGCTGGCGGGAGATCCCCAAGCCGGTCATCGCGATGGTGCATGGGGCCTGCGTCGCAGGCGGACTCATGCTGGCGTGGTCGTGCGACTTCGTCATCGCGTCGGACGACGCGTTCTTCTCGGATCCGGTGGTCCGAATGGGTATCCCGGGGGTGGAGTACTTCGCGCACCCATGGGTGATGAATCCCCGTGCGGCCAAGGAGTTCCTGTACACGGGTGCCCGGTTCGACGCAGAGCGGATGCGCGAACTGGGCATGGTCAACCGGGTGGTGCCCCGGGCCGAGCTCGCGGACACCGTGTTCGCCGTTGCCGACAAGATCGCAGAGATGCCGCCCCTGGGCCTCGCGCTCACCAAGAAGGCTGTCAACCAGGCCGAGGACCTGCAGGGCTTGCGCGACGGCATGGACTCGGTATTCGGTCTGCATCACGCGGCGCACGCGCACAACGCCGAGGTCGGCGCCGACTCGCTCGCCGGGCTCGATGCGCGCGCCATGGCCCGGGCGAACAAGCGGGAGGCCGGGCAGTGACAGGTGCTGCCGATATCGGCGCTGCGGTCGAGTTCACGGAGTCCGAGCGTGCTTTCCGCGCGGAGGCGCGGGAATGGCTGCGCGCGCACGCACCGGGCCGACTGCCGTCCATGGACACCTCCGCCGGCGCTGTGGCACATAGGGAATGGGAGGCCGAACTCGCAGCAGACGGGTGGTCCGTCATCGCCTGGCCCGCACGATACGGCGGCCGAGACGCCTCGCTGACCGAGTGGGTGATCTTCGAGGAGGAGTACTACCTGGCCGGCGCCCCGACCCGCATCGCACAGAACGGGATCTCGCTGCTGGCGCCGATCATCCTCGGACACGGCACCGACGACCAGCGCGATACCCTGCTGCCGTCCATCGCCGATGGCACCACGGTGTGGGCGCAGGCGTGGTCCGAACCCGAGGCGGGCAGCGACCTCGCGGCGATCCGTAGCCGTGCGGTCCGCACGGACGGCGGCTGGCTCCTTTCGGGCCAGAAGATCTGGAGCTCGCGGGCGCCGTTCGCGGACAGCGGGTTCGGTCTCTTCCGATCCGGTCGCGCGGCCGACTCGCGTGCAGAGGGCTCGGTCGGACGCCATCGCGATCTCACGTACTTCCTGTTCCCGCTGGACGCCCAGGGGATCGCCGTGCGGCCGATACGGCAGCTCGACGGCGACGCGGGTTTCGCGGAGATATTCTTCGACGACGTATTCGTTCCCGACTCCGGCGTGTTAGGTGCGGTGGGGCAGGGCTGGTCGGTCGCGATGAGCACTGCGGGCAACGAGCGAGGGCTGTCACTGCGCTCGCCGGGCAGGTTCCTGGCCGCCGCGGACCGCCTGCTGACGCTGTGGCGCGAGCGTGGTCACGTGGCGCCGGAGCCCGGCGCGAACCCCGAGACCTGGTCGGACGCGAAGGCGAACCATTGGTCGGACGCGAAGGCGAACCATTGGTCGCTCCGCGACCGTGTGGTGGACGCGTGGATTGCCGCGCACGCATACCAGCTGTACACGTGGGGCACGGTCGACCGCATCGAGTCGGGCGGCAGTGTCGGCTCGGAAGGCAGCGTCAACAAGCTCTTCTGGTCGCAGCTCGACATCGCGCTGCACGAGACCGGGCTCGAGCTACTGGGCCCGGAGCAGGAGCTGCTCGGGCCGCACGCACCCGACGCCGGCCGCTGGGTCGAGGACCACCTGTTCGCTGTCGCAGGCCCGATCTACGCCGGTACCAACGAGATCCAGCGGAACATCGTCGCCGAACGGGTGCTGGGACTGCCGCGCGGGGACAACGCGAGGCGTACATGAGGTTCTCGCTCACCGCTGAACAGCAGGCCTTCGCGAGGGCCTTGGACGGCATACTCGGTGGCGCCGACGTCCCCGCCGTGAACCGGCACGCCGCCGACGGGAAGTACGAACCGGTCACGGCCCTCTGGGGCCGACTCGCCGAGGCCGGTGTCGCGGGGCTGCTGGTGCCGGAGGACTTGGGCGGGACGGGGGGAACGGCGATCGACCTCGTGTTGGCATTCGATCGCCTCGGATTCCACGGCGTGCCGGGCCCGTGGATCGAGACGGCCGCGGTCGGGGCGATCCTGGCCGAGCCGGAGCTTCAGGCGGCGATCGTCGACGGAAGCGCGCGGATCACGGTCGCCGCCCCGCCATGGACGCCCTACGCACTTGATCCCGACGTCGCCACGAGCGTGTACCTGGCGTCGGACAGGGGCTTCGGGCGAGCCGACGCCGGCGAACGCTACGCCTCGGTGGACCCGACGCGGACACTGGCGTCGGTGTCGGCAGCCGAGGAGCGGCCCAGGGACCCGTCGATGCGGGCACGTGCACTGGATACCGCGGCCCTCGCGTGCGCTGCGACCCTGATAGGGGCCGGCGAGCGGATGCTCGCCATGACAGTCGAGTACGTCATACAGCGCAGGCAGTTCGGCCGGGCGATCGGTGAGTTCCAGGCGATCAAGCACGCCCTGGCCGACGTGAGGGTGGCGCTCGACTTCGCTCACCCGGTGTTGCACGGCGCCGCGCGCGCGCTCGCCGCCCGCGATCCGTTGGCCGCGCGGGACGTCTCTGCTGCCAAGGTGGTGGCCTCGTCGGCCGCGGCCGCCTCGGCGGCGGTGGCTCTCCAGTCGCACGGCGCGATCGGCTACACACGGGAGGCGGACCTGAGCATCTGGTACCTGCGCACGAGGGCCCTCCTCGGAGCTTGGGGCACGGCAGGGCAGCATCGGGCGCGTGTGCTCGGCTCGTTGACAGGCCCCCTGGCGGGGTACTGACATGAGATTCCGCCTGGACGACGAGCAGCAGGCCCTGGCCGCCGCGGTACGGGGCGTCGTGGAGCGCCGCGCGCAGCAGTGCGATCTGCGTGCCGCGATCGAACGCGGCTACGATCGCGAACTGTGGTCCGCGCTGTGCGGCCAGGTCGGCGTCGCCGCGCTCGCGATCCCCGCGGAGCTCGGTGGTGCCGGGGCGACGTCGTTCGAGACGCATGTGGTTCTCGATGCGTTGGGCGGATCCCTCACGCCCACACCGTTGCCGGGTACGTTCATCGCGATGCGGGCGGTCCAGCTCGCCGCCGACGGCGCCGCGCAGGAACGGCTGCTGCCGAGCCTGGCGTCCGGCGACGAGATCGGCGCCCTCGCGTGGGCCGATCATGCGGGACGCTGGTCACGTGAACCCGCGTTGAGCGCGTCGACCGACGCTGGTTCCTGGTCCCTCACAGGCACATCCGCGCTCGTCGTCGACGGCGGCCGAGCCGACGTGCTTCTTGCGGTGGCCGAGACCGGTGCCGGTGCCGCGTTGTTCGAGGCGCGTGGAGGCGTCGTGGTGAGCACCCCGGCGCTGGATCCGACACTGGACCTCGCCACGGTGACTTTCGACCGCGCTCCCGCAACGCCTCTGGGGCCGGTCCCGCTCGACGATCTGCTTGCGGAGGCCGCGTGCGCGGTCACGGCGCTACAGGTCGGTGGTGCACAGGCCGCGCTCGACCAGACCGTGCGCTATCTAGGCGAGCGGCAGCAGTTCGGGCGGCCGCTCGGGTCCTTCCAGGCCTTGAAGCACCGCGCCGCCGACATGCTCGTCGACGTCGAGACGGCGCGCTCGATCTCCTGGTGGGCGGCATATGCAGTGGCGCACCGCCAACCCGGCTATCTGCGCCGCGCGTCTGCCGCGAAGGCCTGGTGCTCCGAGGCTTTCGGCCGCGTCGCCGCCGAGATGATCCAGTTGCACGGAGGCATCGCGATCACCTGGGAGCACGACGCGCACCTGTATTTCAAGCGCGCCCACGCGACTGCCCAGCTCTTCGGTGACCCCCGGATGCACCGCTCCAGGGCTGCGAGGCACGCCACATGACGCCCGCCATCGCGACAGCGCACCCGCCCGTTCGCCGTCGACGGTGCGAGCGTGCGAGCGTGCGAGCGCGGGCGGCGGTCCTCCACCCGCGATGCAGGGGGACGTGACGATGGCACTGAGTATCGACATGTCCGGCCGCGTGGTCCTGGTGACCGGAGGTCGTGGTGGTGTGGGTAGTGGCATCGCCGAGGCGTTCCGCGCCGCGGGCGGGACGCTGGAGACCGCCGGGCGGAGCAAGCCCGACGGTCGGGATGCCGAGGGCCTGCACTACTCCAGGATCGACGTGCGCGAGCCCGACTCGGCGGCGGCATGGATTGCGGACGTGATGGATCGGCGGGGGCGCATCGATATCGTCGTCAACAACGCGGGCGGCGGCCCGTACGCGGAGTTCGCGACGGCGTCGCCGCGTCTGCACCAGAAGGTCACCGCGCTCAATTTCTTGGGACCGGTCTACGTCGCTCAGGCGGCGCACGCCGCGCTCGTGGAATCGGGGGGCGTACTGCTCAATGTCACTTCCATCTCGGCTCGCCGGCCCAGCCCGGGCACCGCCGTGTACGGCGCCGCGAAGGCCGCATTGGAGAGCCTGACCACGAGTCTCGCCGTCGAGTGGGCGCCGCGGGTTCGCGTGAACGCGGTGAGCTGCGGCCTCGTCGCCACGTCTGCCGCCGCGGGGCACTACGGCGATGCGGAGCAGACCGCGCGCGTGGCGGCCACCGTTCCGCGCGGCGTGTTCGCGAGCCCCCGCGAGATCGGTGATGCGTGCGTCCTGCTCGCGTCGCCACTAGCGGCGAATGTCACGGGCGCGGTCCTGAACGCAGACGGCGGCGGCGAGTGGCCCGCCTTCCTGCGGCACACGCCGAACGCTTGATCGTCAAGGGCGAAGACCGCGTTTCACGACCTTGCCGCTCGCGGTGCGCGGAAAGGCATCGACGAACGAGAACCCGCGTGGCACCTTGTAATTCGCGAGCCGATCGCGACAGAACGTTGACAGCGCAGTGGCGTCGACGGCGCCTTCTCGCGGCACGATGAAAGCGTGTCCCACCTCGCCGAGCCGATCGTCGGGCACGCCGACCACCGCGGCTTCGACCACGTCCGGATGAGTGCTGAGCGTGTTCTCGACCTCGGCCGGGTACACGTTGAACCCTCCGACGGTGAACATGTCCTTGAGCCGATCCGTGATCTTCAGGCCTCCTAGTGAATCCAAGTGGGCGACATCGCCCGTGTGCAGCCAACCGTCGTCGTCGACTGCGGCGCGTGTGGCGACCTCGTCGTCGAGGTAGCCGAGCATCACGGAGGGGCCGCGCAGAAGTAGCTCGCCGTCGGTTCCGGACGGTACGTCCGCACCCGACGGCGCGACGATGCGCGCCGCGAGCCCGGGGACGACCTGGCCCGTCGACTCGGCGATGGCATCGATCGGTGTGCCCGGCCGGGTCATGGTGACCACGAGGCACTCGGTCAGACCGTACGCCTGCGCGACCCGGTCGAAGTGCAGTTCGTCGAGCATTCGCGGAAACAGGTTGTCCGGCACGGTAGCCGCGCCGCACGTGGCGAAACGCAGTGACGTGGTGTCGAACCGGGACAGCTGCGGCTCGCCCAGGAGTCCGATGAAGACGGTCGGTGCGCCGGGGAGGACGGTGATCCGCTCAGCCTCGATCCACGCCAACAGCGAGGGTGGGTCGAAAGTCAGGACCGGATGGATGGACGAACCCGCCGTGAGCGCCGCGATGACGCCGGCCTTGTACCCGAAGCCGTGGAAGAAAGGACTGACGATGCCGTACCGGTCGCTAGGCGACAGCTCGGCACCCTCCGCCCAGGTGCGTCCGATCCCGACCGTCTGCCGGTGGCTGGACATCACTCCCTTGGGGCGGCCCGTGGTTCCCGACGTGTAGAGCACATCGCACAGGGTGTCCGGGGTGACTCCGGCGATCGCTGCGTCGAGCGCACCCGCCTCGGTTCTCACCCCGCCGGCGAGGAACTCGTCCCAGCCCAGCGCTGCGCCGCCGAACCCGAGATCGATAACGGTCCGCAGCGATGGCAGACCCGGAATCGGACCGTCACCGCCGACCGTCGCGTCCGGTGCATCGCGAAGCATCCCCAGGTAGTCGGTTTCCAGAAACCCGTTACAGAGCAACAGAACCCGCGCTCCGGAACGCTCCAGCACGTCCCTAGCCTCGGGCCCGCGGTATCGGGTGTTGAGTGGGACCACCGCTGCCCCGATCATCTGCGCGCCCAGCAGCGCGAGCACGAACTCGTGTCGGTTCGGCGCCCAGATGGCCACCCGGTCACCACTGCCGACGCCCAGCGCGAGATACGCCGTCGCGGTCCGCCGCACTGCGTCGTACAGCTCGGCATAGGTCAGCGTCACAGCGTGATCCGTGATCGCGAGGGCACCGGCGTGCAGTTCGGCAGCCTCCCGGACGAGGCCGGGGACGGTGTCCGGGGACATCAGGTGCGGACCTCGCGATCGCGCAGCGAGCCGGGGTCGATCGCGGTCCGGATGAGCCCCAACTCCTCCGCGTCGGGAGCCCGCGTCGTGCCTGCGGAGGACGCGTCGATATCGAATCCCGTCGCCGCCTGTAGCTGTTCGACCGTGACGCCGGGGTGCAGGGAGCGCACCTTCAGACCCCCCTCATCGTCGTAGTCGAGAACCGCGAGGTCGGTGACGACTACGCCCAGGTCGTGGAATCGCAGCGGCGCTCCGGCGGCCGTGGCGCGGTCGTTGCCCACGCCCGACACCACATCGACCTTCTCCACGAAGACGCGCGTGGAATGCCGGGGCACCCAGTAGTCGGTGCGATGGTTGGCGGTGTTGCCGGGCGCGCCGCGTACGCCGATGAGCTGACGGTACGGTTTGCGCCAGTCGCCGATGGCGGAGATGTTCTGGTTGCCGTACCGGTCGATCTGGCTGGCCCCCATCATCGAATGGCGGCGCCCGCCCGCCAGGACGGTGAAGATGTCGCGGAACGGTATCCACCCCTCGATCAGGCCACCGGCGTCGGCGCCGTGGCCGAGTGGCGCGGGCTCCGCCATGAGGAAGCACGTGCCGTCCGTGAGGACGAGATCCGGGTTGTGGGTCAGGCGCGCGAGTCGCGCGCCGATGTTGGGGACGAGCCCCACGGCGTGCGCGAGCACCTCGCCACTGTCGCGCCACGCGTCGCTGCACGCGGTCACGCAGATCTCGGCCCGCGTGGCGTCGTCGGTCATGCGCGCTCCTTCGCAGCGCTGGAAGAGAACTCGGCCACGGCGTCCTGGTATGCGGATTCGTCGCCGGACAGATAGGTGGAGGTGAATTCGGCCCATGCGGCGCCGTCGGCGGCCGCGGACGCGTAGTGCTTCTGGAAGGCTTCGTCGCGTGGATGGTCAGGCTCGCAGCTCGTGAAGTGCGCGCCGTTCGGCGTCTCGAGCACGCCGCTCGTGAACAGCCGGCTGATGAGCAGGGTGTGGTGCGATGCGGTGGCCGTGAGTTCTGCGGTGGGGACTATCCGCTCCGCCGACATGTAGGTCTCGTCGGCGGCCATGGCGAACAGGTCGTCGAAATACGGGTCCGGCCCCAGGTATTGGCCGTTGCCGATCGCGTCTGCACGGTTGACGTGGATGAGCGCGGCGTCGAGGCGGATGCCTGGCACGGCGACGTACTCGTCGTCGTCGTACGGTGATCGGACGGTCTTCAGCCCGGGGTTCATCGTCATTACGTCGCTGGCCATGCCGGCGCGGATCGGCATGAAGGACAGGCGATTCGCTCCCGCACGCAGGGCGGCGACGAACATGCCCTCGTCGTACTCGGTGGTCTCGACGGTGCCCGCCTCCCTGGCCGCGCGGAAGTGCGGATCGAGGGGGATGCTGTCGAGCGACACGAACCCGTATATCAGGTGCCGCACCCTGCCGGCGGCGCACAGCAGGCCCACGTCGGGGCCGCCGAACGTGACCACCGTCAGGTCCGTGATATCGCTGCGCAGGACCTCGCGGACCATGGCCATCGGTTTGCGCCGCGACCCCCAACCTCCGATGCCCAGAGTCATGCCCGAGCGGAGTCGACCGGGCAGGCGGTCCAGCGGCATGGTCTTGTCGCCCATACTCCGTCCTCACTATCGAACCTAACGCTTGATTGGTAGCGTAGCAGCGGCGAGTGCTCGTCGGCAGTCCGTTGGCGGGTTCGCCCACGTGGAGGAGAGGGCTTCATGAACGAGTCGGTCGACAGGCGGATCCGCAGCACCGTCGAGGCATACGTGGAACGGGTCGGCAGCGGCACCGGCGCGGAGATCGCCGCGCTATACGCCGACGACGCGACGCTCGAGGATCCGGTGGGCTCCGAGCCGAAGGTCGGGCGCGCGGCGATCACGGCCTTCTACGAGCAGATCGAACCGATGCGGCGCAGTACCGAGCTGCTCGCGGTGCGCGTGGCGGGCGACTCCGCGGCGTTCCACTTCCGCATCGTCACCACCGCGCCGGAGGGAGCCGTCGACATCACACCCATCGACGTCATGACGTTCGACGGCGAAGGGCGCGTCACGAGCATGCGCGCCTACTGGGCCCCGCAGGACGCGCGCTTCACGCCCGCCGGTCAATCCAGCTCGACCGGCACCTCGTCGGGGAAGGGGAGGAACTCCGTCGCCGGGTCGGCGAGGCGCCCGAGCTGGCCCAGGTAGATGCTCGCACCGAAGTCCGACAGCAGTGCGTCGTGGATCGGCACGGCGCGCCGCGGCTTGACGGCCCGCAGGAAGTCGACGGTCTCCGACAGCTTGGCCCAGGGCGCGTTGGCGGGCACGCCCAACACCTCGACGTCGACATCGGGGACGAATAGCGCGTCGCCGGGGTGATAGAAGCGAGCGGGGCGGTCGCCGCTGCCCAGCAGGAACGACGTGTTGTCGATCTGCGGGATGTCCGGATGGATGATCGCGTGCCGGCCGCCGACGGCGCGGGCGGTGAGGCCGCCGATCGTGAAGGTGTCTCCCGCCGCGGCCGCGTGCCAGCCGCCGCCCAGCTGCGCGGCGGTCGTCGGATCGGCCAGCAACGTCGCGCCTGGATTCGCCTCCACGAGGGAGGGGAGGCGGTCGACGTCGACGTGATCCGGGTGCTGGTGGGTTATGACGATGGCGTCCAGGCCGGTCAGGCCCTCGAAGCCGTGGGAGAAGCTGCCCGGGTCGAAGAGCACGGTCGTGCCCTCCGCTTCCACGAGCACGCAGGAATGGTGGAAGTGGGTGACTCGCATGGGGCCAGTATGCGCCGGTAAACTGACCGTCGCGTTGAAAGTAGAGGCTGTCTCGAGCGGCCCATCGAGCCCGGGAAGGGGCAACACGTGGCGCGGATCGTTGTGGATGTCATGCCGAAGGCGGAGATCCTGGACCCCCAGGGCCAGGCCATCGTCGGCGCGCTCGGTCGGCTCGGCTACGCCGGGGTGAGCGATGTGCGGCAGGGCAAGCGGTTCGAGCTCGAGGTGGCCGACGATGTCGATGACGAGGCGCTCGAGAAGATCGCCGAGGAACTGCTGGCGAACACCGTGATCGAGGACTTCTCGGTGAGCCGGGTGGCGAAGTGACGAAGGTCGGGGTCATCACCTTTCCCGGGACTCTCGACGACGTGGATGCGGCGCGCGCAGTCGAACGTGCGGGCGGCGAGGCGGTTGCGTTGTGGCACAAGGACGCCGATCTCAAGGGCGTCGACGCCGTGGTCGTGCCCGGCGGCTTCTCCTACGGGGACTATCTCCGGGCGGGAGCGATCGCGTCGATGGCGCCCGTGATGCGCGAGGTCGTCGACGCCGGACGCAAGGGGATGCCGATACTCGGTATCTGCAACGGCTTCCAGATCCTGTGTGAGTCCGGCCTGCTGCCGGGCGCGCTCGTACGCAACGAGGGACTGCACTTCATCTGCCGCGACCAGTGGCTGCGCGTCGAGTCGACCGACACCGCGTGGACGTCGCGTTTCGAGTCGGGGGCCGAGATCCTGGTGCCGCTCAAATCCGGCGAGGGCCGTTACGTCGCCGACGAGACGGTGCTCGACGAGATCGAGGGCGAGGGACGCGTCGCCTTCCGATATGCCGGCGACAACCCCAACGGGGCGATGCGCTCGATTGCGGGAATCGCCTCGCCGGATGGCCGTGTCGTCGGCCTCATGCCGCACCCCGAGCACGCCACCGCGGCGCTGACGGGGCCCTCCGACGACGGACTGGGTCTCTTCTACTCCGTACTCGACGCGGTGCTGGCGGCCTGACATGAGCGGCGCACTTCTCCCCGTCGCCGAGACTGCGTTTCCCCACGCCGAGGCGATGTGCGCCTTCATCGACAGTTCGCCCTCGCCGTTCCATGTCTGCCAGACGGTGGCGCGGATGCTCGAGGACGCCGGCTTCACGGCATTGTCGGAGGTCGACACGTGGCCCGGGCCGGGCCGCTACTTCGTGGTGCGCGGCGGCTCGATCATCGCCTTCGACTCGTCCGGCTTCGACCACGGCGAACTGCCCGCTTTCCGCATCGTCGGTGGCCACACGGACAGCCCCAACCTGCGGGTCAAGCAGAACCACGACCGCGAGTCCGTCGGTCTCGCGCAGATCCGGCTCGAGCCGTACGGTGGCGCTTGGCTGCACTCGTGGCTCGACCGGGATCTCGGCATCTCGGGCCGGATCGCCGTGCGGCAGGGCGACGAGGTGGTGCACACCGTCGTGCGGATCGACGAGCCGCTGCTGCGCGTCCCGCACCTCGCCATCCATCTGTCGGAGAACCGCAAGGGTGTCGAGCTCGATCCGCAACGACACCTGGATGCGATCTGGGGCGCGGCATCGTCGGGGTCGTTCCTGGAACGCGTGGCCGCGTCGGAGGGATACCACGTCGAAGACGTCCTGGGCTTCGAGCTCATGGTCCACGATCTCGCGCCGGGTCGCCTGATCGGCGCCGACGGCGACCTCGTCTCAGCTCCGCGCCTCGACAACCAGTGCACCTGCTACGCGGGGACGCGCGCGCTCATCGAGGCATCGACCCGCGGGGCCGGCGTGGTGCCGGTGCTCGCGCTCTTCGATCATGAGGAGGTGGGCTCGTCATCGGATCGCGGTGCGGGTTCGGACTTCCTCATCACGATGCTGGAGCGGATCGCACTGACTCACGGGCTGGGCCGCGAGGATTTCCTGCGCGCGCTCGCGCTGTCGGATGTCGCATCCGGCGACATGGCGCACGCCACGCATCCGAACTACCCGGACCGGCACGAGCCGGGGCACCACATCGCCGTCGGCGGTGGCCCCGTGCTCAAGGTCAACCAGAACCTGCGGTACGCGTCCGACGCCGACGGCGAGGCCCTGTTCGTCCTCGCAGCAGAGCAGGCGGGCGTGCCGCTGCAGCGCTATGTGCACCGGGCGGACCTGCCGTGCGGGTCCACGATCGGGCCGATCACCGCGACTCGCACCGGCTTGACGACGGTGGACGTGGGAGCACCGCAGCTCGCGATGCACAGCGCCCGCGAACTCATGGGCGCCGCGGACGTGGGGTATTACTCAGCTGCGTTGACGGCGTTCCTCGCGCCGGCGTAATCGGCGCTGCGGACATGAACTTCTTCATGTCCGCGAGCACCCGGTCCGCTGCCACGACTGATGCGTTGATGAACCACGGGTCGACATCGACCTCGAAGGCGTGTCCGCGGCGTACCGTCGGGAGCTGTTTCCAGACGTCCTTCGACGTGATGCCGGACGAGTCGCCGGGGAATGCATAGAACAGCCAGTCGGCGTCGAGGAGGTCGGTGCGCTCGAAGGAGAGGCTGTGACCGGCGGTGTCGTCGAAGCGCTGGGATAGCGGCCGGGTCAGGCCGGCGTCGGCGGCGACAATACTCGCGAGGGCGAGCGTGCCGAAGTACAGGTACTCGGATCCCTTGCCGCGCACCAGGGATACGGTATCGGCGCTACCACGCGCGGCGCCCCAGTCGTGGGCTCGTCGCTCGTAGCCGGCGAGCAACTCGTCGCCCTGCGCGCCCTTGCGCAGGGCGTCGGCAACCACTTTCAGGTCGCTCTTGAAGTTCTCCGACCCACCCGACGTGAGGACGGTCTTGGTGATCTGTGCCAGGGAGTTGTTGAGTTGCTTGGTATTCCGCTTGTTCGAAAGGATCAGATCCGGTTTCAGTGCCGCCACCTTCTCCATGTCGGGAGTCATGCGTTCGCCGACTATCGTGATGGCGTCGAGGTCGTACCGGGAGCCGAACGCGTCCTGGATGTACGCGGGGATGCCACGGCTGTCGGTGGCTTGGGATACGGCGACCGCGAGACCCACGGGCACGATCCCCAGTGCAAGGCAGTGATCGAGATGGCCGGTGGACAATGCGATCACGCGCTTCGGGGCGTCGGCAGCGGAGGACGCCGACCGGCTCGTCGGGGCGCCGCACGCGGCGAGGAGTGTGGCGGCGCCGAATCCGGCGGCACCGCCGAGCATGGCGCGGCGCGTCATCTTCTTCATATTAGGTAACCCTATCTTGCCTGGTGCTGGTGCGGCGAGACACCTCGTGGCCGGGTCTTGACGTTCTTTGTGGAGTTCGAGCATACTCACGGACTATCAGTCGTTCACAGAGTGATACTCGGTCAATCGCCGGCGTGAGGAGAGACAGATGGTCGTACGGGATGTCGCACTCTCGGCGGGGACGATCCGCTACCGTGACAGCGGGAGCGGGCCGGCCGTCGTATGCGTGCACGGCGTGTTCGCCGATTGCGCCGTGTGGCGGAAGATCGAATCCCCTCTGGTATCAGCTGGTTTGCGTGTCGTGACACCGACGCTGCCATTGGGTGCGCACGTTCTGCCGATGGCCGTGGACGCCGATCTGTCTCCACGCGCGGTGGCGGGTCTGGTGGCCGAATTCCTCGATGCGCTCGATCTGCGGGACGTGACGTTGGTGGCTACCGACACCGGTGGCGCGATCGTGCAGCTCCTGCTCGCCAGCGGACGCCACGACCGTATCCGCGGGGTGGTGTTGACGCCATGCGACTCGTTCGACAACTTCCTGCCGCGTTCGATCCGGATCATGCAGTACATCGCGCGCGTCCCGGGACTTCGGGTGGCGGCGCTCCAACCGTTGCGCCTTCGACCGGTGCAGCGCTCGACCTATCGCACCTTGGCCAAACACGGTGTCCCCGACGAGGTCGCGGCAGCGTGGATGCGGCCGCTGCTGTCCGACCGGGGGGTGCAGCGTGACATGTCGCGTTTTCTGGCGGCGATCGACCACCGCGACACCCTGGCCGCCGCCGAGACCTTGCGCAGCTTCGAGAAACCGGTCTTGCTGGTGTGGCCGCGGCGGGCGCCGTTCTTCCCCTTGAAACACGCTCACCGATGGGTCGAGATGCTTCCGGACGCACGGTTGGTGGACGCCGGTGACAGCTACACCTTCGTCTCCGAGGACGAGCCGGAACTCCTCGCCAGGGAGATCACGACATTCACCCTGCACCGTCGAACTGTAGGGGAGGCTGCGCATGACCGGGACTGACGGCCCGACCCGGGGTGTCCCGCAGGAAGAGTCGGCACCGAAAGATCATGAACGAGAACGACTCTACCGGGACGTCGCTCGTCTGGTCGAGTTCGATCGGCGCACTGCGACAGTCGGTGAGCACCGATCTGCGCAGTACATAGCCGGCGAGTTGGTCGCGCTCGGTGCCGCGGACGTTGCCACGCCGACCTTTCGGACGCAGTCGTCATGGGCACCGGCGCATCTGGCCCATGTCGCGATCACCGCGGCCGCAGCGGCGTTCCCCCACCGCACCGCCCGGATGGTGGCTGCGCTGACTGCGATCTCCTATGAACTCGAGGTATCGGGTCGCAGCCAGTGGGTGCGGCGACTGATCCCGGCCCGGCGTGGCACGTCTGTGACGGCCCGCATACCGGCCGGTGGGCGGTCGTATCGCACCCTGATCCTGGTGGCTCACCACGACGCGGCGCACAACGGGTGGGTATGGCAGCGGTCGGCCGTGGCGGCCAGCCAGTGGTTGTCGAGGCGCACGGGCCGCGCCGTCCCCAGCCATGTACCGGCCCTGTCCGCGATGGTGGCGGCCGCCGTGCCAGGACGCGTGCCGCGTCTCGTCGCTGCCGGTGTGTTGGCGGGAAGCGCGGCGCTGATGGCGCAGTCTATGCGCAGCCGCACCACACCGGGTGCCAACGACAACGCCTCCGGTGTGGCCGCGGTACTCGAACTCGCGCGCCGGTTGATCGCCGATCCGCTGCCCGGCACCACTGTGCTGGTGGTACTCCCCGGCGGCGAAGAGGTCGGCAACACCGGTATCCGCCAGTGGCTGCGACACAATCGACCCCAGCTCGATCCCGAGACCACCTTGGCGATCAACCTCGACGCGGTGGGCAGCCACGGCCCACTGGCCGTCGCATACCGCGAGAGTCTCAGCAATCCGCTGTCGCGACAGGCGGTGCGGCGGGCACGCGAATGCGCTGCCGAGCTGGGTATCGACATCCGGACCAGGGCGATCCCGAACCCCACCGACGCTGTCGGATTGACGCACGCCGGGCTGACCACCGTCTCCCTGTTGTCCGACGAAGACGGCTGGATCAGCCATCTGCACCGTAGCTCCGACACGATCGACCAGGTCGACTGGCGGACGGTCGGCCACGCGGTCACGCTGAGCCATCACATCGCCGCAGCCTGGGCAGCCGAAGGAGACCGACGATGAGCCCCAGCGCCTCTAGGTTGACCACCGTCCAAGACGGTCGGGTGCTGACTGTGACGTTCAACCGTCCGCCAAGGCACTTCTTCGACGAGGCCATGAGCGTGGCCTTCGACGACGTCACCCGCGCCGTGGCTCGCGACTCGACGATCGGCGCGGTGATCTTCACGGGTGACGGCGACCGGTTCATCACTCACTTCGATGTCCCCGATCTGTTGCGCGGCGCCCGCACGATTCCCTTTCCGGTCGGCTACCGAACCGCTCGCGCGGTCGCCGGCGCCGCGCGCCTGGCAACAGCCAGCCGCACCGTGGATCGCACACTGCGCGCGACTCCAGCGCGAGACGTGGTGTTCATGGGGCGCATCTACCATTCGCTGAACCGGCTCAACCGCATGGACAAAGTGGTGATCGCCGAGATCAACGGCCTTGCCCTGGGGATGGGCTGTATCGTCGCGCTCGCCTGCGACATCCGACTGATGGCCGACGATACCCACATCGGACTGCCCGAGACCGGGCTGGCCTTTCTGGCCGGCGCCGGTGGGACGCAACGGCTGACCCACATGATCGGGACGAGCCGAGCCTTGGAACTGCTTCTCGATGGACGCTGGCTGACCGCCGCACAAGCCCATGACCTCGGGCTGGTCCACGAGGTAGTCGCCCGTGACGATCTGTCCGAGCGTGCCCACGCCGTCGCGCAGCGTCTCGCTCGACGCTCACCAGTCAGCATCCGTGAGATCAAACGCAGCGTCTACGACGCCGCTACACGGCCGATGCGCTCCGGGCTCGCACGCGAAGCCGCCAGCACGATCACCACACTCTCCGCCAGCGACGCCGAACGCGCGATGTCCGCGTTCAACACCCACCTGTCCACGGTCGGGGAACTCACGGACGATGCCATCCTGCGCGGCTGGCACCCCCTACTCGAACATGGTGTCCCCCCATCGGACCCGTCGTAGCCCACGCAATCGGCGACGAGGGCTATCGTCGGGGGACGTGCCGTGGGTTATCGAGTGCGGAGGCGGGCATGGACACCAAGCGCCTGACGTGGGATATGGGCGGCACCCGATTGGCCGGTGAGGAGACCGGCGACGGGCCGGCGCTCCTCTTGCTGCACGCGGGCGGCGAGAACAGGACCGTCTGGCGCGATTGCGCAAAGCGCCTTGCGGACATGGGCTTCCGATCCGTCGCCGTCGACCAGCGCGGGCACGGCGAGAGCGATGCACGCGATGCCCACGACCTCGCGGTGCTGGGGCGAGATGTCGCCGCCCTGCTGGCGACCTTCGACGTTCCTCCCGTGGTGGTCGGAGCATCGTTGGGGGGATTCACGGCGTTGCATGCCCTCGCCGATCCTGCAGTCAGGGCGAGGTGCTCGGGGCTCGTTCTGGTGGACGTCGTTCCCACCCCCGCGGCGCGCGACGTGTACGCCTTCCTCGGGCCACGCGGGCTCGCGGGGGATCCGCTTGTGGACGAGATGCTCAGTCGCAGAGGAGAACTCGAAGCGGCCGCCCGCTCGCTGGATCTACCCGTGCACCTCGTGCGCGCGGGTGACGGCGCGTTGTCGGGCGGTTCGGTAGCCGACGCGGCGGCGATGATCGGCGGACTCGTGGTCCACGAGCTACCCGGTGCGGAGCATCTCGTGGCCAGGACGGCGCCGGCGGCGCTGACAGACGTCCTTGCCTTCGTCGCGGACGACGACGATGTCCGGCGGCGACGCATAGCGGCGGTCCTGCGTGCGTGTGGTGCGGAGGATGCGGAGCACCCCGGCGGCACTCTTGCGTCGCACCTACTACGCACGGGAGAGCGTCTGCGGCAGTGGGGATCCGAAGCGTGGCTGGTCGACGCGGGATGCCTGCACGCGGCGTACGGGACGGAGGGGTTCCCTACCGCGTTGCCGGGAGTGACCCCGGAGGTGGTGCGGGCTGCCGTCGGCGTTCGTGCCGCAGGCCTCATCGATCTCTATTGCCACTGTCGCCGTGCCGACAGCTACGCGACCTTCGCCGGCCCTCACCCGGTCGTTGTCGATCACCGGACCGGCGAGCGGCATCCGCTGGGCCGGATGACACTCCGCGCATTCGTCGAACTCACCGTGGCCAACGAGATGGACGTGCTGATCCACTCGGCCGAGCTGCGCCGGAAGTACGGCGCCGGCCTGGCCGCGTTGTTCGTCGACTGGCGTGGCCTGGTCGGCGAGCGGGCCCGCGCCGCTGTCGATGCGTGGCCCGGTGCGGTCGACGCCGTCAGCAGTGCCGCTGCGACCGGAGACTGACGAGGCGCTCGCCGAGGGCGCGGACCATGATGCTGGAGATGACCGCCTGTCCCACCGCGGCGAAGTGGATCCGGTCGGCGCTCAGGAGGTTCGGGCGTTCGTTGACCGGGTGATTCCAGCATTCGGCGACGACTGTTCCGTGCTCGTCGGCGAGCATCCGCGTGATGTCGTTGAGGCGCGCGACCCGGTCGGTGAAGTCGGGGAACGCCGGTACGACGAATGCGTTGCCCAGGGTGAAGACGCTGGACTGCGCTCCCGTGGCGGCAGCCCATTCGTACATCGCTCGGAGATCGTCCTCGATCCGCCCCCAGTCGGGCTCGCGGCGCATGATGTCGTTGGCCCCGCTCCCCAGGTGCAGGAGGTCGGGTGCGAAATCGTCCATGCGCGCCTTCTGTTCTCGGAGGGCGCGTTCCGTGGTGACACCGACGACCGCCGTGTTGAGGTAGTCGAGGTCGGGATGTATCCGTCGCAACGCCTGCTCGACCCGCACGGGCCAGCCCGCACCGTCGTAGCCGGGCGTCGCGTCCCCGACGCCGAGCGACAGGCTGTCCCCGAAGACGCCGAACCGGTGCCATGGGGCGTCGCTGAGTAC
Source organism: Tsukamurella sp. 8F (assembly GCF_029167375.1). Lineage (GTDB taxonomy): Bacteria > Actinomycetota > Actinomycetes > Mycobacteriales > Mycobacteriaceae > Tsukamurella. Next base: position 74,033 of record NZ_JARFTP010000005.1, read on the forward strand.
ACCGGCAGCCTCGCGGGGCGTCATCACGTCGGGATCGGTGGCTTCGGTGAAGATCTGTGACGACGTCGTCATCGCTGGTCCAGCCGCTCGATGATCGTCGCGTTGGCGAGGCCGCCTGCTTCGCACATGACTTGCAGCCCGTATCGTCCACCCGTCTGCTCCAGCGCGGACAGCAGCGTCGTCATGAGGCGTGCGCCCGAGCCGCCGAGTGGGTGACCGATGGCGATCGCACCGCCGTTGATGTTCACCTTCCCCAGATCGGCGCCGGTCTCTCGCTGCCACGCCAGCACGACCGACGCGAAGGCTTCGTTCACTTCGAACACATCGATGTCGCCGATGGTGAGCCCGGCGCGGGCAAGAACTCTCTCGGTCGCGGGGATGATGCCGGTGAGCATGAAGACGGGGTCGTCGCCGACGACGGCCACGGAGTGCACTCGGGCGCGTGGCCGAAGCCCGAGCCGCCGGGCAGCCTCCGCGCCGGCGACGAGCAGGGCGGCGGCTCCGTCGTTGACAGGCGAGCTGTTACCTGCGGTGACGCGCCAGTCCAGGTCGGGATAGCGGTCGGCCCAGTGTTCGGTGCGGAACGCGGGCCGCAACGCGGCAAGAGTCTCCACATCGGAACCGGGCCGGATGGTCTCGTCCACGGCGAGGTCGTTGAGCATGCTGATCTGGTCGTCGAACAGGCCCTCGGCCCACGCGCGTGCTGCTCTACGGTGACTCTCGACCGAGAACTCGTCGAGCTCGCGACGCGATATGCCCCAGCGCGCCGCGATGAGCTCGGCGCTGATCCCCTGCGGCACCAGCCCCTGGTCGTAGCGGGCGCCGACGCGCGAGCCCAGGAAGTCCCTGCCCAGCGACTGCGACCCGATCGGGATCCGGCTCATCGACTCCGCCCCGGAAGCGATGGCGACGTCGTAGGCGCCGGCCATCACCCCTTGCGCGGCGAAGTGCAGCGCCTGCTGGCTGGAACCACATTGCCGGTCCACGGTCACGGCCGGAACGGACTCTGGGAACCCGGCGCCGAGAGCGGCCCAGCGTGCGGTGTTGCCGGACTGCTCACCGACCTGCCCGACGGCGCCGCTGATCACGTCGTCGACCACGGCCGGGTCGATACCTGTGCGACGCACCAGTGCTGCCAGCACGTGGGCGTGTAGATCGACGGGGTGCACGTCGGCATACGCACCGCCCGGTCTGCCTTTCGCCACTGGAGTGCGAACGGCGTCGACGATTACTGCATCGGACATGGTGTCCTCCATTCCGGAGTAATGAGTTGGAATATCAAACTGACTAGACGATGGCACAGTCGGTTTGGAAACGCAACCGACTAGGGGGATGATGTGGGCATGCCGACAGCACCCGCAGCTCAGACTCCGCGAGACTGCACGATCGCCGACGCACTGGAGGTCGTCGGCGACCGTTGGAGTCTGCTGATCGTGCGCGAACTCTTCTACGCCGAACGCAGGTTCACCGAGATCGCGCGCAACACCGGTGCGCCGCGCGACATCCTGACGACCAGGCTGCGCAAGCTGGTCGAACACGGTGTGATCAGGCGAGAGCAGTACAGCGAGCGCCCGCCGCGTTACGAGTACCGGCTCACCGAGGCCGGCCGGGCGCTGTCGCCGGTGTTGCTCACGCTCAAGCGATGGGGGAACGAGCACGTGCGGAACGGTGACGACCCGGTGCGGTTCGACCACACCTGTGGGGGTGAGTTCGTCGCAGAGGTGCACTGCGAGGCGTGTGGCGAGGCGCTGAGGCACGGGCAGCTGACACTGGAGGACGGATGATCCTGGACTGGTCCACCATTCGGGATCGCCTGCCTGAACGGTGTTGCGGGGTACACCCTGTGCCTAGGTATCCTGCGCAACTATGACCAACACGTCCGATTCCGTGGAGGCGGCGACCGAATCGCCGCACCTGAGCCGAGCACTCGGTAACCGGCACATCCAGCTGATCGCGATCGGCGGCGCCATCGGCACCGGCCTGTTCATGGGCTCGGGCAAGACCATCTCGGTCGCCGGGCCGTCGGTGATACTGGTGTACTGCGTCATCGGCTTCATGCTGTACTTCGTCATGCGGGCCATGGGGGAGCTGCTGCTCTCGCGCTCGGGTTACCGCAACTTCTCCGACTTCGCGGGCGACATCCTCGGACCGTGGGCCGCGCACTTCACCGGCTGGACCTATTGGTTCTGCTGGGTGGTCACGGCCGTGGCAGACGTGGTGGTCATCTCGAGCGTGTATGTCACGTTCTGGCTCGACTCCATCCCGCCGTGGATCCCCGCAGTCCTGGTCATCGCGCTGCTGATCGGGCTGAACCTACCGACCGTCAAGGCATTCGGCGAGACCGAGTTCTGGTTCGCGATGATCAAGGTGGTCGCGATCGTCGCGCTCATCGTGATCGGCGCGGTGATGATCATCGCGGGTTTCACCCACGACGGCGCCACCGCATCGCTGACCAATCTGTGGGACCACGGCGGCTTCTTCCCCAAGGGCATCGCGGGTTTCGTCGCCGGCTTCCAGATCGCGGTGTTCGCGTTCGTCGGCATCGAGCTCGTCGGCACCGCGGCCGCCGAGACAAAGGATCCCGAGAAGAACCTGCCGCGCGCGGTGAACTCGATCCCGGTGCGCATCCTGCTGTTCTACGTCGGGTCGCTGGTCGTCCTGATGGCGGTCGTACCCTGGGACCGCTTCGACGCGGACCAGTCGCCGTTCGTCATGCTCTTCTCCCTCGCCGGGCTCGGCGCGGCGGCGCACCTGGTCAACGCGGTCGTGTTGACTTCGGCCACCTCGTCGGCCAACTCGGGGATCTACTCGACGTCACGGATGGTGTACGGCCTCGCGACCGACGGTGACGCGCCCCGCGCGTTCGCCAAGCTCTCGTCGCGCAGGGTCCCGCAGAACGCACTGTTCCTCACCGGCGTCGTACTGCTGTCCGCGGTCGTCCTGCTGGCGTGCGGCCTGGACAAGTCGACGGGCTTCACCATCGTCACGACGGTGTCGTCCCTGTGCTTCATGTTCGTGTGGACGGTCATCCTGGCGAGCTATCTCGTGTATCGGTCGCGGCGCCCGCAGGACCACGCCGTCAGCCGCTTCCGGATGCCGCTCGGCATGGTCATGCCCTGGGTGGTGTTCGCGTTCTTCGTGTTCCTGGTGTGGGCGTTCACTCAGGAGACCGACACGCTTCAGGCGCTCATCGTGACGCCGATCTGGTTCGTCGCGGTGGCCATCGGCTACGTGTTCGTGCGGCGGTCGCCGCGCCACGCCGAACTGCGTGCGGCGCACGCGACCAAGGTCGCGGAGGAGAAGGCTGCGGCCGAGCGCTGGCGCGGGGCGTCACGAGTCGAGTCCTGAGGAGGCCTATCCCGCACATATACGGGATGGACATGCACAGAGCACGTTTCGTGACCTACGTTCGGATCAATCTGACCGAAATGAATGACTGAACGGGGCTTCTGCCGGGACTATCGCTGCGTGACGGACGCAGCCTCGGTGACCGCTGCCCGGGGCGCGCACCGTGCCGCGTGGGCGCTGCCGCTGGTCCGTCGCTCGGCGATGGCGCTCGTCACCCTGTTGCTCGCGTCGATCGTGATCTTCTCCGTCATCCACGCCGTTCCAGGCGATCCCGCGGTCGCACTTGCCGGCGCGGATGCCTCCCCTGCGACGCTGGCGTCGTTGAGGCATGAGCTCGGAACCGACCGCCCGCTGGTCGCGCAGTACCTGCACTGGTTGTCGGGTGTGGTCTCCGGGGATCCTGGACGCTCGTACGTGATCGGTGGCAGCATCGGCGGTCTGCTCGCCGACGGTGCTCGGAATACGTCGGCCCTCGCGGGAACCGCGTTGTCGCTCGCGGTCCTGATCGCGACAGTGGGGTCCCTCGCGGTCGTCGGCCGGGCGTCCAGGGTCGTGCGGGCGGTGGTAGGCGGCTTCGAGGTGCTCGGAATCGCGGTGCCGCCGTTCGTGACAGGCGTGGTACTGGTCGAGGTCTTCGCGGTGCTCTGGCCGGTGCTTCCGGCGGGAGGTACACCGCCCCACGGCTACCTCGCGGCGCCCGGGATCACCGTGCAGTACCTGCTGTTGCCCGCTCTGTGCCTCGCGATCCCCGTCGCCGCGACCCTCACCCGGTTCTTCTCCGAGGCGCTACGGAGCGAGTGGGCGAAGCCCTACGTGCTCACGGCCCGCGCGGCCGGCGTGCCGGAAGGGCGGATCCTGCTGCGGGGCGCAGCCCGCAACGCCCTGCCCGCGACCGTGACCGTGCTCGGCATCCAGTCGGGCCAGCTGCTTGCCTCAGCGGTTCTGGTGGAGGCGATCTTCGCCTGGCCGGGACTGGGGCAGCTGCTGGCACAGGGGATCTCGGCGCGCGACTACCCGGTGGTGCAGGCGGTATTGCTGCTGTCTGTGGCAGTGTTCATAGCCGTCCAGCTCCTGACGGACGCCGCCTACGTCGCGCTCGACCCTTCGCGGAGGGGCACATGACCGACGGATATGTCGTTCCTGCGACGTCTGCGCCGGCGGGTGTGCGCCCGCGGCCACCTCTGTTGCTCGTTGCAGGAGGCGTCCTGCTGGCGCTCGTGGTCCTCGCGGGTGTCCTGGCGCCGCTCCTGGCGCCGTACGATCCGATCAGCCAGATACCCGCAGCGAATCTGTTGCCGCCCAGCGGTTCCCATCCGCTCGGCACCGACGAGCTCGACCGCGACGTGCTGAGCCGGGTGCTCTACGGGATCCGCACGAGCCTGACGGTGATCGCGGTCGCGGTGCCCGTCGGCGCGGTCGCCGGCGTAACGCTGGGCCTGTTCGGAGCGTCGAACCGGTTCGCAGACGTGCTGCTGTCGCGCGTCACGGATGTGATCCTCGCGTTCCCGGCCCTGATCCTCGCAGTCCTCGTGACGGCGCTACGCGGTCCGGGATCGGTCACCGTCGTCATCGCGATCGCCATCGCAGAGGCGCCGTCATTCGCCCGCCTGACACGAAGTGAGGTGCTGCGCTTGCGGTCCCAGCCCTATGTCGAGGCATCGCGACTCGCAGGCGGCTCGTCCGCCTGGGTCCTCACGCGGCACATCCTGCCGAACGCGGCGGAGCCGCTGCTGGTCCAGGCCGCACTGGCTCTTTCCCTCGGAGTGTTCGTCGAGGCAGGCATGAGCTTCGTGGGCGTCGGCGTGAGGCCGCCACAGCCATCGCTCGGATCGTTGTTGTCGGAGGCGGTCTACAACTGGGATGCCAACGCGGGCTACGCGATCGGGCCACTCGTCGCGATCATCGCGCTGTCGCTCTCCCTGTTGGCTGTCGCGCGGGGAGTCGCGGGGTGGCGTCGATGAGCGATCCGGTACTGCAGATCCGCGGCCTCGGCATCAGCGGCCCGTCCGGCTCGCTGGTGCGTGGCCTCGATCTGGCGGTCGACGCGGGCGAGATCGTGGCCCTGGTAGGCGAATCGGGTTCCGGGAAGTCGATCACTGGTCGCGTGATCCTCGGCCTGCTACCGGACGGTCTCACCGCGAGTGGCGACGTCGTGCTTGCGGGTGAGCAGATCGTTGGGCGGTCCGAGCGGGCTCTGCGCGAGTTGCGCGGTCCGGGTGCGGCGATGATCTTCCAGGAGCCGCAGACCGCCCTCAACCCTTCGCAGCGGATATGGCGGCAGATCCACGAGGTGCTCCGCGCACACACCCGGGTGTCCCGGCGCGACGGGCGTGCGCGGGCGATCGAACTGCTGTCTTCCGTAGGCATTCCAGAGCCTGAGCAGCGCGCCGAGTGGTATCCGCATCAGCTCTCGGGCGGGCAGCGGCAGCGCGTGGTCATAGCCCTTGCGCTCGCTGCGAAGCCGGCGCTCCTGATCGCCGACGAGCCGACGACGGCACTCGATGTCACGGTGCAGGCGCAGATCCTGAGTCTTCTGCGCGATCTCCGCGACAGCAGCGGCGTCGGGATCCTATTGGTGACACACGATCTGGGTGTGGTCGCCGACGTCGCGGACCGGGTCGTGGTACTGCGCGCGGGGGAGTCGGTGGAGCAGGCTCCCGTAGACGAGCTGTTCGCGCGACCTCGCCACGAGTACACCCGACGCCTCCTCGCGGCGGTGCCGGTGCTGGACTCGTCGGTCCCTACTGCATCCGGCGAACCGGCCGGCGGTACGGAGTATGTCGCACCGGTCGTCTCCGTGAGCGGTGTGACGGTGCGTTACCCGGGGGCGCGGCGGCCGGCCCTGTGCGGCGTCGACCTGACGGTCGCACGGGACGAGGTGGTGGGTGTCGTCGGCGAATCCGGTTCGGGCAAGAGCACACTGGGGCGCACGGTGCTCGGTCTCATAGCGCCGGCGGAGGGCGTGGTCGAGCGCTCGGCCCGGCGGGTGGCGCTCGTGCACCAGGACCCGTACGCGGCGCTGGATCCGCGATGGAGCGTCACCCGCATCGTCGGTGAGCCGTTGCGGCTCGCAGGGGAGGGGCACCGTGCGACCGAGGGCCGTGTCGCCGAACTCCTCGACGCGGTCGAGCTGCCTTCGGGTACGGGCGCGCGCCACCCGCGTGAACTGTCGGGTGGACAGCGGCAGCGGGTGGCCTTCGCGCGTGCTCTCGCGTCCGCGCCGGAACTGCTGGTCGCGGACGAGCCCACCAGCGCTCTCGACGTATCCGTGCAGGCCGGTGTGCTCACGCTGTTCTCCTCTCTGCAGTCCGAGTTCGGTTTCGCGGCATTGTTCGTCACGCACGACCTCGCGGTCGTATCGGAGGTGGCGAGCCGGGTGCTCGTCCTGCGTGCGGGCACCGTCGTCGAGCAGGGGCCGACGGGCACCGTGCTCGCGAACCCGACCTCGCAGTACGCGCGCGACCTGGTAGCCGCCGTGCCATTGCCCGACCCGGTCAGGCAGCGCGCGCGGCGGTCGGATGCGGCGCAGGGCGCAGGGTCCGGCACGGTTCGGCGCGCACGGTCGGAGGTAGCGCCGGCAGAGGATCCCGGAAGGAGCGCACGATGACGGTGACCCGCCGCGCCTTGTTCGCGGGCGCGCTCGGCCTCGGTGCCGTCGCGACCCTGCCCGCATGCACATCGGCGGTGCAGCAGGCTCGGCAGGCCGATGCCGCGCCTGGGACGTCCGGCGGGACACTGGTCATCGGCTCACTGACCGACCTGGACCCGAAGACCATCTACACGCAGTCGGTGACGACGATGGCGATCGGCTTGCTCGCCTTCGACTCACTGATCCGCTACGACCACGCGACGCTTCGACCCACGCCGTCCGTGGCGAGGGCTTGGGACGCGGCCCCGGACGGCCGGTCCCTCACGCTGCACCTGCGCGACGACGTGCACTTCCACACGGGACGGCCCTTCACCGCCGAGGACGTGGCGTACGCGGTCTCGGTGTACGCCTCGGACGCCGCCGGATCACAACTGCAGACCGCCGCGAAATCGATCGCGGCCGTGGATACGCCGGACGACCACACCGCCGTGCTGCGCTTCGGTGTCCCCGTGCCGAACATATTCGACCTGTTGGAGTTCATGCTGCTGACCGACTCGGACTCGGCGGCGGCGCTTCGCTCGGGCGAATCCTTCGTCGGCACGGGGCCGTTCCGGTTCGCCGGACGGGAGGTCGGCGCGAATGCTCACTTCACCCGGTACGCCGAGTACTGGCGCGGCCCTGCCCGGCTAGACGGCGTCACGCTCCGCGTCGTCCGAGACCCGGGCGCGCTGCTGACATCGATCCGCGCGGGGCAGTCGGACCTGGTCCTGGACGCGAACCCGCAGGCCCTCCGCCAGTTCCCGGACGAATCGCTGTACCGGGTCGAGACCGGAGACGTATTCGATGCCGCCTACTACGTGGGCGCTGACGTGCGGCGACCCGAGCTGGCGGACGTCCGTGTGCGGCAGGCGGTGTCGTACGCCGTCGACCGCGAACGGATCGCGAAGGAGGTATTCGGCGGCGCGGCCGCCGCGAGCTCGGCGCCCTGGGCACGAAGCTCCCCGGCATACGATGCCGCGGCAGCCACCCACTACCGCCGCGATCTGGACAGATCACGCTCCCTGCTCGCTGCGGCAGGCGGTGCCCGGCCGCTGGACCTCAGCTACCCGACGGGCCTCGCCGTGGCGCCGCACATCGCGGCGATCGTACAGAGCAACCTGGCGGACGTCGGTATCGACGCACGGTTGGACCCGCGCGAGCAGTCCGCGTTCTCACCGTTCCTCAAGAGTGGTGCGGCGCAATTGTGGCTCGGTCCGCACGGCTTCGGACAGTCCGACCCCGCGACACTCGCCGCGGGCGCCGCGCCGTTCAAGCCGAAGGGCAACCTGTCGAACTACTCCGACCCGCGCTACACCGAGCTGGTACAGCAGCTCGTCGACGCGCCTGCGTCCCGGAGGTCGGACGCCTACGCCGCCTACACGACGCATCTGCTCGAGCAGCAGTTCGTGATCGACCTGGTCACCGCTCCGGCGACCTATGTGTCGCGCGCCCGGACCAAGGGTTTGACGTGGAACATGTATAAGTACATCGACGCGCACGGCGTGACCGTGCACTGAGGGCGCTCGTCGACTTCGGCTCACGGTGAGCCCTACGTTCCGCAAGCAGTGCCCTGAGTGGCACCCTGGGAATATGGCGAGTGGTGCGGCGCATGGGCGGGACAACGTGATCCTGGTGCACTGGCACGACCTGGGTCGCCACCTCGCCTGCTACGGCGCGGAAGGCGTCCGGAGCCCGAATCTCGACCGTCTCGCCGGCGAGGGGATTCGGTTCACCGACGCGCACGCGACGGCACCCCTGTGCTCCCCTGCGCGCGGTTCGCTCTTCACGGGGCAGTATCCGCACCGGAACGGCCTCGTCGGGCTCGCACATCACGGGTTCGCATACCGCGACCATGTGCGCACACTGCCTGCGCTGCTCGGCGACGCCGGTTACCACACCGCCCTCTTCGGCATGCAGCACGAGAGCACCGACCCGTCGACACTGGGTTTCGACGAGGTCGACGTGTCGGACTCGCTGTGTGACTACGTCACTGCGCGCGCGCAGGAGTGGCTCGGGAATCGGGCGGACGACGATCCCTTCCTGCTCACGGCGGGCTTCTTCGAGACGCACCGTCCGTATGAGGCGTACGAGCCCGCAGACCCCGCCGACGTCGTGGTCCCGGGCTGGCTGCCCGACGACGATCGCGTGCGCGCGGACCTCGCCGGCGTGCACGGCAGCATCGCCGAGGCGGACGCGGCCGTGGGCCGCCTCCTCGACACCGTGGCCGAGCTGGGGCTCGACGATTCGACGTGGATCGTGTTCGTCACCGATCACGGTCTCGCTATGCCGCGCGCCAAGTCGACGCTGTACGCGGAGGGGACGGGTGTCGCGCTGATCGTGCGGCCGCCTCGTCGTCGGGCGATAGCCCCGCGCGTCTACGGTGACCTGTTCTCGGGCGTGGACCTCACGCCTACGGTGCTCGAGCTTCTGGGCCTGCCGATCCCGACCGACGTCGACGGCGAGTCACACGCGCCCGAGATAACCTCTCCCGCAGGTGATCCCGTGCGCGAGGAGCTGTTCACCGAGAAGACCTATCACGACGCCTACGATCCCATCCGCGCGGTGCGCACCAAGCAGTTCAGCTACATCGAGAACTACGCGGCGCGTCCCGCTCTCCTGCTGCCGCTAGACATCGCCGACAGCCCGACGGGGCAGGCGATCGACGTGTACGAAGCGAGCGCACCCCGCGCCCGCCGGGAGTTGTACGACCTGGTCGTGGACCCGTACGAGCGGCGCAATGTGATCGATGAGCCCGCGTACCGATGGACGGTGCGCCGGCTGTCCGCGGACCTCGCGCGCTGGCGTCGTGAGACGGCGGACGTCCTGCCGGACGAAGCGGAGGGCACGGCGATCGCCGAGCGATTCATGACGGAGTTCTTCGCCACTCGTGACGCCGAGGCGGGCGAGGCGCTGCCCTCCCGTCGTCCACATGGCGAGAACCGTGAACTGACCCGGGTTCCCGCGCCGGCCGGAGGCGTCACCGCGGCCGACACCGCAATGGGGTAGCGTCCGCATCCGGTGTGTACCGGCCGGTCACGCTGTGACGGTGCGGAATCCGATGTTGGATGCGGAGCTGTCGGGTGTCGAGTGCGACCGCGCGGACACCCGGTAGCGGTAGCAGTACGAGTCGTGGCACAGGTGGCTGCCGCCGCGCAGGACCCGCGAGTTACCGCGGTCCGGGCCCGTCGGATCGGCGGACGGAGATCTGCTGTAGTACCGTGCCGAGTAGCGATCGCAGCACCATTCCCATACGTTCCCTACGGTCTGATGGAGGCCGAATCCGTTGGGAGCGTGAGCATCCGCCGGAACTGTCCCGACCGGTCCAGTCGGCTCCCAGGGAAACGTTCCGGTGAAGATGTCGATCTGTTGCGGGCGCGGATGTCGGTCTCCCCATGGGTAGCGCGCGCCCTCCAGTCCGCCTCGCGCCGCATACTCCCACTGTGCCTCAGTGGGGAGGTCGCGTCCCGTCCACATGCAGTAGGCCAGCGCATCCGCGTGCGATACGTGCACGACCGGGTGGTCCGCGACTGCGACGGTGCCCGGCCCTCCGGGGAAGCGCCATGTGGCACCGTCGACGGTGCGCCACCAGGGTGCCTCGGGCAGGGGCACGCCGCCCTCGGCATATGAGTGGAACACCGCCGACGATCCGAACCGCTCGGCGTCTGTGACGTAGCCGGTCGCGTCCACGAACGTCCGGAACGCGGCGACGGTGACTGCTGTCCTATCTATCATGAAGGGGCGCAGTGTAACTCGATGGACGGGGAGTTCTCCGTCCGCGCGGTAGCCGTCCCCGTGCGCATCGCCCATCGCGAACTCGCCGCCCGGGATCACCGCCTGGCGGACGAGGTGAGTCCCGGAGCCGTTCGTACCGGAGCTGTTCGTATGGGAGTCGTTCTTGCCGGAGCCGTTCGGGGCGGCACCCCCGGCGCCGGCGCGGGCATGCGCCGGCCCGTCGTGGCCCGGTGTGCAGCAGTTCATTCTCCGATGATGCCGCGCTCGGCAAGCAGTGTCACGATCCGGCCTGCGAGCTCATCGATGTCTGCGCCGGTGGTGTCGAAGCGGAGGTCGGGGTCTGCGGGCTTCTCGTACGGAGCGTCCACGCCGGTGAGGCCGCGCAACTCGCCCCGCCGCGCGCGGGCGTAGAGCCCCTTCGGGTCCCGGCGTTCGCATTCGCTCACAGGCGTGCTGACATGCACCTCCACGAAGTCGAGCCCGGCAGCGCGGTTCAGCTCGCGCGCGATGGTGCGGTCGGAACGCAGCGGCGAGACCATCGAGGCGATCGCGACAACCCCGGCGTCGGCGAACAGACGGGTGAGATGTCCTACCCGCCTGATGTTCTCGGCACGGTCACCCGGCGAGAATCCGAGGTCGTCCGAGATACCGTGGCGGATGTTGTCACCATCGATGAGATACGCGACCTCGCCGCGCGTCACCAGGGCGCGCTCCAACGCGACGGCCACGGTCGACTTGCCGGACGCGGGCAGGCCGGTCAACCACACCGTCGCCCCGCGCTGACCGGTCTTCTCCCAGCGCTCGGGCCGGCCGAGGGAGCTGGGGTGCCACTTGATGTCGTTGCGGGTCGCCTTCCCGGGAACCACTTCTCGCGGAACCGATATGGTTCCGGCGCCGACAGTGTCGCCACCGGCTTCGTCGATCAGGATGAACGCGCCGGTATCGCGGTTCGCGGCGTAGGTGTCGGCCACGACGATCGAAGACGTGCGCAGGGTGACCGTGCCGATGTCGTTGAGCCCCAGCTCGCTGGGCCCGACCTGTTCGATGAGTGTGTCCGGGTCCAGGCGTCGCTCGAGTGACTGCACCGTCGCGCGCACCGTGGAGGTGGCGTGCTTCAGCGCGACCCGGTCGCCCGCGCGCAGCGGAGTCGAAGACAGCCAGCACACCGTCGCCTCGAGTTCGCGCGCCGAAACCGGCAGGTCGGTCGAATCTGCGCCGCTGACGATCACATCGCCGCGGCCGACGTCGATGTCGTCGGCGAGCTCCAGCGATACCGACAGGGGAGCGACGGCAACGGTGCGCTCGGGGTCGAGCGTGTCTAGCGCGGTCACGGTGCTCCGGCTGCCGGACGGCAGGACGAGCACCTCGTCGCCGACGGCGAGCGTGCCCGCCGCGACTCGCCCGGTGTAGCGCCGGCGCTGGTCCGCGGTGGGACGGGACACCCACTGCACCGGCAGACGTAGTTGCTCCGGCACGGGAGACGGCGCGCTGAGCTCCACCGTTTCGAGGTACTCGAGCAGTGTCGGACCGTCGTACCACGACGTGTTCGCGCTGCGCTTCACCACGTTGTCGCCCGGCTTCGCGGCCAGTGGTATCGACTGGATCTGCTTGATGCCCAGCTGGCTTCGAAGCTCGTCGAGCTCGGTGACCACCTCGATGAACCGTTCGGCGGAGAAGTCGACGAGGTCGATCTTGTTCACCGCCGCGACGATGTGCGGGATGCCCAGCAGCGTCGCGATCCGCGCGTGCCGCCGGGTCTGGCGCTGCACCCCGTAGCGCGCATCCACAAGGAGGACGGCGACGTGTGCGTTGGACGCGCCGGTGAACATGTTGCGCGTGTAACGCTCGTGACCGGGCGTGTCAGCCAGCACGAAACTGCGTGTGGGAGTGGAGAAGTAGCGGTAGGCGACATCGATGGTGATGCCCTGCTCGCGCTCGGCACGGAGCCCGTCCGACAGAGCGGCGAGGTCGAGGACGCCGGCGGCGTCGGTGACGGCCGCGATGTGGTCGGTGGGAAGGCTGCCCGTGTCGTGCAGGAGGCGGCCGATCAACGTCGACTTGCCGTCGTCGACGCTGCCGGCCGTGGCCAGGCGGAGCAACTGACGTCCGCGCGCCGGTGCGCCCATCAGAAGTACCCCTCTCGCTTGCGGTCCTCCATTGCGGCCGCCGAGGTGCGGTCGTCGGCGCGGGTCTCGCCCCGCTCGGAGACGGTGGCGGCCTCGATCTCGGATATGACCGTGGCTATGTCGGTGGCGCGGGACCGGACCGCGCCCGTGATCGTCAGGTCTCCCACCGTGCGGTAACGCACCCACTCGCGGGTCACGACGTCGTCGGGGCCGGGCCGACTGTGCGGCGACACGGTCAGGAGGATCCCGTCGCGATCGAATACCTCACGCTCGCTTGCGAAGTATATCGGCGGGAGGTCGAGTCCCTCGAGCTCGATATAGCGCCACACGTCGAGTTCGGTCCAGTTCGAGAGCGGGAAGACGCGCACGGACTCCCCGCGGCGGATGCGGCCGTTGTACAGCGACCAGGGCTCGGGGCGTTGCGCGCGGGGATCCCACTGTCCGAACTCGTCGCGGAAGCTGAGCACGCGCTCTTTGGCGCGTGCACGCTCCTCGTCGCGTCGGGCTCCGCCGAACGCAGCGTCGAACCCGCCCTCCTCCAGGGCATCCAGCAGCACACGGGTCTGCAGCCGGTTCCGTGAACCAGAGGGGTCGGTCGACTCGGCGATGCGGCCCGACTCGATCGCGGCGGGCACCGACGCCACGATCAGCTCGAGGCCTTCAGGAGTCTCCGCCGTGGGGGCGACCCGACGGTCCCGGAACTCGATCACCTCGTCGAAGTTGTGACCGGTGTCCACGTGCAGGACCGGGAACGGCAAGGGAGCAGGACGGAAGGCCTTCTCCGCCAGGCGAAGCAGAACGATCGAGTCCTTGCCGCCCGAGAACAGTAGGACCGGCCGCTCCAGCTCGGCGGCGACCTCCCTGATGATGTGGACGGCTTCGGCCTCGAGGGCGCGCAGCTCGTCGACGCGGTCGACGGCCGGCGCGCTCACGCGGGATACCCGTTGGCCGCCGCATCCTCGCGATAGCGCCGCACCCACTCCCGGGATCGGGCGTTGGACTGGCGCCGGAGAGGTGGTGCCGGGGCGAGGTCGGGATCCTGCCCGAGCGCCTCGAGGACCCGACCCGTCGTCTTACGCGGGTCGCGCACGAGTTCCGTGAAGTCGACCTCGAGCGGCTCGATGCCCTCGGAGGCGAACCAGGATCTCCAGGATCGCTCCTGCTCCAACAGGATTCCGGCGAGGTGCGCGATGCCCTCGGCCAGGTACTCGGCACCCTCGTCCCGCGCGGGGTCCGCGTCGGGAGCGTCGCGCCACACCTGCGTCTGCACCGCCCTCCACATCGACACCGCCTGAGGCACCACATCGGGTCGGAAGACGTGCACGTAGACGGGATCCGCACCGTCGAAGAGGGAACGGATCGCGGTGCGCAGGGACCCCGATCCCGTGCGAGTGCGCGTTACCACCACCGATGTCTGGTTCCACATCAGCTTGCCGCCCCACACGCCGTTCGGGGTGGATCCGGCGGACCATACGTCCGAGCGCCACTGGGACTCGGTTCGGGAGTCGACCGATCCTGGCTCGGTGTCGTCGAGCAGGCCCAGGATCCGCGGGTTGGTGACACCCGCGAACCACTCCCGCGGTTGCGGCGACCGGGAGGACGACGGGTAGTACTGGAAGAACTCCTGCGGGCGTCCCGCGACGCCGGTTGCCGCGAGCGATTCGACGAGGAGCGTGCTGCCGCTGCGCTGGGTTGCGCAGACGAGGTAGGCGGTCGGCTTCGGCATGCACGCTAGTGTGCTGCAGAACGGCTCGTGACCAGCGGTCCAGCGTCGGCGTGACCGCATCCGTTGACAGTCCCGGATCGGTGTGCTGCGAGCCGATTCCAGGTCTGCCGTGCCGCGTCGCCTCAGCGCGTCCCTACTCCCAACGTGTCGCGAGAACGTGGTCGTGAGTAGGGAGTATCTCGACCGTGCTCCGGGCGATATGCAGCCGCACGAGGGTCTCGAACGTGGCGTCTCGGTCCTCGTCCACCAGGATCCCCGGAAAGCCGGGCTTCTGCGCGGCCTGGTCGATCTGGTCGTGGTGCCATGCGGCGTCGCCCGCGACGAGGAGACGACCCCGCTCGGTGTTCAACAGGATGCCGACGCTGCCCGGCGTATGCCCGGCGAGATCGAGCAGGAGCACGGCGCCGTCGCCGAATAGATCGTGGCTGTGCGGGAACGTCAGGACAGGCGGTCCGTCGAGCTCGTAGTTCCGGATCTCCCTGCCGGACATGGCGGGACGCACCCCGGCGACGGGAGCGATCATGCCCGTCATCGCCCAGTCCCATTCGGGCCGGTGGACCACAGTCGCAAGTCCGGGGAGGTCGGACAGGCCGGACACGTGATCCCAGTGCAGGTGGGTCGGCAGCGCGAAATCGATGTCCGCTCCGTCGAACCCGCCGACATGTAGCGCCTCGACGGTGCTGAGGACGTCCGCCGGAGGCGTCACCGCGAGGCGCAGTGGCTCCGGCATAGCGGAGAGCGTCCGGTCGCGCACCGATGTGGAGATCGACGGGTCGAGCAGGATGCGACACTGCGGGTGCTCGATGACGTAGGTGCGCAGCCCGATCTGCAGGCGCCGAGAACTCCTGGCCCCCTCGACGACGAACGGAGCGGGCACCGGGCGCGAGACCTGGGGTAGTGCCACGAACCGCACGGTCGCCCTGGCGGGCGGCAACTCGGTCTGGGGGACCGCAGCCAGCTCGGCACGGGTGGGGCGGCGCGGGCGAACGGCGCCGCGCGCGGACGCCACCACTGCGCGGCAGCAGGTCGCGGCGCCGATTCTTCGGACGGATGCGCTGTTCTCGGTGGGCATGGATGTCCTCCCGTCTCTGTGTTGGTGGATGCCACGATAGGACTTAAGGTCGACCTGAAGTAAAGGCGTCGGCAGACGCGTTCACGACGAAGGGGGCCGGTCGTGCGGATAGGCGAGGCGGCGTCGCGCATCGGAGTGCCGAGCCACGTGCTGCGGCATTGGGAGGACGCCGGCGTTCTGATTCCCGAGCGCACGATGGGTGACCAGCGTGAATACGATGCCGAGTCGGTGGCCCGGGGCAGGCTCGTTCTGCTGTGTCAGGCTGCGGGGATGTCGCTCGCCGACATCGCGGGCATGGCGTCCTCCGGTCACGCGGCTCGGGTCGCCGCGATCGAGGATCGGCGGATGCGCATCGCGGAGCAGATCCGGTCGCTGCGGCGCGCGGACGGCTTTCTGGGGCACGTCCTGAGCTGCAGTCACCCGATCGTGACAGAGTGCCCCGACTGCGCGGCGTTCGCCGATGCGTCCGTAAGTGGTCGCCCACGGCGTCGGCGGGCGCGTATTCCGGCCGGCGATGCACTGAGCGACACGTCGGGGAGCTAGAGCCAGCGATAGCGGATCTCGGGGCGGCCGCGGCCGCCGTACGCGGGGACGCGCTCGCAGATGCGGTCGTCCGCGAGTCGCTCCAGGTACCGCCAGGCCGTGACGCGCGACATCCCGGTACGGCTCGCGATCTCGTTGGCGCTCAAGGGGGCGCGCGAATCGCGGAGGGTGCTGCTGATGAGCTCCAGCGTCGGCGCCGCGATGCCCTTCGGTGTGGCGGGCACCGCCGCGGGCTCGCGTAGCGCGGCGAGCGCGGCGTCGATCTCGCGCTGCCCGACGTCGTGGTCGCCGAGCGTCCGCCGGTACTCGCGGTAGCGCTCGAGTTTGGCGGAGAACGCCGCGAATGTGAAGGGCTTGATGAGGTAGAGGAGGGCGCCGCGCGCCACGGCTGTCCGCACCGTGTCTATGTCGCGTGCCGAGGTGACCACGATGACGTCGGGCCGGGGTGTGACGTCGGCGAGTGCCCCTGCGACGTCGAGACCACTCATATCGGGCAGCCCCACGTCGACCAGAGCGAGGTCGACCGGGGCGGGGCCGGAGGACGCACGGCGCGCCGCGTCGAGCGCGTCGGCTCCGTTACCGGCTGTAGTGAGAACGTTGAAACCTGGTATGCGCCGGATGTATTCGGCGTGGGCGGCGGCGATACCCGGCTCGTCGTCGACGATCAGGACGCGGATCCCCACGGGACTCCCTCCGGACGCTGCGGCAGCACCAGCTCGACGGTGGACGGGTCGCGGTGCGACGTAAGCCTACCGCCGCGCCGCCGTGCGACCTGCGCGACGAGGTCGAGGCCGAGCCCGCGACCGTGCACTCGTCCCGACGAGTCCTTCGTCGAGAACCCGCGGGCGAGGGCGCGGTCGAACTCCTCGCCGGACATGCCCGCGCCGCTGTCGACCACCTGGATGGACCAGCCGTCGCGAGACGGGCCGCCGTCGACCTCCACCCAACCGTCCGGCCCGGCGGCGTCGATCGCATTGTCCACGAGATTCCCTAGAACAGTGAGCATTTCGGCCGATGTGAGCGGGCCACCGGCGAGGTCCGCGCCGTCGGCCAGCGTGACCTCGACGCCGACCGCGGCAGCCTCCGAGACCTTCGCCACGAGTAGCGCCGTCAGCGCCGGATCCACCGCGGATGCGAGCCTGTCGACGAGTTCCTGCGAGGTCGAGTGCTGCGCCGTGGCCAGCTCGACGGCCTCGTTGCGGCGCCCCAGCTCGATCATCGTCACGACCGTGTGCAGCCGGTTGGCGTGCTCGTGGGCCTGAGCGCTGAGCGCGTTCGCCAGCGACCGCACGGCATCGAGTTCGCCGAGGACGTCCTGCAGCTCCGTTCGATCGCGCAGCGTGAGGACGGTGCCCAGCCGCCCGGTCGGACCCGAGACCGGCTGCCGGTTGGCGACCAGGACGCGGCCGCCGCCCATGTGCAACTCGTCGAGCAGGTCGTCGTCCCCGCGCAGGGAGTCGGGGAGGTCGCCGCGGTGGATCGGCCCTTCCGGCAGTGACAGCAGGCGCCGGGCCTCGTCGTTCACCACCGCTGCCGGCCCGTTCGGCGACGCGTCGTCGAACACGACGATGCCCTCGGCGAGCGCGTGTAGGACCGCGTCGTGGTGCTCATACAGCTGGCGCAGCCCCGACGGGGTCAGGCCCAGTGTCTGCCGCCGCAGCCTGCGTTCGAGCAGCAGCGACACTCCGGCCGCGACCAGCAGCCCCGCGCCGACGACCGCGACCAGCGACGGGACCGCGGCCCACACCTGGTCCGACAGGTGTTCGCGGGTGACGCCTGCCGACACCAGCCCGACGACCTTCCCCGTGCCGTCCCGCACCGGCGTGACCGCGCGGATGGACGGCCCGAGGGTGCCTGCGTACGTCTCCGTGAACGTTCTACCGCGCAGAGCCTCGTCGATGTTGCCGGTGAACCTGCCGCCGATCCGGTCGCGTTCGGCGTGTGTGTACCGGGTGCGGTCGGGCGCCATCACGACGATGAAGTCCATGCCCGTGGCATGCGAGACCGAGTCGGTGACCGGCAGCAGCTGGGCGGTCGGGTCCTGTGCGGCGAGTGCCGCCACCGTCGACGGTGCCCGGGCGAGGGCAACCGCCACCGCGGTCGTGCGGGCGCGTGCCGCGTCGTCGGTCGAGCGGCGGTCGTGCCACACGACCAGGGCGGTTCCGAGCGTCGCGACCACCAGGAGCAGTGCGAACTGTGCGAGGAACACCCGCATCGACACGGTGGGGCGCCATCGACCGGGGCGTAGGACCACCTGCCCGCTCCTTCCGTGCACAGAATGAACACAAGAGTGCTGTAGGTCACAGCGTGTCCCATGATCGTCGGCGAGCGTTCCTCGCGCACGAGTCAAAGGAGACACCGTGACCACATCAGCCTCGCAGCCCGCGTCACCCGCGCGGCGCAGGGACCGCACACACCTGCTCTACATCGCGGTCATCGCCGCGGTCGTGGCGGGCGTGATACTCGGCCTCCTCGCTCCCGGAGTGGGTAAGGGGCTCAAACCCCTCGGTGACATCTTCGTGGACCTGATCAAGATGATGATCGCGCCGGTCATCTTCTGCACCATCGTGCTCGGCATCGGGTCGGTACGGAAGGCGGCAAGCGTCGGCCGGGTCGGCGGTCTCGCGCTCCTGTACTTCATCGTCATGTCGACGTTCGCCCTGGGAATCGGCATTCTCGTCGGCAATATCGTCAAGCCCGGCACCGGTCTGAACGTGATCGCGGGATCCGGGGCGAAGTACGCCGCCGAGGCGCATGAGGCGGGCGGCACATGGGACTTCGTCCGCTCGATCGTTCCCGACACCCTGTTCTCGTCGGTGACCTCCGGAAGCGTGCTGCAGGCGCTGTTCGTAGCCTTGCTCGTGGGTTTCGGTCTGCAGGCCCTCGGCGACGCCGGTGAGCCGATCGTGCGTGGCATCGCGCTCGTGCAGCGACTGGTGTTCCGCGTGCTCGTGATGATCCTGTGGCTCGCGCCGATCGGCGCCTTCGGTGCGATCGCCGCCGTGGTCGGTTCGACCGGGTTCAAGGCCGTCGAGCAGCTGGGGCTGCTGATGCTCGCGTTCTACGTGACGTGCATCCTGTTCGTCTTCGTGGTGCTGGGGATCGTCCTGAAGCTGGTGACGGGTGTGTCGGTATTCAAGCTGGCGCGCTACCTCGCCCGCGAGTATCTGCTGATCGTCGCGACGAGTTCGTCGGAGTCGGCGCTGCCGCGCCTGATCGCGAAGATGGAGCATGCCGGGGTCGAGAAGACCACGGTCGGTCTAGTCGTGCCCACCGGCTACTCGTTCAACCTGGACGGAACCGCGATCTATCTGACGATGGCGTCGCTGTTCGTCGCCGATGCGATGGGGAATCCGCTCAGCTACGCCGAGCAGTTCTCCCTACTGCTGTTCATGATGATCGCCTCCAAGGGTGCGGCCGGCGTCACCGGTGCCGGCCTGGCGACCCTGGCCGGCGGGTTGCAGGCGCACCGCCCCGACCTGCTGGACGGCGTCAGTGTCGTGGTCGGCATCGACCGGTTCATGTCCGAGGCACGCGCACTCACCAACTTCTCCGGCAACGCGATAGCGACGCTCGTGATCGGTAAGTGGACCCACTCCGTCGACCTGGACAAGACCCGCCGCGTCCTCGACGGCGAGGACCCGTTCGATGAGGCCACGATGGTCGACCACGGGTCGGAACCGGCCTCGCCGCCCCCGCCGGCGTCGGAACCCGCTCAGGTCTGACGGGCCGCGCTCGCGGAGCGCTCCGCAGGAGCCCAACGGGCGCCCACGGGGTGCCTCCCGGTGCCCATTACACTCGGTGTCCGTGCACGTAGACACGGCCGCGAACGCCGCGCAGACCCCCGACGAACCGCAGCCCTATCGTGAACTCGGGCTGAAGGACGACGAGTACCAGCGGATCCGGGACATCCTCGGACGCCGCCCCACCGACGCAGAGCTGGCCATCTACTCGGTGATGTGGTCGGAGCACTGCTCCTACAAGTCCTCGAAGGTGCATCTGCGCTACTTCGGCGAGACCACCACCGACGAGATGCGTGAGGTGATGCTCGCGGGCATCGGCGAGAACGCAGGCGTGGTGGACATCGGCGACGGCTGGGCTGTGACGTTCAAGGTCGAATCACACAACCACCCCTCCTATGTGGAGCCGTATCAGGGCGCCGCGACCGGCGTAGGCGGCATCGTCCGCGACATCATGGCGATGGGCGCGCGCCCGATCGCCGTCATGGACCAGCTGCGCTTCGGCCCCGCCGATGCGCCCGACACGCGTCGCGTCGTCGACGGTGTGGTGCGCGGTGTCGGCGGCTACGGCAACTCGCTGGGCCTGCCGAACATCGGCGGCGAGACCGTGTTCGACGCCTCCTACGCGGGCAATCCGCTCGTCAACGCGCTGTGCGCGGGCGTGCTGCGTGCCGAGGATCTGCACCTCGCCTTCGCGTCCGGTGCGGGCAACAAGATCATCCTGTTCGGCGCGCGCACCGGCCTCGACGGCATCGGCGGCGTCTCCGTGCTCGCCTCGGAGACCTTCGACGACGGGCCCGCCGACGGAGTCGGCGCGCCGACGCGGCCGAAGAAGCTCCCGGCGGTCCAGGTGGGCGACCCGTTCACCGAGAAGGTGCTCATCGAGTGCTGCCTCGACCTGTACCGCGAGAAGTTGGTCGTCGGCATCCAGGACCTCGGCGGCGCGGGGCTCTCCTGTGCCACGTCCGAACTTGCTGCGGCCGGAGACGGCGGCATGCATATCGAGCTCGAGAAGGTGCCGATGCGCGCCGAAGGCATGACCCCGGCGGAGGTGCTGTCGTCGGAGTCTCAGGAGCGCATGTGCGCCGTCGTGACGCCCGAGAACGTGGACGCGTTCATGCAGGTGTGCGCGAAGTGGGACGTGCTGGCCACCGTCATCGGCGAGGTCACGGACGGCGAGCGACTCGTCATCACGTGGCACGGTGAGACCGTCGTCGACGCGCCGCCGCGCACCATCGCCCACGACGGCCCCGTCTACGAGCGTCCAGTCGCGCGCCCGGAATGGATGGACGACGTCATCGCGTCCACTTCGAGGGGCCTCACCCGCCCGCAGACCCCCGAGGAGTTGCGGGCCACCGCGCTGCAGTTGCTCGCGTCGCCGGCACTGTGCTCGCGGCGCTTCATCACCGAGCAGTACGACCGCTACGTCCGCGGCAACACCGTGCTCGCGGAGCACGCCGACGCGGGCGTGGTGCAGATCGACGAGGAGTCGCACCGCGGCATCGCGTTGGCCACCGACGCTTCGGGGCGCTACACGTACCTCGACCCGTACGTCGGCGGACAGCTCGCGCTGGCGGAGGCCTACCGCAACGTCGCCGCCACGGGTGCTACGCCGAAGGCTGTCACCGACTGCCTCAATTTCGGCTCACCGGAGGACGCGGGCGTCATGTGGCAGTTCCAGCAGGCTGTGCACGGCATCGCCGACGGTTGCGCGCAGCTCGGCATCCCGGTGACCGGCGGCAACGTCTCGTTCTACAACCAGACCGGCGCCGTTGCGATCCTCCCGACGCCGGTCATCGGCGTGATGGGCGTGATCGACGACGTCCGCCGCCGGATACCCACCGGCTTCGGCACGGAGCCCGGCGAGACGCTGATCCTGCTCGGCGACACCCACGACGAGTTCGACGGCTCGATCTGGGCGCAGGTCGCGCACGATCATCTCGGTGGCGTGCCGCCGCGCGTCGACCTCGAGCGGGAGAGGCTGCTGGCATCGGTGCTGACCGCGGCGTCGCGCGACGGTCTCGTCTCCGCTGCCCACGATCTCTCGGAGGGTGGCCTGTGGCAGGCGGCCGTCGAGTCCGCGCTCGCGGGGGAGACGGGCGTTCGGCTGCTGCTGCCCGAGGGCGCCGACCCGTTCGTGACGCTGTTCTCGGAGTCGGCCGGTCGGATCCTGGTTGCCGTGCCGCGCACCGAGGAGTCCCGTTTCGTGTCCATGTGCTCCGCGCGCGGGCTGCCCGCCGTGCGGATCGGTGTCGTGGACCAGGGCTCGGACTCCGTCGAGGTGCAAGGGCAGTTCACCGTGCCGCTCGCCGAGCTCCGCGAGACGCATGAGGGGACTCTGCCGAAGCTGTTCGGGCACGGCGTGGCGTAGGCCGACGAGCCGGCCCGAGTCACGCGGCGAGCGTCATGGGGCGCATGCACACACGGAGGGTCCGGGCGGCTCCGGCGTGTCGCGTGCGCTCGGCTGCCGGGACGGCCGAGCCCGCGAGCATCGCTGAGAAATGTGGTTCAGTCCCAGGTGTGTACCGGATCGCCGTCGTGCATGCGGTCGAGGTACTCGCGGAGCATGCCGACGATGGCGTCCGCGCGGGTCTCGCCCGCGGTCTCGCGTTCCGAGACTCTGCGGCGCTGCCAGGATGCGCCGTTCTGCCTTGTCGCGCAACGTCCTTCGATCACAGTCAGGAGTTGATCGCGCACATCGGAATCGACTCCGAGAACCTGCAGCCCGTGGTCGGCGTGCGGGAGCAGGATCCGATGGGTGAGTTCATCGGGACAGACCCATCCGGCCGATGGCCAGTACAGCCGCGCATCCATGCCATCGCGGCCCCCGGCGATCAGGTTCTCCTCTGCCGCACCGAAACTCATGCGAGTCCAGATCGGTCGGTCCTCCCGAGCCAGCGACGTTATCGCGCCGTAGAAGAAGCCGGCGTTCGCCATCATGTCGATCAGCGTGGGGCCGCTGGGCAGGGTGCGGTTCTCGATCCGGACGTGTGGGTGACCGCCGACGGTGTCGTACACCGGCCGGTTCCAGCGCCAGATCGTGCCGTTGTGCATCTTGAGCTCCGTCAGCTCGGGGACGCGGCCGGCGTCGAGCTCGTCGAGCGGGTCGATGGGTGAGGATTCGGGCAGGAGCGCCGGGAAGTAGCGTGTGTTCTCCTCGAACAGGTCGAAGATGCTGTTGATCCAGCGCTCGCCGAACCACACGCGCGGGCGCACGCCCTGGTTCTTGAGCTCGATCGGCCGGATATCGGTGGCCTGCGTGAACAGCGGGAGCCTGGTCTCATGCCACAGGGCCTTGTGGTCGAGGAACGGCGAATTCGCGGCTAGCGCGACCTGGACGCCCGCGAACGCCTGGGCCGCGTTCCAGTGGTTCGCGAAGTCCTCGGGCGCGAGCCGCAGGTGCAGTTGGATCGAGGTGCAGGCGGCCTCGGGGAGGATCGTGCCGGTCACGACGTGCAACTCCTCCGCAGCACCGTCGAAGGCGGAACCCTCGATGTCGATCAGCAGGTCCTCTCCGCGGGCCGCGAAGATCTGCTCCTCCAGCTGCTCGTAGCGGTTGGACTGCGAGAGCCATTGCTTCTCGAACTGCGCCGCGGTGAGCGTGGGCAGCATCCCGATCATGACGGTGTGCGCTCCGTGCTCGGCCGCCATGGATTCGAGGCGATTCAGGGCGGAGCGCAGATCGTCGGCGAAATCCATTGCGTGCGAGGCTTTGAGCGGTTGCGGGTCCAGGTTGAGCTCGATGTTGAACTGCCCCAGTTCGGACTCGTACGTGTCTGAGGCGAGGTCGGAGAGGATGGCTTGGTTGCACATCGCGGGGTTCATCTGGGCGTCGACGAGGTTGAGCTCGACCTCCATACCCAGCAGCGGATCGGGCTGCGTGCTGCGGTCGGTGAACAGGCCGTCCGCGAGCATCCGGTCGATGGCCTCGGTGCCGCGGAGCACGCGGTCCCGGAATCGCGTGCGGTCCTCGCGGGTGAACGTGGTGCCGGTGACTTCCGCTCCCATCGGCCAAGCGTGGCAGAACGCGGCGGTCAGCGCATAAGGATCGACGACGGCCTGACAGGATGACCGCATGGCCAAGGCGATCGACCCGCTGGAGATGCGGGAGGCGGTGCTGGCGGTGGCGGCGTGGATCGGCGATGCGAGTGTGCCCGAGCCGAGTCGCACTGAGCGTGCCGCCGCCGTGCGGCTGACCGCGCGGATGCTCGAGCAGGACGCGCCGGGTGGTTCCGTCGAGGTCCGGGTTCCGCCGTTCGCCGCGGTCCAGTGCATCGAGGGCCCGCGCCATACGCGCGGTACGCCACCCAACGTGGTGGAGGCGGATCCGCATACGTGGCTGCGGCTCGCCACCGGGCTCGAGACGCTCGATGAGGCGCACGCGGCGGGACGCGCCACCGTCAGCGGGTCCCGGGCGGGCGAGATCCAACGCTGGTTGCCGCTGCTGCCCCTGCCGGACTGAGAAGTCCACCCGCATCTCCACCCGGGGGTGGAGCAAACCTGTCGTACCGCCGGCGCATGATGTCGGGCATGACCGAGACCCAGGGGCCGCCGCTGCGCAGCGGGCGGGGCGCGGCAGCCGTCGCGGTTCTGACGCTGTGTGCTGCCGCGCTCTGGGCGTGGCATCTCGGGCGTCTACCGGTCGAGCCGTACTACGGCGCCGCCGCGCGGGCCATGAGTCGCAGTGGGCATGCCTTCTGGTTCGCCGCGGCGGACGCTCAGTCGACGGTGTCGATCGACAAGCTGCCGGGCGGGATCTGGCCGCAGGCGCTGGCCGTGAGCGCGTTCGGCGTGCACGCGTGGTCTCTCGCGCTGCCCTCGGCGATCGCATTCGTGCTCGCGGTCCCGGCTACGTACCGACTGGTGGCGCGACTCGGTGGAACCGCCGCAGGCGTCGCGGCGGCTGCGGTCCTCACGTTCTCGCCCGCGGTGGTCGCGCTCGAGCGCGGCAACATCCCCGACGGGTTACTGATCCTGCTGCTCGTACTCGCCGCGAACGACGTCGTCGCCGCGCGCGACCGTCCTGTGCGGCTCGTTGCGGCGGGTCTGTGGCTCGGCCTCGCGTTCGAGGTGAAGATGCTCGCAGCATGGCTGGTGCTGCCCGCGCTGCTCGCAGGTCTCGTCGTGCTCGCATGGCGCGCGGGTCGCGTCAGGGCGATGCTCGGCTGGGCCGCTGCGGGCCTCGCGACGATGGTGGTGGTCGCGCTCGCTTGGCCGGTGCTCGTGGATCTTGTACCTGCGGCGTCGCGGCCGTGGGTGGACGGCACCACCGACGACTCGGTGCTCACCCAGACCTTCGGCTACAACGGGTTCGCGCGCCTCGGCTCGGACACGCCCAACGCGATCCTGCAGCGCGAGGGACTGCCGATCGTGATCGATGCCGGGCGCCCGTCGCCGTTGCGGCTGTTCACCGGGCCGCTGGGGCTGGACATCGGGTGGCTGTTGCCACTCGCACTAGTGTCCCTCGTCGCGGGCCTGGCGCGCCGTGCAGGTCGCGCACAGGTGGCGGGATACGCGCTGTTCGGAACCTGGCTCGTCGTGGTAGGCGGCGCGTTCTCCGTGATGCAGGAGATGAACCCGTACTACGTAGCGATGCTCGCGCCCGCGATCGCGGGCGCCGTCGGACTCGGCGTGGGGGAGTTGCTGTCGGCGCCGACGCCGCGTGCGGTGGCGGTGGCGGCGGTCGCGGTGGCAGGCACCGTCGGGTACGGGCTGGCTCTGGCGTCGGGTCGATGGACACCGTGGCCGTTCTATGCCGCGGCCGCGATCGGCGCCGCGGTGGCGCTCGCGGCGTTGCTGTGGTCGCTGCGCAGCGCTCGGCGTATAGGCGTCGCAGTCGCGGCGGCGACCGCGTGCGCCCTGGTTCCGGCGGCGGCCGCGGCGGCCACTGTGGCCGAGCGCGCGGGCGGCGCGGTCGACGTGCCGTTCGAGTCGCAGGCCACGCAGCGGCAGCACGCGTTGTGGTTCCACGACACCCTCGCCAGCTCCGCGCGGCTGATCCCGGTGCTGCAGCGGGTGCGCGCGGGATCCCCGTATCTGCTGACCACGGGATCGGGGGCGGTCGCCTCGGTCTTCGCGCTCAGTACCGACGACGAGGTGTACGCGATCGGCGGCTTCGACGGGCACGGTGCGCGGCCGACCGTCGGCGAGATCCGCTCGGGCGTCGCGGCAGGCCGGATCCGGTTGGTAGTCGCGTCGGCCGCGACGGACGACCCGCGTATCGCATGGATCGCCCACGCCTGCCAGCGGCGCGGCGGCGACGCCTCGTCGGGCACTGCGACGTACATCTGCACCCCGGCGTCCGCCCGAGGAGGCGAACAGCGTCGGTGATCGAGTGAGGCGGCTCACCGGGCGGTACCGGAATTGGTAACGGCTGGTGAACTGCCCGTACACTGATGGCGCCGCAGCCCTCAGCCTTCAGGAGCCATCCGTGAACAAGCTGCCCCTCTTCGTAACCCCGTCCGCCGGAGCCGAAAAGGACCCGGACGACGAGAACGAGCCCAGGGAGGAGTGCGGCGTATTCGGCGTCTGGGCCACGGGCGAAGAGGTCGCCAAGCTCACCTATTACGGTCTCTACGCGTTGCAGCACCGCGGCCAGGAGGCCGCCGGGATCGCGGTCGGTGACGGTGAGCAGGTGCTTGTGTTCAAGGACCTCGGCCTGGTCAGCCAGGTATTCGACGAGCAGACGCTGAGTTCGATGCACGGCCACGTCGCGATCGGGCACTGCCGCTACTCCACGACCGGATCTACCACCTGGGAGAACAGCCAGCCGATCTTCCGCACCACGAGCGCCGGCAACGGCGTCGCGCTCGGGCACAACGGCAACCTGGTGAACACCGCGGAGCTCGCGCGCCGCGCGGCCGACGAGGGACTGGGCGGCGGTCGCGCCGACCAGATCGCGACGTCGGACTCGGACATCGTTGGTGCCCTGCTTGCGCACTCGGCTGCGGACCGCACCCTCGAACAGGCCGCGATGGATCTGCTGCCCACCCTGCGGGGCGCGTTCTGTCTCACCTTCATGGACGAGACGACCCTCTACGCCGCACGAGACCCCCATGGCGTCCGTCCGCTGTCGCTGGGCCGCCTCGACCGCGGCTGGGTCGTGGCCTCTGAGACCGCCGCCTTCGACATCGTCGGCGCGTCCTTCGTTCGAGACATCGAGCCGGGTGAGTTGCTCGCGATCGACGCCGACGGCGTCCGCTCGTCCCGGTTCGCGCCCGCCACGCCGAAGAGCTGCATCTTCGAGTACGTCTACCTCGCGCGGCCCGACTCCGTTATCCAGGGCCGCTCCGTGCACTCCACTCGCGTCGACATCGGGCGTCGCCTCGCGCGTGAGCACCCGATCGAAGGCGACCTGGTCATCCCGGTCCCCGAGTCCGGCA
Organism: Tsukamurella sp. 8F; assembly: GCF_029167375.1. GTDB lineage: Bacteria > Actinomycetota > Actinomycetes > Mycobacteriales > Mycobacteriaceae > Tsukamurella. The sequence goes on from NZ_JARFTP010000005.1 coordinate 101,330, forward strand.
CGCCGGCGGCCGTCGGCTACGCACAGGAGTCTGGGATCCCCTACGGCCAGGGCCTGATGAAGAACGCGTACGTCGGTCGTACGTTCATCCAGCCGTCGCAGACGATCCGCCAGCTCGGTATCCGCCTCAAGCTGAATCCGCTGCGCGAGGTGATCCGCGGCAAACGGCTAGTGGTGGTCGACGACTCCATCGTGCGCGGGAACACACAGCGCGCGCTCATCCGCATGCTGCGCGAGGCGGGAGCCGCCGAGATCCATGTGCGGATCGCGTCGTCGCCGGTCAAATGGCCCTGCTTCTACGGCATCGACTTCGCGTCCCCGGCCGAGCTCATCGCCAACGGTGGCGGTGCCGACTCGATGGAGGGCATGGTCGAGAACGTCCGCGCCGCGATCGGTGCCGATTCGCTCGGCTACATCTCCATCGATGAGATGACCGCCGCGACCGAGCACGCGGGATCCGAGATGTGCCGTGCCTGCTTCGACGGGAACTACCCGATCCCGTTGCCCGAGTCCACCTCGATGGGCAAGGCCGTGCTGGAGACCATGCTCAAGTCGGGACCGCAGGCGGGGAACCCGCTCGAGGCCGAGAATGCCAACGCCTCGGCGCTGCGTCGCCCGTAACCCGTAGTCGGTCGGCCAGGCGCCCTGCGCGCGGTCGCGTGCCCTCGAGCAGGCGCTACTACTCTGACGCCCGGTCCGGGTGCTCGCCGCGCACCCCGTTTGCGGCCTGAGCAGTACAGATCGCGATAGATCGGCGGCTTCCGGAGCCGCATCGTTTTTCGAGTCTTGCCATGACACCATAGTGGTGTCATCATGGTGTCATGAAGCTCGGGCGCTACGTGGAAGACCTACACCGACATCTCGTCGTCGCTGCTCGAGCGGGCGGCGAGGATGCGCAGCAGGTCGCCGAGCGTCTCATCGCGCCGCTCGACTCCGCAGCGCGGCTGGTGCTTCTCGAGGCGCTCTCCGCGGCGGCGGGGGAGATCACCGTCGCACTCGCGCCCGGCGCAGTCGAGGTGCGGCTGCACGGCCGAGAGCCCGAGTTCGTGGTCAGTCCCGGGATCTCGGAAACCGCGGACGTGCCCGCGCCCGCAGAGCCTGCGCACGCCGAGGCTCCCGCCGATGACGGCGCGACCACGCGCACGACCCTGCGCCTGCCCGACAACATCAAGGCCCGCGTCGAGGACGCCGCTGCCCGCGACGGCGTCTCGGTGAACACCTGGCTCGTCCGCGCCGTCGGCTCGGCGCTGGACCGGGACTCTCGTCCCACTCCCGAGCGGCGCGAGGGCGGCGGCCAGCGGCTGAGGGGATGGGTGCGATGACTCCAGCCCACTTCTGACGAAAGTCTCAGTACCACAACAGAAACAAGATCATTTCCAACAGAGACCACCTCTGGAGTACAAGCATGCCCGTATATGCCACGGAAGAACCCGTAACCGTCCTTCTCGACCTGCCGGCGGGTGATGTCCGCATCGTCGCGGGCGATCGTGCCGAGGTGACCGTCGACGTCCGCCCCGGCGTCCGCGCGACTCCGGACGACGTCAAGTCGGTCGAGGAGGTGCAGGTCCGCTTCGTCGACGGCCGCCTCACGATCGAGGCACCGCGCGGCTGGCAGCGTTATTGGCGGATGATGAGATCCACCAGCGTGCCGGCGGTCGAGGTCGGGATCGAGGTGCCGAGCGGCTCGGCCGTGCAGGGCCGTCTCGACTACGGCGGCATCGTCACCCAGGGGCCTCTGGACCGCGTCGACGTCGACTCCGACTACGGCGCGATCGACATCGCCGAGGCCCGCGCGGTCCGGGTGGACAGCAACGGGGCCGTCCGGCTCGGCCGCGTCGACGGCCCGGCCGCCGTCACCAACAAGTACGGCGCCACCAGCGTTCGTGAGGCCCTCGGGAGCCTGCAGATCAAAGCCGCCTACGGGACCGTCACCGTAGATCGCGCCGAGGCCGCGACCGAGGTGAAGACCGCGTACGGCGCCGTCCATATCGGCGAGCTGGTGCGCGGCACCGCGCAGGTCAAGAGCTCCTACGGTGACCTCGACATCGGGATCCGGAAAGGCACCGCCGTGTGGCTCGACGTCGGTACCCAATACGGCGAGGCGCGCAGCGAGCTCGACGAGCAGGACGGTCCCGGCGACGCGGCCGACACCCTCGAGCTGCAGGCGCACACCACGTACGGGGCGATCAGGGTCCGGAGGGCGTGATATGACCACATCGACAGCCATCGAGGTGCGGGACCTGCGGAAGTCGTTCGGCGACCTGGATGTGCTCCGCGGAGTCGACCTCACCGTCACACGCGGCAGCATCTTCGCGCTGCTCGGATCGAACGGCGCGGGCAAGACGACCGTCGTGAAGATCCTCTCGACCCTGCTCCGTGCGGACTCGGGCACCGCCACCGTCGACGGCGGCGATGTCGCCTCGCAGGCTGCGCGTGTGCGCGAATCCATAAGCCTCACAGGTCAGTTCGCGGCGGTCGACGAGATTCTCACGGGGCGGGAGAACCTGGTACTCGTCGCGCGCCTACGGCACCAGCGCGATCCAGGCGGCATCGCGGACACACTCCTGGAGCGCTTCTCGCTCGCCGACGCCGGCAACAGGCGGGTGGTGACCTACTCCGGCGGCATGCGTCGCCGCCTCGACATAGCGATGAGCCTGGTCGGGAACCCGCCCGTGATCTTCCTCGACGAGCCCACGACAGGCCTCGACCCGGAGGCCCGGATCGAGGTATGGGAAGCGGTGCGCGAGCTCGCCGAGGGAGGCACGACGGTGCTGCTGACCACCCAGTACCTCGATGAGGCCGAGCAACTCGCGGATCGCATCGCGATCCTGCACTCCGGCCGGATCGTCGTCGACGGCACACTCGCCGAGCTCAAAGCACTGCTGCCGCCTGCGGAGGTCGAGTACGTCGAGAAGCAGCCGACGCTCGAGGACGTCTTCCTGGCCATAGTCGCGACGACCGAACAGACCGATCGGAAAGGGGCCTGACCATGAGCACCCACGTCATCGGCGATACGGCGACGCTGCTGGGCCGATCACTGCGCCACGTCACCCGGAGCGTCGACACCGTCATCACCACCACGATCATGCCGATCGCCTTCCTGTTGCTCTTCGTGTACGTGTTCGGCGGCGCGATCGCGACGCCCGGACATTCGTACGTCACGTATCTACTGCCGGGCATCCTGCTGATCACGGTGGCGTCGGGCGTGTCGTACACGGCGTTCCGCCTGTTCCTCGACATGCGTGGCGGCATATTCGAGCGCTTCACCTCGATGCCGATCGCCCGGTCTGCGGTGCTCTGGGCCCACGTCCTGACATCGATGGTGGCCAACTCCATATCGCTGGTGGTCGTGGTGGTCGTGGCGGTCGCGATGGGCTTCCGCTCGAGCGCGGGAATCGGCGCCTGGTTCGCGGTCGCAGGCATCCTCGGCCTGTTCACACTCGCGCTCACGTGGCTCGCCGTCATCCCCGGGCTCACCGCTGAGTCGCCCGACGGTGCGAGTGCGTTCTCCTACCCGCTTATCCTGTTGCCCTTCGTCAGCTCGGCGTTCGTGCCGACCGCATCGATGCCCGGTCCGGTGCGTGCATTCGCCCAGCACCAGCCGGTGACGTCCATCGTGGACACCATCCGCGATCTCCTCACGCGCCAACCCGTGGGTGGCGGTGTCTGGGTCGCTCTCGCCTGGTGCGTGGGGCTGCTCGCGGTCGCCTACGCGGTGGCGATGGTGCTCTATCGCCGCCGGATCGCCTGAGCAGCGGATCCACAGGTGCGGCGGGGCCCGCGGCACTCCCGGTCGGGTACCGTTAGGGCTCGTGACAGAGCTGAACCCCAAGGCCTCGTACGCTGCCGCAGGAGTCGACATCGAGGCGGGTGACCGCGCCGTCGAGCTGTTCAAGCCGCACGCCAAGCGAGCCACGCGTCCCGAGGTCATGGGCGGCCTCGGCGGGTTCGCCGGGCTGTTCGCACTCCGGACCAGTTACCGCGAGCCGGTCCTGGCCGCATCCACCGACGGGGTCGGCACCAAGATCGCCGTCGCGCAGTCGCTGGGCAAGCACGACACCGTCGGGATCGACCTCGTCGCGATGGTCGTCGACGACCTCGTGGTGACGGGGGCCGAGCCGCTCCTGCTGCAGGACTACATCGCGGTGGGAAAGGTCGTCCCCGAGACCGTGGCGGAGCTCGTCGCAGGCATCGCGGAGGGCTGCGTTCAGGCCGGCTGCGCGCTGCTGGGTGGCGAGACCGCCGAGCATCCGGGGCTGATGGCCGAGGGTGAGTACGACCTGTCCGCGACCGGCATCGGCGTCGTCGAGGCCGACGAGGTGCTCGGCCCGGACAACGTCCGCGCGGGCGACGTCGTGATCGGCATGGCGTCGTCGGGCCTGCACAGCAACGGCTACAGCCTGGCCCGCAAGGTGCTGCTCGAGTGGGCGCATATGGACCTCGACGGCCATGTCGAGGAGTTCGGCCGCACGCTCGGTGAGGAGTTGCTCGAGCCGACGAGGATCTATGCGCTCGACTGCCTGCGGCTCGCCAAGGAGACGCAGGTGCGCACGTTCTGCCACGTCACCGGCGGTGGGCTGGAGAACAACCTGGCACGCGTCATCCCCACTGGCCTGCAGGCGAATCTGGACCGCGGCACGTGGAGCCCGTCGGCCGTGTTCTCGATGATCGCGCAGCGCGGCCGCGTCGAGCAGGCCGAGATGGAGAAGACCTTCAACATGGGCGTCGGCATGGTCGCGATCGTCGCGCCAGAGGACGTCGACCGGGCCCTGGCGGTGCTGACCGCCCGGCACATCGACAGCTGGGTGCTGGGCAACGTCACCAAGTCCGACGGTCCCGGGGCCGTGCTGCACGGATCACACCCGCGCTTCTGACGACCGGGCAGGTCGTCCGGACGAGTTCTCGACAGACCCGAAACCGCGCCCAGGGAGCCTGGGCGCGGTTTCTGCTTGCCGAGCAGATCATCGGTCGAGCTAGACGCCGAGGGGACGACGCGCAGAAGATCGGGCGAGCCGCGTCAAGCGCGGCGCCACTCCTCTTCCTCATACACGTCGACCCACTCGGGGTGCGCGGCCACGACGTCTGAGTCGGCCTCGCCTCCCGATAGCTCCTGCTGCAGGCGCTTGAGATCAGTGTTCGGCGAGCTGTACTTGAGCTCGCGTGCAACCTTGGTCTGCTTCGCCTTTGCCCGGCCGCGGCCCATGGGGGACCCCCTCGCGCAATGAAGGGGCGGCCAACTACCGACTCTGCCGGTGGGTGGCGGCCCCTTTCCTCGTTTACAAATTCTTCCTGGGGACTAGTTTAGCGCGCGTAGGGCGATCATGCCGCCACGCGGGTCAGGACGCGCGGATGAGGGCTCGCTTCGCATCCCGGGCGACCTTCGGCGGCAGGTCGCCCACAGCCAGCAGCGCGCGCAGCCGCTCGGGTGCCGAGCCGGTGAACACGTCGCGCACTGTGGCGCCGTGCGCGGGTACCGAGTCGACCGCGATCTCGTCGGCGGCGGCCACCGGACCCGGTTCGAGCACGCGCAGGTAGGCGCCGACGTCGGCGCGCGCCGTGAACCGTTCGATCCAGCGGTCCTCGCCCGACCATGCGACGAACGTGGCGCACGGCGTGCGTGGAATCGTCACCTCCAGCAGCAGCGACGCCCCGACGCGCAGTCGCGTTCCGACCACGAGGTCGGTGGTCGGGCCGTCGATGCGTAGGTTCTCGCCGAACCAGCCGTAGGGCAGATCTCGGCCGAGCTCCTCCGCCCAGCGCGCGGCCTCATCGTCGGAATAGGCGTATACGGCCTGCTCGAGGCCGCCGTGATGCTTGGTATCGGATACGTGATCGGTGATGAGGCCCATGGGGCCCACGTCTACCGGACCCGTGACGGGCCGCTTGTCGATCGACGTGCGGCGCTGCGGGTGCTTCGGGAACAGCGCGCGGTCCTCCTCGACCGCGCACACGGCGAGGACGCGCATCATCGTCCGCGCAGGCGGTCGACCGCTGCGCGTCCGGCGGCCACGGCTCCGTCGCCGGCCGGGGTGACGTCTGCGTCGATGGCCGCCGCTGCGCCGCCCGCATCGAGCTGCGCATCGTCCGGCACGGCACGTTTGACGAGCGCCAGAGCGACGGGGCCGTAGTCGCAGTGCTCGACGACCGTGCCGACCCGCCCGACGGTGCGACCGCCTGCGGTGACGGGATCTCCGGTGGCCGGTCGCGTGTCGGCCGAGCCGTCCAGATGGAGCAACACGAGCCGGCGGGGCGGCCGACCCAGGTTGTGCACGCGGGCGATCGTCTCCTGCCCGCGGTAGCAGCCCTTCTCCAGGTGCACGGCAGGACCGATCCAGCCCACCTCGTGCGGGATCGTCTTCTCGTCCGTGTCCACGCCGAGGCGCGGCTCGGCGCGCGCGACCCGTAGCGCCTCGTAGGCCCAGCTGCCCGCGGGCTGCGCGCCGGCCTCGACCAGGTGAGCCCAGGCGTCCGCGGCGTCGTCGGCGGGCAGGATCAGCGTCGTCTCCCCGTCGTCTGCGCGGGCGATTCCGCCCCGGTGGGCGACTGCACGTCCGGGCCGCAGATCGAGACCCGCGATCCGGGCCGCGTCCGGTCCGACGAGGGTGAGCACCGTCAGGTCCGGGCGCTCGGCCACCTGGACGTCGGCCCAGAAGACCATCTTCGTCAGGTAGGCGGCGAGGTCGGCGACGCGCGCACCCTCCGTGTCGATGTAGGCGACCGAGTCGACGTCGCTGATCCAGAAGTGGTCGAGCACGCGGCCCTGTCCGTCGAGGTTCAGGTCCTGGACGGCCGAGCCGTCGGGCAGGCCGTCCAGGTACTGCGACGTCAGCTTGTGCAGCCAGGAGAGGCGGTCGCCTCCGGTCAGGGCGAGCACTCCGCGGTTGCCCCGGTCGATGACGGCGGCGGCGCGCTGCGCTGCGCGCTGCTCGGCGAACGGGTCGCCGTAATGCCATGCGACACCCGCGTCGGGGGAGTCCGCGGGGGCGGGGACTGCGCCTGCGGCGCGGGTCGCGTCGAGCAGGACGGGGTGCGTGGCGCGTGACACGCACCCGAGTCTACGCGCAGCTCCGTGGGCCCAGCGCCGGCCGAACACGTCCGGCAGCTGTCCGAATGGTAGTGCCCCGGAGAGTCGAATACTGTTGGCGCCATGGCTTCTGATGCTTCCGGCGGCGCGGCTCCCAGCGCCGGTGCGGTCTCGGGTGGCGGTCCGGCGGTGGTGGTCACGCTCGACGGCGCGACCCACGACCCGGCTCGGCCCCTATTGTTCGCGGATGATCTCGCGGCGGTGCGTGGCGACGGCTGTTTCGAGACGGTGCTGGTCCGCGGCGGGCGACCGCTGAAGCCGCGCGCGCACCTCGATCGGCTGGCACGGTCGGCGGCAGCGCTCGGCCTCCCGAAGCCCAACGATTCGGCCTGGTGGGCAGCGATGGAGCGTGCCGCGGTGTTGTTCGGGGAGCGCGCCGGCGAGGACGCCGAGGGCGCCTTGCGGCTCGTCTATTCGCGCGGACGAGAGTCGGACCCGACCGGGACGTCGTATGTGACGGTCGCGCCGCTCGGCGCCCGCGTGCGCACGGCTCGCGAGGACGGTGTCGCCGCGCTCACCCTGCCCCGCGGATACTCCGTGGATCTCGCACAGACCGCGCCGTGGTTGCTGCTCGGCGCGAAGACCCTGTCCTACGCCGTGAACATGGCGGCCCTGCGGTACGCCGAGTCGCGCGGCGCAGGCGACGTGATCTTCACCTCGAGCGAGGGCCGCGTGCTCGAGGGCCCGCGCTCGACAGTGCTCGTCGCGCGCGGCCGTACGCTGGTCACCCCGCCCGACGACCAGGGGATCCTGCCGGGCACCACGGTCGCCGCGGTGCTCGACGCGGCCGAGGACAAGGGCGTGTCGACCGAGGTGGCCCCGCTCTTCCCCGCGGACCTCGTGACAGCCGACGGCGTGTGGCTCGTGTCGTCGATCACGCTCTGCGCGCGGGTGCACACACTCGACGGGCACGCGCTGCCGGATGCACCCATGGACGCCGACGTGCGCGCGCTCATCGAGCACGCGATCACGACGGCACCGTGACGCGTTTCCGGGCAGGGCTGGGAAGCCGCAGCGCGGATGCCAGCGCTACACCCGCGAGCGCGACCGGCACCAGGTAGGCGAGCCCGACCGAGCCGGGCGTGTGGTGCGCTCCGCCGGCCGTCGAGGTCATCACCGTCGCGAGGATCGCGGCGCCGAGCGCGGAGAACAGCTGGCTGTTGGTGTTGATCAGGGTGCTCGCACCCGCCACCCGGTCGGGAGCCAGGCCGCGCGTGGAGCCTGCGATCAGCGGCATCATCGTGCTCCCGGCGCCGATCCCGATGAGCACGCTGACCGCGGCGATCGCGGGGTAGGGGGCCGATGCCGCTGCGCACAGTCCGACACTCGCGAACCCCGCCAGTCCCGTACTCACGCCGACGAGCACGACCCGGCGGGTACCGATTCGGTCCGCCAGGCGTGTCGCCACCTGCAGCGCTACGGCTGAGGCAAGGGCCTGGCCGATCGTCAGCGTCCCGGCGAGTGTCGCGGAGTCGCCGCGGGCCTGCTGCACGTAGACGGGAAGCGCGAGCATCGAACCGAAGTACGCGGCCGTGAACGGCGCGAGCGTCCGCAGCGCGGCGCGCAGCGGAGGGTGTGCGATCAGGCGTAGGTCCAGTAGCGGATGCGGCGTGCGCAGTGCATGCGCGACGAACGTGCCGATCAGTGCGAGGCCCGCGGCCGCAGGGGCCAGCACCGATGGTGACGTGGGGTCACCGTCGGTGCCCAGGCGCGAGAGGCCGAACACGACCAGGACCGCGCCGGGCGACAGGGTGAGCAGGCCGCGTATGTCCAGGGGCGACGCCGCGCGCCGGTCGTTGGGCGGGAGGTAGCGGGCGGCGAGCACGAGGGCGGCGAGGCCGATGGGGATGTTCAGGAAGAAGAGCGACCGCCATCCGACGCCGTCGACGAGGGCGCCGCCGAGTGTCGGGCCGAGGACGGGACCGACGAACAGTGGGAGTCCGAAGACCGCCATGACGCGGCCGCGGTTCTCGTCCGTCACCGAGCGCAGCGTGACGGCCATGCCTACCGGGGCGAGCAGGCCGCCTCCGACGCCCTGCAGTGCACGGAACCCGATGAGGCTGCCGACGCTCCAGGCGAGGCCCGCGGCCGCCGAGCCGGCGAGGAAGAGCCCGAGCGCGGCGAGGTAGGTGCGGCGGTCGCCGAACCGTGCGACGGCCCACGCTGCGGTCGGCATGACCGCGACCAGCGCCAGCATGTACGCGGTCGTCACCCACGCGACCGTCGGCAGGTCGGCGTGCAAGGCACGCGTGAGGGCAGGGGTGGCGATAGCGGTGACGGTGGTGTCGAACATCGTCATGAGCGATCCGAGGGCGACGATGCCTGCGATGCGGCGTGCTGGAGTGTCCATGCAGACCATCATTGGACCTCTACAATGGTTTAGGTCAAGTCTCGGGTTCGCCCCCCCGGTCGTCGCCGGCCGGGTGTGATCCCCGACGGGGATCCGCCGATTCTCTTGGGATCGAGGCTCTTGTCTACTACCATTCGTAGTAGCGATGGCCGGCCCGGCCGCCGCTCCCCTCGGCCCTGGAGAGCGACATGAGCGCACTCGATATAGCTCGGTGGCAGTTCGGCATGACGACCGTCATGCACTTCATCCTCGTACCGCTGACGATCGGCCTCGCCCCGCTGATCGCGGTCATGCAGACGATATGGGTGGTGACCGGCAGGTCCGGCTGGCTACGCGCCACGAAGTTCTTCGGCAAGCTCTTCCTCATCAACTTCGCGCTCGGTGTCGCCACGGGCATCGTGCAGGAGTTCCAGTTCGGCATGGCGTGGAGCGAGTATTCGCGCTTCGTGGGCGACGTGTTCGGCGCGCCGCTGGCCCTCGAAGGACTGGTCGCATTCTTCATGGAGTCGACGTTCCTGGGGCTGTGGATCTTCGGCTGGTCGCGGCTGCCGAAACTTGTTCACCTGGCCTGTATCTGGCTCGTGGCGATAGGTGTCAACGCATCGGCATACTTCATCATCGCCGCCAACTCGTGGATGCAGCACCCCGTCGGCGCGACCTACAACCCGGAGACCGGTCGCGCCGAGCTCACAAGCATCTGGGCGGTGCTGACCAACGTGACGACCCTCGCCGCGTTCCCGCACACCGTGGCCGGATCCGTCCTGACCGCAGGCACCTTCGTCGCCGCGATCGGCGGGTGGTGGATGGTGCGCTCCGCCCGTCGCGGGGAACTCGACCTGGCGCGGACGCTGTTCCGACCGGTCACGGTGCTCGCACTCTGGGTCATGATCGCTTCGGCGGCGGTGCTCTTCCTGACCGGCGACACGCAGGGCAAGCTCATGTTCAAGCAGCAACCCATGAAGATGGCGTCGGCGGAATCGTTGTGTCACACAGAGACCGGCGCGGGCTTCTCACTCTTGACGACCGGCACGCATAACAACTGCGACTCGGTGCAGCACGTGATAACCGTCCCCAAGCTCACGTCGTTCCTGGCCACGAGCACGTTCGATTCCACACTGCCCGGGGTCGCCGAGATGCAGCAGCACTATGAGGAGACGGTCGGCCCCGGCGACTACCGGCCCAACCTGTTCGTCACCTACTGGGCGTTCCGGGCGATGATGGGATGGTCGGTCGGATCGGGTGCCCTCGCGCTGGCCGGCCTGTGGCTCACTCGGAGGAGACGGATGCCGACGGGAAGGGCGGCGACCTGGTTCAGCCGCCTGTGCCTGATCGCGCTGCCCACGCCGTTCCTCGCGAACTCGTCCGGCTGGGTGTTCACCGAGATGGGCCGGCAGCCATGGGTCGTGGTGCCCAACCCGACGGGCGACCCGAACATCCACCTCACCGTGCAGGATGCGGTATCGGGGCACTCGGTCACCATGATGGCGTTCTCCATCTGTGCGTTCGCCGCGTTGTACGGGTCGCTGTACATCGTGTGGTTCGTGTTGCTGCGGCGCTACACCCTGGAGGGGCCGCTCGACCACGACGATCCGGATCACTCGCCGCCGGAAGAGGACTCGACATCCGGCCAGCTGTCGTTCGCGTACTAGAGGAGGCACGCCATGACACTCGCGGACTACTGGTTCCTAGCCATCGGAGTGCTCTTCACGGGCTACTTCCTTTTGGAGGGCTTCGACTTCGGCGTAGGGATGCTGATGCCGATCCTCGGCCGCGGCTCGGACGTGCGGCGCCGCGTCCTGCTCAACACGATCGGGCCCGTGTGGGATGGTAACGAGGTGTGGTTGATCACCGCCGGTGCGGCCATGTTCGCAGCGTTCCCGGAGTGGTACGCCACCCTGTTCTCGGGGATGTACCTGCCACTGCTGCTGATCCTGGTCGGTCTCATCGCGCGCGTGTGCGCGATCGAGTGGCGCGGCAAGATCGATGACCCGCGCTGGCGCCGCATCGCCGACATAGGCATCGGTCTCGGCTCGTGGATACCGGCGATCCTGTGGGGTGTCGCGTTCGCGAACATCGTGCGCGGCGTGGACATCGATGCGGGCAAGCAGATGACGACCGACCTGTGGGGGCTGCTCGGCCCGTATGCGCTGCTGGGTGGTGCGGCCCTGTGCCTGCTGTTCCTGTTGCACGGCACGATCTTCGTCACCCTCAAGTCCGACGGGGAGGTACGGATCGACGCTGCGCGGCTCGCACGGCGGATCGCGGGGCCGGTCACCGTCGTCGTCGGGGGGTTCGCGCTGTGGACCCAGCTCGCCCACGGCAAGGGCTGGACGTGGGCGGTCGTCGCGGTCGCCGCGCTCGCCCTGACGCTGGTGTGCGCGTTGGTGTTCGGTTCCGCGTTCGCCGGGGAAGCGCGGCGCGAGCTACTCGCGTTCGCCGCGACGTCGGTGACCGTGATCGGCGTAGCCGTGCTGCTCTTCGGCTCGTTGTTCCCGAACGTCATGAACGCGACCGATCCCGCGCACGCGCTGACCATCGCGAACGCATCCTCCACGCACTACACGCTCACCGTGATGAGCTGGTGCACAGTGTTCATCCTGCCCGTGGTGATCGGATACCAGGCGTGGACGTACTGGGTGTTCCGCAAACGGATCTCGGCGTCGCACATCCCGCCGTCGATCGGCCTGTCGCCGACGCCGCCGAAGTGACGACTCGGGGGCCCGTCGACCCGCGGCTGTGGCGGTACGCGCGGTCCGGCCGCGTGTTGCTCGGTGTGGTGACTGCGGCGGGGCTCGTGGGAACGGCGTGCACGATAGTATTCGCCGCCTGTGCCGCAACAATGCTCGCACGGATCGCCGCCGAGCCGGCGGAGCGCACGCTGGCCGCACAGGGGCCGCTTCTGGCGTTGGCCGGCGCCGCGTGCGCGGCGCGGGCGGCGGTCGCATACGCGCGCATCAGGATCGAGCATCGCTGCGCTGAGCGCGTGGTGTCCCAGCTGCGGTCGGCCAGCCTGGATGCCGCCGGCCGTCTCGCCGTGTGCGGCCGGGAGGGCCCGGAGGGACTGCGCACCGTGGTGACCCGCGGGCTCGACGACTTACCGCCGTACCTCACGGGGTACGTTCCAGCGCTGGCCCTCTCATGCACGGCGGTGCCGATGCTGATCGTCGCTATCGCGGTCGCCGACCCGCTCTCCGCCGGAATCGTAGTGGGTACGCTTCCGCTGCTGCCGGTCTTCATGATCCTGGTGGGTTTGCTCACGCGGGACCGAACCCGGCGCCGCCTCGACGCGATGACAGGTCTGTCCAGGCAGCTGCTCGACCTCGTGGCGGGACTCCCGACGCTGCGTGCTCTGGGGCGAGAGCGCGGCCCCGAGGCGCGGGTGCGGGAGCTCGGCGAGCGCTCGGCGCGTGAGACCATGGCCTCGCTGCGCATCGCATTCCTGTCGTCGATGGTGCTCGAGCTGCTCGCCACGCTGTGCGTCGCACTCGTGGCCGTCGGTATCGGCCTGCGGTTGGTCTACGCAGAGATGGGCCTGGCCGCGGGCGTGTTCGCGCTCATCCTGGCACCCGAGGTGTACCTGCCGCTGCGCACCGTCGGTGCGCAGTTCCACGCTGCCGAGCAGGGGGTCTCCGCGTCCGGTCGCGTGTTCGCGCTGCTGGATGCTGCCGCGGACCTGTGCGATTCGAGCCCGGACCTGGTTGCGATGGGGACACTGCGAGTTCGCGACCTGTCGGTTGCGGGACGCGACGGTGATGCACCGCATCGCCTCACGGCGGAGTTTCCGTCGGGCGTGCTCACCGTGGTCTCCGGTCCGAACGGCGCCGGCAAGTCGACGCTGCTGCAGGTGCTGCTCGGCCTGCGCGAGCCGACCGCAGGGCGGTCCGATGTCGTCGACTGGGATCGTGTTGCATGGTGCCCACAGCACCCGGTGCTGGTGTCTGGCACGCTTGCCGAGAACTTCACGTTCCTGGGCGCGCCACCCGTGGACGCGCCTGAATCGGTATGGGCTTGCGCCGCCGTCGGATTCGACCTCGAGTGGGATCGGGTGATCGGTGCGGACGGCACCGGGATCTCCGCGGGCCAGCGTCAACGGCTCGCGCTCGCCCGCACGCTGGCCCGCTCGGCGGCGCAGCCCGCGCCGCGGGTGTTGCTACTCGACGAGCCGACAGCCCACCTGGACCGGGAATTGGAGACACGGGTACTGGACGAGCTGCGGCGCCGGGCGGCGTCCGGTGACACCGTGGTCGTAGTCGCACACCACGCCTCGGTGATCGCCGCAGCAGATGCCGCCGTCGACGTGCGGGCGGTGGCCCATGCGTGACCTCCTCGCCTGCCTGCGGGCAATGCGTCTGTCGCCGCGCGCGGTGATTATCGCGGCGCTCGCCGGGATCGCCACGGCGGCTGCGGCTCTCGCTCTCGCGGGACTGTCCGCTTGGCTGATCACCGAAGCGTGGACCATGCCGCCGGTGCTGGCTCTCGCGGTGGCGGTGACCGCGGTGCGTGCCCTGGGTATCACACGCGGCGGTATGCGGTACGTCGAGCGGCTCGCGAGTCATCGCCTCGCCCTCGACGGCCTGACGGAGCTGCGCACGGCCCTGTACTCGCGGCTCGCCGCGGCGGAACCTGCGGTCGCTCTGCGGATGCGCGACGGGGATCTGTTGCAGCGCACGGGGAGTGACGTCGACGAGGTCGGTGACGTGCTGGTGCGCGCGCTGCTGCCGGCCGCCGTCGCCGTGGCGACCGGTGCCGCAGCCGTCGTGTGGCTGGGACTCGTGCATCTGCCCGGCGCGGTCGTGTTGGCCGCGTGCCTGGCGCTCGCGGGCGTGGCGGCGCCGTGGCTCACCGCGCGGGCGGCGGGTGCCAGAGCCGCGGCGGAGTCGGCAGAGCGGATCGCGTTCGCGGATCACGCCGGGGCGGTGCTGGACCACGCCGCGGAACTCGCGGTCGCGGGCCGCCTCGACGGTGTGCGCCGCGCGGCAGTGGAGGCCGAGGACCGGCGCCGGGCCGCTATCGACCGTGCCGCACGCACAACGGCCGTCGCGGACGCCGCGACGCCACTCGCCGTCGGGATCGCCGCGGTGGCGGCCCTGCTGTTGGCGGTGCCGCTGTCTCGTCACGCCGATGTGACCACCATCGGAGTGCTGATCCTCTTGCCGCTCTCCGCTTTCGAGACCGTCGCGCCGCTCGCGGACGCTGCGCGGCAGTTGCTGCGTTCGACAGAGGCCGCGTCGCGCCTCGCGCCGCTGCTGCACTCGCCCGAGGCGCGACCGCGGGGCGATCTGCCGGCCCCGTCCGAGCCGGACCTCTATCTGGTGCGGGACCCGAGGGATATCGAGGTCCCATGGTGCGGAAGGCTGTTCGTCGGCGGCGCGAGCGGAGCGGGCAAGACGACGCTGTTGCTCGCGCTGGCCGGACTGGACGCTCGGGGTGGGGAGGTCACCGTCGACGGGCGCCCTGCGTCCGAGTACGCGGACCCCACCGCGGCCGTGGCGCTGTTCCGGGAGGACGCGCATGTATTCGCCACGTCGGTCGCCGAGAACTGCCGTGTGGCAGCGGGTTCCGCAACCGATGAGCAGATCGCGGCGGCGCTCGCCCGGGTGGGGCTGGCGGCGTGGCTCGCGGGCCTGCCCGACGGCATCGCGACCCTGCTGCCCGACGGCTCCGCGTCCCTGTCGGGCGGTCAGCGCCGGCGCCTGCTGCTGGCGCGGGCCCTGCTGTCGCCGGCACCCGTCGTGCTGCTCGACGAGCCGACCGAACACCTCGACCGCGCCGACGCGGACGCGCTCCTGGCCGATATCGCCGACCCCGCGGGCATGTTCACCGGCCGCACCGTCGTGATCGCGGGGCACAGTGCGCCGCCCGGTCTGCCGGTGGTCATGCTGTGACGCCCGTCTGTCACGCTCTGGCGCGGATGCCTTCGATAGCGGCGTCGACCGTGGCCTGCGCGGCACGCTCGACGGCCTCCTCGTCGGCATCCTGGAGCGGGCCGTGCAGGGCGAGCTCGGCGAAGCCGTGTACAGCGGACCAGCACGCCCAGGGCGCCTCGGGGCGGCGCTCGGGGGCGAGGTCGCCGGACTGGACCATGTCGTCGAGCACCGTCGTGAGGGCGACATAGGGCAGCGCCTCGTCGAGCGAAGGCTGCTTGGGGATTCCGGCACCGAAGAAGGCCACGGAGAACCAGCCGGGCTCAGACAACGCGAACCGGATGTAGCCCATGCCGACTGCACGCAACCGCTCCACGGGCTGATGATCCTCCGAGAAGAGCGCCGTCATGCTCTCCGCCATCCGTTGCTGGATCGCGCCCGATACCGCCGCGACCAGCGATTTCCGATCGGGGAAATGGCGATACGCGGCGTTCGGGGTAACGCCTGCCCGGCGCGTCAGCTCCCGGAGGGTCAGGGCCTGGGGCCCGCCTTTGCGGGTGACCTCGAGGCCCGCCGCAATCAGAGCGGCCGGCAGGTCGCCGTGGTGGTAAGCCATCTATTGACGCTCCTCAGGGCAATGTCTACGCTGTACACATCAGTTGATGTGCAACGTGTCTACATTAGGAGGTGGCCGAGGTGGCCGCAATTCCCCGCATCGTCGATCAGCCGGCCTGGGAGCGAGAACTCGCCGAGCTCCGGGTCCGCGAGAAGGCCGCCACCAGGGAGTTGGATGCGATCGCTGCACAGCGCCGGCGGCTCCCCGCCGTCCGCCTGCCCGAATACACGCTCATCGGCGCGGACGGGCCCGTGCGGCTTGTCGATGTGTTCGCGGGGCGTAGTCAGCTGATCGTCTACAACCACATGTGGTCAGGCGGTGCGGAGTGGCAGTGCCCCGGCTGCACCGGATTCACGGCGCAGTTCCGTCGGCCGGATTTCCTGGACGTATGGGACGCGCGCTTCGTCGTCGTCACCTGCGGCGCGATCGGCGACGCGTTGGCGTACCGGGAGAAGGTGGGCAATCAGCTGGACTGGTACTCGACCGCGGACAGCCCCTTCGGGGCGGACATGGGGGCTCCGGCCGGCGCCGGCTTCGCCGTCAACGTGTTCCTACGGGACGGCGACACCGTCTACCGCACCTGGCACACGGACGGCCGCGGTTGCGAACAGCTCGGCTACACGTTCGCGCTGCTCGACGTGCTGCCGTACGGGCGTCAGGAGTCGTGGCAGGACGCGCCGGACGGTTGGCCCCAATTCCCGACCTACACACGTGGATTCACGTCGCAGGACGTCGCCGCCGCGTACGGGCCGCCTGCGGAGACCGTGCCTTCCGAGTAGAGGTGTCCGCCCCATCCGTCCGCGCGGCGGTGACCGATGTCGTTACTCGGGAGTGGAGTGATGAGGTGGGCTCTTGTGCGTTAAATCCGTTGCAGCACCGTCGACGCCGGGCGTAGCGTCGGCTGCGCAGATATGGAAAGGAGGTGGTCCGAGAAATGGTGAATTTCAGGACTGAGGAGGTGGCCGCCGCCTGACGGCGGTCGCCCACCTGGAATGACGGGAACCCCCGATCGCGTGAGGTCCACGCGATCGGGGGTTCTCCGTATCCGGCACAGCGGTTAGGCGCGCCCGAATTCACAGCTCCCTGCGGCGTACTGGTGTTTGCGCAGCGCACGGATACAGCGGTTTCCCAGGTTCGCGGCAAGTGTCGGATTGGGGTCGCGCGTCCACTTTTGCGTGGCTCGGGGAAGCGGGCATACTTGCTCGGATGCCTTCCACGACGAACACGCTCGGCGCCACCGTGTGGTTCACAGGCCTCTCCGGCGCAGGCAAGTCCACGGTCGCCGCAGCGGTGTACGAGCGGCTCGTCGCGCACGGACGCTCGGCCTACCTGCTCGACGGTGACGTCCTGCGCACGGGCCTGTGCAGCGACCTCGGCTTCGACAAGGAGTCGCGCACGGAGAACGTCCGGCGTGTCGCGGAGGTCGCCCGGCTCTTCGCGGATGCGGGTGTCGTCGCCGTCGCCGCGCTGATCAGTCCTTACACGGTCGACCGGGCGCACGCGCGGGCCGTGCACGAGGACGCGGGGCTGCGCTTCGTCGAGGTCTTCGTCGACACCCCGCTCGAGCGCTGCGAGGCGCGAGATCCAAAGGGGCTGTATGCCCGCGCCCGCTCGGGCGAGCTGCACGGCCTCACCGGAGTCGACGATCCGTACGAGATCCCGCACGACGCCGAGATCGTGCTGCACCCCTCCGACGGCGACCCGGACCACATGGCCGATCTGGTCCTGGCGGCCCTCGACGCCGGCATCAGCGGAAGCGATCGATGAGGCGGCGCAGTGGGCCGGACCGCCGATAGACCGCGCGCAGTGCGGGTTTGGCGCGATCGAACGCGGTGCGTGGGGGCTCGGGGAGCGGCATCGAAAGCATGACACCGGCGAGGGCGTCGAGCGTGATCTCCAGCAGCGCGGCATCGTCGGGTACCGGGCTGGGTGTGCGCGGCTCGCGCGGGAGGAGGTCGTCGAGGTCGCCGACCACGTCGAACCCACGTTCCGCGATGAACTGGATGTGCTTCTCGGCGCACGCCGTGGCCCACGGCAGGGCCGTCTTCGGCAGCACCGGGCCGCCGCGGGGGTCGCCGGCGAACAGCACGCGCCCGACGAGGAACTCCTTGACCGCCCGCTCGTAGCGGGACCACTGCACGTCATCGGGCTGCAGCCGGATGTTGAGTCGCCGCAGCAGCTCCACCTGTCCCATCGACAGACCGGCATTGGTCGAGGGGATCTCGGCGGGTAGATCGGCCGGCGCCAGGCCGAACACCGACAGGTATCGCGCCCACAGCTCGCCTCGCGGGCCGTCGGGGCCGGGAACGGTGACGACGTGCACCTGCTCGGCAGGCACGCCATCGGCCCACGTATCGAGGATGCGCGGCAGATCCTGGAACTCCCAGAACGGATCGCGAAAGTCGGGCCGCGGCACGTCGACGGCGGCCAGGAACTCGTCGAACGACGTCGTGTGCTGGTTCTTGACGTTCTCCTGCCACGTCGAAGGGATCTGGCGGCCCAGGTCGCGGGCGGTGACGACGATGTGCAACTCGGCGAAAGCGAGGTCGCGGCGCACGCGCGCCGCCTGCTCGTGCGTGGCGCTCGCGTACAACTCGTGCGAGATCAGCGACGGCCCGTCCCACGCCCGCATCTGCGTCACCATCGCGTCCCACACGCCCGAGTGCACAGGGTCGACCCAATCGAGGTAGCGCTCGGGCTGCAGGAGCACGGCTGCGTGGAAGTGCGAGGAGATCAGGTCACCCGGGTAGAACAACCCGGCGGCGAGGGCGCTGTCCCGGTTCACCCACATCCGGTCCTGCAGGTGGGTGGTGCCGGTCTTGGGGAGGCCGACGTGGAGGTAGACGGGATGGCCGCTCATTCGGCTAGCCCGCGTAGCGGTCCAGCTTGGCACTCAGCCGGGGGACGAGGTCACCGTCGGCGCCGATGCGTTCCTCCACGTAGGCGAGCGCCGCACCCTCTTCGACGAGGCCGTAAAGGCGTTTCGCGCCGCCCGCCTCGGGGCCGGTCTGGGTGCGGATCACGACGTCGGTCGCGAGCTCCCACGCGGTCTGGGACACCGGGGATCCGTAGTACAGCTCGACGATGCCGGACGCGTGCGCTACCAGGAACTCGATCGAGTCGTCCTCGCCGATCCGCCAGAAACCGGATTCGCGGAGATCGGGTTCGATGTACTCGCCCTCGGCGCCGAGCCGCCAGGAGCGGGACTCCCACGAGAGGAAGTTCTGGCCGTCGTGGCTGACAACGACCTGCTGTCCGAAGCGGTAGTCGCTGCCGTCGGCGTTGCCTTCCCCCTCGCCGCGCCACACGCCCACGAGCGGCAGCAGGCCCAGCAGGCCGGGGTGCAGGTCGGGCCCCTGACGGAGATTGGCCGTCTCGTCGGGCAACGGGAGGCCCGGGAGGCTGGAGATGTTGCGCGTCGAGGTCGAGGCAGCGCGGTCGGCCGCGCGGTCCAGCGCGCTGGGGTCTGGGGTCGCGTCTTCGGAGGCCAAGGGGCTACTGGCCGTCGTGGAGGAGGCGCCAGATGACGAATACCGCGAAGCCGAGGATCGCGATCGAGGCGATCACCAGGAGGATCTCGAATGCAAGGACCATGGCCGCCATCCTAACTCTCGGATGTGTCGCGGGTGCGGCCGCGTACGCGGCAGGGCTCCGGTCGTATACGCGGCACGGTCTCCGGTCGTATACGCGACGAGGGCGCGCGTCCAGCGGACACGCGCCCTCGTCGGCAGCGGGGTCTACTTGCTGACCGTGATGTCCTTGTCGTAGACGCCGTTGGCGTCGGGAGACACGGTGACATCGCCGTTGCCGGCCGGCGACAGGGCCCGCAGGGTCCACGTACCCGGCGCGGCAAAGAACCGGAAGTCTCCGGTCCCGGAAGCCACGACCTCGGCGGTGAACTCGCCGGTGCCGTCGAGCAGGCGCACGAAGGCGCCTGCGACGGGGTTACCGGTGGCGTCCAGGACCTGGCCCGTCAGGACCGTCTCCTTCTCGACGTCGACCCCGGCGGGCAGGTTCTGTCCCTGCTTAGGTGCTCCACACATATCTCTGATTACGCTCCCAGCTCGATCGGGACTCCGACCAGCGAACCGTACTCGGTCCAGCTGCCGTCGTAGTTCTTGACGTTCTTGTGGCCCAGCAGCTCCTGCAGCACGAACCAGGTGTGGCTCGAGCGCTCGCCGATGCGGCAGTACGCGATGGTCTCCTTCTCGCCGTCGAGGCCCGCCTCCTTGTACAGCGCGGCGAGGTCATCGTCGGACTTGAAGGTGCCGTCCTCGTTGGCGGCCTTGCTCCACGGCACGTTGATCGCGCCCGGGATGTGGCCGGGGCGCTGGCTCTGCTCCTGCGGGAGGTGCGCCGGGGCGAGGATCTTGCCCGAGAACTCGTCGGGGCTGCGCACATCGACCAGGTTCTTGGCGTTGATCGCGTCGACGACCTCGTCGCGGAACGCACGGATCGAGTTGTCGGCGGCCTTCGCGGTGTACGTGGTCGCCGGCCGCGACACGGCGTCGGTGGACAGCGGGCGGGCGTCGAGCTCCCACTTCTTGCGGCCACCGTCGAGCAGCTTCACGTCCTGGTGGCCGTACAGCTTGAAGTACCAGTAGGCGTAGGCCGCGAACCAGTTGTTGTTGCCGCCGTAGAGGACCACGGTGTCGTCCTGTCCGATGCCGCGCTCGGACAGCAGCTTGCCGAACTGCTCGACGTCGACGAAGTCGCGCCGAACGTGATCCTGCAGATCCTGCTTCCAGTCCAGTTTCACGGCGCCGGGGATGTGTCCGGTGTCGTAGGCGCTGGTGTCCTCGTCGACCTCGACGAACACGACCTTGTCGGTGTCGAGGTTCTGCTCAGCCCAGTCTGCGGAGACCAGGACGTCGGAGCGAGCCATATCGCTTCCCTTTCGTCATTACCCAAGTGGACGTGATGAGACCGAGAGGCCGGGGGCCTGCCCGGGGGATGTGCGGCAGCGCGGACCGCGGGAGTTGCGCCATTCGAGGTGGCCGGCCGACGAGACGGCGCGAGCCGGGGCAGGTCAGCCCAGACAGCAACAACCGGCCACGCGGCACAGATCCACCGCGCGGCGTCGGGTGAGCATCAGCTCACAGCGGTTGCGCATGCGGTCAGGATACCCGGCGCGGCTGCCGTCGTCACACCCCCACCCGATAGAAGTCGCCGGGAGTCTTGGTCACGTCGTGTGCCGACGCGAACAGCACGATGTCCGCGTTCTCGCCGCGCGCACCCGTCGGCGCCAGACCGAAGGGCAGGGCGATTGCGGGCAGCACCTTGGTGAACGCCGCGAGGACCCGCGGCTCGTCGCCCGGCCGCAGCCGGGGCGTCGCATGCTCCTCGGGGCCGGTGTAGATCCGCGTCGCCGTGATCGCGACGCCTCCATCGTGTGTCGACATGTCCGAGGCGACCGACACCGACACCTTCCGATCCGCATCGCCGGGTTCCGGGAGCGGCACGGTCCCGGTGAGGACCACACCGGTCGACGACTTGACCAGGCCGTCCGCGGGACTGCCCGCACCCGCGACTCGTCCGGGTACGGGCGTGTGCACCGTGAGATCGACGATGCCGAGGTAGCGCCCGATGTTCTTCTGGTCCAGGCGTACGCGCGCCTCGACGGAGCCGATCCGCATGGGGGTCGACGCATCCACCATCGTCGTCCCGGAGGGCAGGCGGACGTCGTCGAGATCGGCCTCGAGCTTCGCGGAATGGCCCTTCGGGAGGGGGACGGCCGGCTCGGTGATGTTCACGCGCCGGTAGCGGCCGTCGCGTGCCGCGGTCATGAAAGGGAAGCCGGCGATGGTCACCTCGGGGTCCGCGGTGAACCCCGCGGCGGACCGGATCGTGCGCGACAGGCGGTACTCCGCGGCGGCGGCATACCCGAAGTCGACGAGCAGCCCGGCGGCCACGATCAGGGCCAGCGCGGCGAGTCCCCAGCGCAGCGGGCCCCGCCTGCGGGGTGTCACGGTCCGACGCTGTCGGGTGGAGGCCTCAGGCATCCGGCTATTCTGTCATCCGACCGTGCACGGCATAGAAGAGCAGAGAAGGGGTGGTCGGTGGACCTGCTGCTACTCACCCCGGAACCCGACGCGGAGGCCGTCGTGCCGTCGCTGGCGCTGCTCGCGCACAGCGTGCGGGTCGTTCCGGCGGACGTATCGTCCCTGCTCGAGGTAGGGGCGGCCGACGCTGCGCTCGTCGATGCGCGGGTCGATCTGGTCGCTGCGCGGGGCCTCTGCCGCCTCCTGCGCACCACCGCGGACTCCGTCCCCGTAGTCGCCGTCCTCACGGAGGGTGGGCTCGTAGCCGCCAACGCCGACTGGGGGCTCGACGACTTCCTGCTTCCCGGTATCGGCCCCGCGGAGCTCGATGCCCGGCTGCGGCTCGTGGCCGCGCGGCGCGGTGGCGCGGAGCCCGACGAGGCCGTCGACAAGATCGTGCTCGGCGAGCTCACGATCGACGAGGGCACGTACACCGCGCGGCTGCGCGGCCGCCCGCTCGACCTCACGTACAAGGAGTTCGAGCTGCTCAAGTACCTCGCCCAGAACGCCGGCCGCGTGTTCACACGCGCGCAACTGCTGCAGGAGGTGTGGGGCTACGACTTCTTCGGGGGCACACGCACAGTCGACGTCCATGTGCGGCGCCTGCGAGCGAAGCTCGGGTCCGAACACGAGTCGCTGATCGGCACCGTGCGAAACGTCGGATACAAGGCGGTCCGGCCTGCGAGCCGCGGCAAGGACACGTCGGACGCCGCCGAAGACGAGGAGCCGGACGAGCAGTAGCGTGGCTGCCATGGGTGACGGCGCCGTGGGTGATGGGATCGAGGTCGTTCGGGGGGCGCTCGGCGGCCGCGCGGCCAGCGTCGTGGAGCAGGCCGCCGCTGCCGCTCGGGCAGACGGGGTCGAGCCACTCTCCGAGCAGTTCCTCATGGCCACAGGCGGTGCGGGAATCCACATCCTCGCCGCCGGCGGGTACGCCGGGATCGTGACCGCGCCCGGCGGCGGGCCGGCCGCGGTGGAGGCCTTCGTCGAACCCGCAGCGCGCGGGCGCGGCCTGGGCCGCGCGCTCGTGGCCGCAGCGCTCGACGCGGTCGGCGACGGTGCGACGGTGTGGGCACACGGCGACCTACCGGCCGCACGGGCTGTCGCCGCGGCGCTCGGGTTGACCGTCGCGCGCGAACTCCTCCAGCTGCGCCGCCCACTGGACGGTCTGGCTCCGGTGCCCGAGCCCGGGCCCGGCGTCGCCGTGCGCACCTATGCCGGGCCCGCCGACGATGCAGCGATCCTCGCCGTCAACAACGCCGCTTTCGCCTGGCACCCCGAACAGGGCGGATGGACACAGGACCAGATCGCTGAACGGACCGGCTCCGACTGGTTCGATCCCAAGGGCCTCTTCCTCGCCGTGGAAGCGCCGCGGCCGGAAGGCGGTCCGGGGCGAGAGGGCCGTGTGCTCGGCTTCCACTGGACCAAGGTCCATCCCGCGGAGGATGGCGAGCCCGCGCTGGGCGAGGTGTACATCGTCGGTGTCGCACCCGAGGGGCAGGGGAAGGGGCTCGGGCGGTTGCTGACCGCCGTCGGGCTCGAATACCTCGCGGAGCGTGGGCTGAACGAGGTCGAGCTGTACGTCGAGGGCGACAACACGGCCGCCCTGCGCACCTACCGTCGCCTCGGCTTCAGCGACTACCGTCGCGACGTCGCGTACGGGAGGAGACGGTGAGTGGCGCCGCGGGAATCGACGACAGGGACGACATCGACCGGTACGACCCCGAGTACCGGGCCTGGCTCGCGGACGCGGTCGGACGCGTGCACGCGGACGCCAACCGATCCGCGGACACGCACCTGATCTCGGTCCCACTGCCCGAGGAATGGGGTGTCGATCTCTATCTCAAGGACGAGTCGACGCATATCACCGGCTCGCTCAAGCACCGCCTGGCGCGGTCGCTGTTCCTGTACGCGCTGTGCAACGGCTGGATCCGGCGCGGGACGCCCGTCATAGAGGCGTCCAGCGGATCGACGGCCGTGTCCGAGGCGTATTTCGCGCGGCTGATCGGAGTGCCGTTCGTCGCGGTGATGTCTGCGTCGACCAGCTCCGAGAAGGTTCGATTGATCGAATCCTATGGCGGCACATGTCATTTCGTCGACAACCCGAGCGCCGTGTACGAGGTCGCGGAACGGCTTGCCGCCGAGACCGGTGGCCACTACATGGACCAGTTCACCTACGCCGAGCGGGCGACGGACTGGCGTGGCAACAACAACATCGCCGAGTCGATCTTCTCCCAGCTGGCTCAGGAGCGCTATCCCGAGCCGTCGTGGATCGTCGCGACTGCGGGCACGGGCGGCACGTCGGCCACTCTCGCGCGCTACGTGCACTACACGCGCCGCGCGACCGGCATCTGCGTCGCCGACCCGGACAACTCCGCATTCTTCCCGGGCTGGCGCGATGCGGACTGTGCCGTGACGACGGGCGTGGGCTCTCGCATCGAGGGCATCGGGCGGCAGCGGGTCGAGCCGAGCTTCGTGCCGACCGCCGTCGACCGCATGATGCGGGTTCCCGACGGCGCCGCGATCGCCGCGGTGCACGCCCTGGCGGGGCTGATCGGGAAACGGGCGGGAGCGTCGACCGGCACGGGACTGTGGGCGGCTCTGCGGATCGTCGGCGAGATGGTGGCCGACGGTAGGACCGGGAGCGTCGTGTCGCTGATCTGTGATCCCGGCGACCGTTACCTCGATAAGTACTATTCGTCCGAATGGCTTGCGACCAGCGGAATCGACCCGCAGCCGTACGCCGAGAGGCTGCGCCGCTTTCTCGAATCAGGGGTGTTTCGGTAGCGCATTAGCCGGTTAGTCATCCTCATCAATACCGTCTGACGTGCAGTGTTAACTCTGCGTTCACCTTGTCGGGGGTGGCAGGTCACTCGCCCTACCTAGTTTCGTCCCGAACCCAGAGGGCTCGAACCCAACTCACGGAGGAACCCGGTGAACTTCAAGCGTGGACCACTTGCAGCGTCGATCGCCGCCGCAGCCGCCCTGACCGTCGCGTTGACCGCGTGCGGCAGCGACAACAACGCATCCTCGGGCACGTCCGGTGGTGCGTCCGCTTCGGGCGGCAGCAACGTCTCGTGCGAGGGCAAGCTCAACCTCAAGGCGAGCGGTTCGACTGCGCAGGCCAACGCGATGACGGTGTTCAAGAACGCCTTCGCGCAGGACTGCGACGGGGCGAACGTCGACTACACGGGTAACGGATCCGGCCAGGGCATCACCGACTTCACGGGTGGCGTCACCAACTTCGGCGGCTCCGACTCGCCGCTCACCGACGCTCAGCACGCCGCAGCGGAGAAGAAGTGCGCCTCGCCCGCGCTGGACCTGCCGCTGGTCTTCGGTCCCATCGCCGTCGCGTATCGCCTCCCCGGCGACGTCCAGGTCAACCTGAGCGCCGCGACCATCGCCAAGATCTTCACCGGCAAGATCACCAAGTGGAATGCGCCTGAGATCGCCGCCGAGAACAAGGGCACCAGCCTGCCGGACCTGCCGATCACCGTCGTCTTCCGTTCGGACGAGTCGGGCACCACCGACAACTTCCAGAAGTACCTCTCGTCCGCGGCGCCGCAGGACTGGACCAAGGGTGCGGGCAAGACCTTCGTCGGCGGTGCCGGCCAGGGCGCCAACGGCAATCCGCAGGTCGCCGCCACCGTCAAGAAGGCCGAGGGTGCCATCACCTACGCCGAGTGGAGCTTCGCCAAGGCGCAGGGGCTGAAGACCGCGAACGTGATCACCTCGGCCGGACCCGATGCCGTCGCCCTGAACAACGACAGCGTTGCGAAGACGATCGCCGCGGCCAAGTTCAAGAAGCCGGGCGACAAGGACCTCACGCTCGACACCACCGCGTTCTACAAGCCGACCACCGCCGGCGCCTACCCGATCGTGCTCGCGACCTACGAGGTCGTGTGCAGCAAGTACCAGGACGCCGACGTCGCCAAGGGCATCAAGACGTTCCTGAAGATCGCGTCCAGTGAGTCCGTCCAGAGCCAGCTGTCGGGCGAGGGCTACGCGCCGATCCCCGAGTCCTTCCGCAACACGCTCCAGTCCTCGATCGACTCGATCCAGTAGCACGCCCGCGCGGGAGAGCTGACAGAATCCAGGCGAAGGCGTAGGGACGGGCATGGCCGAACAACGGGGACGGATGGCGACGGAAGACTCGATCGAGCCCCCGGACGCCGCCGCGCACGCGGTGGCGCCGGGAGGGCGGGAGGCGGCACCCGGGCTGCCGCAGGGCGACGGCGGCGGGTGGAAGGAGACCTCCTTCGCGTGGCTGACGCGCGCCTCCGGCATCTTCCTGATCGTGGTGATCGCCCTGATCTTCACGACCCTGGTGGTGCAGGCCGTACCGTCCATCGCCAAGGACCATGCCAACTTCCTGATCAGCTCGGAATGGAAGACCACCGATCCGACAGACATGCGCTTCGGCATTCTCGAGTTGCTGAAGATCACCGTCATGTCATCGGTGATGGCGCTGATCCTCGCGGTGCCGGTCGCGGTCGGTATCGCGACGTTCCTGGTGCAGTACGCGCCGCCGCGCCTCTCCCGCGCGCTGGGCTCGGTCGTCGACCTGCTGGCGGCGGTGCCCTCGATCATCTTCGGCCTGTGGGGCATCTTCGTGCTCGCCCCCTGGCTGGTCCCCTTCCAGGAGTGGCTGAACCGCACGCTGGGCTGGTTCTTCCTGTTCAAGAGCGGCAACGTCGAGCTCAGCCTCGGCAGCACCGTGTTCACGGCCGGCGTGGTGCTCGCGATCATGATCCTGCCGATCATCACCTCCATCAGCCGTGAGGCCCTGCGCCAGACGCCGGTAGCCCATCAGGAGGCGGCGCTCGCGCTGGGAGCCACCAAGTGGGAGGTCATCCGCCTGACGGTCCTGCCTTACGGTCGGTCGGGCATCGTCGCGGGCTCGATGCTGGCGCTCGGTCGAGCCCTCGGTGAGACGATCGCCGTCCTGGTGATCCTCAATGCCGCCACCCGGAACTCGGCGTGGTCGCTGTTCGACAGTGGATACACCTTCGCCTCCAAGATCGCCTCCGCCGCGACCGAGTTCTCCAACCCGGACTCCCGCGGCGCCTACATCGCCGCGGGTCTCGTGCTCTTCGTGCTCACCTTCCTGGTGAACGCCGTCGCACGCTGGATCGGCGGGGGACGGGTGAACGGATGACCGCCACCGATCTGACCGCGGCCGCCAAGCCCGGTACGACCTTCCACAAGACGTCGCTGCGGCGCCGTCTCACCAACGACATCGCGGCCGTGGGATTCGGTCTGTGTTTCCTGCTCGCGATCGCGCCGCTCGTCTCGCTGCTCTACATGGTGGTGAGCAAGGGCATCCGCGCCATCATCAAGCCCGAGTGGTGGACCAACTCGATGTACCGCGTCGCACCGTCGTCGTACGACGGCGGCGTCTACCACGCGATATTCGGCTCACTGGCGCAGGCGCTCATCGCCGCGATCATCAGCGTCCCGATCGGCATCCTGGTAGGTATCTACCTGGTCGAGTACGGGCAGGGCGGGGCGCTCGGCCGCGTCACCACGTTCATGGTCGACGTCCTGGCGGGTATCCCGTCGATCGTGGCCACGCTGTTCATCTACGGCGTCTGGATCACCACGCTGGGCCTCCCGCAGAGCGCGTTCGCCGTGAGCCTCGCTCTGATCCTGCTCATGGTCCCCGTGGTCGTGCGATCCACCGAGGAGATGCTCAAGCTGGTCCCGCACGACCTGCGCGAGGCGTCGTTCGCACTCGGGGTGCCGAAGTGGAAGACGATCCTGCGGATCGTGATCCCGACGGCCGCGTCCGGCATGGTGTCCGGCGTGTTCCTGGCGATCGCCCGCGTGGTCGGCGAGACCGCGCCGGTGCTGCTGCTGGTCGGCGTCAGCGACAAGATCAACCAGAACATCTTCGACGGCAACATGTCGTCGCTGCCGCTGTTCATCTACCAGCAGTTCAGCAGCAACCCGGGTGAGGTCGGGCAGTACCGCGTGTGGGGCGCCGCCCTGACGCTGGTCATCCTGGTCGCGATCGCAAGCGCGCTCGCCGCCCTCGTGTCGAAGCTGCTCGCTCCCAAGACGAAGTAGGAATCATGGCCAAGCGTCTCGATCTCAAAGACCTCAACATCTACTACGGTGCGTTCCACGCCGTTGCCGACGTATCGCTCACCGTGCCGCCCAACAGTGTGACGGCGTTCATCGGCCCGTCCGGTTGCGGCAAGTCGACAGTGCTGCGGTCCATCAACCGCATGCACGAGGTCACACCCGGCGCACGCGTCGAGGGCCACATCACGCTCGACGGGGAGGACGTCTACGGGTCCGGGGTCGACCCGGTGGGCGTGCGCAAAACCATCGGCATGGTGTTCCAGCGCCCCAATCCGTTCCCTACGATGTCCATCCGCGACAACGTCGTGGCCGGCCTCAAGCTGCAGGGCATCCGCTCCAAGAGCAAGCTCGACGAGGTCGCCGAGACGTCGCTGCGCGGCGCCAACCTGTGGGGTGAGGTCAAGGACCGGCTCTCGAAGCCGGGCGGCGGGCTGTCCGGCGGTCAGCAGCAGCGCCTATGCATCGCGCGCGCCATCGCCGTGAGCCCCGATGTGCTGCTCATGGACGAGCCGTGCTCCGCGCTCGACCCGATCTCGACCCTCGCGATCGAGGATCTGATCGGCGAGCTCAAGAAGAAGTACACGATCGTCATCGTCACGCACAACATGCAGCAGGCGGCGCGCGTCTCCGATACCACTGCCTTCTTCAACCTCGAGGCCGCGGGTAAGCCGGGCAAGCTCGTCGAGATCAACCCGACGGAGAAGATGTTCTCCAATCCCGACCAGCCGGCCACCGAGGACTACATCTCCGGCCGCTTCGGCTGAGCCCCGAGCTCACGGGTGGCGAGCCGCCATGCCATGAGCTGCCGGACGGCCACGCCGGCCAGGACGACGACAGTGCCCAGTGGTTCGGCCACGCCGACACCGCCCGTCGCCCACAGGATCAGCGCCGCGCCCACCAGTGTCCCGGCAGTGGCCGTCACCGCGGTGCGGGCGGTGTCCTGATCCCGTGCTGCCGTCCACGTGAGCGTGACGACTGCGGCGAGCAGCGCGATCAGCGCCGATGTGCTGGCCGCATCCGACCACGCGGGCGACCCGGATTCCACCAATGCTGTGGAACGCCCGGGGCCGGACCACGGGTCGGATGCGGGTAGGTCTCGTGCGCAAGCGATCACGACGAACACCCGCCAGGCGATCGCCGAGGTCGCCGTGCTGACCCGTATACCGTCCAGCGCCCGCCATCCGTCGTGGATTCCCATCGCGATCAGCACGCCGAGGATCGTGGGGATCGCGCCCTGCCATGGCGATCCGATCGTGAAATACCAGACCAGAATCCCTGCGGCAATGGGTGCGAGTACCGCGCGCAGGACACGCCGCGGCGCGGCCAGGGCCTCGGCTACACCCGCGCAGACGGTGACTACGCCGGCGATCGCGACGAGGAAGAGGCTGCCACCCCCGGCGTGCTCCGGCGACGCCGGGCGATATATGGGCCTCCCGCCGCTGCCAGCGACACGTTACGGACGCACCCGCGGGTGCGTCCGCCACACCGGCGGCCTTATCAGACGCGCGGGACGCGGACCCGTAGGGTGGAACGGTGATCGATCGCCGTACCACCGTTCTTCCCGGTGACCGGGTGGTCGCGCGTGTGCGCGATATCGTGCTCGCGATGGACGCGCCCGCGCTCGACGCACCCGCCGCGGTGCCGGCGCTCATCGGCGCATTGGCGGCGGGGGACGGAGACTGGGTCGAGGTCGTCCAGCAGTCCGCAGCGCCGGGACTGTCCTTCGCGGCCGTGCAGATCTTCGGCAACGAGGTTCGCGCCGTGCTGGGCGGCGCGGGGGGCGCGACGATCGCGATCTTCGAGTCGCCGTCGGACACGACCCCGCAGCACGTCCTGACCAGTCCCGATGGCGCCTTCCTCGAACGCGTAGCGACACTCGGCGACGGCAACGTGGTCACGGTCACCGTGGGGCACCCGCAGCCGCCGGCACCAGCGAGCCGCCCCGGCTCGCTGGTGCTGCGTGACGGCGCAGTGCCCGCGTCGGGCGCGGTGCTGTGGGTGCCGCCCGTCAAGGTACCCCGCACGACCGGGCCGCAGGCCGGCCCGAAGTCCCAGCCGTTCCCGGTGATCCCGCACGTCGACCCCGTGCCCGCACTGGATCCTGATGCCGCACAGGCCGCGGCCGCGCGTCCCGAGCAGGCGCACCACGAGGCCTCGCCGGCGGACCCCGCGCAGTCGAGGCCCGACCGCCTGTCCGCCCCCACGGACATGGACCTCGAGGCCGTGGCGGAGCGGCCGCCGTCGGGGCCCATGGTGGCGGGGCGGCGGTGCGCGTTCGGGCACCTGAACGCCCCCGAGGCCACGTTCTGTACCCGCTGCGGTGGGCTGGTGAACAGTGCGGCGCCCACCGAGACCGGGCCCCGCCCGCCGCTCGGCACGCTCATCGCCGACGACGGCTCCGCGTACGTCCTCGAGACCGATGTCGTCATCGGGCGGGATCCGGTGCCGTTCGTCGACAACCGTGGGAGTCGCGCCGCCGACGGTGTCGGGCGCCTCGCGCCGATCCCCCTGCAGGACCGCACCGGCGCGCTGTCACGCGCGCACCTCGAGATCCGCTTGGACGGCTGGAACATCCTGGCGGTAGACGTGGGCTCGTCCAACGGGACGTGGGTGCGCCCACCGGGCGTCCCGTCACCGTTGCCGCTCGTACCGGGGCAGCCGGCCCTTCTAGCGGTGGGTTCGGAGATCAACCTGGGCGGGCGGGTACTGGTACTGCAGGCGAACGAGGCCTGAGCGCCGCCGGAACCCCGGTCTACTCGGTGCGGCCCGTCGTCTGGAAGACTACGCGGCGGCCGATCTCGACGGCGTGATCCGCGAACCGCTCGTAGAACCGGCCGAGCAGCGTGACGTCGACGGCCGATGCGACACCGTGCTTCCAGTCCCGGTCCATCAGCACCGTGAACAGGTGGCGGTGCAGGTCGTCCATCGCGTCGTCCTGGTCCTCGATCTCCGCGGCCCGATGCGGGTCCTGTGTGATCAGCACCTCGCGTGCGGTGTCGGCGAGCTCGACGGCCAGCCGCCCCATCTCCGCGAAGTAACCGTTGACCTCCTCGGGGAGCGCCTTGTTCGGGTGCCGGCGGCGGGTCACCTTCGCGACGTGCAGCGCAAGGGCCCCCATCCGCTCGACGTCGGCGACGATCTGGAAGCCGGACACCACGACGCGCAGGTCACCCGCGACGGGTGCCTGCAGCGCCAGCAGTGTGAACGCCTGTTCCTCGGCCCGCCTCGACAGCCTCTTGATCTCGTCGTGCTCGGTGATGACCTCCTCGGCGATCGCGAGGTCGGCCTGCAGCAGAGCGTTGGTGGCCTTCTCCATGGCCACGCCGGATCGCCCGCAGATGTCGCCCAGCGTGTCGTTGAACGAAGCCATCTGTGCGATGTACTCGGTACGCATGCTGGGAGTATATAGATTCGAAGGGACCCCTCCCGGCCCGTTGCGAAGTGGTCGATGAACAGCAGGTGAACGGCACGCGCGTACCGGTAGTGCGTCGTTATCCGCCCGACTGTGGAAGGCCGGAATCCGCCTCGGGGGCGGCATCGTCGTAAGGGTCGTCGAGCCAGCCCTCGGGCAGCACGACCTTGCCCGGTGAGCCCTGCCGGCCACGGGGCCCCTCGGCGTCGGCCGGGAACGGGACCGACGGGTCGAGGGTGTCGAGGAGCGCGCGGAGCTGCGCGAGGGTCTCGACGCGGGCGAGCGCGACCCGCAGGTCGGAGCCCGCTGGGAAACCGCGCATGTACCAGGCGACATGCTTGCGGATCTCCCGCATGCCCTTGTCTTCGCCGTGATGCGCTGCGAGGAGTTCGCCGTGCCGGTACATGATCGCGGCGACCTCGCCGAGGTCCGGCGGAGCGGGGATCACGGTGTCGTTCAGGGCGGCGGACAGCTCCGAGAAGAGCCATGGGCGGCCGAGGCACCCGCGGCCGATGACGACGCCGTCGCAGCCGGTGCGGTCCATCATCGCTGCGGCGTCGTCGGCCGAGAAGATGTCGCCGTTGCCGAGAACTGGGATCGTGTCGCCGAAGCGTTCGCCCATGTGGTCTTTGAGACGCGTGATCTCGTCCCAGTCCGCCTGGCCGGAGTAGCGCTGCGCGGCGGTGCGCGCGTGCAGCGCCACGGCGACTGCGCCCTGTTCGGCTGCGATGCGGCCGGCGTCGAGGTGGGTGCGGTGCTCATCGTCGATGCCCACCCGGAACTTCACGGTGACGGGGATGTCCGTCCCCTCGACACCGCGAACTGCGGCATCGACGATGCGCGCGAACAGGTTCCGCTTGTACGGCAGGGCAGAGCCGCCGCCGCGTCGCGTCACCTTGGGCACCGGGCAACCGAAGTTCATGTCGAGGTGGTCGGCGAGGCCCTCGTCGGCGATCATCCTGGCGGCCGCGTACGTGTACTCGGGATCGACGGTGTAGAGCTGTAGCGACCGCGGATCCTCGTCGGGCCCGAACGTTGTCATGTGCATGGTGACGGGGTGCCGCTCGACGAGCGCGCGGGCCGTCACCATCTCGCATACGTACAGGCCGGCCACGGTACCCGACCGCTGCAGTTCGAGTTCCCTGCACAGCGTCCGGAAAGCGACGTTGGTGACACCGGCCATCGGCGCGAGCACGACGGGGCTGGCCAGCTCGAACCGGCCGATCCGTACGCGCGGTCGCGCTGTGGTCTGGGTGGTCACGATGTCTCTCCTACGCGGTCTCCGGCGATGGGGCGTGTCGGCCGGCGACCTGATCGTCCGGCATAACGAACCCACCTCCCGACATCCGAAGATATCAGGAGGTGGGAGGCGTCTTCGGGGCGAAGATCAGGCGCCTGCGGCAGCCATCTCTCGCTTCTTGGCCTCGCGGGCCAGCGAGCGATCGCGCATCTCCTCGAAGCGCGTCGCCTGCCGGTCGAGCTCGTCGAGGAAGCCTGCGAGCTCCTCGCGCGTCCTCTCGCCCTCGGGGCCGAAGTCGTTGCGCTCGAAGATCCGCCACTTCTTGAGCACCGGCATGACGACCTCCTCGCGGTGCTGGCGCAGGTCGTAGATGCCGTGCTTGGCCATGAGTACGCCGTTGCGGCGGAAGTCCGGCATGCCGGCGCCGGGCATCTCGAAGTGCATGATCGTGTCGGTGATCGCGCGGACCGCCTGGTCCGGGACGAGGTCCAGGCCGGCGGCACTGATGTTCCGGTAGAAGATCATGTGCAGGTTCTCGTCGGCCGCGATGCGCTGCAGCATCTTGTCGGCGATCGGGTCCTTGCAGGCCTTGCCGGTGTTGCGGTGCGAGACGCGGGTCGCGAGCTCCTGGAAGGTCACATACGCGACCGAGTGCAGCATCGTCATCTGCTCTTCGGTGTGGGCCGCGACCTTGCCCTGCGGATCCCACCCATTGGTCATGTGGATCATCCGGGCCTCTTCGAGCTTCACCGGGTCCACGCCGCGGCTGACCACCAGGTAGTCGCGCATCACGATGCCGTGGCGGTTCTCCTCCGCGGTCCAGCGTCCGACCCAGTGGCCCCACGCGTGGTCCATCGAGAAGTTGTCCGCGATCTCCCGGTGGTACGTCGGGAGGTTGTCCTCGGTGAGGAGGTTGGTGATCATCGCGGCCTTGGCCACCTCGTCGAGCTGGCTCGCCTCGGGGTCGTAGTCCTTGCCGCCCAGGGCTGCGAAGTTCTGGCCCTCGTCCCACGGCACGTAGTCGTGGGGGTTCCAGTCCTTCGTCATCTTGAGGTGCCGATTGACTTCGCTCTCGGCGACCCCCGACAGCTCCTGGAGCAGCTCGAGCTGGTTCAGTTCACGGGTCCGCAATGTGTCCTCCGGGCATAGATGTATGCGTCGTACGGCGTATCTCGACCACGGTACGGCACACCGATCGGTTCATCAAAGCACTGTGACCCGAGCGACGGTGTGTCGCCGACGGGTCACGGCGCTGGGGAGATGCGCGCAACGCACGCCCTCGTCGGTCTCAGGAGGCGACGCGCTCGCGCTTCTTCGCCTCGCGGGCAAGCGCGCGATCGCGCATGACCTCGAATCTCGTCGCCTGGTCGTCGAGCTCCTCGACGAACGTGGCGAGCTGCTCGCGCGACTTCTCGCCCTCAGGGCCGAAGTCGTTACGTTCGAAGATCTTCCACTTCTTCAACACGGGCATGACGACCTCCTCGCGGTGCTGGCGGGGGTCGTAGATGCCGTGCTTGGCCATCAGCACGCCGTTGCGGCGGAAGTTCGGCATCCCGAGTCCGGGCATCTGGAAGTTGGTGAGGACGTCGGTCAGCGCACGTAGCGCCTGGTCCGGTGCGAGGTCGATCGCCGCACCGCAGATGTTGCGGTAGAAGACCATGTGCAGGTTCTCGTCGGCCGCGATGCGCTGCAGCATCTTGTCGGCGACGGGGTCGTTGCACGCCTTGCCGGTGTTGCGGTGCGAGACGCGGGTCGCGAGCTCTTGGAACGTCACGTATGCGACGAGGTGCAGCAGGCTGCGGTCGCCCAGCCCGGCGCCCGTGTGGCCCTCCGACGAGGCGCCGTTGCCCATGTGGATCATCCGGAACTCTTCGAGCTGGTCCGGGTCCACGGCCCTGGTGACCAGGAGATAGTCGCGCATCACGATGCCGTGGCGGTTCTCCTCCGCGGTCCAGCGTCCGACCCAGTGACCCCACGCGTGGTCCATCGAGAAGTTCTCGGAGATCTCCCGGTGGTAGCTGGGGAGGTTGTCCTCCGTGAGGAGGTTGGTGATCATCGCCGCCTTGGCGACCTCGGACAGCCGGCTCTCGCCGGGCTCGTAGTCCTTGCCGCCCAGAGCCGAGAAGTTCTGGCCGTCGTCCCACGGCACGTAGTCGTGGGGGTTCCAGTCCTTGGTCATCTTGAGGTGACGGTTGACGTTCTCCTCGGCGACACCCGACAGCTCCTGCAGCAGTTCGAGCTGGGTCAAAGTTCGCATGTATCCTCCGTCACGATTCTCCGGTCCAGGCGATCGTACTAGGTGATCCTTAGTTGATCACGTGTGTACGCTGTCCGATTTCTCCGAACGCGCACCTTCCGGTCTTCTCCGGCGGCGCAACCCTCAGGTTCCCGGCATTTGCGCACGCGGAGGCCGCCTCGGTCGTTATCGTCGATCCGCCATCGATTCGTTACCGATTCGAGTCCTGTGGTTCGCACCACCGTCGCCCGAGTACCGGAGGCTGCTTCCGATGAGTTCCAGCACCGAGTTCGTCGAGCCCAGTACTCGACGAGGGATCGCCGCGCACCTCAAGACGCGTGACAACCTGCTGTTCCTGGCCTTCGCGCTGCCCAACATCGCACTGCTGGTGGTCTTCACCTACCGGCCGTTGGTGGACAACATCCGGCTGAGCTTCACGGACTGGTCGCTGGCCAGCCGCGACGCGGCCCGCTGGGTGGGTCTGGCCAACTACCGCGAGTTCTTCTCGAGCGACTCCAGCTGGCGGGTATTGACCGTGACGCTGGTCTTCACCGTGTGCGCGGTGGTCGTCTCCATGGTGCTGGGCCTAGCGCTTGCGATGTTGCTGGACCAGAAGCTCGCCGGGCGGAACCTGGTGCGCTCGGCGGTGTTCGCGCCGTTCGTGCTGTCCGGAGCCGCGATCGGCCTGGCCTTCTACTTCGTGTTCAACCCGCAGTTCGGCATGGTCGCATCGGTGCTCAGCTGGTTCGGCATCGCGGGCGGCCCCGACTTCTACCAGCGGCCCGGTTGGGCCCTGTTCATGGTGACCTTCACCTACATATGGAAGAACCTCGGCTACACCTTCGTCATCTACCTGGCCGCGCTGCAGGGGCTGAGCAGGGATCTCGACGAAGCCGCGGCCATCGACGGCACCCCTGCGTGGCGGAAGTTCTGGCGGGTGACGATGCCGCAGCTACGGCCTGCCACGTTCTTCCTGTCGATCACTGTGCTGCTGGGCAGCCTGCAGGTCTTCGACATCCTCAACATCATGTTCCCCGACGGCGGACCCGAGGGTGGGACGACGACGATGGTGTTCGACATCTACTGGGAGACGTTCCGCAACCAGCGGGCGGGCTACGGGGCCACTGTCGCCACCGTGATGTTCCTGATCCTGCTCGTGGTGACCGCCGTACAGGTCCGGATGATGGACAGGGGAGACAAGTGAACAAGGCTCTGGGCTACCGGATCCTCGGCTACCTCGGCATGCTGGCGGCGCTCGCGCTCATCGCCGTCCCCGTCTACTTCATGGTCATCACGTCGTTCAAGGCGCGGCCGGACGTCTTCGTCTCCCCGGCTTCGTGGTGGCCGCCGTCGTGGCACCCGTCCAACTACTCCGACGTGACCCGACAGATCCCGTACTGGCGGTACCTGCGCAACTCGCTGATCATCACGTTCATCACGGGCGGCATCAAGTTCGTGCTCGGCATCCTGAGTGCGTACGCCCTGGTCTTCCTGCGCTTCCCGTTCAAGAAGGTGATCTTCTTCGTGATCATCGCGGCGCTCATGGTGCCCAACCAGATCACCGTCATCTCGAACTATGCGCTCATGGCGGACTACCGCAACACCTTCGTCGGGATCATCCTCCCGCTGGCGGGCGTCGCGTTCGGAACCTTCCTGATGCGCAACCACTTCCTGTCCCTGCCGCGGGAGATCGTCGAGGCCGCCCGTATGGACGGAGCGGGACACCTGCGGCTGCTGTGGCGTGTGATCCTGCCGGTCTCGATCCCGACGATGGTGGCATTCGGAGTGATCACGCTGGTCAACGAGTGGAACGAGTACCTCTGGCCGTTCCTGATGTCGGACGGGCCGGCGGTCGCGCCGCTCCCCGTCGGGCTGACGCTGCTGAACAACACCGAGCAGGGCGCGAACTGGGGGCCGGTGATGGCGGCGACGCTGCTCACCGCCCTGCCGATGCTCGTGATCTTCCTGGCGCTTCAGCGTCAGATGATCAAGGGCCTGACGTCGGGTGCGGTCAAGGGCTGATCCGCACCCCGGCGGCGGCAGCCGCTGACGAGAACGCGACGGCGACCGCCGTCGACGAGGACTCCGCGCGATCCGGTCGCGCGGCAGGGTTCCCGGACGGACCGGGACGAGAGAAGGGGTTTCTCACATGGCGGATCTCAACAGGCGGGCGTTCCTCGGCCTGGCAGCGGCGGCCACCGCGAGCCTGGCGGCCGCGTGTGCCGGCACGGGTTCCTCGGGAGGCGGTTCGGGCTCGGGTGGGAGCGGCGGAGCCTCCGGCGGCCCGATCACGCTGCAGTTCTGGAGCAACCACCCCGGTACGTCGAAGTCGATCGAACAGAAGCTCATCGACGCTTTCCAACAGGCCAACCCGAACATCAAGGTCAACCTGGTGGACGGCGGCAAGGACTACGAGGAACTGTCGCAGAAGTTCACGACCTCGCTCACCGGCGGGTCGCTTCCGGACATCATCGTGGCCTCCGACGTCACCTGGTTCCCGTTCGCGCTGAACAAGCAGATCGAGCCTCTCGACGACCACTTCGCTGCCGCCGGCACCGACACGTCCGACTACGTCGACTCGTTGCTCGGGGACTACCTCTTCGAGGGCAAGCACTACGCCATCCCCTATGCGCGCTCGACGCCGCTGTTCTACTACAACAGGGACGTCTGGAAGAAGGCCGGCCTGGAGGATCGCGGCCCGAAGGACTGGGCAGAGTTCGCATCGTGGGAGCCGAAGCTCACCGAAGCGATCGGTGGCGGCAAGAAGGCCATCGTGCTTCCGGACGCCACGGACTATCTCGAATGGCACTTCGAGGGCTGGAACTGGTCTATGGGCGGCGCGTACTCCGACGGCTGGGACCTGAAGTTCACCGATCCGAACACGGTCAAGGCGGCGCAGTTGCTGCAGCAGGTCGCCAAGTCGTCGGGCCGTCTCGCAACCAACCCGCTCAACGACTTCAGCGCAGGCACCGCCGCCGCGCTCTTGGAGTCGACGGGCTCGCTCAAGACCATCACGCAGCAGGCCAAGTTCGAGGTCGGCACGGCGTTCCTGCCCGGGCCGCAGGGCAAGTCCTGCCCCACCGGCGGTGCCGGCCTTGCGATCCCGTCCGGCATCTCGACCGAACGTAAGGTCGCGGCGCTCAAGTTCATCACGTTCCTGACGAACTCGGCCAACACCTCCGCGTTCTCGCAGGGCACCGGTTACATGCCGGTCCGTAAGTCCGCCGTCGACGATGCCTCCATGAAGGCGTTCATCGAGAAGAATCCGAACTTCGGCACGGCGGTGAAGCAACTGCCGTTCACCAAGAGTCAGGACAACGCCCGCGTGTTCGTGCCCGGCGGGGCGCGTGACATAGGTCAGGCGCTGCAGCAGATCGCGAACGGCTCCGACCCGGCCTCCACGCTCGCGACTCTGCAGAAGACGATCCAGGGCAAGATCGACTCCCAGATCAAGCCTAAGCTGCCGAAATAGATTGTGCTGACAGGGGTTCCGGGAGATCCGGGGCCTGTTCTACAAGGAGATACGGGGCACCATGGCCACAGTGCGCTACGACCGCGCCAGCGTCCGCTACGACGGCGCTGACCGCCCTTCCGTCGACGCGCTCGACATCGACATCGACGATGGTGAGTTCGTCGTCCTGGTGGGGCCGTCCGGATGCGGTAAGTCGACGAGCCTGCGGGCACTCGCAGGCCTGGAGGCCGTGTCGGACGGGCGGATCCTGATCGGAGGCACGGACGTCACGGGCCTCTCGCCCAAGCGGCGCGACGTGGCCATGGTGTTCCAGAACTACGCGTTGTATCCGAACATGACGGTTGCGGAGAATATGGGCTTCGCGCTCCGCAACGCAGGGACGTCCAAGGCGGACACCGCATCCCGGGTCGCCGAGGCGGCGAGGATGCTCGAGCTCGAGGGCCTGCTCGACCGCAAGCCGGGGCGGCTCTCCGGCGGCCAGCGTCAGCGCGTGGCGATGGGGCGCGCCATCGTCCGGCACCCGAAGGTGTTCGCTATGGACGAACCGCTGTCCAATCTCGATGCGCGGCTGCGGGTCTCGACACGGTCGCAGATATCCGAACTGCAGCGTCGGCTCGGGGTCACGACCGTCTACGTGACGCACGATCAGGTCGAGGCCATGACCATGGGCGACCGGGTCGCCGTACTGAAGGAGGGGGTGCTGCAGCAGGTCGCACCCCCGGCCCAGCTGTATGACGACCCGGTCAACACCTTCGTCGCCGGGTTCATCGGGTCGCCCGGCATGAACCTCGTCCCGGCGAAGCTCTCCGCCGACGGTGCGGGCTTCGCCGGGGCCGCCGTCGCCGTCCCGCGGTCCGTCGCCGACGGTGCGGGGGACACGGTCACCGTCGGTCTTCGACCGGAGGGGTGGACGCTGGTCCCGCCGGGCACCGTCGGGGCCGCGCGCGGTTCCGTGGCGCTCGTCGAGGAGCTCGGGGCCGAATCGCTGGTGTACGCGCGGCTCGAGGGAGTCGACACGCAGGTCGTGGCGCGATCGCCGCGCCGGGCGGGCGTCGCGATCGGCGAGGAGATCGGTCTCGCGCCGGCTCCAGAGTCGGCGCTGTTCTTCGATGCGGAATCGGGGGAGCGCCTGCGCTGACCCGGATCCGGATCCGCGGTTGACAAACACCAATATGAGAGTCACTCTCAAATAACAGTGACTCTCATATTGGAGGTTGATCGATGTCCGTAACCGCCCGCACGGGGCGCTCGCCGTGGACCGCTCTGGCGGTCCTGGCGGGTGCCATGCTCACCATCGGTCTCGACACGATGGTCCTGATGGTCGCGCTACCCTCGCTTTCACGCGAGCTCGGCGCCAGCACGAGCCAGCTGCAATGGATCACCACCTCGTATCCGTTGGTGCTGGGCGCGTTGATGATTCCGCTGGGTGCGCTCGGCGACCGGGTGGGTCGCGTGCGCATGCTGGGGCTCTCGTTGCTCGGCTTCGGTGCGGCATCCGCGGTATGCGCCTTCGCCGCTACGCCGGCGATGCTCATCGTCGGCCGTGTGCTGCTCGGCGCGTGCGCGGCGGCGGCGATGCCGCTGTCGATGGGCGTGCTGCCGGGGCTCTTCCCCGATCCGCGCGAGCGGGAGCGGGCGATGGGGATCTGGATGGCGTCGTCGGCGGCGGGTATGCCACTCGGCCCGATCCTCGGCGGCGTTCTGCTGCAGCACTTCTGGTGGGGATCGGTGTTCCTGATCAACGTGCCGATCGCCGCGGTGGCGGCTGTCGCCGTGTGGCTGCTCATCCCGGAGTCGGAGAACCGTGCGCAGCCGGGTGGTTTCGACATCGCCGGCGTAGTGCTGTCGGTCGTCGGCTTCGGAGCACTGGTGTGGGCGTTCACGCAGGCGGGCCAGACCGGGTGGGCGTCGGGTCGTTTCCTGCTGCTTCTCGCGGTCGCGGTAGTGGGCCTGTGTGCCTTCGCGTGGCGCGAACTGACGGCCGAGCGGCCGCTGGTGCGGCTGACGCTGTTGCGTCAGCGTGGCTTCCTGGCGGGGACTGTCCTCGCGGGCTCGACGATGCTGCTCCTCGCGAGCGCCACCTTCCAACTGACGCAGGTCTTCTCGGTGGTGTACAACGCGGACGCGCTCGGCATCGGTCTCCGCATCCTGCCCGTGGTCGGCGCGCTGATCCTGGGTACCCGGGTCGGGCCACGGCTGTCGGCGGCCGTCGGTCGGCGCGCCGTGGCGGTCGGCTCGGTCCTGCTGATCGCCGCCGCGTTTCTGCTTCAGGCGACATGGTCGGATGGTCCGTACAGCGTCTACCTGGCGGTCACGATCCTGCTGGGGCTGGGGCTGGGCGGCGTGATCCCGATGGCGATGGCCCTGGCGACCGGCGATCTGGACGGTTGGGACGCCGGAGCGGGTTCCGCGCTGATCCAAGCGATCCGGCAGATCGCCTCGGCACTGGGCGTCGCTGTGTTCGGCTCTGCCGTGGCGGCGGCCTATACCGGCCGCCTCGCGTGGGTGCCGCTGCCACCCGGTGTCGAACCGGTGGTCCGGGACAACGTGATCGCCGGCGTCACGGCGCTGCGTTCCGCCGATCCGGGCGCCGTGGGCGGCGTGATCGCGGCGTACCAGCACGGACTCGCGGTGGCGGGGTGGATCGGCGTGGGACTCGCGCTCGCATCCGTCTTGATGTGTGCCCTGGTTCCGGCAGAATCGGGGCGTGGCGGAACGAACGACGAAGCAGGTGAGCGAAACGAAGCCGCTCGGTCTGCGTGAGCGTAAGAAGCGGCAGACGCGCTTGCGGCTGCGGCAGGTGGCCTACGAACTCTTCCGCGAGCAGGGCTACGACGAGACAACGGTCGCGCAGATCGCGGGCGCGGCCGAGGTCTCGCCTGCCACGTTCTTCCGGTACTTCCCGTCCAAAGAGGCGACGATCCTGGAGGACGACTACGACGCGGTGTTCCTAGCCGACGTCCCGCCGATCGACCCCGAGGGCGGCATCGCCGTACAGATCCTGCAGGGCGGCGCGGACATGTTCGAGGCGCTCGACGACGACGAACGTGCGACGGAGATGGAACGCGGGCGGTTGCTGTACTCGTCGCCCTCGCTGCGGGCGGCGCAGGCCCAGCAGATGGAGGAGACAGCGGAGGCGCTCGAGCGGGCCGTTCTCGAGAATGTGACGGGGCCGGTCGACGAACTCGCGGTGCGGGCAGCGGTAGGGGCGGTCATCGGCGCGATCAGCGCGCTCGGTCGCGATAATCCGGCGCAGTTGCTGCCCGACCGGATGCGGGCGCTCGCCGACCTCTTCGGGGCCGGCCTCCCCGTGACGCCGGCCAAGCTCCCAGAGTCGTGGGAGCGATGGCAGGAGTTCCTCGGAGAAACGCCCGACGATCCGCCGTCGCGGAATGCAGCTCGAGCATCCGCTCCACGGCGCGGTCCCAGGTGAACTCCTCAGCACGGATGCGCGCCCGCGTCCGGTAGAAACTCTTGTCCCGCTGCAGGATCGACCTCGTAGCGGCCGCGAACGCGGATCCGGTATCGGCAGCGGGGAGGCCGCACCCGCCCGCGACGACGTCGACGAGGGCACTGTTGCGGGACACCACGATGGGCGTTCCCGACGCCAGCGTCTCCATCGCCGACAGGCCGAACGTCTCGTGCGGCCCAGGGCAGATCGCTACGTCGGCTGTCGCGAGAAGCCTTGCGAGAGAATCCCGGTCGGCGACGTGGCCGGTGAAGGTGACCGGCAGTCCGGCCGCCTGCCGGCGCAGCTCGTCTGCCATCGCGCCGTCACCGGCGACCACGAGGTGGGCCGGGACACCGTCGTCCAGTAGCGCGCGGAGGACCTCGATTCCGCGTGCGGGGTGCTTCTCCATCGAGAGGCGACAGGACTGCACGAGGAGTACGTCCGTATCCGGGGCGTAGTCCGCGCGGGTCGCGGCACGGCTCGGGTCGAACGTGTCGAGATCCACGCCGAGGGGCACGGTCTCGACGTTCGGTGCGTGCACCCGAGCGAACTCCGCGCCCGCGAAGGCCGTCGTGCAGACGACGGTGTCGTAGCTCCGGGCGGTGCCGAGATTCGCTACGTCGGATGCCCAGCGCGCCAGAGCCTTCGGGGCACCCAGCTCGATCATCCGGTCGAGTCGCTCGTGGCTGATCATGATCGACCCGATGCCACGGGCCTTCGCCCAGGGCCCCATGCCACGCAGGGTCAGCCGATCGGACACCTCGAGGCTGTCCGGGGCGAGGCGGGGGAGCAGACGGCGGATGCCGACGGCGTTGGCTGCACGGTAGCCCTCGAGCGCGAAGAAGCGCCCGCCCGGGACGACGATGCGGTGCACGCCGCTGTCGAGGGTCTCCTGGTCATGCCCCGTACCGGCGACGACCAGTGTCACTCGGTGTCCACGGCCTACGTAGCCCGCCCCCAGCTGATCGACGGCCGTGCGCAGCCCGCCGGAGCGCGGGCCGTAGAAGTTGGCCAGCTGCACGATATGCATGCCGCCAGGCAAGCGTGCCCGTGCGCCCGCACGCAGGCCACGGGGTGAACGGCTCGGGTCGATCGGACCAACTCCGTGTCACGCCGTGCACCGGAGCGGCGCCTGCGCGGCGGCGGCTATCGAGTGTCAGGACCACGGCTACGGAGTGCGATCGCCGGGTTCGTGCGAGGCGCCGCTGCCTTGCCGGTAGTATCGCGGACTGCTAGGGCCTCTAGCTCAATTGGCAGAGCTGCGGACTTCAACTCAATAGGAGCGCCCGATCGGAAACGGTCGGGATGACACCACTCAAAGTCGGGGAACCCTTCGCCGGAAACGGCATGGCGATCCCGAGCCAAGCCGGGGGAGACCTCGGAAGGTGTAGAGACTGGACGGGTGGCACCTACAGCGTGTGAGCGCCAGGGTGAAGGGACAGTCCAGACCACGAACGCCTCAGGGCGGCGCCGAAAGGCGTGGTGGCAGG
This sequence comes from Tsukamurella sp. 8F, assembly GCF_029167375.1. GTDB lineage: Bacteria > Actinomycetota > Actinomycetes > Mycobacteriales > Mycobacteriaceae > Tsukamurella. Next base: position 144,672 of record NZ_JARFTP010000005.1, read on the forward strand.
TTAATCCGTAGGTTGTGGGTTCGAGTCCCACGGGGCCCACTCGCTCGGCTGCAGTGATTTATGGTGCCTGAACAGGCGATTTGGGAACTCGGAGTATGGTGTCATAAGCTATCCCAGCTCCCAACGGAACGCGGAAGCGGTGCGGAGAGCGGCTTCGGTCGCCTGATGCGAGCCCCCTTCGTTTAGTGGCCTAGGACGCCGCCCTTTCAAGGCGGTAGCGCGGGTTCGAATCCCGTAGGGGGTACGTCGGAAGACGTGACAATTAGATATGGCCCTGTGGCGCAGTTGGTTAGCGCGCCGCCCTGTCACGGCGGAGGTCGCGGGTTCGAGTCCCGTCAGGGTCGCCATCCGAGCATCGGCTCGGCGGTGACGGTACAGCCGGCACCGGACGGCCAGGTAGCTCAGTTGGTACGAGCGTCCGCCTGAAAAGCGGAAGGTCGCCGGTTCGATCCCGGCCCTGGCCACCAGCGAAACCACCTGATAGCACGTGGTTTTTCTCGTTTCCGGGGTGTCGACGACGGCAGTCCGATTCCACAGAGTGGCCCACCGAAATCGATCGCCGTGGTCCAGTAGAGGACCCAGCGGGGTCGATCGAGGCGTCGCTCGTAGTGCGTGTGGGGCGGAGATGGTGGTAGCCCGTTCATGCGGGAGCGAACGGTGCGGGCGGACGGCCGTGCCAGAGCCGGCGCGATCGCTCCTCCGGATACGGCGCTGTCGTCGACGGGGTGTCGAGGATCCGGGTGGCCCGGCCGTCCCCGTCGTAGCGGGGCCAGCCCGGATCGCCGGTGGTGCAGAACCGTATCCACGCCTGTAGCAGTTCGCGGGACACGGCGTGTATCGCGTGTGGCGGGTTCTCGCCGAAGAACAGGATGCCCGTGGGGCTGTCGAGCGTCCCGAAGGCGAGCGGGACGTCGATGCTGTGGCAGGCGCCGTAGACCTCGGTGGCCCATTGGATCTCGAACAGGTACGAGGCGCCGCCGGCGGCGGTGTTCGCCTCGGCGAGCAGCACCGAGGGCATGCGGAAGGTGGCGTCGGAATAGACGGTCTCCACCATCTGCTCCGCGGTCGCATCCGGATACGCGGCGCGGTACTGGGCTGGGTCGCCGGGCGCGAACACCTCCAATGCCGTCGCCGCGTCCTTCTCGGTGAAGGTGCCGCGGACGCCCATCATGACGCTGAACAGCCGGAACTCGTCCCGCATGTGCCCGACGAGCAGGTCTACGCCCGCGGCTCGCCCCGTCTCCAGTGCGGTCCAGGGCGTCACGCGCAGGAGGTCACCGTCGATGACCGGGCAGACGACGATCCCGATGCGGGCGAGGCGGCCCCACTGTTCCCGGTGCGCGGGGGAGTCGACGCAGAGCGCGGTGACCTCGTCGGCGAGTCGCTGGGGCGGCACCTCGGTGAACCCCGCCGCCGTGGACGCGACACCGAGGCGTTCGGCGAGCGCGGCGGTGACCTGCGCCGCCAACGCCGGGGTGATGTGGAGACCGGGGGCCGAATGCGCGATGGCCCGCCGGAACAGGGCACGCGCCCGCGGGATCGTGAGCAGAGCGGCGACCGATCCTGCGCCGCCCGATGTGCCGGCGATGGTGACGGCGTCGGGGTCGCCGCCGAACGCGGCGATGTTCCGCCGGATCCACTCGAGCGCGGCGATCTGGTCGAGCAGCCCCCGGTTCGAGGGTGCGCCGTCCAGCAGGGCGAATCCCTCGGCGCCCATCCGGCACTGGACGCTGACGACCACGACGCCCTCGGTCGCGAGTGCGGTGGGGTCGAACATCGGGTCCGCTGCGGTTCCCGCCATGTAGCCGCCACAGCAGAGCCACACCAGGACGGGCAGCTCGTGCCGGTCGGGATCCGGCGTGCACACGTTGACTGTGAGCCAGTTCGTGTCGTCCGACGCCTCCGCCTGTGTGGGCCCGGATTGCGGCGGCGGCGGACCGAAGTCACTCGCGGGCCGCACGCCGTCCCAGTGGGGGACCGGCTGCGGGGCCGCGAAGCGCAGCTCGCCGACGGGCGGCTGCGCGTAGGGGATCCCGCGGAAGACCGCATTGCCTCGGACATGCCGACCCTCCACGACCCCCTCAAGGGTGCGGACCCTCGGTTGTTCGCGCATAGCGGTGACCTCCCTGTGGCGTGTCGTCTGGCCGAGGTTATCAGCCAGTTGTATTATTTCAACTGTATTGGAAAGATCGGAGAGGGGTGCCGATGCCGAAACAGGTCGATCACCGGGAGCGACGTGAGGACATCGCGCGCGCGCTGTGGCGCGTGGTGGATCAGCGCGGCGTCCTGCGGCTGAGCCTGCGCGAGGTGGCGAGGGAGGCCGGGATGTCGCACGGCCAGCTGCAGCACTACTTCGCCTCCCGGCGGGAACTGCTCACCTTCGCCATGGACTTCGCCGCCGAACAGACATCGATGCGCGTGACGCGGGGACTGGCGCGCCTCGGCGCCGATCCACACCCGCGCGATGTCCTGCGGCTCACGCTGGTCGAGATGCTGCCCCTGCACGAGGACTCGCGTGCCACCAGCCGGATGAGCGCTGCCTACGTCCTCGAGGCGCTACACGACGACGCCATCCGCGCCCGCACACGGGACGGGATGCTGCAAGGTCGCGCGCAGATCGAGGAACTCATCCGGCAGGCGATCGCCGACGAGCGGATCGCAGCCGACCGCACACCGTCGACCGAAACGGACCGGGTGCTCGCGCTCACCGGACTGACTCCCCTGCTCGAGCTGGGAGTCGTCAACCCCGACGCCGCACTCGCAGCGATCGACCAGCACCTCGACGACCTGTTCGTCGACTAAGACGCCTGGTACCGGGTGGCATTCTTGTCCCTTGAGCCCGCAGGGCCCATCGACCACCGCGAATCCGCTGCCGTCGCGTGACTGACGGGTCGGTGCTGCGCCACCCACGGATCGGTGACCCGTCGGGCCGGTGATCGTCAGACGAGCGCGGAGGCGCTCGTCTCTGCTCGCAGATGCTCGGGCTCCTCCCTCCACCGGGACGTTCCAAGACCACGAAACGACCAGGGAGAAGCTATGCCTGTCAAAGACATTCAGATCGCGATGACCGATGGCACCTGCGATGCTGTCATCGCCGCTCCGCCGGACGGGACAGTCCGCGTGGCGGTATTGATGTACCCGGCTGCGTAGCCGACGGGGCAACGTATCTCGACTACCTTGCCGCTCGCCCCGACGTGATCGGAAGGCCCGTCGCTGTTGTGTGGGGGGGGGTACGGCATCGGCGGACTCCTCGCTCTGCAGACTGCTGTCACCTTCCGGGATCGGGGGTACGACCTCGCCGCCCCTGCGACCTTGACACGGCCCTCCGCGTGCCACTAGCGTCACTGAACATGTTCGATGAACAGGTTCAGTCAAGTCGCGACAGGCAGCGCGAGCAGACCCGGGCACGGATCATCGACACCGCGCAGCGCTTGTTCACGGAGCACGGCTTCCAAGCGACGACGATCCGGAGGATCGCCGAAACCGCCGGGGTGAGCGTCGGGAGTGTGATGGCGGTCGGCGATAAGGATTCGCTGCTACTGATCGCATTCGATCGGTGGATCGGCGACGTCCACGAGAAGCGCGCGGCAGCCGGTCTGGAGCCGGCGGACGATCCGGTTCGCGGCATCGGCGACGTGGTGCAGCCCTTCCTGGAGTTGTTCTCCTCCAACGCGGCGCTCGCCCGCGAATACGGTGCCATCCTCGCGCGCGGAACCCACGACACCGCGGTGTTCGGCGATTTGGCGGTCGCGCTGACGGGCGAGTTCGAGCAGGTCGTCCGCGCTGCGGGGCTGGGCGATCGAGCGCCCGCGGTGGCTCGGGTCCTCTATTACAGCTACCTGGGGCTGTTGCGTTCGGCGTCCGTCGGCGGCCTGGACCCGATGATCGTCCGCGCAGGACTGGAGGACGTCGCCGAAACCGTTCTACGTGGAACCTGAGACACCACCGCCGGATATCCCCGTGTCTGGCGTCGATGTAGCCGAGCGTCAACAACGTATTAGGAGTGGTCATGAGAGTAGTGGTCGTGGGTGCCGGTTATGCCGGGACCATTGCAGCGAACCGACTGGCGAAGAAGCTCGACGATGCACAGATCATCGTGGTCAACCCGCGCGCCGAATTCGTCGAGCGAGTACGGCTGCACCAGCAGATCGCCGGAAGTGGATCCGCGACAACGCCATTGGCTGACATGCTGTGTGAGGGCATCGATGTGCATGTGGGCTCCGTCGACAAGATCGGCGATGGCGAAGTCAGCCTCGACGACGGCACGAGTCTCGGGTTCGACCACCTGATCGTCGCCGTCGGTAGCACGGTCACACCGCTGCCCGGTGCCGTCGCCGTCGGCACCTTCGAGGGTGCGCAGCTGGCTCGGGCCCGGTTGCTCGACCTGCCCGCCGACGCGGTGGTCACCGTTATCGGTGGCGGCCCTACGGGAATCGAGACCGCGACCGAGATCGCAGAGGCGCGCCCGGACCTACAGATCCGGATCGTGGCCGCCACACTCGCCGCTACGTTGTCGCCGGGCGCGCAACGGCGTGTTCGTGCCGACCTCGAGCAGATGAACATACAGGTAGTCGAGGATGTGGTCCGCGAGATACGCACAGCCGGAACATCGTTCGGTGGCGCGGTTGTTCTGCAGTCGGGGGTCGAAGTCCCCTCGGACCTCGTTCTGTGGGCCATCGTGGCCAGTGTGCCGGAACTGGCAGCGCGCAGCGGCTTGCAGGTCGATACACACGGCCGCGCCGTGGTCGACGAACACCTCCGCAGCGTCACCGACCCACGAATCTTCGTCGTCGGTGACTGCGCAGCGGTCCCCGGCGCACGATTCGCCTGCGCCACAGCCACTCCCCAAGGCGCGCATGCGGCCAAGACGCTGATACGAATGACCAAAGGCCGTAGTATCAAAGGATTCTCGATGGGATATGCGGGACAGGCACTCAGCTTAGGACGGCGTAAGGGGCTGCTACAGGCGTGCCGTCGCGACGACACACCTAGGCGCATCTTCATCTCCGGTCGCATCGGCGCCATGAGCAAGGAATCGATCAACCGCTACGCCAAGTACGGCTCCCGCACCGCGAATTACGCCTGGCTGCCGGGGCCGAGATGACCGCCGGTCGTGGGGGGCCGTCGCCACGCGTTCGATGCGAATCGGTACATGTCCGGCCCTGATCTCGTGCGGTATCAGTGACGTGCGTCGGCCCTCTGCATAGACGGTGTGCGGCCCCAGGTGCGCGTGAGACCTTGTCGCGCGGTACAGATACAGGGTGGACATTCGATCGGATCGAGCGGGGCGGCTACTGCGCAGTGTCTTCACCGGGTGGCAGATGCCGACCCTGCGTCCCGTCGACGACGAGGGTGAGGGCGCCGAGAGTCTCATCGGATTCGTTTTGGCCGCAGCCGTTGTCGGCGCACTGACCGGGCTGGCGGCCGCCAGCTTTCGGATCCTGCTCGACCACGCCGCGACGTGGCGCAATGCGCTCGCGGCATGGTCGCATGGGAGCTGGTGGGGGCTGATCGTCATGGTGCTCGTCTGCACCCTGTGTGCCACCTGCGCGGCAGGTCTGGTCCGTCGGCTGGAGCCACATGCCGAGGGCAGTGGCATCCCGCGTGTCGAGGCCGTAGTGGCCGGGCGCGCCGAGCCCGGTCGGTTCCGGGTCCTCCCGATCAAGTACGTGGGCGGCCTGCTCTCGATCGGCTCGGGATTGGCTCTCGGCCGCGAAGGCCCCTCGGTGCAGATGGGTGGAACGATCGCGGTAATCGTCGCCGGTGCGACCCGCCGTCCCCTCGCCGATCTGCGAATCCTGGCCGCGGGTGGCGCCGCAGCCGGGCTGGCGACCGCGTTCAACGCCCCGATCGCGGGAGGCGTGTTCGTGTTGGAGGAGCTCGTGAAGCGGTTCGACCCGCGGACCACGATCGCGACCCTGGTGGCATCCGCGTCCGGTTTCGCGGCCGCCTACCCGTTCACCGGCTCCGAAACCGATTTCCACATGCCGCACCTTCATGATCCGCACATGACGAACGCAGGCTGGGTGCTCGCCGTCGGCCTCGCGGCAGGCGTGCTCGGCGTGCTCTACAACAAGGGGATCATGTTCGGCCTGCACGTAGCCGACACGAGCCGCCTGCCGACGGAGGTCCGCGCCGCTGCTATCGGCGCGGGGGTAGGGGTGCTCGTCTGGTGTGCGCCCGATCTCGCCGGCAGCGGCGACAACCTGACGCAGAGCGCGCTTCTCGGACACGGCACAGTCTGGGCTGTGATCGGAGCTCTGGCGCTCAGATTCGCCTTCGGTGTGGTCTCCTATGCCGCGTCCACGCCGGGCGGCCTGTTCGCACCGATGCTCGTCCTCGGCGCCGACATCGGCCTGATCGTCGGGCTCGTCGCGACACATGTCGCACCCCATACCGCGCCCGATCCCGCGGCGCTCGCCCTGATCGGCATGGCCGCGTTCTTCACCGCGAGCGTCCACGCACCCGTTACCGGCCTCATCCTCGCGACCGAGCTCACCGGAACGACGAATCAGCTGCCACCCATGCTCGGGGCCTGTGCCGTCGCCCTATTGGTCGCGCTCGCCCTCCGTTCCCGCCCGATCTACGACCTGCTGACGAATCGAGCCGCCGGCTCCGGGTGACCCGCGCCGGCTGGTCGGCCTATCGCGGTCGATGGAGCCACCATCGTGTCGGCGCCGATGGACAGCCTGTCCGGCCGGGCGGTGGCACACTGAGACGGTCGACGGAGGAGGTCGAAGAATGTCGGACGAGTCGGGAGCGGAGCGGCGGGGCGGGCGGCCGCGGGATTCGAAGCCGGGGGAGGTCCGCAAAGCGGACCTGACGGCGTACGGCCTGCTGTCGGGTGGTGGGCTCGGGGGTGTCGCTGCGGCGCACGGGGCGGCTCGGTCAGCCGAGGCCCGCACGGAGTACCACCGGCGCTGGCGATCGAAGGTCGCCGAGACCGACGGATTCTGGCGCAAGGCCAAAGCGATCATCATCGGGTAGCCGACACTCGCTGCTCCGCAGTGGAATCCGTGCCCGTGCGTAGCAGCACCGCGGCGAGCAGGTCTGGGCGCTGGAGTCCTCGTCGGCGTCGTTTGCAGAGTCTTGCTCTGTAAACGATTGATGGTCGGCGAGTATGCTCCCCCTCATGAATGAGGTCAAGCCCCGTCGTCGCGACATCAGCAAGGCTCTGACCCGTGCGGCGATGCTGGACGCAGCGCGAACACTGTTTGCCACCAAGGGATTCGATGCCACGTCCATCGACGACATCGCGCGGGCCTCGGAATCCAGTAACGGAGCCGTCTACCACCACTTCCGGGACAAGCAGCAGATCTTCGCCGATGTCTTCCGCGACAGCCAGGCAGCTATCCTGCAGGCATCTGTGGCGGATATGCCGACCGATACCACCGCGTGGGAACGGGTCGAGTTCGCGACGCGTGCGTTCCTCCGCGGCTACGTCTCGGACACCGAGGCGCGTGCCCTTCTCGGCCAGGCGATCGGCGTGCTCGGCTGGGATCGGGTCCACCGGATCGATGAGGAGATGTCGCTGCCACTGATCCGGGCCGGGCTCGCAGAGGCGGTGACCACGGGGGAAGCCACGTCCGTGCCCGTCGACGCTGCCGCCGACCTGTTGATCTCCGTCTACTGCAGCGCGATTCTCATCATCGCCGCGCGGCCGGATCCCGATCAGGCCGCCGCAGAGGTCGAGACGGTTCTCTTCGCTCTCCTGTCGGGACTTCGGACGAAGCCCCACTGAGTCTTGGCCGTGCAGATGGGCTGCCACGATCGATCGGTATCGGAGCAGTGGCCAATGGGTATTCGGGCAGTGATCGACACTGAGGAGGATTCGCATGTTGCGGAGCGTGGCCGTGGTCTTCGGCGGCTACTCGATGGTCATGTTGGAGATCGATCGGCGACTACAGCGCACGGGCGGGCCGGGGATCATCGGATTCGAGCTGGCCGGCGACGATGCACCTACCGTCCTGGCGCAGTGGGGCGAGGACGGCAGACGGTTGGCGAGACTGTCCCTGCGGCTGGACTTCGGGTATATGGCGTCCTACGGCGCGCTCACCGCGCTACTGCTCGGGCGTGCGCGGCGTCGGCTGGGCCATGGGACCTCGGTGCAGGCACTGGTGGCGGCCGCGGTCGCGTGCGATGCCGTCGAGGGAGTGGCACTGCTGAGCACGCTCGACGGTCACCGATCCTGCGCGCCGCTTGCCCGCCGCGCCGCGCTCACCAAATTCGCCCTTATCGCAGCCTGTCTCGGCTACGCGGGATCGTCCGCAATCGTTCACCGAATATCTCCTGCGTGCCTACGGTAAGGCCGACCGACGTGGTCGAAAGGGCCGAGCGGACGCGAGTCTCGTCAATGCGAGACAGGCGGTCGCGGTAGGCAGTTCCAATCCGAGAGCCATACCGATCGCGGTCGTTCGGTACGCCGCGCTCGACGTCGCCACATCCAATAATGCGTCGACGCAGAGCAATAGGGCCAGCGCGATCAGTAGCCGCCTGCGACGATTGGTCCGGTCCGTGGCGACCGCGTGCGCGCAGCCCGCGAGTGACGCCACGATCGTCGCGTCGTAGCAGCCCCACACCATCGCCGGAACCCAATGCCCGTCGATGATCATCGTCACTACCATTCCGACAGCCCAGACCGCTGCCGCGACAGAGCCGATCGCGAAGGTACCGACCTCGATGGCGCGCCGACCGCTGGTCATGCCGCCACACCCGGACGGTCCCGACGGTTCCGCCGTGCCCACCATCGAGCCAGCACCGGAGGCGACCACCAGGCATGCCGGCCGAGCAGCTTCATGGTCGCCGGTACCAATAGGCCCCGAACGATGGTCGCGTCCACAGCAACCGCTATGACGAGGCCCACGCCGATCATCTTCATGAATACGATGCCGGAGAACAGGAACCCGAACACCACGAGCACGAAAAGCATTGCTGCGCTGGTTATGACACCCGCCGTGCGGTCGACGCCTAGCGCGATGGATTCGTCGACGCTGCCGGTGCGCTCCCATTGCTCTCTGATCCGGGACAGGAGGAAGACCTCGTAGTCCATCGCGAGCCCGAAGGCGATCGCAACGATGAGGACGGGGAAGTTCACGTCGACCGCCCCGATAGGCAGGAAATGGAGCGGCCCCGACAGCCAGCCGTCCTGGAAGATCAGTTTGATCGCGCCGAACGAGGCCGATAGGGACAACAGGTTGAACAGCACGGACTTGAGGGGCAGTATCACCGAGCCGAAGGCGAGGAACATCAGCACGAACGAGACCACCAGCACCGCGACGCCCATGGCCGGCAAGCGGGATTCGACCATGTGCACCATGTCGACGCGCGATGCGGGCATGTTCGTCATCAGCGTCTCGGCTCCCGGCGGCGGAGGCACTGCGCGAACGTCGTGCACCATGTCTCGCGCTTCGCGCGACATCGCGTCCATCCGGTAGCGCACCACCACCCTTGCCAGATCGCCGGGGCCGCCGTCGGCCGGCGCGATCGAGGTGCCGCTCACGCCTGGCACGGCCGCCACATCTCGGGCGTAGTCGTCCAGATCCTGTGGGGCGAGGTGCGTGCCGCGGCCGTCGACGACGACGGTGGCGACCTTGATGGGGTTCTGCGCGAATGCATGGTCGAGGGTCGAGGTGACTACGCGCGCATCGGAACCGGCGGGAAGGACCCACTCGGCGGGCCGAGCCCAGTTCGCGCCGAGGATGGGCGAACCGAGCATGAGCAGAACGATCACGATGCCGACGGTCGCCAGGACAGGTCTGCGCATCACGGCCGTCGCGACCCGATACCAGCCGCCGCGGCCACGCCGTCTGGTCGCCGGCGAAGGGTTGTGGATCCCGAGTGATGGCAGACGGAGAGCGTTGATCCTGTGTCCTGCGAATCGCAGGATCGCCGGAAGCGCCGTCAACGATCCGATCACTGCGCTCAGGACCACCACGACGCCGGAATATCCCACCGATACAAGGAATCTCGATGGGTAGACGAGTAGACATGCGATCACGGCGGCAACTGTGACGCCGGCATAGGCGATGGTGCGGCCGGCTGTGGCGGTCGTGCGTGCAACGGCGTCGTCGATCGACGCACCGCCGGCGAGTTCCTCGCGAAATCGGGTGACCATGAGAAGGCTGTAGTCGATGGCCAGGCCGAGCCCCAGCATGGTGACGACGTTGATCGCGAAGGTGGAGATGTCTACGAACGATGTGATGACGCGCAGCACAGCGAAGGAACCGAGTGTAACGACGCCGCCGATCGCCAGCGGGACGATCGCCGCGACGGCGCTCCGGAAGACGAACAGCAGGAAGATCAGCAGCAGGGGTATCGAAATCGACTCGGCGACTGCAATATCCCGGTTGGTGAGGCGGTTGACCTGCTCGGTCATCGGCGTGACGCCGCCGAACCTCGTCTGCAGGCCGTCTGCGCGTAGGGCATCGCGGATCGTCTTGAACTGGGAGACCCGTCCCTGGTCGTCGTGCGCGGGCATCCGTACGGTCACGTAAGTGGCGTGCCGGTCGCCTGATACGAATGCCGGGTCATGGGTGCTCCAGAAGCTGGCGATCGATTCGGCCGCGCCCGCCGGGATCGACGACACCGCCTGTTGTACAGCGCGTGCGTACGACGGGTCGTCGATAGTCTTGTCCGGGCTGCTGTACAGGACGACCACGTCGGGGGCGTAACGGTGCAACGGTCCTTCCAGTAGGGCGTCCGCCCGGGCCGAATCGCTGTGTGGATCATCGAAACCTGCTCCGCTGGAGAATGATCCGAATACTCCTGTTCCCCATGTCGCGGCGAAGCTCATGAAGACGAGGGTGCCGATGAGGACCCACCAACGTCTGCGTGTCGTGAATCTGCCGAGTGCTTCGAACATCGTGGGCTCTCTGTCGGTCGAATACGGATAGTGAGACTATCTGTTACGGATAGTGTTACTATCAGTTCCGTCGGAATGCAAGCCCCCGAATGCGAAGCCGGAAGGAAGATATGCGCATCGCCGAGCTCTCGACGCGGACCGACACCTCGGTGCCGACGATCAAGTACTACTTGCGCGAGGGGCTCTTGTTCCCAGGTCGGCGCACGAGTCCCAATCAGGCGGTCTACGACGAGAGCCACGTCCGGCGATTGCGGCTCATCCGCGCCCTGCTCGACGTCGGCAATCTGTCGGTGGCCGCTACCAAGAGCCTCCTCGAACAGATCGACACTCCGGGGTTGTCCGCACACTCCGCGATGGGGAAAGCCCAGTACGCACTCGCGCGTGACAGCGAACGTGACCGCACGCACGACGAGGCCTGGGGCCGGGCCGACGAGGAGGTCGCGGCCCTAGTCGATAGGCACGGTTGGTCCGTGAAGAATACGAACCCGTCGCAGGCGATGCTGACGGACATCGTCGCGACCCTGCACCGACTGGGCCATGAGCACCTGATCGACCTGCTCGACGTCTACGCCGACGCGGCGGCCACCGTCGCGCAGACGGAGGTCGCACGCGTGGGTCGGACGCGCAACGTCGATGAGCTGGCCGAGGGGGTGATAGTGGCGACCGTCGTCGGTGACGCGCTCTTCGCCGCACTGCGCCGACTGGCGCAGGAGGACGTCTCGCGCCGCATGTTCGGCGCCGAGGCGGATCGGACGCACGGAGAGTCCGGCCCGTGACCTGGCTGCCGCTCCTAGCGGAGCGCCGATGGTCCGATCACCTCGGCGCCCAGGGCGGTCACGCGGCTGCGTAATCCGCGGTCGGCGGTCACGACCACGCATCGTCGCCCCGAGTTCTCGGCGACCAGTTGGACGATGCGATCGTCGCCGGAACCACGGGCGCTCACGGTCGCGACGGTATCGCTCGGCTCGACACCGGAGGCCTGTCCCTCCACCACCATGACCACTTCGACAGGCGTGCCGGTGGATTCGATTCCATACTCGGCGAGTCCGGCGAGGCGATCGCGCAGCCGCTCGGTGAAGCCGCGACGGTCGCGCCACCAACCGTTGGGCGTCGACCCCACGACGTTGGCGGCATCGACGACGATGAGCGGTATGCAGCTACCGGGAGGCATTTGCGGGCTTTCCCGGATCGCGGAGAGGCCGTCGCGCCAGCCAGGCAGCGACGACGGCCCCGGAGACGTTGTGCCACAGTGAGAAAACGGCGGAAGGAAGCGCTGCCAGCGGGGAGAAGTGTGCCGTGGCCAGAGTTGCGGCAAGGCCGGAGTTCTGCATACCGACCTCGAAAGCCAGTGCACGCCGGGCCTTGTCGTCGAGGCCGCCCAGTCTTCCGGCCAGGTAGCCGAGACCCAGACCGAACCCGTTGTGCAGCACCACGGCGAGGAACACGATGCCGCCCGCCGCCGCTATCTTGTCGGCGCTGCCCGCCACTACGATCGCGACGATCAATGCGATCACCACGGCCGACGCCCACGGCAGGATGGGCAGCGTTCGGGCCACCAGGCGCCTCAAGAACACGCGGACCAGGACGCCGAGGATCACCGGCGCCAGCACCGTTTTCACGATATCTATCACCATCGAACCGGCGTCGATCGGGAGATACGAGCCTGCGAGGAGGAGCACCAGAAGCGGCGTGACGATCGGCGCGATCAATGTCGACACACTGGCCACCGCCACCGACAGCGCGACGTCACCCTTCGCCAGATATGCCATGACGTTCGAGGCGGTGCCCGATGGCGCACACCCCACGAGGATCACACCGACCGCGAGTTCCGGAGAGAGGCCCAGCCCATGCGCGATGAGCCATCCCGCCCCGGGCATGATGATGTAGTGCGCGAGGAGGCCGAGCGCGACGGCCCAGGGGCGCCTGAGTACCGACGCGAAGTCGGGCGGGGTCAGGGTGAGCCCCATGCAGAACATGATGACGCCCAGCAGATACGGCACATCAGGTGCGAGCGGCTTGAACGTCGACGGCGTCAGATACCCGGCGACGCCCGCTGCCAGCACGAGCAGTGGGAACACTGTGACCGCGGTACGCGCGAGTCGGTCCTCGGCTGCGGCAGTCGTCGAGGCGGAAGAAGAAGGCGACATCGTTCGATCCTCCCACTGCGGATACGCGTATTCATCACGGACTCGTCGACGGTGCCGTCATGCGCGCCCGTCCGTGCGGAGCTGGTCGCGGCGCCGGGTGAGGTGGGTGGTCTCGGCGGTGTTGCCAGCAGTCCTGATGGCGAGGTCATAAGCGGCGCGGGCCTCGCCGTTGCGACCCAGACGGCGCAACAGCTCGGCGCGCGTGGCGTGGTACGCGTGATAGTCCGCGAGGGGCTCGGCCAGCCCGTCGACGATGGTCAAAGCCGCATCGGCACCGTCGGTCTCGGCCACGGCGACGGCCCGGTTCAATGCGACCACGGGGGAGGTGTCGAGGCGGATGAGGCGGTCATAGAGGGCGACGATCTGCGACCAGTCGGTGTCGCGGCCATCGCGCGCGGACGTGTGCACGGCGTTGATCGCCGCCAGGACCTGATAACGCCCGGGCGGCTCGGCGCTGTCGAGTCGCTCGCGCACAAGGGCGTGACCCTCGGCGATGAGCGCACGATCCCACGCACCGCGGTCCTGTTCATCGAGGGCGACCAGCTCGCCCCCGGCCGAGACGCGCGCGTCGCGGCGGGCCTCGATGAGAAGCATCAGGGCGAGCAGCCCGGCCGCCTCACCGTCGTCGGGCAGGAGCTCGCGAACCAGGCGAGTGAGCCGGATCGCCTCGCCGGTGAGGTCCCGACGAAGCGGCGTGGTGTCCCGCCCGGTAGCCAGGTAGCCCTCGTTGAAGACGAGGAAGAGGACGACCAGCACACCGTCGATGCGGGCCGGGAGATCTTCGGCGGACGGTACGCGGTAGGGGATGCGCGCCGCCCTGACCTTCGCCTTGGCGCGGGTTATCCGCTGTCCCATAGTGCTTTCGGTCACGAGGAATGCCCTGGCGATCTCGGGTACTGTCAGACCGCCGACCATGCGCAACGTCAGTGCGAGCCGCGCGGGCATTGCCAGCGCCGGGTGACAGCAGGTGAAGATCAGCCGGAGCCGATCGTCATCGACGACGCCGAGGGTGTCCGGCGGGCAATCGTCGTACACGAGCCGTGCCGCCTCCTTGTGTCTGTCGTCGCGCTTACTCTCACGACGGATGCGGTCGATCGCTTTGCGTGTAGCAGTGGTGGTGAGCCAGGCACCGGGATTCGGTGGAACGCCGTCGTCGCGCCACCGTTCCACGGCGGTCGCGTAGGCCTCGGCGGCGGCCTCCTCAGCGATGTCCAGATCGCCGAACCGCCTGGCGAGGTTTGCGACGACCCGAGCCCACTCGTCGCGGAGGGCCCGGGTCACCGCGCCATCGACGTCGTTCATCGGAACGGGCGCACCTCGATCTTGCGGTCGCAGGCCTCCGACGCCTCGGCTGCGAGCCGCAGGACGACGTCCAGGTCGGGCGCCTCCCAGATCCACACGCCGGCGAGGTACTCCTTCGACTCCACGAACGGGCCGTCGGTGATGACCGGCCGCTCGCCGCGGTTATCGATCACCGTGGCGGAATCGGTCTCCGCGAGACCACCCGCGAAGACCCAGTATCCATCGGCGATCAGCCGTTCGTTGAATTCGCTGATGGCGGGCTGCCGGTCGGTTCGCCCGGGATCGGTCTTGTCGTCGATGACTGAAACCAGGTACTGCATGATGCGTTCTCCTCGTGTCGTGCGCTCCGCTCTCTCATGAGAGCCTCACCCCTACTACGAACGCGGACGTCCTGATCCGACAGATCTGCTCATCTGCTCTGCTTCTCCGCTGCGTCGACCGTCTGCGCGAGCAGCATCGCGATCGTCATCGGCCCGACTCCGCCCGGTACGGGCGTGAGGGCACCCGCCACCCCGGCTACATCGGGGGCCACGTCACCGGGAGTGAATCCGGCGTCGACGACCGCCGCACCCGGGCGCACCATGTCGGCGCCGACGAGGCCGGGACGCCCGGCGGCCACGATCAGGACTTCGGCGCGCCGGGCGTGCGCGGTGAGGTCCCGGGTGCGGGAGTGGCAGACGGTCACCGTGGCGTCTCGCGTAGTGAGCATCGCGGCGAGCGGCCTCCCTAGGATCGACGACCGTCCGACCACCGTTACGTCCGCGCCCGCAAGCGTGATGCCGTCGTGGTCGAGGAGCCGGATGATCCCGGCCGGCGTGCAACTGCGGTGACCGGGCTCGTCGAGCGCCGCGGCGGCGAACGATGCGGACGATGTCCCGTCGACGTCCTTCGCGGTGGGGATCGCATCGAACGCTACGCGCTCATCGATCGACGCCGGAAGCGGGTGTTGCAGCAGGACCCCGTGGATGCCGGGGTCTCGTCCGAGTCCCGTGAGCAGGTCCACCAGTTCCGCGGTGGCCGTCGTAGCGGGTAGGTGCACGTGACGGGAGGCGAGCCCGTAGTCGGCGCACCTCCGCTGTTTCATCTGTACGTACCTATGAGAGCCGGGGTCGTCGCCGACGAGGACGGTCGCGAGCGTCGGAGTGAACGGAAGAGCGATTGCACGCGTGCGGGTTTCATCGTTGAGGGCGGCCGCGAGATCGGATCCTCGCATGACCGTCGGGGTGTGGGACATAGAACCTCCTGGGCCGATGATCGCCCAGGCGCGCGGCACGGATGTTCCGAAAGGCCGCTCCCCGCAGGTGCTCCTGCTCAGCGCCAGTCACGGCCGCAGATCACACTACCCGTTGGCCGCCGGGGGCTATGGTTGGCGCCATGCCTCGGCTGGTCGCGCCCACGACGGAACTGCACGGTGCCTGGCTCGAGGCGCATGCGGAGTGGGGACCCGGTCTCCACGAGGACGGCTTCGGGCTCACGCCGAGCGACGAGGTCGAGTCGGAGGAAGGTTTCGCCGCGTGGGTGCAACGCATGTCGGCCGGGTCGGATCGGGTCACTTACAGGTGGATCGTGGAGGACGGGCGAGTATTCGGCGGCATCGCTCTGCGGCACGAGACCACAGAACGATCGAACGCTCAGGCGGCGTCTTCGAAGAGGTCCGGGCGACCGAGCACGGTCCCGCGCGACGGTACTGGATCGCGACCGGGGACTACCCCCGCTCGTAGCGGGCCAGCCGATCGTGCAGGTCGCGCATGGTCGCTTCGACGAGTTCGAGGAACGCGTCGACCTCCGTCTCGTTGTAGCCTCGCTTTCCGATCGGGGGCTTCGAGAATCGGACGGCACGGACGTCGTCGGGCGTCAGCTCGGTCATGGCGTAGAGGGTATCGGCCGCGCGATGTGCGCGGGTGGCTACGCGAGGTAGCCCATCCGTCTGAGTTCCGGCACGACCTTCGTGCCCAGCAGTTCGACACCGCGTTGCGGTGTCAGCCCCAGCGGTGAACAGAACTCGACTCTCCGCGCGCCGGCGTCATAGATCTGTGCTGTGTGATCCACCAGGTCACCGGGTGTACCGCAGAATGCGAAGTCGTCCAGAACATCCTCCGGGATCAGCCGCCCCGCCTCTTCGTAGTGATGTTGTCGCAGTAGCACCTCCATGCGGTCCAGCAGACCCGGCTCGATCGAATGAGTGCGATCGAGCCCGGCGATGACCTGGAACGACAGTGCCACCTCGGTCCGCGCCCGCCGGCGTGCGGCGTCACGGTCGTCGTCGACCACCGTGATCGCCGTGAGAACGATGTCGACCGAACCGGGTGCGCGGCCCGCCGCGGCTTCGCCGGGAGCCACGAGGCCCGCCATCACGGGGACCATGCGCGGATTGGCCGAACCACCGACTTGTACCTGGTCGGCGACCTCACCTGCGAGGTGGGCGAGTCGTGGGCTCCAGGTCCCGACCATCACCGGTACGGCTCTGCGGAGGACCGGATAGTGCGGCGCGGTCCCGGCGTCGATGCTGTAGACCGATCCCTGGTAACCACCGCCCTCGGCTTCGAGAACCGCGCTCACCACCCCGAGTGTGTCCCGGATCGCGGCGATCGACCTCGTGGAATCGATGTGAAGCTGATCCATCCACGCGCCTCGGGCGATTCCCATGAAGATCCGTCCGTTGGACAGGTTGTCGAGATATGCGATCTCGCCGGCGATCTCGACGGGGTGGCGGGTCCACGGCGTGTAACAGCCCGAACCGAGCCTGATGCGGTCGGTCGCTGCGCACATCGTCTGCATCACCATCGCGGGCGGTTGCATCATGAGATCACCGAACACGGTGATCACGTCGAAGCCGTGTGCGTCGAGCGCCGCCGCCAGAGGACCGTACGCCGACGGCTGGAGGCTGCCGCCGTACCCGACGCCGATCTGCTTCGCCTCAGCCGTCATCGGTCTCCCCCGATGGTCGTGAGGGCGGAAGGCAGGACGCGCATCTGGCGGATCATCTGTACCGAATCCCAGCAGTCGACGTTGAGCGAGACCAGTCCGTCGGCGAAGCGGTACCGCGAGATCCCGGCGAACTTCACCACCGTCCCGGTGCGGTCGACTCCTTCGTAGTCGCCGAGCCATGTAGCGGTGATCGTCCAGGCGGTTGCGCCGAAGTGCTCCGACGCATCGATCTCCGAGAAGTCCAAGGAGAAATCGGGCATGGTCTCGTAGACGCCCTCCGCGAACGTCCGCACACCGGACCTCCCGCGGTGGGTCTCGCCCAGTGCGAGATCCTGGTACCGGCAGTCTTTCGTGAACAGCGAAGTCAGCAAATCGATATCCTGCGAGTTCCACGCCCGTGCGACGTCCTTCAGGACCGCCGCGTTGTCGGGGTCCGCCGTGTTGTCAGGTGCCATCGAACGATCTCCTCGAAGAGTGATCGACGTCCCTTGAGACGCCGGCTGCCTGGCGCCATCGCCGCCAGCTCATCCGACACTACGAGTGATGGCGGGTCGTGGTCATGGTTCCGCGCTGTTGCGGCGTACGGGATCCTTTACCTCCCAGCAGTTTCACCCATCGCGGAGACCAGGCCGGGCTGCGATCAGAGGCACCCCGCGACGATGGCGCGAGCGACGGGAGTGAGGTCGCCGTCGGGCGCGAGATCCGCGGGAGCGCCGAGCAGGGGCGGCTGGGCGAGGAAGCGCGGCCTGCGGTCGGGGCCGGGGCGCAGCGGCTGTGCGGCGTGAACCAGGAACGGGTGACACAGGTACACGTCGCCGGCGCGGCCGGTTGCGGCAGCCTCCGGGAGGTCCGATGTTGCGGCGTACTCCGCGCCGAGCGCGCCGATCTCAGCACCCTCCTCTCCGTATCGTTGCAGCATTCCGGCGAGGCGGCGATGCGAGCCCACCCGGATCCGGGTCGGTGCGTCGCCGATGTCGACGTCGGAGAACAAGAACAGCATCAGCAGAGCACGCCCCCTGCTGTGCGCATTCACCCTCCAGCGCAGAAAGTCGTCCGGCTCGTCTCCGGGGAAACTCGCATCGACGTGCCAGCCGTCGTCGCCCGGCTCCGCCTCCGATGGGAAGCGAACGGGGAAGGTGCCCAACGAGACCCGCGGCACCCATCGCTCGGGCCCGACGAGGCGGTCGGCCGCCTGCGCTAGCGCAGGGGCGGTCGCCGCGGCACGGAAGGGGGCCTCGCCGTGCTCGCCAAGGCGGATCACCGGCCGGTCCCACGTCGAGGGGGCATCGCGCTCGACGCCCATCTGTTCGAGCTCGTCCCACAGGACGTTCCTTGCTGCACTCGCGATCTCGGGCGCGAAGGCCCGGCGCACCGCGATGAAACCATCGCGGACGAACGTCTCCACCTGCTCGTCGGTCAGCACACCAAGACTCTTGCATCCGAGGGTGCCCGGGCGCCATCGACTTATCGGTCATGGTCTCATCGGCCAGCCGGAAGCCACGCGTATGTGCCGTCGGCGCATCGAATCTCACGTACCTCGAGATGCGATCCTTGGCGAGGTCGCCGCCGACGACGGTGATCGCGCACCGTCGGGTGCGGACGCGAGGGCTTCGCGGGCGCACGCGCTCGACGAGGTCCGCTTCCACGCAAGCCGTCGGTGGATCCAGGATAAGCTCCGATTCTATGACGCGATCGGGTACCACTTCGGGGCCGGAGCTGCTCGTCGAGTTGGACCGCAACAGCCGGGTCCCTCTGCACCGGCAGCTGACCGACGGTGTGCGCGAGGCGATCCGGGACGGCCGTCTCGCCGCCGGCAGCAGGATGCCGTCCACACGCGTGCTCGCCCACGACCTCGGCGTCTCCCGCCGCCTCGTCGTGGACGCCTACGGGCAGCTGGTCGCGGAAGGTTTCCTACGAAGCACTCAGGGATCCGGGACCCGGGTGACCTCCGTCGAGGCTTCGGTGGCGCCTCGTCCGCGGGCCACGCGGGGCCGCGTCGACATCGACTTCTCGCCGGGCGTTCCGGACCTCGCGGGCTTCCCGCGCCAGGCGTGGCTGAAGGCCCTGCGGCAGGGACTCTCCGTGACGGAGTCGAGCGCGCTCGGCTATGTGGAGCAGCACGGCCTGCTGCGTACGCGGATCGCGTTGGCCGAATACCTCGCTCGTACAAGGGCGTTGGACACGGACCCCGAGCGGATCGTGCTGTGTTCCGGTGTCACACAGGGGTTGATGCTGCTCGCGCGCTGCGTCGAGGGGCCGATCGCGATGGAGGAGCCCGGATTCTGGGCGCACCGGCTGATGCTGGAGCACAGTGGCGCCCGCCCATTGCCGGTCCCGGTCGACGGTTCCGGCCTGGACGTCGGCGCGTTGGCCGAGAGCGGCGCGCGGGCGGTGCTGGTGACGCCGTCGCATCAGTCGCCTACCGGCGTGGTGCTCTCCGCTTCGCGCCGAGCGGAATTGAGTGGATGGGCCCGCGAGGGTCGGTTGGTGATCGAAGACGACTACGACGCCGACTATCGCTACGATCGGGCTCCCGTCGGTGCGCTACAGGGCATCTCTCCCGACCGGGTCGCGTACCTCGGTTCGGTCAGCAAGACCCTCGCGCCGGGTGTGCGGATCGGGTGGATGGTGCTGCCCACGGATCTCGTCGAGCCTGTGCGGACTGCGAAGATCGTTGCCGACAATGGGAGTTCGGTGCTCGACCAGATCGCTTTCGCGGAGTTCCTCGAATCCGGATCCTACGATCGGCACCTGCGGCAGATGCGCAAGCGTTACGCGGAGCGGCGCCGCGCGATGCTCGAGGCGCTCTCGCGCCACCTCCCCGAGGCGACAGTGCTCGGCGCCGCCGCCGGCGTACAGCTCAGCCTGGAGTTTCCCGACGGCTACCCCGTCGACACCCTGATCCGCCGGGCGTCGGAGCTGCGCGTGCGGGTCGACCCGCTGGCACGCTGCTTCGCCGATCGTGCGGCGGCGCGACCCGGCATGATCCTCGGCTACGCCGACGTCACCGAGTCGCAGATCCGCACCGGCGTCGAGTTGCTGGGCCGTGCCGCTCACGTGTGACGGCGATGTCCTCCACCGATATCCGGCGGCCGAGGGTTCTACGCAGAACCGAACGCCGTGTGGGACTGCGGCCGACTCGTGTGTGTGGCCGAACTCTCATACGGGGTGGATAGAGAAGAGAGGCTACCCTATCCTCTAAGTCGCGCCGGGCCTGAGGGGTGGCGCCTACAGCGAGTCGAGGATCGGGGGCGGGATGGCCGCACGTGGATTCGGCGGAACCGTGATGCGCGCCTACGGGGCGCGCGATCACATCGGGACCGTCCTGGAGGTCGTCACACTGACGGAACACTGCATACGCGTGCGATTCCACTCGGACACCCTTTTCGAGGACGCCGTCGCAGGTCCCACCGCATGGATTCGCGGGTGGTTCCCAGACGGGAAGGGGAAGGAGTTCCAACGCGGTTACACGTTCTCGGAGTCCGACCCCGCTACCGGCGATTTCGCGCTTGATTTCGTCTTGCACGAGCCGTCCGGCCCGGCCTCGACATGGGCCCGCGCTGCGGCGCCGGGCGACACCCTGTCGATGATGTCCATGAGCTCGATTCCGTTCGAGGTGCCGGACACCGACAGGCCGGCCGGCTACCTCCTGCTCGGGGACTCCGCGTCGATACCGGCGATCCGCACGATCCTCGAGGTCGTTCCCGACGACGTAGACGTGGAGGTCTATCTCGAGCAGCACGATCCTGCCGACCGCGACATCCCCCTGACCCCCCACCCGCGGATGCGGCTGCACTGGGTGGCCCGTACTGATGCGTCCTCACTGGCCTCGGCGCTGGAGAACCGCGACTGGTCCAACTGGTCCGTGTGGGGCGGGCCGGAGACGGGCACCCTGAAGGCGCTCCGTAAGCGGCTCAAGGAGTTCGGCTTCCCCAAGGGGGAGATCCACGCGCGGGCCTACTGGTCGCAGGGGAAGTCCATGGGCACAGAGCGGGACCCGGCCGCCGACGGTGCCCCACTCGTCGAGACCATCGAGCCGGCAGCCGCGCCCATGGCACCCGCGCCCTCAGCTGCATCGTCGGAACCGGAACCGGTGCAGGGGCGTTGGCGTGCTGCCGCGGCAGGGCGACTGTTGGCGCCGCTCAAGGGGAAGCTGATCGTCGCCGGGATCCTGCAGGTGCTGGTGACGCTGCTGGGGCTTGCGCCGTTCGTCCTCCTCGTGGAACTGGGTCGCCGCCTCCTGGGCGGCGCCGCCGGTACGCGGCTGTGGTCCGTCGGCGTTCTGGCTATCGTTCTGCTCGGCGTGAGCGCGGTGGCCGAGGCGCTGCTGCAGCTCTGGCTGCACGGGGTCGACGGAGCCTTCTCGCGCGGCCTGCGACAGCGGCTCCTCGCAAAACTCGCGCGGCTGCCACTCGGCTGGTTCACCACCCGCACAGCGGGTTCTGTGAAGGGGCTGGTGCAGGACGGGCCGCTCGCGCTGCACTATCTGGTCACCCACGCCGTCGTAGACGCGGTGGCCGCCGTGGTAGCGCCCGTCGCGGTGCTGGTCTACCTCTTCACCGTCGACTGGGGCATCGCGCTGTTCCTGCTCGTGCCCGTGCTGGGCTACGTGTTCACGATGGCCCGCATGATGGTGATCTCCGGTCCGCGTATTCCGCAGGCGCAGGTGTGGGCGGACCGGATGAACGGCGAAGCCGGTGCATATCTCGAAGCGCAACCGGTCATCCGCGTATTCGGTGGCGTCATGGCGTCGCGGTTCCGGCGCGACCTGGACGGCTACATAGGGTTTCTCAACGACTGGCAGCGCCCTTTCATACGCGCCAAGACGATCATGGACCTCACGACCCGGCCGACCACGTTCCTGTGGCTCATCGCGGCAGTCGGTACGCTGTTCGTGGTTCTCGACTGGACCGACCCTGTCGACCTGTTGCCGTTCCTCTTGCTGGGCACCACCTTCGGTGCTCGACTGCTGGGGATCGGCTACGGGCTGAGCGGTCTGCGAGGCGGGATGGTCGCCGCGCGCGACATCCAGAACGCGCTGGACGAGCCGGAACTCGCGACGACAGCACCGTCGCCGGCGGTCCGGGACGTGCCGGCCGATCGGGTCGATTTCGAGCGCGTGACGTTCGGCTATCGACCCGATGTGCCGGTCCTGCACGAAGTGTCGCTGACCCTCGAACCGGGGACGGTCACTGCGCTCGTCGGGCCGTCGGGCTCGGGCAAGTCGACGCTGGCGGCGCTGCTCGCCCGATTCCACGACGTCGACTCCGGGGCTATCCGGATCGGCGGGTGCGACGTGCGCGAGATGAGCGCCGAGGAGCTGTACACGCGGCTGGGATTCGTGCTGCAGCAGACCCAACTCGTGCACGCCACGGTCGCCGAGAACATCGCGCTCGCGGTGCCCGACGCCGGGCGCGAGCGTATCGAGGCGGCGGCGCGGGCGGCGAACATCCACGAACGCATCGAGCGGATGCCGCACGGCTACGACACCGTTCTCGGGCCTGATGCGGCACTGTCCGGCGGTGAGCGTCAACGCCTCACGATCGCGCGGGCCCTGCTGGCCGACGCTCCCATCCTGGTGCTCGACGAGGCCACCGCCTTCGCCGACCCGGAGTCCGAATACCTGGTTCAGCAGTCACTCAGTCGGCTCGCGCGTGACCGCACGGTGTTGGTGATCGCGCACCGGCTGCACACCATCGTCGACGTCGATTCCATCGTGGTGCTCGAGGAAGGCCGGATCGTCGAATCCGGTACGCACTCCAGACTGCTGGATGCCGGTGGTCGGTACGCCGAACTGTGGCGCTCGGCCGATGTCCGTAGTGTCAGCGACGAGACTGCAGGAGCCGACCGATGATCCGCACTCTATTCGCCCTGCTTCCGCCTGAGCGCTCGGCCGACGTCCGCCGCTTCTTCGCACTCGCCGTCGTATCGGTGGTCGTCCGGGCCGTCGGGGTCGTGACGCTCGTCCCCCTCGTCGCCGCGCTCGTGCAGCGAGAACACGGGCGTGCCGGGATATGGCTTGTCGCGCTGACCGTCGCCACCGTGATCGGGTGGCTGGTGGACTATCTCGGCTCACGTTACGCATTCGAGCTCGGTTTCGGCGTGCTCGATCATGCCCAGCACAGTGTCGCCGAACGGTTGTCTCGGATCCGGCTGACCTGGTTCGGCGCCGAGAACACCGCGACCGCGAGGCAGGCCGTCGCCGCGACCGGCCCGGACCTCGTGGGCGTCGTCGTGTATCTGGTGGTGCCATTGGTCAGCACGGTGCTACTGCCCATCGTGATCGGCGTAGCGCTGTTCTTCGTCGCGTGGCAGCTGGCTGTTGTTGCGCTACTCGGTGTCCCGCTGTTGCTGGGTGCGCTATGGGCGACCGGTGCGATGACGCGCCGCGCCGATCATGTGGCGGACGAGGCGAATGCCCGTCTCACCGAGCGCATCGTCGAGTTCGCGCGTACTCAACACGCACTGCGGGTGTCGCGGCGCGTCGAACCGGAGCGCAGCCTCGTCGGGGACGCGCTGTCTCGCCAGCACGGCGCGACGGTGCGCCTGTTGCTGATGCAGATCCCGGGTCAGCTTCTGTTCAGCATCGCCAGCCAGATCGCGTTGTTCGCGTTGGCGGGGACGGCAGCGTGGCTCACCGTCGACGGTGGCCTGTCCGCCCCGGAGGCCGTGGCGCTCATCGTCGTAGCGGTGCGCTACCTCGAACCCTTCACGGCGCTGGGCGAACTCGCTCCCGGCCTCGAGACCACGCGGCTGACTCTGCGCCGGATCGGCGCGGTTCTGGACGCCCCCACCCTGTCGTCGGGTGACGTGGGTACGGAGGTGTCTCAGGCTCCGCGGATCGAGTTCCAACGGGTCGGGTTCGACTACGGAGACCCCGACCATCCCGTGCTCGCCGATCTCGACCTCGTCCTCGAGCCGGGAACGGCGACGGCGATCATCGGGGCGTCGGGTTCCGGTAAGAGCACCGTGCTCGGGCTTATCGCAGGGCTCTACGAGCCGACCGCGGGCAGGATTCTGGTAGACGGGACCGATGTCGCCACAATGGATCTCGAGGCCCGGCGGGCTCTCGTGAGCGTCGTGTTCCAGGAGCCGTATCTCATGGCGGGTTCGGTGCAGGAGAACGTCCTCGCGGGGTGCCCGGAGGCGGATGCGCGGAGCGTCGCCGCGGCCACGCGGCTGGCCCGTGTAGACGAGATCACCGCGCGCCTGCCGAATGGTCTGAAGACCGAAGCGGGAGAGGGTGGCTCGGCCCTGTCCGGCGGCGAACGGCAGCGAGTGGGCATCGCCCGCGCGCTGCTCAAGCCCGCCCCCGTCCTGCTGATCGACGAGGCCACGAGTGCGCTCGACAACGAGAACGAGCGTGCGGTGGTCGACGCCCTGTCGGCCGACGACGTTCCCCGTACCCGGGTCGTCGTCGCCCATCGCCGTGCGGGTATCCGACGGGTGGACCGCGTAATCGTCCTCGACGGCGGCCGAGTCGTCGAAACCGGCACCCCAGACGCTCTACTCGCGGCGAGTGGCCGATTCGCGGAGTTCTGGCGGCACCAGGGTGAGGGTGCCGTCTGGAAGCTGACCGACCGTTAGGCACGGAGGAGACGCACAGGAACGGGGCCTACGCTGCGCTGATCGACGACGATCGGAGTCCGATGGCCGGCAGGGCGCTGGCGGTGTTCGCCGCTGCAGTGCTGACGGCCGGGTGTAGCCCCGTGCCGCCAGCGGTCACAGGGCGTTTCGTGTCGCTGCCCGACAGTGCCGGCGGCCACCCGGCTGCGTTCACGTGGACGCCCGACGGTGGTCTCCGGCCCGGTCTGACCATCGTCGACGCCACAGCAGGGGCTCCGAGCGACTGCACTATCGGATGGCCCGTCACCGCATCCGACGGGCACCGCGGTTATCTCACTGCTGGGCACTGTTCGGGCGGATTGGGCGGGGCGACATGGGTCTACACCGATGGCGGCGCCCGCGGCCGCATGGACCTCGGCCCCTACGTGCTGCATGAGGACGACACGCTGCACGACGGAACCATGGTCGACGCAGCAGCCGCGTTCCTGCCTGCCGACACCCCACCCGAGCGCTGGGGGACGTCGGTGGCAGGCCACCCGATCGCCGGCGTCCTCGCACCGCGGGAGGTCGCGGGACTACCGCGGGGGACGCCGGTCTGCATGCTGGGCGCGCGGGCCGGAGCCGTCTGTGGTCCGCTGTTGGACGCGGACACCAAGACGCTGCACTGGGGTGGCTATGCCGTCGACGGAGACTCGGGCGCAGCGCTTTTCGTTGTGAACCCGGATCGGAGCGTGTGCGCCTTGGGGGTTCTACACGACGGTCCGACGGATCGCGATAACACCGTCGCGTACGTCGATCCGGCGTTGCAACGCTGGCATCTGACGATCCCGGTCTCGGCCCAGGCCGAGCGCTGCTGATACCCGGGCCGGGCCGATGAGCCCTACGCGATGATGCTCAGGCCTTCCGCCAATGGCGTCGTAGGGCGGCCGATGAGGCGCGCGAGGGTGCCGTCGGTGTATGCCAGGGCGCCGTTCTCGATGCCCGTGTCGATGGCAGCGAAGAAGCGCGCGGTGTCGGCGTCGAGCCCGGCGGCCTCGAGTGCGGTCGCCCGCTCGTCGACGGTCACGTTCCGGTACTCGACCGGGCGGCCCAGGACATCGGACATGGCCGCCGCGAGATCGCGGTAGTCCCAGGCGGTATCGCCGCCGAGCTCGTACACGGAACCGATGTGGCCGTCCTCCGACAGCACGACGGCGGCCGCCTCGGCGAAATCGGCCCGCGAGGCCGATGCCACGCGCCCGGCACCTGCGGCGGCCGTGAGTACGCCCGTTTCGCGTGCGGCCGTGAGATCGCCGGCGAAGTTCTCGGTGTACCAGTTGTTGCGCAGAATCACGGCGGGCAGACCGGAACGACCGATGGCCTCCTCTGTTGCCTTGTGCTCGGGGGCCAGGACAAGGTCGCTGGTCGTGGCCTTCGGAGCGCTGGTGTAGACGAACTTGCCTACGCCCGCCACCTTGGCGGCGTCGATGACTGCCTGGTGTTGCGGCACGCGCTGCCCGACTTCGGAACCGGAGATCAGCAGTACGGAATCGACACCCTCCAAGGCTGCAGCGACAGTTGCGGGTTCGCTGTAGTCGAGGCGGGCGACGCGGACGCCGCGGGTCGCGAGATCGGCGGCTCTTGCGGTGTCGCGCGCGCCGGCGACGATGCTCTGGGGCTCGGCTCCGCGTGCGAGCAGGCTGTCGATCACGAGACGGCCGAGCTGGCCGGTGGCTCCGGTGACGAGAATGGTCATGGTCGGTCCTTCCGTTGGTTTCACGGAGCACAACCGTCCGACCGTGCACAGGCATTCCAGATCGCCGGTACCCACTTTCAAGTAAGGTACATACCTGATGGAAAGTTTTGCCGATATCAAGGATAAACAGCCGCGGGTGTTCGATCAGGGCTGTAGCTCACGCGTGATCCTCGACCACGTCATGAGCAAATGGGGCGTGTTGGTGCTGGCGTGCTTGTCAGACGGCACTCTGCGCTGGGGCGAGCTGCGTCGTGCCGTAGACGGCATCAGCGAGAAGATGCTCGCCTCGACGCTCCGGACCCTCGGCGCCGATGGGCTCGTCCTCCGTGAGTCGCTCCCGACGGTGCCGCCTCACGTCGAATACAGCCTCACCCCACTCGGTCGCGAGCTGATGCAGCGCATGTTGCCGCTGCTCGACTGGGTGGTCGACCACGCTGACGGGATGCTCGCGGACCGAGTCAGTCCGACGGCGATTCCATCTCCCGCAGGCGGCGCTCGAGTTCGGCGACCCGGTCTCGCAGGCTGATGATCTCCTCGGCATAGGGGCGCACGCGCTCACGCACCTCGTCGACGGTGAGCTGGGGGACGAGGCTGCGCTGACAGTTCCAGTCGAAAGCCTCGACGTCGATCACGATGCTGCGCTCGCAGCGTGCGGTCATCGTCTGGCCGTCGATGGTGCGCAAGCGGGCGAGGAGTTCGTCGTCGCCGTCGATCACGTGCGCGTGGCCGAAGACCTTGAGTCGCAACCTCCGCGCGTAGTCGGCGACGAACAGCGCCACTCGGCCGTCGGCCTCCAGATTCCCCACCGACACGAACTGCCGGTTACCGCGGAAGTCGGCGAATCCGATCCGGTTGCCGCCCAGGTGGTGCAGGAATCCGCGTGGACCACTGCGACACTGCACGTACGGCCAGCCCGACGGGGCAACGGTGGCGATGTGGAATTGGAAGACCGAGGTTATCAGCGCGACCTCGCGTGTGGTCAGTTCCTGCGGGCCCTGGTCCGGCGTCTCCAGTCCTGCCCCGTACGCCACGATGCTGCCTGCCTCGCGCTGTCGCTCCACCGCCTCCGCCCCGAACGCTATGTGCTGGTACCGATGTCCCATGCGTTCATTGTGCGCGCGGTCTCGCTGCGATCGTGGCCAGGAACGCGGCCGGAACGGCCGCAGCTACCAGGGCGACACGAAAGCCGTGAGGGCCGAAGGCGACGGCGATCGCATCGAACAGCGCGATGCCCAGACCGCTACCCACTGCGAACGCGATCTCCTGTAGGGCGCCGACCTGACCGCTGTCCTCGCGCGGAGCCGTCTCGAAGAGGTGTGTGGCGGCCAGGGTCCCGACGATGCCGAGTCCGAGGCCGACCGCCGCGATCGGCAGAGTGATCCCGACCCGCTGCAAGGCGAGCGCACCGAGACCGACTCCCTGTATCGCCAGTGCCGTCCGCACTGCGACGTCACCGACCAGGCGGTTCAGGAACGGTGCCGACAAGCCGCCCGCCGCGGTGGCGGCGGCCTGGGGTACGAGTGCCATGCCCGCCTGTACCGGCGACCATCCCATGTCGTGCTGGAGGTGGATGCTCGTCAGGTACGCGCATGCTGAAGCCGCGCCGCCCGACACGACGATCCGCCCGAATGCGACACGGAAGCGGCGGATCCGGAACAGATCGATCGCGAGGAACGGCGACGCCGACCGGAGCTGTCGCCGCATGAACACGAAAAGGGCGGCGACTCCGAGCAACAGCATCGAAACGCCCGTGAACGGTTCCGATGCGGTCCGCTGGATTCCGTACACGATGCCGCCGATCCCGACGACCGAGGCCGCGATGCTCGGTGGGTCGAACGAGACGTTCTGGGCGGGAGCCGAATAGGGGATCGCCCTCGGGGCCGAGACGGCCGCGGCGAGCGCGATGGGAGCGCACGCTCCGAGTACCCATCGCCAGCCCAGCGACTGCGTGACCATTCCACCGAGCGCGGGCCCGACTGCGTTGGCGGCCCCGAACACGGCGACCCATGCCCCGTTCGCGACAGCCAACGCGCGCCCCCGATACAGATGGCCGATCGTGCCGACGACGCTGGCGATGATCAGCGCGCCGGCGACACCGGAGAGTGCGCGGATCGCGACCACCTGTGCGGTGCTGTCCGCGGCAAGCGCGGCGATGTCGAGCAGTGCGAACGCCGACAGCCCCGCGACCAGTGTCGGTACCCGGCCGAACCGGTCTCCGACCCGTGCTGCGACGACGATCGATACCGCGAGTGCCAACGGGTACACGTCGACCAGCCAGGAGCGGGCTGCCGCCGAGGTGCCGAGATCGCTTGCCATCGAGGGTAGGGCGGTCGTGAGCATGCTGACTGCGAGGCTGGCAGAGAGGATCGCGATGAGAAGGGGGACCAGTGCCCACCGGCCGCCGGCCGCCCTCGCATCGCGTGCGCAGTCGGATGTCATGAGTCCACGCTGGCGGCATACTTTTCACAGCGCAAGTACTGACATCGTGGTGACATACTCACCGAATAGATAGCAATGCTGGAAGGGGACGGTATGCGCGCCCATATAGAGAAGGTCATCGACGCATGGGAGAGCAGATGCTCGGCCGAGATCGCCGTCGCAGTGCTCGGGGGAGCGTGGAAGCCCTCTATCCTGCATGCTCTCGACAGGGCGACCGTGCTCCGATTCGGTGAGCTCACCAGAGAGCTCGGTGAGCCGTCGCCCCGCGTGCTCACACGCCAGCTGCGCGAGCTCGAGCAGGACGGCCTGGTCAGCCGGCAGGTGTATCCCGAGGTCCCACCGCGGGTCGAGTACCGGCTCACCGATCTCGGCACGGGAGCGCAGGATCTGTTGGACGCCATGGCCGCGTGGGGGATCGGGTTCGTGGCCGCGGCCAGGGAGAAGGGGGCAGACGCCTCGGCAGCGGATCAGCGGTCGGGTGACTCCGCATAGGTGCCCGGGGTGCGGCCGTAGGCGCCGCGGAAGGCGTCGATGAACGCGCTGGGTGTCGGCCACCCGGTCAGGTACGCCGTGTCCGTGACCGAGCTGCCCTCCACCAGCAGGATCAGGGCGCGATGCAGACGTAGCTGAGTACGCCACTGCGGGAACGTCATTCCGAGCTCGGAACGGATCAGCCGACTCATGGTGCGCGCGCTCGAGTCGCACAGATCGGCAAGCCGGCTCAGGTCGAGGGGGCGGGTCAGGTCGCCCTCTATCGCGTCCCGGGCGGCGACCAGGCGTGGGTCGCGCGGGGTGGCGACGCTCAGCGGCTCGCGCGGCTGGTGCCATAGCTGATCCACGAGCACGGCCCGCAGCCGTGCCTCCTCCTCGTGGCACGCGACGGCCCGGGGATCGTCGGGCCTGGAGCAGGCCACGATGAGCTCACGTAGCAGTGGGGTGACTCCGACGATCTCGGGCCCCACGGAGAATATCGGGTAGAGGGTGGAATCGAGTCCGACGCAGTGGAATCGGGTATCGCCGTAGAACCGGTGCTCATGCCACGTCCCGGCCGGGATCCAGACCGCGCGATCGCTGGGCGCGAGCCAGGTGCCACGCTCGGTGGTGACGGCTACCGCGCCCCGGCTCGGATACACGACCTGGTGCTCGTGGTGATGGTGCCGTTCGATCGTGTCCCCGGCGATACGCGACTGAGACGCCGTCGGGTTCGCATGCAGTTGGCCGATATCCGACATGACTAGGCAGATTATCGGAAGTCTGCCGTGGCCCGCCAGGCATAGCGTGAACAGCACGGTCAGACAGGAGGATTCATTCAGTGACCACGACGCAGGCCCCGATCGGCGCCACGAGGATGCCGCTGGTGCGGCGCATGGGCGTGTGGATGACGGCTCACGCCGTCGACGACTTCTACCAGGGGCTCATCCCTGCCGCTATCCCGTTCTTCGTGCTCGACCGCGGCTACAGCTACACCGCGGCTTCGGGGCTCGCGCTCGCGGCGACGCTCGGCAGCTCGCTACCGCAGCCGCTGTTCGGGATCATTGCGGACCGCCGCCGCATGCCGTGGATGTCGCCTCTCGGCGTCACGGTGGCAGGCGTCGGCGCGGGGGCGGCCGGCCTCGCGCAGCAGTACTGGCTCGTGTGGGCGATGCTCCTGCTGTCGGGCTTGGGCGTGGCAGCCTTCCACCCCGCGGCGGGTAAGGGCGCGCGCCGCGACGCCGCCGGAAGCACAAGCGCCATGAGTCTTTTCGCGGCCGGGGGAAGTGTGGGGTTCTTCCTGGCCCCGGCGCTGGTCACGCCGGCGCTTGTAGAGCTGGGCCTGGGTGCGACGGCGATCTTCGTTCCGCCCGCCGTCCTGATCGGTTTCGTGCTGTGGCGACACGAACTCCGGGCTCGGACACGGGCGACGACGGTGACCGACGCCGCTGGGCGCGATCGCTGGGTACCTTTCGCGCTACTGACAGCACTCGAGGTCGCGCGGTCCGTGACGTTCTTCGGGGTCAACACGTTCATCGGCGTGTACTGGATCCGTGGCCTCGGCGCGTCGCAGGGGCTGGGCGGGATCGCGCTTGCCGCGTTCCTGGTGGGCGGTGTCGGCGGGACGCTGCTCGGTGGGCGGCTCGGCGACCGCCTCGGCGCGGTCCGGGCGGTGCAGGCCGGCAGCATGCTCGTCATACCCGCATTGATCCTATTGCGTGTGGTGCCGGAACCCCGTGTGGCGCTTGCCTGTGCGGTCCTGGCGGGAATCAGCGTCAACCTCCCGTTCGGGGTGCTGGTGAAGTTGGGGCAGGACTATCTACCGAGCCGGCCGGGCACGGCAGCAGGCGTCACGCTGGGCCTTGCCGTCAGCGTCGGCGGCCTGTTCACTCCGGTGCTCGGCGAACTCGCCGACCGCCACGGCCCGGGCGCGGTGTTCACCGCCCTGTGTGCGGTTCCGGTGGCTGCCGTCGTGCTGTCCCTGATGCTGCCGCAGCCGGACGGGGCGTGACGTCGGTCGAGTGCGAGACTGGGAGCATGACGCGAGCGCGGCGGGTGACGGTGGGGGAGATCGAGCCGGAGGCGCTTGCCGCGCTGGCGGCGCGCACGTTTCCGCTCGCGTGCCCGCCGGAGCTGTCGGCTGAGGCCGTCGGCGCGTTCATAGCCGACAATCTGAGCCCGGCGGCGTTCGCCGCACACCTCGCGGATCCCGGTGCGCACGTCTACGTCGCGGGGGCGGCGGCTGCGCCCGTCGGTTACGGCCTCGTGCTGCACGGCGTCCACGGCGATGCGCCCGGGTCGTGGGTGCGCCAGAGGACCGCATACGTGTCCAAGCTCTACGTCGACCCCGGTGAGCACGGCGGTGGGATCGCGCGGGACCTCATGATCGCGGCGCTGGACGGCGCCAGAGCCGACGGATGTGCCGCAGCCTTCCTCGGGACGAATCGGAAGAATGTGCGCGCCCGGCGTTTCTATGCCAAGCAGGGATTCGAGGTGGTCGGGGAACGGGTCTTCGTCGTGGGCGGGATCGATAACACCGACGATGTGCTCCTGCTCGCACTCACATGAGGCGGCGCTTCTCCGCTCGTACCAATCCGCCGCCGATGATCAGCCGTTGGATCTCGCTGGTGCCCTCGTACAGCCGAAGCAGCCGGACGTCGCGGTAGATCCGCTCGACCGGCACGTCGCGCATGTAGCCGCTGCCGCCGTGAACCTGCACTGCGAGATCCGCTACCCGCCCGACCATTTCGGAGCAGTAGAGCTTGGCCACCGACGGTGCTGTTCGCCGATCCGTGTTCTCGACCCAAGCGCGAGCGGC
Source organism: Tsukamurella sp. 8F (assembly GCF_029167375.1). Lineage (GTDB taxonomy): Bacteria > Actinomycetota > Actinomycetes > Mycobacteriales > Mycobacteriaceae > Tsukamurella. The sequence continues at coordinate 176,939 of NZ_JARFTP010000005.1, forward strand.
GTCGCGCACCAGCGCGCGCCCCGTCATCACGCCCGTCTGCTGGTCGGCGAGCATCGCCTGCACCAACTGGAAATCCCCGATCACCGTGCCGCCCTGCGTCGCCGTCGCGGCGTGCCGCACCGACTCGTCGAGGGCTCGCTGCGCCTGTCCGACGGCCATCGCCGCGATATGTACGCGTCCGCGGGCGAGTGACGTCATGGCCGCCCGGTATCCAGCGTCCGCATCGCCCCCGACGAGGGCGTCGGGCCCGACTCGTACGCCCGCGAACGCTACGTCGGAGGTCGTCGAGCCGTCCTGGCCCATCTTGGCGTCCTTGGCGCCCACCGTGATTCCCGGCGTGTCCGCGGGCACCAGGAATACCGCGATGCCGGGCCCGGAGGTGTCCGCCTCGCGGGTGCGCGCGAACACCACGAACAGATCCGCCGACGGCGCATTGGTGATGAAGCACTTCCCGCCGTCGATGACCCAGCCGTCGCCGTCGCGCTTGGCGGTGGTGCGCAGGCCCGCCGGGTTGGAGCCGGCGCCCGGCTCGGTGAGGGCGAACGACGCGATGACGTCACCCGACGCGAGTCGGGGCAGCCACGCCTCCTGTTGCCCGCCGGTGCCGAACCCCACCAGGACCTGGCCCGCAATGCCGTTGTTGGTGCCGAACATCGAACGCACCGCGAGCGATGTGTAGCCGAGCTCCATCGCGAGCTCGACGTCCTGCTGCAGATCCATCCCGATGCCGCCCCACCTCTGCGGCAACGCGAAACCGAAGAGACCCATCTCGGCGATCTGCTCCCGTAGGTCGGACGGGACAGCTCCGGTCTGCATGATCTCCACTTCGCGCGGTAGCACGCGATCGCGCACGAACCGGTGCACCTGCGCGAGGATATCGGCGAATACGTCGTCGGGCAGCTCGCGTTCGACCTCGGTGCTGAATATCGGGGCGGTGTGCATGCGACCACTATCCGCCGCCCGCCCGTTCGCGTTCAACGGGTTCCGACAACCACCGTCCGTACTGCGGTATCAGAAAGAGTCTCTTGCGTTGTTTTGTAAGGTGGACATATGACCAGACGTACTCGTATGACTTTCGCGCGCGCAGCCGCAGCGGCCGTCGCGGTCGCCTCGGTCGTGACCGTCGCGCCCGGCGCGTCGGCGGCTCCTGTCGGCCCGGGCCTGCTGCCGCCGGTGACGCCCGTGGTCGGGACTCAATGGCGTCTCGTCTCGACGGGTTATGCGCGTACGGCGCCCAAGGCGTATAAGGACGCACACGCATCGTTCACTCTGAGCTCCAAGGGTGTCGGCGGCAACGACGGGTGCAACGGTTTCGGTGGGGATGCCGAGGTGCGGGGTCATTCCGTGACGTTCGGCCCGTTGATCTCCACGATGATGGCCTGCATCCGTCCCGGCGCTGGTGCCATCTTTCATGAGGCGTTCAAGGGTACGAGGACCTTCACCGTGGTCGGGAACCGCCTGCATCTGCAGGACGGTCCCCGCGGCTACTGGAACTTCGTGGCCGAGAAGCCGGTCGACCGGTAGCGCTCTACAACGTGTCGCCGGCGAGCAGGCGGTCGAGCTTCGCGTAGCCCTCGTCGACGCCCGTCTCCATCCCGCTCTCCAGCATTGCGTCGCGCGCAGCGAAGCCGTCGACGATGCTCCGGCCGTGCAGGCGGGTGCGCCCGTCGCCCAGGTCTTCGAAGGTCATCGTGTCGAGGGAGACGCCGTCGGGCATGCCCTCCCACGTGAATGTCTGCACGAGCCGGGTGGGTGAGACCTCGTGGAAGCAGCCGTGGAAGGCGAACTCCTCGTCACCTCGGCGTTGCACGAAACGCCAGCTGCCGCCGGTGCGCGCATCCCAGTAGTCGATCGTCGTCTCGAGGTCGTCGGGGCCGACCCAGCGCATGTACAGCTCGGGGTCGGTGTGCGCCTTCACCAGTTGTTCGACACTTGCGGCGAAGTCACGTGTGATGCTGATGGCGGGGATGTCGGGGTCGGCGCTGATAGTGGCCTTGGTGTGCGTGGTCATGATGGATCTCCTTGCTGATCAATCCGGTTCGGGATTGTCGAGTTCTGCGAGTAGGGCGTCGAGGCGTGCGTATCGCTGCTCTGCGCGTACGCGGTAACGCTCGATCCACGCGGTCATGTCCGTGAGGGCGTCTGCCTCCAGGTGGGCCGGTCGGGTCTGCGCCTTGCGGCCACGACTGATCAGCCCCGCCTTCTCGAGCACGGAGAGGTGCTTCGACACGGCCTGGATGCTGACGCTGTAGTGCTCGGCCAGTTGACTCAGCGTGGCGTCACCGATGGCGAGCCGGGCGACGATGTCGCGCCGGGTCGGATCCGCGAGGGCGGAGAATGCCTGAGATAGCTGGTCCGTGATATCTCCTTCCTGCGTATTCAACCGATCTATTGAACACGCTACATCGAGTGAGGCAGGTGTTCAACCCCTTGGTTGAATACCGGTGGAAATGCTGGGCACGTGGTCCCGCGAGTGATAGGAACGACACCATGCCCATGCACGCCTTCAGTGACGACGCCCTTGGTGCGTCGGACGCCCTCGCTCTCGCGGACGCGGTCCGCACCGGAGCCGTCGCCCCCCGCGAGCTGGCGGCGGCGGCTCTCTCGCGCGCAGAAGCCGTCGCTGCGCTGAATGCTGTCGCCCATACCGGCTACGACGAGTCGCGGCCCATCCGGGGCGGCCTGTTCGCGGGCGTGCCGACGTATGTCAAGGACAACACCGACGTCGAGGGGATGCCGACCCGATACGGCTCCGCCGCGTTCGGTGGTCGGCTCTCTCGCAGGACTTCCGCTCCCGCGAGACAGTTTCTAGCGCAGGGATTCACGCCGTTGGGCAAATCGACGATGCCGGAGTTCGGGCTGACCGCGTCCACGGAATACGCGGGCGTCGGGCGACCTGCGGCCGGACCGACCGCGACGGTGCGGCCACCGACACGCAACCCATGGGATCCCGAGCGCTCAGTGGGCGGATCGTCAGGTGGTGCGGCGGCACTGGTGGCGTCCGGAGTGGTGCCACTGGCGCACGGCAACGATGGTGGTGGCTCGCTCCGCATTCCCGCGGCCTGCGCGGGTCTCGTAGGACTAAAGCCGGCGCGCAGCCGGATGCAGGACCCGCCGGGAACGCGGCAGCTGCCGGTGAACCTCGTCACCGAGGGCGTGCTGACGCGTACCGTCCGGGATACCGCACACTACCTGGCTGCAGCAGAAGCGTTCTCTCCCGCAACGGGACTCGATCCGATAGGGCTGGTGCGCGGGCCGTCTGATCGGCGCTTCCGGATCGGGCTGGTCGTCCGCGACGCGCGTGGTCGTGACGTGGACCCGCAGGTGCGTGACGTCGTCGAATCGGCGGCGCGCGTGTTCGCGGGCGCCGGACACACGGTCGAGCCGGTGGAGCTCGAGATCGACCCACGGTTCATCGATGACTTCACGCTCTACTGGGCGGCGATCGCCGGGGCGCTCGTGGCATCGTCGAAGGCGTCGCACGGTAAGGACTTCCGGCCGGCGGACCTCGACCCGTTCACGACAGGTCTACTGGGTCTGCTCAAGCGGAGCTCGTGGCGGATCGGGCCCGCTGTCGCGCGGTTGCGGCAGACGCCCCGGGTCTACGCCCGGCAGCTCGGCACCTACGACATGCTGCTGAGTCCCGTGCTGTCCACGCCCCCGCCGCCGCTCGGGGAGTACCGGCCGGATCAGCCGTTCGACGATCTGCTCGCGCGGCTCGTCGACTACGTCGGCTTCACCCCCTTGGGTAACCTTTCGGGCGCGCCCGCGGTAGCTCTCCCGCACACCGTGATGCCCTGCGGCCTACCGGGTTCGATCCAGTTGGCGGGTGGCTTCGGGGACGAGGCGACGCTGCTCGACGCCGCCTACCAGTTCGAGGCACTGGCACCGTTCCCGACGCTGGTAGGCGCATCGACCGCAGCGGAGGTCCGCGGGTGAGACGCTTTCGCGCGCTGGTCGTCGCGTTCGTCGCGCTGATCGTGATGGCGGTCGGGCTGCCCTCGCCGGCCCTTGCCGCCGGCGCCGCCCCCGAAGGTCCCCGCGCGGCGCCCGTGCTCCCGGTCCCCGGGGTGCTGCGGGTCGGCACCGAGGGCGTCTACCAGGTGTACAGCTACCACGACGATTCGGGTCAGCTCACGGGCTACGACGTCGACATGATCAAGGCCGTTGCCGGAAAGCTCGGTCTACGCGTGCAGTTCGTGGAGACGCCGTGGGACTCGATGTTCGCGGCGCTCGAGTCCGGTCGGTTCGATCTGGTGGCCAACGAGGTCACGGTCAATGACGAGCGCAGGGCGCAGTACGACCTGTCCGAACCGTACATCGAGACCGTCGGGTCGATCATGGTGCGCTCGGACGAGAACTCCATCCACTCACTGGCGGACATCCGCGGGAAGCGCGCGGCGCAGAACCTCACGAGCAACTGGGCCGATGTCGCGCGGCAGGCGGGCGCCCAGATCGTCGGCGTGGGCAGCTTCACCGATGCCGCGAACCTGCTGGCTCAGGGGCGCGTCGATGTCGCCGTCAACGACGGCCTGGTAGTGCGGAACTTCCTCAAGGTGAACCCGAACGCGAAGGTCAAGATCGCGGGCGACACCCCGGACAAGGGGCAGTCCGTATTCGCGGCTCGTAAGGGATCCAGCCTGATGCCCGACATCGATCGCGGGCTCGCCGAGATCAAGGCCGACGGCACCGCGCAGAGGATCTACGACAAGTACTTCGGTGCGTCCGCCGAGACGCAGTCCGCGCCGAGCAAGTGGAAGCTCGTGCAACGCAACCTCGTTCCGCTTCTCAAAGCAACGGTGACGGCGACCGTCCCGCTCACGGCGATCAGCTTCGTGGTGGGGCTCGCCATCGCCCTACTCGTGGCGCTCGCCCGCATCTCGAAGAATCGGATCCTGAGTGGGGCTGCGCGGGCCTACATCTCGGTCATCCGCGGTACGCCGCTGCTGGTCCAACTGTTCATCATCTTCTACGCCCTGCCGGCCCTGAACATCGTGATCGACCCGTTCCCCGCTGCTGCCATCGCCTTCTCCCTCAACGTGGGCGGATATGCCGCCGAGATCATCCGTGCGGCCATCGGCGCGGTGCCCAGGGGGCAGTGGGAGGCGGCCACGACGATCGGCATGGACTACCCGACCACATTGCGCCGGATCATCCTGCCGCAGGCGGCCCGAACCGCTACGCCGCCGCTCGCCAACACTCTGATATCGCTGGTGAAGGACACGTCGCTGGCGTCCACGATCCTGGTCACCGAGTTGCTGCGACAGGCGCAGATCGCGGCTGCGCCCACCTTCGACTTCTTCGCGATGTACGTCGTCGCAGCCGTCTACTACTGGGTCATCTGCCAGATACTGTCGCTGGCGCAGGGCCGCCTGGAGACCCGACTGGAGAGGTACGTTGCGCGATGAGTGATCTGGTGGTGGTGGAGGGGCTGCGCAAGTCCTTCGGCGAGAACGAGGTACTGCGTGGCGTGGACTTCCATGTCCCCGCGGGGTCGGTGACCGTCGTCATCGGGCCGTCCGGTTCGGGCAAGACGACGGTGCTGCGCTCACTCAACGCGCTCGAGCCGCCCGATGCGGGCGTCGTCACGGTCGGCGACGCGACGATCGACTTCGGTGCCGGCCCGCCGAAGCGCGCCGAGCTGGCGCGCTTCCGTGCACAGAGCGCGATGGTCTTCCAGTCGCACAACCTGTTTCCGCACCTGACGACGCTGCGCAACGTGACCGAGGGGCCCGTCGTCGTGCAGCGGAAGCCGCGGGCGGACGCGGAGGCGGGCGCCCGCGAGCTGCTGGCGCGGGTGGGGCTGGGCGATTTCGCGGACCGGTATCCGCACGAGCTCTCGGGCGGGCAACAGCAGCGCGTCGGCATCGCGCGGGCATTGGCGCTCGAGCCGAAGGTGGTGCTGTTCGATGAGCCCACGTCGGCCCTGGACCCGGAGCTGGTGGGCGATGTCCTCGCGGTGATGAAAGATCTTGCCGCGGAGGGTTGGACGATGGTCGTCGTCACACATGAGATCGCGTTCGCTCGGCACGTGGCCGACCAGGTGCTCTTCGTCGACGGTGGCAGCATCGTCGAAAGTGGGCCTCCGGCGCGGGTGATCGGATCGCCGGAGCACCCCCGCACGCGGGAGTTCCTGCGGCGCATCCTCGATCCGCTCGAAGGATCTTCTCCGTTCGATTAGGACACGCCAGACAAACGTGCTGTAGTGGAATTATGGCTACAGTTGATGAAACGGCCGAGCGCCGCCCGACGATCGACTGGATCGTCTTCGGGGTGACCGGGCTGTCGGTCCTGGCTTTCGTGGTGTGGGGCATGGCTTCGCCGAGCGGTATGAAGACCGCCACGGGCAACATCCTGAACTGGATCATCGAAGATCTGGGCTGGCTGTTCCTGGTCTCGGCGACCCTGTTCGTGCTGTTCGCGGTCTACCTCGCCGTGTCTCGTTACGGGAAGATCCCACTGGGCAAGGACGGCGAGGAGCCCGAGTACCGGACGGTCAGCTGGATCGCGATGATGTTCAGCGCAGGTATGGGCATCGGGCTGATGTTCTACGGCGCGGCCGAGCCCATCGCGCACTTCGTGAAGGCTCCGCCCGGTACCGATCCGCACGACGTGGCGGTTGCTATGGCTACCACGATGTTCCACTGGGGATTCCACCCGTGGGCGATCTACGCCGTGGTCGGCCTCGCGGTCGCCTACAGTACGTACCGGTGCGGCCGGAGTCAGTTGATGAGTTCGGTGTTCGCGCCGGTTTTCAACCGCACCGGCGGGCAGGGCATCGGGGGGCGCGTGATCGACATCCTGGCGATCTTCGCGACATTGTTCGGTACCGTCGCGTCGCTGGGGCTCGGGGCCGCGCAGGTCGGAGCAGGCCTCGAGAAGCTCGGGTGGGCGGGCAACGGACAGAGCAAATTCCTGCTCGTCGCCGTGATCTCGATTCTGACGTTGTGCTTCGTCGCGTCGGCGGTCTCCGGCGTCGCGAAGGGCATCCAGTTCCTGTCGAACACCAACATGGTGCTTGCACTGGTTCTCGCGCTGTTCGTCTTCGTCGTGGGTCCGACGGTGTTCATCCTGAATCTGCTGCCCACCACGATGGGTGAATACGCCGCCGACTTCATGAACATGTCCGCGCGGTCGGCCGCCAACGAGCCGGGCGCCGACGCGTGGCTGTCGAGCTGGACCATCTTCTACTGGGCGTGGTGGGTCAGCTGGACGCCGTTCGTCGGCATGTTCCTGGCGAAGATCTCGAAGGGCCGCACCATCCGCGAGTTCGTGATCGGCGTGATGTTCGTGCCGACTGTCGTGTCGCTGCTGTGGTTCGTGATCTTCGGCGGCACGGCGCTGCGCCAGGAGGGCGAGGGGCTCGGCGTCAGCAAGGCGGCGAACGAGGAGGACATGCTGTTCGGCATGCTCGACCATCTCCCGCTGCCAGCGATCACAGCGTTCCTGGTGGTGCTGCTGGTGGGCATCTTCTTCGTCTCCGGTGCGGACTCGGCGTCAATAGTGATGGGCACGCTGTCACAGCGCGGCGTCGATGAGCCGAACCGTGCCGTCACCATCTTCTGGGGCGTGCTCACCGGTGGAGTCGCGGCACTCCTGCTCTCCGTGAGCGGCGACGACGCGCTCAACGGCATCAAACAGATGGCCATCATCGCGGCCCTGCCGTTCGTGGTGGTGATGGTCGGCATGTGCGTGGCGCTGATGATGGACCTGCGGCAGGACCCGTTCATCGTGGCCGGCCGCACTCGCAGCGAGCAGTTGCTCGAGCGCGTGCGCGTCCACGCGAACACCCTCGCCGTGTCCGACGGGACCGAGGTGCTTCCCTCGGCCGACGTCCTCGTGTACCCGGACGGGACCGTGCCGGAGGACTTCTACCACCCGCACACCGTCGACGAGCCCGTGTCGCTGTCGGAACTCACGGGGGCGCCGGAGCAGGCGCGGAGCTGACGCGCTTGCCGGAGTCGTGGCTACGCCAGGTATTCCGCGAGGCGTACGGGGTCGGCGTTGCCGCCGGAGACGATGACTCCGACCCGGAGCGAACTCCCCGCGGCCTCCCGGCGTGCGGCGGCGAAGGCGAGGGCGCCTGTGGGTTCCACGACGATCTTCATGGTGCGCGCGAACTCCCTGACGCCCGAGATCAACTCGTCGTCGGTCGCGGTCACGATCCCCGCGGCGAGGCGTGCGATCACGGGGAAGGTGTGCGAGCCCAGAGCGGGCGTCTGTGCGCCGTCGGCGATGGTGCGAGGCGTCTCGATGGTGACGATGCGCCCGGCCGCGAGTGACTGCAGGCCGTCGTCGCCGGTCTCGGGCTCTACTCCGAAAACCGATGTACCCGGCGATATCCCGTGTGTCGCGACCAGCGTCCCGGACAGCAGGCCGCCGCCGCCGAGGGGGCAGAACAGTAGATCCAGCGGTCCCGTCTCCTCGAGCAGCTCCAGGGCCGCGGTGCCCTGCCCGGCCATGACCGGTGGGTGGTCGAAGGGCGGGATGACGGTGGCACCGGTCGATTCCGCGACACGGCGGGCGATCGCCTCGCGGTCCTGCGTGTAGCGATCGTATTCGACGACGGTGGCGCCGTAGCCCTCGGTAGCGGCCCGCTTGCCGGCCGGTGCGTCGACCGGCATCACGATGGTGGCCGGGATACCGTGCAGCCGCGCGGCCAGCGCCAAGGCCTGCGCATGGTTGCCCGAACTGAAGGCCACCACGCCGTGCGCCCGAACCTCGTCGGGTAGGGATGCGACGCTGTTGTACGCGCCGCGGAACTTGAAAGCGCCTGCGCGCTGGAAGTTCTCGCACTTGAAGAACAGCGATGCGCCGACCGCGTCGTCGATGCGTGAGCTGGTGAGCACCGGGGTGCGGTGCGCGACCGGCGCGAGTCGGTCGGCCGCGGCGCGGATGTCGTCGAGGGTCGGTTCCGTCACGTCGGAGGACACTACGCCGCGACGGCCCTGCCGCCGCGGATCACCTGGCGCAGAGTGAGCTCCGGTGCGAGCTCGAGGATATCGGCGCGCAGGCCCGCGACGAGCGAACCCCGGTCCGACAGCCCCATGAGCCGGGCCGGCGTCGTGGCTCCGGACCGCACGGCATCGGCGAGGGGGATCGATGAAGCGTGCACCGCGCGGGCGACCACGTCGAGCACGCAGGAGGTTCCCCCGGCTATCGCGCCGGGCGCGCCGTCGTCTCTGGTCAGCCGCGCGATCCCGCCCCCGACAGTGACGTCCAGCGCGCCCAGCGTGTAGTGACCGTCCGGCATACCCGCCGCCTGCATGGCGTCCGAGACGAACGCGACGTGCTCCGGCCCGGCGAGCGCATGCACCATCGCGACGGTGCCCGCGGCGAGGTGCACGCCGTCGCCGATGAGCTCGGCCACGGCGCGCCCGGTCGATGCCGCGGTCAGCGCAGCGGCCACGGCGCCCGGAGAGCGATGATGCATCGGCCTCATGCCGTTGAACAGATGGGTGATGCTGAACGTGCCGTCGGCATCGAAAGCAGCTGCCACCGTGTCGAAGTCGCCCGCTGTATGCCCTACGGACACGACCGCCCCGGCCGCGGACAGCCGCGTCGCCAGCTCGCCGAAGTGTGGTGTCTCGGGCGCGATCGTCATCGATCGGATGCGTCCCCCGGCCGCGTCGAGCCATTCTGTGAGCAGGGCGGGATCGCCGTCGATGATGTACCGCGGGTCCTGCGCTCCACAGCATTCCGCGGCGAGGAACGGCCCCTCTAGGTGCAGACCGACCACGGTGTCCTCGTCGACCAGCGGTGACAGCGTCTCGATCCGCTCCAGCAGCTTCTCGGGAGCGGCGGATACGAGGGAGGCGAGCACCGTCGTCGTGCCGCGCGAGAGGTGGTGTCTCGCGGCGAGCCGGGCACCGTCGGCGTCGGAGTCCGGGAAGCCGTACCCGCCCCCGCCGTGGCAGTGAACGTCGACCATGCCCGGCACGAGGATCGCGTCGGACGGATCGGGAACGGTACCGCCCCGCCACGCCTCGACCGGGCCGACCCATGCGATGAGTTCACCGGCTGTGGCGACGATACCGTCGTCGATCGCGCCCTCCGGTGTGACGACGGAGCCTCGCAGGATCATGGCCGCCTCCTTCTCCGAAGCCAGTAGACCACCTTTACGCGGGGTCGGTGACCGTCATCTGAACCTGATACATGTCCGAGCGGTACCAGGAGCGGCAGTGTTCTATCGGGGTCCCGTCGGCGGTGAACGAGACGCGGTCGAACGCCAGTAGCGGGGCGCCCTTCGCGACCTGCAGCAGCGTCGATTGTTCGCGATCCGCGGCCTCGGCTCCGATCGTCTGCTCGCCGTGATCGATCGGCCGGTGGTAGCGGACTTTGAGTAGCTGGTAGATCGACTGGCTGAGGTCGTAACGGTCGAGCCCCGGCGCGAGCGCCGCGGAGTACCAGGCGTCGTCGATGGAGATCGGTTGGGAGTCCGCAAGCCGTAGCCGCTTGACGTGCCATGCCTTCTCGGCGGCGCGCAGGCCGAGCGCGGACAGTGTGGACGGACCCGGGACCTTGTGCTCGGTCTGGAGGACGACGGTGGTGGGTGTGCGGCCGAGGCGGCGCATGTCCTCGTGGAAGGAGGCCAGGTGCAGACGCGACCGCGCCTGGCGCTCGGCGACGAACGTGCCTTTGCCGCGGATCCGTACCAGGCGGCCGGCGGCGACCATCTGGCCGATGGCCTCACGCACCGTGATGCGGCTGACGCCGTAGTCCAGGCACAGTTGACGCTCGCTGGGCAGCATGTCGCCCGGCCCGAGTTCGTCCGCACACAGGCGCTCGAGCAGGTGCCGCAGCTGTTCGTGCTTGGGGACGGAGTTGTCCTCGATCATGCGCGCCATCTTGTCACATGTTGTCATTACCAGTATGTGGTTTGGACGAATCCGTCGAGCCGACCCTGCGACGCGGGGGTTACGGTGGCCGGGTGAGCGACTGGAGTGCAGCAGACATCGGTGACCAGACCGGACGACACTTCGTCGTCACCGGGGCGAATTCGGGGCTCGGAAAAGAGACGGCGCTAGCGCTGGGCCGCGCCGGCGCCACCGTGACGCTCGCCTGCCGGGACGTTCTCAAGGCGCAGCCGGTGGCGGCGGAGATGGGCGATCGCGCCAGCGTCCGGCACCTTGATCTCGCGGACCTGCGTTCCGTGCGGGAGTTCGCAGGTGCAGTCGGCGACATCGATGTGCTGATCAACAACGCGGGCGTCATGGGGACTCCGCTGCGCCGCACCGCCGACGGCTTCGAGATGCAGTTCGGCACCAACCACCTGGGGCACTTCGCCCTGACCGGCCTGTTGCTGGACAGGATCTCCGAGCGCGTCGTCACGATGAGCTCGTTCATGCACCACCTCGGCCAGGTCGACCTCGCAGACCCCAACTACGAGCGCCGCCGGTACGAGCGGTGGACGGCCTACGGGCAGTCGAAGCTCGCGAACCTGCAGTTCGCGCTCGAGCTCGCGCGGCGGCTGTCGGCGGCGGGGTCGTCCGTGTCGTCCGCAGCCGCTCACCCCGGCTACGCTGCGACCGGCCTGCAGTCGCACACGGAGTCGTTCATGGACGCGGTGATGGGGCTGGGGAACCGGCTGTTGGCACAGCCCGCCGCCGAGGGTGCACTGCCCGAGCTCTACGCGGCGACCTCGGCTGATGCCGCTTCGGGCGGCTTCTACGGGCCTAAGCAGCTGTTCGGCATGCGCGGCCGGCCGGGGAAGTCGCGGATGTCGGGAGCGGCCAGGAACACCGAGGCCGCCGCCGGGCTGTGGCAGCTCTCCGAGGACCTGACAGGCGTCACGTTCCCGCTCTGAATCGGATATGCCTGGGCTCTCGGCGGGGCCGCATGCGATGCGAACGCCGCATCGAGGTCGGCGTTGCCGCGGACGTCGCGTCGCGGCGGTGTGCTAACGAACCCCGCGCGGGCGGAACTGGATGCTGATCCGCGGGCCCGTCCCCGACACCTTGGGAACGGCGTGCTCCCACGTGCGCTGACACGATCCGCCCATGACCAGCAGGTCTCCGTGGGAGATGGTGAGCTTCGTGGACCTGGCGCCGAAGCGTGTGCCGCTCCCGTGGGCGTCCCGCGTTCCGCGGGAGCGTGGGCGGAGCAGGAACGGCCGTGCCGCGCCCAGCGACACGATCGCGACCACCGTGTCGTGCGTGGCTCCGCGACCTATCGTGTCCCCGTGCCAGGCAACGGAATCCGAGCCGTCGCGGTAGAGACACAGGCCCACGGAGGTCAGCGGCTCGTGCAGGTCGTCCCAGTACAGCCGCGACAGCTCATCCCGCATCTCCGCCAATGCCGGGTGCGGCAGCGTGGCGCCCGAGTCGTAGAACTTGAGCAGCCGGGGCGTGTCCACCACCCGGTCGTACATCCGGCGCCGCTCGCCGACCCACGGGACCTCGTCGCGCAGCGTGGTGAACACGTCGTCCGGGTCGGGGAGCCAGCCGGTGCGCAGCTCGAGCCACGCGCCGTCGCCCAGATCGCGGCGCAGCGGTGCCGATTCGAACAGACTTTCCTGCACGCCTGCCACGGTACCGCGTAGGCGTGTCCTGAAGCGGTGGCCGAACCCGCGTAGCGTGAGCACCATGCGCTTCGGACTCTTCATTCCTCAGGGTTGGCGACTCGATCTGGTGGGCATCGATCCCGCCGAGCAGTGGACGACGATGCGGGACATCGCCCGGCACGCGGACGCGGGGCCGTGGGACTCGCTCTGGGTGTACGACCATTTCCACACCGTGCCTCTCCCCACGGACCAGGCGACCCATGAGGCGTGGTCGTTGATGTCCGCGTACGCCGCGACTACCGAGCGGATCAAGCTCGGCCAGATGTGCACCGCGATGAGCTACCGAAATCCGGCCTATCTTGCGAAGGTGGCCGCCACGGTCGACCTCGTCTCCGGCGGACGCGCCCAGATGGGCATCGGCGGCGGCTGGTACGAACACGAGTGGCGCGCATATGGATACGGTTTCCCGTCGGCGGGTGAGCGGCTGGGGCGCCTCGATGAGGGTGTGCAGATCATGCGGCAGGCGTGGACCGAGGGCAGGTCCACCCTCGACGGGAGGTACTACCAGGTCGACGGCGCCATCTGCGAGCCACGGCCGCTGCAGGAGGGCGGCCTCCCGCTGTGGATCGCGGGCGGCGGCGAGAAGAAGACGCTGCGGATCGCGGCGAAGTACGCGCAGTACACCAACTTCGACGGGACCTACGAGGGTTTCGCGCACAAGTCGGAGATCCTGCGGCAGCACTGCGCGGATGTCGGGACCGACTTCGGCGCGATCGTCCGCAGCTCCAACTACAACGTGGCGATCGGTGCCACCGAGCAGCAGGCTCAGGCGCGCCTCGACCAGTTGCAGGCCCGGCTCGGCGAGCACGTGCCCGCCGACGTGGCCGACGCCGCTCTGAACGCCTTCCGCGGGATGCCGGCCGTGGGCACGGCCGAGCGCATCATCGAGAACCTGCAGCGGCTCGAGGGGCTCGGCATGGAGTACGCGATCTGCTATTTCCCCGAGGTCGCCTACGATCGCAGTGGTCTGGAGATGTTCGAGCGCGAGGTCATTCCCGCGCTGACCTGAGCCGGCTCAGGCGCTGGGCGCCGAGCGCCAGTACCTCGGCCTTCTTGCTGAACGCGAAACGCACTAGATGCGACCACCTCTCATGGTCGTCGGCGAGTGCGGCGACCGGCACCGCGGCCACGCCGATCCGCTCTGGCATCTCGCGGCACAGCGCATCGCCGTCGGCGAAGCCCAACGGGCGCGGGTCGGCACAGACGAAATAGGTTCCCTCGCAGGGGTGCACGTCGAAGCCGACCCCGACGAGCGCATCGGTGAGGACATCCCGTGCCGACTGTAGCGAGGGCGCCAGCGAGGCGAGCCAGCCGTCCTCCGTGTCGAGCGCGTGCGCGACCGCGGCCTGTAGGGGCGTGGCGCCGGTGTACGTCATCCACTGTTTGGCGGACCGGCAGGCGTCGACCAGCTCGCGCGGCGCGGTGATCCAGCCGATCTTCCAGCCCGTGACGTTGAAAGTCTTTGCGGCGCCCGAGATGCGCACCGTCCGTTCGCGCATACCCGGCAGCGTTGCGAGCGGGCGATGGCTGCGGCCGTCGAACAGCAGGTACTCGTACACCTCGTCCGTGATCGCGATCAGGTCGTGTTCGCGGCAGAGGCCGGCGACGAACTCGAGATCGGCATCCGACAGCACGGTGCCGGTGGGGTTGTGCGGCGAGTTCACCACTATCGCAGCGGTATCGGGTGTGACAGCGGCGCGTAGCCGGTCGCGGTCCAGTACGTATCGCGGACCGTCCTCGACCAGCGGCACGACGCGACGCTTCGCGCCGGCCATGGCGACCGTCGCCGCATACGAGTCGTAGAACGGCTCGATGAGGATCACCTCGCGTCCGGGTTCGACGAGGCCGATCACCGCCGCCGCTATGCCCTCCGAGGCACCGACGGTGACCAGTACCTCGCCGTCCTGGTCGTACTCGAGTCCGTACTCACGGAGCACCTGACCCGCCACGGCGCGCCGGAGCTCGGGTAGGCCGTCGCCGGGCGGGTACTGGTTCATGCCGGACGCGATGGCCTTCTGCGCCGCATCCAGCATCGGCTGCGGGCCATCGGTGTCGGGGAAGCCCTGTCCCAGGTTGACCGCGTCGTGCGCGACGGCGAGAGCGGATATCTCGGCGAAGATCGTCGAGGTGAACGGCTGCAGGCGGGCCACGGTGCGCATGGTGCGACCCTACGGGTGAACTAGCCTCGGGTGCATGACGACCGCAGTGGTGGTGGGCTCAGGGCCCAACGGGTTGACCGCGGCCGCCGTGCTGGCGCGTGCGGGCATGGACGTGACGGTGCTCGAGGCCGAGGCCGAGATCGGCGGGGGGACAAGCTCGTTCGAAATGGGCGGGGCGTTGTTCGACAGCTGCTCGACGGTGCAGCCGCTCGCGCCCGTGTCGCCGGCGTTCGAAGCCGCCGGCCTCGATGTGGCCTGGGCCTGCGCCGAGCTGGACCTGGCGCATCCGCTGCCGGGCGGCGCGCGGACTCTGGCCGATCTCCCGGAGTGCGGGCCAGACGTCGCGGCGGCGTTCTTCGCGCCGGTTCCGGAGCTGGCGCACCACCCCGTCGACGCAATGCGTTGGGGTCCGCGCTTCGTCCTCCCCGCGGCCGTGACGGCCACGGCACTCGGGCCGCGGCGCGGCGCGGTGTTCGCGGGGATCGCGGCGCACGGCATAGCGCCGCTGAACCTCCCCATGACCTCGGCGATCGCGTATCTGCTCGGCGGCGTGCGGCCGTGGACCGTGCCGGTCGGCGGATCGCGGCGGATCGCAGAATCGCTGGCTTCCGAGGTCGCCGCGAACGGCGGCTCGGTGCGCACGGGCGAGCGGGTGACGACGATGCCCGACGCCGACGTCGTGCTGTTCGACACCGGCCTTCCCGCCGCGCTGCGCATCCTGGGTGACCGGGCGCCGAGGGCGCTCCGTCGCAGGCGGTGGCGCAACGGCCCCGGAGTATTCAAGGTGGACCTGCTTCTCGAAGGCGGGGTCCCGTGGAACGAGCCGGACTGCGGGCGGGCGGTCTTCGTGCATGTGGGCGGCAGCGCGCCGGAGATCAGGCGGCGCCTCGGGTCCGTAGCGGCCGGCCGGATGCCCGACCGGCCGTTCCTGCTCCTGTCCCAGCAGTACCTAGCCGATCCATCCCGGCGCGCCGGTGACCGTGTGCCGGTGTCGATGTACTGTCACGTGCCGCACGGATTCCCGGGTGACGTGACCGAATTGATCCTGCGCGAGCTGGATCGGTACGCGCCGGGTGTCCGTGACCGCATCGTCGAGCAACGCTCCACGGGGCCGCTCGAGCTGGAGGCGCGCAACGCGAACTACATCGGGGGCGACATCGCGGCAGGCGCCGCGGTTCCGTCGCAGTTGTTGCGCCGACCGACGCTGTGGCATCCGTACCGCCTCACCGATCGCGCGTGGCTGTGCTCCGCGGCGTCCGCGCCGGGCCCGGGCGTGCACGGGATGCCGGGTTGGCATGCCGCGAAAGCGGCGCTGCGCTGCCTGTAGCGCTATCCGGCCGCCGGGGGCCGCGTTGGTATCGAAGCTGCGCGGTCCCGGCAGACGCCGAATGGTGCGAACGCCCCGACGAGCCGCTACGCGGACGTGGCGACCGCGTCCGCGGCGTGGCAGTATTTGTCAGACAGCTTGACAGATCGGAGGCTGGAAGTGTCCATCGTGGTCCTGACGACCGGGGGGACGATCGCGAGCGGCAGCTGGGACGGGCCCGCCGTCGCGCCCGGAGCGCGCGGTCTGCACTCCCTACGCGCCGGGCTTGCGGACGACGTCGAGGTGCGTGAGGTGATGGCCGTCGACTCGTCGTCGCTGGACCTGGCGGCGATGGTTTCGATCCGCGCCGCCGTCGACGAAGCGCTCGACGACCCGGCCGTGCAGGGCGTCGTGGTGCTGCACGGCACCGACACGCTGGAGGAGACCGCGCTCCTGTTGGACCTCTACCACGACGACCCGCGCCCCGTCGCCGTCACGGGTGCGATGCGGCCCGCGGATCACCCGGCCCCCGACGGCCCGCACAACCTCGCGCACGCCGTCGATCTGGTGCGCGCGGGTGCCGGCCAGGGCGTGTTCGTCGCATTCGCCGGGCAGGTTCTGCCCGCGCACGGTGTGCGGAAGGCGCATACCGCGGATATCGCCGCCTTCGAGTACGTGTCCGTGCCGCGGGTCGGTCCGCTACCGTTCCGGAGGTCCATCGCGGATGTGCGGGTCGACATCGTCGCCCTCTATCCGGGCGCGGACCGTGCCCTCCTCGACGCCGCTGTCGCCGCCGGTGCTCGGGGGCTGGTACTCGAAGGGATGGGCTCGGGGAACGGTAACCCGGCGGTGCGCGAGGCGGTCGCCGAGTACGTCGCGGCCGGTGTGTCCGTGGTCCTCACGACGCGCGTTCCGTACGGCCCGGTCGAGGCCGTGTACGGAGGCTCGGGTGGGGCGCACGACCTGGTAGAGGTGGGTGCGGTCGTCTCGCGATGGCTGCGTGCGGGGCAGGCCAGGGTGCTGCTCGCCGCCGTGATCGCAGACGCTGCCGATCCCGGCGGTACCGATCGGGTGCGGCTGACCGAAGCGTTCGGTGCGTCGGGTCGGCCTACGGTAGAGACATGAATCTGCCGGACAGCTGGTCAGATCGCTCGGTGAAGATCCCACGCGCGAGCGCGTCGGAGGTCGTGTTCCAAGATCTGCGCGGAGCGATCGAGAGCGGCGAGCTCGTGGTGGGGGTCAAGTTGCCGCCCGAGGCTGCGCTCGCCGAGCGCTACGGCGTGAGTCGTTCCGTCGTGCGCGAGGCTCTGCGATCCTGCGCGACGCTCGGCCTGACCGAGACCCGGACCGGGTCGGGCACGTTCGTGATCGCATCGCGGCCCGTATCACCCCGCTACGGCGCGTTCTCGGCTCGCGACCTCATCGAGGCTCGCCCGTACATCGAGGTTCCGGCAGCCGGATGGGCCGCGCGGCGCCGCACGGACGAGCAGCTGAAGGTCATGACCGGGCTGTTGGATCGGATGGATGCGGAGACAGACGGCGCCGACTGGGTGCGGCTCGACGCGCGTCTGCACCTGGCGATCGCCGAGGCGTCGGGTAACGACGTCTTCATCTCGGTGGTCGGCGCGATCCGCGGCGCGCTCTCGGAGCAGTCGCGCCTGCTCAACGAGTCGATCTCGGAGCGCCGGGAGGCCTCGGACGGGGAGCATCGACGCATCGTCGACGCCATCGCGGCGGGGGACTACGCGCACGCGAGCGACCGGATGCGGCAACACCTCGACAGGGTCGAGGAATCGGTCGAGGCGCTCTTCGGACTCGACCTCGAGCCATGACGCCGCGGGCAGTCTTGACAGCGCCGCGTGTTCGGCCTCACACTGATAAAGCTGTCTGACAGCCTAACAGATTTGCTAAAGACACTTCGTACGACGGGACACTCGATGACGCATCCCACCACTCCCGGTGCCGGACACGACCCGGGGCTGCAGCGCGAGGACGAGGGCTATCACAAGGGCCTGAAGCCGCGGCAGCTTCAAATGATCGCGATCGGCGGTGCCATCGGCACGGGGCTCTTCCTCGGTGCCGGCGGCCGGCTCGAGTCGGCCGGCCCGGGTCTGTTCGTCGTCTACGCCGTGTGCGGAGTCTTCGTGTTCCTCATCCTGCGCGCGCTCGGCGAGCTCGTGCTGCACCGGCCGTCGTCGGGATCCTTCGTGTCGTACGCGCGCGAATTCTACGGTGAGAAGGCGGCTTACGTAGCCGGCTGGATGTACTTCCTGAACTGGTCGATGACTGCGATCGTCGACACCACGGCCATCGCGACGTACTTCCACTACTGGCACCTGTTCGGCGTCGTGCCGCAGTGGCTGCTCGCCCTGATCGCGTTGGCGATCGTGCTCACCATGAACCTGATCTCGGTGAAGCTGTTCGGCGAGATGGAGTTCTGGGCCGCCCTGATCAAGGTCGTCGCGCTGCTCGCATTCCTCGTGGTCGGGACGATCTTCCTGGCGGGGCGCTACGACATCCAGGGCCAGAGCACCGGACTGCACCTGTGGAGCGACCACGGCGGGTTCCTCCCGACCGGCATCCTGCCGCTCGTCGTCGTCACATCGGGCGTCGTTTTCGCCTACGCGGCAGTGGAACTCGTCGGCACCGCGGCCGGCGAGACCGCCGAGCCCGAGAAGATCATGCCGCGCGCGATCAACTCGGTGATCGCGCGTATCGCGATCTTCTACGTCGGCTCCCTCGTCCTGCTGTCGCTCCTGCTGCCGTACACCGCGTACTCGGCGGGTGAGAGCCCGTTCGTGACGTTCTTCTCCAAGATCGGCTTCTCAGGCGCGGGCGATCTGATGAACGTCGTCGTGCTCACCGCTGCGTTCTCGAGTCTCAACGCCGGGCTCTACTCGACGGGACGCATCCTGCGGTCGATGGCGATGAACGGCTCCGCACCCAGGTTCACAGCGCGCATGTCCGGCAACGGCGTTCCCTACGGCGGCATCGTGCTCACCTCGGTCATCTGCCTGTTCGGTGTGGTGCTCAACGCGTTCAATCCGGGACAGGCGTTCGAGATCGTGCTCAACATCTCGGCGCTCGGCATCCTGTCGTCCTGGGCGACGATCGTGCTGTGCCAGATCGCGCTGCAGCGCCGCGCCGATGCGGGGGATCTGACGCGGCCCAAGTTCCGCATGCCGTTCGCCCCGTACTCCAGCTACGTGACGCTCGTGTTCCTGGTCGGCGTCGTCGTGCTCACGGCCTTCGACTACCCGATCGGCACCTGGACCGTCGGATCACTCGTGGTGCTGATCCCGATGCTGATCGTCGGGTGGTACGCCGTGCGCGGGCGCGTGATGGCCGAGGCGAGTGCCCGCGAGGGTTACACGGGATCGTTCCCCGTGGTCGCCAACCGGCCGGTCGACCCGAGTGCCGAGGTGGATCCGCGTGGGCGCGGCTCAGGTCGCGGCGGGGGCGAGGCCCCCGAGGATCCCGAGGGCTCCGGGAAGGATGGCGAGGACAGGTGACTCGTACCGCGACCCGCTCAGAGCACGACCTGCTGGGGGACATGGAGGTTCCCGTCGACGTGCTGTGGGGTGTGCACACGGCGCGCGCCGTCGAGAACTTCCCCATCACGGGCCGCACGATCGGTGCGTACCCGGAACTGGTCTCGGCACTCGCCGTCGTCAAACAGGCCGCCGCACGCGCCAACGCCGATCTAGGGCTGCTCGATGCCGAGCGCGCGAGTGCGATCGACCGGGCCGCCGCCGAGATCCGTGCGGGGGCTCACGCCGACCAGTTCGTCGTGGACGTCATGCAGGGCGGCGCCGGGACGTCGACCAACTTCAACGCCAACGAGGTCGTGTGCAATCGGGCGCTCGAGATCCTGGGCCGGCCCCGCGGCGACTACGCGTATCTGCATCCTGCGGACCACGTCAACCTCGGACAGTCCACCAACGACGTCTACCCGACGGCCCTGCGACTCGCCGCGCTCACGGGCTGCGATCGCTTGGACCTGGCCCTGCAGGGGCTGATCGGTGCCATCGCGGCGAAGGCCTCCGAGTTCGACGATGTCGTCAAGATCGGTCGCACCCAGCTGCAGGACGCCGTGCCGATGACGCTCGGGCAGGAGTTCCGCGGGTTCGCGGTGACACTCGGCGAGGAGCGGGCCAGGCTCGCCGACGCCGCCGCGCTGCTGCACGAGATCAACATGGGCGCAACGGCGATCGGTACCAGGCTGAACGCACCCGACGGCTACGTCGACGCGGTGCGCGAGCACCTCGGTGAGCTAACCGGGCGGCCCCTGGTGACTTCGTTCGATCTGATCGAGGCCACCTGCGACACGGGCGCATTCGTCAACCTGTCGAGCGTGCTCAAGCGGCTCGCGGTGAAGCTGTCGAAGATGTGCAATGACCTGCGACTACTGTCATCGGGGCCGCGGGCCGGCCTGGCCGAGATCAACCTGCCTGCCGTGCAGGCGGGCTCGTCGATCATGCCGGGCAAGGTCAATCCCGTCATCCCCGAAGTGGTCACCCAGGTCTGTTACGCGGTCATCGGCAACGACGTGACGGTGACGATGGCGGCCGAGGCGGGGCAACTGCAGCTCAACGCCTTCGAGCCCGTGATCGCGCGGTGCCTGTTCGACGGCATGGCCGAGCTGACGGCTGCGTGCGAGACGTTGGGGGCGCGGTGTATCCGGGGGATCACTGCCAACACCGAAGCCCTTGCGGCCCAGGTGCAGACGTCGATCGGCCTGGCCACCGCATTGAACCCGCACATCGGCTACGCGGCTGCCAGTTCGGTCGCGCACGAGGCGCTCGCCACCGGACGCGGAGTCGCCGAGATCGTGCTCGAGCGTGGATACCTCACCGACGAGGCACTGCGTGGCCTGCTGTCGCCGGGACGGCTCGCCAACATCTCCACCGGCAAGGAGTGAGACACCATGGCACGCAACAGATACGCGGCCCGTCCGCCGCTGTACGGGATGGTGATGGTGTTCCTCGCCATGGGCATCGTCGCCGTCACGGCATACCTGCATCTGGGTTGGTGGTCGGCGATCGGCTACGTCGCCGCGCTGGCCCTCGCGGTCGGCGGCTTCGCGCTCGCATTCCGCGACCTGTCCTGAGCCCGCGTTCCGCGGCCCGTCACGGCTATTGTTCGCCGATCGCGGGTCCGAGGAGGTCGTCCGCGTCGGTGATGGTGTACGCGTAGCCCTGCTCGGCGAGGAAGCGCTGGCGGTGGGCGGCGTATTCGGCGTCCATGGTGTCGCGCGAGACGATCGAGTAGAAGTGGGCCCGGCCGCCGTCCTGCTTGGGGCGCAGCAGTCGTCCCAGACGCTGGGCCTCCTCCTGCCGGGATCCGAACGTCCCCGAGACCTGTACGGCGACGGCAGCTTCCGGCAGGTCGATGGAGAAGTTGGCGACCTTGCTCACCACGAGCGTCTTGACCTCGCCGGCGCGGAAGGCGTCGAACAGCCGCTCGCGCTCCTTGTTGCGTGTGGACCCCTGGATCACGGGGCAGTCCAGCTCGGCGGCGAGCTCTTCGAGCTGATCCACATACGCCCCGATCACGAGCGTCGGTGCTCCTTCGTGCTTCGCCAGGATCGACTTGACGACAGCGACTTTCGCGGGCGCGGTGGCGCACATCCGGTAACGTTCCTCGGGCTCTGCGGTGGCGTATCGCATGCGCTGGTCGTCGGTGAGCGTGACGCGTACCTCGGTGCACTCGGCGGGTGCGATCCATCCCTGAGCCTCGATGTCCTTCCACGGCGCGTCATAGCGTTTCGGACCGATCAGCGAGAAGACGTCGCCCTCGCGGCCGTCCTCGCGCACCAGCGTGGCGGTGAGCCCGAGGCGCCGCCGAGACTGCAGGTCGGCCGTCATGCGGAAGACGGGCGCGGGGAGCAGGTGCACCTCGTCGTAGATCATCAGGCCCCAATCGCGAGAGTCGAACAGCTCCAGGTTCTTGTACTCGCCCTTCGATTTGCGCGTGAGTACCTGATACGTCGCGATCGTGACCGGCCGGATCTCCTTGCGTTCGCCCGAATACTCGCCGATCTCTTCCTCGGTGAGGGAGGTGCGCGCGATCAGCTCGCGCTTCCACTGGCGCCCGGCGACGGTGTTGGTGACCAGGATCAGCGTCGTAGCCTGGGCCCTTGCCATCGCAGCTGCACCGACCATGGTCTTTCCGGCACCGCACGGCAGCACGACGACGCCGGAGCCGCCGGCCCAGAACGCGTCCGCCGCGAATCGTTGGTAGTCGCGTAGCTCCCAGGGGTGGGTGGCCGTGTCGAGCGAGACGGGGTGCGCCTCGCCGTCGACGTAGCCCGCGAGATCCTCGGCGGGCCAACCGACCTTGAGCAGGAGTTGCTTGAGGTGTCCGCGCTCGGAAGGATGTACGACGACGGTGTCGTCGTCGATCCGTGCGCCCAACATCGGCGCGATCTTCTTGTGCCGCATCACCTCCTCGAGGACCGCGCGGTCCAGGCTGACGAGGGTGAGTCCGTGGGCGGGATTCTTGACCAGCTGCAGTCGGCCGAATCTCGACATGGTGTCCACGACGTCGACCAATAGGGGCTGTGGCACCGGGTAACGCGAGTATGTGACCAGGGCGTCGACCACCTGCTCGGCATCGTGACCCGCGGCGCGCGCGTTCCACAGCGCCAGCGGAGTCACCCGGTAGGTGTGCATGTGCTCCGGCGCACGCTCCAGCTCAGCGAACGGAGCGATCGCCTGCCGTGCGGCGTCGGCCAGCTCGTGGTCGACCTCGAGCAGCAGCGTCTTGTCGGTCTGGACGATGAGGGGGCCGTCGGTCATCCGACCATTGTGCCTCGCTATCTGCTTCCGAGCGCGTCGCGGATGCAGGCTGTGGCATCGTCGAGCTCGGGGACCACGAACAGAACCTCCGAGCCGTCCCCGAGCGTGAGGCACAGCCGGTCGCGTTTGCCGCCGCTGAGCCACTTCCCGGTGCCGGGGGTGATGCCGACGGCGGCGACGTGCTCGAGTTGCACGCTGAACCGCAGCCCAGCCGTGCGCTTGGCCACTCCTCCCGGTTCGAACGTCACGTGTGTGCGCGTCAACCCGAGCCGCCCGGGCACCATCCCGCGCCCCACGCTGCGGCCCGCGCTCCAGGTTCGTGTCTCGTCGGATCCGGCCATAGATGGACGATAGCGGGGGCTGGCGTACTTAGGTCGACCTAAGTACGGTGGGTGAATGGAGAAGGTAGCGAAGCGCCCCCTGGAACCCCGTGCGCAGGCCGTCGTGGATCGTCTGCATTCCGCGTCCAAACAGCAGTTGCTGAAGTCGGTTCCCGGCATGGTCGGCTCGATGGTGCGCAGCCGTGTCAAGGACGGGACGTGGGACTCGACGTTCACCCCCGACGGCAAGAAGTTCCTGTCCGACAAGATGGTGGCGCTCGCGCCGGCCAAGGCCGCGCTCGCATATCAGCTGTGCCGCGCCAGCGGCGCCCGGCGGATCGTCGAGGCCGGGACCTCGTTCGGAGTGTCGACGATCTATCTGGCGTCGGCGGTCGCGGAGAACGTCGATGGAGCCGAGGGTGAGGGCGTGGTGATCGGGACGGAGCACGAGCCCAGCAAGGTGGAGATCGCGCGGCGCCACCTCGACGAGGCGGGCGTCGGTGCATTCGCGGACGTCCGGGAGGGCGACCTGCGGCAGACTCTGCTGGACGTCGAGGGGCCGATCGACTTCATGCTCGTCGACATCTGGATTCCGATGGCTCTCCCGGCGCTCGAGATCATCGCACCCAAGCTGCGACCGGGGGCACTCGTGTTCTGCGACAACGTCGTCGGTGCGCACGCGCAGTACCGCGACTATCTGGAGTACGTGCGCGATCCCGGCGGAGACTTCGCCTCGGTGACGATACCCGGGACAGGTGGCCTGGAGGTGTCCCGCAAGCGCTGATTTCCTGTCCCGGGCCGTCATCGATAGGGTGAACCACGGTGTGCCGGGAAGTCTGGTCGGCGGGCCGTCGCATTCGGTGGCGGCCGGTTCGACGACGGGAGACGGCGGTGCGCACCGGTTCCAGACTCTTCGCTCGCGGCTCGTGGCCCGAGACGGCGCGGGTTGCAGATCTGCTGCGCACGGAGACCATCGGCGGATTCCTCCTGCTCGCAGGCGCCGTCGTCGCGCTGGCATGGGCGAACTCGCCGTGGCGGGCGGAATACACGCGGATCTCGGAGACTCGCGTGGGAAGCAGTTTCTGGGGTCTGCACCTCGACCTGACGCTGCATGACTGGGCGGCCGACGGACTGCTGGCGATCTTCTTCTTCGTCGTGGGCCTCGAACTCAAGCGGGAGTTCGTCGCCGGTGACCTGCGTGACCCGGCACGAGCGGCGCTGCCGATCGCTGCCGCCGTCGGCGGGATGATCGCACCGGCGGCCCTGTTCGTGGCGATCACCGTCACCGGGGGCGGCGACGCGGCCGGGTGGGCCGTGCCCACCGCGACCGACATCGCTTTCGCGGTCGCCGTGCTCGCCGTCGTGTCGACGCACCTGCCGTCGGCGCTGCGAACCTTTCTGCTCACGCTGGCGGTGGTCGATGATCTGCTGGCTATCACCGTCATCGCGGTGTTCTACAGCGCCTCCCCGAACATGGCATTTCTTGCGCTCACGGTGGTCCCGCTCGCGCTGTTCGCCGTTTGTGTTCAGTGCCGGGTCCGGTCCTGGTGGGTGCTCGTGCCGCTCGCGGCGCTGACGTGGGTGTGCATGCACGAGAGTGGGATCCACGCCACGGTAGCGGGCGTGGCTCTGGGGTTCACGGTGCCGGTGCTGCGCAGTGACCGCGCCGGTGGGCCCCATGCCGGGCCCGGTCTGGCCGAACACCTCGAGCACCGGATCCGGCCCCTGTCCACCGGGGTGGCGGTGCCGGCGTTCGCGTTCTTCGCGGCGGGCGTGACGATCGGGGGTTTCCACGGGCTGGCGGAGGCGTTCGCGGACCCGGTGGCGATCGCCGTCGTCGTGGGTCTGGTGGTGGGAAAGCCCGTCGGGATATTCGGCACGACACGCGTGCTGGCCGCCGTCACTCGTGCATCGCTGGACGCCAGTGTGGCCTGGATCGATGTGTTGGGTGTCGCGGTGCTCGCCGGCATCGGATTCACGGTGTCGCTGCTGATCGGGGAACTCGCGTACGGATCGGAGCGCGGCGGCCACGTGACGGTCGCGGTGCTGATCGGTTCGTCGGTCGCGGCCGTGCTCGCAGCTGTTCTGCTGCGGGTGCGAAATGGGCACTACCGTCGCATCGCCCGAGACGGGGAGCGCACCGGCGCGCAGCCGGAAGAGCCTCGACACAATCCCTGACGCGCTTCGACGCCTGCCGTTCTCCGCGGATCTCCGTAACTGGACGCCCGCAGACGTCGGCCCGCTCATCCGCCCCTGCACGGCGCCCACAGGGTGCTGCTATGGAAGCCGTCGGTAGAGCGCGCCGACGGCGGGACCGACCTGGATGCGTATCAGCGTGGGACCCGATGCGGCGAAGCCTCTCTCAACGGCCGCTACGGCGTCTCCCGCGGTGTCGGCCGTGACCGCCGCCGCGCCGAATCCCCTGGCGATCTGAGGAAGATCGACGCCCGGTAGGTCGAGGCCTGGCGCGTCCGGCACATCGAGCAGGTGCCCGAACGCCTTCATCGCCGCGTAGCCGCCGTTGTCGAGCACCACGAATACGACCGTCGCGTTGTGCCGGGCCGCGGTCCACAACGCCTGGATCGAATACAGACTCGCCCCATCGCCGATCAGGCACAGTGTCGGTCGCCCGGGCTCGGCGATCGCCATTCCCACGGAGGCCGGCATGCCCCAGCCGAGACCGCCGCTCGCTGCGACATGGAAGTCCTGCCCGCCCCGAATGGGCAGGTGGTCGTGCATCGCGTTGCGGTGGGTCGGCGCCTCTTCGACGATCCGTGCGTGTGCGGGCAGCACCGCGGAGAGCGCGGCGAGTACCTCCTCCGGGGAGGGCGGCACCGCGTGAGCGGGAGTGCCCGGCCGGTCGAGGGCGGGCACCACTGCGGGGATCGCTCCTGCGCACAGCCGGGCGAGCGCTGCGAGTGCCGCGCCCGGCGGGACGACCAGTGACGTGCCGGCCAGCGCCCGCGCGGCCTCGCGCGGATCGTCGGTGATGTGCCACAGGGTTGTGCCGTCCGCGACCGCAGCCCCCTCCGACGGGACGTGGAATGTGAACACGGGGGCACCGGCGACCAGCACTACGTCGTGCGGGGCAAGGGTCGCGCGTACTCCGGCCGCGACGGGCGGCAGGAACCCGGCGAAGTGCCGTTCGTTCTCAGGGAACGGCGAACGGTCCGCCAGCGGCGCCACGTAGACCCGGGCCCCGACGCTGCCGGCGAGTGCCACGGCGGCGCCGGCGTCGTCGGGCCGGATCCGGCCGCCGAGCACCAGCGCGGGTCTGCGTGCATCCGTCAGGTCCGCGGCGACGGCGGCAAGGGCGTCGTCGGCGGGTGCGACGGCCCGAGTCGTGCGGCGTGGCGCGACCTCGCGGCCGGTGGCATCCCAGTCGTCCTCGGGGACCGAGACGAACACGGGGCCGGCGGGTGACGCGGCCGCGAGGTCCATCGCCTGCGCGATCATCTCCGGAACATCCTGCGCCTGTGCAGGTTCCACGGCGTCTTTGACGTAGGGCCTCGGGAACGAGGCGGCGTCGCGGGCGTGCAGATAGGGAGCGTGCGGAAGCAGCGAGCGGGACTGCTGGCCTGCGAGCACCACCAGTGGCGTGCCGTTCCGCTCGGCCGTATACAGGCTTCCGAGCGCGTTCCCGAGGCCGGACGCGCTGTGCACCATAGCGATCCCCACGCCGCCCGCCACCCGCGCGTGACCGTCGGCCATCGCCACGACGGAAGCCTCCTGCAGCCCCACCACGTAGGTCAGCCCGTCGGGGAGATCGCGGAAGAAGCGCATCTCCGTCGAGCCCGGGTTGCCGTACACGTGCGTGACGCCACGGTCGGTCAGCAGGCCGTGCACGATCTCCCGTACCGGCCGGCTCATGGCGTTGCGCCGACCGTGGAGCGCACCATATCCGGCGTCAGGGCGGCGGTCGACCCGACGCCCATCAGTGCGAGCGTGCGGTCGACCTCGTCCCGCAGGATCTCCACGATCCGGGTCACCCCGGTCTCGCCGCCCACGGCCAGGCCGTACATCCACGGCCGGCCTATCAGGACCGCCCGGGCGCCGAGCGCCACCGCCATGACGACATCGGTCCCACGGCGGACTCCGCCGTCCATCAACACCGTCGCCTCATGGCCGACCGCCGCGACGACCCCCGGCAAAGCGTCCAGTGAAGCAGGAACCGCATCCGCCTGGCGTCCACCGTGATTGGAGACGATCACGCCATCGGCACCGCACTGCACAGCTCGGCGTGCGTCGGCCGCGCCGAGGACGCCCTTCACGAGTAGCGGGCCGTCCCAGTAGTCGCGCACGCGGCGCAGGTCCTCCCAGGAGTACGCGGCGTTGAGCAGATCCAGGTTCAGCTGCGCCAACGACGACGCGGACGACCCACGGTCCTCCCGCAGGCCGACGAGGTGCGCCATCGTCAGGCGCGGTCCTGCAGCCAGCCCCAGGGCCCAACGTGGATGCCGCACAACATCGAACGCCGTGCGCGGCGTGATCTTGACCGGTACGGTCATGCCGTTGCGGTAGTCCCGCTCGCGAGCGCCTGTCACCGGGACGTCGAGGGTGACCACGAGCGTCGTGCAACCGGCGAGTCTCGCCCGGTCTATGAGGACGCGTGTGAGATCCCAGTCGCCCCAGGGGTACAGCTGGAACCACGGTGGCACGTCGCAACCGGCGGCGACCTCGTCGACCGGTACCGATGCCGCGGAGCTGACGACGGACTGCGTGCCGGCCGCGCGGGCACCGCGGGCGGCGGCGAGCTCGCCACCGCGTCCGGCGAGCCGGGAGAGACCCGTCGGCGCCAGCAGCACCGGCGTCGCCAGCTTCTCCCCGAACAGGATGGTCTCCTGCGTGCGGCGGGCGGACCCGGACAGCAGGCGTGGTGTGAGTGTGCGGCGGGTGAAGGCGGCGCGGTTCGCGCGTAGCGTCCGCTCGTCCTCAGCGCCGCCGTCGATGAAGTCGAAGACCATGCGGGGCAATCGCTTCCGTGCTGCCGTCCGATATCCGTCGACGTTGATCCTCGTGCTCATCACTCCTCCTCGCGGACGGAGGCGGGCGTCGCGGGGATAGCAAGCAGCACCATTGCGCATGCGGCGGAGCAGAGCGCGAAGAACAGGAAACCGATGCGAGCCTCCAGGTGCCCCACGATCCAGCCGATCGCGATCGGACCGACGACGGTGCCGAGCCGTCCCGCGCCGAGCGACCACCCGAGCGCACGGGCGCGGCTCGCGGCCGGATAGGAGCGGCCGACGTAGCGGTTGATGAGGATCTGACCGCCGTGGCCGCCGACGCCGGCAAGGGCCATCGCCGCCAGCAGCGGGGGCTGCGGCATCTTGACGAGCAGCACCAGAAGCGCGACCGTGAGTATGGAGTAGGTACCCACCAGGACGGGCCTCGGCCCGTAACGATCGGTAGCGACCGCGATCACGATCGATCCCGCGATGGCACCGACGTTGAGCACGAGCAGGAACGTCAGCGCCGAGCCGAGGTCGTAGTCCATCTTGCGCATGATGCCGGGGATCCAGGTGCCCAGGCCGAACCACGTCAGTAGCCCGAAGAATGTGGCGACCGCGAACATGATCGACGCGAGCCGATAGCCGGCGCCGAAGATGCGCTGCTCGTCGCGCGGGCCGGCGTGCGCCGCCGCGTGTGCCTCGCCGTCGGTATCGAGGCCGAGCCGTGCCCGCAGTTCGGCGGCCCGCTCGGTGCGGCCGCTGCGTTCGAGGAACGTGAGCGACTCGGGAAGCTTGGCGACGATGAAGGGGAGTACGACGACGGCGGGCGCGAGAGCGATCCAGAACACCCAGCGCCAGCCGTGAGACGGGATCAGGATCATGCCCGACAGCGCCGCCAGGACACCGCCGACCGGGACGCCCGACAGCATCAGGGTGTACGACAGCGTGCGGTGGCGCGCCGACGCGTATTCCAGCGTCAGCGCGGAGGTCGACGGCACGATGGCGCCGATCCCGATACCGGCCAGGAAGCGCAGGACGCCGAGTTGCGATGGCCCTTCGGAGAAGCCGCAGAGCATCGTGAAGATGGAGAACACCACGAGCGAACCGATCGCGACGGGGCGGCGGCCGTACCGGTCGGACAGCCAACCGGAACTCAACGCGCCGACGGTGGCGCCGACGAACGCGGCTGCTGCGACGAGGCCCACGTTACCGGGGGTGTACCCGGCCGCCTCGTCCTTGAGAAGCTCCGGCAGGACGCTGCCGAACGAGATGAGGTCGTAGCCCTCGAGCACGACCAGTCCCCAGCATATGGCGGTCACGAGGATGGATACGCGGGACGCGGCGGCTGCGCGGCTCTCGCGTGGTGCGGCTCTGGTCATTCCGAGAGTGTGATCCGTGTCGCCCCGGCCGACCGCGTCGATTCTGGCTGCCGGAATATATGAGGTGCTAGGTTCTGGCCGTGGCGGTGGAGCGGCTGATCCTGTGGGACTTGGACCGAACGTTGTTGGAGGCGTACGGCTTCGGCCAGGCGATCATGGGCCAGGCGTTCCTCCGGCTGTACGGGGTGCCGGCGCCTGACGGCGTCCCGACGGCGGGGCGCACGGACAAGTCGATCCTTCGCGACATGCTCGCCCTACTGGGGCGCGACGAGAGCGAGCAGCCACGTGTCCAGGCCCTGGTCGGCGAACTCGCGCGCGAGGGCGTCGTCGACCCCGTAGGCGTACGTGCCCTGCCCGGCGCGGCCGCTGCCGTCGCCGCGGCGGCCGGCCCGACGGTGCTGCAGTCGGTCCTCACCGGGAACCTCGAGGCGATCGGACGACTCAAGCTGTCGGCCGTCGGGGCCCGCGGTCTCGACCTCGACGTGGCCGCGTTCGGCGACGACCACACCTACCGGCCGGATCTCGTCGACGTGGCCCGTGAGCGGCTGGCGAGCCGATACGGCGCGAGTCTGGAACCCGACCGGATCCTCATCGTCGGGGATACGCCGCTCGACGTGGAGGCCGCGCTGGTGAACGGCGCCGTCGCGGTGGGTGTCGCGACCGGCTCGTACTCCACCGACGATCTCCGTGCCGCCGGAGCGCACGTAGTGCTGCCCGATCTCACCGATCCGCGTGAGCTTCTCGCGGCCCTCTGAGCAGAGTCGGTTCAGATGACGGTGGGCGCCAGCGCCATCCGGAGCGTGAACACGTCTCCGCCGCGCACCCAGAGGAAGTCCGGCGGCGCCGACTCGGCCGCGATGTTCGACCCGTCAGAGCTCACGTGGGTCGAGGTCGACGAACCGACTCGCCCCATCACCACCTTCAGCGGTTGGCGGGTTCGGAGATCGGTCGTGGCTCAGACCCGACCTTGTAATAACGAGACCCCCTGCGGCGCAGGGGGTCTCGTTACGGAGCCGATGACGGGAATCGAACCCGCGCTACCTGCTTGGGAAGCAGGAGTTCTACCATTGAACTACATCGGCAGAGCCGCCCGGGAACTCCCGAACGCGCGGCCAGAAGCATAACACGGCGAGCGGGAAGCGTATCGGCGCCGCCGGCGTTACAACCTAGCGTGACTGCACACCTTGGACGCATCGGCATCTGGACCCATCACTCGACACTCACCCCGCAGCTTGCGATCGAGGGGGAGCGCCTCGGCTACGGCGCGATCTGGGCGGGCGGCTCGCCCTCCGGCGACCTCGGCTTCGTCGACGAGGCCCTCGCCGCCACGGATTCGCTGGTGATCGCCACCGGCATCGTCAACATCTGGCAGGACGACCCGGCGACCGTCGCGGCTTCGCACCGGCGCATCGTGGACCGCTTCCCTGGGCGCTTCCTGCTGGGTATCGGCGCCGGCCACCGCGAGGCGACGCAGGAGTACGTCAAGCCGTACGAAGCGCTCGTCGCCTATCTGGACGGCCTCGACGCTGCCGGCGTCCCCGCCGATGAGCGAGTACTCGCCGCGCTCGGTCCCCGGGTGCTGCGCCTCGCCGCGGCCCGCACGGCCGGCGCGCACCCCTACCTGACAACCCCGCAACACACGCGCGAGGCGCGAGAGATCCTCGGGAAGGGTGTGCTTCTCGTTCCCGAGCAGAAGGTCGTCCTCGAGACCGACGCGGTTCGCGCGCGGGAGATCGCGCGACCCACCGTCGAGTTCTACCTCGGCCTACAGAATTACCGCGCCAACCTGCTCCGCCTCGGTTTCACGGAGGAGGACCTCGAGGGTGAGGGGAGTGACCGCCTCATCGACGCGCTCGCGCTGCACGGCGACGTGGACACCGTCGCCACCGGACTGCGCGAGCACCTCGACGCCGGTGCCGACCAGGTCGTGATCCAGGTGCTCGGCGACGATCCGTCCGCGGGCTATCGGGCGCTCGCGGCCGCTCTGAAGTAGCCGCCGGTTACCCTGACCGGGTGCTGCTCTCCGATCGCGACATCCGCGCCCAGCTCGAGTCGGGGCGCCTCGGAATCGACCCGTTCGACGCGGCGATGGTCCAGCCGTCCAGCGTGGACGTCCGCCTCGACGGGTTGTTCCGGGTGTTCAACAACAACCGGTACACCCACATCGACCCGCGCGAGCGGCAGGACGAGCTGACCAGCCTCGTCGAACCCGGTGAGGGTGAGCCGTTCGTCCTACACCCCGGCGAGTTCGTGCTCGGCTCGACTCTGGAGGTCTGCAGCCTGCCCGACGACCTCGCCGGGCGGCTCGAAGGCAAGTCGTCGCTTGGGCGGCTCGGCCTGCTCACGCACTCGACTGCGGGGTTCATCGACCCGGGCTTCTCTGGTCACATCACGCTGGAGCTCTCCAACGTGGCCAACCTGCCGATCACGCTGTGGCCGGGCATGAAGATCGGGCAGCTCTGCCTGTTCCGGCTCTCCAGCCCCGCGGAGCATCCGTATGGCAGCGCGTCTGTCGGGTCCAAGTACCAGGGCCAGCGCGGACCGACGCCGTCGAAGGCGTACCTGAACTTCCAGAAGTAGTCAGTCCGGCATCGAGTGCCGTCCGCCGCGGGGCGGTTCCGGAGCGGGCTGGGGCGACCGGGGTCGCGGCGCCGTCCTCGGCGTGGGCGCAGGCGGTTGCGCGGCGCGCGATGCCGGTGCCTGCGGCTGGGGCGCGGAGGGGCGCTTACGCAGCGGGACCGACGACACGTCCTGCCCGGGGTGCGAGTGCGCGTAGCGATCGACGGCTGCCTCGCTCACGGCGCTGTGCCTGGGCTTCGCCAGCAGTACCGCTATTGCCGTGGTCAACGGGACCGACAGTGCGAGCCCGATCCCGCCGACGAACGAGCGCACGAGCTCGATGGCAACGGCGTCTGACGTCAGCACCTCGCCCAGCGGCCGCCCGGCCACCGAGAACAGCAGCAGCAGCGGCAGAGCGGAGCCCACGTACGCGAAGACGAGGGTGTACACCGTCGACGCGATGTGGTCACGGCCTACCCGCATCGCGGAGAAGAACGTCCGCCGTCGCGACGCCTTCGGCGACAGCCGCGCCAGCTCGAACACCGCCGACGCCTGCGTGATGGTCACGTCGTTGAGCACACCCAATGCGCCGATGACGAAGCCCGCCAACAGGATTCCCGATATGGACACCGACGACGCGTAGGCCTGGAGGTTGGCCGTGTCGTCGCTGCTGAGACCCGTGACCTTGGTGGTGGTCACCGCGAGCCAAGACAGCAGTGCGCACAGCGCAAGCGCTGACAGGGTGCCGAGTAGGGCGGATGAGGTCCGCAGCGACAGCCCGTGCGCGAGGTACAGCACGGCGAACAGGATCGCCGCGGACGACACCAACGCGACCCACACGGCGGAGTTCCCCTGCAGGATCGAGGGCAGTGCGAAGCCGACCACCACGATCCCGGCGATCGCCAACCCGATCAGGGCGCGCAACCCACGCCACAGCGCGACGGCGACCACGACCGCCGCGAACAGCAGCCCCCACACCCACAGGGACACGCCCCGGGCGTAGTCGTAGAACGAATATGCCGGTGCCACGCCGTTCTGCGCCGGCGTGTACCCCATGACGATCCTGGTACCCGGCCCGAGGTCGGGTTGCCCGGCGCCGGGCGTGGCGGGTTTGGTCTCGTCGACGCCGCTCGTGGTCGCCACACCGGGCGTCGTCGAACTCGCGACGCGCAGAGTGCCGATGGAGAACTGCGTCCACGCACCGGCGTCTGGTCCGGACGTGATCTTGACCGTGCTGTTCAGACAGCCGCCCGCGGTATCCGGGGTGAGCGACGGCTCGCTGCTCGCCAAGGTGCCGTTCGAGCGCGCGGTGAAGTCGCACTTACCGAGAACGGTGTGTTCGACCGTCCCCTTCGCCGTCGGCGACGAGCCCGGAACGTCGGGCAGGGACACCCGGAGGTGCGACGGCCACAGCACGACCGCGCCGACGACGACTGCTACAGCTACCGCGCCCAGGATCCCGACGACGGCGCGCGTCGCCCAGCGACCCAGTGCGACGGGGCCGAGATCGTGACTGTGCACGTGCGGTTCGTCGTCATGATCGTGCGCCGCGCTGTGCGCGTGGGCGACGACGTGCCGGTCTTCGCGGTGCGGCGGCTCGGTGTTCACGCGAACGACCCTACCGACGATCCGGGTCATGCACTGTCGGGCGCGAGGCCGCGCAGGATCATCGCGAGCACGCCGTCGTAGTCGTCGCTCGTGCTGGTCGGTAGGTCGGGTGGGCCGACCGCGTCCAGCTCGAGCATGACGGCGCCGTGTATGGCCGCCCAGACGTTCTTGGCCAGCGATGTCGGCTCGCCGGGGCGGACGACCCCGCCCGCCTGCGCGAACAGGATCGTCTGCACGAGAGCGTCGAACGCCCGCGGCGGATTGTCGAGGCCCCCGTGGCCCTTGTCGGGTCCGAACATCAACCGATACACCTGGGGGTGCTCGAGGGCGATGCGGCGGTACTCGTGTCCGCACGCGAGCATTCGCGCGACGGGTTCTGCATCGGGTACGGCGCGAATCGTGTCGGCCAGGCGGGCGAAACCGAAGTCGACCACGGCGAGCTGCAGCCCGCTCTTGTCGGTGAAGTGGTTGTAGACCCCCATGGGTGCGACGCCGGCCTCCTTGGCTACTGCGCGCACCGTAAGGCCCCGAAGTCCCTCGCGCTCGAGCACGGCGATCGCGGCGCCCACGAGCGCCCCGCGGACGTCGGCGGTTCTGGTGCGCGTGGGGGTGTTGGTCATGGACGCCGATGTTACCGGGCTTGACACGAAGAATGTAACCTTGTTCTATTGATATAGAACAAGGTTCTACAACTGATCGGAGCCCACGCCGTGTCCACCACCTCTGAAGTTCGGGAGCGCCTGCACGCCGACCGCTGGGTCGTTCTCGGCGTCCTGTGTGCCACCGTCCTCCTGGTCATGATCGACAACACCATCGTCAACGTCGCCCTGCCCACGCTCGCCGTCGACCTCGGTGCCGGAACGTCCGGGCTGCAGTGGGTCGTAGACGCGTACACGCTCGTATTCGCCGGGCTGCTGCTCGGCGCAGGCCACGCGTCGGATCGCCTCGGCCGCAAGCGGGTTCTGCTGGTCGGGGTAGCGGCGTTCGCCGCGATGTCGGCGGTCGCCGCCTCGGTGACCACGCTGAACGCGCTCATCGCCGCGCGTGCCGGGCTCGGTGCCGCGGCTGCGCTCGTCTTCCCCGCCACCCTGGCGCTCATCATGGATCGGTTCGCCGGCGACGGTCCCCGCGCCCGCGCCGAGCGTGCAGCCGCCGTGGGGGTGTGGGCCGCGATGGCGGGCATCGGCGTCGCGGTCGGCCCCGTGGCCGGCGGGTGGCTGCTCGAGCACTATTCGTGGCCGTCGGTGTTCTGGATCGCGGTGCCCTACGGGCTTGTGGCGCTGGTGGTAGGGGTGTTGGTGCTGCCGGAATCGAGATCGAAGAGCGTGGGGCGCTTCGATTGGACGGGGCTGGTGCTGTCTATCGGCGCCGTCGGGACGCTGGTGTGGAGTGTCATCGAGGGACCGCATCACGGATGGGCCTCCGCGGCGTCGCTTGCGGGGTTCGGGGGCGCAGTCGTCCTGGGGGCGGCCCTCATCGGGTGGGAGCTGAAGGCTGAGCATCCCGTCCTGGACGTCGGCCTGTTCACGCACCGCCGGTTCACCGCGTCCGCAGCGGTCATCGCGGTGGCGTTCTTCTCTCTGTTCGGTTTCATCTTCATGGTCACGCAGTACTTCCAGCTGGTGCGCGGCTACGGGACACTGTCGGCGGGTTTGCACACGCTGCCCTTCGCGGCCGTGATGGCCGTCTGCTCGCCACTCGCGATGGCGGCGAGCAGGCGAGTGCCGTCATGGGCGCTGATCGCCGCGGGGATGACGACGATGGCCGCGGGGTTCGCGTTGGTACTGGTCACGGGTACCGACTCGTCGTACTGGCGACTGGTGATCGTTGCGATGTCGCTCATGGCGGCGGGACTGGCGCTGGTGCAGGGGCCGGCGACCGAGGTGATCATGACGGCCCTGCCGTTGGATCGGGCCGGATCGGGTTCCGCGGTCAACGACACCACGCGTGAGATCGGCGGGACACTCGGCGTGGCGGTGCTCGGCTCGGTGATGTCGACGGTGTTCGCGTCACGGGTCGGCGACCTGCTTGCGGGTGTGCCGATGCCTGGCGCGGCGAGGGAGGCGGCGTCGTCATCCGTCGCGGCCGGGGTGCAGGTCGCACGGTCCGTGCCCGCATCGGGCGGCGCAGTGCTGGAGGCGGTACGTGTCGCGTTCGTCGATGCGATGCATAGCGCCACACTGGTCGCGGCGATCGCGTGTCTGGCGGGCGCTTTGGCGGCCGTGCTCCTGCTGCGTCGGCGCTGAGCCCGTCACGAAACGCGCTCTGAGGACGTCTATCCCGCTATATAGCGGGATAGACGTCCTCAGGCCTCGATTCGTGACGCGGTTACTTCTGCTTGTACGAGGACAGGAAGTTGCCGAAGCGTTCGAGGGCGACGGAGAGGTCGCGCGCCCAGGGGAGGGTGACCACGCGCAGGTGATCCGGGGTCGGCCAGTTGAAGCCGGTGCCCTGGACCAGCAGGATCTTCTCCTCGTTGAGCAGGTCGAGGACGAGACGCTCGTCGTCGTGGATCTCGTGGACCTCGCGGTCGATCTTCGGGAACGCGTACAGGGCACCGCGCGGCTTCACGCAGCTGACGCCGTCGATGGCGTTGAGTTTCTCGAAGGCCACGTCGCGCTGCTCACGTAGCCGACCCCCGGGCAGCACCAGGTCGTTGATCGACTGGTACCCGCCGAGTGCGACCTGAATAGCATGCTGCGCAGGCACATTGGGGCAGAGTCGGGTCGAGGCCAGCAACGTCAGGCCCTCGACGAAGCCGGCGGCGTGTTCCTTCGGTCCGGTCAGTACGACCCACCCCGCGCGGTAACCGCACACGCGGTACGCCTTGGACAGCCCGTTGAACGTCATCACCAGGAGGTCGGGCGCCAGGGTGGCGATGGAGACGTGCTGCGCCTCGTCATAAAGGATCCGGTCGTAGATCTCGTCGGCCAGGATGAGCAGGGAGTACTTGCGGGCCAGGTCGACGATCTGCTGCAGCGTGCGGCGCGAGTAGACGGCGCCGGTGGGATTGTTGGGGTTGATCACGACGATCGCCTTGGTGCGGGGGGTGATCTTCGCCTCGATGTCCTCGACGGACGGGTTCCAATCGTTCTCCTCGTCGCACAGGTAGTGCACCGGCGTACCACCGGCGAGGCTGGTCATCGCCGTCCAGAGCGGATAGTCGGGCGCCGGGATGAGAACTTCGTCGCCGTTGTCCAGTAGGGCTTGCATGGTCATGGTGATGAGCTCGGAGACGCCGTTACCGAGGTAGACGTCCTCGATATCGAAATACGGGAAGTCGGGGACCTCCTCGTAGCGGGTGACGACTGCGCGGCGCGCGGAGACGATGCCCTGCGACTCGCTGTAGCCCTGCGACTCGGGGAGCGTGAGGATCATGTCGCGGACGATGGAGTCCGGCGCCTCGAAGCCGAAGGGCGCCGGGTTTCCGATGTTGAGTTTGAGGATCCGGTGCCCCTCGGCCTCCAGTCGTGCCGCCTGTGCCACCACGGGTCCGCGGATCTCGTACAGCACGTTCTGCAGCTTGGCGGACTGCTCGAGCGGCTTGAGTTCGGTGCGGATGTGGGGCACATGCGGTCTACTCATGGGTTACATAGTCGCAGGCTGCGGCAAGGACTTTTCCCGCGACTCCGTCGTCTCGCCGCCTTCGAGCTCGTGGTCGGTGGCGGACCCGTGGTGGCGTGCGGCGCCGATCGCCAGGAGGCAGTACCCGGCGACGATCCACGCCCCGAGCGCCAGGAAGGCCCCGCCCGCGCCCGCCGTGCCGCCGAAGAACGCCGCGCTCCGCAGTGCACTCCCGGTGGCGCCCAGCGGCAGCCACTGGCCCAGCGTGCCCCAGATGTGGGGCAGGAACTCGGGCGGCATCGCGATGCCGGACAGCGGCATGCCGACGATCAGGAACAGGGCGGCACCGATGCCGACGCCCGGGAGGCCGACGAGCGCGACGAAGCCGGCCACGGCGGCCGCGATCGCGAGGATGCCCGCGGACAGGGCGAGCCACTGCGCCACGAATCCGCCCGGCAGGACCCCGATCGCCGAGGTGGTGGCGATCGCGGCGGCACCCACCGCCAGCGCACCGACGGGGAGTGCCAGGGCGACGACCGACGCGCGCCGGCCGAGGAACGTCGCGGCCAGGGCGAGTACGACGCCGGTGAGGAAGACGGGCATGACCATCGAGCCGAAACCCGCGCCCCGCGGGTCGTCGGCGGACGCGGGCGCCACGTCGACCACCTGCGCGCGACCCTGCGACGCCTGCGTGCCGATCTGGGTGAGCATCTGCGCGGCGACCGGGCTCGCGCCGGTGGCGATCACCGTCTGCGGCTCCGCGCCGGTGGCGACGCCGCCGTAGACCTCGCGATCGCGGGCGGCCTGCTGCAGTTCCGCAGGGGTGGCATAGGTGTGCACCTCGAATGCGCCGGGCTCGCGCTCCTGCAGTGCGGCGGCGGCCTGCGCGGCGCCCGGGCCCGCGACGCCGACCGGCAGGTCGTGCGGGTTCGCCCGGGACGCCGGGCCGGTGAACATCAGCAGCAACAGAGGTATCGCGACGCAGAGTGCGATCAGGACACCGATCAGCTTGCGGGTCATTGTGACCTCCGAAGTATTTCAACGAATGATGAATCCCACGGTAGGGCTCACCCCGGCTGTATGTCAATGGATGTTGAAATGTAGAGTGACCTGGTGGCGAGCAGGAGCGGGCGCAGGGCCGGCGCGAGCACTGCGAAGGACGACATCCTGGCGGCCGCCCAGGAACTCTTCGCGGCCGACGGATACGACCGCGTCTCTATACGAGCGATCGCGGGTAAGGCGGGCGTCGACGTGGCGCTCGTGTCGTACTACTTCGGTAACAAGCGCGGCCTGTTCATCGCGGCGATGAGCCTGCCCATCGACCCGGGTCAGGTGATCGGGGGAGCGGTACGCGGGGACCCCGGCGGGCGTGGCGAGCGTCTTGTGCGGACCATGCTCAGAGTGTGGGACGACCCCGCCACGGCGGACGGGATACGTGCGATGTTCCGTTCGTCCGCCGTCGACGAGGCCGCAGCCCACGCCTTCGGCGAGTTCGTCGCCACCGAGATGCTGCCCACCGTCGCGCGCGAGGCCGGCGTGCCCATCGCTACGGCGCAGGTGGTGGCGAGCACCCTCTACGGGCTGATGTTCCTGCGGTACATCGTTGCAGTGCCGCTGTACGCGCAACTTACCGCCGACGAGGTGGTCGCACAGTTCGCGCCGGCGGTGCAGCGGATCTTCGAGGGAGGTTAGCTTCGCGGGCCCGGAGCCCGATCTCGGCGTCGCCGTCAGAGGCTGTGGAACGCGCCCTCGATGCCCTTCGCCACATCGATGATGCGTGCCGCCTTCACCTCGGGCTTATCGATCTCGTCGGCCACGTACTGCGCGATGAAGCGCCGGATCTCGTTGTCGACGCTCGCCACCACGCGCACCACCGATGCGCGGATGTTGTGCGACGACACGTCCACCCACACGTCGCGGGGGCGCGGCGGGTCGACCTCGATGCGCAGTTCCAGCGGGTTCGCGGCGTGCACGGTGAGCGGGAGGGTGATGAGGCCGTCCACGTCGTAGCGGATGCGGTCCACGCGTAGGTCGATCAACAGGCCGATGCGCAGCGGGATCTTCACCGTGAAGGTGATGAGGTCGCCGACCGCGCGCGTCAGCTTGGGCTCGGAGATTCGAACGTCTGCCCACACTTTGGCCACGCCGCCGGGGCCCGACGGGATCGGTCCGACCTGGAAGTCCTCTCCTGCCAGATCCGAGAACGCGGAGCCGACGCGCTCCTCCGTCACGGCGACCTCGAAGAAGCGTCGGCCGAACTCCTCGTACGTCAAGTAGTCGGTCACTCGGTACATCCTGCCGTATCAGCGAGACGGGGCGCCGCGAATGTCGTTCGCAGCGCCCCGTGTCGGGTGGGACGGATCTCTACTTCTTGCCGCCCGGACGCTTCGCACCTGCGGCGATGCCGAGGCCCTTGGGCTTGGGTCCAGCCTCGGGTTCAGGCGTCGACGATGCCTCTGCTTCCGACTCCGACTCCGCCGCATCCGCTGAATCGGTTGTTGCCGGCGCCTCGGTCTCGGGCACAGCCTCGGTCTCGGGTGCAGCCTCGGTCTGGGACGCCTGCTCGGTGTCGGATACAGCCTCGCTCTCGGGGGCCGATGCTGCGTCCTGGGCCGATTCGGTCGCCGGAGCCCTCGTATCCGATGCGGATTCGGCGGCGCCGGGCTTCTTGGGACCGCCCGGTCGCTTCGCGCCTGCGGCGATGCCGAGGCCCTTGGGCTTGTCTGCGGCGGGTGCTTCAGGCTCTGCCGACGCCTGAGGCCGGGGTGCCTCGGGTGCCGCCGGCTCCGCCGCTTCGGCGTCAGGGGCTTCTGCTTCCGCGGGCTCGCTCTGGGGCGCTGCGGGCGCGGGCTTGGCGGCGCCCGGCTT
The DNA here is from genome assembly GCF_029167375.1 of Tsukamurella sp. 8F. GTDB lineage: Bacteria > Actinomycetota > Actinomycetes > Mycobacteriales > Mycobacteriaceae > Tsukamurella. The sequence goes on from NZ_JARFTP010000005.1 coordinate 217,013, forward strand.
CTTCGGTCCGCCGGGTCGCTTGGCGCCTGCGGCGATGCCGATGCCCTTGGGCTTCTCGGCCGCGGGTTCCGTGGTCTCCGCCTCGGGTGTAGCGGCGTCTGCAGGCTCGGCGTCAGGGGCTTCTGCTTCGGCCGGCTCGCTCTGGGGCGCTGCGGGGGCGGGCTTGGCGGCGCCCGGCTTCTTCGGTCCGCCGGGTCGCTTGGCGCCTGCGGCGATGCCGATGCCCTTGGGCTTCTCGGCCGCGGGTTCCGTGGTCTCCGCCTCGGGGGCCGCAGGCTCCGCAGCAGCCTCTTCCGGTGCCGTTTCGTCCGCCGCGGGTGCGGCTTTCGCTGCGCCGGGCTTCTTGGGCCCCGCGCCGCCGGGCTTCTTCGGGCCGCCCGGGCGCTTAGCACCCCCGGCGATGCCCAGCCCGCCCGCGGAAGCCGCACCCTCGGCCGCCGTCTCGGCCGCCTCGGTGGTGGGCTCCTCGGCGGAGGGGGCAACCGCAGCCGCCCCGGGCTTCTTCGGACCCGCGCCGCCCGGCTTCTTCGGACCCGCGGCCCCGGGCTTCTTGGGACCCGCAGCCCCGGGCTTCTTGGGGCCGCCACCCAGGCCGCTGCCTGCGGCGGGTGCGTCCGCGGGCGCGGACTCCTGGGGCTCCGCGGCAGGTGCCGATGCGCCCGGCTTCTTCGGGCCGCCGCCGGGCTTCTTGGGGCCGCCCGGCTTCTTCGCTCCGCCGGCCAGGCCGGTCGCGGCAGCAGCGGCACCCGCGGCGGCAGTGCCCGCCGCGGCGGCGGGAGCCGACTCGGCGGGCTTCTCCGGGGCCTCGGGGGCGGCGGCCTCGGCCTCCGCGGCCTCCTTCTCCTTCTTCAGCGGCTTGCCGGCGTCCGTCTTGCGGTTCGGGTTCCCGACCACCACACCGTCGGGCTGGCCCCGACGGACGGACTCGAGCAGCATCTGTGCTACGTCGACGACCTCGGGCACGTTGCCGAGCTCCTCGGCCTTGGCCGTCACACCGTCGGAGAGCATCACCCGGCAGAACGGGCAGCCGGTCGCGATCTTCTGGGGCGTACCCGCGCCGTCGGATTCGGACGTGTCGAGGGTGTCGAGGGCCTCGTCGACGCGGTCGGAGTTGATGCGCTTGCCGAGTTGCTCCTCCATCCACATGCGCGCGCCGCCGGCGCCACAGCACATCGACCGCTCGAGGTGTCGCGGCATCTCCTTGAGCTTGGCGCCCGACGCGCCGATCAGCTCGCGCGGGGCCTCGTAGACCTGATTGTGGCGGCCGAGGTAGCACGGGTCGTGGTAGGTGACGTCCTCCGACGGGGGCGCGACGGGCACCAGGCGCTTGTCGCGGACCAGCTTGTTCAGCAGCTGCGTGTGGTGGACCACCTCGTACTCGCCGCCCACCTGCGGGTACTCGTTGCCTAGGGCGTTGAAGCAGTGGGCACACGTAACGACGATCTTGCGCCCGCTCGCGGGCACGCCCTCGAAGACCTCGTCGAGCTGGGCGATGTTCTGCTGTGCCAGCATCTGGAACAGCAGCTCGTTGCCGGCGCGCCGTGCGGAGTCGCCGGTGCAGGTCTCGCCCTGGCCGAGGACCAGGAAGTTCACAGCGGCGACGTCGAGCAGCTCGGCGACGGCCTTGGTGGTCTTCTTCGCGCGGTCCTCGAACGCTCCGGCGCAGCCGACCCAGAACAGGTACTCGTAGCCCTCGAACGAGTCGGTGTGTTCGCCGAATACGGGGATCTCGATGTCCAACTCGTCGATCCATGCCGTGCGCTGGCTGGCGTTCTGGCCCCAGGGGTTGCCCTTGTTCTCGAGGTTCTTGAACAGGCCCGCCAGTTCGTGTGGGAACTCGGACTCGATGAGCACCTGGTAGCGGCGCATATCGATGATGTGGTCGACGTGCTCGATGTCGACCGGGCACTGCTCGACGCACGCACCGCACGTGGTGCACGACCACAGGACCTCGGGGTCGATGACGCCGCCCAGGGCGTCGCCGCCCTCGGAAGCGTCCGCGGGGCCGCCGACCAGCGGACGGGCGGCTTCGGCACGGGCCTCGGCTGGGATCTTCTCCAGCTCACTCTCGCGGACGTTGCCCTCGTCGTCGACGAGGCCGACCTCGTCGCCCCCCATGTCGGTGCGGCCACCGGCCAGCAGATACGGCGCCTTGGCATAGCCGTGGTCACGCAGGCTCATGATGAGGAGCTTGGGGCTCAGCGGCTTGCCGGTGTTCCAGGCGGGGCACTGGCTCTGACAGCGGCCGCACTCGGTGCAGGTCGTGAAATCGAGCCAGCCCTTCCACGAGAAGTCCTCGATCTTCCCGGCGCCGAAGGCGTCGACGTCCGGGTCGGCGGTCTCCATGTCGAGGACCTTGCCGCCGGACATCATGGGCTTCGCCGCTCCCAGAGCGCGTTTCGAGCCCAGGTCGCGCTTGAAGTAGATGTTGAAGAACGCGGAGAAGCGGTGCCACGCGACGCCCCATGTGAGGTGGCTGCCGACCAGGATCAGGAACGTGACTCCCGACAGCAGCTTGATGAAGGCGAAGATGGACACCATCGTCGGGCTCGCGGGGAGCAACGTCGCGAGGTGGATCGTGAAGAAGTCGGTGACGTTGCTGCCCTCGCCGTAGGTCGCGATCTTGCCGGCCTTGACGAAGGTCATGCCGAGTCCCTCGACCAGCACGATGGCTTCGATCGTGTACGCGGGAACGAACTTGGAGCCCGTGAAACGGGAGAGCAGCTCGGGATTGCGCGGGTGCCGGACCTGGCGGATCGCGATGAGCACGAGGATGCCGACGACCGTGCCGAGACCGAGCAGTTCGTCGACCAGGTGATAGATCTTCCAGCCGCCGATGATCCACCAGTGGAAGTGCGGATCGAAGGTCTGCGGCAGCGCCTCGAACCACAGAATCATGCCCGCCAGGAAGCCGATCATCACGAACCAGTGGGCGATGCCGACGGTGCGGTTCTTGATCATCTTGGTGTGCGCGAGGAATTCGACGACGACCTCGGCTGCGCGCGGGATGAAGGGGGACCACCGGTCGGGGGCGGGCTGACCCTGGGCGATCGTGCGGACCATGCGCCAGGCGCCGGACAGGTAGACGGCCCAACCGGCGACGAAGGCGATGGCGCCGATCGTGCCGAGGGTGATGGTCACGGCGTTCCAGTGGTGCTGCACATCGTGCTCCACGTCGTGCACCTTTCTGCTGCGGTGCCGGGCTCGCGTCGGCCAGCCGGCATGAGCTGTATGTTACTCGCCAGTAAGGTGTGCTGAAAACTGGCCACTCTCGTAGAGCAACGGTAGAGGTAGGCGGGGACGTGCGAATCGTGCAGGATTGCCTAAGTAGCCTGCGCACGATGTGGATTGCGAGTTCGGTGGCGCGCGGGCTGCGCGGGGACGGCCCGCTCTACGGTCCCGACGACGCCCCGCCCGCCCCGGTCGCCATAGTGTTCGGAGCCTCGGTCAAGGGCGGGCGCCCCGGATCGTTCGTCGAGGGCCGGCTCGAGGCGGCCCTTGCGCTGTACGAGGCGGGGCGGGTGCAGCGCATCCTGGTGTCGGGCAACGCCGGAGGCACGTCGGGCGACGAGATCGAGGTCATGACGGGCTGGCTCCGCAGCCGCGGGGTGCCCGCGTCCGCCCTGCTCACCGACGGTGTGGGTCTCGACACGTTCCTCACGTGCCGGCACGCACGCGAGGACTTCGGTCTCACCCGGGTGCTCGTCGTCTCGCAGGGCTTCCATGCGCGCCGAGCGGTCGCGCTGGGCCGCCACCTCGGCCTCGACGTCGACGGTGTCCGTGCCCCCTGTGACTGCACGCGCCGAGCCTGGGTGCGCAATCGCGCCCGCGAGTACCTCCTCTCGCGCCCCAAGGCCGCGCTGGACATGGCAAGACACCGGTGAAATCGGTGGCCCACCACGCATAGTCGATCGGTGCGGGGTGTGTGGAGCGTCATAGTCGCTCTGCGGTGAGTCGCTGTGCAGGGCTGCTCGGCTACGGGCTGTGCCGGTAGACGTGGCACCGGACGCAGGTCCACCTGCGGCGGCCGATCGACGACGTGCTCGCCTAGTGGGCCAGCAGTTTGAGAGCGATCACGCCGAGGCCGAGCGCGGCCTCGGCGGCGAGCACGATCACCTGGTGCCAGAACGTCAGTGACACCCGGCGCACCGCGAGCACGCCGATGCCGACCAGCCAGAGTGCGAGGACGACCTCGCCGATGCGCACCGCCGTGAGCGGAGCGAGGGCGCCGGCGGCGGATGCGATCAGGAGCAGTACCGGCACGGACACGCCCGACACTGCGCCGATCGCGACCTTGAGTGCGTGCCCGAACTCCGCACGGTTCATCAGCCGCTCATGAGCCACGATGTGAGCGATCACGTCGGCGAGGGTCACGGCGGCGACGGTTCCCGCCACCGTCAGGATCAGTGTCCACAGGGCGTCACCCGCCGCGACGTGGTCGTGCGTCCCGAGCGCGATGAGCACCGTCAGGGCGGTGAAGGTGACGTAGATGCGCTCCTTGACGATGTCGGCGACCTGGCCGCGCGGAAGATCCGTCGTGTCTCGGTGGCGGCGCACCAGGCGGATGTTACTGCGCTTGCGGCAGTTTCACGCCCTTCTTGGCGGGACGCCCGGCGGAGGGCGGCGGCACCATCGGGCCGATGTCACCGTCGGGGGCGGCGTCGAGGTCGAGCATCACGGGCGCGTGGTCACTCGGCCCCTTGCCCTTGCGTGCCTGGCGGTCGATCCATGCCGCGGCGCGGCGGTCGGCGACCTCGGGACCGGCGAGGATGAGGTCGATCCGCATGCCGTAGTTCTTCTGGAACATCCCGGCGCGGTAGTCCCAATAGGAGAAGACGGTCTCGTCCGGCCAGCGCTCGCGTATCACGTCGCGCAGACCCAGCTCCGCGAGATCGGCGAGGGCTTGGCGTTCGGCCGGCGTGACGTGGGTGTGCCCCTCGAAGGCGGCGGGATCGAAGACGTCGTGGTCGGTGGGTGCGATGTTCATGTCGCCGCACACCAGCTGCGGCACCGTGTCGGCTGCCACCTGGTCGCGCAGCTTCGCGAGCCACTCCAGCTTGTAGGCGTAGTGGTCGGAGGCGACCTCGCGTCCGTTCGGCGTGTAGAGGGAGTGCACGCGGATGCCGCCGCACACGGCCGAGATCGCGCGGCCCTCGATGTCGGATGCCGCGCCGAACGCGGGCGCGTCGGGGATACCGCGCACCACGTCGTCGAGGCCTACGCGGGAGAGCAGGGCGACGCCGTTCCACTGCGGCTGGCCGAAAGTGGTGAACTGGTAGCCGCGCTCGGTGAGATCCGGGCCTATCAGGGTGGCGAACGCGTCGTCCGTGAGCTTGAGCTCCTGCAGGCAGACCACGTCGGGTTGCCGCTGGTCCAGCCATTCCAGCAGCCGTGCGTGGCGCTGCTTGACCGAGTTGACGTTCCAGGTGGCTACGCGCATGGCGTCCACCGTATCGGGGACCACCGACAGGTTCTGCATAGGATCGGGGCCGTGGACGAGGCGGCGCGCGAGCGATACACGGCCGCAGCGCACGCGTCGGCGGCCGTGGTCATCGCCCGCTATTCGAGCTCGTTCACACTCGCCTCCCGCCTGATGCCGCGCCGGGTGCGCAGGGACATGGCGTCCGTGTACGGCCTGGTCCGGGTGGCCGACGAGGTGGTCGACGGCGCCGGTTCGGCGCCCGCCGCACAGCTCGCTGCGCTGGAGCGGGAGGTCGAGGCGGCGCTGGGCTACGGGTTCTCCACCAACCTGGTGGTGCACGCGTTCGCGGACACGGCGCACCGCACCGGCTTCGGCACCGAGCTCACCCGGCCGTTCTTCGCGTCGATGCGCGCGGACCTCGTGGCTGCGTCCCACTCCGCGGCGTCGCTGGCCGACTACATCCACGGCTCTGCCGAGGTGGTCGGCCTCATGTGCTTGCGGATCTACCTCGCCCCCTCGGCGGCATCCCGCTACGACGAGCTCGCGCCGGGGGCGCGGGCGTTGGGATCGGCGTTCCAGAAGATCAATTTCCTGCGCGACCTCGCGTACGACGCCGGCCGGCTGGGCCGCTCCTACTTCCCGGACACCGACGCCGAGACGATGACGGCCGAACAGTTCGACGTGTTCGTATCCGACGCCGAGGCCGATCTCGCCGCCGGCCGTGCGTCGATCGCGGGATTGCCGCGCGACGTGCGGCGTGGGGTGTACGTGGCGGCCGACGTCTACGGCGAACTGCTCACCCGCCTGCGCGCCGCCGGCCTGGCCGGCGTGCGCGCCGAGCGCGTCCGCATCCCGGCATGGCGCAAGCTCGGCCTAGCGGCCCGCACTGCCGCAATGCCCCGCTGACGGCGTCGATACGTCGGCTATTGCGCAACGACGCTGAGCGCTGCGTCTTGCGGCAGATCAACCGCTGACTCAGGCGGCGTTTCGCGCGAGGAAGTCGGTGAGTAGTGCGGCGAATTCGTCAGGGCACTCGAGCTGCGGCATGTGGCCGATCCCGGGAAGGAGGTGTGTCTCGGCGTGCGGCAGGCTCTTTCGCAACATCTCGAGGTGCTTCGGGGGCAGGATCCTGTCGTGGTCGCCCCACAGCCCGAGCGTGGGGCGCGGGGCCGCACTGATCACGCCGAGGAGTTCCTTTCGCCACTCGGGGAGAATGCCTGCGCGGGGTGATCCCAGCGCCCGCGAGGTCCGCCACGTGGTGACGCCGGCGTCGGTGGTCCGCCCGATCTCGAGCGCGTGATCGACGCGCTCGCGCGTGGCGAAAGCCTTGTCCGCGAAGATGAGTCGCTCTTGGATCACCGCGGACGGGCGGTTCACCTGCGTGGCGAGGAAGCGGCCCAGCACCGGCAGGCCGAGCAGCCGCAGCAGCGGTGTGACCTCTTGCCCGAATCCGGCGGGGTCGACGAGGGTCATCGTCTCGACCTGGTGCGGGCGCAGCCGCGCGAACGCCATCGTCACCGCGCCGCCGAGCGAGTTGCCGACCACGTGCGCGGGCCCGTCGACGCCCAACGCATCCAGGGTCTGCCCGACGCCCTCGGCGAGCTGCGGCAGGTCCGCACCGTCCGGATGCGCCGCGGACCAGCCGTACCCGGCCAGGTCCATCGCGATCAGGCGCCGATCACCGAGTCGATCGAACAACGGGTCCCAGTCCTCGAGGCTGCGCGTGATCCCATGCAGCAGCACGACGGGTAGCCCGGCATCGGCCTCGGTGGTCCGCACGCGGACGCGCCGGCCGGCAGTGGTGATGAACCGGGGTGCACTCACCTGTTCTCCCCGACCCATTCGAGCAGCGGTTCCACCACGGCCTCCGGTCGTTGCGTCACCACCCAGTGACCGCCCGAGATCTCGCGGTCACGCGAACGCGGCGAGGCGTCGAGCCCGCCGAGCTGTGTGGCGCGCCGTACGAACAGATCGCCACGCGGGGTGAGGACCTGGACGGGCACGGTCGTCGTCGCGGGTTCGGGTCGGAGGAACGGGCGCGGCATGTTCGCCCGGTAGAGGTTGAGGCCGTTCACGAAGTCGCGGTCGCTGCGCAGGTATACCCCGTCGGCGACGGGGCCCGCGCCGCGCCGCTCGAGTCGCTCGATGAGCTTCTGGCCCCAGCCCCGCCGGTAGAGGGTCTCGGCGACGCCGGGCGTGAGGAACACGGGGATGTACGCCGAACTCACGAGCTGCTGCGCCGCGGACAGGGCGCCGGGCACGTCCCGGACGGAGCGGAACATCCGGCCGCCGTGGTTGAGGTTCGGACCCGAGATGGACGTGTACGACGCCACGCGCGCCGCCACCTCGGGCTCGCATACCGCGTGCCAGGCCTGGATCGAGCCCCAATCGTGGCCGAGCAGATGCACCCGGTCGACCCCGATCGCGTCGATCACGCGCGCGATGTCGTCGATGATCTGCGGGAACCGGTACCCGGCCTTGCCCGCGGGGGCCTCGGACTCGCCTGCGCCGCGCACGTCGAAGGTCACGACGTTCGCACGTCCCGCGAGCCGCGCGGCGACGCCGTCCCAGACGTGGTGGTTGTCCGGGTAGCCGTGCACAGCGAGCACCGTGGGGAGGTCCGGGTCGTTTGTGCCGTAACGGAATCCGGCGAGGGTGAGCCCGTCGGACGTGGCCACGTCGAAGCGCGTCTGGTCGGGGATCGTCATTGGTGAGGTCCTAGAGGTCGAGGGTCAGGTGGTCGCCCTTGGCGCGGGAGACGCAGGTCAGCATCTGGCCGTGCTCGCGCTCGTAGGGGGTCAGGGTGTGGTCGCGGTGGTCGATCTCGCCGTCGAGCACCTGCACGCGGCAGGTTCCGCAGAAGCCCTGTCGGCAGCTGTAGGGCGCCCCCGGGCGGCGGGCGAGGACCGCGCTGAGAACGGTCTCGTCGGCGGCGACCTCCACCGTCTCGCCCGTCGAGGCGAGCGTGACGCTGATGGGCCGGCCGTCGACGACCGGCGGCGCGGAGAAGCGCTCGTAGTGCAGTTCGACGTCGATGCGGCCGATGAGGCCGACGCGCAGCGTCTCCAGCATGGGCAGCGGCCCGCAGGCGTAGATCGCCGTCGGGTCCGGGGTGTCGCCGATGAGGTCCTGCGCAGACGGGATGCCGTGTACGTCGTCGGTGCGTACCTCGACCTTGTCACCGAAGCGCTCGACCTCCGAGATGAAGGGGATGGTGTCCTCGGAGCGGCCGGTGTAGATCATCGACCAGTCGAGTCCGATGCGCTCCGCGGCGATCATCATCGAGAGGATCGGTGTGATGCCGATGCCGCCCGCGACGAAACGGATCCTGCGTGCGGGCGAGCCGTAACCGGGGACGGCCAGTGGCATGCCGTTGCGCGGGCCCTTGATCGTCACGGTCGACCCGATGTGCAGGGTCTCGTGCACCTCGACCGAGCCCCCGCCCCCGTGGGGGATGCGGCGGACGGCGATGCGGTAGCTCTCCTGGTCGGCGGGGTCGCCGCACAGCGAGTACTCGCGCATGCGGCCCGACGGCAGCAGCAGGTCCAGGTGCGCACCCGGGGTCCAGGGGAGTAGCGGCCGTTCGTCGTCGGCGACGAGGCGCAGCGCGACGACGTCCTTGTCATGCGCCACGATCTCGCGCTCGACGATGCGCAGCGTCCGCGTGCGGTCCGGTTCGGCGAGGTGCCGAGGCCGCATCAGGTGGTTGAACGTGGGCAGCACGATGCTGAAGAACGCGTTGGAGAAGCGCAGTAGCGGGTCGTGCTTCCAGCGGCCGTAGAGGTGCGGCGGGATCTCGGCGACCTTCTCGCCGGGCGGCCGGAAGCGCGAATGCGCCCCGTCGTGTCCGCGCGGCTCGGCGGCATCGAGGTCTGGGCGTTCGCCCGACGTGTCGTGCGGTGAGGTCACGCCTCGGCCGCCCGGGCAGCCGGGGAGGTCGCGAGGTAGGCGACCGCCTGTGCGGTCGAGCCGATCGAGGCCGGGTCGAAGGACGGCTTGAAGTAGAGCAGCGTGAACTTGATGACGTTGCGCAGCTTGGGAAGAACGTTGCGGTGGCTCCCCTTGAGGTACTCCCACCACAGCCGCGGATACGAGTAGTCGAACGTGGAGTCGGAGCGGACCATGAACCCGGCCGCACGGTGTAGCGCAAGCACCAGGAACACCACGCCGACGATCATGGCCCGGCAGCGATGGAAGTAGCTCGGGTCGAAGTAGTTGGCCACGTCGTGTGCGACGCTGCGGTGCTCGACCTCCTCGGCGCCGTGCCAGCGGCAGATGTCCGCCATGGTGGGGTCCACGTCGTAGTCGTCCCACGCGTTGTTCAGCGCGAACACGCCCAGGATCGCGGTGTAGTGCTCGACGGCCGCGATCAGCCACAGCCGCTGCACCATGTCGTTGTACTTGGCCTTGTCCGAATGCTGCGACCGGGGCGCGAGCATCTTGCGGAAGACGTACTCGAACTGCCGGAGGATCGGGGCGGTGTCGATGCCGCGGGCCTCGAGATAGCCGCTCACCGCCTTGTCGTGCGCCTCGGCGTGCATGGCCTCCTGGCCGATGAAGCCGCGCATCGTGCGTGCCAGGTCCTCGTCCTTCACATAGGGGAGGGCCTCGTTGTAGACCTCGCAGAACCAGCGCTCGCCCTCGGGGAGGATGAGGTGCAGGATGCTGATGATGTCGGACGCGACGGGCTGGCCGGGCATCCACTCCAGTGGGGTCTTGGACCAGTCGAAGGTCACGTTCCGAGCGTGGATCTCGACCGCGGTCGGCTCGTGCTTCTTGGCCGTACGGGCGCGAGACGACATTGGACCACTCCGTTCCTTTGCAGGCGGTCTGCGTCGACCGCCGGGCGTCTGCCGAGACTAGCAGTCGGTGAGAGAGATCTTCCAGTCTCCTATCAGACCTTGTGAAGGGGGGCAACGGCGAGTTAATGTACAACCAAATGGTTGTATCAATGCTCGCAGAGCTCACGGACGACGACACGGACCGGATCTTCCACGCCTTGGCGGACCGGACGCGGCGCGACATCGTCATGCGGTCGCTGACCGCCGAGAACTCGGTGTCCGAACTCGCGAGCAGGTACGACATGAGCTTCGCCGCGGTCCAGAAGCACGTCGCGGTGTTGGAGAAGGCCGGGCTGGTCACCAAGCTGCGGAGCGGGCGCGAGCGTCTCGTGCGCGGCGACGTCGAGGTGATCCGGCGGGCCGGACACCTGCTCGCGCAGTACGAGCAGGTGTGGCAGGGGCGGGTGACGCGCATGGATGCGCTGCTCGCAGAACACCGAGATCAGGAGTAGCACGATGCCCGTCGTATCCAGCAGCAGGGACGCAGACGCCCTGACGCTCACCATCGAGAGCGAGTTCGCCGCGACCGCCGAGCAGGTCTGGTCGCTGTGGTCCGATCCCCGCAGGCTCGAGCGGTGGTGGGGCCCGCCGACGTGGCCCGCCACGTTCGTGCGGCACGAGTTCGTCCCCGGCGGCCAGTCGCGCTACTACATGACCGGTCCCGACGGCACCAAGGCCGGCGGCTGGTGGACGTTCCTCGACATCGTCGAGCCGTCGGCGATCAGCATCCGGGACGGCTTCGCGGGCGAAGACGGCGAGCCGGTCGATCCGGGCGACTACGGAACCATGGACGTGGCCATCGCCGCGAAGGACGGCAGGACCGCCATGACCGTCATCAACACCTTCCAGTCCGCAGAGCAGATGCAGAAGCTGCTCGACATGGGGCAGGAGGAGGGGATGAAGGAGGCCATGGGGCAGATCGATGTGATCCTCGCCGACGGGTGAGCATGTCCCACGTGACCGTCGACCTGTTCCTGTCCGCGGACGGCTGGGCCAAGGGCGTCGCATCGCCGGGCTACTTCGGGTACCACGGGCCAGACCTCGAGCGGTGGATAACGGAGGCGCGTACGCCGGGCGAGCGGATCCTGCTCGGGCGCCGCACATTCGACGCGCTGAACGGGCTTCCCCAGGAGTATCGCGATAAGGGCTTCCGCCGCATGGCCGCCGCTCCCACGACGGTGTTCTCGACCGCGCTGGAGTCCGTCCCCTGGCCCGGGGCGGAGGTGGCCCGCGTGGATCCGGCGGAGTATGTGCGGTCCGCCGCCGACGATGTGCCGCTGCGCACCATGGGGAGCCTGTCGATCGTGCGGCAGCTGCTGGACGTCGGACTGGTCGGACGTATGCGACTCCTGTTCTTCCCGTGCCTGGTGGGTGCGGGCGGACGGGAGGCCCCGTTCGAGGGTGTGCGCAGCGCCGATCTCGAGGTCACCGATCGGCGACTGCTGGACGGGCGCATCGTCCTCGTCGAATACCGGCCGACCGGTCGGCCCGCGCCGGCCGCCTAGTACGGGTCGTATCGCCCCGGGGGAAACGCCTGGGCCGCAAGCCGCCCCGAGATCAGGGCGGGTGGCACGCCGACACCGGGATGGGTGAACGAGCCGGCGAGGACTGCGTTCGGGATCCCTGGGACGCGGTTGCGGCGGCGCAGGGGTCCCGTCTGCGTCAGCGTGTGGGCGGCGGAGAACGGCGTGCCGCCCGCCAAGCCCGCACGGGCCCACGTCGCCGGGGTGTCGAGGCGCAGGAGCTCGCCGCGGTCGATACCGCGGTAGCCGCGTCGGCGCAGCGTGGCGAGGCAGTGCCGAAGGTAGCCCGGCCCGGCGGCGGCCCAGTCGATCGGCGCGGACTCGAGGTTGGGGCACGGCGCCAGCACCGACACGGGTGCGTGCGCGCCCGTCGTCACGGCCGGCCGGGTCAGCAGGAACGACGGGTCCGACATGCACCGCCCGCGCCCGCGCGTCGCGGTGATCTCGGCGAACGTCGTCTCCCAGGCGGCACCGAAGTCGAGGGTGTGGTGGGCCTGCGTCGGCCACGCCGCCTGGTCGTCGGGATCGACGAGCAGGTGTCCGACGACCGCCGACGGCGACAGCCGCACCCGCCGCGGGGCGCGTCGCGGGAGCAGGCGGTCGGTGACGGGTGTGTCGGGGGTGAGGACCACGCCGTCGACGGTGAGCGGACCGGTGTCCGTATCCAGAGCGGTCGCGCGCCCGCGCACGATCTGTAGACCCGTCACCGCCGTTCCGAGCCGGACGGTGCCGCGTCGCGCGACCTGCGCGGCCATCGCCTCGGCGACCGCGCCCATGCCCCGCCTCGGGTAGACCACGCCCAGCCCGACGTCCATGTGTGAGATCACCGCGTAGACCGCGCGGGCCTGCCGTGGCGACACGCCCGCGTAGAGGGCCTGGAAGGTGAGCATGCGGCGGGCGCGCGGGTCGAGCACCCTGCGGTCCACCTGTGCCTGCATCGACGTCAGCGCGCCCAACCGGACGATGCGGCCGAGCCTGTGCAGGTCCCGGGGGTTCGCATACGTGAGCGGCGCTGCGTCTCCCGCGATGAAGCGCTCATACGCGGCATCGAACATCTGCTGCTGCCAGCGCATGTGGTCGGGGGCGTCGAGCTGGTCGGGGACCGCGAGGGTGGACCCGTCGGCGAAGCGTCCGACGTAGGCGGGGGTGACCGGCAGCAGGTCGAGTTCCGCGCGCGCCCGTGCCTCGTCGAGTCCGCCCGCGACCAGGGCGTCGACGGCGAGCTGCGGCATCGTGAGGACGCTCGCGCCCGGGTCGACGTCGTGTTCGCGTCCGGCGCGGTCCGCGGCCCGGACGGTGCTCGCGCGTCCGCCCGGTCTGGCGGCCCGCTCGACCACGGTGACCTCGTGCCCCGCGCCGAGGAGATGCAGGGCTGCGGACAGCCCCGCGAGGCCCGCGCCGACCACCCCGATGTGCACGCCGGGCAGTCTACGTGCGCCTTCTCTGATTGAGTGGGATCGACTCAACTTTTTTCGAGGATCGGGAACATGTGAGACTCTCCGCCCGTTGGAACCATCGAACGACTTGAGCGACTGGGACTCAATGGGGTAGAACGGTGAAGGGCTTCCCTTGAGTGAGGGGCGCTGAAGTCTTCCTGATACGACGTAAGCAAGCGCGCGGCCGCGACCCGGCCGCGTAGAACACAAGGAGGCAGTATGGGACGTGCAGTAGGTATCGACCTCGGCACCACCAACTCGTGCGTTGCGGTCCTCGAAGGTGGCGACCCGGTCGTCATCGCGAACGCGGAGGGCTCGCGCACCACACCGTCGGTCGTCGCGTTCGCGCGTAACGGCGAGGTCCTCGTGGGCCAGCCGGCGAAGAACCAGGCGGTCACCAACGTCGACCGCACGATCCGCTCCGTCAAGCGCCACATCGGCAGCTCGGACTGGAGCACGTCGATCGACGACAAGAGCTACACCCCGCAGGAGATCAGCGCTCGCACGCTGCAGAAGCTCAAGAGGGACGCCGAGTCGTACCTGGGTGAGGACGTCACGGACGCCGTCATCACGGTTCCCGCGTACTTCAACGACGCGCAGCGCCAGGCCACCAAGGAGGCCGGGCAGATCGCTGGCCTGAACGTGCTCCGCATCGTGAACGAGCCCACCGCGGCCGCGCTCGCGTACGGGCTGGACAAGGGCGAGAAGGAGCAGACCATCCTGGTCTTCGACCTCGGTGGCGGTACGTTCGACGTCTCGCTGCTCGAGATCGGCGACGGCGTCGTCGAGGTCCGCGCGACCTCCGGCGACAACCACCTCGGCGGTGACGACTGGGATCAGCGCATCGTCGACTGGCTGGTCGAGAAGTTCAAGAGCCAGCACGGCATCGACCTGACCAAGGACAAGATGGCGATGCAGCGTCTGCGCGAGGCCGCCGAGAAGGCGAAGATCGAGCTGTCCTCCGGACAGAGCACCTCGATCAACCTGCCGTACATCACGGTGGACTCCGATAAGAACCCGCTGTTCCTGGATGAGAACCTGTCCCGCAGCGAGTTCCAGAAGATCACGTCCGACCTGCTCGAGCGCACGCGTGCGCCGTTCCAGTCGGTGATCAAGGACGCCGGCATCTCGGTGAGCGATATCGACCACGTGGTGCTCGTCGGCGGCTCGACCCGCATGCCTGCGGTCACCGAGCTGGTCAAGGAGCTCACCGGGGGCAAGGATCCCAACAAGGGTGTCAACCCGGACGAGGTCGTCGCCGTCGGTGCCGCCCTACAGGCCGGTGTGCTGCGCGGCGAGGTCAAGGACGTGCTGCTGCTCGACGTCACCCCGCTGTCCCTCGGTATCGAGACCAAGGGCGGCGTGATGACCAAGCTCATCGAGCGCAACACCACGATCCCGACCAAGCGCTCGGAGACCTTCACGACGGCGGACGACAACCAGCCGTCCGTGCAGATCCAGGTCTTCCAGGGCGAGCGCGAGATCGCGGCGCACAACAAGCTGCTCGGCAGTTTCGAGCTGGCCGGGATCGCTCCCGCGCCCCGCGGTGTGCCGCAGGTCGAGGTCACCTTCGACATCGACGCCAACGGCATTGTGCACGTGACCGCGAAGGACAAGGGCACGGGCAAGGAGAACACCATCAAGATCTCCGACGGCAGCGGGCTGTCGAAGGAGGAGATCGACCGCATGGTGAAGGACGCCGAGGCACACGCTGCCGAGGACAAGGCCCGCCGCGAGGAGGCCGAGACCCGCAACCAGGCCGAGTCGTTGGTCAACCAGACCGAGAAGTTCCTCAAGGAGAACGAGGACAAGGTCCCGGCCGACAACAAGGCCAAGGTCGAGGCCGCGATCGCCGAGGCCAACCAGGCGCTGGGCGGCACCGACCTCGCTGCCGTGAAAGCCGCTGTCGAGAAGCTGAAGACCGAGTCGCAGTCGCTCGGCGAGGCCCTCTACGCCCAGGCCGGTGCCGACGGTGCCGCGGGTGCGTCCGGTGCGGCCGGTGCGGACGCCGGCGAGCAGGCCGACGACGGTGTGGTGGACGCCGAGGTCGTGGACGACGAGAAGGACGCCAAGTAATGGCGGCCGAGTCCCACACGCCCGAGGGACCCGAGGCCGACCAGGCCTCGGGGCCCGCGCCGGCGCCGGACGAGGTCTCCGTCGACGCTGAGGTCGTACCCGAATCCGCTCCCGATGGCGGCGCTGCGGCGCCGGCCGACTCCGAGAAGGTCGGAGAGCTGACGGCGGATCTGCAGCGGCTGTCCGCGGAGTTCGCGAACTACCGCAAGCGCACTGCGAAGGACGTCGTGGAGGCTCGCGCCGCGGGCAAGGCAGCCGTGGTAGGCGAGCTCCTGGTGGTTCTCGACGACCTCGAGCGTGCGCGCAGCCACGGCGACCTCGACACGGGACCACTCAAGGTGTTCGCCGACAAGCTCAACTCGGTGCTGACGGCGCAGGGACTGGAGCCCTTCGGCGCCGAGGGCGACGAGTTCGACCCGGCCATCCACCAGGCCGTGTCGCACGAGGGCGACGGCGCCGATCCCGTAGTCGGCGCGGTCATGCGCCAGGGCTACCGCGTCGGTGGCAAGGTGATCCGCGAGGCCATGGTCGGCGTCGTGGACCGCGCGTCCGCCGGCGACGACAACGACAACGACAACGACGATCAGGATCAGACGTCCGGGGTGGACGCCTGACGCGAAGGAGGTGATGCCCAGTGGCCCAGAGGGAATGGGTTGAGCAGGACTTCTATAAAGAGCTGGGTGTCAGCTCCGATGCCTCGCAGGACGACATCAAGAGGGCGTACCGCAAGCTCGCGGCCGAGCTCCATCCGGACCGCAATCCGAACGACAGGAACGCCGAGGACCGCTTCAAGCGGGTCTCGGAGGCCAACTCGGTGCTGTCGGATCCGGCCAAGCGCAAGGAGTACGACGAGACCCGGCGCATGTTCGGATCCGGCGGGCGGTTCGGTGGCGGTGGCGGGTTCAGCGGCAATGCCGGTGGCTCGCAAGGCTTCTCGTTCTCGGACATCTTCGACGGTGCCGCCTCCGCGGGCGGTGGCCTGGGCGATCTCTTCGACGGGCTGTTCAACCGCGGCGGCGGGAGCGGCGGACCCGGTCCGCAGCCGACGCCGTCGAGGCCGCGCCGCGGCAGCGATCTGGAATCGGAGATAACCCTCGATTTCCGCGACGCGACGCTGGGCGTCACGACACCGATCACGCTGACGTCGCCGTCGCCGTGCACCACTTGCCACGGGTCCGGTGCGCGGCCCGGTACCAGTCCGCGGGTCTGTGTCACGTGCAACGGTGCGGGGCTGGTGAGCCGGAACCAGGGCGCGTTCAGCTTCTCGGAGCCGTGCCCCGACTGCCGGGGCACGGGCTCCGTCGTGGACGACCCGTGCCCCGACTGCTCCGGAACCGGCGTCACCGTCCGCACGCGGAAGGTGAACGTCAAGATCCCGCCGGGCGTGGCCGACGGCCAACGCATCCGGCTGGCGGGCCAGGGGCAGGCCGGTATGCGAGGCGCGCCGTCGGGCGACCTGTTCGTGACCGTGCACGTCTCGGCCGACAAGGTGTTCAGCCGTAAGGGCGACGACCTGCAGGTCACCCTGCCGGTCTCGTTCTCCGAGCTGGCGCTCGGGGCGACGGTGACGGTGCCGACGCTGGGGCAGCCGGTCGGGGTCAAGATCCCTGCGGGCACCCCGGACGGACGGACGTTGCGCGTCCGTGGCCGAGGTGTGCCGAAGCGCACGGGCGGCGCGGGCGACCTGCTGGTCAAGGTGAGCGTGGCGGTGCCTGGCTCGCTCGACGACAAGGCGGCCGATGCGCTGCGGGCGTACACCGACGCCGAGCGCGCGAGCGGATTCGATCCGCGCAGCGGCTGGGCGGGCAGCGGAGCAGGCGGGTCGGGTGTGTGATGGCGAAGACACCGGAACTTCCCGAGGATCCGGACGCCCACGTCTTCATGATCTCGGTGGCGGCGCAGCTGGCGGGGATGCATGCGCAGACCCTCCGCACGTACGACCGTCTCGGGCTCGTCACGCCCGAGCGGTCGTCCGGCGGGGGACGCCGCTACTCCACGCGGGAGGTCGACCTACTGCGTGAGGTGCAGCGGCTGTCGCAGGACGACGGCGTGAACCTGGCTGGCATCAAGCGGATCATCGAGCTGACGAACCAGGTCGATGCGCTCCAGCGCCGCGTCGAGGAACTGACGGCCGAGCTCCACGAGGTGCGTTCCGACTCCGGGCGCCGCCAGGCCGGCGAGCTGGTGCACGTACCCAAGTCGAGCGCCATGGTCGTTTGGCAGCCGCGCCGCGGCAAGCGTTGAATCCGATCGAGACCTCACCGCCACCCCGATACGGCGGTGAGGTCTTCGTGACTGCCCGGCCGGATCGGCAACTGCGCGGTGACCGTCGTTGACCCGCAGGTAACGGGCCGGCGGTTGCATCATGGGCATGACTCAGCCCAGCATCTTCCAGACCATCGGCGGCTATGACGCGCTCACGGCCGTCGTCGACGACTTCTATGTACGCGTGCTCGCCGATGGCGAGCTCGCGCCGTTCTTCGCCCGCACCGATATGCGTCGACTCAAGAACAGGCAGATCGAGTTCTTCGCAGCCGCACTCGGCGGGCCCGATCCATACACCGGCGCATCCATGCAGCGGGTGCACCGGGGCCGGGGCATCACGATGCACCACTTCGAGCTCGTCGCGGGGTATCTCACCGCCGCGTTGCTCGCCGCGGGTGTGCCGGATGACGTCACCGGTCAGATCCTCGGGGCGATTGCGCCGCTTGCACCCGACATCGTCACCGAAGGTGCTGCCTGATCAGGTGCCTCGCGCCGTTTCCTCGGCAGCCGGGGGACCGGCGGCTGGAACTCAGCCGGGTCCCGTCCGATCGCAGCGGCTCAAGCGCGCAACGGGTCGTGTTGGATCCGATGCGGTTTCGCACCGGCCTGTACGGCCGCGTCGCCCGCGGCGTGGATCATCTCGGGTGGGCCCGCGATGAGCACCTGTTGTCCCCGCAGGTCGAGCCCGGCGATCGCGTCGACGACGGTGCCGTGCCGCAACCGCAGAGCGCGGTGGGGTGGAGCCGGCCGGTCCATCCACCACGGGTCGCGTCGCTCCTCGGTCACCTGCGTGACGGTCAGCCACGGATTGGTCGCGGCGAGCGTGCTGAGCGCGTCCGAGTCGTAGAGCGCTCCGGGGGACTGCGCACCGACGATCAGGTGCACGTGCGGGTTCTCGGCGGAGATGGACATCTGCATGAGGATCGACTTCATCGGAGCGAGCCCGGTGCCTCCGGCGACCAGGGTCGCGGGGCGATCACCGTCGACCCGCAGCGTGCCGTGGATCTGCCCGAACTGCCAGACGTCGCCGGGTGCGGTCTCGGCCGCGATGGTCCGCGACACCCACCCGCCCCGGGTGGCGCGGATGTGGAACTCCATGTGCCCGTGCGTGTTCGGTGGCATCGCGATCGAGAACGGGCGCCAGTAACGGGGCAGCTGCGGGATCTGCGTCTCGATGTACTGGCCCGCTCGCCAGAGTGTCGAGCGCCCGGCGATGAGACGGACGATCGTCAGGTCTCGCTGCGGCCGGAGGACCTCGACCACGCGGGCGGCGCGCCGTGCGGGGGTGGGGTCCGACTGCGCGGCGCCGCGCATGACGCCTGTGATCATGGTCGCGGTGTGATCGACGAGGGCGTAGTCGTCGTCGTCCAGTCGCTCCGCCCCCACTGCCCCGATGATCTGCACGTACAGCGCGTCTCGCAGGGTGTCGTAGTGGGCGTCGGTCATGCCGAACTTGCGCTGGTCGCGCCCGAGCTGTGCGAGCAGTTCGATGAGCTCCTCGTGGGTCTCTGCGGTAGGCAGGGTGCGCATGGTGTGCGTCACCACCTGCAACAACAGCTCGCGATGCTCGGCCAGGTTCGCGGGAAACGCCTCGCGCAGCTCCGGGTGGGCGACGAACAGCCTGGCGTAGACGCGTTGCGTGAAACCGTCCGGATCCTCATCGAGGATGTCGGCGATCTGAAGCAGCCCGTGCCGTGCGTGGCTCCCCACTCAAGCTCCTACCCTGATGGACGCGTCGGATACTCCGCTCATGGTAGTCGCCAGCGGTGACAGGCGCCCTCCGCGCCAGGGTGTGCGTTGCCGCGCCCAGACCCATACTTGAGTGGAATAGACTCAAGAAAGAGTGCGTTGTTCTCATCGACGGTGCATACTTGAGCCTGTAGCGCTCAGGTGTGCTCCACGGAGCGATGACGACGAACTTGACTTCAGGAGGGCATATATGGATTCGTTCACTCCCACGACCAAGACGCAGGCGGCCCTCACCGCCGCACTGCAGGCGGCCTCGTCGGCGGGCAACCCCGACATCTCACCGGCGCATCTGCTGGTAGCGCTGCTGGACCAGACCGACGGTATCGCCGCGCCGCTGCTCAAGGCGGTAGGCGTGGATCCGGTCACCGTGCACAACCGGGCGCAGGAACTGGTGGACCGCAAGCCGAAGGCCTCCGGCGCCACCACGACCCCGCAGCTCAGCCGCGAGGCGATCGCCTCGATCGCCGCCGCGCAGAAGCTCGCGACGGAGATGGGCGATCAGTTCGTCTCCACCGAGCACGTGCTCTACGGGCTCGCGGAGGCGGGCGGCGAGGCCGCGAAGCTGCTGGTCGACGCCGGTGCGTCGCCTGCCGCGATCCGTGACGCGTTCACCTCGGTGCGTGGCTCGGCCAAGGTGACATCGGAGAACCCCGAGGCCCAGTACCAGGCACTCGAGAAGTACTCGACGGACCTCACGGCCCGCGCGCGCGAGGGCGAGCTCGATCCGGTCATAGGTCGCGACAACGAGATCCGCCGCGTGGTTCAAGTGCTCTCGCGGCGCACCAAGAACAACCCGGTGCTGATCGGTGAACCCGGCGTCGGCAAGACCGCCATCGTCGAGGGCCTGGCGCAACGCGTCGTGGCGGGGGATGTGCCGGAGTCGCTGCGCGACAAGACCGTGATCTCGCTCGATCTGGGCTCGATGGTCGCAGGCGCCAAGTACCGCGGCGAGTTCGAGGAGCGGCTCAAGGCCGTGCTCGACGAGATCAAGGACTCGGCCGGGCAGATCATCACGTTCATCGACGAGCTGCACACGATCGTCGGTGCCGGTGCCACCGGAGAGTCGGCGATGGACGCGGGCAACATGATCAAACCGATGCTGGCGCGCGGTGAGCTGCGGCTGGTCGGCGCCACCACGCTCGACGAGTACCGCCAGTACATCGAGAAGGACGCCGCGCTCGAGCGCCGCTTCCAGCAGGTGCTGGTTGGCGAGCCGAGTGTGGAGGACACCGTCGGCATCCTGCGCGGGCTCAAGGAGCGGTACGAGGTGCACCACGGCGTGCGCATCACCGACTCCGCACTGGTCGCGGCGGCTTCGCTGTCGGACCGCTACATCACATCGCGGTTCCTGCCCGACAAGGCGATCGACCTGGTCGACGAGGCGGCGTCTCGTCTGCGCATGGAGATCGACTCCCGCCCGGAGGAGATAGACGCGGAGGAGCGCGTCGTCCGTCGCCTCGAGATCGAGGAGATGGCGCTCGCGAAGGAGTCCGACGATGCGTCGAAGGACCGGCTGGAGAAGCTGCGTGGCGAACTCGCGGACCGCAAGGAGAAGCTGGCCCAGCTGAACTCGCGCTGGCAGAACGAGAAGACCGCCATCGACTCGGTGCGCACCCTCAAGGTGCAGCTCGAGAACCTCAAGGGCGAGTCCGAGCGGGCCGAGCGCGACGGTGACTACGGCCGTGCCGCGGAGCTGCGCTACGGGCAGATCCCGCAGCTCGAGAAGGACCTCGACGATGCCGTCGCCAGGTCTGGTGCCGCCTCGGACGGCGACGTGATGCTCAAGGAGGAGGTCGGACCCGACGACGTCGCGGATGTGGTGTCGGCATGGACCGGGATCCCCGCGGGCCGCATGCTCGAAGGCGAGACCGCCAAACTGCTGCGCATGGAGTCCGAGATCGGACGCCGAGTGATCGGGCAGACCGCTGCGGTCGAGGCTGTTTCGGATGCGGTCCGGCGTACCCGAGCGGGTGTCTCCGACCCCAACCGGCCGACCGGCTCGTTCCTGTTCCTCGGCCCCACGGGCGTCGGCAAGACCGAGCTCGCCAAGGCGCTGGCCGAGTTCCTGTTCGACGACGAGCGGGCCATGGTGCGCATCGACATGTCGGAGTACGGCGAGAAGCACTCGGTCGCCCGGCTCGTCGGCGCGCCCCCCGGCTACGTCGGGTACGAGGCCGGCGGGCAGCTGACCGAGGCCGTGCGGCGGCGCCCCTACACGGTGGTGCTGTTCGACGAGGTCGAGAAGGCGCACCCGGACGTCTTCGACGTGCTGTTGCAGGTGCTCGACGAGGGCCGCTTGACCGACGGCCAGGGGCGGACAGTGGACTTCCGGAACACCATCCTGATTCTCACGTCCAACCTGGGCGCAGGCGGTACGCCCGAGCAGGTCATGGCAGCGGTGCGCGCGAAGTTCAAGCCGGAGTTCATCAACCGGCTCGACGATGTGCTGATCTTCGACGCGCTGGACTCCGACCAGCTGGTGAACATCGTCGAGATCCAACTCGGCCAGCTGCGCAAGCGGCTGTCCCAGCGCCGCCTGGACCTGCAGGTCACCGACGGCGCCAAGCAGTGGCTCGCCGAGCGCGGATTCGACCCGCTGTACGGCGCCCGCCCGCTGCGCCGCCTGGTGCAGCAGGCGATCGGGGATCAGCTCGCCAAATCGCTGCTCGCGGGTGACGTGCGAGACGGCGATGCGGTCCCGGTGGACGTCTCGCCCGACGGGGACCGCCTGGTGATCGGCTAGCGCCCTCCCTAATAGAGAATCGGGGGGC
>NZ_JARFTP010000050.1 GCF_029167375.1 Tsukamurella sp. 8F
CCCCCCCCCCCCCCCCCCCCCCCCTTCGCATCGTTCACCAGGAAAGAGGTACCTCCCATGTCCCGTTTCGTCGACCGGGTGACGGTGCACGCCACCGCCGGAAACGGCGGGCACGGTTGTGCCTCCATCCACCGCGAGAAGTTCAAGCCGCTCGGCGGTCCCGACGGTGGTAACGGCGGTAACGGCGGTTCGGTGGTCTTCGAGGTCGACCCGCAGGTGCACACGCTGCTCGACTTCCACTTCCGGCCGCATCTCAAGGCCACCAACGGCAAGCCCGGCGAGGGCGGCAACCGCAGCGGCAAGGCGGGCACCGACCTGATACTGCATGTGCCGGACGGCACGGTGGTGCTCGACTCAGACGGCCGCCTGCTGGCCGACCTCGTGGGCGCGGGCAATACGTTCGTGGCCGCCGAGGGCGGGCGCGGAGGGCTCGGCAACGCGGCCCTGGTCTCCAAGGCGCGCAAGGCCCCCGGCTTCGCACTGCTCGGCGAGGAGGGCCGCACCGTCGACCTGGTCCTCGAGCTCAAATCCGTGGCCGACGTGGGACTCGTGGGGTTCCCGTCGGCGGGTAAGTCGTCGCTGGTGTCGGTACTGTCCGCCGCGAAGCCGAAGATCGCCGACTACCCGTTCACGACGCTCGCACCGAACCTGGGCGTGGTCTCGGCGGGGGAGACCACGTTCACCGTCGCCGACGTGCCCGGACTCATCCCCGGGGCGTCCACGGGTCGCGGTCTCGGCCTGGACTTCCTGCGGCACCTCGAACGGTGCGCGGTGCTTGCGCACGTCGTCGACCTCGCGACACTCGAGCCCGGCCGTGACCCCGTGTCCGACGTGGACGCCCTCGAGGCCGAGCTGTCGGCATACCAGCCCGCGCTGGCCGCCGACACGGGGCTGGGTGAGCTGTCCACGCGGCCGCGGATCGTGGTCTTGAACAAGACGGACGTGCCGGACGCGAAGGAACTCGCAGACATGGTGCGCAGTGACTTCGCCTCCCGTGGCTGGCCCGTGTTCGAGATCTCCGCGGTCGCGCACCAGGGGCTGCGTGAGCTGACGTTCGCACTCGCCGAGATGGTCGAGCGGTCGCGCGCTGAGCGCGCCGAGCCTGTCGCGCGGCGACCGGTCATCCGGCCCATCGCGATCGACGAGTCCGGTTTCGAGGTCGTCTCCGACCCCGAGCAGCCGGGTGGGTTCATCGTGCGCGGACCGCGCCCGGAGCGGTGGGTGCGCCAGACCGCCTTCGACAACGACGAGGCCGTCGGCTATCTGGCGGACCGCCTCAACCGGCTCGGGGTCGAGGACGAACTCGTCAAGCTCGGTGCCAAGCCGGGTTGCCCGGTCACGATCGGCGACGTGTGCTTCGAATGGGAGCCCACGCTGGGGACCATCGACGACGTGCCGGTCACCGGGCGCGGCACCGACATCCGCCTCGAGCGTAACGACCGCGTCGGCGCGGCCGAGCGTCGTCGTCAGCACGACATCCGTCGCGGACTCGCGTCCCCAGGCGATGACGAATGAGCGGGTCCGACGCCGCCAGCAGAACGCGAGGGTCGAACGGAATCGATTCTGCCCTCGCGGAAGGTGATGTGCGTCAGGCGATCTCGGGGGCTCGGTCGCTGGTCGTGAAGATCGGCAGCTCGGCGCTGACCGATCTGGAGCGCGGCCTGGTGTCGTCGCGTCTGGACGCGCTCACCGACGCGATCGTCGCGCGCCTGGAGAAGGGCACCGACGTCATCGTGGTCTCTTCGGGGGCGATCGGTGCCGGCATGGCACCGCTCGGGCTGCGGAAGCGGCCCTCGGACCTCGCGACCAAGCAGGCCGTGGCGTCGGTGGGTCAGCTGCAGCTCGCGAACGCGTGGGAGCGGTCGTTCGCACGTTACGGCCGCACCGTCTCGCTGGTGCTGTTGACCGCGCACGACGTGGGCCTGCGGGTGCACGCCGCGAACGCGCAGCGGACTCTGGACCGGCTGCGAACGCTCGGCGCCGTACCGATCATCAACGAGAACGACACCGTTGCATCAAACGAGATCCGCTTCGGCGACAACGATCGCCTCGCGGCACTGGTAGCGCACCTGACGGGTGCCGACGCACTGATCCTGCTGTCGGACGTCGACGGGCTCTACGACGGCGATCCGCGCCGGAGCGGCGCGTCCCTGATCTCGGCGGTAGACGGTCCGGAGGACCTCGACGGTGTGGTCGCTGGATCGGGCGGGGCACTCGGCACGGGCGGCATGGCGTCGAAGCTGTCCGCCGCGCGCCTCGCCGCCGACGCCGGCGTGCCCGTGCTGCTCACCGCTGCGGCGATGGCTGAGCGTGCGCTGGGCGACGCCAGGGTCGGCACCGTCTTCCGGCCCCGTGCGGCAAGGCTGTCCGCGCGCCGGTTCTGGGTGCGGCATGCGGCCGATGTGCACGGCGACCTGACGCTCGACGACGGGGCGGTAGCCGCCGTCGTCGACCGGCGTGGGTCGCTGTTGCCCGCGGGGATCACCAAGGCCCAGGGCGACTTCCACGGCGGCGACGTCGTGAACCTGCGAGATGCACGCGGCGCCGTCCGGGCGCGTGGCGTAGTCGCCTACGACTTCGGGGAGATCGGCGGGATGCTGGGTCAGGGCACGTTCGATCTGCCGGTCGACATGCGCCGCCCCATCGTGCACGCCGACGACCTGGTTCCGGTGCGCTGACGCAGCGGGTCAGTCGGCCGCGTCGGAGGCGTTCTCGAGTTGACGGCGCAGGGTCGCCTCGGTGTTCCGCACGGCCTGAACCGCGAACGGCTCGACGATCTTCGCGAGCGTCCGGCCTGCGATCCCGCCCGGCAGGTCGTAGGTGAACTCGACGAACAGGCGGCTGCGTCCATCGGCATGGGGCGTGAACTCCCAGCGCGACGAGGTGCGGAAGCCCGCGATCGAGCGCAGGGTGATCAGGCGGTCCTGCTCGAACTCGGTGATCTGTACGACCGACGTGAACGCCTTGGGTCCGATCCGCAGCTCGGCGTCGTATATGGCACCGAGGCCGTAGTCGAGCCCCCCTTGCGGATCGAAGCGTGTGACTCCGAAGAACCATCGGGGCACGGTTCGGTAGTCGGCGACGTAGGCGAAGCCGACATCGACCGGCACCTCTGCGGTGGCGCTGTGGGAGATGGTGGTCACGCTGAACTGAGCCTCCTGACAGTGGGGGACGATCCGGTCGCGATCGGTCAGCGGTCCGATGGCGGCTCCGCGTCGCGCGGCAGCCCCAGCATGCGCTCGCCGATGACGTTGAGCTGCACCTCGGTGGTGCCGCCGTAGATCGTCGTCGCGCGCCCCGATATGAGTTGCTCCATCGCGAGATCGCTGGGTTCACCCGCGATCGACACGACACCGGCCGGTCCGAGCTCGGCGACGACGAACTCCGAGATCGCCTGTCCCAGGGCCATCGCCAGCAACTTGCCGACGCTGGAGGTGGCGCTGACGTCGCTCCCGGACAGCTGTTTCAGTACTACGCGCGCCCCGATCACGTCGAGCGCGTGGCTGTCGGCGATGAGTTCGCCCATCCGGACGCGGGCCACCGGCCCGAGTTCGCGGGACCGTGCGAACCGCAGCAGATCCTTGTCGGTGGCATAGGCCTCGATCTTCTGGCCCAGTGCGACGCGTTCACCGGCGAGCGTGGTGCGAGCGACGTTCCAGCCGTCGTCGACCGCTCCGACGAGGCAGTCGTCCGGGACGAACACGTCGTCGAAGAAGACTTCGTTGAACAGCGCGGAGCCGGTCATCTCACGGAGTGGCCGCACGGTGACACCCTGACTGGCCATGTCCAGTACGAAGTACGAGATCCCCTCGTGCTTGGGCTTCTCCGGCGAGGTCCGTGCGATCAGCATGCCCCAGTCCGCGAACTGCGCGACCGACGTCCAGATCTTCTGCCCGTTGACCTTCCAGCCACCCTCTACCCGTTCGGCCTTGGTCGTGAGCGATGCGAGGTCGGACCCGGCGCCCGGCTCGCTGAAGAGCTGGCACCACACCAGATCGCCCCGCAGCGTGGGGGCGGCCAGTTCGGTCTTCTGCCTCTCGGTGCCGTGCGCCACCACGGCCTGTACCGCCCATGTGCCCATGAGCAGTGACGGGAGCGGAATCGACAGGGCCTTGATCTCCTGCGCGATGACGATCTGTTCGAGCGGCGACGCACCTCGCCCGTAGGGGCTGGGCAGGTGCGGTTGCACCCATCCGCCGTCACCGAGCACGGCGAGGAGCTCGTCCTCGTCGGCGATCGCCGCGATCGGCTCCAACTCCGCGCGGACCTCGGCGCGGATCGTCTCGGCTTCGGCAGGTAGTTCGAGGTCCGTGTCGCGGCGAGCCCCGGCGAGAGCCTGCGTGGCTACCTCGTCGGCCCGCGTCGCGTGCGTGCCGGCGACACCTCTCAGGGCGAGGGCGCGACGGTAGTACAGGTGCGCATCGTGCTCCCAGGTGAAGCCGATGCCGCCGAGCACCTGGATGCAGTCCTGCGCGCACGTAACCGCGGCGTCCGGCACCACCAGGGCGGTGATGCTCGCCGCGAAGTCGGCGCTGTCGTCGCCTCGATCGAGCGCCGACGCGGCGTCCCACAGGACGGCTCGCGCCTGCTCGAGCGCGATACCCATTTTTGCGCAGCGGTGTTTGACGCCCTGGAACTGGCCGATCGGGCGCCCGAATTGTACTCGGGTCCTTGCATATTCGGCCGCAGTGGATACGCACCACGACATGACGCCGATGTCCTCGGCGCCCAGTACCACCGCGGCGACGGACTGCACCCGCTGCGTCGTCAGGCCTTCGACTATGCGGTCGGGTCCGATCAGCAGGTCCTCGACGTCGATCCGTCCCGAGCCGCGGAGGACGTCGATACCGTCCTGCTCGGTCACGCGTGCACCACTTCGTTCGACGACCACCCACGCGGTGCGGGCGTCGGTGCGGATCGGTAGCAGAATCCGCTCCGCCCGGTCGGCTCCGAGCACCGCGTCCGCGGTGCCTGTGACACGGAATCCCGGCCCGTCGGGCGTGGCGGCCAAGGGCTGGCCGAGCGCGACCGCCGCGGCGGTCGACCCGTCGACGAGGCTCGGAAGTATATCGACGGCGGCCTTGCAGTCGCTCCCGGCGAGCAGCGTCGCCGCGAGGACGGTGGGGACGAGTGGACCCGGGGCGAGTGAGCGCCCCAGGGACTCGAGTGCGACTGCGAGTGCCACCAGCCCGGCACCCTGCCCGCCGCGCTCCTCCGGCACCGCCAGGCCGAGCAGGCCCTGCGCGACCAGCGCATCCCAGAACGGCGGATCCTGCTGCGCCGCAGCGTTGTCCACCGCGGCGCGAACGACCTCACGCGTGACGTTCCGTGCGGTGAACGCCTGCACCGACTCGGCCAGCGCGACGTGGTCCGGGTCGATCCCGATTCCGAGCTCGTAGCCCTTGGGCGCCATGTCGTCAGCCCAGCTTCGCCGCGATGTCGGTGATGGTCCAGGGCCCGTCGCTCTCGAACGTGGACACGTCGTGCCACCCGGCCAGCTCCGAGATGGCGCCGCCCTGCACTGCGAACACCTTTCCGGTGAGGGTGCAGTCGGCACCTGCGAGGTACGCGACCAGCGGCGAGATGTTCGCCGGGGCGAACGGGTCGAACTCACCCTCGGGCACCTCGGCCGCGAACAGCGCGTTCATACCGGGCGTCGCGAGAGTGAGACGGGTACGCGCGATGGGTGCGATCGCGTTGACGCGCACCCCGTACCGATCGAGCTCCTCAGCCGCGACAAGGGTGAGCGCCGCGATGCCGGCCTTGGCGGCGCCGTAGTTGCCCTGCCCGGCGTTGGGCATGAAGGTTCCCGATGCCGACGCGGTGTTGACCACGGCGGCATTCACCGGGCGGCCCGCCTTCGACTCGGCCTTCCAGTAGGCGGCCGCGTGGCGCAGCGTGGCGGCGTGGCCCTTGAGATGCACCGCGAGCACCGCGTCCCACTGACTCTCCTCCATGCCGGCGATGAATGCGTCGCGCAGGATGCCCGCGTTGTTGACCAGGACGTCGAGCCGGCCGAACTCGTCGACGGCCTGCTGCACGAGGCTTTGCGCGCCCGCCCAGTCCGCCACCGAGTCGGTGTTGGCGACCGCGCGCCCACCCGCGGCGACGATCTCGTCGACCACGGACTGCGCCGGGCCCGCGTCGGACCCGCTGCCGTCATTGGCGCCTCCGAGGTCGTTCACGACGACCGCGGCGCCCTCGGAGGCGAAGAGCAGCGCATGCTCGCGGCCGATACCGCGACCCGCGCCGGTGATGATCGCTACGCGACCGTCCAAGCTTCCCATGGGATTTCGTGTCTCCTCTTCGATGTGGTGGCCAGTGGATCAAGCGATGATCGCGAGGCCGTCCTTGATCACCAGGTCATCGCCGACCGTGGTCTCGAAGGCGTAGCGGGTCGCGTCCGCCTCGGGCCCGGCATTCCAGATCCGGGTCGTCATGTCCTGCGTCGGCAGAACGGGTTTCGCGAAGCGTACGGCCAACCGGCGCAGCCGCTCGGTGTCGCCGTCGGCGAACTCGGTGAGGGCCGCCCACGATGTGAACGCCATCGTGCACAGCCCGTGGTTGATGATGCCGGGAAGCCCTGACATGCGGGCGATCTCGTCGTCCAGGTGGATCGGCATAGGGTCGCCCGACGCAGGGGAGTAGCGGAACGTCTGGTCCTCGTCGATGTGCTGCACGACCGTGGCGGCGGGCTCTGCGGAGCGGAGTGTCTCATCGAACCGATGCCCGGGGGCGGCTTCGCCCACGCCCTGACCGGCGTCGACATTGCGGAAGAACGCCGTCATCCACTGCTCGTTCACGAGCTCACCTGCTTCGGTGCGGGTCTCCGCGTACACGACGACGGTCGAACCGTTGTCGCGGCCGGTGAAGCCGATCGGCTTCGCACGCGCGATGAGTTGGTCACCGGGATGGATGGGTCGGTGGAAGTGGAAGTCCTGCTCGCCGTGTACGAGCTTCATGAGCAGCTCGACCGGTGCGACCGACAGCGCCGCGGGCGCCATCGACAGGAACACGGGCACCACCGCGAACACCGGCGGGGCGATCTCACCCCGGAGGTGCTTCTCGATCGGATCATTGGTTGCCGCAGCGTATTCCGCGATCCTCTCCGCGGTGACCGCGAACGGCTCGGGATCCGTCCATTCGCCCAGGCCCGAAGCGTCGAATTCGACGGTGGGGGTCGTCATACGCCGGTCACGCCACCAGCTCGGAGAACTTCGCCAGCGAGGTCTCGAGGTCTGCCTTGGCGTTCTTCGCGACGGCCTTGCCGATCGGCCCGACGATCATCGTGCCCGTGAAGCTGCACTCGATGCTGGCGGTCGACCCGGCGCCGTCGGGCTCCACCGCGAGGGCGAGTTCCACGACCACGCCGGCCATGCCGGTGCCGGACATCTTCATGCGGTTGGGGATGTCCACCTCGTCGAGCGTCCACTCGATCTTGTTCGCCATGCCCATCACGGAAACGACTTCCGTGAACCGAGTGCCGACCGCGTAGTCCGTGGGCGGCTCGCCCTTCCACTTCTGGTGGATGGACAGCCACTCCTCCCACCGTGCGGCGTCGGCGAGGGTGTCCCAGGTCTTCTGGGGTTCGGAGGGAAGGGAGACGGAAACAGACACGGATGCCATGGGTTTACTCCTGAAGGGTGTTGGGTGGAAGGGGGCTTCGGGTCAGCGCTCGGCTGGGCGGTATGCGGTCACGACCACGGCGCCACCGAGGCCGATGTTGTGCTGCAGGGCGACTTTCGCACCGTCGACCTGCCGGGCGTCCGCGCGGCCGCGCAGCTGCCAGGTCAGCTCGCTCGCCTGTGCCAGCCCCGTGGCACCGAGCGGGTGTCCCTTGGAGATGAGGCCGCCGGACGGGTTTACCACCCAGCGGCCGCCGTAGGTGGTGTCGTCGTTGTCGACCAGCTTGCCGCCCTCGCCCTCGGCGCAGAGCCCGAGCGCCTCGTAGGTCAGCAGCTCGTTGGTGGAGAAGCAGTCGTGCAGCTCGATCACGTCGACATCGTCGGCGGTGATCCCGGCCTGTTCGTAGACCATCCGCGCCGCCGTGCGGGTCATGTCTGCACCCACGAGGGTGATCGCGCTCTTATCGTCGAAAGTGCTGGCCAGATCGGTGACCATCGCCTGGCCCACGATCTCGACCGCCTGCTGGGACAGGCCGTGGCGGTCGACGAAATCCTCGCTCGCGACCACGACTGCACCCGAGCCGTCGGATGTCGGGGAGCACTGCAGCTTGGTGAGGGGGCCGTAGATCGGCTTCGACGCGAGCACTTCGTCGAGCGTGTAGGGATCCTGGAACTGGGCGTACGGGTTGTTCTGTGAGTGCCGGTGGTTCTTCACGCCGATCTTCGCGAACTGCTCGGCCGTGGTGCCGAAGCGCTCCATGTGCTCTTTGCCCGCTGCGCCGAACATGTACGGCGCAGGCGGCATCGCGAACTCCTGCAACTCGGCGAGCGCCAGGAGGTGACGCATCATCGGCTGCTCGCGGTCGTCGTATGTCGAGCCGAGCGAGCCCTTCTGCATCTTCTCGAAGCCCAGGGCCAGGGCGCAGTCCGCCTGGCCGCTGCGCACGGCCTGAGTCGCGAGGTAGAGGGCCGTCGAACCGGTGGAACAGTTGTTGTTGACGTTGACCACCGGAATACCGGTCATGCCCAGCTCGTACACCGCGCGCTGGCCGGAGGTGGACTCGCCGTAGACGTAGCCGACATACGCCTGCTCGACGTCGCGGTACTCGATGCCGGCATCCTCGAGCGCCTTCGAGCCGGACTCGCGTGCCATGTCCGGGTAGTCCCACTCGCGGGAACCCGGCTTCTCGAACTTGGTCATGCCGACACCGATCACAAACACTCTGGACACAAGGGCTCCCTCGTCGCTGGTATGCGGGACACGCTGTTACAGGAAAGTATCTGTAACACAGTGTCCCGTCAAGAGGGCTGCCGTTACCATCGTCAGATGTCCGGCAGCACAGACTCCGCCACCGCACCGCCCGACGGGCGCGTGACCAGGTGGGACGACCACAAGGCGCAGCGGCGCGATGCGATCCTCGGCGCCGCGGTGGAGGTGGTCGCCGAGCGCGGGGCGGACGTGAGTGTCCAGGACATCGCCCGGCGCGCATCCGTGCCTCGATCGGTCGTTTACCGCGTGTTCGCAGACCGTGCCGATCTCGACGAGCAGTTGCGCGCTCGCATCCTGCGGGAGCTGAGCATCCGCCTGGCGCCCTCGCTCGACCCGCAGGGCACACTTGAGGAGGCCATCGCGTCGGCCGTCGACACCTACGTCAGGTGGATCGTCGAATATCCGCGACTACATCAGTTCCTGTCGATCGGTTCGCGCACGCGGCGCACGGTCGGGGCGCGTGCCGTGACCGAGACGAAGACCGAGATCGCGCTGCGCGTGAGTGGTCTGGCTGCATCCGTGCTCCGCGCCCACGGTGCGGACACCGCGGTGGCGGAGTCTCTGGCGTTCGGGCTGATCGGTCTGGTGGACGCCGCGGTCAACAGGTGGCTCGCCAACACGCGGCACGAGATCGACGCCGATGGGCTCGCCACGTTCCTGCAGACCGCGATATGGGCCGTCGTGCACGGTACCGCCGCGCAGGCGGGTATCGAGCTGGTGCCGACGATGTCGGTCGTCGCCGTCATGGACGCCCACTGAGCCGGCACGGTCGGGTACGGTGCTGCACTATGTCGAACCTCGACCGTAGGACGTTCCTGGCCGCCGGCGCGGGCGCCGCTCTGACCGTGCTGGCGGCGGGCAGGGCCGCAGCCGCACCCGCGAGCGCGGGGCAGAAGGTGGTGTACTCGTATCCCGGCCTGACGCCGCCTGCTGCGCTGCTGACCAAGGTCTCCAAGGGCGAGGTCGGAGGCGTGATCTTCTTCTCCGACAACATCTCCTCCGCGAGCCAGCTCGCGGCCGTGGCGGCCGAGTTCCGCAAGGCTGCGCCCGGTCCGTTGGCCCTGCTCACCGACCAGGAGGGCGGCCAGGTCAACCGTGTGCCCGGCGGCCCCGGTGCTTCGGCGAAATCGGTGGGCGCCTCCTCGGATCCCGCAGCGGCCGCGCGGTCCCAGGGCGCGACCGCGGCGGCCACGCTGCGTGGTGCGGGTCTGAGCGGCGACCTCGCCCCCGTGCTCGGCGTGTACCGGTCGGCGGGCGACTTCCTCGATTCCACGGGCCGCAGTTTCTCGTCGGACCCCAAGGTCGTGGCGGAGTGCGCCGCCGCGTTCATCCGCGCCGCGCAGGGTGCCGGTATCACGGCGTGCGCCAAGCACTTCCCGGGGCTCGGAGCGGCGCCCGCGGGCGCGAACACCGACGAGGCGGCCGTGACGATCGGTCTCCCCGCAGCCACCCTGCAGTCCGTCGACATGGCGCCGTACGCCGCCGCGATCGCTGCCGGTGTCAAGATGGTCATGCCCTCATGGGCCGTCTATCCGTCGCTCGATGCGGCGAACCCGGCCGGTATGTCCCGCACGATTCTGCAGGGCCAGTTGCGTGGCCGTCTCGGCTTCCACGGCACGATCATCACCGACGCGCTAGAGGCAGGCTCCCTCGCGCGGTACGGCTCGACGGGCAACCGTGCCGTCGCCGCGGTGCGCGCGGGAGCGAACCTGCTGTGCTGCTCGGCGCGCGACGTGGCACAGGGCGACGAGGCAGCCGCGGCGCTGGCGCACGCGGGGCTCTAGCCGGTCACAATCGGTCGTGACCTGAGGCACAGGCGGCGCGGCCCGACCGATAACCTCTACTGTCAGTGGCCACACCCCGGCCGCGTTCTCCGAGCGAGAAGACAGGAGCCGTCGATGACCGATCTCGCGCCCCAGCCCGCCCGCTTCCAGAAGGTGCTCGTCGCCAACCGCGGTGAGATCGCCATCCGCGCCTTCCGGGCGGCGGTGGAACTGCGATCCGGAACGGTAGCGGTGTACCCGTACGAGGATCGAAACTCGTTGCACCGCATGAAGGCCGACGAGGCCTATCAGATCGGCGAGATCGGGCATCCGGTGCGCGCGTACCTGTCGGTCGACGAGATCGTGCGGACCGCGCAGGAGTGCGGTGCGGACGCCGTGTACCCCGGTTACGGCTTCCTGTCCGAGAATCCGGAGCTTGCCGACGCGTGCGCGGAGGCCGGCATAACCTTCGTCGGCCCGTCCGCGGACGTGTTGCGGCTGACGGGTAACAAGGCGCGGGCGATCGCAGCGGCCCGCGAGGCCGGGCTGCCGGTGCTGAAGTCGTCCGCGCCGTCGTCGGATCCGGAGGAACTGGTGGCGGCCGCGGAGGAGATCGGGGCGCCGATCTTCGTCAAGGCCGTCGCGGGGGGCGGCGGGCGTGGCATGCGCAAGGTCGACGATCTCGCGGACCTGCGGGCGGCGATCGAGGCGGCGTCGCGCGAGGCCGACGCCGCGTTCGGCGACCCGACCGTGTTCCTGGAGCAGGCGGTCGTCGATCCGCGCCACATCGAGGTGCAGATCCTCGCTGACGGCGACGGGGACGTGGTGCACCTCTTCGAGCGCGACTGCTCGGTCCAGCGACGGCACCAGAAGGTGATCGAGATGGCTCCGGCGCCCGGTCTCTCGCCGGAGCTGCGCGAGCGGATCTGCTCGGACGCAGTCGCTTTCGCCCGGCACATCGGGTACTCGTGCGCGGGCACCGTCGAATTCCTGCTGGACCCGGCGGGCAACTACGTCTTCATCGAGATGAACCCGCGGATCCAGGTGGAGCACACGGTCACCGAGGAGATCACGGACGTCGACCTGGTCGCGTCGCAGCTGCGGGTCGCGGCGGGGGAGACCCTGGCTGACCTCGGCCTCGCGCAGGAGGACATCCATGCACGCGGTGCGGCGCTGCAGTGCCGCATCACGACCGAGGACCCGGCTAACGGTTTCCGGCCCGACGTCGGCCGCATCACGGCGTACCGCACCCCGGGCGGCGCGGGTATCCGGCTCGACTCGTCGACTTCGGCGGGTGCGGAGGTCGAGGCGCACTTCGACTCCATGCTGGTGAAGCTGACGTGCCGCGGTCGGGACCTGCCGGCGGCGATCGCCCGCGCGCGGCGTGCGGTGGCCGAGTTCCGCATCCGCGGTGTATCGACGAACATCCCTTTCCTGCAGGCGGTCCTGGACGATCCGGACTTCCAGGCGGGCGGGGTGACGACGGCGTTCATCGAGACGCATCCGGAGCTGCTGACGTCTCGGGTCTCGGCCGACCGCGGCACCCGCATCCTGAACTACCTGGCCGACGTCACGGTCAACAAGCCGCACGGTGACCGGCCCACGGCGGTGTACCCGGCCGAGAAGCTGCCGTCGGTGGACCTGTCGGTGCCGCCGCCGTCGGGTTCGAAGCAGCGGCTCGCGGAGTTGGGGCCGGAGGGCTTCGCCCGCGCGTTGCGCGAGCAGAAGGCTCTCGGTGTCACGGACACGACGTTCCGCGATGCGCATCAGTCGCTGCTGGCGACCCGCGTCCGCTCGGCATCGCTGCTCGCGGTCGCGCCCTACGTGGCGCGGACGACGTCGGAGCTGTTGTCGGTGGAATGCTGGGGCGGCGCGACCTACGATGTGGCGCTGCGGTTCCTCAAGGAGGATCCGTGGGAGCGGCTGGCGCAGCTGCGCGAAGCGATGCCGAACATCTGCCTGCAGATGCTGCTGCGGGGGCGGAACACCGTCGGGTACACCCCGTACCCCGAGGCCGTCACCTCGGCGTTCGTCGCGGAGGCCGCGGCAACGGGCGTCGACATCTTCCGAATCTTCGACGCGCTCAACAATATCGACCAGATGCGCCCCGCGATCGACGCGGTCCGCGAGACCGGTACGACGATCGCCGAGGTGGCGCTCTGTTACACCGGCGACCTGTCCGATCCGGCTGAGAAGCTGTACACGCTCGACTATTACCTGGCCTTGGCCGAGCGGATCGTCGATGCGGGGGCGCACGTGCTGGCGATCAAGGACATGGCGGGATTGCTGCGGGCCCCCGCCGCCGCCACCCTCGTGGGAGCGTTGCGCAAGGAGTTCGACCTACCCGTGCACGTGCACACGCACGACACCCCGGGAGGTCAGCTGGCGACGTACCTCGCGGCACTGCAGGCGGGCGCGGACGCGGTCGATGGTGCCTCCGCGCCGATGGCGGGTACCACGAGTCAGCCGTCCCTGTCGTCGATCGTCGCCGCGACCGCTCACACCGAGCGGGACACCGGGCTGGACCTCACGGCCGTGTGTGATCTCGAGCCCTACTGGGAGGCGTTGCGCACTACATACCGCCCCTTCGAGTCCGGGCTGCCGTCGCCCACGGGACGTGTGTACACGCACGAGATCCCCGGCGGGCAGTTGTCGAACCTGCGGCAGCAGGCCATCGCTCTGGGGCTGGGCGACCGGTTCGAGGAGGTCGAAGCCGCGTACGCCGCGGCCGACCGCATGCTGGGACGGCTGATCAAGGTCACCCCGTCGTCGAAGGTGGTAGGTGATCTCGCGCTCGCGCTCGTCGGCAGCGGGGTGAGCGCGGAGGAGTTCGCCGCCGATCCCGCCAAACAGGACCTACCCGACAGCGTGGTCGGCTTCCTCCGCGGCGAGTTGGGAGACCCGGCGGGCGGCTGGCCGGAACCGTTGCGCTCCAAGGCGTTGGAGGGCCGCGGCCCCGCGAAGGGCGTCGTCGAGCTGACCGCCGACGACGAGGCCGCCCTCGCCGGCGAGGACGGTGCCGTGCGCCGCGCGACCCTGAATCGCCTTCTGTTTCCCGCCCCCACCAAGGAGTTCGAGGAGCACCGCGCGGCGTACGGCGACACATCGTCACTGTCGACGAATCAGTTCTTCTACGGGCTGCGGCAGGGCGAGGAGCACAGGGTCGAGTTGGAGAAGGGCGTCGAGCTGCTGATCGGGCTCGAGGCCATCAGTGAGCCGGACGAGCGCGGCATGCGCAACGTGCTGTGTCTGCTCAACGGGCAGATGCGGCCTGTGCTGGTCCGCGACCGGCACCTCGATCTCGACGTCGCCGCGGCGGAGAAGGCCCAGACCGGCAATCCCAAGCACGTTGCGGCGCCGTTCTCCGGCGTCGTCACGGTGACCGTCGCCGCGGGCGACGAGGTGGACGACGGTGGCCAGATCGGCACAATCGAGGCCATGAAGATGGAGGCGGCTGTCACCGCGCCTACCGGCGGCACCGTCAAGCGGATCGCGATCAACCCGGTCGGTCAGGTCGAAGGCGGGGACCTACTCATCGAGTTCGAGTAGCCGCATCACCTCGAGCTGGCAGGAGCGCGCGGATCACGGCGACGGCGCGTGAGCGTCAGAGCAGGGCGAGTAGGCGTTCGGTCGCGTAGGCGACGTCGCAGTCGATCTTGACGGTCGCGAGGGCGTCGCCGCGCGTTCCGCCGCGGTTGACGACGACGATCGGCTTCGCGGCCCGGGAGGCGTGCCGAACGAAGCGCAGCCCCGACTGGACGGTGAGCGACGTGCCGAGCACGAGCAGCGAATCAGCGCTGTCGATCATCGAATAGGCTTGTGCAACAACATTTCTGGGGACCGATTCGCCGAAGTATACGATGTCCGGTTTGAGGATCCCGCCGCACGCGCAGTCGACCATGACGAAGTCGGTGGTGTCGGCGACGACAACGTCGGCGTCGGGTGCCACC
This sequence comes from Tsukamurella sp. 8F, assembly GCF_029167375.1. GTDB lineage: Bacteria > Actinomycetota > Actinomycetes > Mycobacteriales > Mycobacteriaceae > Tsukamurella. The sequence goes on from NZ_JARFTP010000050.1 coordinate 14,609, forward strand.
TCGAGCGCGCCGCGGTTCGCGATGCGCGCCGTGAAGTGGCGATTGCGTGGCTCCAGGATCGAGTGGAGGCGGTGCCGACTCATCCTCGCGCCGCAGGTCAGGCAGCGAACTCGGGCGAAGTTGCCATGGAGGTCGAGCACGTTCGCCGAACCGGCCTTGAGATGGAGCAGGTCGACGTTCTGCGTGATCACCCCCGTCACGCCCGGCATGCGCGCCAGCGCACGGTGTGCGGCATTGGGCCGAGCGGCGTCCATGTGCCGCCACCCGAGGTGGTTGCGGGCCCAGTAGTGGCGCCGGAAGTCGGCGGAGCCCAGGAACTGTTGCAGCGTCATCGGCGTGCGGGCGGGGGAGTCCGGTCCTCGGTAGTCGGGAATGCCGGACGCCGTCGAGACCCCGGCACCGGTGAGGGCGACGATGCGGCGCCCCGCCAACAGATCCGCCGCGGTCGCGAGCCGTTCGTCGGCATCGGAATCCTCGTGCGTGGGGGCGGCGGGTTCCCACGCCGGGACGGTGGTCCGCACGACCCCAGGGTACTCGGGCGTCAGCGTTGATCGTCGGCCCAAGGGTGGCGGGTGACCTGACCATGATCGAGCACCCATCGGTAATCGTCGCAGACGATCCGGGTGCCGCCCGGCGTCACGGCGCGCTTCCCGATCTCGGCGCCGATGCACGGGCTGCCTACAGCGGGTGAGGCGTCGGCGGCTCCGGCGGTCACCGCTGCGCCCGCGGAGACCGCGAGCGTGAGCAGCGAGACGGCGGTGAGGCGTCGAGCGAGAGTCGCGGTGGAGTGCATGATGCGGCCGTTCCTTCCGTGGGCTGTGCGCGGTCGGGGCCGACGGTATTCATGCCTGGTTGACGGAGGCTTGCGATGCGGTTGCGGGCCGAGCCTCGATGAGGCACAGGATGTGGCGGTCCGCATCGCGGACGACGGCCTGCCGCTCGCCCCACGGTTGCAAGGCGGGCGGGTCGACGACAGCGCCTCCCCGCTCGACCCAGGCGTCCACCGCACCGTCGAGGGCCGGAACCGCGAACGTGACCGCCACGGCCGCGTCGCCGCCGTCGACGGCGCGCTCGTGCAGCATCACCTGTATGTCGCCGGCCTGGAGGAACGCCAGTTCGCCCGCCTGGTGGGTGAGGGAAAGACCCAACACGTCGCGGTAGAGCCCGAGCGCCCGCTCGAGGTCGGCCACGGAGACGACGATGCGGGCGACCCGCGCGCTATCCGGTAGGTAGGTCACAGAAGGACCTCACCAGAGCGTGCGCGGCGTGTCAACGCCTCAGTCCGCCGCGGTGATCCCGTGACGCAGGGCGGCCCGGGCCGCCTCGGCCTCCGCTGCCCGCTGGGTGCGACGCAGCCAGAGCCGCAGGACGATCAGCGGCACCGCGAGGCCGCCGATGCCGAAGATCAGGAACGTCCAGAAGCTGTCGATGTGGCCGGTCAACCACTCGAAGTTCTGACCGAAGAAGCCGGTGACGAAGGTCAGTGGCAGAAAGACTGTGGACAGCACCGTGAGGCGCTCCATCGTGGTGTTCTGCCGCATGCCCACCTGGGTCTGTTCGACCGACAGCACCGCCATGTTCGCTTGCAGGATCGTGCCGAGCAGGTCGCGCTGCGCCGCCACCTCCTCGTTGATCAGCTGCAGGCTGTCGTGGACGTCCCGTAGGTACGGCGCGAGCTGTGCGTGGGTGTTCGACTTCTCGAGGCTCGCGACGACGGACAGCAGCGGGTGCGCCGCGCGGTAGAAGTTGGTGACCTCGCGGCGCAGCAGGTAGATGCGTTCCGTTGGTGCCACCGTGCCCGAGAAGACGGTCCCCTCGATCTCCTCGATGTCGTGCTCCAAACCGGCCACGACGGGCTCGTATCCCTCCACCACCTGCGCAAGGATCGCCCACAGCACCGCGTCGGTGCCCTGGGCCATCAGCTGGCGATGCGCCTCTAGGCGCGCGCGGGCGGCGTGCAGTTCGCTCGCGACCCCCTGCCGCACCGTGATGACGAACTTGGGACCGACGAACACGCTGATCTCGCCGAAGTCGACCTCCTCGCGGGCGTCGTCGTACCGGGCCGTCCGCAGGATGACGAGGGTGACATCCGGCTCGAAGACCTCGACCTTGGGGCGCAGATGGAACGTGCTGGCATCCTCGACGGCGAGCTCGTGCAGACCGAATGCCTCTCGCACCTCGGCCATCTCCTGGTCGGTCGGCTCGAACAGGCCGAGCCACACGAAGCCGGCGTCCGTGCAGTACTCGGCGGCCTCCGCGACCGGGAGGGGGCCATCGCTCTGGCGGCGGCCGTCGACGTAGTGCGCGCAGTCCACGATCATTTCGTGCTCCTGAGGTGTGTACGCGGCGCATAGGGCGCACCGCTCCGCGCGCCATTGAATCGCACCGCGGCACACGCCGCGAGTCTGCGGGCGAAACTCGGCGGATCGGGCACTTCCGGTGGCCGGCGATGTCTGATTCGTGTCCAGAAGTAGATTCAGCCTATGGCGACCACCACCGACGCATCCATCGCGGCCCGCCTCGACCGCCTACCCATGACCCGGCTCCACTGGTTCGCGGTCGGCGTCATCGGGCTGGGGCTGTTCTTCGACGCCTACGAGAACTTCCTCGCCGGCACGATCTCAGCGGTGCTGTCGAAGCAGTTCCACCTCGGCGGCACCGAGCTCAAATGGCTGCTCGCGTCGGCGTTCGTGGGCCAGTTCCTCGGCGCGCTCGTGATGGGGCGGTTCGCGGACCGGGTCGGCAGGCGCCGGGCGTTCATGGTGAATCTCGCTCTTTACTCGGCGTTCTCGCTGCTCGGGGCCTTCAGTCCGAATCCCGCCTTCCTCGTCGTCACGCGCTTCTTCGCGGGCATCGGGATCGGCGCCGAGTACGCCCTCGCCGACTCCTATCTCTCCGACCTCCTTCCGAAGGCGGTGCGAGGCAAGTACATATCGCTCGCCTACGTGATCTCGTTCCTGGGCGTCCCCGTCGTGGGCTTCCTGGCGCGCTGGCTCACCCCTCTTCACCTCGACGTCGCAGGGTTCGCGTTCGACGGCTGGCGGCTGCTGTTCGTGTTCGGAGCGCTCGGGTCGCTCGCCGTGTGGTTGGTGCGGCGCGGGCTGCCCGAGTCGCCGCGCTGGCTAGAGGCGCAGGGGCGCGTCGACGAGGCCGACGCCATCGTCCGTCGGCTCGAGGACCAGGCCGTCGCCGCGGGGCATACCCTGGCCGAGCCCGACGGTGCCCTGCGTCCCGTCCGGTTCGAGTCCATCCGCATCGCGGATCTATTCCGCCACCCGTACGCGCGGCGCACCGTCATGCTCTGGCTGCTGTCAGCGCTGGAGGTCTTCGGCTACTACGGATTCGGCACGGTTGCGCCGCTGGTGCTCGTGGCGAACGGCCACACCGTGCAGACGTCGCTGCTGTTCGTGGCGCTGTCGTACCTCGGCTACCCGCTGGGCGCCGCGCTCGCTGTGCCGATCGTCGAGCGGATCGAGCGCAAGTACCTCGTCATCGCGTCCGCCGGCGCGATGGCCGTCTTCGGCCTGTGGTTCGGATTCGCCGACGGCGCGACGCAGATCGTCGCCGCCGGCTTCCTATACACATGCGCGTCCAATCTGTTCTCGAACGCGTATCACGTGTACCTGGCCGATTCCTACCCGACGGCGATCCGTGGCACCGCCGCGGGCGCCGCGTACTCGCTGTCCAAGATCGTCACCGCGGTCCTGCCGTTCGTGCTCCTGCCGCTGCTGGATTCGCACGGCGGGGGACTGGTCTTCACCGTGGTAGCCGCTGCGATGGTGTTGCTGATGATCGAGGTCGCCGCCCTGGGCCACCGCAGCACCGGGCGGTCCGCCGACGCTGTGTGATCACGACCTCGGGCCGGCGTGTCCGCTCAGGCCAGCCGGAACCTGGCGTCGACGGACTGCTCGATCGTGATCTGCTCGGGTGTGAGGGAGACCGGCGGACCTCCGGCCGGTCCGCCCGCTGACGCCAGAGCGAACCTGGCCTGCGGCGGCGCGTCCCCGGTTCCTCCTGCGCCCAGCATCCCCGGATCCGCGATCGCGACCGGTCGCACCACGCCCAGCCCGAGTGCGTCGGCGTAGGCCTGCGCCCGGGCGCGGGCGTCCCGGACCGCCGCGGTGCGGACCTCCGCCACCAACGCTTCGCGGCGTTTCTCGGTGAGCGCCCACGTCGTGTCGTCCACATCCACGCCCGGGATCTCGATGGACCGGGCGGTGAAGCGGCCGAGTTCGGCGAAGTCCCGGAACTTCACCCGGAACCGGACCCGTGCGTGGTGCACGAGGGGCGGTCGCTCGCCCTCCTTGTGCCACGGCCTCGTCGCCCACGTCGCCAACCGTTCGCTGGACCACCACGTGACGGCGCCCGCCGCCGGATCGTGCAGACCGCTGACGTCGTCGGCGAGCGCCCGCGCGGACGGAGCGACGTCCGCGTACACGGAGTCGGGCGACGGTCCCTCCAGAGCCACCGTGAGCGCGACGGTCGCGCGCTCGGACGCTGCGTACACGCGATGCGAGCCCCGCACCGTGATCTCCACGTCGTTCATGGTCGCCAGGCTACGGGGAGGGGCTGTCACGACCTGCGGTGTGAGCGCTTGACTTGTTTTGACCGATCGGTAATATGACCGATAGGTCAAAAGAGGAGGGTTCGTCATGCACCTGGTCGCCACACTGTGGGAGAACATGCAGAATCCGATCCTGTATGCACTGCCGGTCTTCGCCGTGTGCATCGCGATCGAAGCGGGTTTCTACGCGTATGACGCCCGGCACGAGGCGGATGCCCATGGCAGGGGCTATTCGGGAATCGATACCCGCACGAGCCTGTCGATGGGCATGGGCGCGTTGGTGTTCATGACCGGTTTCAAGCTGCTGACGCTCGTGCTGTTCGTCTTCCTGTGGGTCCGTTTCGCTCCATGGCACATCCCGGCCGACACTTGGTGGAGCTGGGCGCTGCTGGCGGTGGTGATCGATCTGGCCTGGTATTGCAACCACAGGTTCTCGCATCGAGTCCGCATCGGCTGGGCGGCGCATCAGGCGCACCACTCCAGTGAGTACTTCAACCTGGGGACCGCGCTACGGCAGAAGTGGAACCCGTGGTCGGAGGCCATCTTCTGGATGCCCCTGCCGCTGTTGGGTTTCGAGCCCTGGACGATCTATGCGATGTTCGGCGCGAACCTCGTGTACCAGTTCTTCAGCCACACCGAACGGGTCGGAAAACTCTGGGCACCGGTCGAATTCGTACTCAATACGCCTAGTCATCACCGGGTACACCACGGCTCGGACGACATCTACCTCGACCGGAACTACGGCGGCATTCTGATCGTCTGGGATCGGATGTTCGGGACGTTTCAAGAGGAACTACACACGCCGACCTACGGCCTGACCAAACCGGTCGAGTCCCACAACCCGGTACATCTTCAGTACTACGAGTACGGGAACATCTGGCGTGACGTGCGCCGTGCGACGACCTGGCGGGCGCGGCTGGGCTACGTGTTCGGTCCGCCCGGGTGGGCGCCGCTGACCGGCTCCACCGATGTCTCGGTTCAGGAGGACCGGATACCGTCGTGAGCATGGCATCCATCGAGGCGACACCGCCCGCGCGAACGCCGGGCACACCGAGGCTTCCGCGGGCAGAACGTGAGGCGCAGGTGCTCGACGCGGCCTCTCTCGCGTTCGGGCAGGTGGGGTACGCGGGAGCGTCGGTCGCCGACGTGGCGGATCGTCTCGGGGTGAGCAAGGCGCTGATACTCGCGTATTTCGGGTCGAAGGATGCGCTGTACGCGGCCTGCGTAGCGCGTGCGGCCGCGAACCTGGTGCCGGGGATCGAGGCGGCGATCAGTCCGCCCCGGCCGGCGCCCGAGATGGCGCAGGCCACACTCGCCGCCATCTTCACGGCCCTCGAGGCCCGTCCGAGCGACTGGAACCTGATCCACGACCGATCCGTGCCGCATGGCACATCCGGCGCGGAACAGGCCAAGCGGTTGCGGGTCACGATCGCGGATCAGGCGACCCGGGGGGTGCGTGCCGTGAGCTCGTCCGCCGATGTCCGGGACGAGGACGATACGGAGATCCTGACCGAGATCTGGATGGGAGCGGTGACCGCGGTCGTCGACTGGTGGTTGCGTCATCCCGGCAGATCGGCCGAGGAGATGATCGAGCGGTGTCAGCGCTTGGTGTACTCGGTGATGTGAGTTGTCGGACGCCGGTCGGAATACGAGAGCGCGGGGGGGGC
>NZ_JARFTP010000051.1 GCF_029167375.1 Tsukamurella sp. 8F
CCCCCCCCCCCGCCACCGCGTCCCGGCCCCGGCTACCGCCGCCAGTGTGCGGTCCACATCGTCGGGTGAGGCCGCGACCGGGCCGGCGACGAACTGACAGTGGCTCCCCGCAGTGAGCACGTCGAGCGGACCGACGCGCAGCGTCGTCCCGGCGCCCTGCCCCCGCGGCGAGTGCCCACGATCCCGGCTCATCACCGCCTCCTGCCGGCAGTCAGCTCGACGCACCAGTCCTCGTAGTGGTCGATCGCGACCGCCTCGGCGAGGACCTCGCGCGCGTATCGCCGTCCCGCTGCCCCGAACGCATCCACCCGCGCGGGGTCCGCAGCCAGCTCGGCAGCGGAGCGGGCGAGCAGCGCCGGGTCGCCCGGCGCGATGACGGAGCCCAGCCCGGCCGACCGGATCTCGTGAGCAGTGACGCTGTCGACGCGCGTCGCCGCGAGCACCGGCCTGCCCGCGGCCGCGTACGACGTCAGCTTGCTCGGGAGCGCCATATCGCCGACCTCCGGGCGCTCGTTGATGAGGAGCACGTCCGCGGCCGCGAGGATGACGGGGAACTCGTCGTCGTCGACCGGTCGCAGGAACTGCAGCGCCCCGACATCCCGCCCGGCCTCTTCTAGTACCCGACGGCGGTTGCCGTCACCGAGGAGTACGAAGCGGATGCGATCATCGCTGCCTACCAGGCGCGCAGCGTCCACCACGCTCTCCAGCCCCTGCTTCAGCCCCATGTTCCCGGCGTGCAGCACCACGGTCTCGCCGTCGGACCAGCCGTGCCGGCGCCGCATCGCCGACCGCTCGGCGGCCGTCGGCTCAGCGGAGGCCGCGACATGGGTCCAGTTGCGGATGGTGCGCACGCGTCGAGCACCGAGCGCGGCCACCTGATCGCGGAACCGGTCGTGGATCACCGAGACCGCATCGGCCCGTGACAGTACGCGGCGCTCGATGGTTGCGACAGCCTGCGCCGCTCGGCCGGTCGCCACACCCGTCTCCACGACTCCCGGCCCGTACAGGTCCTGCACCACGACGCCGACCGGTACGCGCATGCAGCGCGCCCGCTCCACGACCGCGGCGGCGGACAGCAGCGCCGGGCTGATGACCAACACGACCTCGGGCCGCCCCCATCCACAGACCGTCGCGCGGGCGGCGAAGCCCGCCTCCATGCGCACCCGACGAGCCGTCGTCACTCCGTCGGGCACGTACAGGCCGACCCGCTGCAACCGCACCGCACCGTCGGACTCGGTGCGCCGCCGGACGCCGCGATATTCCTCCGAGACGCGCCAGTCCGGGTAGTGGGGAACGCCGGTGACGACGGTGACGGCGTGCCCGCGCGCGGCCAGCCCCCTCGCGGTGCCGGCGGTATACGGCGCGATACCCGTCGGCTCGGGCGCGTAGTTGATGCCGACGATCGTGATCCTCATCGGTCAGGCTCCGCCGCTCGTCTCGTGCGCGATCGGCGCACGCACCACCGCACCGGGCGGGACATCGCGTACCACGAGCGCCGTCGCGCCAACGGTCGCACCGTCCCCGACCGTGACCCCGCGTAGGACGGCGCTGCGTGCGGCCAGCCAGACCCGGTCACCGATGGTGACCGGCGCGTTGTCGTACTCGAAACCCGGGCTGTGCCGGTCGTGGGATCCAGTGCACAGCAGAACCCCTTGGGACACACAGGCGTCCGACCCGATGGTCACCGGCTCGAGGTCGATGATCCACGTGCCCTCGCCGATCCAGCTGTCGGCGCCGACGGTGAGCTTCCAGGGCCAGTGGATTTTGACGTCGTGGCGGATCAGGACGTTGGGCCCGATCTGCGCACCGAACGCACGCAGGACCGGCGGCCGCAGCCGCGCGGGGAACCACCAGCGCATCAGGACGGTCCAGTTGACAGCCAGCCACATGGCCTGCACAACCGCCGGGCGCCCCTTGTCGTATCCGGCGCCGGTGAACCTGCTCAACCGGAAGTCGTTCATCCGTGCCCCTTTCCGCACGTGGAGGGTGCCGGCGAACCGGCGAACCGGTCGGCGATCCAACGCGCGACATCCCCGTCGGGAACCGTGTCGTTGTGGCCGACTCCGGACAGCACGCGGTGGCTGACCACCCCGCCCGCCGCGCAGGCGCGCCCGACCGCCACGTCGGTCCACCGCGGCAGCACGATGTCGTCCTCGTCCCCGTTGACGACGAGCAGCGGGGCGGTGAGGCGCCCCTGCGGCAGCGAATCCGCGCGCAGCAGGTCGCGGAGCTCGATCGCGGCGCCCTGGGAATCGGGCCGCAGGTCGGCGGCGCGCACGGCCGCCATCGCCGCCTGCGTCGCCGTGCCGCAACCCAGCAGGAGCGGCGATGCCGCGAAGCCGTGCAGGTAGGGCGTGGTGTCCAGGCCGTATGCGCGGCTCAATCCGGTCACCACCATCGGCATGAGAGCTACCTGCCCCGTTGTGAGAGTGCCCTCCCATGCGCGGTCCGCGATCTCGCTGATGTCGGCCGCCGGCGCCAGGGCCGCGGCACCGAGCAACTGCAGGCCCCCACCGAAGCGCCCTGCAAGCTCGTCGGCCGACCACGCGGCCTGACCTCCCTGCGAGATACCAACGGCCACCCAACGGTTCGACACCGCGGGCGACAGCTCGCGCAGCGCGCGGACGGCATCGATGACGTTCAATGCCGCGGTCCGCGGCTCGAGGTACGGATGCTGCCCACTCCCGCTGCGGGTGCGTCCGTCGAGGCCCTGGTAGTCGGTCACCGCGGCCGCGTAACCCGCCTTCAAGATCGCGGCGACATAACCCGCGAAGCCGCGGAGCTGGGAGTCCGACGACGGCCCGCAGTCCTGCGTCGCGCCAGTCGTGCCGTGGGCGAAGGACACCACGGGCCAGCCGCCGACCGGAGCCGGGCCGCGCGGTACGAAGAACGAGCCGGTGACCTCGGTCCGGCTCCCGTCGATGCCCGATGCCGACACGTAGCGGGCGCGTGCGACGGCGGACGCCGCGGACGCGACGGAGGCGGCGAGACCGGGGTACCCACTGCGTTCGACGATGTGCCCGCGTGCCGTGTCCACCCCCGCCGTCACCGCCGGCAGCGCGCGCGGCAGGGGCGGCGCCGGGGCGGCGCCGGTCGGAACCGCGCGAGTGCAGGAGGCGGCGAGCATCAGCAGTCCGAACAGGGCGACAACGGCCCGACCGCGGCGCGGACTCAGCATCGGACAGTGGCACGGTTGGCTCGGTACCACTCCGTGGTAGCCGCGATCCCATCGGGAAGGGCGATCGTTGCGCTCCAGCCCAGTTCGTTCATCGTTGTCACGTCGAGCACCTTGCGCGGCGTGCCGTCCGGGCGCTGGTGGTCCCATGCGGTTCTTCCGGTGAAACCCGTTGCTTCCGCGACCATCTCAGCGATCTCGGCGATCGTGTGATCGACGCCGGTGCCGATGTTGACCTGCGCAGACCCGTCGTATGTGTCCAATAGGTGCACGCACGCGTCGGCCATGTCGTCGACGTGCAACAACTCGCGGCGTGGCTGACCGCTGCCCCAGTTGATCACCTCGTCGTCGCCGACCTCCGCAGCCTCGAAGTATCGCCGGATCAGGGCGGGCAGCAGGTGCGATCCCTCTGGTGAGAAGTTGTCGCCGGGCCCGTACAGGTTCGTCGGCATCGCCGAGATCCACGGGAGCCCGTACTGACGCCGCACCGCCTGGACGCCGATGATGCCCGCGATCTTGGCGATCGCGTACGCGTCGTTGGTCTGCTCGAGAGGGCCTGTGAGCAACGCGTCCTCGCGGATCGGCTGCGAAGCCAGCCGCGGGTAGATGCACGACGAGCCCAGGAAGAGCAGCCTGGGCGTGCGCTGCGCCAGCGCCGCGTCCATGATGTTGGTCTGGATCCGCAGGTTGTCCGACAGGAAGTCCACGGGCGACGCGGAATTCGCGCCGATCCCGCCCACGCGTGCCGCCGCGAGCACCACCGCGTCGGGCTGCTCGGCGCGCATCAGCTCGAAGACGGCGTCACGGTCACGCAGGTCCACCTCGGCCGAGGTGCGCCCCGTCACGTGCGCGAACCCCGCGGAGCGCAGACGACGCGTCACCGCCGAACCGACGAGGCCGCGGTGGCCGGCGACATACACGTGGGCGTCGCGCGACAGCGGCGCCACGGCCGTCATGCCACCCATCCCGGAATCGCGGGGCGGTCCACCCAGGCCCGGCCCTCATGCTCGAGCGCGGCCACGTCCGCGTCGACCATGATCCGGGCCAGCTCCTTCGCGTGCACGCCCGCCTTCCACCCGAGGTCGGCGAGCGCACGTGAAGGATCACCGATCAGGGCGTCGACCTCGGTCGGCCGCAGGTAGCGCTCGTCGAAGCGGACGTGTTCCCGCCAGTCGAGACCCGCGTGCTCGAACGCGACGGTCAGAAACTCGCGGACCGTGCACGGCACCCCCGTCGCCAGGACGTAGTCCCGGGGCTCGTCGACCTGCAGCATCCGCCACATGCCTTCGACGTACTCCGGCGCGTAGCCCCAGTCGCGGACCGCGTCCAGGTTGCCCATGTACAGATGCTGCTCGCGGCCCGCCTTGATGCGCGCTACCGCGCGGGTGATCTTCCGGGTCACGAAAGTCTCACCACGCCTTGGCGACTCGTGGTTGAACAGAATCCCGTTCACGGCGTGCAGGCCGTACGCCTCGCGGTAGTTGCGCACGATCCAATACGAGTAGACCTTGGCCGCCCCATAGGGTGATCGCGGATAGAACGGCGTGTTCTCGCCCTGCGGAGGCGGTGTGGCGCCGAACATCTCAGAGGTGGACGCCTGATAGAAGCGGCACTGTACGCCCGCTTCGCGGACCGCCTCGAGCAGCCGCGCCGTGCCGGTGCCCGTCGTATCGGCCGTGTGCTCGGGCTCATCGAAGCTGACCCGCACGTGCGATTGCGCCGCGAGGTTGTAGACCTCATCCGGCTCGATGGTCCGCAGGAGCGTGACCAGCCGTGCACCGTCGGACAGGTCCCCGTAGTGCAGGAACAGGCGCGCGTCTTCGCTGTGCGGATCCCGGTATAGGTGGTCGATGCGCGCCGTATTGAAGGTGGACGCGCGCCGGACCACCCCGTGGACCTCGTACCCCTTCGCGAGCAACAGCTCGGCGAGATAGGAACCGTCCTGCCCGGTGATTCCGGTGATAAGGGCGCGTTTCTCGGCCATAAGGGTCCTGGTGGTCAAGGGCGATCGCTCGCAAGGGTCAGGGCAAAGGGTTCGTAAAGCAAATTCACGGTAGCAGATTTCGGAGGAAATGCTCACCCGTGCTCGCGCCCCCTGCGCACCCGCCCGGTTTCGAGGCCTGACGGACCCCTGTCTCAGGAGTGCGGTCAGGTCTGTGCCGGTACGATCCGGAACACCGGATAGGACGCGGCCGCCGCCGCGATCGTCGCGTCTTCGCTGTTCACCCCCAGTCCAGGAAAGAACGCTCCGACCTCCCAGCGCCACTTGCGCATGTATTCACGAAGCACGGGCACCTTGTCCGTGTCATCGAGTTCCGAAGCGCGGAACGCCTCGGTGCTCCGCCCCAGTCGGAGCTCTCCCCCGCCGGCGACGCGCATGTTCTTCACCCACTGCGTCTCACCTCGCGGCGCCACGAGATAACGGTCGCCATCGAGTGTCAGGGGGTTGACGGGCGTGGTGCGCCATTCGCCGGAGGCTCGACCCCGGACGGCGAGCTGACGGCTTCCCAGGAGCGAGACGCCGTGGCGCGCGAGTCGGCCCACGATGGAGTTCATCGTGGCGGTGCTGCGATCGATCGCGACGCGACTGTTGTTCATTATGGACTCCGATCCGATGATGAGTAAGAGCACTGCTCTTGTTTCGAATCAATAGTCGCGTTGTTGGACCGATCTGTCAAGAGCAGTGCTCTCATTTCGGATCGGTGACTACAATCGACCGGGTGAATGCACCCAGGACCGCACGAGAACGGGCCCGCGCCGAGCTCACCTCGGAGATCACGGCGGCGGCACGGCGACAGCTGGCGGAGGTGGGAGCCGCACAGCTGTCGCTGCGCGCGGTCGCCCGCGAGCTGGGCATGGCGTCGTCGGCGGTCTATCGCTACTTCTCGAGCCGCGACGAACTGCTGACGACACTGATCACCGACGCATACGACGCCGTCGGTGAGGCGCTCGAGCGGGCGGACGGCGACGCGCTCGCTCGCGGTGGCACGCTGCGCGAGCGCTGGCGCGCGGCGGCGCACGCGCTCCGGGGATGGGCGCGCGCACACCCTCACGAGTACGCGCTGATCCACGGCTCCCCCGTGCCGGGGTACGCCGCGCCACAGGAGACGATCGCGGCGGCGAGCCGCGCCTACGCAGTACTCGCCGGGATCGCGGCAGAGGCGCCGCCCGGATCGGGCGATCTATCCGAAACCCTTGCGGCACAGGTGCACACGATCGCAGAGGCGATCGCTCCGGCCGCGGATCCACGCGCGCTCGCCCGCGGCCTCGTTGCTTGGACCCAGCTGTACGGCATGGTGAGCTTCGAGTTGTTCGGCCAGTTCGCGAACAGCGTCGACCCCGCCGACGAGTTCTTCGCGTACGCCGTCGAGACGACCGGCGACCTCATGGGCCTGCTCTGACCATGGACTGGCGGTGACAGCGCGCCCGATGGTGGCACCATGGGCGCATGGGACTCCTGCTTCGCCTGGTCGTCAACGCCGTGGCCCTCGCGGCCGCGACCTGGCTGGTGCCCGGCATCCACCTCACCGCGGGGACGACTCAGAACAGGGTGTTGACGCTGCTCGTCGTCGCGGTGATCTTCGGTGTCCTCAACGCCGTGGTGAAGCCGATCCTGTCGCTGTTCTCCGTGGTCTTCATCCTGCTGACCCTCGGGCTGTTCCTGATCGTCATCAATGCGGTGATGTTGCTGCTGGCGTCCTGGGCCGCCCAGAAACTGGGGCAGCCGTGGCACGTCGACGGCTTCTGGCCGGCGGTGTGGGGCTCGCTCGTGATCAGCGTCGTCAGCTGGCTGCTGTCGACGTTCGTGCGCAGCTCCGACTAGCAGCTCCCGAGTAGGAGCGCCTCCACCGGGAGCGGCGGGACTACAGCAGCACAGCCCCGTCGGGCCCCTTGCCCTCCTTGGCGACGGCGGAGTACGCCGCGACGAGCAACGACGGGTCAGGGCCCTCGAGTCGCCCAGGACGCGCGAGGCCGTCGAGCACGACGAAGCGCAGCACGCCCGCGCGGTTCTTCTTGTCTTTGCTCATGCCCTCGAGCAACTGGGTGAACGCGTCGGCGTCGTAGGTCGTGGGCAGGCCCACCGCCTCCAGCACCCGACGGTGCCGGTCTGCCGTCTCGTCATCGAGCCGCCCCGCCAGACGACCGAGTTCGGCGGCGTAGACGAGCCCCACGGATACGGCGGCACCATGCCGCCACCGATAGCGCTCGCGTCGCTCGACCGCATGTCCGAGCGTGTGGCCGTAGTTGAGGATCTCGCGCAGCGAGGACTCCTTGAGATCCGCGGACACCACCTTCGCCTTGACCTCGACCGAGCGCCGCACGAGCTCGGGCAGTACGTCGCCGGTCGGGTCCAGCGCGGCCTCCGGATCCCTCTCGATCAGGTCCAGGATCACCGGATCAGCGATGAAGCCGGTCTTGATGATCTCAGCCATGCCGGCGACGATCTCGTTACGCGGCACCGTTTCCAGGGTCGCGAGGTCGACGATAACGGTGCGCGGCTCGAAGAACGCGCCGACGAGGTTCTTGCCCGCGTCGGTGTTGATCCCGGTCTTACCGCCGACTGCCGCGTCGACCATCGCGAGCAGCGTGGTCGGCACGTGTACGACCGGCACTCCCCGCATCCAGGTCGCCGCGACGAACCCGGTGAGGTCGGTCGCCGCCCCTCCGCCCAGGCTGTAGATCACGTCCTGTCGGGACAGTCCGATGCGACCGAGCACCTCCCAGCAGAAACCGGCGACCTGAAGATCCTTGCCGGCCTCCGCGTCCGGGAGCTCGATACGGTGCGCGTCGATCCCCTTGTCCTCCAGCCGCTTTCGTAGAACCTCGGCGGTCTCCTGCAGTGGTGGCTGGTAGAAGATCGCGGCCTTGGAGGCACGCGTTCCGCCCGATGGTGCGGTCGCACCATCGGCGGCCTCGACCGTCTCGTCCAGTAGGCCGCGCCCGATGATCACGTCGTAGGGGCTGGCCGCGTCGACGCGGACCCGCACGGGCTCGCTCACGTGCATCACTTCCTCATCTATTCGGACGGTCGGTTCTTGTTCGGGTTCCGGAGCACGGACGGCAGCTTCGCCCACGGACGGTGCCGCACACGCGCCGGCGACGTGTCCTTGAGGCGGCGCTGCACCTGCCGCACCACCGATGTAGGCGCCCGGCCCACCGTCGACACCCGGATGGTCGCGAGGTCGCGGTAGATCGGCGCACGGGTCGCCATGAGCACGCGGTACTTCTCGGCGGGGTCGTCGCCGGCGAGAAGCGGGCGCCCGGACCCGACGGTGCGCTTGATCCCCTCGTCGACCGTCAGCTCGAGATACACGACCTGATACTCGCTGAGTAGGGTGCGGGTCCGCTCGGACAGAATCGCGCCCCCGCCGAGCGATACGATGCCACTCTCGCTGGCGACCACGTCGGCGACCACCTGCTCCTCGATCTCGCGGAACCGGCGCTCACCGTCACGCGCGAATATCTCCGCGATCTCGCGCCCCTCGCGCCGCACGATCTCCGCGTCGACGTCGACGAACGGCACGCGCAGCACCTTGGCCAGGCGCCGGCCGATCGTCGTCTTGCCCGCCCCCGGCGGCCCGATCAGGATCGCAGTAGGTCGGTCCACCATCGAGCCCTACCCCGCCTCCGACGGATACGCCTCGGGGCCCACCTCGGGCTCGGGCACCGCGCGCGGCTCCTCGACGGCGTGGTGCGCGAGCCTGGCCTCGACATCGGCGCGGTATCGCTCGGCGTTCGCGCGGGTCTCGACGAGCGAGTCACCGCCGAACTTCTCGAGCGCCGCCTGGGCCAGGACGAGTGCCACCATCGCCTCGGCGACGACGCCCGCGGCCGGCACGGCGCACACATCGCTGCGCTGGTGGATCGCGACCGCCTCGAGCCCCGTCTGCATATCGACGGTGCGCAGCGCTCGCGGCACCGTCGATATCGGCTTCATGGCGACGCGCACACGCAGCGCCTCGCCGTTCGTCATGCCGCCCTCGAGGCCGCCGGCGCGGTTGGTCGAGCGGAGCACACCGTCGGGGCCGGGCAGGATCTCGTCATGCGCCTCGCTGCCGCGTCGGCGCGCGGTCGTGAAGCCATCGCCGATCTCGACGCCCTTCATAGCTTGGATGCCCATAAGCGCGGACGCCAGGCGCGCGTCGAGACGGGCGTCGCCGGCGGTGAAGGAGCCCATGCCGACGGGAAGACCGGTGGCCACGACCTCGACCACGCCGCCGAGCGTGTCACCATCACGCTTCGCCGCTTCGATCTCCTCGATCATCGCCGTCTCCGCCGCCTTGTCGTATGCGCGGACGGGAGACTCGTCGATCGCGGCGATATCGTCGATCGTCGGCGTCGGGCCGACGTAGGGCTCGGACGCACCGATGGACACGATGTGGCTGAGCACCTCGACGCCGAGGGCCTGTCGCAGGAAGTTGCGGGCGACGGTGGCCGCCGCGACACGCGCCGCGGTCTCGCGTGCGCTGGCGCGTTCGAGTACGGGGCGGGCGTCATCGAAACCGAACTTGAGCATCCCGGAGAAATCTGCGTGGCCGGGCCGGGGCCGCGTCAGCGGGGCGTTGCGAGCAACGCCGGCCAGCGTGGCCTCATCCACCGGATCCGACGCCATGACCTGCTCCCACTTCGGCCACTCGGTGTTTCCGATCTCGATGGCGACGGGGCCGACCTGGGTGACCCCGTGCCGGACTCCGCCCAGCACGCGCACCGCGTCCGCCTCGAACTTCATCCGGGCGCCCCGACCGTAGCCGAGGCGTCGCCGGGCCAACTGTTCGGCGATGTCGGAGGTCGTCAGCTCGACCCCGGCAACCATGCCCTCGACGATCGCGACGAGGGCCGGGCCGTGGGATTCTCCTGCGGTAGTCCAGCGCAACACCCGAGAATCATCCCACGCGGCGCGAACGTGCAAGAGTTCGGCTAGCCGAACTCTTGATTCCTACGGTACAGTAGTCGGCATGACGGCCCTCCCCACCAACTCGTCACGCCCGGCCCGAACCCCGGGCTCGGGCAACCGTGCCACGCACAGCACGGTCGACGTGTTCGGTGTGGCGTGGCCGCTGTACAAAGTGGAGGCGCTGGCGGCGGGTCTTGTCGCATTCGTTGTGGTGCTCACCCTGACGGCACTCGCCGGCGCGGTCGCTCCCGCGCCCGCGATCCTGAGCGCCGCGGGCGTGACCGCCGCCGCGTGGTGCACCCTCCGCTCCGCATCCGCGCGCCGCTGACCGCGCGCCCCGGCCGGCCCCAGAAGCGCCGCCGAACTATGGCCCGGCCGCACCTCGTCATGTCACGACGTACCCCACGATCACCGGCCGCACAGGCCACGCTCCCGCGACGCGGATCAGCGCCGGAACCTCTGGCGAATCGCTCGCGACCTGGTGCGCGCCCGTCACACGGAGTGCGCGGCCACCACGATGCAGGGTGTACTCGCCCACACTCAGCACGTTCTTCGCCCACTGGGTCTCGGGGCCGTAGTTCAACAGCACGAACGCGCGGCCGTCGGACACGATCGCTATCACCGGCGTCGAATACGGCCGGCCGGTCTTGCGCCCGACGTGATCGACGACGGCGAGCGGCGGCATTCGGTACGACATCGGCCCGAGCAGCCGGTTCGTGTACCGGCGGTTGAGCACGGCGAGCTGGCGCTGCATACCCATTACCGGACGGTAACCCCGCCCTTTCACTTCGCGCGGCGAAAAGGGCAGTTGAATCCCCTATGCGAGGCAGTTCGGTCCCAGGAGCGCCTTCAAATCACCCATCAAGGACGAACTCGGGTTGACTCGTAGCGTGTCGTCGAGCTTGAGGGTCGTCGACTTGTCCCCGCTGACCAGCCTGACGTGCACGTCGGACACGCCCGGATGCCTGGTCAGCACCTGCTTGAGTTGGCTCACCTTGTCCTGAGTACAGATCCGTGTCGGCATCGTCAGCGCCAGGGGCTTGGCGACACCGACCAGCGACAGATCGATCGGCGCGATGTCGTTGGCGATGAGCGTCACCTTGTCGTCGCGGAAGTTGACGCGCGCCTTGATGAGCACGACCGCGTCCTCGACCACCTCCGCCCCGAACGCGGCGTACGCCTGCGGGAAGAAGAAGACCTCGATGCCACCCGAGAGGTCCTCGATCTGCGCGGATGCGAACGGCGCGCCGTTCTTGTTCACACGCCGGTTCACCGATGCGAGGATGCCTCCGACGGTGACCTGGGTCCCGTCCTTGATGTCGCCGTCGAGGATGGCCGGGATCGGGGTATCGGTCTGCGCCGAGATGACGTGCTCGATCCCATCGAGCGGATGTGCAGAGACGTAGAGGCCCAGCATCTCGCGTTCGAGCGCGAGTTTGTGCTTGCCGTCCCACTCCTCGTCGGGGACCTTGACGGCGAAGACGTCGTCCATCGTCTCGTCGGCTCCGCCCTCGTCCCCCATGGAGCCGAACAGGTCGAACTGGCCGACCGCCTCGGCCTTCTTGGTGGAGAGCACGGCCTCGATGGCGTCCCCGTGCACCAGGAACAGGCCTTTGCGGGGATGGCTCATCGAGTCGAAGGCACCGGACTTCACGAGCGATTCCGTGACCTTCTTCGAGCAGGCCGCCACCTCGATCTTGTTCAGGTAGTCGGAGAACGAGGTGAAGTCGCCCTTCTCCGCTCGGGTCTTGACGATCGACGCGACGACGTTGCCGCCGACATTGCGCACGGAGCCCATGCCGAAACGGATGTCCTCGCCGACCGCGGTGAAGTTGTGGAACGACTCGTTGACGTCGGGCGGGAGAACCGTGATGCCGAGACGGCGACAGTCCGCGAGGTACACGGCGGCCTTGTCCTTGTTATCGCCGACGGAGGTGAGCAACGCGGCCATGTACTCGGCCGGGTAGTTCGCCTTGAGATACGCCGTCCAATACGACACCAGGCCGTACGCCGCAGCGTGCGACTTGTTGAACGCGTACCCGGCGAACGGGAGGATCGTCTCCCACAGTGCGTCGATCGCGGCCTTGTCGAAGCCGTTGGCCAGCATGCCCGCTTCGAAGCCCTCGAACTCCTTGGCCAGCACCTCGGCCTTCTTCTTGCCCATCGCGCGGCGCAGGATATCGGCTCGGCCGAGGCTGTAGCCGGCGACCTTCTGCGCGATCTGCATGATCTGCTCCTGGTACACGATCAACCCGTAGGTGTCGGCCAGGATCTCCTTGAGCGGCTCCTCGAGCTGCGCGTGGATCGGCTTGACGTTCTGGCGGCCGTTCTTGCGGTCCGCGTAGTCGTTGTGCGCGTTCATGCCCATCGGACCGGGCCGATAGAGCGCGCCGACGGCCACGATGTCCTCGAACGCTGTGGGTTGCATGCGGCGAAGGAGATCCCGCATGGGACCGCCGTCCAGCTGGAAGACGCCGAGCGTGTTGCCGCGCTGCAGCAGCTCGTAGGTCGTCGTGTCGTCGAGCGGCACGGCGTCCATGTCCAGGTCGTGGCCGCGGTTGTGTTTGATGTTCTCGATGGCATCGCCGATGACGGTGAGGTTCCGCAGGCCGAGGAAGTCCATCTTCAACAGGCCGATGGCCTCACAAGACGGGTAGTCCCAGCCCGTGATGATCGCGCCGTCCTGCGCACGCTTCCACACCGGGATCGCATCGGTCAGCGGATCGCACGACATGATCACCGCGCACGCGTGCACGCCCGCGTTGCGGATCAGGCCCTCGAGCCCGAGCGCCATCTCGTAGATCTTCTTCACATCCGGGTCGGTCTCGATCAGCTGCCGGACTTCGACGGCCTCTTTGTACCGCTCGTGGCTCGGATCGGTGATGCCCTTGACCGAGATGTCCTTGGCCATGATCGGCGGCGGCAGCGCCTTGGTGATGCGGTCCGCTATCGAGTACCCCGGCTGCCCGTACAGCACTCGTGCCGAGTCCTTGATAGCGGCCTTCGTCTTGATCGTGCCGAACGTGATCACCTGCGCGACCTTGTCGTGCCCCCACTTCTCCGAGGCGTAGGTGATCATCTCCCCGCGCCGCCGGTCGTCGAAGTCGATATCGATATCGGGCATCGACACGCGCTCGGGGTTGAGGAACCGCTCGAACAGCAGACCGTGCGGGATCGGATCGATGTTGGTGATACCCAGCGCGTACGCCACCAGGGATCCCGCCGCCGACCCACGCCCCGGCCCCACCCGGATCCCCACCTCGTGCGCATGCGCGATCAGATCGCCGACCACCAGGAAGTAGGCCGGGAAACCCATCTGGTTGATCACCGACAACTCGTAGGTCGCGCGCTCGGAGTACTCGGCAGGTACCCCGTCCGGGAACCTCCGCTCCAGCCCTGCGTGCACCTCCTGCTCGAGGAACGACTCCTGTGAGTGCTCGGCCGGCACCGGGAAGATCGGCATGCGATCCTTGTGCTCCCATACCTCCGCGTAGGACTGCACCCGCTCGCCGATCTCCACGGTCGCGTCACACGCGCCGGGGACCTGCGACTCCCAGAGATCCCGCATCTCCTGCGCGGACTTGAGGTAGTAGCCGTCACCGTCGAACTGGAACCGCGTGGGATCGGACAGCGTCTTACCGGTCTGGATGCACAGCAGCGCCCCGTGCGAATCCGCCTTGTCCTTGGTCACGTAGTGGCAGTCGTTGGTCGCCAGCGGCTTGATCCCCAGCCGGCGCCCCACCTCGAGCAGCCCCTCCCGCACGCGTCGCTCGATATCGATGCCGTGGTCCATCAACTCCAGATAGAAGTTGTCCTTGCCGAAGATGTCCTGCCACTTCGCCGCGGCCGCGAGCGCCTCCTGCTCCTGCCCGAGCCGTAACCGCGTCTGCACCTCACCAGAAGGGCAGCCGGTCGTCGCGATGATCCCCTCCGCGTGTTCGGCGATGATCTCCGCGTCCATACGCGACCACTTGCCCAGCTGACCCTCGATCGACGCCAGCGACGACAGGGTGAACAGGTTCCTCAGACCCGTCGCGTTCTCCGCGATCATCGTCATATGCGTGTAGGCGCCCGAACCCGACACGTCATCGGACTTCTGCGACGGATCGCCCCACTTGACGCGTTTCGTGTTGAACCGCGACTCCGGGGCGATGTACGCCTCGATCCCGATGATCGGCTTGATGTCGTACTTCTGCGCCGTGTTGTAGAAGTCCGACGCGCCGAACATGTTCCCGTGGTCCGACATCCCCACCGCGGTCATACCCAACCGCTTGGCCTCCGCGAACAACGGATCCACCTTCGCCGCACCGTCGAGCATCGAGTACTCGGTGTGATTGTGCAGATGCACGAAGGAGCCCGCCACGTCTGAACCTCATCGCTGTCGCCGTCGAAACTATCCCTGGGCCACGAGTGTAAGCGGCGCCCCCGACACCTTCTGATAGGCGCGCTCACCCGGCGGACGACAACGTCGTGCGCGCCGCCCCCGCCTCGAATGGAGCGTGGACGAACGCCCGTTATAAGGTTACCCTTACTCGATGGAACAGGTCGACGGAACGACGCTCACGGGAGTATCGACCACAACACTGTGGACGCTCCGCAACCGCGCCGAGGAGGCCGCCCGCGAGGACTCGTCGTTCTCCGACCCTCTCGCGGAGGACCTGTACGCGGCGATCCGCTTCGACTACGCCGCATTCGGAGGCCCGAGCCAGTCACACGCGCTGCGCGCCCGAGCAGCCGACGCATTCATCGAGCGCTACCTCGACCGCCGTCCCGACGCCACCGTCGTGGCGCTCGGCGAGGGGTTGCAGACGTCGTACTGGCGCATCCGCAGGCCGATCCGCAGATGGTTGAGCGTCGACCTCGAGCCGGTGATCGAACTGCGCCGCCGGCTGCTTCCCGACGAGTCGGCCGTCGAGCACATCGCGATGTCCGCGCTCGACCGCGCGTGGATGGACGGTGTGGACCCGGAGGATGGAGTCGTGATCACGGCCGAGGGGCTGTTCATGTACTTCGAACCCGACGAGGTGACCGCCCTCATCGGCGACATGGCGCAGCGATTCCCCGGTGGCGAGCTGTTCTACGATTCGATCCCGCCGTGGCTCAGCGCGCGCACCAAGTCCGGGAGGATGCGCCTGCGTGGCGGCTACACCGCACCCCCTATGCCGTACTGGCAGACGGTGGGCGGCGCCCAGCGGCTACTCGAGATCCCCGGGGTGGAGAAGGTCGAGGATGTGTCGATGCCGCTCGGACGGGGCGCATGGCGGTGGGCGCCCATAGTCATCGGCGCCCTCTCCCGGATTCCGGCGATCCGCGACAAACGTCCTTCCTTCACTCGAATCACCTTCGGAAAGAACCAGATTCGCTGATATCCCGTCATGCGTGGGGTTCGGCGGCCGACCACCGGAACGTCCGTTCCCCGCGGATCGCGACCAGGTCGCGCGCATGTACGTCGAGGGTGATGTCCTCGTCGAGCAGTGGGCGCCACTGCCGCACGGCAACCGCATCCCCTGCACTGTCGAGCGCGGCCAGCACGGTGAGACAGTGCGCGGCGACCGGCGGATCCGGCTCCTGCGGCCACCCGCTGCGCAGGTGTACCGACACGTGCATCGTCTGCCGCCCGGTGTGGATGAGCCGCGCCTCGACCTGCACGACATGGCCGATATGGATCGGCCGGTAGAACCGCACTCCGCCGACGTACACCGACGCGACCTCCCCGCCCGACCAGCGCACACCGGTGAGATAGGCGGCGTCGTCCATCCAGCTCATCACCCTGCCGCCGTGCGCCTTGCCGCCCCAGTTCACATCCGTGGGTGCGGCGAGGAAGCGGGTGACCATGCGCTCCGCCTCGGTGGCCTCCGTGTAGGAGACGGTGGCCATGCACTCGGAGATGCGACGGCGCACGACTACCCGGCGCGCGGCGTCCTCCGCCCGTTCGACGTCGTCCGGACGTACGGGCTGCCACTGCCGGACGCGCGTCGGGCGTCCGTCGTCGCCCACCGCGACGAACACCAGAAGGCACGATCCTGCCCCGGTGAACCGCCCGAGCCGGGGATCCGCGGACGCGACCTCGCACTCGATGTGCATCGAGGTCCGCCCGGTATAGACGAGTGTCGCGGTCACCTCGACGAGATCACCCGACTCGATGTCGCGGCCGAAACTGATATTCCCCACGTAGGCCGTGACGCTGTAGCCACCCGACCATGCCGCGGCGCACGCGTAGGCCGCCTTGTCGATCCACTCCAGGATCCGCCCTCCCCGCACGCCGCCGCCGAGACTCGCGACGTCCGTCGGCGCGGCCATGAACCGAAGCGTGATCCGCCGGTCGTCCATCGTCAGTCGATCCTCTCGATCTCCGTTGATGCCCCATCGTGACCTGCGAAAAGAGCTGACGGGGACGCGGGGCGAGACGGTCAGGCGCCGGACACACCGCCGAAACGCGGCGGGTGGAATGCACGTAACGTCGTCCCCCTTGGGCAGAATGGTCGCGTGTCCGGACCAGATGTCGACGAACTCCGTCGGCTACGCCGCGCCCGAGATCGCATGGACCGCGAGTTCGCGCAGCCCCTCGACGTGCCGGCCCTCGCCCATACGGCTCTCATGTCGACGGCTCACTTCAGCCGGCGGTTCCGCGACGCCTACGGCGAGACGCCGTACTCGTACCTCATGACGCGGCGCATCGAGCGCTCGGCGGCCCTCCTGCGGCGTGGGGACGTCAGCGTCACCGAAGCGTGCTTCGCCGTCGGCTGTACCAGCCTGGGCTCGTTCTCCACCCGGTTCACGCAGACGATGGGCGAGTCACCGAGCGCATACCGCGCGCGCGATCACAGCTTCCTCGAGGCGGTCCCCGTGTGTCAGATCATGACTCTGACACGGCCCCGCAAGCCCGCCCGCGGATCGAGCAGTTTCGAAGAAGAACCGGACGCTCGAGCGGACTAGCGTTGCCGCCATGACCATTTCGATTGCTACCGTGTACGTCGTCGTAGACGACCCCGACGCTGCTGTGACCTTCTACCGCGATACGCTCGGCTTCGCCGTCCGGAACGAGGTGAAACAGGGCGATTTCCGCTGGATCACCCTGTCGCCCGACAGCCAGCCCGAGATCCAACTCGTCCTGACTCAGCCGCACGCGGGCCGCTCGCAGGCCGACGGGGACGCCGTCGCCGCGCTCCTGGCCAAGGGCGAGCTCGGCGCCGTGAACTTCCGCGCCGAGGACCTGGACGCCGTCTTCGAGAAGATCACCGCCGCGCCGGGTGTCGAAATCCTTCAGGAGCCTGCGAGCCAACCGTGGGGCGTGCGCGACGCAGCGTTCCGTGACCCCGCGGGCAACACCGTCCGCATCCAGCAGGCGTAGCCCGCGCCGCACCCCGCCGACGTGCCCCACGCCGCGCGGTTCCACGGGCCGGGGGGGGGGCCCCCCCCCCGC
>NZ_JARFTP010000052.1 GCF_029167375.1 Tsukamurella sp. 8F
GGGGGGGGCCCCCCCCCGCGACCGGTCCGGTTGTGCGGTGGGCGGGGTGGTTCAGCCTCGAGTAGGTGGTGCGAGGACAACCGCCGAGTTGTGGCCGCCCATGCCGAGTGAGGTCTTGAGGGTGAGCCTGTCCGTGACGGGGGTCGGCCCGTCGAGGAGTCGCGGATGAGCGTCGGCGACATGGTGCGGCGCGGGGATGGTGCCGCGGTCATAGGCGAGCGCAGACACGCTGGTCTCCAGAAGGCCGCAGGCCCCGCCTTGGCAGTGACCGACGAGCGGTTTGACGGAGAATATCGCGGGCTGTCCGCCGAGTGTGTCTGTGTGCATGCGGGTTTCGGCTGCATCGCACTGTGAGGTACCGGGGCCGTGCGCGTTGAGGTATCCGATGTCGTCGGGTGTGACATCGGCGTCACGAAGCGCATCCGTGGCGCAGCGCATGATCTGTTCGGCTCCGGGGTCGATGCTCACCGCATGGTACGCATCGTGAGACAACGCGCCGCCGAGCAGTTGTGCGTACGGTTGCGCCGGCCGGCGGGATAGGACCATCGCGACGGCGGCCTCGCCGAACGAGAATCCCCGGCTACCCGTCTGGAAAGGGCGGCAGGCGTCTAGGGGGTCGACGTCGGCGATGGCAGCTCCCAACTGGACGAATTCAGCGAGGATCTCGGGTGTGGCGAGTAGGTCCGTGCCTACGACCACGACGTCGTCCGCCCGGCCTTCGTCGAGCCAGGACCGGGCCTGCAGCAGGGCGTTGCCGCTACTGGCGCACACGGAGGAGATGCTGTTCACCGGCCCGTGCCAACGGTACATACGCATCACCTCCGACAAGGTGGTGGACGGGAGTAGCTGCAGGAAACCTCGGCGGTCACGGCGTGCGCCGGCTCGGGTATACAGGGTGCGCCAGACCTCGGCGTCGCCGATGGCGGTGGCGTTGATCAGCCCGACGACCGGCCCGGGGCGCCAGCCGCGGACCTGTGCATCGGTCACGGCTTCGACGACGGCCGTGCACAACGCCCGGGTGTACAGGTTGCGTCCGTCGTCGGCGAGCATGTCCTCGGATATCCGGGCGAACCAGGCGTCGGAGCCGTCTGGAAGGTAGGCGGGGTGAAGGTGGGCGGCGGGTTTGCCGGACATGAGGCCCTCCCATAGCTGCTCTACGCCGGTGCCGTATCCGGTGACGGCGCCGATTCCCGCGATATTTACTGGTGTGGCTTGTGTGTGCATTTCCGTGCTTCCTCTATCCTTTCCTGCAGTCGAAATCTGCAGGGGCACATCCCGATTCGGATGTGCAGGAATTCAGGAAACCATGAATATGCGACTGGGTCGCCCCGCAGTCCGCACTGCGAATCCGCATACATCTCGCTCGAGTGGCGGAGGTGTTGCCTGGTCGTGAGCGTCTGGATCGGCCCGGAGCGGTGTCGCTGCTACGGCCGCGTCGTGTCGCCCCGCCGGCGCAGTGTGATGACGTGGACCGGCCCTGCGGCGTCGGTGGACGGCCGGGTGTAGTTCTTCGCCTGGTACATGGCGGAATCGGCTTCCCGGAGGATCTCGGCGGCGGTACGCGGCTCACCGGGGGGTAGGACGACGACGCCGATGCTCGCGCTCACCTGATGCAGCTCGCCGTCGTGGTGGACCGGGCGGGTCAGCCGGTCCCAGAGAGCGAGTGCACGCCGCTGGGCGTCGGCGACGCCGGTGACACCGTCCGCGACCAGCGCGACGAACTCGTCGCCACCTATCCGGGCGACGCAGTCGCCGGGAGACGCCCAGGCCAGAGCGCGGCGGCCGGTCTCTGCGAGTACCGCGTCCCCATGATCGTGGCCGAAGTTGTCGTTGACGCGTTTGAACCGGTCCAAGTCGAAGAACATCACCGCGACCGACATCCTCGTCGTGTGCGCGGCGGTGAGAGCGGCGTCCAGGCTCACCTGCAGCAGAGTGCGATTGGCGAGCCCCGTCAGGGGATCGTGGTTCGCGTCGTACCTCGCCTGCTCGGCCGCTGTGTGCGCGGCTGTGACGTCGGCGAACGACACCAGAACCGACGACAGTCGAGGGTTGTCCGGTTCCAGGAGCCGCGCGCTACCGGCGATCCACACCTCCCGGTCGCGACGGTCGATCCGGTACATCAACCCGGTACGCGGAACGCCGGTGCGCAGCACCGAGGTCACCGGATGATCGTCCGCGCCGACCAATTCGCCTTCCCTGTTGTGCAGCCGGATCGATTGGCAGACGAAGGGCTCTGCGAGATCCTGGTCCCGAACCCCTAGGATCCGTCTGGCCGCGAGGTTCGCCTGCACCACCCGCGAGTCGCGGTCGACGACCGCGATGCCCTCATCGAGGGATTCGATGATCGTCTTCAACTCACGTTCGGTGCGACGACGCTCGGCCCGGTCCGACAGGTCTCGTACCGCTACCTGTATCGCGGGGCGTCCGCGCCACTGCGTGCGGACGGCGGTGACCTCGGTCAGAACCGGCGTGCCGTCCAGCTGCAGCAGGGTGGCCTCCATCGCGGGCGCGACGTCGCCCAACGCCTTCAATCCGGCCACGCGCTGCAGAATCGCTGCGATCGAGTCCGGGTGGATGAAGTCGGTGATCGGCCGGCCCAGCATCTGTTGTTCGCTGTCTGCGCCGGCCATGACGACACCTCCCCGGTTCATCCGCACGATCCGGCCGTCCTGATGTACGAACAACGCGCCCAGCGTATGTTCCACGGCCAGCCAGTGATCGACGCTGGTGTCGCGTTCGGTGAGGTCTCGGATCATGACTCGGATGGCGGGGCGTGCCTGCCATTGTGTGCGAACGCCGATGACCTCGCCGAGGAACGTCGTCCCGTCCAGGCGGAACAGCGACATCTCACGCCGAGGTGTGACGTCGCCGACCTCGATCAGCGATTCGTGCCGTCTGCGGGTCTCGGCGACAGCGTCCGGATGTAGGAAGTCGGTGATCGAACGCCCGATCATCTCCCCTTCGGTGGTGGCCCGCACCATGTCGCGCGCAGCCCGGTTCATCCACACGATCCGCCCGTCCTGATGCACCAAGACCCCGCCGTGAATATGCTCCAGGGCCAGCTGGTGATCGATCTCCTCATCGTGTTCGGTCAGGTCCCACACGACCGCCTGCGTCGCGATCCGCCCGTTCTCCCACGGAATACTCACCGCTGCGACCTCCGCATGGAACGGTGAACCGTCCGCCCTCAGCAGCACGATCTCCCGCGGCGGCACGACGCTGCCCATCCGCTTGGCCGTCACCGGCACCCGCACCGCCGCCACCCAGTCCGGATGCGCGAAATCCACGATCGGCCGCCCCAGCAACTCCTTGTCCGACACCACGCCCAGCAGGTCACAGAATGCCGCGTTCGCGTACACGATCCGTCGATCCGTCGGATCCTCCTCCGGTGCCTGATGCACCAGCAGGCACTCGCGCGTGTAGCGCATCAGAAAGCGCGAATCCAGGAGAAGGCGCTGTTCAGCTACCACATCGGGGCGGCCGGCCGCCCCCGCCCAGCGATCTGGCCGTATCACTTCGCCACTCACGGTTCCCCGCCTCCTCCTCCCACCGCACATCGACACCCTTGAAAGGCGGAAACCCAGCAGACCGATCGCAAACTCGGAGTTTGTCAAAGACGATACAACTGTCGGGGTCGCAGAGACACTCTTCCGTCCGTGTGATGCGCAGATGGGTTCCCGCCGTCCACCATCCGGATCGGTCGACGGACGTGTAGTTACTAATTACTAACTAGTAACTAGTAGGGTCGAGGCCATGACGAACGAAGACCTGAGCATCGATAACGTCGGACCGAGTCGAACGGCTCTGGCGACGGCGTATGCGCGCGCATATCACCAGATCGCGGACCAACCACATATCGTCACCGATCCGGTGGTGGCGCGTCTGCTCGGTGTCACGCCAGACGACCTGGCGAACGCTGCCGAACCGACCGAGGATCGCCCCGGCAGCGGGCCGGCGTACAGGCCTCGGCGCCTGTTCTTCGCCGCTCGTGCGCGATTCGCCGAGGACCGGATTGCGGCGGCCGTGGCCACGGGGGTGCGGCAGGTCGTGATCCTGGGCGCTGGGGTGGACACCTTCGCCTACCGCAATCCGCACCGCGGTCTGCGGGTCTTCGAGGTCGACCGACCCGCCACCCAGGCGTGGAAGCGCGTCCGTCTGGAGGTGACAGGGATAGAAACGCCGCCGTCACTGACGTTCGTGCCCGTCGACTTCGAAACCGACCTGTTGGAAACGGAGTTGGCGACTGCGGGATTCAGCCGCTCCGAGCCGGCGGTCTTCGTCTGGCTCGGTGTGGTCTTCTACCTGACGCCAGCGGCGGTACGAACGACGCTGACCTACATCGCCGGACAGGAGAGGCCGAGCGAGGTCGTCGTCGACTACCTGCAACCGGCCGACACCGATGAAGACAGGCAGCAGCTGCAAGAACGTGAGGCGCGCGTGGCCGCAGCCGGCGAACCCTGGTTCAGCTACTTCACCCCGGGCGAGATCGACGCCGAACTGAGGACCCTCGGATTCACGCGGATCGAGGACTACTCCGCTGCGCAACTCATCGACGGCTACACCGGTACGGGGGAGTTTCAGGATCGGACGCCTCATGCGCTGCGGGCAAGCCGGATTCTCCACGCCCGCACCTGACAGTGTGCCTTCGCCACGTCGTTCCCGCGTGACGAAGGCACACGGCGATCAGTGATTCGTCTCGGATGTGATGTGGGCGAACAGTCCGGACCGCACCCGGGTGCGGATACCGTCGGCCCACGGCTCGTCGACTTGTTCGACATCCATTGCAGCCCCGGCGTTCAGCAGGGTTCCGAACGCGAGGAACGCCTTGACGGTCAGCGGTTCGAGACCGGTGCCGCGCTGAGTCGTGTCCCACAGCTGCGCGAAACCCGCTCGCACCGTTTCCCGGACTTCCGGGTCGCCGCATGCGGCGAAGCCTTGAAGTTGCAGTAGCAGCGCGGTCTGATCGGATAGTCGGTCGAAGTACTGGCTGCCCATCGCCGACAGTGCGTCTATGCCGGTCTTCTGCTCGCCCGCGTCGCGCATCGCGTTGCACAGGCTCCCGAACGCCTCTCGGACCAGTTCCAGAAAGAGCGCCTTCTTCGTGCCGAACATGCGGAAGACGTACGCCTGGGTGATGCCGGCTTCTTTTGCAATCGCATCGGTCGATGCCCCGTGCAGCCCGTGTGCCGCGAATTCCCGCGCTGCGATGTCCAGCACTTGGGCACGTCTGGCGGCTCCGCTCATCCGTGCAGTCATGGTCTCGAAATTACCAGTTACCAACTGACAACAGGATGGATGTCAGAATGCCGCCGGCGCGCACGTGCGTATCGGGTACTCCGCTGTCCCGCCCTCGCGGTGCGGGCGACCCGCATTTGAAACCTGGTTGATCGCAACGGTATTGGAACTCCTGTCAAGCAGCTTGTGTGGATGGGACACGGAGACGAGGAGTTCGCAGATGAGTGATTACCAAGTACGTCAGATCGTGCTGTCCGCGGAGGACCTCGACGAGGCCATCGCCTTCTACGAGGGCCTGGGCTTTGCGTTGAAGTTCCGCGACGGTGCGCATTACGCCGCCCTCGACGGCGGGTCGATCACGCTAGCCCTGGCCACGTCGATCGACCACCCGATCCCCGGGAAGCCGGTGGTGGGTATCAAGACCGACGACGTGGACGCCGCCGCGAAGGTGATCGAGGAGTCGGGCGGGGCGATCGTGAAGCCGCCGTATGACGATGCGCACGAGCGCCGCGCAGTGGTCTACGACAGCCAGGGGAACGGCCTGGTGTTCTACAAGCCGCTGGCGCGCTGAGTCACCGGCGTTCAGCGACGCGTGAGATCGTCACGCCGACGGCGGTGCGGTCGCCGTCGGCGCCATAGCGACGACGACGGTGCTGAACTCGGCATCGGGATCGACCTGGAGTCCAGCGCCCCGTGCCGTGCCGTCGAGCACGGACCACGTGATGTCGGTCAGCGTGTCTACGATCTCGTCGCGCGTCCGCGTATGGATCAGCTCCTCACCGCGCACCCAGCTGGTCAGGGTGGACTCGACCATCGCGAACACTACGAACGGGACGTCTGTGAACGGCCCGCTGTCGCGATCGATGATCTCGCCGATAGCTTCGATGGTCGCCTGTCCGCGCACGACGATGCGGTGCCTGAATTCGCCCATCGCGTCGCCGCTCCCGGCGGCATCGTGGTCGGTGGGCCCAGACCGCAGGAGCTCGACCAGGCGCGGATGATCCTCCATCCACTCCGCGGCGGATGCGATGGCACGCCGCAGGATCGACCGCAGGGACCCGGTGGAGATGTCGAGGTCGCGCTCCAGTTCGTCGGCGAAGGTGTCCACGACGTATCCGCGCAAGCTGCGGACGAGGTCGTCCTTGTTCTTGAACTGCCGGTAGACGACCGACTTGGCGAGATCGGCGCGGTTGGCGATGCGCTGCACCGAGATCGGTGCGCCGGGGCGCGACTGTTCGACGAGTCCGGCTGCCGCGGAGAGGATCAACTCCCGCCGCTGCGAGTTGTGGGCGCGCCACCGTTCCTCGTAGCCCGTGCGCGGGCCGTCCGTCGGCGTGGCCATGTAAGACGATGCTACTCGTGCGCGAACCCGCGCAGACGCCGTACGCGACGCCGTTCCGGCGGGCAGCGGCCGAACCGCTCCCTCAGGCGGCGTACTGAGCCGGGCGCGTCGGCTCACCACGGTAACGCGCCGTGTGGCCGTCGATCCGCAGGCGCCTCCAGAAGAATCGCCCGGTGGCTGTCATCAGGCCCAGGTCGGATGCGAGCGCCCGCACCTCGGCGAAGTAGTCGTCGAGCAGAGCTCTGGCGGTCGGGCCGCGCCAGAAGGCCTCCTGCATGACCTCATCGGGTATGTCGAACGTCTCCGCGAATTCCCGGGGCGGCGTGAAGATCTCGCCGACCAACCAGCGCATGGCCAAAGGGAACGCGATGGCGCAGATCCGCCGCTGCCGCTTGTTCATCCGCTTCAGGTGCGCGTGCAGGAACTCGTGCGCGAACGTGATGTGCCGCGCCTCTTCCGCGACGTGGATCTGCATGGTCCGTAGTACCAGCGGCGGCACCTGTCCGCCGTGCCGCATGATCGCCTTCTGGTAGTGGTCGATGGGCTCCTCGCCACCCAGGATCCCCATGAACAGGATGACGTGGGCGTAACCACCCAGGACGCCGATCATCGGAGACATCCGCCGGAAGCGGGGGCGCATCCCCGGCACATCGACGTCGATCCGGTTGACCAGCTCCTGGAACATCTGGATGTGGTTGCACTCCTCGGTCATCTCGTGGAGGGCGTACCGGAACTCCGGAGACTTGTTGGGGAGCTTCATGACGTACTGCATCATGCCGCGGATCAGGATGCTCTCGAATGCGGACCCGACCTTGATCGTGTTGGCGATCCGCCACTTCCCGATCGCGATCTGGCGCTCGAGGGGCTGGTCCCGGTACCACTGGGTCGCGCCGAGCGAGTCCAGCGTCGGAGGTAGCACCCAGCGGGGATCGTTCGGATCGAGTGCGAGTTCGGGTGCGTCCCATGCGATATCCACGTACGGGTCGAATCGCTTGTGCACCGATCCCTCGGATAGATCGGCGAGGGTGTCCGCGTAGCCGCGGTCGGGTGCGCTGCGCCGCACGGCGCCAAAGACGTCCGCCATCGTCATCTCCTCGTGTTACCGCGGTGTGTTGCCGCCGTCACATCTCTAGACATCTGCGAATTTACCAGGACTCGACGTCCCAGTAAACAAGCATACGTCGTACTCTGTGCTCGGCGGTGACGGCCGCCACATCGAGCCCGTGGAGGTTGTGCATGATCGAATGGTCCGAGTCCGATATCGCAATGCGCGATGCAGTACGCGGGTGGATCGACAAGGAGGTCCGGCCGAATATCGACCGCCTCGAGTCCGGCGAACTGCCGCCCTACGACCTGATCAGAAAGATGTTCGCGGACTTCGGTATCGACGCGATGGCATCGGAGGCCGTCCAGAAGAGGCTTGCCAAGGAACGGCGACGCCACGAGCACCCCGAGCCCGCGGGCGAGTCGGGCACGAAGCGTGAGAAGAAGGGCGGCGGACTGGACGGCATCGACTCGATGGCCGCGGTCCTGGTGAGTGAGTTCGCGGGTGTCACGCTCGGGACGGTCGCATCGGTGGGCGTATCCCTCGGGCTCGGCGCGGCGACCATCGCGTCCAAGGGAACGCTCGAGCAGAAGGAGCGCTGGCTACCGAAGCTGATCACGTGCGAGCACATCGCCTCGTGGGCGATCACCGAGCCGGACTCGGGCTCGGACGCGTTCGGAGGCATGCGGACGACGGTGCGTCGTGACGGCGACGGGTTCATCCTCAAGGGGCAGAAGACGTTCATCACGAACGGCCCCCACGCCGACGTGATAGTCGTGTACGCCAAACTCGACGAGGGCGACGGGACGCCGATCAGGGACCGTCAGGTGCTGACGTTCGTCCTGGACAAGGGCATGGACGGCCTGCGACAGGGCCCGGCATTCAAGAAGATGGGCATGATGTCCTCTCCGACCGGCGAGCTGTTCTTCGATGACGTGCGGGTCGGGATGGATCGCCTTCTCGGCGGGCCTGAGGCTCTGGATCGGTCGAGCAGGACCGGTGACGGCCGCGAGAGCGCACGGTCGAGCTTCGTGATGGAGCGTGTCGGCTGCGCGATCCTGGCGCTAGGCATCATCAACGAGTGCCATCGCCTGTGCATCGACTACGCGAAGAACCGCAGGCTCTGGGGCCGCCCGATCGCGGAGTTCCAGCTGGTCCAACTGAAGCTGGCCAAGATGGAGGTCGCGCGCCTCAACACCCAGAACATGGTGTTCTCTGCGCTCGAGCATCTCCGCGCCGGGAAGCTACCCACCCTCGCCGAAGCGTCGGCTATGAAGCTGTACTCGACAGAGGCGTCGACGGATGTGGCGATGGAGGCGGTGCAACTGTTCGGCGGTAACGGGTACATGACGGAGTATCGCGTGGAACAGCTTGCGCGCGACGCGAAGTCGCTCATGATCTACGCCGGGAGTAACGAGATCCAGGTGACGCATGTGGCGAAGGGGCTGCTCGCGGAGTAGGGGCGGTCCAGCGGGTCCGGTATGCGCGCCGGGCCCGTTTCGCGAATATAGACAGCACATCTAACCAGTTGCTACGGTGCCAAAAGCAAATAGCTGTAGTAGATGGAGAGGTGTAGCCATGTGCGGAATCGCCGGTTGGGTGTCGTTCGATCGCGACCTGCGAAGCGAGGGGAGCATCGTCGATGCCATGACCGGAACCATGGAGTGCCGGGGCCCCGACGCGCGTGGTACGTGGTTGCGGGAACACGCGGCGCTCGGGCATCGCCGGCTCGCCATCGTCGACCTCCCGGGCGGCAAGCAGCCCATGACGTCCGCGCACGCTCCCGTCGGGCTCACGTATTCGGGCGAGGCATACAACTTCACGGAGCTACGCCGTGAACTAGAGGGCCTAGGGCATCGGTTCGCGACCGACTCCGACACGGAGGTGGTGCTCGAGGGGTACCTGGAGTGGGGGATCGGGGTCGCGGACCGCCTGAACGGTATGGCGGCCTTCGCGATCTGGGACGAGCGGGAACAGCGGCTGCACCTCGTGCGCGACCGTATGGGGATCAAGCCGCTGTACTTCTACCCGACCCCCGACGGCGTGCTTTTCGGTTCGGAACCCAAGGCGATCCTTGCGAATCCGCTGGCTCGTCGGGTCGTCACCGAGGACGGCCTGCGGGAGTTGTTCGGTTTCGTCAAGACGCCCGGCGCGGCGGTGTGGGATGGGATGTACGAGGTCGAGCCCGGCACCGTCGTCACCGTGGACCGGACGGGATTGCGCACACACCGTTACTGGGAGCTCACGACCGAGGAGCATCCAGACGACGTGGACGCCACCGTCGGACGCGTGCGAGAGCTGTTGGACGACATCGTGACCCGGCAACTCGTCGCGGATGTTCCGCGGTGCATGCTGCTCTCCGGGGGGTTGGACTCGTCGGCCCTGACCGCCCTGGCCGCCCAGCAGCTGGGCGCGGTCGGCGAGACCGTCCGCTCGTTCGCCGTCGATTTCCTCGGGCAGGCGGAGAACTTCGTCGCCGATGATCTGCGGGGCACGCCGGACACCCCATACGTCCACGACGTCGCGGCGCACAGCCGCACGGAACACCGGGACATCATCCTGGACCCGGCACAGCTGTCCGATCCGGCGGTGCGCGCCGCCGTCGTCCGCGCTCGCGACCTGCCGGCCGGGCTGGGCGACATGGACGGCTCCCTTTACCTGCTGTTCAAGGCGATTCGAGAGCACTCGACGGTCGCGCTGTCGGGGGAGTCCGCCGACGAGGTGTTCGGGGGGTACAAGCAGTTCTTCGACCCGATCGCGCGCACTGCCGACACGTACCCCTGGCTGGCCAACACCGCGATGGGCGGTCCCCACATGCGCGCCGACGAGGCGCTACGGCCCGGGCTGCGGGCGCATCTCGATCTCGAGGGCTTCCAACGCGCGAGCTTCGCGGCCGCGGCCCGCGAGGTGCAGCACCTGCCGGGCGAGTCCGAGACCGAGCGCCAGATGCGCCGCATGTCCTACCTGCATCTCACACGCTTCGTGCGGATTCTGTTGGATCGCAAGGACCGTGCAAGCATGGCCGTGGGGTTGGAGGTCCGCGTGCCCTTCTGCGATCACCGGCTCGTCGAGTACGTGTACAACGCGCCGTGGGAGCAGAAGAACTTCGACGGCCGCGAGAAGTCGCTGTTGCGCGCGGCCACGAAAGATGTTCTACCGCAGTCGGTCGTCGACCGCGTCAAGTCGCCGTACCCGTCGACGCAGGATCTGGGTTACGTCCGCCGGCTGCAATCGCTCGCGGCGGATGTCGCGGCGTCGCCGGACCACTCGGTGTTCGAGATCGTCGACAGGGACTGGCTGGCGGCGCAGGCCCGGCTCGATCCCGCGGACGTCACACGCGCCGGCCTGGAGCGGGCCCTCGACCTGCATACGTGGATAGACATCTACAACCCGACGGTGAAGGCGTGACCGGGGGACCGGCGGCCGATACGGACCCGGACATGGACGAGGCCGGTAGTGCCTGTAACTGCACTCCGGCCTCTAGTCGAGCGGGCAAGTTACAGGCCCGCACTGAACATGATGAGAAGTGTACCAGTACCGGCCCGATCGAACGAATCGTTCACTGCGCGGTGTAGCCGCCGTCGACGGGGATCGATACGCCCGTGAGGTAGGAGGCCTCCGTCGAAGCGAGATACGAGACGGCGGAGGCGGTGTCGGCGACGGTGCCGAGCCTGCCCAGCGGGATGGCGGAGACCACGCCGTCGAGCGCGGCGGTCGGGTCGGGCTGGTCCGCGAGCCATGAATCGATGAGCGGTGTGCGGGTCATACCGGGTGCGACGGCGTTGACGCGGATATTGTGCGGTGCGAGTTCCACTGCGGCGCCGCGGGTGTACGCCAGTAGCGCGCCCTTAGACGCGGTGTATGCAGTCAGCGTCGCGACGCCCACACTCGCGAGCCGAGACAACATGTTGATGACCGCGCCGTCCTCCCGGGGAATCATCACGCGCGCCGCCGCGGCCGTCATCGACATTGCCGCAAGGGTGTTCACCGCGAACACGTCGGCGATCTCCTCCGGCGGGGTGTCGACGATGAGTCCCGCGTGGCGGCGCCCGGCGTTGTTGACGAGGACGTCCAGCCTTCCGAATCGTTCGATGACCCGACCCACGACGTCGTCGGGTGCGCCGGGTCGCGTGATGTCCGCGCGGATCTGGAAGACGCCGTCCACGGCGTCCAGCCCGTCCGCGGCGGGGGAGTCCGCGGATCGCCCGACGACCGCGACGTCGAGTCCGTCCTTGACCAGACGCTGGGCGATCGACGCACCGATACCCGAGGTGCCGCCGGTGACCAGGGCTACTCGATTCGTATTCATGACGGCAATTCCTCACTGCGATAGGTGAATTCACCGCCGACTGCGGTGGCGAGGATCGGTATGGCGTGGATGTCGGAGGGCGGGACCTCGGCGGGGTGGGCATCGAGGAACACCATGTCCGCGAGTTGTCCCGGCACGAGCCTTCCGCGTCGATCGGCCTGACCGGTGACCTCGGCGGTGCCGAGGGTGGCGGCGCGCACGGCCTCGGCGGGGGTGATCCGCTCGGCAGGCCCGTAGGGCAGCCCGTCCTCGGTGAGCCGCTCGACGAACGATTGGATGGACGCGAGCGGAGCGCCGGGTGCGACGGGGCGGTCGGAGCTGTGGCCCAGCGGGAGCCCGGCGTCGAGTAGCGTCCGTGCGCGGACCGACCAGGGGACGCGCGACTCGCCGAGGGCCCGGCGCATACCCTCTCCGAAAGCGCGGATGAAGCCGGGTTGCACGACGCACGCGATTCCGAGCTCCGCCAGTCTGGCGAGCTGGTCCGGCCGCACAGCGATCCCGTGCTCGACGCGGTTCGGCACACGTCGGGAACCGTGCTTGCGCACGGCCTCCTCCAGCGTGTCGAGCGCCAGGTCGAGCGCGGCGTCTCCGACCGCATGCAGAGCCAGGGACCAGCCGCCGGCATAGGCCGCGATCATGCGTTCCCGCATGACATCCGGGTCCTCCTGCAGGTATCCGTGGTGGCCGGGGCAGCCGTCGTAGTGGTCGGTGAGCTGCGCCGTACGCCCGAGGATCGAGCCGTCGGTGAACACCTTGGTCGGCCCGAACATCAGCCGGTCGTCTCCCCACCCGGTGCGGACGCCCGTCCCCAGGCCGCGCCGCACGGGTTCGTCGGCGTGTCCCTCGAGTAGGGGGAGGGCGTCGATGACCGGCATGACCTGCATGCGCGTCCGCAGGGCCCCGTGCTCCAGGGCGTTCTGGTACGCGGCGACTTCGCCGGGTGCGTGGCCGATCCACCCGGCGGCGACACCGCAATCCGTCACGGCGGTGAGCCCTTCCCGGGCGTAGGCGGCGGTCGCGAGATCCAGGGCCTGCTCGATCATCGCCAGCGGATAGGGGAGCAGGACATCACGGACGAGGGACATCGCGCGCTCCTCGAGCACGCCGGTCGCATGCCCGGCGTCGTCGACCACGATGCGCCCGCCGTCGAAGGATTGTCCCGCACGCGACAACGCCCCCGTGCGAGTCAGCCCGGCGGTGCTGAGCTGGCACGAGTGCCCGGAGGCGTGCTTGATCCACACCGGCCGTCCGCCCGATGCGCGGTCGAGCTGATCCGGATCGGGGTTCTGTCCCTGTAGGAGAACGGGATTGAACCCGGACGCGACGATCCACTCGTCGCCGTCCGTACTTGCCGCGCGGTCGCCGATGATGCGGTATATCTCGTCGAGGCTGCGCACAGCCGACAGGTCGGCCTCCATCAGGGTCATCCCGAACCACACGCTGTGCGCATGCGCGTCGGCGAACCCGGGCAGCACGACTCGGCCCCGCGCGTCCAGGGTCTCCTGGGCGCGCAGGCCGTCGACGTCCGCACCTACCGCGACGATGCGCCCGTGCAGCACCGCCAGCGCATCCGACGACGGTGCCCCGGTATCGCCCGGGTAGATCCGCGCGTTGCGGACGATCAGGTCGACCTGCATCTGAATCTCCTTGCTGCGCTGCGCGGCTGCGCTGTCTGCCCGACGCTACAGCAGTGTGCGCGACGGCGAGGAGGCGACGACCTCGCCGATCGCGGCGGCAACGCGGGGGATCCGGTCGCTCGTGAGTCCGGCGAGGTTGATCCTGCCGGAGGGCACGCCGTAGATCGCGTGGTCGATCCGCAGCCGTTCCATCTGGTCCGCATCGAGCGGAAGCCGGAGGAACATGCCCCGTTGCTGTCCGAGCTGGGGGAGAGCGGGAACCGTTGTGGTCGCGAGGAGTTCGGCGACGAGTTCGGCGCGGAGCAGCGTCAGGCGCTGCCGCATCTCTTCGAGCTCGACACGCCAGTCGGCGCGCAGGGTCTCGTCGCCCAGGATCTCCGCTACGACCCTGGCGCCGTGCGACGGGGCCTGCGAGTACGCCGCGCGGGCGACGACCTCGAGAACGCCCCGGACGTAT
This sequence comes from Tsukamurella sp. 8F, assembly GCF_029167375.1. Lineage (GTDB taxonomy): Bacteria > Actinomycetota > Actinomycetes > Mycobacteriales > Mycobacteriaceae > Tsukamurella. Next base: position 14,026 of record NZ_JARFTP010000052.1, read on the forward strand.
TCTCCGCGAGCGGGATTCGAGCTGAGCACGATCGCGCAACCGGTGCGCTCGCTGTACAGCCCCCACGCTTTCGAAGCACTCACCGCGATGGCGGCCTCCGGCACGATCTCGAGCATTGCGCGCATGCCTTCGAGGTCCTCGTCGACGCCGTCGCCGAGGCCGAAGTAGGCCTGGTCGATGAACGGAACCACTCCGCGTTCGGCCATGATGTGCGCCAACTCGATCCATGTCTCCAGCGGCATGCCCAGCCCTGTCGGGTTGTGGCAGCACCCCTGCAGCAGTAGGACGTCGCCGGGCGCCGCGGTGCGGGCCACGTCGAGGGCGGCCGCGGCGTCGAGACGACCGTCCTGCTCCAGTGGATACTCGCTGACCCGCAGGCCCGCGGCCCGCAGTACGGCGGGGTGGTTGACGTAGGCGGGCGTGCCCAGGTGCACAGTACGGCCCGGCCCGGTGACGGCGAGGAGGTCGGAGATGAGGCGCAGTGCGCCGGTTCCTCCGACTGCCTGGATCGACGTGGCGCGACCGATGAGCGCGGGATCGCCCAGGATCAGGTCGCAGATCCCGGCGTTGAACTCGAGGTTCCCGGCGGGGCTGGTGTACTCCTTGCTCGGCGCGCGCTCTGCCAGCCGCGCCTCTGCGATCGAGACGGCGCGCTGGACGGGGCAGACGCCCTGCTCGTCGCGGTAGACGCCGATCACGAGGTTGAGCGGGTCCGGACGCGTGTCCGCGGCCCACGCCTCGGACAGGCGCCACAGCGGGTCGAGTTGGAGGGAAGGCATAGACAGCAACATCTTTGGCCTCCTTTACGGAGATTGGGTCGCCGATGACCAGGTGGATATGAAGGGATGGCCGACGGCCTACCCAGAGAGTAGATGCGTTGAACGCACGACGCAATCGTGAATCTGGGCGGGTGCGTCGCGATCCTGCCAATCTGGCGACACTTTTGGCATATCCTGCTAAGTATGACGCTAGATGCGATAGATCAGGCGATCCTGCGAGAGCTGCAGCGAGACGGACGGATCACGAACCAGGAGCTTGCGGATCGGGTGGAGCTATCACCGTCGCCGTGTCTGCGGCGTGTGCGACGGCTCGAGGAGGAGGGATTCATCGCCGGCTATGCCGCGATAGTCGACCAGGCGAGCGTCGGGCTGGCGATCACGGCATTCGTGCGGATCAGACTGGAGAAACACGACGTAGAGGCCTTGGCGGAGGTCGAAGCCACGATCCTGACCCTGCCCAACGTGGTCGAGGCCTACCTGCTCGCCGGCGACGAGGACTACCTCCTCAAGGTAGCCACGCCCTCGTTCGAGAACTACGAGACGTTCCTGCGGGATCAGCTACGCCGCATCCCGAACCTCGCGTCGGTGCATTCGACGTTCGCCTACCGGGCGGTCAAGGCCTTGTCCCCGCTACCGCTCGATGAGGCCGGTGATCCCACGTGACGCAAGAAGATTGCGCAGAATTCCTGAGTGTGATGGGAGGAGATCCGGCGTGTTGGACCTCCATAGGCTGATACTGCTACGCGAAGTAAGGGCCCGCGGCAGCATGTCGGCGGCTGCGCGCGAGCTGAACTACAGCCACTCGGCGATCTCACAGCAACTCGCGCTGCTGGAGCGCGAAGTGGGCGTGGCACTACTCGAGCGGGTGGGACGCGCCGTCAAGCTCACGCCCGCGGGCGAGGACCTGGTGCGCAACACCGAGGTGATCCTGGCAGCGGTCGAACGGGCCGAGTCCGACCTCGCGCTAGCGCACGAGCGGCCGCAGGGTGTGGTCACCGTCGCAGTGTTCGCGACGATCGCGCGGTCGGTGATGCCTGCCGTGCTCGCCGATCTCGCCGAGCGGCTACCCGCCCTGGACGTCCGGTTGCGGCTGTGTGATCCCGACGACGCCGTGGCGCGGCTCGTGGCGCGCAAGGTCGACGCCGTCATCACCGACGCGTTCCCGGGGACGCCGGGGCCGGCGGGCGTTCCCGGCCCCGGCGGTGGGATCCACTCCACGCTTCTGGGGGCGGATCCGGTGCGCGGGTATCTTCCACCCGGCGTAGACGGGGCGCGCGGCGACCTGCACGGCGTGCCATGGGTGATGGAGCCGCGGGAGACCGCGTCGGCCCAGTGGGCGATGCGGGTATGCCGCGAGCGCGGGTTCGAGCCCCACGTCGTGCACGAGTCGTCCGACGTTCTGTTTCACCTGCGGCTCGTGGAGCGCGGGCTCGCCGCCGCGTTTCTGCCGGACATGGTGGTGCGCGAGGCGGGCACGGCCCTCGTGCCCAGTTCCGAGCTCCCGTCGGACCAGGAGCGCGGCATAGTCTTCCTGTCACGCGCGGGCGCCGAGGAGAGACCGGCGCTGGTCGCTGTGCGAGAGGCGGTGCGCGCAAGACTTGTCAGTTGATCTGACAGGTGAGTGTTGTATTTCGTCGCTTTTCCCGACCGGTCGGCATCCGTAGCGTGTGCAGCAGAGCGGGGCCTCGCGGCCCCCCCGCGGCCGCCCCCCCC
>NZ_JARFTP010000053.1 GCF_029167375.1 Tsukamurella sp. 8F
GGGGGGGGGGGGGGCCCGCCCCCCCCACCGAAGTAACGGGAGGACTACTCCGCGGCGGCGGCCGGAGCCTCGGTGGCCTTGGCCTCGGCGGCCTCCGCCTCTCCGGCACCGGTGGCGGCCTGCGCCAGGAGCTCCTGCTCCCACTCGGCCAGCGGCTCGCCGTCGGCCGCGCCCTCGGGCTTCGCGTCGCCCGCGGAGGCGCCGGCGCGCGACTGCACGCCCTCGGCCACCGCAGATGCGACGACCTTGGTGAGCAGGGCGGCCGAGCGGATCGCGTCGTCGTTGCCCGGGATCGGGTAGTCGACCAGGTCGGGATCGCAGTTGGTGTCCAGGATCGCGATGACCGGGATGTTCAGCTTGCGAGCCTCGCCGACGGCGATGTGCTCCTTGTTGGTGTCCACGACCCAGATCGCCGACGGCACCTTGGCCATATCGCGGATACCGCCGAGGGTGCGCTCCAGCTTGTTCTTCTCACGCGTGAGCATGAGAATCTCCTTCTTGGTGCGCCCTTCGAAGCCGCCGGTCTGCTCCATGGTCTCCAGCTCCTTCATACGCTGAAGGCGCTTGTGGACCGTCTGGAAGTTGGTGAGCATGCCGCCCAGCCAGCGCTGGTTCACGTACGGCATGCCGACGCGGGTCGCCTCCTCGGCGATGGACTCCTGGGCCTGCTTCTTGGTGCCGACGAAGAGCACGGTGCCGCCATGGGCAACGGTCTCCTTGACGAACTCGTACGCCTTGTCGATGTACGTCAGCGTCTGCTGCAGGTCGATGATGTAGATGCCGTTGCGGTCGGTGAAGATGAACCGCTTCATCTTCGGGTTCCACCGGCGGGTCTGGTGCCCGAAGTGTGCGCCGCTGTCCAGCAGCTGCTTCATGGTGACGACAGCCATTCGTCACTCCTTGTCATATCGCAGTTGTTCACACCGCGTCCGCGTCCCTTTTTCGGGGCGAAGCACGGTGTCCTGGTGTCCAGCCCCGCCGCACCCCGTGAGGGACCGCGCGACGTGGGCACGCCCTGGGGCGCTGATGAACACGCGAAGTCACCCCGCCATCTGGACGGAGTGCGCCCGTCAGTCTACGCGGCAGCCGCTGCTCGGCGAAATCACGCGTCACGCCAGGCGGGCGGCCATACCGTCGACGAGGAAGCGCACCGCATCCGCGAACCGCTCGTCCGCACCGCCCCACGCCGTAGGACCCGAACGGTGGGCAAGCGGGTGGCGCTCGGGGTCGATGACGGAAGCCCGCAGCTCGGGGCGGTACGCCTCACGCACGGAACCGTCCGGTCCATACACCTCCTGCTCCTCGATGACGAAGCCGACGACCAGGTCGCGCAGCGTCGACCACGCGAGCGCTGCGTCGCGCTCCGCGAACCCGACGTCCACGAGCACGCGCAACGGCCGCTCGAGCTCGGCGATCACCTCCGGGTCGGTGAGCCGCGATCCGCTGAACACGCGGGCCCCGTCACGGTGGGCTCGCAGCACGGCGCGCAGATGCGCGGCGGAGTCGACGACGACGTCCCGCCACCCGGCCGTGCCGGGTTCGGGGTAGCCCGCGACGGCCCGCCTCATCAACTCGGTGGCCATCTCGTCGACGAGTGCCTTCTTGTCGGGGAGATGCCAGTACAGAGCGGGCGCCTTGACACCGAGCCGATCCGCGATGCGGCGAAGCGTGAGACCGTCCAGGCCCTGCTCGTCGAGCACCGACAGTGCAGTCGCCACGATATCGGGTCTGGTGAGCGCCATGGTCGACAGCTTAACGCCATTAAGGTACGTTTCGACTTAACATCGTTAAGGAGGCAGTCATGAAGGCAGCGATCACCACCCACCGCCAGTCGCCGGTCTGGGGCGAGGTCCCGGCCCCCGTTGCCGGACCAGCGACCGAGCGGGTCACCATGAGCGCGGTCGCGATCCACAACCTGGCCCGCGGCGTCGCGGACGGAACGCACTACTCGAGCCCGGCCGATCCGGGCGGGATCGCCGGTGTCGACGGCGTCGGCCGGACCGACGACGGCACGCGCGTATACGTGAACGCACGAGGCACCGTCGCCGAGCACCTGTACGTGCCGCGCGCGTCGCTGATTCCCGTGCCGGACGCCCTCTCGGATGCGCAGGCGGCGGCGGTCGTGAACGCCGCACTGTCGTCGTGGATGGCGCTGACCCTGCGCGCACGAGTCGAGCCGGGTCAGACGGTGCTCGTCCTGGGCGCGACCGGCGCCTCCGGCCGAGTCGCGGTGCCCCTCGCGCGGCACTTCGGCGCGAGGGTCGTCGCCGCCGGACGCAACCGCGACATCCTCCAGGCGGTGGGTGCGGACGCGACCATCGATCTCACACTCCCCGACGACGGCCTGCGGAACGCCTTGCGAGAGGAGAAGATCGACGTCGTGGTCGATTATCTGTGGGGCCGGCCAGCCGAGTCCGCACTGGTGGCGCTGGCCAAACGTGGACCGGCCGTGTACGTCGAGGTCGGGGCCGCGGCCGGCGCCACCGCGCAGGTGCCGGCCGCGCTGTTGCGTTCGACCGACGTACGGATCGTCGGCAGCGGGATCGGCTCCTTCTCGCGGGAACAGGCGCTCGCGGCGGCACCGGCGATGCTCTCGACGATCGTCGAGCTCGGCATCCGGATGGACGTCACGGCCCGCCCCGCGGCGGATATAGCGGGCGCGTGGACCGAGGACGTCGGGACGTCGCGGCTGGTGCTCACACTGTGAGGCCCGTGTCGGCGCGCACAGGGACGAACCGGCTCCGTCTCGCGCTGGTCCTCGGCGCACTGTCGGCGTTCGGCCCGATCACGACGGACCTGTACCTCCCATCTCTCCCCGAGGCCGCAAGCGATCTGCACGCATCGCAGCCCCAGATCCAGGTCACGCTCACAACGTGTCTCGTCGGGCTCGCGCTGGGGCAGCTCTTCATAGGCCCACTGTCCGACGCTGTAGGGCGGCGGCGACCGATGCTCGGCGGGGTCGCGGTGTTCGTGGTCGCTTCCCTGCTGTGTGCGCTGGCACCGACGGTGTACCTCCTCGACGCGTTCCGGCTGATTCAGGGCCTCGCCGGTTCTGCCGGGGTGGTGCTGTCTCTGGCCATAGTGCGCGACCTCTACTCGGGCGTGGACGCCGCCAAGCTCATCTCGAGCCTCATGGCCGTGGGTGGCATCGCGCCGATCCTCGCGCCGGTCGCCGGGGCGCAGTTGCTCCGGGTGATGGACTGGCGCGGGCTGTTCTACGTGCTCGCAGGCACCGGCGTGGTGTTGCTCGGGGCCGCCTGGCGGTGGATCCCTGAGTCCCTCCCCGCCGCGCGCCGCGCCGAGCTGCGGCTAAATCACCTCGCGGAGGCGGTCGGCACGCTCTCCCGGGATCCACGATTCGTGTGCCTGTCGATCGCGGGAGCGTTCGCGTTCGCCACACTGTTCTCCTACATCTCGACGTCGCCGTTCGTGTTCCAGGACGGCTACGGATTCACCGAAGCCCAGTTCGGCATCCTGTTCGCAGCGAACTCGGCCGGCCTGCTGTGCGTGAACCTGGCGGGCGGACGGCTGCTCGGCCGGGTCAGCCCGACGGCGACGCTGCGCGTCGCCCTGGCCGCGATGACCGCCGCCTGCGTTGCCATGCTGGTCGCCTCGGTCACCCTCGGGATGTGGGGCGTGATCGTGTGCCTGTTCCTGTCCGTGATGTGGGTGCCACTCACCCTGGCCACGCTCGCAGCGCTCGCACTCGACGACCACGGGGACGTCGCCGGCACGGCTTCCGCGCTGCTTGGTGCGCTGCGTTTCGCCGTGGGCGGCATCGCGGGCGCCGTCGCCGGCCTCGGCGGGGCCGACCCGACAGCGCTCGCCGTCGCGATGCTCGCGTGCTCGGTGGTGGCCGTCGTCGCCTTCCTGATCGCCAGGCGGACCGGATCGTGAGGGGCCTGCCGCGTTCCAAGCCGCCGCCAACCACCTGCCGTTAGCGTGGATTCATGACCGATCTTCCGGCCCGTATGTTCGTCGAATTCCCCGAGATCAGCACGCGCGCATGGGAGCACCCGTCCGATCGCGCGGCCCTCACGACCCTACGCAGCCTCAAAGGCTTCGACACGATACTCAAGACGCTCTCGGCGCTGCTGCGCGAGCGGCAGCACCGGCTGCTCTACCTCGGGTCCGCGATCCGCGTGGACGAGCGCCAGTTCCCAACGCTGCACGGACTGCGCGCGGATTGCGTCCGGACACTCGACTCCCCCACTGTCCCGGAGATGTTCGTGGCGCAGGATCCCCAGCCGAATGCGTTCACCATCGGCATGGACACGCCATTCATCGTCTTGACCTCCGGCCTGCTCGACCTGTTGAACGTCGAGGAACTACGCTTCGTAGTCGGCCACGAGCTGGGCCATGCGATGTCGGGCCACGCGGTGTACCGCACGATGCTCATGCACCTGATGCGGCTGGCGGCGAGCTTCGGCTGGATGCCCATCGGCGGATGGGCGCTACGCGCCGTGGTCGCCGCATTGCTCGAATGGCAACGCAAATCCGAGCTCTCGGGCGACCGTGCGGGCCTGCTGTGCGTCCAGGATCCCGACGTGGCACTCCGGTCGCACATGAAGATGGCAGGCGGCACCCGCCTCGACGAGATGGACACCCAGCGCTTTCTCGCACAGGCCGCCGACTACGAACGCACGGGCGACCTACGCGACGGTGTCCTCAAGCTGCTGAACCTCGAGCTGCAGACGCACCCGTTCGCGGTGCTGCGCGCCGCGGACCTCAACCGCTGGGTCGAGCGCGGCGCCTACGGGGCGATCCTCGGGGGTACCTATCCCCGCCGCGGCGACGACGCCGGTGCAGACATCGGGGACGACGTCCGCGATGCGGCCCGCTCGTACCGCACCGACTTCGATGCGTCCGGCGACCCGCTCGTGTCCACGCTGCGGGACATGGGCAACGCCGTCGGATCCGTAGCGGGCGCCGCCGCCGACGGCGTGACCGACCTGGGCCGCCGGTTCGGCCAATGGGCCCGCGGTGGCGGATCGGGCGGCAGGGGCGACTCGGGTTCAAGGGATTCGGGTACGGGCGACTCGGGCTCAGCAGATCACGATGGGGACGAGCCGGCCTAGAACGGCCGCGCACGCCCACTTCGGGGCGGCCGAAACCTGTCGGTGTTCCGAGCCAGGATCACCCCATGCGGCCGAAGATCCTGATCCTGTTGTTCCTGCTCGGCTGTGCCCCGCTGTCATGCGCCGCACCCGCCGCCGCCGCGGCCTACGCCTGGCCGCTCCGGCCGCGACCGCACGTGGCGCGGGAGTTCTCCGCGCCCGCGCAGCGCTGGGAGCGTGGGCACCGTGGGGTCGACCTGGAAGCGGCTGCCGGCCAGACGGTGTACGCGGCCGGGCCGGGCACCGTGCACTTCGTCGGCATCGTCGACGGCACGATGGTCGCGTCCGTACTCCACCCGAACGGGCTCCTCACCACCTACGAGCCACTCGCCGCGCCGGCCGTTGCGGTGGGCGACACCGTCGACGCCGGTAGCCCACTGGCGGCCGTCGCCGCCGGGCATCCGGGCTGCCCGGTCGAGGCATGCCTGCACTGGGGCCTACGTCGGGGCTCCGGACACGCAGCGCACTACTTCGACCCCCGCCTGCTGATCGGGTCCGCGCCGGTGCGGCTCCTGCCGCTCGGTGGCGACCCGCCGGAATCGTAGGTGACCAGCGCGTTCGGCTGATCGGTGACACTATGTCCGATGTGGACGACACGAATCCCACCGAACCGACCGACGTGACAGACGAAGAGGCGGATATCGAGGACGCCGCCGAGCGCCTGCGGACCGCGCAGACCATCGCCTATCCCAGCCCCGCAGCACGTTCCAACAAGCACCATCCCGAGGCCGACCCGACGGTCGTCGTGCTCTTCGGTGCGACCGGCGACCTCGCCCGCCGCAAGCTGCTGTGCGGGCTCGGCTACCTCGCCGTCTCCGAACTGACCGCGGACATGCGAGTGATCGGATCCTCGCTCGAGGACATGACGGACGAGCAGTTCCGCGACTTCGCGCGCACGTCGATCGAGGACGTAGGAGCGCGCAAGCTGACCGACGAACAGTGGGCGAGGTTCGCCCCGCTGCTGTCGTACGTGCCGCAGCCGAACGGAGCCGGGGCGTTGGCGGCGAAGGTCGCCGAGGCGGAATCGCAGATGGGTGGCAAACCCCGTCGGCTGCACTACATGTCCGTACCGCCTAAGGCCGCGGGTGCGGTGATCGACATGATCAAGGACGCGCACCTCGTCGACCGCTCGCGCGTGATCATGGAGAAGCCCTTCGGTGAGGACCTGGAGAGCGCCATCGCCCTCAATGCCGAGGTGCACCGGACTTTCAAGGAGCGGCAGATCTTCCGGATCGACCATTTCCTGGGCAAGGAGGCCGCGCAGAACATCCTCGCCTTCCGGTTCGCGAACGGCCTGTTCGAGCCGATCTGGAACCGCAACTTCATCGACCACGTGCAGATCGACATACCCGAGTCCCTCGGCCTCGACGCCCGTGCCGCGTTCTACGAGCCGACCGGCGCCTACAAGGACATGGTGGTCACGCACCTGTTCCAGGTGATGGCGTTCGTTGCCATGGAGTCGCCCACCGCCCTCGAGCCGCGCGCCATCTCGGAGGAGAAGAACAAGGTCTTCCGCTCACTGCAGCCCATCCGCCCGGAGGACGTCGTGCGCGGGCAGTACGCCGGCTACCGCGAGGAGCAGGGAGTCAACCCCGAGTCGGACACCGAGACCTTCATCGCGCTACGTGCCCGCATCGACAACTGGCGCTGGGCCGGTGTGCCGTTCTACCTGCGCACGGGCAAGAAGATGGCGGAGGGCATGCGGATCATCTCCATCGCCTTCAAGGAAGCCCCCAAGTCCATGTTCCCGTCTGGTTCCGGAATCGGTGCGCAGGGACCCGATCACCTGACCTTCGACCTGGCCGACGAGTCGAAGGTGTCGCTGTCCTTCTACGGCAAACGGCCCGGTCCGGGGATGCGGCTGGAGAAGCTCTCGATGCAGTTCTCGACCGAGGAGACCGGCCAGTCCGACGACGTGCTCGAGGCCTACGAACGCCTGATCCTCGATGCCATGCTGGGGGACCACACCCTGTTCAACACCGCGGACGGCATCGAATCCCTCTGGGAGCGGTCGATCCCGCTGCTGGACAACCCGCCGCCCGTGAAGCAGTACCCGCCCGGCTCGTGGGGCCCCAACTCGATCCACCAGCTGATCGCGCCGAACGCGTGGCGGCTGCCGTTCGAGCGGGCCTGGCGAGGCAAGAAGGAGAAGAACGACAACAGCTGATCCGATGGCACAGGCGCTCCCGTGCGGCCGCGCGGGCAGGCTGGCGGCCGGTCGGACCCGCGCCGGTCATGCCCGCGGATGCGCCTGTTCGTGTGCTGCGCGCAGCCGTGCGACCGAGACGTGGGTGTAGAGCTGCGTCGTGGCCAGCGAGCTGTGGCCGAGCAGCTCCTGCACGACACGTAGATCCGCCCCGCCCTCGAGCAGATGCGTCGCCGCGCTGTGACGTAATCCGTGCGGAGCGAGTTCCCTCGCACCGGGCACGCTCGATGTGACCTGATGGACGACGGTGCGCGCCGCGCGCGGATCGAGCCGGCCGCCGCGCACCCCGAGAAACAGTGCGCCTCCGGACTTCTCATTGACCAGCGCGGGGCGCCCCTCGGACAGCCAGCGGTCCACGGCAGCAGCGGCGGGCACACCATAGGGCACGACGCGCTCCTTGTCTCCTTTGCCGATGACGCGCACGACGCGACGCCCGGGTTCCACTCCGCCGACATCCAGTCCGCACAGCTCCGACACGCGAATCCCCGTGGCGTACAACAACTCCACGATCGCGTGGTCCCGCAGCGCCACCGGATCGCCCTCAGCCGCACCAGACGCGGCGTTCGCAAGCGCCGCCGACGCGTCCGATGCGGTCGCCACGGCGGGCAGGGTGCGCTGTGCGCGCGGCGCCCGCAGCCGCACTCCGGAGTCCGATTCGACGTGACCCGTCCGCGCCGCCCAGGCGGTGAACGTCCGCGCCGCCGAGGCCTGTCGTGCGAGTGTCGTGCGCGCGGCCCCGGCCGTGGCGCGCTCACCCAGCCATGCACGCAGCGTCTGCAGATCCAGCGCCTGGAGGCCGACCTCCCGTTCGGCCGCGAACGCCAGCAGCCCGCGCAGGTCGGCGAGGTATGCCCGCACGGTGTGCTCCGAACGCCCGCGCTCCAGCCGCAGGTACGTCTCGTACCCAGCTAGTGCGCATTCGATGTCCGGATCTGTGGTCACATGCCCCAGGGTAGTGCCGCACGGGAGGCAGACCGGATGACGACGCGGCGCGCGCCCGGTGGGGCAGCACCGTCCGTTCTCCGCCGGACGCGTTCCCCGGCACGTCTCCTATATGCGTCCCATGAACAACCTCCTCACGTGTACGCGGACATCACACCTCCCGTTCGCGGTCTCCACGACGCACGAGGCGCCACCGTGCACCGGCCGGCTCCACCAGTTCGCGCAGCTCGAGCACTGTCAGCGCCGCACGCACCGACGCGGGCGGCTGTCCCGATCTCCTAGCGAGTTCGGACACACCGAGCTCGGAACGGGCCGGAAACGCGTCGTGCACCTGCAACTGCGCTGGCGTCAGGCCGTCGGTCGGGCGAGCGGGGGCCTCTGGTTGGGGCGCCATCTCCCCCGCGGCGCCACACCTGAAGACCACGTCGGCTGCCGAGGTCACCAACTCTGCTCCATCACGGATCAACGTATGGCACGTGACCGACGTGGCGGTCGTGACAGGCCCCGGCACGGCGCACACAGGAAGCGAGCGCCGCGCCGCCCACGACGCCGTGTTCCTGGTCCCCGAGCGAAGCCCCGCCTCCACCACCACAACACCCCGAGTAGCGCACGCCACCAATCGGTTCCGGTTGAGGAATCGGTGCCGACCCGGGGGCGTACCGGGCGGGTACTCACTCACGAGGGCGCCCCGCTCCCCCATCGCCCGGAACAACTGCGCATGTCCAGCGGGATAGGGCCGGTCGACGCCCGCACCTAGGATCGCCACCGTGGCCCCGCCCGACGCGAGAGCGCCGCGATGCGCAGCCGCGTCGATCCCGTAAGCTCCGCCCGATACAACCGTAAACCCCTGGGCCGCAAGGTCTCCTGCGAACCAGCGCGCGACGTGCTCGCCATACGACGACGGTGCCCGGGTCCCCACCAGGGCCACGGCACGATCCAAGAGCTCGTCGAGCCGGCCCGCGCCCACGACCCACAGCGCGAACGGCCGCAGCTCCCGCCACTCGTCGTCGTGCCCGCCGTCCGGCGGCCGCACGCGCTCGGCGAGGGGGTGCAGCGCCCACGCCGGCCATTCCGGATCCTCGGGGACTACGAGGCGACCGCCGAGGCGCGCCACGTGGCGTAGGTCTGCGTCCGCCCTGTCGAGTGGGTCACCGCCGCTGCACAGATCCTCGACCCGCGCGGCCGTGGCCGAGACGAGCGCCTCGAAACCCGGTGGCGGCAGCCCCCGGCACAGCATGTCCGCCGTCTCGACGGCGCCGAACTCGTCGATCAACCCGCGCATCGCAGCGCTGGGTGCCTCGACCAACCTTGTCAGGAGCGCATAGGCGCGCCGAGCATCATCGATGCCGCCCCCACCCGCGTCGTTGCCACTACCTGCCTTCTGCTCCCCCACGACTCCCCTCCTGCCGTCGTACGTCAGGTCCACCCGCGGTCGCGGAAGGACAGCGCCTCGTACACCTCGGCCTCGCCCGGCGCGTCCATACCGCGCAGGTCGCCGATCGTCCACGCGACCCGCAGCGTCCGATCCGCACCGCGCGCGGTCAATCTCCCCTCCCGCAGGAACGCCTCGACCGGCTTCAAGGCCGCGGGTGCGAGCCTGTACCTACGCCGCAGTGCCGCTCCGGGCACCTCCGCATTCGTGATCCAGCCGTCGGCCGACCATCTCTCGCATGCAGCGCGCCGTGCCGCCTCGACGCGGGCCCGGATGGCGCCGCTCGCCTCGGACGAGCCTGCGAATCCGTCGTCCCCGCGCAGCGCCTCGTTGCCCGGCGGCTCCATCCGCACCCGCAGGTCGACGCGGTCGAGCAGCGGGCCGGACAGCCTGCCGAGGTATCGTCGGCGCACGGTCGAGCTACATGTGCAGTCGCTGTCACGGGCAGGCGCACATGGGCATGGGTTGGCCGCGAGTACCAGTTGGAAACGCGCGGGGTATGTGACCACACCGTCGCGCCGGGCCAACCGGATCGCACCCTCCTCGAGCGGGGTCCGCAAAGCCTCCAACGACTTCGGCGACATCTCCGGGCACTCGTCCAGGAAGAGCACGCCGCGGTGGGCCAGCGATACGGCACCAGGCCGCGCCAGCCCGCTGCCTCCCCCGACCAGCGCGGGCACCGAGGACGTCTGATGGGGTGCGACGAACGGCGGCACCCGCAACAGGGGGCGATCCGCCGGCAACGCGCCCGCGATCGAATGGATTGCGCTGACCTCCAACGCCTCCCGCTCGCCGAGGGCGGGGAGGATCCCGGGCAGACGCGACGCCAGCATCGTCTTCCCGATCCCAGGCGGCCCTGTGAGCAGCAGATGATGCGCGCCGGCCGCCGCGACCTCGAGCGCGTACTTGGCCTCGTCCTGGCCCGCGACGTCCGCGAGATCGGGGCCCAGCAGGGCCTCGTCGGGCACCGGAGGCGGCCCCGGCTCCGCCAACCGGGCCTCGCCACGCAGCCAATCCGCGACCTCGCCCAGATGAGCCGCGCCCAATACCTCGAGACCGTCTACAAGGCCGGCCTCCCCCAGATCCTCGGCCGGCACGATCACCCGTGCGAACCCACCGCTGCGCGCCGCGAGCGTGGCGGGCAGGATCCCGCGGACATGACGCACACGGCCGTCGAGCGCGAGCTCACCCAACAACGCCGTGCCGCGGAGCCGATCGGCCGGGACCTTGCCATCCGCCCGCAATATCGCCACGGCCATGGGTAGGTCGTAGACCGAACCGATCTTGCGCAGGGTCGCCGGCGAGAGGGCGATCGTCACCCTCGTGTCGGGAAACTTGTTGCCCAGATTGGATATCGCCGACCTGATCCGGTCCCGCGACTCGCGGAGCACCGCGTCGGGCAGCCCCACCAGAGTGACGCCGGGCAGGCCCGGACTGATGCAGCACTCGATCTCCACGACGGCGCCGTCGACGCCCACCACCGCCACCGAGTGCACCCGGCCCAAACCCGCCATCAGGCGACGGCTTCGCGGTGCTCCAGTGTGATCGGGCCGCCCGGAGGCGCGAACACCTCGATCACGTCGATCCGCACGCGCGCGAACCGCTGTGAATGCGCGAGCAGCCACTGCGCGGTCAGTGCCCGCAACTGCGCCACCTTCCGCGGTGTCACGGCGTCGAATCCCGAGCCGTACCCGCTGCCCGAGCGGGTCTTCACCTCGACCACGGCGAGCGTGCCGTCGACGGCGAGCGCCACCACGTCGAGCTCACCTCGCAACCCGCCACCTGAGAACCGCCAGTTGCGGTCCACCACCTTCCAGCCCCGACCGGTGAGGTACTCGCAGGCGGTGTCCTCACCCGACTTCCCCAGCGTCATCCTGTCCACACCACAACTATGACGGGCGGTGCGGGTATGAATTCCGTTGGTGTACAGGGTTATCCACAGAGATATGTATGGTCACCGCACGATGCACAGGGTCGGCCGCGAGAACGGCGACATATCGGGGTCGCCTGGTAGGTTCGCGACGTCTACCGGCCACCGCCGTCTCGAATCGCGTGCAGCGAGCGGAAAGCCATACCCGATACCGCGGAAACCACGTCGGCGGACGCGCCGGACACCGTGATGACGTACGGCTGTCCGTCGTAGATCAGCGTGCGCTCCGCCCCGCCCGACGAGTCGGTGGTCAGCTGCGAGAGCCCGTACCGATCGCCACCCACGAGCCACTGCTCCCGTGCCTTCCCGCGCGGAACGGCCTGCGCACTCGCGTACCGTTCGACGTCTACCGTGACTCGCGCCGTCGGCCAGGAGCACTCGACGGCCTCGGCGGAACTCCGCGCTCGGTCGGTCTGCGGCGCCGACCCGCACGACCGGCCTGCCACCGTCTTCCCGTTCAGGTCGTGCAGGGCGGGTGCGATCCAGGTGAGCCCCTCGACGCCGACGATGGGGGTGCACTGGCCCTTCGTTCCGCGCTCCCCGTTCCAGCAGTGGAACGACGAGCGGAGATACACCCAGTAGGCGCCGCCCGCGGTGAGCGCCAGCACGACCACCAGGGCGCCGATCGCTACCACCCAGCGCAGTGTGTCGCGCGAGTCCCGGCCGACCCACAGCTGCCAACCGGCCGGCGGATCGGGCCACGACGGATCAGGCTGCCAGCCCGGCTCCGGGCGCCACCCCTTGGGCACCGGAGGCCAATTCGGCGGCGGATTGAAACGCATGCGCGAAGCGTACTAAAGGCCACGCGCGAACGATCGGCTACGCTTGGCCGAGGTCAGTCCGGTAGCCGCAGCTCAGGCTTGTCCAGCTCTTCGATGTTGACGTCCTTGAACGTCACGACACGGGCGCGCTTGAGGAAGCGTGCCGGCCGGTACATGTCCCACACCCAGGCGTCGGTCATCAGCACCTCGAAGTAGACCTCGCCGTCCGCGTTCCGCGGCACGATGTCGACCCCGTTGGCCAGATAGAATCGCCGCTCGGTCTCGACCACGTAGGTGAACTGGCTCAGCACATCCTTGTACTCGCGGTACATGGACAGCTCCATCGCGTTCTCGTACTTCTCGAGATCCTCCGCGCTCACCATCGTCCTCCTCTCGCTCGGCGACCGATCCACTCTATCGCGCAGCGGCACCGCCGACCGTGAGCACCGCCGCCCGGGCGTGCTGCGCCTCGAGCGCCGCTCGCACGTTCTGGT
The DNA here is from genome assembly GCF_029167375.1 of Tsukamurella sp. 8F. Lineage (GTDB taxonomy): Bacteria > Actinomycetota > Actinomycetes > Mycobacteriales > Mycobacteriaceae > Tsukamurella. Next base: position 12,883 of record NZ_JARFTP010000053.1, read on the forward strand.
ATCGCATCCGGTGCTGGCTACTCGGCCCCAACTCGTCGAGCGCCTCCATGTGGACCGCCGTCGAGTACCCCTTATGCACCGCGAACCCGTATCCCGGGAAGTGGTCGTCGAGCTCCACCATCACGCGGTCGCGCGTCACCTTCGCCAGGACGCTGGCCGCGGCGATACAGGCGGCGGACGCGTCGCCGCCGATCACCGGCAGTGACGGCACTGCCAAACCCGGAACCCGGAACCCGTCGATGAGTACGTAACCGGGCGACACGTCGAGTGCCGCGACGGCACGCCGCATTCCCTCGATGTTCGCGACGTGTACGCCGATCCGATCGATCTCCGGAGCCGGTATCGACACCACCGACCAGCTCAGCGCGTACTTCACGATCTTCGGATAGAGCTTCTCGCGCGCAGCCTCGGTGAGCTTCTTGGAGTCGTTGAGTTCCTTGAGCGAGCCGATGGCGTGCGGCGCCAGTACACACGCCGCCACCGTCATAGGCCCGGCGCACGCCCCGCGACCGGCCTCGTCGACACCCGCCACCGGCCCCAAACCGGCCCTGCCGAGCACCTGCTCCAGCGTCCGGAGCCCCGACGACGAGCGGACCACCGGTCGCGGGGGCCATCCCGCACCCACCTCAGGCCTGCGGGTTCACCGCGTGGACCACCTGCCAGCGGCCGACGGGCCAGACGACGGCGACCACCTTGCCGCGGATATCGGCCTTGGGCACCGTGCCCTGGTACTGGTCTTCGATGTGGAATCGCGAGTCCGCGGAGTTCATCCGGTTGTCGCCCATCACGAACACGTTGCCCGACGGGACCTTGATCGGCCCGAACGGCGTGCCCCAACAGGGGTCCTGCCGTGCCGCCTGCTTCGCCGTCTCCGCGAGATAGGGCTCCGATATCTTCTTGCCATCGACCGTGACGCCCTGTCCGTCCACACACTGGATCGTCTGGCCGCCGGTCGCGATGACCCGCTTGACGAGGTCGTTCTCGTTGGGTGGCTGGAGCCCGACGAGGGAAAGCGCCTCCTGGAACCCGCGCACCACGGTGTTGGACGAGCGCACACTGGGCGCGCCCTCGATGTTCCACGAGTCCGATGGACCCTTGAACACGATCACATCGCCGGGCTCCGGATCGGACGCGTAGTAGCTGATCTTCTGCGTGACGATGCGATCGCCGGTACAGCCCTGGCATCCGACGAGCGTGGGCTCCATGGACTCCGACGGCACGTACCACTGGTGGCCTACGAAGTTCTGCAGGAGGAAGGACAGGATTCCGGCGATCACGAGGACCCCGAGCACCTCGACGAACCAGTTGGTCTTCTTGCCCTGCTTCTTCTTTCCGGACTTCTTCGCCGACCGCTTGACGCGCGTCGCGCCGCCCGCGGATGTCTCGTCGCTCGCGCTCGTCTCGTCGCTCGCGCCCTGGGCGGCGGAAGGCTCGGCTGCGTCGTCGACGGGGCGCTCGTCGGGGGCGTCGGACTCTGGCACGCGTCCACAGTACAGATACGGCGGAGGGGGGGGGGGGCGCCCCCCCGGGGGGGGGGGGGGGGTGCTGCCCCCCACGACGTCACGCCTGGCGCAATGCGGTCACCCGCTGCGCCAGCTTCTTCGCCGAGATGCCGGTGCGCGCACCCAGCTCCTGCGCGAACAGTGACACCCGCAGCTCTTCCAGATCCCAGCGCAGCGCCTGCCATTGCGGGCGCTCGCGCAGTCCCTGCTGCTCCCCCGCTTCCAGCGCTTCCAGGAACGGATGCAGTTCCAGCATGCGTGCCTGGTCACGTGGCGGATCACGCTTGGCGCGCTCTGTGCGCAGGATCATCGCCTTCAGATAGCGCGGGTACTGTGCCAGCGCGTCAGCCGGCGTATCGCGCAGGAAGCCGGGATGGATCAGGCCGACCAGCTGCGCTTCCATGTCGTCCAGATTGCCGCGCGCCCAGCCCATCAACGGTGCTTCCAGCATCGGCTTCAGTTCCGCCACCAGGGCCAGGATGGTCTCGGCCAGTTTCAGCCGCGACATGGCCTCGCCGAACAACGCCTTGGCCGCATGCTCACGGCGCTGTTCGAAGGCCGCCGCATCGCGGATGTCTTCCAGGCCCTCGGCCAGCACCGCGTTCATCGCCGCATCGACCAGGTCACCACGCAGGCGCTCCTGCGACTCGATCGCCGCATACAACAGGCCGGTCTTGGCACCGACCGGCAGCTGCTTGCGTGCCTGCTTCACCTTCTCGGCCAGGGCAATCTCCAGCAGACGGCGCACGCCCAGCGGATGGGCCTCCAGCGCCTGCTGGCGATCGGCGAAGATGCGCAGCGCCACGCTGTCGCCCTCGTCCAGCAGCGCCGGATAAGCCGGCACGCCCGCTTCACCGGGTACCTGCAGCGGAATCGGCGTGGCCGGGAACGTGCGAAGGCCATCGGCGGCCATCTCGCGCCCAGCGCGTGCAGCGAAGGCATCGCCGGCACGACCACCGAATTTCGCGCGCAGTGCGTCCAGATCGCGCGAGGTCGCCAGCACCTTGCCCTGCTCGTCGCGCAGCCGCAGGTTCATGTGCAGGTGCGGTTCGATCGAACCAGGCTCGAAATCGAGCGCGGTCACCGTTGCGCCGGTCGCACGTGACAGGAAGCGCGCCAGTTCGCCGGTAATGGCATCGGCGCTGGGCTGCGGGAACGCCTCGTAGAACGCGCGGCCGAAGTCCGGTGCCGGCACGTAGTTGCGGCGCATCGCCTTGGGCAGGCTGCGGATCAGTGCCGAGGCCTTGTCGGCGACGAAACCCGGCGCCAGCCAGCCCAGTTGCACCGGGTCCAGCGCGTTGAGCAGATGCAGCGGCACATCCAGGGTGACGCCGTCGTCGTCGGCACCCGGTTCGAAGCGGTAATGCAGCGGCAGGCGCGCCTGGCCCAGCGGCAGGTACTTCGGGTAACGCTCCTGTTCGCTGCCCTCACCCGGCAACAGATCGACCAGCGACCAGTGCAGGGTCTTGCGCTGTTCCGGCGCCAGCCCCTTCCACCAGGTATCCAGCCCCGCGGCCGAATGGATCTGCGGCGGCACCCTGTCCAGGTACCAGCGCGCCTGCCAGTCCTCGTCGGCAACGATGCCAGCACGGCGCAGCTTGGCTTCTTCCTCGCGGGCGATCTCCAGCACTTTCTGGTTGTCGGCCACGAAGCTGGCGCGTGTGTTGATCTCGCCGGTCACCAGCGCCTGGCGCACGAAGATGTCATGCGCTTCGCCCGGTTCGATGCGGCCGTAGTGCACCGGCTTTTTCGGCGCCAGCACCAGGCCGAACAGGCTGATCTGCTCGGAGGCCAGCACCTGGCCCTGCGCGCGCGACCAGTGCGGGTCGAAGTGCTTGCGCAGCAGCAGGTGCGGCAACTCGGCGATGACCCAGTCCGGCTCGATCGCGGCCAGGGTCATGCCCCACACCTTCTGCGTATCCAGCAGGTTGGCCACCAGCAGCCACGGCGGCGGCCGCTTGGACAGCGCCGAACCCGGGAACGGCAGGAAGCGACGCTGGCGCGGCGCCTGGAAATCGCC
>NZ_JARFTP010000054.1 GCF_029167375.1 Tsukamurella sp. 8F
CCTCGCGGCCGTAGGTGAGGGCGTCGACCCGGTGTACCTGGAGCAGGCGGGCCAGCAGGCCGGCTACCCGGCTGCCCCGTTGCAGCTTGCGGACGAGCTCACGCTCACGCTGATGCAGAAGATCCGCAAGGCCACGGCAGAGGCCTTGGAGGCCGAGGGTAAGTCGGTTCCGGACCACGGCGCGTTCGCCGTGGTCGACTGGATGGTCGAGAACGGTCGCGCATCCAAGAAGGACGGCGCCGGCTTCTACGACTACGCCGACGGCAAGCGCACCGGCCTATCGAAGGGCTTCCAGGAGCACTTCAAGTCGGGCAGCTCGACGCCGGACTTCAAGGAGCTGCAGGAGCGCATGCTCTTCGCAGAGGCCGTCGAGACCGTGCGCTGCCTCGACGAGGGCGTGCTGGAGTCGGTCGCAGACGCCAACATCGGTTCGATCTTCGGGATCGGCTTCCCGGCATGGACCGGCGGCGTGCTGCAGTACATCAACGGCTACGAGGGAGCCGACGGCACCATCGGCCTGAAGCCCTTCGTCGCTCGGGCGAAGGAGCTGGCGGCGAAGTACGGTGAGCAGTTCACGCCGCCCGCGTCGCTGATCGCCAAGGCCGAGGCCGGGGAGACCTACGAGTAGGTCGTCCGCCTCTTCCGACCGATCGCACCCGCCACGCCTGCATCAAGCAGGTGTGGCGGGTGTTTCGTGTGCGGTGGCGTAATTCGGTTGCCGGCGACGGTGCGGCGGTGCGAGAGTACTTGCCGGGCACGTCGAGGGGGAGCGGCCGAGGCGATGTATCGCACGAGGTTCCGCGCGTCACCTCTCGCGCGACCACCACAAAGGCACGGCCGCTGGCCCAGGGGGTTCGAGTCCCTCTCCCACAGCTGCACGCCGTCCCGGACCACGCGCCCGGTGGCCCTGCGGCGACGCGGATCGCGCTCTCCGGCAACGGAGTCCGCCTCCTGTCGCCCCGCCGCCCCGCGCACCGGGGCGGTGTGTGGCACCCACAACCGAATACATGATGGCGAATATGCAGAACGGAAAGGAGGTTCGCCATGTCATTCCTCGATTCGATCTTCGGGACGCCGCTCACGGTGCCCGTGGGCCACGTCGTGCTGGAGTACCGCGCCGGTGCGCCCGTGCGACTGATGGAGCCCGGCAGGCACCGGGTGCGCGACATGCGCGGCCTCGTCAGTGTGCGGATGCGCGAGTATCTGCTCTCCGTTGCACCGCAAGAGATTCCGACTGCGGAGTCGGTGGCGATCCGCGTGTCGATGACGCTGCGCGTGGCGGTCACCGACCCGATCGCCTATACCGAGCGCGCGGTCGATCCGGATGCCGTCGTCTACCTGGCGGCGCAGATAGCGCTGCGGGACACCGTCGTCGGGGTCCCGGTAGAGGAGCTGTTGCGTCGTGGCGATGCGGTCGACACCGCCCCGATCCTGGAGGCGGCCCGAGAGGCCGGTTCCGGCGTCGGCCTCGAGGTGCGGTCGGTGGTCGTCAAGGATATCGTGCTGCCCAGCGAGATTCGTTCCGCCGCCGTTGATCTGGTGACCGCCAAGGCACGCGGCGCCGCGCGCCTGGAAGAGGCGCGGGCGGAGACCGCGGCCCTGCGGGCGCTGGCCAACGCGGGCCGTATGCTCGACGCTTCCCCGGCTCTGGCGTCGCTGCGCATGATCCAGGCCGCGCCGGTCGGGGCGAAGGTCGTGATGGCCGTCGGCGACGGTGCCGCGCAGGCGGCCGAGTAGCCCGCGCAGCGCTCCCGAATAGAAGTACCCGCCCCCGCTGATATCACACCGGGGGCGGGAACTTCTACTCGGGACGGGCGCTTTCAGAGGGGAGTGGCGGCCGGGCAGCGTCGCGGTCGCATCAGTCCGGGCCGGCCTCGATCACCTGCGCCGCGACCTCGGCGAGCTTTACGTTGGCGTCCTGGGACAGGCGGGCGAGGAGCCGGAACGCGCCGTCGGCGTCGAGCTTGTACCGCTCCATGATCATGCCCTTGGCCTGACCGATCACATCGCGCGTGGTGAGAGCGGCGCGGATCTGCTCCTTCTCGCGAACAGCGGAGAACGCGACCGCCGCGTGGACGGCGAACAGGGAACCGATCGACGACGACTCCGCGGAGAAGGCGTGCGGATCGCGGGCCATCAGGTTGAGAGTCCCGTAGGCGTCGTTCTGCACGTAAAGACAGAAGCACTCGATCGAGCCGACGCCGGCGTCGCTCGCGGCGCGCCCGAACCGCGGCCACCGCGCGTCGGTCGCTACGTCTGGCACCTCGATCGTCGTCTTGTCGTCGAATGTCGCACCGACACAAGGGCCTTCACCGAGTTCTTGCTGCAGATCATCGATGCGCTGAGCCTCGTCGCCGACTACGACGGGGCTGGTGATCTGCCCCTTGGCGTCCACCAGCGTGACGGACGCGAAGTCCGCGCCGGGCACCTGGCCCACGGCGAATTCGGTGATCGCCGACAGTACTCGCTCCGACGACGTCGACAACTCGCGGAGCCGCCGCGCGATCTCGCCCATCCGCTCGCTGAGGGACAATTCCTCGAGTTGCAGATCCTCGACCTCGCCGACCAGGCCGAGCACCGACGGAAGCTGTTCCGTGGGCCCGCGATCCGCCGGCGCCGGGTTCGGCGCGGTCTGTGTCTGCGGTTCGTTTCGAGAGTGCACGGACACCTATCTCCTGCCCGGGTGCGGAGCTCCCGGACGCGGTCTTCTACACGGGGTCCGCCTGCTGCTGGACGGCCTGGGTGTCCCGATCGCGGGACGGCGGTAGGGGTCTGGTTACTTCGTCACCATATAGTTACCCGATCCTCCGGTGCGAGGTACAGCCCGTCTCCCTCTGACACGCCGAACGCCGAATAGAACTCAGCGAGATTCCGGGCAATCCCGTTACAACGGAACTCGGGTGGCGAGTGCGGATCGGTCGCGAGCCGCCGGATCGCCTCCTCCTCACGGCTTTTGCCGCGCCACACCTGCGCCCAGCTGAAGAACACGCGCTGCAGGCCTGTCAGTCCGTCGATCGGCTCCGGCTGGGTACCGCCCGAGGCGATTCCGTAAGCGACGAGCGCGATGCCGAGCCCGCCCAGGTCGCCGATGTTCTCCCCGATGGTGAACTCGCCGTTGACGTGGTGCGCCTCGTCCAGGTCGCGCGGGGAGAACGCCGAGTACTGGTCGATGAGCGATCGCGTGCGCGCAGCGAACTCGGTGCGGTCCTTGTCGGTCCACCAGTCCTCGAGGTTTCCGTCACCGTCGTACTTGGCTCCCTGGTCGTCGAAGCCATGCCCGATCTCGTGCCCGATCACAGCGCCGATGCCACCGTAGTTGACGGCGTCGTCGGCGTCGGGCGAGAAGAACGGAGGCTGCAGGATCGCGGCCGGGAAGACGATCTCGTTCATGCCCGGGTTGTAGTAGGCGTTGACGGTCTGCGGCGTCATGAACCACTCGTCGCGGTCGACCGGCGAGCCGATCTTCGCGAGCTCGCGGTCGTGCTCGAACTCGTTGCCGCGCCGGACGTTGCCGAGTAGATCGGACTGGTCGATGTGCAGCGACGAGTAGTCGCGCGACTTCTCCGGGTAGCCGATCTTCGGCGTGAACTTCTCGAGCTTGACCAGTGCGCGCTCACGCGTCTCGGGCGTCATCCACTCGAGCTGGGAGATGCGACGACGGTAGGCCTCGACGAGGTTGGCGACCAGCTGCGCCATCTGGTCCTTCGCCGCGGGTGGGAAGTGCCGGGCGGTGTACAGCTCGCCCACCGCGAAGCCGAGATGCTCCTCGACCAGGCCGACGCCGCGCTTCCACCGCTCCCGGTTCTCGGGCGCGCCGGTGAGGGTCGTTCCGTAGAACGAGAACCGCTGCGCGACGAATGCCTCCGACAGGTACGGGCTCCGCGCGGAGACGACGCGCCACGTCGCCCACGCCTTCCATTCATCGAGCGGGCGGTGCTGCATGAGGTCTGCCACGTGCTCGACGAACGACGGCTCCCGCACGTTCACCTCGGCGAACGGGCCGGTGTGCCCCTGCTTCGCTTCGCTCGCCCCCGGCCCGGCAACGGCGGCCGCCCAGACGTGCAGCGACAGTGCAGGGGCGGAGTCGGCGAGGTCGGCGAAGGTGCGCAGGTTGTAGGTCTTGTCGGCGTCGCGGCGGGCCACGACGTCCCAGTGTCCGGCCGCGATCGCGGTCTCCAGGTCCAGTACGGCGTCGGCAGCGGCGTCGGCGTCCGGGTGGTCGATCAGACGCAGCGTCGCCGCGACGTGCGCGACGAACTTCTCGCGGATCGGTCCGTACTGCGCCTCGCGGTAGTACGACTCGTCGGGCAACGACAGGCCGCCCTGTGCGAGTTGCATGAGATAGCGGTCGGACTGTTTCGCGTCCGTGTCCACCCCGTAGGCGAGCAGGCCCGGCACTCCCTGGCGCTGCAGCCGCCCGAGCACGCCCGCGAGCTCGGCGGTCGACGATGCCGCCTCCACTGCCGCGAGTTCGTCCGTGAGCGGCCGGGCGCCCAGCTCCTCGACGGTCTCGGTGTCCATGAAGCTGGAGTACAGCGCGCCGATCTTCTCGGCCCCGACGGCGTCGTGCTCGCCCGTGGCGCACTCCTCGACGATCGCGCGTACGTGCTCCTCGGATGCGTCGCGCAGGGCGTAGAACGCGCCGTCGCTGGACCGGTCGGCGGGGATCTCGTGCCCGGCGAGCCAGCCGCCGTTCACGTGGCCGAAGAGGTCGTCCTGGACGCGGATGTCGTCGGACACGTACTGCAGGTCGATGCCGGGGGCGAAGGAATTCACGGTCACGCCGCCCATCCTGCCAGCCGGTGAGGCCCCGAGGCGGAAGCTGAGGGGAGTCTCGGCAAATGCGTACAGGAACATGTGACGTGGGTTACTGTTCCGCCGTATATCGGGTTACTCGGCGGTAGGTGGAGGGGCCATGGCTGGAGGCTGGAGATCACGCGCGGCGCGAGCGGGGGTGTCGGTGCTGAGTGTGACGGCCCTGGTCGCGGGGCCGACCGTCGTCGCGCTCCCGGCAAAGAGTCTGCCGCAGGCCGCCGCGGCGCCGTCCTCCGCCGCCGACGAGCGGGCGTGGACCGCCTCGCATGACGCGCCGTCGAAGTACCCGAACATGAGCGTCGACTGGGACGTCCCGATCGCTATGTCGGACGGCACCGTTCTCAAGGCCAACGTGTTCCACCCGGCGGACGCCGCCGGCCGGCCGATCGCGACCAGGACGCCCACAATCGTCAACGTCACGCCCTACACCAAGCTGGTCAGCGCCATCGCCCAGGCCGCGGTCAACGTCCCCGTGCTCAGCCAGGGCCTGATCAACCTGCTCAACCTCCTCGACTTCTCAGGCACCCCGATCGCCGGTGTCGACGCGCTGCGCGACGACCTGAACAGCGGCATGATCGGCGCCTTCGCGATGGATCCGAAACTCATCGAGAGCGGTTACACCATGGTCGTCGTAGACGTCCGCGGCACCGGCAACTCGCAGGGCGTGTGGGATGTCTTCGGCAACCGCGAACAGCGGGACACCATCGAGATCCTGGATTGGGTGCGACGGCAGCGCTTCACCAATGGGCGCCTGGGCATGACCGGCATGTCGTATTCGGGCATCAACCAGTTGCAAGCCGCATCCAAGCAGCCCGCCGGCCTGCAGGCGCTGTTCCCGGTGGTACCGAGCGCCGACCTGGTATCCGACATCGTCGCTCCTGGCGGTGGCCTCGGCGTCGGCTTCCTCGGACCGTGGCTCGCGTTGGTCAACGGCCTCAAGTTCATCCCCGATCTGCGCAGTCTGCTGAATGGCACCTTCGACTGGAAGTGGCTCGCCAGCCGCCTGCAGAACCCGGCGGTGTTCGTCCCCGAGCTGGTCTCGGGGGTCACGGCCCCGACCGTGGCAGGCCTGACCCCGACGACGCAGCAGCTCCTCGACCCGAACTCGGAGCTGAGGCGCGCGTACCACACGCCGCTCGACGAGGTTACGACACCGACCTTCGCGATAGGCGCTTGGCACGATCTGTTCACGGGCACGGAATGGCAACTGCTGCAACGACTCACTGCTCTGCCGGATAGCAAGAAGAAGCTCGTGATGAGCGACCGCTACCACGCGACCGTAGGGTCGGATCTGAACAAGCGGGGCGCACCGCCGCGGATCGACGTGCTCCAGAAGGCGTGGTTCGACCACTGGCTGAAGGGCGTCGACAACGGCATCCAGGATTATCAGTCCGCGTCGATCCATCGTCTCGGCGGCGGTTGGTGGAGGGGCGGCACGTTCCCCGAGCCCGGGCAGTCGTACCAGCGGCTGTACCTGTCCGGCACACCGTCGGGTACGGCGCGCGGGGCACTCGCCGACGGCACGCTGCAGACGTCTTCGCCGCACCGTGCGGCCGAGCGCACCGTGGCGCCTGGGCTGTCGACGCTGTGCTCGAACGACACGGGGCAGGCGATGTTCGGCCTGCTGGTGTTCCAGGGCTGCACCGACGACAACCGGCTCGCCGAATCCAACGGCCTGACGTTCACGTCCGCTCCGGTGTCGAAGGGCACCGTGGTGTCCGGACCGATCAACCTGCACCTGCTCACCAAGCTGGACGCCACCGACGGGTACTGGAGCGTCATGGTCACGGACGTGGGTCCCGACGGACGTTCGTCGGTGATCAGCTCCGGTCAGCTCACCACGTCTCTGCGCGATGTCGACGACAGCCGCAGCAGCAAGGCCTCGAACGGCGACTACACGTTGCCCTACTACCGCCTCGACGTCGCCGACCGAAAGCTCGTCAAGCCCGGGCAGCTGGTGCCGCTCGACATCGGCACGCATGCGACGGACGCCTACCTCGCGCCCGGCCACCGGCTGCGCGTCGATGTGTTCGCGCTGAACCTGATCAAGGGGATGTCGCTGGGGCCGGTGACCAGCCTCTCGGGCCTCAGGCCGCAGCACGTGGTCATCGATCCGAAACAGCCGAGCTACCTCGTCGTTCCCTCGGACCGACCGCTGCGCTGACCGTCAGCGCGGGTACTCGACGGGCTCCCGGGTGGGTAGGCCGCGCAACAACGTGTCCAGGAAGAGCTCGAAACGCGGGCGTCCCGGGCCCGCATCGACGCCGGCCTGCGCGGCCCCGAGCCACGTGACGACGGAGATGCCGAAGACGTGCCAGCTCTGCTCTGCCATCGCCTCGGAGGCACCGGCGAGCCGGAAGGCGTGCACCACGCGCTCACGCAGGTGGCCGAAGGACTGCTCGTTGTGGGTGTGCGGGGCGGCGACGTGCATGGCGTAGCCGGGTACCGCGAGGAACTCGTCGTGAGCGGCCCAGGCGAGCCGGGCCAGCCAGGTACGCCAGTTGTCCACGGTGGGCTCGTCGGAGGGAACGATCCGCTCGACCATCACCTCACTGATCAGGTCGAACAGCGCCTGCCGGTGGGCGACCCAGCGGTACAGGGCCGAATGCGACACCCCCAGCCGCTGCGCCAGTTCGCGCATCGTGAGAGTGCTCAGGTCGCAGCTCAACGCCGTCTCGACGATCAACTCGCGACTGAGCCGTGCGGGGCGGCCCGCCTTCACCTCGGCCACGTCTCGAACCCTACGGCAGACATTAGAGACCAATGGTCACAAATTGTGTTAGCCTGCCCTCAGTCGAGTGGCAGGAGGTGCCGGGATGTGGGTGATGGCGGCGATCGTGGCGGGGCTTGCGGCCCTTGGGAGGCGGTTCAGGCAGCGGGCGCGCGTCGAGGTCACAGACGCTCGGGGCGGCGATCCGGGACACGCAGACGCCGCCTCCGGTCGGGGCGTGGGGCCGGGAGTGGTCGCCGTCGTGCTCCTGGCCGCGGCGCTCGCGGTGGCGTACGCGCAGGCCGTCGTCGTCACCGTTCTGCCGGTCTTCGCGGCCCGCCTGCACGTCGACGTCGTCGCGGTGACCTGGCTGCTGACGGCCTTCATGCTGGCTTCGGGCGTGGCGACCCCGCTTGCGGGGCGGCTCGGCGACCTGTTCGGTTACCGCCCGGTCCTGGTCGCCTGCGCGGGGCTCTTGGTGGTCGGCAGCGTGCTCGGCGCCGTCGCGACCGCAGGCGGTTGGTTCCCCGGCGTCGTCGCCGGCCGGGTGCTGCAGGGCCTGTCCGGCGGTGTGTTCCCGCTGACGTTCGGGATGGCACGCAGGCACATCCCGGAGAACCGGCTACCCGGTGTCGTCGCGGCGCTCAGTGCGATGTTCGGGGTCGGCGGAGCCGTGGGTACGGTGTGCGCCGGTCCGATTCTGGACGCCTTCGGGATCGAGTGGTTGTTCTGGCCGGTCGCCGCCGTCGGTGTCGCCGTCGTGGTAGGTATCCACGCCGTGCCGGAACCCAGGCCGGCTGCCGGCGCGAGTTCGGTCGACATCGTGGGCGCCGCGCTGCTCTCCGGTACGTTGGTCGCCCTCCTGCTCGGACTCAGTCAGGGCCGGGGATGGGGATGGGGCTCGCCGCCGACGGTGGCGGTGCTCGCGGCGGCGGCGTGCGGAGCCGGCTTCGTCGCGCGCGAGCGCGGGACGGCGGCGCCGCTGATCGACCTACGGCTCCTCGCGGGACGTGACCTCGGCGTCCTGAACATCGCGACCCTCGCCGTCGGTGCCGGGATGTTCGCTGCGGTGACCCTGCTGCCGCGGTTCGCGCAGACACCTACTTCGGCGGGCTACGGCTTCGGAGCGAGCGCGTCGTCGGTCGGGTTCCTGATGGTGCCGATGGCACTGGGCATGGTCGTCGCGGCGCCGATGTCGCGACGGCTGGCCGGACGATTCGGCGGTCCCACGGTCTTCGGCGGTGGCGCGGTGCTCGGTGCCCTCAGCCTGGCGGGTTTCGCCGTGCTGCACGCTCACGCGTGGCAGATCGCAGTGGTCGGCGCGGTGCTGGGTGTCGCCTACGGACTGGTGTTCGCGTCTCTCGGCAACCTGTTGATCGCCGCTGTGCCACCCGCCGACACGGGAGCCGCCACCGGGCTCAACACCGTGCTCCGCACCGTAGGGGGAGCTGCGGGGGCCCAGCTGGTCGCTGTCGTCGTCGGCGCGGATCGCGTACCGGCGGAGTCGCGGTACACGCTCGCATTCGCCGTATCAGCGTTCGTCGTCCTGCTCGCCGCAGGCGCCGGCTCCGGCCGTCGTTCGCGATAGCCGGTCAGCCGCCGAGGCGGCTGTGCATCTCCCATGCCAGGACTTCGGCGCCCTGCGCCCCGGCGACGACGGTGCGGGCCGTGCCGCCGGTCAGCCGCAGGGAGTCGCCGTCGCCCAGCGGATCGCCGGGCACGTCCTCGACGTGGGCGGTGCCCGCGGTGACGAAGAGGTGCGCGAGCGGTGAGTCCGGCAGCGTGACCGAGGTGCCGGGCGCCAGGCGGGCCACATGTAGCGCGGCGCCGCGGTTGCCGATTCGGATCGCGGCGTCGTCGCCTGGGATCCCCGACGCGACTGCGACCAGACCGCCGGCGGCGAGGTCACCGTCGACCTCCGACTGCGCGTAGCCGGGCGGGGTGTCCCACTGGTCCGGTTGGATCCACATCTGGATGAAGCGCACGTCGCCGTCCTGACCTGCCGAGCGGCCCCGACCGTCCTGGGTGGCGAAGCGGTCGTTGCGCTCGGAGTGCAGGATTCCCGTGCCCGCGCTCATCCGCTGCACCAGTCCCGGGTAGACGACGCCCGAATGTCCCTCGGAGTCCTGGTGCACGAGGGATCCGCGCAGCACCCACGTGACGATCTCGGTATTGCGGTGCGGATGGGTGTCGAAGCCCCGACCCGCGGCCACCGTCTCGTCGTTGCTGACGAGCAGTACGCCGTGGTGTGTGTTCTCCGGGTCGTACTCGTCGCCGAACGAGAAGCAGTGGCGAGACCGCAGCCAGGGGGTGTCGGTGCGCATCCGCGTGTCGGCGCGGACGACGGTCGCGTTCATTCGCTCCTCCAACGTGTCCCGGCCTTGTCGCGCCGGATGCTCCCGACCAGGATGCCATCCGAATGAAGCGACGGCGCAATGCTGCTCTCAGTATCTGTCGGTAAACTCCGCGTCTGGCATCGCAAAGCGGCGTGGCCCGCAGGCGCGGGAAGCCGCCGATCGTTAGGGTTGCCGCATGGCGGCAGGAAGGGGCGTTCCGAGGTGAGGACAAGGGCGGCGACGGTTGTCTTCGTAGCCGCGCTCGTCGCGGGTGGAGTGACCGCGTGTGGCAGAAGTGACTCGGGAGTTGCCGGGATGCTCGCCCAGTACACGTCGGCTCTCGAGAGCCTGAACGGGCTAGGCGCCTCGCAACTCACCTCCTCGCCGACGTCGGCGTCGACAGTGCTCGGCCAGACGCTCAGGGACATGCATCCGAAGAAGCTCGAGGTCGACGCGAGCAACATCCAGAAGTACTCCGGCGGGACGGCCACGTTCGACCTGCACACGCACTGGAACTTCGGGCCGGACCGCGATTGGGACTACACCACGCACGGCACCGCGACCGATCTGTCGATCGGATGGCGAATCCAGTGGGATCCCGAGATCCTCGCCCCGGGCCTGGACGCCACCACTTCCTTGCGCCAGATCCGGACGGACGCCCGGTCGCCCAGGGTGTCGGCCAAGGACGGCTCGTCCCTGATGTTCGGCGGCACGGTGCACACGCTGACGGTCGATCCCGCCAAGACCAAGGACCTCGACGCGAGCCTCGCCAAGGTAGCGAAGATCGTGAACCCCGTCGCCCCGCTCGTGACCGCGGCGTCGCTGCAGGCCTCGGCCAAGGCGAACCCCGGTAAGCCCATCGCCGTCGTCGACCTGCGCGACGACGACTACAACGTCCTGTCCGACGACCTCAAGGCGGTGCCGGGGCTGTCGTCGACACCGAAGTCCGACCTGCTCGTGTCGAATCGGCAGCTGTCGTCGCCGCTGTTCGACGGCATCCGCGGCGCATGGCAGGCCAACCGCGACGCCACACAGGGGTGGGCCGTGCAGCTGGTTCCCAAGCAGGGGCCACCGACGCGAGTGGTCGGTTACCAGGGGCCGCCCGGTCCGGACTTGAAGACCTCGGTGGATCCGAAGGTGCAGACCGCAGCCGAGAACTCCGTCGTGCAGCTCGGCCAGCCGGTCGCGATGGTGGTGCTCTCGGCATCGTCGGGCGCGGTGCTGGCGGCGGCGCAGAACAATCAGGCCTCGATGATCTCGCCGCAGTGGGCGCTTACCGGCATGAGCACTCCCGGCCCCGTGCTCGAGCCGCTGTTCTCGGCGATCAACTCCCGCGCCGGCAGCGACCCGGCCAAGCAGAAGCAGTTGCTGGCGCCGTTCGGCATCGGCACCGATTTCGCCATGACCGGTGTGCAGACCGTGACGGCGTCACTGCCCGGGCGCGACGGCGACGGCAAGGGCGAGCTGGGGGCGGACACGGTCAAGATGTCCCCGTTCGGGATGGCCGTGATGATGTCGGCCGTCGCACACGGCACCGCACAGGCGCCGTACGTCGTCGAGGGCCAGCGGTCGAAGCCGGATACGCCGCTCGGCCCGGTCCCCGACGATCTGCGCAGGGCTGTGAGCGCGAAGATCGACTCGACGATGTCGCCCAGCGGCGACGGCAGTGACCTCGCGTCCACGAAGGTGCGGGGTCTGGTCGGCACCAACGGGCCGCAGGGCCCGGGCTGGTTCGTCGGTTATCAGGGGGACAAGGTCTTCGCGGTCATGGTGACCGGGGACAAGTCCGGTGCGGGATCGCTACAGGTGGCCGGCGCGTTCCTCAGCAACATCTGACCGGGCGGCGCGGGCCAGCAGCCGCGTCGCGACCGCGCGCCAGCCGAGCAGGAACAGCCCTAGGAAGACCGCGGCCACGACGACGAACGACGGCGCGATCCCGCGCGTGGTGAGTAGGGCACGCGCGACCATGCCGACGGCGACCGTCGCGACCCAGATGATCGTGCCGTCGGGAAACAACCGGAGCGGGTGGAACGTGTGCGTCTCGGGGTTCGTGCTGCGTACCTGCGACAGCGTGTAGGCGAGCGCCCAGCCGACACCCGTGGCGACCAGGAACGGCCAGGCCACGGTCAGGATCTGAGTGGGTGCGAGCCCCTCGCCGTGGCTGTCTCGGCCGATGCCCGCGAAAACGAGTACCACGGCGAGGTCCACGAGCAGGAT
>NZ_JARFTP010000055.1 GCF_029167375.1 Tsukamurella sp. 8F
GGGCCCGGCCCGGGGCGGGGGGCCACCGGCGCCGACGCCGCCTATCCTGGCAGCATGGCTGACGAGTTCACCCGGATCGGCGCGACCGCGCGGAGGCTGGCACGTGAGCACGGGCCGAGGCTGCTGTCGCAGCTCATGCGGTCCGGGCCGGTGCAGGCGGGCCGGCAGGCGCTTGCGGCCGCAGTCGCCGAGGCCGTGGGTGCCGAACCTACACAGGACGCGAAGCCCAAGGAGTTCACGCCCGGACGACCGGTCACGCGGACATCGCAGCCGTCCGAGCTGCGCGCGCGGGCGATCGCGTACGCCCCTGCACTCGACGGCCGCGCCGATCCCGGCGAGATCGTGTGGACCTGGGTCGAGTTCGAGGAGACCGGCGGCCCCGAGGCCGGACAGGGCAAGGACCGGCCGGTGCTCGTCGTCGGCCGGTCCGGCGAGACGCTGCTGGGCCTCATGCTCTCGACGCGTGACCACGGCGGCGACGACCGCTGGATGGAGTTGGGCAGCGGCGCCTGGGACGACCAGCGTCGCCCGTCGTGGATCCGGCTCGACCGCGTCCTGGACGTACCGGAGGACGGCATCCGGCGCGAGGGCGCGATCCTCGAGCTCGCGCGCTTCGATCTCGTGGCCCGGCGCCTACGCACCGAGTACGGATGGCACTGAACGGGCACGTTCACCCCATTCGTCCCCATTGACCAACCACCGTTGTACTGTCGAAAGACATGAGCGGCACCGAGCGTTCGACCCCGGACCCCGTCGTTACCGATCAGCAGAGCACCCTCAACAAGCCCGTCTTCGCCACCGCGGCCACGGTGGTACTGGCCTTCGCGATCTGGGCGCTCCTCGCACCGGGCGTCGCCGAGAACGCCATCGGCGACGTGAAGAGCTTCATCTCCACCTGGTTCGGCTGGTGGTACTTCGTTCTGGCCACGGGGATCGTGGGCCTCGTCGCGTTCATCGGCCTCAGCCGCTACGGCCGCTACCGGCTGGGCCCCGAGGAGTCCCGGCCCGAGTACAGCCTCTTCACGTGGACGTCCATGCTGTTCGCCGCCGGGATCGGCATCGACCTGATGTTCTTCTCCGTAGCGGAGCCGGTCAGCCATTACCTGAACCCGCCGAACGGGCGGGGAGAGACCACTGACGCCGCGCGCGAGGCGGTCACGTGGACCGTCTTCCACTACGGCATCACCGGCTGGGCGATGTACGCGCTGATGGGCGGGGCGCTCGCGTACTACGCCTTCCGCCACAATCTCCCCCTCACGATCCGCGCGGCACTCTCACCCATCCTCGGGCGGCGTGTACACGGGCGTTTCGGTGACGCGATCGACGTGGCGGCGGTGCTGGGCACCATCTTCGGCATCGCGACGTCGTTGGGCATAGGCATAGTCCAGCTCAACTACGGTCTCAATCGCATGTTCGGGATCGAGCAGGGTAAGGCCGCGCAGATCGGCCTCATCGTGCTGTCCGTCGTCATCGCCACGGCGTCCGCCACCTCCGGTGTCGACAAGGGGATCCGGCGGCTCTCGGAACTCAACGTGATCCTGGCGATCGTGCTCCTTGTCTACATCGTTGTGGCGGGCCGCGCGGACTTCCTACTCAACGGCCTCGCTCAGAATGCGGGCGACTACCTGTCCACGTTCTTGGATCGGACACTCGACACGTTCGCGTGGGAGCAGACGAGCCCCGCACGAGGTAGCGACCCGACAGGCTGGCTCGACAGCTGGACTCTGTTCTTCTGGGCGTGGTGGGTCGCGTGGGCGCCCTTCGTCGGGCTGTTCCTGGCGCGTATCTCGCGCGGGCGTACCCTGCGCCAGTTCGTATTCGGCGTCCTGATCGTGCCGTTCAGCTTCATCCTCATCTGGGTGTCGATATTCGGTAACAGCGCGCTTGAGGTGGCGCGCAGCGACCGCGCCTTCGCGGACACCACCGCGTCCACCCCGGAAGTCGGCTTCTACTCCCTGCTGGAGCAGTACCCGGGCGCGCCTCTGTTGCTGGGCATCGCGACCATCACGGGTCTGCTGTTCTACGTCACCAGCGCCGACTCCGGATCGTTGGTGATGGGCGACCTCACCTCGAGACTCGGTGATCCGATGGCCGACTGCGCCCGCTCGACCCGCATCTTCTGGTCCGTCGCGATCGGCCTTCTCACCCTGTCGATGTTGTTCGCCGGCGAGGGCGGCTCCATCGTCACGCTCCAGCAGGCGACCATCATCATGGGCCTACCGTTCTCCTTCGTCCTCGCGTTGGTGGGTATCGCGCTCCTACGCTCCCTGCACAACGAGTCGTACAAGCTCGACAGCTACCGAGCGTCGCTCCCCAAAGCGATCGCCGCGGGCCGCGGCGAGACCGGGAACTGGCGCCGCCGCCTACTCACGACGATCCATTATCCGGGCCCCGCGGCCACTCGACGGTTCATCACCGGAACCGTCGAGTCCGCCATGCGCGATGTCGCCGCGGAGCTGTCCGGCGAGGGCCTCGACGCCGCCGTCGACGACGCCGGGCACAGCGAGGGACTCCCCTCGCCACGACTGGTGGTCGACCTCGCGACCGAGCAACGCTTCGAGTACGGGGTGTGGCCCGTGTCGTCCCCGACCCCGACGTACGCGGTGCTCGCGCAGCGCTCGGCCGATCGCTACTTCCGGTGCGAGGTGTATCTGTCCGAGGGGTCGCAGGGCTATTCGCTCAACGGGTACACACGCGAGCAGGTGATCGGCGACATTCTGGACCAGTACGAACGGCACCTCGGATACCTGCATCTGCGGCGCGCCGCCTCCGACGCCCCGGGCGCCGCCGACGCGGCTGCGCCCGGCATCGACCCCGAATCGGAAGGAACTCCAACGGCATGAGTGCAACCCTGTTCATAGACGGGCGATGGCAGCCCGCCTCCGACGGAGGAACGCGCGAGATCCGCTGCCCCGCAGACGGTTCCCGTATCGGCACGGTAGCCGAGGCGACGACGGACGACGTGCACGCCGCGATCGCGGCCGCCCGCCGGGCGTTCGACGACGGTGCCTGGCCAGGCACCGGGGCGGCCGAGCGCGGCGATCTACTGTTGGCCGTTGCGGCCGGGATCGACGAGCGCCGCGACCAGTTCGCGCGCGCCGAGACCCTGGACACCGGCAAGCGGCTCTACGAATCCGAGATCGACATGGCGGACATCGCTAACTGCTTCCGCTACTTCGGCAAGCTCGCAGGACAGGACGCCGGCCGCGTCGTCGACGCCGGGAGCGCCGACGTCGACTCCCGCATCGTCTACTCCCCCGTCGGCGTATGCGGGCTCATCACGCCGTGGAACTACCCGCTACTGCAGGCCGCCTGGAAGGTCGCGCCCGCAATCGCGGCGGGCGACACGTTCGTCCTCAAACCCTCCGAGCTGACACCGCACACATCGATCCTGCTGGTTCGCCTGATGGACGATCTCGGCCTGCCCGCCGGGGTCGCGAACCTGGTGCTCGGCGCCGGCGCGACTGCGGGGGCGCCCCTGTCGACGCACCCGGACGTCGACCTGGTCTCGTTCACCGGCGGGCTGGCGACCGGGCGGCTGATCGCGCGTAGCGCCGCGGACACCGTCAAGAAGGTGGCGCTCGAGCTCGGCGGCAAGAATCCCAACGTCGTGTTCGCGGACGCCTGCGCGACCGGCGAGGGGTTCGCAGCCGCCGTCGACAACGCCCTGAACGCCGCGTTCCTGCACTCGGGACAGGTGTGCTCGGCGGGCGCCCGGCTCGTGATCGAGGAGTCGGTAGCCGAGCCCTTCGTCGACGAGCTGGTGCGCCGCGCAGAGCGGATCCACATCGGCCTGCCCTTCGTCGAGGGCACCGAGACCGGGCCCCTCATCTCCGCCGCACATCGAGACAAGGTGCATGCCTACGTCGAGCGGGCTCGCGAACAGGGCGCCAGGGTCCGCACGGGTGGCGAGTTCGCGAGGGGTGACCGTGGCTACGGCGACCTCGACGACGGCTATTTCTACCTCCCGACGGTGATCGACCGCGTTACGCCCGACATGGACTGCGTGCACGACGAGGCCTTCGGGCCGACGGTCACCGTCGAGACCTTCGCGACGGAGGACGAGGCGGTGACGATCGCCAACGACACCGAGTACGGATTGGCGGGCGCGGTCTGGTCGGCCGACGCAGGAAGGGCCGAGCGCGTCGCAGCCGCGCTGCGGCACGGCACCGTCTGGATCAACGACTTCGGCCCCTACCTGCCACAGGCCGAGTGGGGCGGCTTCGGTCATTCGGGTGTGGGTCGGGAGCTCGGGCCCACCGGGCTCGGCGAGTACCGCGAAGCCAAACACGTCTACCGCAACCTGCGCCCCGGCGTCACCGGCTGGTTCGCCGACTAGGAGTTGGGAGAGATCATGGGCGACAACGAATTCGACTACGTCGTGGTCGGCGGCGGCTCCGGTGGCGCCGCGGTCGCGGCCCGGCTGTCCGAAGATCCCGCGGTCACCGTGTGCCTGCTCGAGGCGGGCCCGTCCGACATAGGCGACGACGCGATCCTACGGCTCGACCGATGGATGGAGCTGCTGGAGTCCGGCTACGACTGGGACTACCCGATCGAGCCGCAGGCCAGCGGCAACTCCCACATGCGGCACGCTCGCGCGAAGGTATTGGGAGGCTGCAGCTCCCACAACAGTTGCATCGCATTCTGGGCGCCGCGCGAGGATCTCGACTCGTGGGAGTACGACCACGGAGCCGCGGGCTGGGGCGCAGACTCGGTCTACCGCCTCTACGCGCAGCTCGAGACCAATGACGCGCCCGGCGCCCATCACGGGCGCACCGGGCCGGTGCACGTGATGACGGTGCAGCCGAACGACCCGTGCGGCGTCGCCGTGCTGGACGCGTGCGAGGAGATCGGCATCCCACGCACCGAGTTCAACTCGGGTCGCACAGTCATGAACGGCGCCAACTTCTTTCAGATCAACAGGCGCGCCGACGGCATCCGCTCGTCGTCGTCCGTGAGTTACCTGCACCCACACCAGGACCGGGAGAACCTGACGATCCGGACCGGCGCGTGGGCGAAGCGCATCCTCACCGAGATCGGCGACGGCGGCACCCGCGCGGTCGGCGTCGAGCTCACGGACAATGCCTTCGGGCGCAGCACGCGGGTCGCCGCGCGCCGCGAGGTGATCGTGGCCGCCGGCGCCATAGACTCGCCGAAGTTGCTCATGCTGTCCGGTATCGGACCCGCAGATCACCTGCGCGAGAACGGTATCGACGTTCTCATCGACTCGCCGGGCGTGGGAATGCACCTGCAGGACCATCCCGAGGGCGTGATCGGGTGGGAGACCACCCGCCCCATGGTGCGCGAGTCGACACAGTGGTGGGAGGCCGGGATCTTCACGACCACCGCTCGGGGCCTGGACCGGCCGGACCTCATGATGCACTACGGCAGTGTGCCCTTCGATATGCACACGCTGCGGCAGGGTTACCCGACTGCGAGCGAGACCTTCTGCCTCACTCCGAACGTGACACACGCGCGATCACGCGGCACGGTCCGGCTCCGTTCGCGGGACTTCCGGGACAAGCCGCGGGTCGACCCCCGCTATTTCACGGATGCGGAGGGGCACGACATGCGCGTGATGATCGCCGGGATCCGGAAGGCACGTGAGATCGCCTCCGCCACACCGCTGTCCGGATGGATCGAGCGCGAGCTGTACCCGGGCCCAGGCACGCAGAGCGACGCGGAACTGGCTGACTACATCCGCCGCACCCACAACACCGTCTACCACCCTGTAGGCACGGTCCGGATGGGCGCGCCCGAGGACCCGCTGTCCCCCCTCGACCCGCAGCTGCGGGTCAAGGGCGTCGACGGGCTCCGCGTCGCCGACGCTTCGGTGTTCCCCGAGCACACCACCGTCAATCCGAACCTCACGGTGATGCTCGTCGGCGAGCGGTGCGCGGAGCTGGTGGCCGCGGATCGGTGATTCCGCCCGCCCGTGCCAGGTGCGCGGCGAGGTAGCGGCCGGTGACGCTCGCGGGGTCCGCCGCGACCTCGTCGGGCGTCCCGGTGGCGACGATCCGACCGCCGGCGGCACCACCTCCCGGCCCCATATCGATGACGTGATCGGCGTTCGCGATCATGTCCAGGTCGTGTTCGATGACCACGACGGTGGCGCCGCGATCAGTGAGCCGCGTAAGCACATCGAGTAGGACCCGCACATCCGACGGATGCAGGCCGACGCTGGGCTCGTCGAGCACGAAGACGGCGTCGGATTGGTCCCGATGCAGTTCGGTCGCAAGCTGCAGACGCTGCGCCTCGCCGCCCGACAACGCCGGCGTGCCCTCACCAAGGGTCAGGTAGCCGAGGCCGAGGTCGATCAAGGTCTGCAGCTTCTTCCGCACACGCGGGACATCGCCTACCGCGTCCAGCGCCCGTCGCACCGACAGCGCTAGCACGTCGGGAAGCGAATGTTCCCCGCGCAGTACACCGTCGGCGTCAGCCGAGTACCTGCGCCCCGCGCAGTCCGGGCAATCGATGTCCACGTCGGGGAGGAACTGCACGTCGAGCGACACCTGCCCGGTGCCCTCGCAGCGCGGGCAGCGGAGCGAGCCCGTGTTGTAGGAGAAGTCCGCGGCCTTCAGTCCGAGCCGGCGCGCGTCGTCGGTGCGGGCGAACTCGCGACGCAGATCGTCCAGCACGCCGCTGTAGGTGGCCACGGTGGATCGCACGTTCACGCCGATCGGGGTCGCATCCACCTCGGCGACGCGCGTGATCCCGGGTGCATCGAGCGCCGCCACCTGGGCCGGGAGCGGGCCGCCGACCGCGCTCAGCGCCGGTACCAGCCCCTCGAGGATCAAGGTGCTCTTCCCCGACCCCGACACGCCGGTGACCGCCGTCAGCCGGCCCGCCGGCAGGTCCAAGGCTGAAGCCTCGACGGTGTGGATCGGGCGCGTCTCGAGGTGGATGCGGCCGCACGCGAAGACATCCGCGGCACGCTCGCGCACGACCGCCGGTTCGCGGCCGTCGAGGAACGCGGCCAGCAGGGACCGCGGGGACGCCGACAGATCGTCTGCAGTACCGGACGCGACGACCGTGCCGCCGTCGGCCCCCGATCCGGGGCCGATCTCCAGCAGCGTGTCCATCGCGCGCAGCACCGCGACGTCGTGATCGACGACGACCACGGAGTTGCCGTCGGCGACGAGGTCGCCGAACACGCCGAGCAGACCGTCGACGTTGGCAGGGTGCAGGCCGACCGAGGGTTCGTCGAGCACGTACAGGACACCCGTGGTGCGGTTGCGGACCGCGCGGGCGAGCTGCACGCGCTGTCGCTCGCCCGTCGACAGGCTCGCGCCGGCGCGGTCCAGGCCGATGTACCCGAGCCCGAGCTCGAGCAGTCGCCGGGCCGTGCCCGAGAGGGTGTCGACGAGGATCTGCGCCATGTCCCGCATCTCGGGCGGCAGGGACTCGACGATGCCGGGCGACCACGCCGTGATCTGGTCGAGGGTGAGCGCGGTGGCGTCGGCGAGGTTCAGCTCCCCGATCATCGGTGCGCGGGCGGCCGCACTGAGCCTGGTGCCGCCGCACTCGCCGCACTCGCCGGAACGGATGAACCGCCCCACGCGCGTCAGCCCCTTCTCGGTAGTCGCCTTGTCCATCGCCTCCTGCACCGCCGCGCGCGCGTTGCGATAGGTGAAGTCCATCTCGAAGAGCTTGCCGTTCTTGGTCGGAACGGCGATGTGGCGCTTCTCGGCGGGCCCGTGCAACACGACGTCCCGTTCCGTGTCGGTGAGCTCGGCGTAGGGGACGTCGGTGCGTACGCCCATCGCGGCGGCGACGTGTGGCATCACCGAGAGCCCGAACATGGACCAGGGCGCGACCGCCCCGTCGTCGATCGTTCTCGCCGGGTCCGGGACGAGCGCGGCGTCGTCGACCTGCCGCACGACGCCTGTTCCCGCGCACTCGGGGCAGGCACCGCCGGAGTTGAATGCGAGCGCCTCCGCTCCGGGCCCGAAGAACCCGACGCCACACTCGGAGCACGTGATCTCCTGCTCCTCGGCGACGGCGAGCGTGGGCGCCTGGCGGTGTCCGTTGGGGCACACGTGGGAGGAGAGGCGGGAGAACATCAGGCGGAGCACGTTGAGCAACTCGGTAGATGTGCCGAACGTGCTGCGCACACCCGGCACAGGCGGCCGCTGGCGGAGGGCGAGCGCCGCGGGCACGTGCTCGACCGAGTCGACGGCGGCGCGTGGTACCTGCGCGAGGCGGCGGCGCGTGAACGTCGACAGAGCCTCGAGGTAGCGCCGCGAGCCCTCGGCGTACAGCACGCCCATCGCCAGCGAGGACTTGCCCGACCCCGACACACCGGCGATCCCGACGAGCTGCCGCAGGGGGACCGTGACATCGATCCCCGCCAGGTTGTGTACGCGCGCCCCACGTACCTCTATGGCCTGCGGCTGTTCCCTCACACCGCCAACGCTAGACGGCACCACCGACACCTTTCCCGGACCACACCGGTTCAGGCCAGACGGGTGATCTCGACCTCCACGTCCAGATCCGAGGCGCCGCCACCCGCGATGATGCCCTTGAGCGGCGGTACGTCGGCGTAGTCGCGCCCGACACCCACCGACACGTGCCGCTCGGTGATGGCTACGTCGTTGGTGGGGTCGTAGCCGACCCACTGACCCGTCCACGCCTCGATCCACGCGTGCGACTGCCCGGCCACCGTAGTGCCTACTGCGGCCCCCGCCTTGGGATGCAGGTACCCGGAGACGTACCTGGCCGGGATACCGGCACTGCGCAACAGCAGTAGCGTCAGGTGAGCGTAGTCCTGGCAGACGCCCTTGCTCTCCTCGTACGCGTCCAACGCGGACGAATGCACGCCCGTGGTGCCCGGCACGTAGTCGAGCTTCTCGTGCACCCACTGCGACGCGGCCAGCAGCGTCTCCGCGGGGGTCGCGTCCTTTGCGAGCCGGGCACCTACTCGCGCCAGTCTCCGGCTCCTCGGGACGTAGGTGCCGAAGTCGAGGAACTCGTCGAACCGGTCCCGGATCGGCTCGGACTCGAGATCGTCCCACCCGAGGCTCTCCTCGGGCTCGTGGGCCGGCTCCGTCTCCACCACCGACGCTGCCGACACCTCGAGCGCGGTGTGCGGGGCGTGCAGGTCGAATGCGGTGACCGCGGTGCCCCAGTAGTCGGTGTAGCGGTAGGTACGCGTGGCGGGCACCGTCTCCACGCGATTGAGGATGACGTTCTGCCGCGAGTCGCTGCGCGGCGTCAGGCGGGCCTCGTTGTACGACGAGGTGACGGGCGCGTCGTAGCCGAACCCCGTCTCGTGCACGACTCGCATACGCCAGGTCACAGTTCCCCCTCCAGGATCGGATCGAAGTCGCCGCCGCGCGCCCGCGCGTCGGTCCACGCGACGTAGGGCGTGACGTGGAAGTACTGCGCGGTGACAGCGTCGCCGGCCGCCTGGCCTATGTCCTGCAGTGCTACGAGCCGAGACTGCAGGTCCTCGAGCAGTTCGCCCGGCGCGAGGAACTCGAGCTCGCTACGTGCACGGCCCAGCAGTCGTTGCGCCTCCGCGCGAGACCCGACGCGGCTGTCCGCGCCGCGGTCGATCTCGCGTAGGCAGTCCTCCGCGATCGAGATGGCGTGGAACACCGATCGTGGAAACAGGCGGTCGACCAGGATGAACTCGACCACCCGGTTCGCATCCAGCACGCCGCGGTAGGTGCGCAGGTAGGTGTCGTGCGCACCGGTCGCGCGCAGCACCGTCACCCACGTCGGGGAGTTGGCGCGGTCGCCCGCGCGCGAGAGCAGCAGCCGCACCGTCATGTCCATGCGCTCGATCGCGCGGCCCAGCAGCAGGAAGCGATAGCCCTCGTCGCGGGACAGGGTGGTGTCCGCAAGCCCGACGAACATGGCCGCGCGGTTCTTGATGTAGTTCAGGAACTCGTGCGGCCCGAGGCGCTTGGCCGCGCGCTCACGCTCGGCGAGACCGTTGAAGGTCGTGTTGATGCACTCCCACATCTCCGACGAGGTGACCTCGCGCGCGCCGCGCGCGTTCTCCCTCGCCGCTGCGATGGAGGAGGCGATCGACGCGCTGCGCCAGTCCCGGTTGAACGCCACGAGTTCGACGACGGCCCACACGTCGAGTGGCTCGTCGGGCTCGGGCTCGGGCATGCCGAGAACGCGCAACAGCTGTCGTGACGAACGGTCCTCGTCGACGGTGGCGTCCTCGAGGAAGTGGTGGACGGTCACGTCGAGGATGCGCGCCGTGTCGTCGGCGCGCTCGATGTATCGACCGATCCAGTACAGGGTCTCCGCGTTGCGGGCGAGCATCGTCCTATGCCTCCCTTGCCTGCGACTGCTGTTGCTGCTGGTCCTGGCTGGTCAGGCTGGGACCGAGTTCGACGTGGGCCTGCTGCCCGATCTCGGGCGACCGCACGACCTCCTCGCCGTCCAGCTCTCGGTCGGCCGCCGACGTGCGCGATGCGAGCACCCACGTGTCCTTCGATCCACCGCCCTGCGACGAGTTCACCACCAGCGATCCCTCCGGCAGCGCCACGCGGGTGAGACCGCCGGGCAGGACCCACACATCGTCACCGTCGTTGACCGCGAAGGGGCGCAGGTCGACGTGGCGGGGGCGAGCGGCATCATCGATCTTGGTGGGCACCGTCGAGAGCTGGACGACGGGCTGCGCGATCCAACCGCGCGGGTCGGCGAGGATCTTGCGGCGCAGGGTCGCGAGCTCCTTCTCCGTTGCGTCCGGGCCGAAGACGATGCCGTACCCGCCCGAGCCCTCGACGGGTTTGAGAACCAACTCGTCGAGACGGTCGAGAACCTCCTCGCACTCCGGCTCGAGCCAGCAGCGGAGGGTGTCGACATTCTGCAGCGACGGCTTCTCGCCCAGGTAGTACTCGATGATCTCGGGCACGTAGGTGTACGTGAGTTTGTCGTCGCCGACTCCATTGCCCACGGCCGAGCTGATGACGACATTGCCCGCGCGCGCCGCGTTGAGCAGCCCGGCGACGCCCAGCACGGAGTCCGGCCGGAACTGCATGGGGTCCAGAAAGTCGTCGTCGATGCGCCGGTAGATGACGTCGACCTGCTGCTCAC
Organism: Tsukamurella sp. 8F; assembly: GCF_029167375.1. Taxonomy (GTDB): domain Bacteria; phylum Actinomycetota; class Actinomycetes; order Mycobacteriales; family Mycobacteriaceae; genus Tsukamurella. Next base: position 11,059 of record NZ_JARFTP010000055.1, read on the forward strand.
CCTTCGTGGTGCGCATGTAGACGACGTTGTCGCGGCAGAACAGGTCGCGGCCCTCGACGAGCTCGACGCCCATCTGCCGCGCCAGCAGCGAGTGCTCGAAGTATGCGGAGTTGGCCATACCCGGCGTGAGGACGACGATCGTCGGGTCGGCCTCGTTGGACGCCGCCGACTTACGCAGGGCCCGCAGGAGGTGGCTCGAGTAGTCGGCGACGGCACGGACGCGGTGGCTGGTGAACAGGTCGGGGAAGACCTGGGCCATCGTCCGGCGGTTCTCCATCACGTAACTCACGCCCGACGGCGACCGCAGGTTGTCCTCGAGCACGCGGAACGTGCCCTCTGCGTCCCGGATCAGGTCGATTCCTGCGACGTGGATGCGCACGCCGTTGGGCGGGCGGATCCCGGCGGCCTGCCGGTGGAAGTGCTCGCACGACGTCACCAGTCGCTTGGGCACCACCCGGTCACGCAGGATCTCCTGCTCCGAGTACACGTCGTCGAGGAAGAGCTCGAGCGCGTGCACCCGCTGCTTGATACCCCGTTCCAGTCGGTTCCACTCGGCGGCGGCGATCACCCGGGGCACTAGGTCCAGCGGGAACGGGCGCTCCTGTCCGGACAGCGAGAACGTGATGCCCTGGTCGATGAACGCCACGCCGAGCGCATCGACGCGCGCCGCCAGGTCGGACTCCGCGGCGTTCGCGAGGGCCTTGTAGATACCCTTGTAGGGCGTCCGCACGGTGCCGTCCTCGGCGAACATCTCGTCGTAGGCGCGCCCGAAGGCTTCCACGTCCGTATAGCCGGCGAACAGGTGTGCATCCTCGGACAGCTTCGGCGGTGAGGGTCGCTTGGGGGTCTGAGTCTGCGGCGTCACGTGCATCATCGTCCCCCACAACGCCCGGATCGGCAGGATTCCGCGTTGGTGTGGCGTTCATATCGCGGCTCCCGGGCCCGGGGCCCGGGGGGGGGGGGGGGGGGGGGGGGGGGGCG
>NZ_JARFTP010000056.1 GCF_029167375.1 Tsukamurella sp. 8F
CGCCCCCCCCCCCCCCGGCGGGGGGCCGGTTCGTCTCTCATGCCCCGGTGGTTCGCGGGAGTAGGCCCGCGCGATGGGTATCGGCTGGTCGATGGGCCGAATGCGGCGGGTGCGGTGTGCGCTGACGTACGCCTTCACAGTCACGCACTGGACATAGTGAGCCTTCCCTGGCAACCTCGGATGCGGGAGCCGGATTCTGGTACGGCGGCCCCAGACGTGGGTGTCGCGACGTCTGTCCCTTCCGTCCGGCACCCGCGTGCCGCAAGCGGCAGCCAAGGCTGCCCGGATGGAAAGGAAGTGGTGCAAGAAGTGAACGCCGAAACCGTTACCCATATCGGACGCGACGAGGCGGTAGACGTCTATCCCACGAGGCTTCCCCGCCGGGGATACGTCGAGCCGCGTCCGCACCCCGTTGTGTGGGGCGACGCGGCCGGCCCGCTGGGGCGCGATCAGGTGCGAGACTACGACGAGCGCGGGTTCCATGTGGCCGAGGGGGTGCTGTCCGCCGCCGACATCGAGACCGTGCTGTCCGAGGTCGACGCGGTCACGACCCGGCTCGGCGACGACGAGCGCGTGATCCGTGAGAGCTCCTCCGGCGACGTACGTTCCGTGTTCGCGGTGCATGAGCTCAGTGCGCGCATCGCGGACCTGGTGGCGCGCAGCGAGATAGCCGGCGTCGCCCGCCAGATCCTCGGCGACGACGTGTACGTCCACCAGAGCCGCGTGAACCTGAAGCCCGGCTTCGCCGGCGGGCCGTTCTACTGGCACAGCGATTTCGAGACCTGGCATGCCGAGGACGGTATGCCGGCGCCGCGCGCGCTGTCCGTCTCGCTGGCGCTGACGCCGAACCACACGTACAACGGCGCGCTGATGATCGTGCCCGGCTCGCACAAGCGGTTCGTGCCGTGCGTCGGCCGCACGCCCGGCGACTACCACCGGCAGTCGCTGGTGTCGTACCGGCCCCCGTTCGGGACACCCGAGGAGGACGACATCTCCTCTCTCGCAGACGAACTGGGTATCGAGACCATCACGGGCGGTCCAGGGTCCGCGCTCTACTTCGACTCGAACTGCCTGCATGCGTCGTCCGGCAACATCACGCCGTACCCGCGCTCGAACCTGTTCGTCGTGTTCAATGCGGTGTCGAATGCGCTGGGTGCGCCTTTCGCCGCCGCCGAGCCGCGCCCGGACTACCTGGCGCACAGGTGATGTCGTGAGCCCCGCCGGGCGCCGCCGGTCCCCGACCGGCGCTGCCGGGCGGGGACTCACCAATCGTCACGGCCGGTCAAGGACGCTCGGGGACGATTCCCAGCGTATCGATCGCTGTGGCCAGGCCGTCGTACTGTGTTGCGAGCATGACGAATTCGACGAGCCGGCGCTCATCGAAGTGGCCGGCCAGCTCGGACCATGTCTCATCGGTGACGGCTCGGGCTTCGACGATCTCCGTCGTGGCCCGCAGTAGCGCCGCGCTGCGGGCGTCCCAGCCTGTACCCGAGAGGATGGCGTCCTGTTTGGCGGCGTCGAGACCGGCTCGCGCCCCGATGCGACGGTGGTGCCCCAGCTCGTAGGCGCTGCCGCGCAGATGCGCGACGCGGATGATCACGGTCTCCGACTCCGAGCGGCGCAGCGATCCGAACGGCATCAGCAGCGCCGAGTACCCGAGCCATCCCAGGAACAGTCGCCTGCCGCGGCCGAGCGTCGAGAACAGGTGCATGTCCGGCGCGCCGATCACGCGTGCGCCGATGCGGCTGATCAGGAAGTTGACCGGTCCCTGCTGTCCGAGCGAACCCGGTGTCACACGTGCCATGCCCGCCACGCTACCGGCGTCAGCGAACGTGATAGGGCGAGATGGTACTGCGGTGCTCATCGACGTCGAGGGGGCGGCCGATGGCCGGGAAGGCGCGCTGGGGGCAGTTCTCGCGCTCGCACACCCGGCACCCCGCGCCGATCGGCGTCGCGTTGGTGTTCTCGAGATCGAGGCCGCGGGCGTAGACGAGACGGTGCGCGTGCCGCAGCTCGCAGCCCAGCCCGATGGCGAACGTCTTGGACGGCTGCCCGTACCGTGCGGCACGGCGTTCGACGGTGCGTGCTACCCACATGTAGTTGCGGTTGTCGGGCATCTCGACGACCTGAACCAGGATCTTGCCGGGCCACGCGAACGTCTCGTACACGTTCCACAGCGGGCACGTGCCACCTGATGCGGAGAAGTGGAACCCCGTCGACGACTGCCGTTTGCTCATGTTGCCGGCCCTGTCCACGCGCACGAACGACAGAGGGACCCCGCGTAGGTTCGGCCGCTGCAGCGTCGACATCCGGTGCGCGACGGTCTCGTAGGACACAGCGAAGAACGCGGACAACCTCTCGATGTCGTACCCGTACTCCTCGGCGGCGCCGTGGAACTGCGTGTACGGGAGCACGACCGCAGCGGCGTAGTAGTTGGCGAGGCCCTGCAGAGCGAGGCGGCGGGCCTCGTCCGAGGTGAACTCCGCGCCGCCGGTGAGTTCGTCGAACTGTCGCGCGCACTCGAGGAACGAGAGTTCGGCGGCCATCTTGAAGACCTGCTGCCCACCCGACAGATGCCGCGACACCTCGAGCACGCGGGATTTGGGGTCGTATCGGTGCAGCACCCCGTCGCCCAGGTCGATCCGCATCCGGATGGACACGTCGTGCACCGTCTCGAGCCTGTGCACGATCTCGGCCCGCACGTCCGTGCTGTGCATCCGCATCCGGGTGGTGAGTTCCTCGGCTGCGGTGTCGATCTCGTGGAAGTAGTTCTGCCGATGGTAGAAGAAGTCCCGCACCTCTTCATGCGGGCTCGACACGGTCCCACGCGCGTGCGGTGCGGAGCGGCCGTCGGTGGCCTGCGCGAGCTGGTCGGCGGCATTCACGTACCGGCGGTGCAGCGCCACCATCGCCTGTGCGAAGCCGGGGTGGTCGCGCGCGACCTCGGACAACTCCTCCGTGGAGGTGGGCGCATCGATCTCGAGGGTGACCTCGCGCAACTCGGCGATGAGGCGCGTCTGGTCCTGTGAGTTGAAGAAGGACGTGTCGACCCCGAACACGTCGGTGATCCGGAGCAGGACGGGCACGCTGAGCGGTCGGACGTCGTGCTCGATCTGGTTGAGGTAGGACGGGGAGATCTTCAGGGCCTCGGCGAGGGAGGCCTGGGACAGTCCGCGTTCCTTGCGGAGCCCGCGGAGCCGGGCGCCGACGAAGGTCTTGGGCATGCGGTGAAGCCTAACCACCCGCGCCCGGTTACCGGCGAGTTCCCAGGCCGAGTCCGATCGGCCGGGAGCCGCCCTGCGTGAGGTACGTCACACGCAGGGGTCGGCGGCGGGGTCGCATGCGGGCGTGCGCCGACGACGACGCCCGTAGAGCAGCCCGTTAAAAAGCCAGTACGTACGTACTTTTTGACGAATCACGAAGCGATGGCTTCGCAGACTTAGCAGACGTGTCGGGGTTTCGTGGCCTACGTTGGCACCGTATCTGGCCTTGGCCTGCGCATTTCCCTGTGGCACAGTGTTGGCAGGCAATACGCCGGGATGCGGACCAGGGTTAACTAGCCACCTGAGTTTCGCGAAGCGGTTCACTTTCGATCGCCCCGGTGGCCGCCCACCTAGCCGATTCAATGGAAACTACAGGGAGTCTGATGAGCAACGTCGGGAAGCCGAGGACCGCCGCCGAGATCCAGCAGGACTGGGACACGAACCCGCGCTGGAAGGGTGTCAAGCGCGAGTACACGGCCGAGCAGGTCGCCGAGCTCCAGGGCTCTGTCGTCGAGGAGAACACCCTCGCGAAGCGTGGCGCCGAGATCCTGTGGGAGGGCGTTACGAGGGACGACGACAGCTACATCAACGCCCTGGGTGCTCTCACGGGCAACATGGCCGTGCAGCAGGTGCGCGCCGGCCTGAAGGCCATCTACCTCTCGGGCTGGCAGGTCGCCGGTGACGCGAACCTCTCGGGTCACACCTACCCCGACCAGTCGCTCTACCCGGCCAACTCGGTCCCGGCCGTGGTGCGCCGCATCAACAACGCGCTGCTCCGCGCCGATGAGATCAGCCGCGTCGAGGGTGACGATTCGATCGACAACTGGCTCGTCCCGATCGTGGCGGACGGTGAGGCCGGCTTCGGTGGCGCGCTGAACGTGTACGAGCTGCAGAAGGCCATGATCACCGCGGGCGCCGCCGGCACCCACTGGGAGGACCAGCTCGCCTCGGAGAAGAAGTGCGGCCACCTCGGTGGCAAGGTGCTCATCCCCACCCAGCAACACATCCGCACGCTGACCTCGGCCCGTCTGGCGGCCGACGTGTCGAACACCCCGACCGTGGTCATCGCGCGTACGGACGCTGAGGCTGCGACGCTGATCACCTCGGACGTGGACGATCGCGACAAGCCGTTCGTCACCGGCGAGCGCACCGCGGAGGGCTTCTACAACGTCAAGAACGGTATCGAGCCCTGCATCGCCCGCGCGAAGGCCTACGCGCCCTACGCGGACCTGATCTGGATGGAGACCGGCACCCCGGACCTCGAGCTCGCGAAGAAGTTCGCCGAGTCCGTCAAGGCCGAGTTCCCGGACCAGCTGCTGGCCTACAACTGCAGCCCGTCGTTCAACTGGAAGCAGCACCTGGACGACGCGACCATCGCGAAGTTCCAGAACGAGCTCGGCGCCATGGGCTTCAAGTTCCAGTTCATCACCCTGGCCGGCTTCCACGCCCTCAACTACTCGATGTTCGACCTGGCCTACGGCTACGCCCGCAACCAGATGTCGGCATATGTCGAGCTGCAGGAGCGCGAGTTCGCCGCCGAGGAGCGCGGTTACACCGCCACGAAGCACCAGCGCGAGGTCGGCGCCGGCTACTTCGACCGCATCGCCACCACCGTCGACCCGGAGAGCTCCACCACGGCGCTCAAGGGCTCGACCGAGGAGGGCCAGTTCCACTGAGCCGGTAGCGGTTCCACATAGCACCACCTGCATCGGGGGTGGGCCCCGATCGCGGGCCCCCCCCCGGCCGCATATCACCATCGATAGATTTCATACGAACGGACACAAGGGTTTTCACCATGGCATCCGAGAAGATCACGCGAGTAGGCGTCATCGGCGCCGGTCAGATGGGCGGCGGCATCGCCGAGGTGTGCGCGCGGGCGCAGGCCGACGTGCTGGTGTACGAGGCCACCGATGAGCTGGCCGAGGCGGGCCGGCAACGCATCCACGCGTCGCTCGACCGCGCCGTCTCGAGCGGCAAGATCACCGAGCGCGAGCGTGAACAGGCCACGTGGCGGCTGCGTTTCACGTCCGACCTCGAGGAGTTCGCCGACCGCCAGCTGGTGGTCGAGGCCGTCGTCGAGGACGAGAAGGTCAAGACCGATATCTTCCGCGAGCTCGACCGCATCGTCACCGACCCGGACGCCGTCCTGGCGTCCAACACCTCATCGCTGCCGATCATGCGCATCGCGGTCGCGACCGCGAACCCGGGCCGTGTGGTCGGCATGCATTTCTTCAACCCGGTTCCCGTGCTGCCGCTGGTCGAACTCGTCACCTCGCTCGCGACCACCGACGAGACCGCCCAGCGCGTGCAGGATTTCGCCTCCGAAGTACTCGGCAAGCAGGTCGTGCGGGCGACCGACCGCTCCGGCTTCATCGTCAACGCGCTGCTCGTGCCGTACCTGCTCTCGGCGATCCGCATGGTCGAGGGCGGCTTCGCATCCGCGGAGGACATCGACAAGGGGATGGTGCTCGGCTGCGCCCACCCGATGGGACCGTTGAAACTGTCGGACCTCATCGGCCTGGACACCGTGAAGTTCATCGCCGACGCCATGTACGAGGAGTACAAGGAGCCGCTCTATGCCGCGCCTCCGCTGCTGCTCCGCATGGTCGAGGCCGGACGCGTCGGTAAGAAGGCGGGACGCGGGTTCTACGACTACAGCAAGAAGTAGTGTCTGCGGCGTGAGCCGCACATCGCTGAGCAACCGCGCCATGCAGAGTCCGGTGGTCGCCGCCGTCTACGAACGCGTGTGGCGGCCGGCGTTCACCCGCCTGTTCAGTCTGGGGGGCGGCGGAACGGCGGAGCTGCACGACGCACTGCTCGCCGACCTCGCCCTCGAGGGCGAGACCACGCTGCTCGACGTGGGGTGTGGCCCCGGCCTGTACACACGGCGTCTGGCATCCGGGCTGCGCGGTGACGGGCTCGCCGTCGGGGTCGACCTCTCGGCGCCGATGCTACGGCGGGCCGCCGCCGACAACTCGGGGTCACACATCGCGTACGTGCGCGCGTCTGCGCTCGACCTGCCGTTCCCGGACGGGGCGTTCGGCACCGTCGTCTGCCTTGCCGCGCTGTACCTGATCCCGGATCCCGAGCGTGCCGTGCGCGAGATGTGCAGGACCGCAGCGCACGACGGCGAGGTGGTCGTGTTCACCTCCCTGCGTACCCCGCTCAGTTCGCTCCCATTCGCCGAACGTGCGCTGGCCGCGGGCGGTTACCGGCTGTTCGGCCGCCACGAGGTCACCGGGTGGTTGCGTGCGGAGGGACTGACTGCGATCGAACAGAAGCTGTCCGGTCAGGGGCAGTTCATCCGCGCCCGAAGGGCCTGACGGCATGTGGGAGCCATAGTGACAGAACAGGGTTCGATAGCGCGCAGTCTGCGTCGCATGAGCGGGCGCGACCCGCACGAGCGTGGTCGCGTCGCCACCAGCCTGGAGCTGTTCTTCGACCTGACCTTCGTGGTGGTGTTCTCGCTGACCGGCGTGCAGTTCGCGGATCACCTCGCGGAGGCGCACTACGAGGCGGCGCTGCTGGGGTTCGGTTTCTGCGGTTTCGCGGCGGTGTGGGCGTGGATCAACTTCACTTGGGCCGCATCGGCTTTCGATACCGACGACTGGCTGTTCCGGGTCATGACGATGGTGCAGATGCTCGGCGTGTGCATCCTCGCCCTCGGCGCCGAGCCGCTGTTCGCGTCGCTCGCCGCACACGAGAACCCGAACAACCGCGTCATCGTCCTCGGCTACGTCGTGATGCGCGTGGCGATGCTCGGCCAGTGGATCCGGGTGGCCGTGTCGAGCCCCGAGTACCGCGCGGCCGCGCTGCGCTACATCGTGTGCCTCTCGGTCGCGCAGATCGGCTGGGTCGCGGCCGCGGTGGTGGAGGTTCCGCTCGCGGCGCTCGTCCCGATCAGCGCGGCGCTCTACGTGGTCGAGCTGGGCGGGCCGGTGCTCGCCGAGCGCGCATGCCGAACGCCGTGGCACCCGCATCACATCGCCGAGCGGTACGGAGCGCTCACGATCGTGACGCTGGGCGAGGGCATCGTCGGGACGGTCGCCGCGCTGCAGGCCGCAGTGTCAGAGCGCGGCTGGAGCGTCGACGCCGTCGTCCTCGGCTTCGCGGCGCTCGCGATCAACCTCGCGCTCTGGTGGGTGTACTTCGCTGTGCCCATGGGCGACGCGTTGCACCTGCAGCGGCACCGTGCGTTCGTGTGGGGCTACGGCCACATCGTCGTCTTCCTGGCGCTGGCGGCCTTCGGGGCCGGGCTGCACGTGGCCGCCCTGAACATGGAGCACCACAGCGCCATCGCGCCGACCGTGGTCATGGCTGCCATCGTCGTACCGACCGCCGTATACCTCGTGGCGTTGTCCGCGATCTCCTGGTACCTCACGGGATTCGACGGCCGGTGCCTGGCGGCCGATACGGTCGGCCTCGTGGTGCTGGGCGTCGCCGTCGCCGCCGTCGCGGGCGGCCTCTCGCTGGTCGCGGGCATCGTCGTGGTCGCGGTCGCGCCGATCATCACCGTGATCGTCGACGAGGTGAGCGGATCGGGCCGACGTATAGAGAGGCTGGCGGCACGCGCGGCGTGAGTCTCAGGAGGCGGCCAGCCTGGCCTTCTGCTCGCGGACGTCGAAGTCGGCGGGTGGCCAGTCCAGGTGCTGGGACTGGAGCGCCTCGATGAGCAGCTCGGTCACCGCGAGCCGGGCGAACCACTTCCGGTCCGCGGGGATCACGTGCCAGGGCGCGACGTCGGTGGACGTGCGGTCCAGCATCGCCTGGTAGGCGTCCTGGTACTGCGGCCAGAACGCGCGCTCGTCGATGTCCCCCGGGTTGAACTTCCAGTACTTGTCCGGGCGGTCGAGCCGCTTCGCCAGGCGCTCGCGCTGTTCGTCGAGGGACACGAACATCGCACACTTCACGAGTGTGGTGCCGGAGCCGGCGAGTTCCGCTTCGAAGCCGTTGATCGCGTCGTACCGCGGCTCCCACCGACTTCGCGGAACCAGACCGTGGACACGGACCACCAGCACGTCCTCGTAGTGCGAGCGGTCGAAGACGCCGATCTGCCCGCCGTGCGGCAGCTCCCTCCGGATACGCCACAGGAAGTCGTGTGAGAGTTCCTCGGCCGTCGGCTTACCGAACGCCGCGTGCTGGACGCCCTGCGGGTCGACCATCCCGATCACGTGCCGGACGATGCCGCCCTTGCCCGCGGTGTCCATCCCCTGCAGCACGAGCAGTACCGATGCTTCCGAGCCCGAGCGCCCGTTCGCGTACAGCAACTCCTGCAGCTCCGACAGGCGCTTACCGCGCTTCGACAGGAGTCTGCGGCCGTCCGATGCGTCTCCTTCGAAGCCCGTCGCGGCGCGCGGGTCGATGTCCGTCACCGTCGCCCCCGGACGCCATCGCAGCGCTTCCGACGCGCCCGACTGCCAGCCCCTGTTCCTACCCATCGGGCCACAGTACCGATGGGTCTGTATTACTTATGGGGTGACCACCGCACCGGTCTCCCAGGCCACCAGCCCGCTCGGCGACCCCGACGAGCAGAAGCGGCGCGACCTCTTCAAGATGAAGGCCGTCGCGCTGTCCTTCCTGGTCGGGGCCGCGATCGTCTATCTGCTGTGCGAGTTCTCGGACCGACACGGCGGCGCGCCGGCGTGGGTCGGCTACGTCAAGGCCGCGGCCGAGGCGGGCATGGTCGGCGGTCTCGCCGACTGGTTCGCCGTGACGGCGCTGTTCCGTCACCCGCTCGGTTTGCCGATCCCGCACACCGCGATCATCCGAAAGAAGAAGGATCAGCTCGGCGAGGCCCTCGGCGGCTTCGTGCAGCAGAACTTCCTCACGCCGGAGGTGATCGCGGAGAAGGTCGGCTCGCTCGAGCTGTCGGGCCGCGTCGCGGGCTGGATGGCCGACCCCGCCAACTCCGAGCGGCTCGGGCAGGAGGCGACCAAGCTCGTCAAGGTGATGTCCGAGGTCCTGCGCGACGAGGACGTCGAGCAGGTGCTCAACTCCACGATCATCAAGCGGCTCGCCGAGCCCGAGTGGGGCCCGCCCGTCGGGCGCCTCGTCGAGACGCTACTGCAGGAGAACCGGCATCTGCCGCTCATCAATCTGCTGGCCGAGCGCGCCCACCACTGGGCCCTGGGCAGCCAGGGCCTGATCGACAAGATCGTCGACGCCGACGGCCCCGCCTGGTCGCCCAAGTTCGTGAACTCCCTCCTCGGCGAGCGCATCTATCGCGAGTTGGTGGAGTTCACGTGGAAGGTGCGCAGCGATCCCGACCACGAGCTGCGGCACGCCATGAGCACTTTTCTCTGGGACTTCGCGTCCGACCTGCAGCACGATCCGCGCACCATCGCCAAGGTCGAGACCGCCAAGGCCGAGTTGATGGGGCGCGAGGAGGTGCGCACCGCGGCGCAGGCGGCGTGGCGCACGGCGAAGCGGCTGATCGAGCAGTCCGTGGACGACCCGGAGAGCACGCTGCGCGCCAAGTTCAGCGAGTCGGCGGCGCGCTTCGGGGTGCGCCTGCGGGACGACGAGGCCCTGCGCGCCAAGGCAGACTTCTGGGTCGACCGCAGCGTGCGGCATCTGGTGGAGAACTACTCGGGCCAGATCATCTCGATCATCACCGAGACGGTCGCCCGGTGGGACGCCGACGAGGCGTCGAAGAAGATCGAACTACAGGTGGGACGGGACTTGCAGTTCATCCGGATCAACGGCACGGTGGTGGGGTCGATCGCCGGACTCGCGATCTACACCGTGACCCAGGTCCTGTTCTAGATCACAGTGAGTCTAGTGCTAGCAGAGCGCTTGCAAGAGTTAGCGGACGGTGTTAGCGTGGTCTGCAGCTGGTGAGGAGCTGAAGGGTAGATGATCGACGAGACCGAACATGCGGGCACGGACAAGCCCGTGACCTCGGATATCGGAGCATTCATCCGCACTCAGCGCCTCGCGGCAGAGGTGTCCATCCGGCAGCTGGCCGAGAAGGCGGGCGTGTCCAACCCGTACCTCAGCCAGATCGAGCGGGGGCTCCGCAAGCCGTCCGCCGAGGTGCTCGGGCAGATAGCCAAAGCGCTGCGGCTCTCGGCCGAGGTGCTCTATGTGCAAGCCGGGATCCTCGAAGAACGCCCGGAGAGTCCGGTGCGGGACGCGGTGATCGCGGACACCACCATCACGGAGCGTCAGAAGCAGGCTCTACTGGAGATCTACTTCGCGTTCCGCCGCGAGAACGACCAGGAACAGACCCCAATCTAAGGAGAATCCGTCATGACCGAGATCAAGGCAGACGACATCCGCACCCCGCTGTTCGCCGCGCTCGGCGCCGGCGACTACGCCTTCGAGGCCGTCTCCGAGGTCGTCGAGAAGCTGCGTGCAGCCGCGACCGACGCCTCCACCGATTTCCAGGGCAAGGTCACCGAGGCCCAGGCGAAGGTCAACGAGGCTCGCGAGGGCGCCGAGGCCCGCTACACCGAGGCCAAGGGCAGCCTGCCGAAGGACGTCGACGAGCTGCGCGCCAAGTTCAGCTCCGACGAGCTCCGTAAGGTCGCCGCGGCCTACATCCAGGTCGCGACGGAGATCTACGAGTCCCTCGCCGAGCGTGGTGAGTCGGCCTACGAGAAGATCAAGAGCCAGTCGGTCGTCGAGGACGCCACCGAGCAGGCGACCAAGGCGTACAACAGCGCGGTCGAGCTGACCGAGTCCTCGCTGGGCCAGGTGGCGAGCGCTACCCGTCAGGTCGGCGAGCGTGCCGCCAAGCTGGTCGGCCGTAGCGCCGATGAGGCTGCGGACACGGCCGACGACGCTGCGGCGAAGGTCGCTGGCGCGGCTGCCGAGTAAGGCCCCGACCGCCGCGGCACGCGGCCTCGCGCATGCACAGAAGCGCGGGGGGGGGGC
>NZ_JARFTP010000057.1 GCF_029167375.1 Tsukamurella sp. 8F
GGAGAGTAGGTCACCGCCGGACAAACATTTGAAGAACGAACACGCGAGGCCCTCGGGGCGGCGATCATCACGATAGTGGTGATCACCACCCGGGGGTCGTCGTCGTACTCCATGGGATCTCTCACATCGTGAGATCGCCCATAACCGATCGCCAAGCGTCCGGGATTAGCGTCGGCGACATGAACGTCGCCTATCGGAGCAGTCAGTTCATCGCCGCTTCCACGCCAGGCGTGTGGTCCGTTCTCGCGGATCCGGTCCGGCTGCCGGAGTGGCTCTCGGTCGTGGCGTCGATCGACGCAGCCGGACTCGACGGCGCGTTGTTCCGCCTCGGCGACCGGGTGCAGTGGATCCCGGCGGTTGCCGGCAGATGGGTGCACCGGACGTTCGCCCCGCCGCTGGAGGTGACCCGGTGCGAGACGGGGCGCAGGCTCGAACTCACGCAGCCCGAGCCGTTGGCGCGGACGGTCATGCGATGGACACTGGAGCCGGTGGAAGGGGGCACCGTCGTCCACCAGGAGGTGGTGGCCGCGGGGCCGTTGTCGCCCGTATACGACCGTGTCCTGGCGCGACGTGTGGCGGCGGGACCGCATGCGAACTTCGCTCGTCTCGCCCGGCTGGCCGGAGCACGATCGGAGCGTCCCCTGCACGCTCTGATCGCGGGCGGCACAGGCGCACTCGGCGGCCGCGTCGCGGCTGACCTGGCCTGTCGCGGTCACGAAGTCACGATCCTCACTCGCGGCCGGCCCCGGCGTGCAACACCCTACCGATACGTGAGGTGGGACGGCGTCACCGTCGGTCCGTGGGCACAGGAGTTGGAGCGGCCGCGCACCGTCGTGATCAACCTGGCGGGCGAACTCGTCGACTGCCGGCCTACGGACGCGAACATCGTGCAGCTGACGGCGAGTCGCGTGGATTCCACGCATGCGCTGGTGGCGGCCGCTGCGGAACGCGGACCGGTGCAGCGCTGGGTCCAGGCCAGCACCACCGCGATCTGGAGCGACGCGGGCGAGCAGCGCTGTACCGAGGGTACGCCGCTGCCGGAACCGGGTCTCCCGCAGATGACGGGCGTCGCGCGTCCCTGGGAGGCGGCGGCGCGGGGCGCGAATACGACCCACCAGAACATCATTCGTACCTCGATCGTGCTCGAACCCGAGTCCCCGGCCTTCGGCCGACTCGAGAACCTCACGTTGGCGGGGCTCGGCGGGCGCGTGGGTAGCGGCGATCAGTGGTTCAGCTGGATCCACATCGACGACTGGCTCGCGATCGTGCGCGCCGCACTCGGCCTCGAAGACGGTGTCGAGCTGCCCGACGGTGTCGTCGTCGCTGCGACGGAGCATCCAGTGCGCAATGTCGAGCTCATGCGGACTCTGCGCCGCGCGCTGCACCGCCCGCCATCGCCGCCCACCCCGGCGTCCGTGCTCGCGTTGGGCGCCATCGTGCTCCGCACCGATCCCGCCCTCGGCCTGACGGGTCGTCACGCGACTTCGACAGTACTGCGCGACAACGGATTCCGGTTCGCCCATCCGACTCTGGACGACGCGCTCGCCGATCTCCTGCCGGCACGGAGCCGAGCAGCGCTGCCGACGAGGTCCCGAACGCGGGCACTTCGGAGTCGGTAGCGCAGAAAACCAGTTGTGAGTGGGCGCTCATTTCGCTAACCTGGCGGCGTGACCGACAGCTCCCATCGCAGCCGCGCGCCGCATCTCCCTCCCGAGGAGCGGCGTGAGGCGCTCGTGCGTGCCACCCGTGATGCGCTCCTGGCGCATGGGGCGGTGCCGAGCACGCGGCAGATCGCCGAGGCCGCGGGTGTGGCGGAGGGGACCATCTTCCGGGCGTTCGGCACCAAGGAAGCGCTCCTGGATGCAGTCGTCGAGCGATCGTTCGATCCTGAGCCGTTCCTCGCAGAGGTCGACGCAATAGATCCGGAACTGCCGCTGCGGCAACGGCTCTACCAATTCGTCGAGCTCGCCCAGGCACGTTTTCAGAGGATCTTCGGCCTCATGTCGGCGCTTGGGATGGTCGCCCCGCCCTACCTGCGGGACGAAGGCGCGAGGAGACGTGCACGGCAGGGTGGGCCCGCGGTCACCGCCTCGATGACGCGGCTCATAGGGGACGACGCGGATCAGCTCACCGTGTCGCCCGAGCAGGCGCTGCATCTGTTGCGCCTGCTCACGTTCGCGGGCAGCCACCCGCATATCAGCCAGGGGCACATCCTCGTGCCCACATTCATCGTCGACTCCCTGCTCGACGGGATCGGAGCGGAATGCTCATCCGATTGATCACCCACAGGCTGCGGCCGTACCGGCCCTGGCTCGCGGCTCTCACGGTGTGTCAGCTGGTCAGCGTCGTCTGCAACCTCCTGCTACCCAGCCTGAATGCGCACATCATCGACCGCGGAGTCACCGTCGGCGACACGGGCTTCATCTGGGCCGAGGGCGGGCGCATGCTCGCGGTCACCTGTCTGCAGATGATCGTCGCCGCCACGGCGACCTACTTCGCGGCGCGAACCGCCATGTCGTTCGGGCGGGACACGCGCGCCGCGCTGTTCGACTCCGTCGGGCGCTTCTCCGGCCGCGAGGTGGCCGGGTTCGGCGCAGCGTCGCTGATCACCCGCACCACCAACGACGTGCAGCAGGTGCAACTGCTCGTCCTCATGACGCTGACCATGATGATCCAGGCGCCGATCATGGCCGTAGGCGGCGTGGTCATGGCGTTGCAGGAGAACGTCGGTCTCTCGTGGCTGATGATCGTCGCGGTTCCGTTGTTGGGAGTCGTTCTGGGCGTGGTGATCTCGAAGATGGTGCCGGGCTTCCGCCTCGTCCAGGGCCGGCTCGACGGGGTCAATCGCGTTCTGCGCGAGCAGCTCACGGGTATCCGCGTGGTCCGCGCATTCGGTCGCGAGCCGTTCGAGACGCGACGGTTCCACGATGCGAACACCGAGCTCACGGACGCGAGCATTCGCGTCATGCGCCTCATGGCGGTGATGTTCCCGTGGGTCATGCTGGTCATGAACGTCTCGACTGTCGCGGTGTGGTGGTTCGGTGCGCACATGGTCGCCGACGGCACCGCGCAGATCGGCTCCATCACGGCCTACATGCAGTACCTCATGCAGATACTCATGTCGGTCATGATGGCGACTTTCATGGTGATGATGATCCCGCGCGCGTCGGTGTCGGCGGATCGGATAGTCGCAGTCACGGACACCGTCACCACGGTGCGCCCGCCCGCGGATCCCGTACGGACGGATCCGATCACGGGACACGTGCGGCTCGACGGGGTGGGGCTCACCTACCCGGGTGCCGCCCGCCCCGTGCTGACCGGCGTGGACCTCACGGCTGTGCCCGGCGAGACGATCGCCGTCATCGGCTCGACCGGGTCCGGTAAGACGACCCTGGTATCGCTGCTCGCGCGCCTCTTCGACGCGACCGAGGGCGCCGTGCGCTACGACGGCGTCGACGTCCGGGACATCGCGGATGACGCACTGTGGGGCCACGTCGGGCTCGTGCCGCAGCGGCCCTACCTGTTCTCGGGCACCGTCGCCAGCAACCTGCGGTACGGGGATCCGGCCGCGACCGACGACCAACTATGGGACGCCCTCGAGGTGGCGCAGGCGAAGGACTTCGTGACGTCGCTCGGCGGGCTGGACGCGGAGATCGCACAGGGCGGCACCAACGTCTCCGGCGGCCAGCGCCAGCGCCTGTGTATCGCGCGCGCCCTCGTCAACAGACCGTCGATCTACCTCTTCGACGACAGCTTCTCGGCCCTCGACCTCACCACCGATGCCCGGCTCCGAGCGGCCCTCGCCCCACGCACCAGGAACGCCACCGTCGTGATCGTGGCGCAGCGGATCTCGACCATCGCATCCGCCGACCAGATACTCGTGCTCGAGGACGGCCGCGTCGTCGGGCATGGGACACACGCGGAACTACTCGAGTCCTGCACCACGTACCAGGAGATCGCGGGCAGCCAGGCCACTGAAGCGAGTGCGGCATGACGCGCCCGGTGGGACGCGGACCCGGCGGTATGCAACTGGGCCCGGGGGAGAAAGCGCTCGACTTCTGGCCCTCGCTGCGGCGCCTGGTGCGGCTGCTACGCGCGCAGCGCGGGGCGATGGTGGGCGCCCTGGTGCTATCGGTCGCTGCGGTCGCGGCGGCGGTGTCCGGCCCGAAGATCATCGGTGCCGCGATCGATCAGATCTACGGAGGTCTGCTCAGGCAGGCGCATCACGGCGCGGGCATCGACTTCGGACGTGTGGGCGACATCCTGATGTGGGCCGTCGCGATCTACATCCTCTCGTCGCTGTGCCAGTACGCGCAGGGCTATCTGCTCAACGGCGCCGTGCAGCGGGCGATGTTCGAGTTGCGCCGACAGGTGGAGGAGAAGCTGCACCGGCTGCCCCTTTCGTACTTCGACAAGCAGCCGCGCGGCGAGCTCCTCTCGCGCGTGACGAACGACATCGACAATCTCGGCCAGTCTCTGACGCAGGCGCTCAGCCAGTTGCTGGTATCGGTGCTGACGCTCGTCGGCGTGCTGGTCATGATGCTGTGGGTGTCGCCGCTGCTGACGGCTGTCGTGGTCGTCGTGATCCCGCTGGTCGTCGTGCTCACCGGGCAGGTGATGAAGCGCTCACAGCGCCGCTTCGTCGAGCAGTGGAGTCATACCGGCAAGCTCAACGGCCAGGTCGAGGAGGTCTTCTCGGGCCACGAGCTGGTCACCGTGTTCGGCCGCCGTGCCCAGGCGGCCGAACGCTTCGCAGACGAGAACGAGGAGCTCACTGCGGCGGCGTACAAGGCGCAGTTCGTATCGGGACTGGTCATGCCCATCATGATGTTCGTCTCGAACCTCCAGTACGTGGGCGTGTGCGTCGTGGGCGGTCTGCGGGTCGCCTCGGGCTCCATGAGCCTCGGCGACGTCGTCGCGTTCATCCAGTACTCGCGCCAGTTCACGCAGCCACTCACGCAGCTCGCGTCGATGGCGAACCTGCTGCAGTCCGGCGTGGCTTCGGCCGAGCGGGTCTTCGCGGTCCTCGACGCCGACGAGCAGGTGCCGGAGGAGCACGGCGAGCTGCCGCGACCCACACGCGGCCGGGTGGAATTCGACGGTGTGCGGTTCGGCTACAAGCCGGAGAAGACCGCGGACGTGTACGAGCCGCTCATCGACGGCCTCGATCTCATCGCAGAGCCGGGTATGACGGTCGCCATCGTCGGACACACCGGCGCGGGGAAGACCACGCTGGTCAACCTCGTGGAGCGGTTCTACGAGGTCGACAGCGGGCGGATCACGCTCGACGGTATCGATATCGCATCGGTACCGCGGCCTGCGCTGCGGTCCCGCATCGGCATGGTGCTGCAGGACGCCTGGCTGTTCGAGGGGACGATCGCCGACAACATCCGCTACGGCAACCTGAACGCGACCGATGCGGACCTGCGCCGGGCGGCGGAGGCGACGTTCGTCGACCGCTTCACGCACTCGTTGCCGGACGGCTACGACACGGTGATAGGTGACGACGCCGGCAACATCTCTGCAGGGGAGCGGCAGTTGATCACCATCGCCCGTGCGTTCCTCGCCGATCCGGCGATCCTCATCCTCGACGAGGCCACCAGTTCTGTGGACACCCGCACCGAGGTGCTGCTGCAGAAGGCGATGCACGCCTTGCGCGCCGACCGGACCAGCTTCGTGATCGCCCACCGCCTGTCGACCATCCGGGACGCCGACGTCATCGTCGTCATGGAGGCCGGGCGGATCGTCGAGCAGGGCTCGCATCAGCAGCTCCTCGACGCGGGCGGAGCGTACGCGCGGCTGTATCGCGCGCAGTTCGAGGGTGCGCTGGTGGGCGACGAGGAGCTGACCGGCCCGGCCACGTAGCCGGCCCCGTCCGGTGCCCGCGGCCCAGCGGGCGCCGAGGCGCGGCCGGGCGCAGACGATAGTCTGGACCGGACATACGCGAAGAGGGGTGGATCGACAGCGGGATGAAGGACGAACTGGCACCCGGCACGGTGATCGGCGGCTACCGGATCGAGCGGCGGCTCGGCTCGGGCGGGATGGGCTCGGTCTATCTGGCCCAGCACCCGGAGCTGCCGCGCCACGACGCGCTCAAGGTGCTCGGTGCCGGGTACGAGGCAGACGACGCCTTCCGCAAGCGCTTCCTGCGGGAGGCGGAGCTCGCGGCACGGCTCGATCACGACAACATCGTCACCATCTACAACCGCGGCCGCGCGGACGACCGGCTGTGGATCGCGATGCAGTACGTCGAGGGAGACGACTGCTCGGTGCTGCTGAAGAAGTCGCCCACCGGCCTGCCCGTCGACACCGCGGTCCACATCGTCTCGCAGATCGCGCGCGGCCTCGACTACGCGCACAAAGCGGGGCTGCTGCACAGGGATATCAAGCCGGCCAACATCCTGGTATCCGGCGCGGACGACGATGGCGAGCCCGGTCGCGTGCTGCTCACCGACTTCGGTGTCGCGAAGGGCGGCGACGACTCGTCCCAGCTGACCGTCGTCGGCACGGTGCTTGCCACACTCGCCTACGCATCGCCGGAGCAGTTGTGCGGCGAGCCGCTGGATCCGCGTTCGGACCAGTACTCCCTGGCCGCGACGTTCTTCCACCTCGTCGCCGGAAAGGTGCCGTACGCGGGCGGGACCACCGACGCGGTCATCGACGCGCACTTCAACGCTCCGCCACCCAGGCTCTCGGCGATCCGGCAGGGCATCTCGCCTGCGGTGGACTCCGTCGTCGCTCGTGGACTCGCCAAGACCCCGGCCGAGCGGTTCGGGTCCTGTCGCGAGTTCGCCGCCGCGTTGCGGCAGGCCGTCGCAACGCCCCGCGGATCGGGCCGACCGTTCCCGCCCGGCTCGCATCCGTCCGGGCCGCGTTACCCGTCGGGGCCTGGCTATCCCGTACCGCCCGGTCAGAGCCTGCCGCCCCAGCAGGGCCTCTCGTCGAGGCCGGGTCTGCCTCCGCAGCAGGGGCTGCCGCCTCAGCACCCGTCGGCGCCGCAGTATCCAGGTCGGCAGCCGTACGCGCCCGCATCCGCTCCGTACCGGCCGCAGGCGCCGGTGCCGGGCCGTCCCTCGGGAGCGGTACCCCGACCGGGTCGACAGGCCCCGGGTGCGCCCTTCGTAGGCCCGATGGCCGGTCCCCCCGCGCAACAGCCACAGGGGACGAAGCCCCCCGGTCCGTCGTCGGGCGGGATGCCGCTCGCGGCGTGGATCGTCGCCGGCGTCGCCGCTGTGGCGGTGCTCGTGCTGATCGTCGTGCTCATCGCGCTCTGACGCTTGCACCTGACGTAGCGGGAGGTCCTAGCGTCGGCTGGGCCGTCGCACCTGCGGCGGCGGAGGACGGCGAGAGGTGGAGACGTGTACCGGATCGGCGAGGTTGCGGACGCGACGGGACTGACCGTCCGTACGCTGCACCACTACGACGAGATCGGGTTGGTCACGCCCGCGGCGAGGTCCACCACGGGACACCGGCTGTACGCGGACGCGGACCTGCGTCGACTGTACGTGGTGTCCGCACTGCGGCAGATGGGCGTCCCGCTCGCTGCGGCGGCGTCCGTGCTCGACGGCGCGGTGCCCCTCGGCGAGGTGCTCGGCCGGCAACTGGAGTATCTCGACGAACAGGTCGCGGTATTGTCCGCGCTGCGGTCGCGGGTCTCGGGGGTGCTGGCGTCGCTGGAGCGTTCACCCGTCGACTCGTCGGACCTCCTGGATCTCATCAGGAAGGTGAATGCAGTGGACGAGGTAGCGCGGAAGTACTTCACGAACGAGCAACTCGCGGGCATCGAGCGGCGCGTCGACCCGCAGCAGGCGTCGGAGACCACGCGGGCGTGGGGCGAATTGATCCCGCAGGTACAGCGGGCGATCGACGGCGGTGTCGACCCGGCGTCCGCCGAGGCGGCGGGCCTCGCCGAGCGGTGGATGGCATTACTACAGCGTTTCCACGGTGGCGACGACGAGGTGCGGGAGGGCCTGTACCGGATGCAGCGGGAGAACGCCGCGGAGATCCGGCGCGACCACGGCGGTCCGAGCCCGGAGCAGATCGAGTTCATCCAGGCTGCGAACCGCGCTCGGTGAACCGGCGGCCTCCCTCCGGCCGGAGGGAGGCCGCGGCCCGTGGAACC
>NZ_JARFTP010000058.1 GCF_029167375.1 Tsukamurella sp. 8F
CGGGGGCGCCCGCGCGGCCGAGACCGCGGCCGAGTCCGCCCGTCTCGCCGTCGCCGATGTCGTCGCCGAGGCCCGCGAGCAGATCGGCGAGCAGGCGCCGCCACCATCGGCGCCCGGCGAGGCGCACGACCACAGCCACTGAGGCGCCGATGAGCAGCGCATCGGCATCAGTTGTCGAGGACGATGTCCCGATCGTCATCCGCTCGGACGCTGCGGGTCGCGTGCGGTACACCGCGCCGTGGCTCGTCGGATCGCCCGCCCGGGCCGTCGCCGCCGAGCGGGCACTGGACCAGGTGTCGGGCGTCAAGGCCGCGTATGCATACCCCCGTACCGGATCGATCGTGGTCTGGATCGGTGACTCCTGCCTCCGCGACGAGGTGCTCGCGGCGGCGCGCTCGGCGATCGCGGAGCCGCGGGCGGCCGTCGCACCGCACGCCCCGCGCTCCGCGGACGTCTCGGGCGGCGACGTGGCGCGCATGGCAGTAGGTGGCGCCGCGCTTGTTCTGCTCGGCCTGCGCCGCTACGTGGCGCGCCGCCCTCCGCTGCTGGGCCCGACCAGCCGTACCGCGGCCGCCGGCGTCACGATCTTCACGGGCTACCCGTTTCTGCGCGGCGCGGTCCGTTCGCTCGGCGACCGTAGGTTCGGCGGGACCGACATGCTCGTGTCCGCGGCGACCGTAGCGAGCCTGGTGCTGCGCGAGAACGTCGTCGCCCTGACGGTCCTGTGGCTTCTGAACATCGGCGAGTATCTGCAGGATCTGACGCTGCGCCGCACGCGCCGAGCGATCCGGGACCTGTTGGCGGGCAGCGCGACCGAGGTCTGGGTCGCGGGCGACGACGACATCGAGCGTCTCGTACCTATCGACGAGCTTGCGGTGGGCGACCTGGTCGTCGTGCACGAGCATGTGGCGATCCCGGTCGACGGGGTCCTGGTGTCCGGCGACGGAGTGCTGGACCAGTCCGCGATCACGGGGGAGACTCTTCCGATCGCGACCGTCGAAGGGCAGTCCGTGCACGCGGGCAGCGTGCTGCTGCGGGGCCGGATCGTGGTGCGCGCGCAGGCGGTCGGCGCGGACACCGCCATCGGTCGAATCCTCAGCCGTGTCGAACGGGCTCAGGCCGATCAGGCGCCGATCCAGACCGTGGGAGAGAGATTCTCGGCGCGCTTCGTTCCGGCGTCGTTCGTCGTCGCCGCGGCGACCTTCGTCCTGACCCGCGATGTCCGCCGTGCGATGACGATGCTGCTGGTCGCGTGCCCGTGCGCCGTCGGACTCGCGACACCGACGGCGATCAGCGCCGCGATCGGCAACGGCGCCCGCCGCGGCATGCTGATCAAGGGCGGCTCGCATCTCGAGGCCGCCGGGCGCGTGGACGCGATGGTGTTCGACAAGACCGGCACGCTCACCGTGGGGCGTCCGCTGGTCACCAACATCGTCTCCTTCGATTCCGACTGGACCGCCGAACAGGTGCTCGCCTATGTCGCGAGCTCCGAGATCCACTCGCGGCACCCGTTGGCGCAGGCCATCATCCGCTCCACCCACGAGCGGCACATCGAGATCCCGGCACACGAGGAGTGCGAGGTGCTTCTGGGGCTCGGCATGCGCACCCAAGCGGACGGACGGATCCTGTTGCTGGGCAATCCTGAGTTGTTGCAGCGCGAGGGCGTCGTGATCGCCGAGCAGGCGCTGAACTGGGTGGACCGGCTGCACCGGGTCGCCGAGACGCCGCTACTGCTCGCCGTCGACGGGGAGCTGGTCGGCCTGGTCGGGCTGCGCGACAGCGTGCGCCCCGAGGCCCGCGCCGTACTCCAAGCTCTGCGTGCCGATGGTGTGCGACGGATCGTGATGCTCACCGGTGATAATCCGGCCGCGGCCGAGGCCGTCGCAGCAGAGCTGGGCATAACCGAGTGGCACGCGCAGACCCTGCCGGAGACCAAAGAGGAGACGGTCCGGACGCTGCGCGAGCAGGGCCACGTCGTCGCCGTGATCGGCGACGGAACCAACGACGCGCCCGCGCTCGCGCAGGCCGATATCGGGATCGCCATGGGTATGGGCGGCACCGATGTGGCAGTCGAGACGGCGGATGTCGCATTGGCCGGCGACGATCTCTCCCGCCTCGTCGACCTCCGTGACCTGTCACGGCACACCGTCGCTGTGATCCGGCAGAACTACGGTATGTCCATCGCGGTGAACGCCCTGGGCGTGGCGCTCGGCGCGGTCGGTGGGCTCTCGCCGGTGATGGCCGCGATCGCCCACAACGCATCGTCCGTCGCCGTCGCCTCCAACAGCGCACGCACCACCCGCTACCGCATCGCCGACTGACGTCGGTCCGTCGCTCGGCGTCTCCGGTCGGGCATCCGCGGATTCGGCGCCGCCCGCGCCGGCCGTCGGGATGTGGCCGCGGAGCCGCTCAGGCCGTGGTCCTGCGCAGCGTCGCCGCGGCGAGCCCGAGCCCGCCGAGTGCGAACGCCAGGACGATGCAGATGTCGATCCACATCGACATCGTCGCCGACGGGTGCAGGCCCACCTCCTGCAGCGCATCGACGGCATAGGTCAGCGGCAGGACCCGTCCGATCCACTGCAGCCAGTCCGGCATCTGCGCGCGCGGGACCAGCAGACCGCACAGGAAGATCTGCGGCACCACGACCACCGGGATGAACTGCACTGCTTGGAATTCCGTCCGCGCGAACGCCGAGAACAGCAGGCCGAGGGCGACACCCAGCCACGCGTCCACCACCGCGATGACGACCACCAGCACAACGGGACCCGTCGTGGTCATCCCCAGCAGATAGACCGTCACAGCCGTCGCGATCACCGCTTGAGCCGCTGCGGCGACCGAGAACGCCCCCGCATACCCGAGCAGCAGATCGGCCTTGGCGAGCGGCGTCGTGAGCAGCCGCTCGAGCGTTCCGGACACCCGCTCGCGTTGCATCGCGATCGACGTCACGATGAACATCAGGGCGAACGGCAGCACGCCCAGCATCACCAGAGCCAGCCGGTCGAAGGCGATTCGGGGGTAGAGGAAGTACAGCAGCGCGAGTAACACGCTGGGAACCGCGAGCACCAGTGCGATGGTGCGCGGGTCCGCTCGCAGTTGCCGCAGCACGCGAACGACGGTGGCGGACACTATCGTCGGGTTCATGAGTGCGCCTCCTGGGAACGGATGAGTGCGAGGAATGCGTCGTCGAGGTTCCCGGCGCCGGTGCGCCCGAGGAGCTCCGCGGGAGTCAGATCCCCGACGAGCCGTCCCTCGCGCAGCAGGATCAGCCGCGCGCAGTGCGCGGCCTCGTCCATGACGTGGCTGGAGACGAGCAGCGTCGTTCCCGAGTCGGCGAGCGACGTGAAGCGCTCCCAGAGTTCGGCTCGCAGCACGGGGTCGAGTCCGACAGTGGGCTCGTCGAGCACGAGAAGCCGCGGTCGTGCGACGAGCGCACAGGCGATCGAGACCCGCGAACGCTGGCCGCCCGACAGTCTGTCGACCGGCCTGCTGCGCAGTCGGTCGAGGCCGACGGCGGCGATCGCGTCACCGACGTCGGCGGCGGCTGTGGCCCGTCGCGCCGGGTACATCGCGGCGAAGTACTGGACGTTCTGGTCGACCGTGAGATCGCTGTACACGGCGGGGGACTGCGTGACGTAGCCGACCTCCGAGCGCAGTGGGCGCGCACCGGCGGGACGGCCGAGCACCGTCGTCGTCCCGGACGTGATCCGTTGAGCGCCGACCGCTACGCGCATGAGGGTGGTCTTGCCGCAGCCCGACGGCCCGAGTAGACCGGTGATGGAGCCGCGCGGCACGCGGGCGGTGATCGCGTCGAGCACCACCGCACCGCCACGGGACACGGTCAGGCCGTCGAACGCGATCGCGGTGTCCATGGGTGCCTCCGCAGCAACTCATCGAGCGTTGAAATACTGACCTCATCGTCGCCCGCCGCGCGGGCGATGTCAACACCGCGGCCCGGGAGGGCGGTGCGACGCCGAGCCGGTACCCTGCGCCTATGGCCATCGATGCGACGCTGCTGAAGATCCTTGCGTGCCCGCAGGACAAAGGGCCGCTGCTCTACGTGGCGGACGAGCTCTTCTACAACCCGCGCCTGCGGCGGGCGTACCCGATCGTGGACGGGTTGCCGGTCCTGCTGATCGCCGAGGCCCGTGACGTCGACGAGGACGAGCATCAGCGCATCCTTGCGCGCGCGGCTGGCTGATCACCCGCTGCGCGCGGCGCGCTGGGTGCTCGGCTCCACTCTGGTCGTGGACCCGCCCGCCGGTCCGGTGCGAGCGCGCATCGTCGAGGTGGAGGCCTACGGCTCGCCACCCGATGGGCCATGGCCCGATCCCGCTGCACACACCTTCCCGGGGGTGACGCCCCGCAACGGGGTGATGTTCGGTCCACCCGGCCACCTCTACGTGTATCTGTCTTACGGGATGCACGTGTGTGTCAACGTGACGGCCGGACCCGATGGCGTCGGGGCGGGAGTGCTCATGCGTGCCGCCCGTATCGAGGAGGGCGAGGAGGTCGTGCGCACCCGGCGTCCCGAGGGGCAGGCCTCCAGGTTGCTTGCGTCGGGGCCGGGACGGCTCGGTGAAGCCATGGGGATAGCATTGTCGGACAAGGGAATCGATCTCTTCGATCCCGATTCGCCGATCCGCCTGGAGATTGCGGCGAGGCGCGGTACCGTCGCGTCCGGTCCGCGGATCGGCATCAGCCGCGCTGTCGAGAAGCCTTGGCGTCTATGGCTCGCGGGTGCATCGGAGGTGTCCGGCCCTCCCCGCGGAAACACGTGGCCTGTCGATCCGGTCGAACCGCCCCACCGGCCGGTGCTCGGTGGGTAGACACGAAGCCATGACGATTGCGGAGGTGTTCGAGGGGTACGACGCGGTGGGGCTGGGCAGGCTGATAGCGGAGCGGGAGATCACGCCGGCCGAGTTGGTCGATGAGGCGCTGAGACGCGTGGAATTACTGAATCCCCGTCTCAACGCACTCAATTTCGTCGACGCCGAGCGGGCGCGGGCGGCGGCTGCCGGCGTCACGCCGACGAGCCCGCTGTCGGGAGTCCCGTTCGTCCTCAAGGATCTGGCGGTCGAGTGGGAGGGCTTCCCGGTCACCAACGGCTCCCGTTACTTCAAGGACTACGTCGCATCGGGAAGCTGGACACTCGCCGAGCGGCTGCGCGACGGCGGGCTCATCCCTCTGGGTAAATCGAACGTCCCGGAGGGTGGCTGGGCCGGCACCACCGAACCCGCGTTCCACGGCCCGACCGTCAACCCGTGGGACCCGTCCCGCATCCCCGGCGGTTCGTCGGGCGGTTCCTCGGTCGCGGTTGCGAGCCGGATGGTGCCGATCGCCGACGCCAGCGACGGCGGCGGATCCATCCGGATCCCTGCATCCATCAACGGTGTCGTCGGCCTCAAACCGTCGCGTGGGCGGGTCACGTTCGGGCCGACGCTCACCGACTTCTGGTACGGCTCGGCCTGCTTCCTCTGTGTCTCCCGGTCGGTGCGGGACACCGCGGCCTACCTCGACATCGTGGCGGGCGCGGAGCCGGGCGAGCCGTACGCGCTCCCTTCACCCGATGTGCCCTACGGCGAGGTCTACGCGCAGGAGCCCGGCCGATTGCGGATCGGCGTCATCACGTCCGGCCCCGACGGTGCGCCGCCCGATGAGGACGTCGCTGCCGCCGTCGGACAGGCCGCGGGCCTGTGCCGGGACCTGGGGCACGACGTGGACGGAGTGGACGTGCGCTTCTCGATCGAACTCCTGGGCCATGTGTTCTGCCGGATCGGAGCGGTGTCCGCCGCGGCCACGCACGCTTTCGCCGCGGGCGCGGTGGGGCACGAGGTCACCCCGGAGGATGTCGAGCCCGTCACCTGGGAGATGATCCGGCTCGGGCGCTCTATCACCGGACCGGAGCACTACGTCGACGTGGAGCTGATGCGCGGCCTCGCGCGCGACTACGTGCGCCAGCAGCGGGAGTTCGACGTCGTCCTCGCGCCGGTCCTGCCCGAGTCGGCGCCGGAGACGGGCTTCCTCGATATGCAGAACCAGGATCTGGAGACCTACAACGACCGGATGACCCGAGGCGCCGTGTTCACGGCGCCCGTGAATCTGTCCGGCCAGCCCGCCATCACCCTGCCGATAGGGACCACGGCCGACGGCCGCCCCGTCGGCGTGCAGTTCATCGGTCGGATGGGCGCGGAGGACACGCTCCTGCGGCTGGCCGCGACGCTCGAGCGCGCCGCGCCGTGGGCGGACCGGCGTCCGCCGGTCACCCGGGAGATGGGACTCTGAACCCGCGGGCGACAATAGACCGCGTGAGTGCGGACATCCTCGACGAACTGACCTGGCGCGACCTGATCGCGCAGTCCACCGACCTCGACGCCCTGCGTGAGCACCTGGCCGACGGTATGAGGACGCTCTACATCGGATTCGATCCCACGGCTCCGTCCCTGCACGCCGGCCACCTGGTTCAGTTGCTCACGCTGAAGCGGTTCCAGCAGTTCGGGCACAGGCCGGTCGTCCTCGGCGGCGGCGCGACCGGGCAGATCGGCGACCCACGCGACGAGGGCGAGCGAGTCATGAACTCGACCGACACGGTCGCCGAGTGGGCGGAGCGGATCGAGGCGCAACTGCGCCGTTTCGTCGACTTCGGGGACGCGCCGAACTCGGCTGTCGTCGTGAACAACCTGGACTGGCACGGGCAGACCAACGTCCCGACGTTCCTGAGGGATGTGGGCAAGCACTTCTCCCTCAACGTGATGCTCGCACGCGACACGATCAAGCGGCGGCTGGACGGCGACGGCATCAGCTACACCGAGTTCAGCTACATGCTGCTGCAGGCCTACGACTTCGTGGAGCTAGCGCGCAGGTACGGGTGCACACTCGAGTGCGGCGGCTCGGACCAGTGGGGCAACATCATCTCGGGCGTCGACCTCAACCGGAAGATCGACGGTCGCACTACGCACGCTCTGACGACGCCGCTGGTCACGTCCTCGGACGGCAAGAAGTTCGGCAAGTCGACCGGCGGGGGGTCGCTATGGCTCGACCCCGAGATGACCAGCCCGTACTCCTGGTACCAGTACTTCGTGAACACCGCGGATGCGGACGTGATCCGCTACCTGCGGTGGTTCACCTTCCTCACCCGGGACGAGATCGACGAGCTCGAGCGTGAGACCGACGAGGCGCCGCAGCGCAGGACGGCGCAACGCCGGCTCGCGGCCGAGATGACCACCCTCGTGCACGGTGAGGCACACACCCACGCGGTTGAGCTCGCCTCGCGGGCTCTCTTCGGCCGCGCCGAACTCGCGGAGCTCGACGAGGGGACCCTGGCGGCCGCGGTGGCTGAGACGCCGGTGGCCGATGTCGCCCCGGGCGAACCACGCACGATCGTCGATCTCCTGGTCGCGACCGGACTGTCCGAGAGCCGGGGCGCCGCGCGACGCGCTGTCAAGGAGGGCGGTGCGTACGCGAACAACGTGAAGATCACCGACGAGGAGTGGGCTCCGGACCCCGGCGACCTGCTGCACGGCAAGTGGCTGGTGATCCGTCGGGGGAAGAAGAGCTTCGCCGGAGCCCGGTTCGCCTGAACCGGGCTTGTGCGGCGGATCACGACGGGGCAGCGGCGGGACCACCCCAGCGCAGCCTCGTCCTGACCAGGGCTTCTGGCAACGTTCTCGGCCTTGACCTGCGGATTTGGCCCGATGTTCGACGCCGTGTAACTTATTCGAAGTCGCCGGGGGTTCGGTTCGGGTGCAGGTGTGTTTCTGTGGTCGGGTCGGGTTCTTGGTGGTGGGTCTGCTGGGGTGGTGCGGGGGTTTGACTCCGTGTTGCTGGTGTTGTAGGCTGGAGCGGTTGCTCGTTCCGGGTGCCGGGGTTGTTGTTCGGTGGCTCTGGTCTGGTGTGGGCGTGTTCTTTGAGAACTCAACAGTGTGTCGATGAATTGTCAGTGCCAAAGATGTTTTTTTTGGCTTTGCACAGACGATCAAGAGAGTGTTTTTTTGGTTGTTTGTGTGTGGCTTTTCTCGTTCAATTTTTCTTTGACGAGGT
>NZ_JARFTP010000059.1 GCF_029167375.1 Tsukamurella sp. 8F
GGCCCCCGGGGGGGGGGGGGGGGGCCGGGGGGGGGGGGGGGGGGGGCCCCCCCCCCCCCCGCGCCCCGCCGCGCCGGGACACCGTCGACCCCCGGCCCGTCTGGCAGGTCGTGGTGGGCTGCGTCGCACCCGTTGTCGCGCTCGTCACCGGGCCCGTGCTGGCCCTGGAACTACTTGGCGCGCAGGGCGATCTGCCCGACACGGACCGGCGCCGACTGTTCATCCGCTGGTGGTGGGCCGGATGGATCGGCCTCACTATGCTCACTGTCGGGTGCCTGGCGTGGCGCTTCGCGGGCGGCGACCTGCAGCATGCGGCCGACGGGATCACCTTCACGATCGTCGTCGACCTCGTGGCTGCGGCGTTCCTGTTGGGCACCCGGCACCTGCTGACCCGGCTGGCGACCCCGGACGCCGCCGAGGCGACCGACCGGGAGGGCACGCGATGGGTGATGGCGACGTAGCGGACGCGGACCGGGCGGCGCGTGCGCCGCTCATCGTCGCGCACCGCGGCGCAAGTGGCGAATATCCCGAACACACGATGGCTGCGTTCCACGCCGCGATCGTGGGCGGCGCGGACGCGCTCGAGTGCGACGTGCGGCTCACCAAGGACCACCACCTGGTGTGCCTACACGATCGCACCGTCGAGAGGGTCTCGGACGGCATCGGCGCGGTATCCGAACTGACCCTGGAAGACCTGCGCGCGATGGACTTCGGGTCGCGGCACTCGGGCGTGCCCGCGTCCGTCGTGACCCTCGACGAGCTGATCGAGCTGGCGACGGCGGATCGCGGGGTCGGGCTGTTCGTCGAGACCAAGCACCCCGTCCGGTACGGCCCGCTCGTCGAGCAGAAGCTGCTGGCCGCGCTGCACAGGCACGGCCTGGCGCGGCCAGACGACCCGCTGCGCGCGCCCGTCACGATCATCTCGTTCTCCGCCGCCGCGGTGTGGCGGGTACGGCGCAACGCCCCGCAGGTCCCGACGGTGCTCCTCGGCGACGCCTCGCACCTGCTCGGTGGTGGCACGGCCACGGCGGTCCGCGCACACGGGATAGGCCCGTCGGTCGCATCGCTACGGGAGCGGCCGGACACCGTGGCGCGGGCGCGTGCGGCGGGACGCTTCACCTACTGTTGGACCGTGGACGGCGAGGCCGATTTCGCCCTGTGCTGCGGGCTGGGCGTCGATCAGGTAGCGACCAACCATCCGGCGCGCGCCAGGGCCTGGCTCGCCGCCGGGTAGCCTGGCCGACCATGGGCAGAAGAGAACGCAACGCCACCCCGCGTCCGGGCAGCAACCGGGCCGAGAAGATCGCGGCCCAGCGCGCGCGTGCCGCGGCGGGTGCACCGTCGGCGGCCCGGCCGTTCGCGGGCCTCGCGGCAGAGTGCGACCTGATCGCGCTCCGGCACTTCGTCGCATCCGCGACCGCACCGCTGCAGCTGCGCTCCGGCGACCGACAGGTGCGGCTCGCGACCGTACTGCCCGGAGCGTCCCAGGCCCTTGCGCGCATCGAGGGCGACGACGTCGTGGGCTACGCCGCGCTACAGACCCGCGGTCGCCCGGAGGATCCCGCCGCTGCGTTGGCCGGCGCTGTGGAGTTCGCGGCTGCCGCCGAGGCGGGTGACTCGCTCTCCGACGAGGTCGTCGGCTCGCTCGGCGACGTCGTGCAGGACGCGCCGCTGGATATCACCGTGCATCCCGACTTCTCCTGGTGGCTCGCCGAGGGTGTGGCGCCGGAGCCCGAGGTCGCGCAGCTGGTCGAGCAGGCCGACTCGCTGGTGCGCCCCGCCGCGCGCCTGCAACTTGACGATCCGGCGCTCGGCGCGCCCTGGTGGGCTGACCACGGCGACAAGGCGTTCGTGCGATGGGTGCATCCGGCGGACGAGGACGAGTTGTTCAAGGCCCTCGCACGGATCCACGCGGCCGGTGGTCTGACGCTCGGCGAGGACTCGCGGTTCGCGGGCAGCTTCCGCGCGGACGGGCTACTCGTGCCCGTCTTCGACGTCGACCCGGAGTCACACCCGGACGAGTGGGTGCCCGCCGCGCGTGCGCTCGCCGCGCGGATCACCGAGGCGCTCGCCGACACGTCCGAGCTGACGGGCGAGCAGCGCCGCTCGCGCGACGGTCTGCGCGGGCGCCAGGTCTCCATCTAAGCCGGGGGCAGCACCGCGCCGAGGTACGCAGTGAAGGTGTTGCGTACGTCGTATTGCTGGGCGGCCTGCGCGATCCCCGCGATCCGTTCCCGCAGAAGGTCGAGGCCGGCGGTCTGCTGCGGCAGCGGGTCCGCCACGTACCACGGCGCCACGCCGCGGCGATCGCGGTCGGCGGTGTTGTGCCGGACCACGATCTCGCCCAGCGCGATCCGCCATACGCCCTGCGCGGCGCGGTCCGCTGTGGCGTCGTCGATGCCGAGCGCCGCGCACGTGCGCAGGAATTCGTCGAACACCCAGGCCGTTCGCGCGTCGACGTTCTCCTGCCCGGCCAGGACGTCGATGACCCACGGGTGCTGGGTCAGGTGATCGACGACCGCCGTCCCCAACGCCACCAGCCGCGCGCGTGGCTCATCGGGCAGCTCGGGTGCGGGCGAACTCCAGGACTGGAACTCGAGCACCGCTCCCAGCAGGTCGTTCTTGCTGTCGAAGTAGTGGTAGATGCCCATCGGGCTCATGTCGAGCTTGGCCGCGAGGGTACGCATGCTGAACGCGCTCGCGCCCTGGGTGGAGAGGATCTCCGCGGCGGCGGCCACGACCTGCTCGCGGTTCACCTTGGGCGGTCGTCCGCGGCGATAGCGGGATCCGGTGTCGGGTATCACTGTTGCGCCTATCCGGCCGAGCCGGTGCCGAGGAGGTCTTGCGGAACCGGTTGGCCTGCCTTGATGTAGTCGAAGAACTTGTCGGTGTCGCTGCCCCACACGAGCGCGTCACCGTCGTCGGTGGACTCGGATCCGTCCGTGGGGGTCGTGACCGTCGTCGGGGAACCCGACAGTGCCCATGCGAGGCGGGCGAGGTCCCAGATGTGCGTCTTACGGTCGACGGTCAGCGCGTCGACTCCGCCGCTCGCAACTCCCCACAGTGCGAACGGGTTGATCAAGGTTCCGGGCGAGGTCACCTTGTCCATCAGCGCCGAGAGGAACTGCCGCTGGTGTTGTACGCGCATGAGGTCGGCCTGCGGGAAGTTGCGCGAACGCACATAGCCCAGCGCGGTCCGCCCGTTCAGCGTCTGGCACCCCCTTGCGAGGTTCAGGCCCGCCTTGGGGTCGCGCAGCGGCGCGTCGAGGCACATCTTCACGCCGCCGACGGCGTCGACGACCGACGCGAATCCGCCGAAGCCGATCTCGGCGTAGTGGTCGATGTGTACGCCCGACTTCTCCTCGAAGGCCCGCTGCAGCAACTTCGGGCCGCCCAGGTAGTACGCGGCGTTGATCTTGTAACTGCCCTGCCCGGGGACGGGCACGTAGATGTCGCGCGGGATCGAGATCAGCAGTGGCTTACCCGACGGCGGGATATGCACGAGCATGATCGTGTCTGTGCGCCCGGCACCTAGGTCGCCGCCCGTCGAATACTCCTTCTGCTGCGCCGCGGTCATACCCTGCCGGGTGTCGGATCCGACCAGCAACCAGTTGGTGCCCGGGGTGTCGCCAGGGCGCCCGCTGTAGGAGGCCAGCGCGTCCGTGCGGTGCAGCTTCGAATCGAAGTAGACCACCGATGCGACGAGTGCCACCGCGAGTAGCACGACCACCGCGAGGAGCGTCCGGCCGACCGGTAGCTTGCGAGTGCGCTTGGGCCGCGCGCTCTTCGAGGGCCGCACCCGCGGCCCCGCCGGTGACGGTGCCACGCCTCCTCGTGTCCGGTCCTTGCGGGCCCTTCGCTCGGCGGCGCGGGATATCGCTGCGGGGACGGCGGCCCGGGCGGCGTCCGCGGCCTTGCGGGCGGACCGGCGCTGCGGTATTCCCTC
The DNA here is from genome assembly GCF_029167375.1 of Tsukamurella sp. 8F. GTDB lineage: Bacteria > Actinomycetota > Actinomycetes > Mycobacteriales > Mycobacteriaceae > Tsukamurella. The sequence goes on from NZ_JARFTP010000059.1 coordinate 3,947, forward strand.
CGCCCGGCGCCGGCGCTCCGCCTCCCGCTGTGCCTGCCCGCTGGGCCGGCGCGGGTCGATCGGCTCCGGGCGCTGCGGGGGAGCCCAGTCGACACCCGCACCCCGTCCGGGGCTCTGTTGAGAACCACGCGGTTGGGGACCGCGCGGTGGCTGGTTGCGCGGCGTCGGGTTGCGCGGAGGCAGTGGCCCCGGCGCGGGGTTGCGGGGCGACCGGTTGTTCGGGTGGTTGCGAGGCGCTTGACCGCGCGGGGGCTGGATCCGGGGCGGTGGGTTGCGCGGCGGCTGACCGGCCCGGGGGCGCTCGGCGCGGGGCGGCTGCCCGGCGCGCGGTTGCCCGGCGCCGCGGGGCGGCTGAGCTGCGCGAGGTGGCTGTGCGCCGCGCGGTGGTTGCGGGCCGCGCGGGCGCCCGGGGCCGGGCGCACGGAACTGTGGCGGGGCTTCCGACCACGCCTGCGGCGGCCGGTACTCCCCGCCGTCTCGGCGTCCACGGTCGTTGTTCACGGCTCCCGACTGTACGGCCCGAAATCGAAGATTCAGCTGAGAACACCCAGGTGCGGGGCGAGAACGGCGTATCCGACATACACCGTCACGTCCATCACAGCGTGCGCGACGACCAGCGGCCACAGCTTCCGCCAACGCAGGTAGGCGGCCCCGAAGACGAGTCCCATCACCACGTTGCCCAGGCCCGCGCCGAACCCTTGATACAGGTGGTAGCTGCCGCGCAGCAGCGCCGACAGCAGCACTGTCGCTGCGGCCCCGCGGCCGAGTTGCTGCAGCCGCGTCGTCAGGTAACCGACCACGACGACCTCCTCGGCAGCGGCGTTGGCCACCGCGACGACCAGGTACGCGACGATCCGCCACCACGGCACCCCGCCGCTCGCCGCCTCCACGTTCGCGGTCACGCCGAGCAGGCGGCCGAGCGCGTACAGGCCGAGGCCGGGCAGTCCGACGGCCGCGGCCAGCCCGATCCCGTAGAGCGCTGCCCGGGCGGCCCCGCGGCCGTCCAGCCGTCCCAGGCCGAGCGCGGCCGCCGTGATGCCGCTCCGGCGCAGGAGGTACAGCGCGAGCGCCGCCCACGCGAACAGCTGCAGAGCGTTCAGCAGCATCAGCGTGAAATCGATCACGGGCAGCTTCGATCGGACGGGATTGAGGGCCACCGTCGTCGCCCCGACGCCTGCGCCGAGTTGGTATCCGACCAGCTGCGTGAGCGCGTACAGGCCCGACCAGCCGAACGTGACGAGGAGGACCACGGCGACCTCGACGCGCAGCTGGAGTCTGTCGCGGTCTCCGGTCATCCGGCCACTGTAGATCGGGCGGCTTAAGATTCGTTTCGTCGAATCCGATTCGTCGATAAGGGGTAATAGGTGCCTGCAGCGCCAGCGGTCGACCGCTTCTTCAAGATCACCGAACGGGGCTCGTCCGTCTCGCGCGAGATCCGGGGTGGCCTGGTCACCTTCTTCACGATGGCCTACATCGTCGTCCTCAATCCGCTCATCATCGGCGGCGTCGCCGGCAACAACAAGAACACGGACGTGCTGGGGCACGTGCTGCCCACCGCCCAGGTCGCGGCGGTCACCGCGCTGATCGCGGGCGTGATGTGCATCGTGTTCGGCGTCGTAGTCAACTACCCGTTCGGCTTCGCCGCGGGCCTGGGCGTCAACAGCCTGCTCGCGGTGACCATCGCGCCGCAGGTCACGTGGCCCGAGGCCATGGGGCTGATCGTGATCGACGGCATCATCATCGTGGTGCTCGGTGCGACGGGCTTCCGCACCGCGGTGTTCAGGGCCATCCCGAACGAGCTCAAGGCCTCCATCGCCGCCGGCATCGGCGCTTTCATCGCTTTCATCGGTTTCGTGGACTCGGGCTTCGTCCGGCGCATTCCGGACGCTGCCGGTACGACGGTGCCGGTGGGCCTCGGCATCGACAACTCGGTGGCGTCGTGGCCCATGCTGGTGTTCGTCGTCGGCGTGCTGTTGATGGGTGTGCTCGTGGTGCGGAAGATCCGCGGCGGCCTGCTCATCGGCATCGTCGCGACGACGGTGCTCGCGATGATCGTGCAGGCCGTGGGCGGCTACGGGCCGTCGTTCAAGAACCCGGACGGGTGGGGGCTGAACATCCCCGAGCTGCCGTCCTCACTCGGCGGGTTGCCCGATCTCTCGCTCGTCGGCCAGGTGGACCTGTTCGGGGCGTTCACACGGATCGGCGCGCTGTCCGCCGCGGTCCTGGTGTTCGCGCTGGTGCTCTCCAACTTCTTCGATGCCATGGGCACCATCACCGGCCTCGCGAAGGAGGCGGGCCTCGTCGAGAAGGACGGCAACGTGCCCGGTATCGGCAAGGCGCTCACCGTCGAGGGCATCGGTGCGGTGGCGGGCGGCATCGGCTCGGGGTCGTCGAACACCGTCTTCGTGGAGTCCGCCGCGGGTATCGGCGAGGGGGCGCGCACGGGCCTCGCCAACGTGGTGACTGGTCTGTTGTTCCTGGCGGCCATGTTCTTCACGCCGCTGTACGAGGTGGTGCCGTCCGAGGCGGCGGCGCCCGCCCTGGTCGTTGTGGGCGCCATGATGATGGGGCAGCTGCGGGACGTCGACTTCACCCGGTTCGACTACGCCCTGCCGGCGTTCCTCACAGTGGTCTCGATGCCGTTCACGTACTCGATCGCCAACGGCATCGGCATCGGTTTCATCACCTGGGTGGTGCTGCAGGTCGCACGCGGCCAGGTGCGCAAGGTACATCCGTTGCTGTGGATAGTGGCCGCGCTGTTCGTCGTCTATTTCGCCAAGGCACCGATCGAGTCGCTGATCCGCTGAGCCCGGGGCTGCCTGCGAACGCGGCTGTGGGCGTCGTCATCGACGAATACTCGATGACGACGCCCACAGGCGTTTGGTGCGGCAGCCGCCCCCGTACGGCCGCCGCTGGGTGCGCGCGTGAAACGTGACTAGCCCGCGCGCAGGCCGTTGAGGAACGGGCAGCCGAGGAGGATGCGGATGCCGCGCTGGAGCGCGGCCATGTCGTCCACCGGCTGCGGGAAGTTGAGGCGGACGTCCGCGTCCGACAGTTCGTGGTGCTCGGCACGCAGCCGGATGCCGTACCGGTCGATGCCGAGTAGGCGGATCCGGTGGCCGCGCAGCTTGCCGGGCAGGCGCCGCGACAGCTGGCCGAGCATCTCCGGATGGCCGCTCTCGACGTGCGTGAGCCAGGAGAACTCGTAGTCGGCGAACGGATCCGGCTGGGCGATGGAGAGCTCCGAGCCGGTGACGGACGCCGCGCCGGACGCGTCGGCCAGGACCGCGGAGTCGATCGGGAGGCGCAGCAGGCGGGTGCCGTTACCCACGTCGAGCAGACCGGGGAGGGGGTTCTCGTCAGCGACGCGGCGGGCCAGCTCTGCGCCGTCGTGGGTCTCGAAGATCCGGCCGCTGATCCAGACGAGCGAGCGCGTGCGCTCGCGCAGCGGCAGCGGGGAGATGTCGTTGATCTCCACCATCGCCTGCAGGCCGTGCAGGGGAGGCGCGTCGTCGGACACCGCGACGATCAGCTCTTCGCCCAGCACGTGGTGCAGCGCGATGGTCACCGCGTCGTACTCATCGGTGACCAGGACGGCTGCATGGGGAACCATGCAGACGCTCCGGATGCGCTCCGCCGGTGTGGGCTCGACGATCGTGGGTGCGCTCACTGCGGCCTCCTTCAGCTCCGTAGGTAACCCTAACCTAAAAGACGGCGGCGCCGTGCGCAAGCTATAGGCTCGAGGAGATGGCTATCGATCTGCAACTCCTCGGACCGGCACGCGAGCCGCTCGATCTGCTCGACGGGCTGGTCGTGGCG
>NZ_JARFTP010000006.1 GCF_029167375.1 Tsukamurella sp. 8F
CCAACGCTCCGAACCCCTCCACGAACTCCGCCTGGATGCGCAGCACCCGCCACGGATCCGTATGCAGCCAGTCCGAGTCGTCCGTGTTCGCCAGCAGTCGCTGGTCGGTGGTCGAGTTCTCATAGAACCGGTCACCCTGCAGCCGCACAGGCCCGCGGTAGCGACGCGCGCTGCGGGGCGACGATGACTGGCCGGCGCTGGGAGTGGTCATTCCGGGGAGCCTACTTCCCGCCGGCGGCACGTCGGCGCCCGGTTCACACCGACAGGTACCGCACCCCGGGCGGGTCACCGAGCCGCGCCGCCGCCGACCTGCCCGACCTCCACCGCGACCCGTTCGACCGGATCTTGATCGGGCAGGCGAAGGTCGAACGATTGACCCTGGTCACCCGTGACGCCGCAATCCACCGGTACGACGTGGACACCCTCGAGGTCTGACGGCGCCCCGCTGGCCGGACCTCAGCGTGTGAGGAGACTGCGCAGCGACCTCCGTGTCCGACCGATGGGGACGATGCATCACACCTGCTCGGAGTCCCGGACCGTCCGGGCACCGCGGCCCCATGCGAACCAGAGCACGGGGCCGAGGACGGGAAGCACGAGCACCACGATCACCCAGACCAACTTCTCCACCGGCTCGGCGAAGCGAGCTGCCAACACGGAGACGAGCGCGGCGACGAACACCCCGATTGCAGCGATGAACAACAAAGTGGTTGCGATCAGTAGAATCGACATCATATTGCTCCTCCTCGGTATTCAGACGCCGGAGAACAGGTTCACTGGGCCGCCGCGGGTGTTGAGCGCGATGTTCGCGGAGTCCGTCGACCCCACGAACGTCGCGAACGACCGTGCCTTCACCGCTCCACCGCACTGGTCCACGACCACCTCGACCGAGTCGTACTGGATCACCGCGCTCGCCGACCTCTCGGCATTGAGGAGTCGCTGACTGAAGACAAGCTTGGTCACCTGCCCTGCCTTGAGGACGAACTTGAACGAGGACGTGATCCCGGCGTTCACGTCGGGTGAGACGGATCCGTCCACTCTCCCGGTGCCCGTGACGCCGCCCCTCGCATTCGCCGACGGAGTCTGGCCGCTGACCCCGCCGCTGCCCTCGATCGATGGCGTGACCGACAACCCGGCTCCCAGATTGCCGGCGACACCACCGTCCACACTCGGGTTCAACGTGACGTCCAGTCCGCTCGACAGATCGGCCTGGCAGCCGACGAGCAGACCTGCCTGAAGGATCCCGTCGGGCGGCCCATACGCACCCTTGGGGACTGCGACCGTCACCGTCGAGATTCCACTGAAGTACCCCATGTGCGACAACTGGTTCGGCGCGACGGAGACGATCCTGTTGACCACCTGGCGCGTCGTCTTCAGGGTGACCGTGACCTTCTCGGGTGTCACATACCTCCGGGTGTTGTCGGGCACCTTCTGCCAGGTGTCGGCCTGCGCGGTGGGAGCCCACCCAACAATCACCGCCGCCCCAGCGACCATGATCACCCAGAGCCTCCTGCCACGGCCCGTCATAGGCATTGCTCTCTTCATCGAAGTGTTCCTCGTCCCTTTCCGCTCACTCGCCACGCGCGGTGCGCGGCGGTCGTATCGCCCTATCGGGCCTGTCCTGCGATGGTCGGTCGGCCCCCCTCGGGCGCCGACGGTGGCGACGAGGTCGGCTGCGTCCTCGTCGCCGTCGTGCTGGCAGGCGTAGTGGTCGGCGGCTGCTGTGACGTAGTCACCTGGAGTGGCGTAGTCGTGGTGGTCGCTGGACTACGTGCGCTCCGAGTCGCCCATGGCGGCAAGACTGATTCCGTGTCGCTTCGCGGCGGCGCACCACGCGCCGGGGGCGCAACGGTCACCACGTCGGTGGTGGACGTACCTCGGACCGTCGCCGTCTCGGTGCGCACCACGGTCTCGCCGGGCTCCCGCATCGGTGCGGCCCCGCTATCGCCCTGTACCTCGGGGATCCACGTGGCTACGCGACCCGTCTCCTCTACGACTTTTCCGACGTCGAACGCCTGGCAGGCACTGAGCAGGCAGCTGCCTGCCACAAGTGCGAGACAACCGCTTCGAAAGTCGATTCCCTTTCTTGTCATATCATTCCGCCCTTCTCCCCATCTCGAATACCTTGGATGGACTCCCGATGAGCACATGAGTCACGATCAACGACAGGGCGAGCAGGCCACCCGCCACCAGCGCCAGGTCCACGACCCCGACCCGTGCGTCACGCATGTCCATGCGCGCGCCGACCATGGTCGCGGTCAACGCGCTGGGCACGGCGATGGCACACAGCACGTACAACTCGCAGAGAAAGATGCTGGAGACGCCGACCCGTGAAGCGCCGGAGACGAAATACGCTGTAACAGTGCCCTTCCGAAGCGCGAGGAAGAGCGTGAGCACAACGCAGAACGCCGCACAACACAAGCCGGCGAGAGGGAGGCCCGACCTGGTCGCGAGGACGTCGGCGGCTCGGTAACCCGAATAGTCCGAGAATTTGCTGACCTGCCAGTCACGAGGGCCGGCGAGCGCCTGCACCACCTCGTCCACATAGTCGACGTCCTTCTGCCCGGCTTCTAGGATGCACTTTCCGCGAATCGTCTGCGGCAGCGCCGGGACGAGCACGGTACGGGCGAAATAGTCTGTGCGACCGGCGATATCCGGCAGCATGGCGACCCGACTCCGGTAACCGTCGACCGTCATCGTGTCTCCACGGCGAAGCCCCAGCTCCCGCGACGCGACGGTGCCCACTGCCGAGTACCCCTCGGTCGCACCCGTGGACAGCATCTCGAATATGCCCGGCGTAGCGGCGAGGGCTTCGATCCCACCGTCGGGATGCGCTCCTATGCGCGCGTTCTCCAGCGCAGCGATCGTGCCCGCGTGCGTGAACGCCGCCAACTGCGCGAGCTGTTCGCACTCGGCCCCGAGGATGCCGAGCCGACCGCCCCCGGGCGCCGCATCGCGTGACTCCACAATGTAGATGTAGGCGCCGTGCCGAACTGCGGACTCCTCGTTCCGCCAGGCGTTGGAACTGAATCGGGCGGCCACGTAGCCCGGGGCCGACAGGCAGGCCACGATCGTGACGAGCAACAGAAGGGCGCGAATCGGCGTCGCCCGCAGATTACTCAGCGCCTCGACCACCACAGATCGGAACGTCACGGCACCCCTCCCGAGCGGTCGATCCGGCCGTCCTCGAGCCAAACTGTCCGGGTGCACCGGGCGGCGACGCGTGGGTCATGAGTCGCGACCACAAGCGTCCGGATGCCGCGCGCCGACACCAGAGCATCGATCACCTGCTCCGTGCTGGCCGAGTCGAGTGACGCAGTCGGCTCGTCCGCCAGCAGTACCCGTCTGGACGCAATCAGCGCGCGGGCGATGGACAGCCGCTGCTGCTCGCCTCCCGACAGGACAGAAGCGCTCGATCGAAGAGAACGCCCCAACCCGAGACCGACCAGGACGTCGCGGCATTCCGATAGTGGGGCACCGGGTGCCCTCCGAGCGCCGTCGACCCGCAGTGGCACCGCGACATTGTCGAGAACCGACCGGCCGGGCAGGAACGACGGCGTCTGTCCCACCCATCCGAAGCCGAGCTGCCTCCGTGCGCGATTGCGATGCCGCGACGCCTTCGCCACCTCGACGCCGCCGATCCGTACCGAGCCCGACGACCACGCGGTGAACATCCCGAGAATCGCCATCAGAGTGGACTTTCCGCTCCCCGATGGCCCCATCAGCGCCAACGCCTCGCCCTGGTGCACCTGCAGGGACACGTCCGACAGGATCGTCGTCCTGCCCGCGACCTTGCCGACCGCGTCCAGCGCGATCACCGGCGGCGCGCCCTCCGACGGCTCAGCAGGCCGGCTCATTGCCGCTGTCCGATGGATTGGCCACCACGATTGTCCCCGGGCTCAGACCGTCGACCGTCGCCTGCCCCGACGCGGCGTTACTCGCGACGACGGTGACCGATCGACCGAGATATCGCTGCCCGCTCTTCACCGCGACGCATTGATCCGCGCGCGGGCTGTCGTAGACCGCCGTCACGGGTACCGAGACGCTGGTGGCGCTCACGTGCGACTTGATCGTGCCGTCGACTGCCACGGGCCTCTTGGGGTCGGGCTCCACCGCTAGTGCCGCGTCGATAAGTGCGTCGGCGTTGCTCGCGTCGACCTGCACTCGATCGCCTGTGATGGGCACGCTCATGCCGTTCAGCTCGAAGGTGCGTCGGACCGGCACGTCCGGCTTCGACGCCGAGCCGTCCGCATCCAGCGTCACCCGTCCGAGCGAACGGGCCGAGACGAACATGGGTGTGCCCACTGCCGGTAGACCTATCCCGACACGCACATTCGAGCGCGCGATCGAGACCGAGGGCCACGGCAGCCACACCGTCCACTGGGGATCGAAAACAGGTCCCACCGACTTGACGGCGCCCGCTTCCGTCGGCGCCGCGGTCGTTGTCGTAGCGCCGGTGGTCGTGGCGGCAGCCGTCTGCGTTGTCGACGGCGAACCGTTGTTCTGGATCGGTGTCGCTGTCGGGCCCAGTATTCCGGTGGTCACCGGTGCGGCCGCCAGGCCCAGCGTCCTGGTCCACTTCGTCACGGCGGCGGCGACCATGTAGTCGAAGGTGTTCCTGCGTACCGAGACGGGTCCCATTCCGGCGTCGTTCAACAACCTGCGCAACTGGACCACGTCGTCACCCGAATCCCCTTCTTTGAGAACGCGATAGAAGGGCCGAGCGTCGTGGTAGGCGTATCTGTCGATACCGTCGATCGCGAACAGCCGAGCTCCGCTGGACACGGTCGCTCCTCGCGAGACGTACAGGGCAGTCACCGTTCCCGCGTATCCGGGCGATGGGGTGACGACCCCAGGCAACACCTGGATATTGATCTTGCCCTTGACGTCCGACGGCGCCGACGGCCGCCCTACCGTGACTTCGATCACCTCCACCCGGCCGGCCGCACCTGCCGCGTGTGGGCGTTCCGACCGCCAGAACCAGAACAGGGCCGCGATCTGCACCGCGATAACCACGATCAGCGCGGTACCACCGATCCACGTACCGCGTGGCGCGGGCAGCCCCTCAACACGATTCGACTCTCTCGCCATCCGCTACTTCAACGCCTTCAACGCATCAGCCAAACCCTCCATCGCGGACGGCCCCATCGTGTCTACATAGTTTGTGGCGCAGCCGCTTCCTGAGTCACTCCCCGATTCCCCGCCGGCCTTCTTCTCGTGGGAGTCGCGATAGACCCGCTCCACCTCATCCTGTCCGGCACCAGCCGGAACGGCGATGCCCACGCGGCGAAGGCACGCGGCGAAGGTGTCGACCGCACGACGACGCTCGTCCGCCGTCGGGGCATTCTGCATCGTCCACACTGCGTCCACCGCATCCACATCGGTCCGACACGTCTGGACCTTCTTCTCCGACGCGTCATATGTACTCATGTCCGACCCGTAGTCGACCTGCAGACGATCGAGCGAGAGCTGACGACCGCCCGAATCGACCACAGCCAGTCCAGCGGCCTCGACGCACTGGGTGAACTTCTGCAGAGCCTTCTGCATCTCGGCGCGACTCACCTTCTTGTCTGCCAGCGCATCCCGCTCGTAGGCAGACAACGTCGCCAGCAACCTGGATCCGGCCGACTCCTTCTGCTCTGCGGGTGGACCTCCACATCCAGCGAGCACGCCCAGACAGAACGCCACTCCCACGACGACGACGGCCATGGCGCGCACGCACCGGCCAAGTCCGGGCGGTGCTGTATCGACAGGCATCATCTCTACTCCTTCGGTGACAACAGCAGGCCAACAGCTTTGGTGGAACTCGTCATGAGCGTTGACGCCAGTGCGACCAGCCCGCATACGAGCGGGATGAGCAACAGGCCCAGGACCGACGGCAGCACGGTCGGCAAGATCAAATCGCCGGCCTCGAGGAAGGAACCCGAAACGAATCCGCGAACGACCGCATACGCGACCGCGATGGAACCGAGCACGCCGAGAGCGAAACCCACGAGTGCCGCCACCGCGCATTCGAGGCCGATCATCAGCCCAACCCGTGGGACCGACCAGCCCGCGGCACAACGGATGCCGATCTCGTAGCCACGCGCGCGCAGCATCTGCCGGACGAAGAGCCACAGCACCAATAGGCCCACGGCGATCATCACGGTGCGGAACACCGCCGCAAGCGCTACGAACGACTGCAGCGATTCAGGAACCTCCGCGCTCATCTGAATCTGCAGGTTGGCACGGTATCCCGCGGCCTGGAGCTCGCGCAGCGTCCGGTCCGCCTCCTGCTGCGTGGCGAACACGGCGGAGATCGAAGCGTAGCCGTCCGGCAGTCCGTCCGGCGAACCGCTGCCCGCGACATCTCGCAGCCACTCGCGCGCGGTGGCGCCCGCGATATACGACGCGTTGGTGGAATCGACCTGCCACCGCTCGTCGTAGAGCGCAGCCACCGTCACGACGTGTCGCACCGATTCGGTGTGTCCCGGGGACAGCGATCTGTTCGTCAACACCACCACTCGGGTTCCGAGGTACGGTCGCATGTCCCGGCCGTGCAGCCGCGCGGGCACCACGATCGCTCCACCGAGATCCTGTGGAAGCGCGCCGGCGACGATAGGGGGCGGCATCTCCGTGCGGAACGAGTACAGCGCAGTCGTCTCGGTCGACGCGAGACGCGCCAGCTGGAGTTCGCCGCTGAGGAAGACATTCCCCGTAGCGTCGGCACTGTGCCCTCTCACAGCTGCTACGTCGGCATCGGTCAGCTTCGGATGAGCAGCGGACGCATCAACGATCACGGTCCTACTCGCGACGGCGGCATCCAGGCGATTGAGGTAGATGCCCTCCGAGCGATCGGCGACGGTGATACCCGCGAGGGCGACGGCGACACATACTGCCACCAGCAACACCAGGCCTATATATCGGGAACGCAGGCCGGCGAGGTTGGCCACCACATTCCGAAGCAGTCGTCCCGCCCGCCTCATCGATCGCTCCCCAATTCGATCACGCGGTCCGCTATCTCCCGCGCGTGCCGGTCGTGGGTGGCCAACAACACCGCGGCCCCGCTGTCAGCGACTTTGCGCAGCATCCGCGTGATGGTGTGGGCGCTATCCGCATCCACGCTCGCCGTCGGCTCGTCCGCAAATACGACCCGGGGATGCTTGCCGAGGGCGCGAGCGACACCCACCCGTTGGCGTTGTCCACGAGAAAGCCGGCCGGGCAGCTTGTCCCGCTGCGACGCCACACCGAGCTCGTCGAGCATGAGTTCCACCGTCTCCGGGTCCACCGAATCGTCGACCAGTGTCAAGTTGCCCCCAACCGACAGATGGTTCACCAGATTCACCTCTTGGAAGATCATGCCCACCGATCGCGCGATGAGTCTCCGTCGTTCCCCGGCTGTGCTGCCACTCCAACCAGTACCCAGGAGATCCACCTCACCGCTCGTAGGCGGCACCAGCAGGCTGGCCAAGGCGATAGCCGTCGACTTCCCGCTGCCGGACGCACCGCACAGTGCGACGATCTCGCCTGACGCGACCTCGAAACTCGACTCCGCAAGGGCCGTATAGCGCCCGTAGACCTTGGTCACCGCATCGAGCCGGATGCTCGCATTCCGTTGGTGATCGGTCACTGCCTTCCCCCCTTCACTCTGCTGCGGTCCGCGGCGAGAGGACGGATACGTCGCGATGCACAATGGACCGGGCGATGGTGGCCGTAAGGGTCGCGCGGAGGTCGCACGTTCCGTCCGCGGAACTGGACCGCACCATCCACCGCGGATACCCACAGATCCCCAAGGTGCGATCCAATAGGCGCAGTAGCCGAAGGAGCTCGCTCTGCTCCACATCGGCCGCCGTCGCGAGGGCACCCAATGCCAGATATCGATCGTCCGCGAATGCCATCACGTTCTCCACCAGATCGGTCAGGGCGGCGATCCGCCCCGCGTCGAGATCCGTCCCCGGCGAACCCCGGCTCAGCATCCAGCGCACGACCCTCTCCCGAGCGAACTCGCGCCCGGGCGGCGCGGCATTCGGAGACTCGGGCGGGAGGCGCATCTCGCTTCCTGCCTGCACCGCCGCCAGCGCCATGAGCACAGCGTCGCGACTCGCAATCAACTCACCCGGCGGAATGGCCACTAGCGGGGCGGAACCCGGTCGGATCCGGCGTCCGGACACATACGACGAGGTGAGTTCCTTGATGGTCGGGCCGAACCGATCGGGGGCCAGCGTCTCCTCGGATCTCACTGCGGTAGCGATGGTCTCGTCTCGGACGGGCATCCCGGCAATGCTCGCGGACGCTGCAGCGACATAGGTCGCCACGAGGCTGCCACGGATCTCGGTCGCGTCGTAGATCCACCCGTCAGAGGACGTGCCACCCCGGGCGAATGCCTCCACGGCGCGACGAAGGGCGATACGCGAGTGATCGGTCCTCGCGGTCGGCTGAGCGTCGATCATCACAGCCGACATCAGCAGGTCCATCGGGTCGATGTCAGTGCGATCGAACCGGGCCATGTAGTCGAGTGCAGATGCGGCCCAGTCGCTCTCGTCCACACCACCGAGCGCACGGTAATAGGCGTCGCCGACGTTCTGAGGACGGCCGACCCGCCCGCGGGGTGAGCTGTTCGCAATATCGAGGACTCGGATCAATGCCACGCCGATCGGGTCGCCCTGGGGCATGCGCACGTATAGCTCGCTTCCGAGCTTGCGCAGTGATTCGACGGCACCGGGCGCGACGTCCGCCGCCAGTCTCGCGAGGTCGATGACCTCGGCCGCTATCCTGCCGGCACCGCGTGCATCTATCGCCGGATCGCCGGCACGCTTTCGAATATCGTCCTGTCGGGTCTGGACGAACCGTTCCGCCTCCCCCGCACGCGCACGAAATCCCATCCTATGTAGAGCCTCCCAGGCGATCGTCTGATCCCACGCACTTCGCGTCGGCTGATCCAATAGCGCTCTTCCCGCGGTCTGAGGATCGACCAGATCGGCGTCAGGACGCCAGGAATCGCCGACGACGGCCGAGGCGTATAAGACGACGGAAGTGTTCAGCGGCGATATCACTGGAATCAGACTGGCGGGCGTGGCTACCAAATGGTTGCTACCCAGCATTCCCGCAAGCACCGAGACTTCTTCTGCGCGGTCCGGACCATTCGGATCTCGTCGGAGGACCAAGACAACCAGTATGACTCCGATAAGAACAGCAGCGAGCGCTGTCGTGAACCGCCGACGCCCCTTCCACATCGACTACTGGACCTTTCAACCGCGTCTATACGGCCCCGACCTCGACGCACTTCTCCGATACAGGTCCCTGCTCACCCGGACCGTCTCCCGAGCCACAGCTGCGGACATTCACATTGATATCGGTCTTGATGTCCTTGAACTGGCCGAAATTGGCGACATTGTTCGACACCCGCTTGGTCCACTCCACCTTGCCCTGGTCGATGCTCGGGAAGACCAAAGTAGCCTCGGGGTTCTTCTCGATATGGACCTCTTTCAGAGTGAAGCCCCTAGTGGACAATATGGCGACATTAGTTACTTCGTCCATCATCGACGTGCCGTCCGTCGGTTCCACGATGGTTTCGGAGCGCCAATCGCACGCGGTCACGTACAACGTGCAATGCCACGCCTTGACACTCATTAGGCCGTAGTGCAGGTTCACGTCGGTCTGACTACCTGTCGCGTTGGCGGGCGCTGCGCCGCCGGCCACCATCGCGGCGGCCATGAGCGCGAATCCGACTCTTCGTGGCATGACTCCCCCATCTGACCGACCCGACACAGGTGTGACGAAAAACGTGAAACGCACTATATGTTGTGCGTACAACACTGTCAACAGTTCGCGATCGACACATAAGGGATCCGCGACGACGATGTAGCTCTACGCGGGGTGAACAGCCGGCTTCACGACGGCTTCCCGAGCGGACCCGGCCGACACATACTCGGGACGACGCCCCGACACACCCGATGCCCCGCTCACCCTGGTGAGCGCGAGAAGCGTTGGGCTGCTGGCCTACTCACATCATCGTGAACCCGCCCCAGCGCCAGAGCCCAAGCGAGTACCTTGCCCGTCACGGCGCCCCTGTCCACCACCTGACCGGCCACGCCTGTCGCCATGGAAGGGTCGACAGCGCCGGTTCCACCTGGCGGACCGTCAGTGTGAGAGGAACCTGCGCAACGTTTCAGTCACCTCGGTGATCTGGCCGACGGGGACATGTTCGTCGCGCTTATGCGCGAGGTTCGGGTCGCCGGGGCCGTAGTTGACAGCCGGGATGCCGAGCGCCGCGAAGCGGGAGACGTCGGTCCAGCCGTACTTGGCACGGAACCGTCCGCCCGCGGCGTCGACGAGGCCGGCCGCGGCAGGCGCGGACAAGCCCGGCAGGGCTCCCGCGGCCGAGTCGGTGAGTTCGATGGCGAGGAGGGGGTCGCCATCGGTGGCGGGCGCGAGCACGTCGCGCACGTGCGCGAGCGCCTGCTCCGGGCTGCGGTCGGGCGCGAAGCGGAAGTTGATGTCGACGGAGGCCTCGTCGGGCACGACGTTGCCGGCCACACCGCCGTCGACGCGGACCGCGGACAGCCCCTCCCGGTACTCGCAGCCGTCGATGTCGACGGTGCGGGCATCATACTGCGCGAGGATACCGAGCACCTTACCGAGTCGGTGGATCGCGTTGTCCCCCAGCCACGATCGCGCGCTGTGCGAGCGAGTCCCCCCCGCGGTGACGCGGACGCGCAACGTTCCCTGGCAGCCCGCCTCGATGAGACCCCCAGACGGCTCGCCGAGGATCGCGACGTCCGCTACGAGCCACTCGGGCAGCTCGCGCTCGATGGTGCCGAGCCCGTTGTAGCGGGCCTCGATCTCCTCGCAGTCGTAGAACACGAGCGTGAGGTCGTAGGCCGGGTCCGCAAGGGTGGCGGCGAGGTGCAGGAAGACCGCGTCACCGGACTTCATGTCGACGGTCCCGCACCCGTGCAGTACCTCGCCCTTCCGCCGCGACGGCACATTGTCCGCGATCGGGACGGTATCGAGGTGCCCGGCCAGCAGGACCCGCTGGGGCAGGCCGCGATCCGTTCTCGCAAGCACGCAGTTCCCGCGCCGGAGGACTTCGAAAGCCTTTGCCTGCGAGCGTAATGCCGCCTCCACAGCGTCGGCGATGGCTGCCTCGTCGCGACTCACACTGGGGATGTCGACGAGTGCGGCGGTCAGGGCGATCGGGTCTGCGGCGAGGTCGAGCGGTGCGTACGCGGTCACCCGCCCAGGCTATCCGGCATCGAACATGCTCGGTGAGCACCACCATCGAGCATGTCACCACCATCGAGCATGTTCAGTTGCGCGCCGCCGCATCCACCAGCATCCGCGCCGCCGCCTTGGCGTCACGCCCGGCCGCACCGTCGGGTTCGATGGTGGCCACAACACTCGCGCCCTCGATGAGGAGCAGCAGGCGCCGCGCCAACGCGTCCGCGTCGACCCCGGGACCGAGGGTGTCGAGCGACTCCGTGAGCAAGCCCCGGTAGCGGGCGAGGTGGCGGCGCGCCACAGCTGCCACGGCTGGGTCCGCGCGCGTGTCGGTCACGGTGTTGACGACGGCGCAACCTCGGTAGCCGGGCTGTGCGAACCACTCGATAAGCGCATCGAACAGCGCCTCGACGCGGTCCGGCGGCGATCCCTGTCCCGCCCTTCGCCGAAGCCATCCGTGGATCCGGTCACTGTGTTCGGCCAACATCTGCTCGACCAGGTTCGCCTTGGACGGAAAGTAGCGGTACAGACTCAGCTTGGAGGCGTGCGCCCGAGCGGCGATCTCGTTGACACCGACCGCATGGACGCCGCGTTCGTAGAACAGCTCCACCGCGGTGTCCAGGATCTTCGCGCGGGTCTCGCGCTGCGACGCGGTGAGGGCTTGTTCCACGTAGTCAGAAGGTACGCGACGTGGCCACTCAGTACCAGTCTGTACTCATGCAGTACAGACTGGTATCGTCCCGGCCCGTGGCATCCACGAGCACCGTCATCGCACGCCTGTGGCTCGCCGTGTTCTGCGGCTACACCACTCTCGGCGCCACGATCCAGTTGCTGCCCGGCTATCTGACCTCGCGCTTTCACGCGGGGCCGCTGGCCGTCGGGATCTGCGTCGGGGTCGCGTTCGCGGCGAGCGCGGTGTTCCGACCGATCGCGGGGCGCCGGGGGGACTTGGGCCTGTCACAGCGGACCGCGACCGCGGGCGCGGTGCTGACGGCGGTGGGCGCGCTCGGCCACCTGGTGGCTCCCGGCCTGTGGGCGATCGTCGTCGCCCGGCTCGCGATGGGCGTCGGCGAGGCGGCCTTGTTCTCGGGCACCCTGCCGTGGGTGCTGCGGCTGTCGACCGGAAGCGGAGCCGCGCGCCAAGCCGGGTGGTTCGGCTTGTCGATGTGGTCCGGACTCTCGTGCGGCCCACTGCTGGCGACCGTACTGTCATCGACAGGCGGCTCGGACCGCGCAGCCTGGCTGACCGTGGCGGCACTGCCCGTGGCATCGATCGTGCTCGTCACCGGGCTGCGCGACACGACCGAGGCGACCGCGCCCGAGCGGTCGTCGATCCTGCCCAGCGGATGGCACACACCGGGCGCCATCCTGGGCCTCGCCGCATACGGCTACGGAACCATCGCGTCGATCCTGGTCCTGTACCTTGCGGGCCGGCGCAGCAATGTCGAGGGCCTCGCGCTCGCGGTGTTCTCGCTGGCATTCCTTGTGATCCGTGCCGCGGGCAGCCCAGCGGTCGATCGGATCGGCGGTGCCCGCGTGGCGGTGGCGACGATGCTGGTCTCCGCGCTCGGTCTGGCCGTGCTGCCGTTGCTGGGCGACCCGACGGTGCTGGCCGCGATCGCACTCGCCGGCGCGGGCGTTGCACTGATCTACCCGGCGACCTCGCGGATGACGCTCCGCTCCGCCGCCCAGCACAACGCGGGCGCTGCGATGGGCGCGATGACGTCACTGTGGGATCTCGGAATCCTGGTGGCGGGACCGGTCAGTGGGACGCTGGTGAGCCACGCCGGCTACACGGTCGCATTCGAAGTCGCGGCAGCCGCGGCGGCGGTCGGCGCAGGCATCGCCGCCGCCTCGGCTGGTCCGGGACGCCGGTTCACGGCCGGCGCGCGGCTCTCTCGTGCCACGCGGCGATCCCGACGGTGAGCAATAGGACGACTGCAACCGCGCCGGCCAGAACCTGGACCGCGAGCCCCGCGGCGGCCGCGACCGCGCCGAGCGCCACGAAGAGCGCGACGGTCCATGCAGCGACGACCGTCTCGATCCGGTCGAGCCCCGCGGTCGACGCGACGAACAGCGATATGCCCACGAAGAACAGCGCGGGCCCGCCCGCGACCACGAGGGCCTGTGCAGGCCCCGTGTGCTCGTCCGGGTGACCGAGCAACACCTCCGCGCCCACGGCGGTGACGATGATGCCGGCGACGAGCACCGCGTGTGCATAGGCGTACCCGCCACGTGCCAGCGACGTCGGATCCTCGGCCTCCTCGAGGCCGCGCTCCGCGTGATCGGCGTGCCGCGCGAAGTACAACCACCAGAACGACACAGTCGTCGCGAAGGCGATCACCAGCAACAGGATCGACGCGGCGGACGTGTCCATGTGCATGAACTCGCGGCCGATCGAGAGCACCGATTCGCCCAGCGCGATGATCACGATCAGCCGATTGCGCTCCACCAGGTGCCCGGGCGACAGTCGCCACTGCGTCATCGGGATTCCGCCGAGTCCGGGGACGTAGGTGTTCACCAGCGGTGCGGCGACGTCGATCGTGAGGGCTGCGATCCAGACGTAGAGCCGCACATGTGGTTCGCAGAACGCACCCGCGATCCAGACCGCGGCCGCAACCGCCGACCACAGCCCGAGCTGGAGGTAGTTGCGCGCGATCTGGTGTCCCCACATGGTCACGATCACGAACAGCGGCCGCACGACCTGCATCAGGGCCAGGGCGATCGCGAACTGCGGCCCGCGCTCGCCGAACGACTCGGCTATGCCGTCCGCCATGACCAGGGACAGCAGCATCAACGTGACCATCAACAGCCGTACCGGCAGGCGGTCGGGGTCGATGAAGTTGGTCGCCCACGTCGTGTAGTTCCACACCCACCAGACGCCGCCGAACAGCACGAGCGCCTCGATCGAACCGCGACCTGTGAGGTGCTCGTACAGGAAGCCGGCCAACTGGCTGACCGCGAAGACGTAGACCAGGTCGAAGAACAGCTCCATCGTCCTCACCTCGACGACTGCGCCCTTCGAACGACCGACCACGTTGGCGCCCATGCACATCCCCTTCCCGGTAGACCCCTTGCGGTGGATAAGGATGGGCCCGACCCTATCGGCCGACGCGGCGGCCGGGCCGACGGCTTTAGTAGCCTCTATACGTGACGAACCACGGAGCGCATGCATTCGGACTGGCCACCATCGCCGAGGACGGGTCGGTCCTCGACACCTGGTACCCGGCCCCCGAGCTGACCGACGGCGCCGGCGAGACGGGCAGCATCGTCGTCGACGGGACCACCGGCGCCGGCAGCGGATCGCCCGTCGCCGCGCTCGCCGCGCTGGCCGGCAACGACGAGGCGCGCAGAGTCGAGACGGTGCTCGTCGAGACCACGATCGCGGATCTCGCGGCTGCGCCCGTCGACGCGCACGACGTCTACCTGCGGCTGCACCTGCTGTCGCACCGCCTGGTACAGCCGCACGGCCTGAGCCTCGAGGGACAGTTCGGGCTGCTCGCCAACGTGGTGTGGACCAATCACGGACCGTGCGCAGTGACCGGTTTCGAGTCCGTGCGCGCCGCACTGCGTGCCCGGGGCCCCGTCACCGTCTACTCGGTCGACAAGTTCCCGCGCATGGTCGACTACGTCCTGCCGTCCGGCGTACGGATCGGCGACGCCGACCGGGTACGCCTCGGTGCGCATCTCGCCGACGGCACCACGGTGATGCACGAGGGGTTCGTCAACTTCAACGCCGGTTCCCTCGGTAACGCGATGATCGAGGGGCGCGTCTCCGCGGGCGTCGTCATCGGCGACCACTCCGACGTGGGCGGTGGCGCATCCACGATGGGCACACTGTCAGGCGGCGGCAAGGAGGTCATCTCGCTCGGCGAGCGCTGCCTCCTAGGCGCCAACTCGGGCCTCGGAATCCCGCTCGGCGACGACTGCGTTCTAGAGGCCGGCCTCTACTTGACTGCCGGCACCAAGGTCACCGGCCCCGACGGAACACAGGTGAAGGCGCGTGAGCTGGCCGGGCGGTCGAACCTGCTGTTCCGCCGAAACTCCGTGACCGGAGCCGTCGAGGTCGTGCCCTGGAAGAGCGAGGGCGTCGAGCTCAACGCGGCGCTGCACAAGAACTAGCCGCCGGCTCCGCTGGGGAGCAGCGCCGCGAGGGAATCGGCGACGAGTGCGTCGCCTGACCCGACGTCACCGCACCAGTGCCCACACGACGCCGATCATGTCGTCGGCGAAGCTCTCGTCGATAGGCCCACTCGCCGCGAGCAGGCGGTACCAGAGCGTCCCGAATACGACCTCCGACACGAGCGCGACGTCGACATCGCCGCGGATCTCGCCGCGGTCCCGCGCGGCAGCGAGCATGGCTGCCAACATGTTCCGGCGGTGCGCCAGGAACCCCTCGCGCAGAGTAGATGCGAAGACGGGGTCGCGCTGCGCCTCCGCCATCACCGCGGCGAGCAGCCGCGCCACCTTGCCCCGCACCCCGAGCACAGTCCGGCGTACGAATGCGGGCATGTCGTGCTCGAGATCGCCCGATTCCTCCGGGGGCGCTATCACCGCCGCGCCGTCGACAAGCGCCTCGAGCACGATCGCGCCGGGCGACGGCCACCAGCGGTAGACCGTCTGCTTGCTCGCACCGGCTCGACGCGCGATCGCCTGCATCGTCGCGGCGCCGTAGCCGCCCTCGATCACCAGAGCGGTGGCGGCGGCCAGGATGGTCCGGCGGACCTCGTCGCTGCGCGGCCTGCCCGGTGAGCGTTGCGGCATGCCCACAATTTAACGTACGCTTCGTCTCGTAATAATTACGAGACGGACCGACCATTAATTGGAGTCGCCATGCCCGAGCCGGCCACCCTCTCCTCCGCGCTCATCGACCTGCTCGACGGCGACCAGGTGATCGCACTGGCCCAGGTGACGCCGCTCCGGGGCGTAGTCGTGACTCCCGTCAACAACTTCGGCTGGGACGCGTCCACGCAGACTGCGACGTTCACGAGCGCACTAGCGGCGTTCACGAAACTGCGCCGCCTGGAACGCAATCCGTCGGTGGCCCTGTACTTTCATGCGCGCGAGCACGGCACGGGCGGGAGCCGCACGCGCATCCTCGTTCAGGGCGATGCGCGGTTCGACTGGGCACCGGATCGCGCCGTGCTGACACGCCTCCTGGCCCGGCCGGGGGTACGGCTCGGGCCGGGCGACCTCGGTGGTGGGCCGTGGAATCGCGTTCTGGCACCGTTCTGGTGGAACCGAGTGATCGTGCGGGTGGACGCGCGCCGGGTCACGGTGTCCGACGGGGACACGCCGCCGACGGTCGTGGCGGGCACACCCGAGCCCGGCGATCAGCCGCCTTCGCAGCAACCCCCGGCGAACGGCACCGATCCCCGCGTCGACGCCGGACGCGCGGCCCGCCGCCTCGGCCGTCGGCCGCACAGGTTGCTGGGATGGGTCGGGACGGACGGCTATCCGGTCGTCTCGACGGCGGACATCGTCTCGGCGGACCGGGACGGGATCACCCTGCGCACCGCGATTCCTGCCCCTCCCGGCTCTCGCCGCGCCGGGCTGACGGGCCACTGGTTCTCCGATGGCGCCCTCGGACAGCGGCTGCTCGCCCTCACCGGCTGGCTCACCACCGGCGACGGCGGCACGGTGCGGTACGCGCCGCACACGCGGCTCGCCTACGCGCTCCCACCCTCGCGACTGTTGTTCCGGGTCGTCCTGGGCGCGGTCACGAGGGTGGGCGACGAACGCGCCCGCCGCGCCGGCGTGCCGGTTCCCGGCCGCGGCGCCTCCGACGCGTGGAGGCGAGCGGTGTGGGGGTTCCAGCGCCACGTGGCGAACCCTGTCGCCCGGCGACTGGCTCCGCACGTCCCCGGCGAGGCGGTTCTCGAGACCATCGGCAGGACGAGCGGGCTGCCGCGTCAGACGCCGGTCGGAGGGCGCCTCGACGGCGAGACGTTCTGGCTCGTCAGCGAATTCGGTCGCCGCTCGCAGTACGTCCGCAACCTGGAGGCAGACCCGCGGGTGCGCGTGCGGATCGGCTCACGGTGGCACGAGGGCATCGCGACGCCCGTCGACGACGACGATCCACGGGCCCGCCTGCGCACCCTGCCCTTCCTCAACAGCCTGGCCGTCAGGCTCGTCGGCACGGACCTGCTCACGGTCCGAGTCGACCTCCGCTAGAGCTCCGCGAGTTTCGGGACCACCGGCGCGACGCCGTCGATCCACGCGGACGGCGAACCGCCCACCGGCGTCACGATGGCCTGCGAGACACCCAGCGCCGCATACGGTTCCATCGAAGAGGCGAACTCATCCACGGTCTCCGGTGTGAGACCGTGAGCCAGTACGGTGACACGGATATCGGCAAAGTCACGCCCCACCGCGTCGCAGTGCCCGCGCAGCACATCGAGCTTGTGCGCGACGTCGTCGGGGGTCGTGGCGAACAGGTTGCAGCGGTCCGCGTACTGCGCGACCAGCCGCAGCGTCTTCTTCTCCCCTCCCCCGCCGATGAGCACCGGGATCGGGTGCAGCGGGGCCGGATGGCACAGAGTCTCGGCGAGCTGGAAATGCTTGCTGGTGAACTCGCCGTCGTTGGACTGGTCCCACATCTGCCTGCAGATCTGCAGTGTCTCTTCGAGCAGTTCGAAACGCTCGGCGACGGGCGGATAGGCGATGCCCAGCCCGCGATGCTCCCGCTCGAACCACGCCGCGCCGATGCCCAGCACCGCCCGACCACCCGAAAGCACGTCGAGAGTGGTCACGATCTTCGCAAGCAGCCCCGGGTGCCGGTAGGTGACGCCGGTGACGAGCAGTCCCAGTTCGATCGACTTAGTCTGCGCTGCAAGGAATCCAAGCGCGGTATAACCCTCCAACATGTTGGCCTCCGCAGGGAGGCCGGTGGGTTCGATCTGGAAGTAGTGGTCCATGAACGACAGCCAGGTGGCGCCTGCCGATTCCGCGGCCGCACCGACGCGGACGAGTTCAGGGGCGATGGCGGCGTCTCCACCGTCGATGTCGAATACTGGTACGTGGATTCCGAGTTCCATGCCTACCAGCCTGCCCCTGCACGGCCCGTCCGTCCACCCGCACCAGGCGCCGGCGAGTCCGCCCCGCCCCCGCGGATCTCAGCGGACGGTCCAGCGATCCAGTCGGCTCAACTGCCGAAGGGCCCGCGGAAATCCCTATCGGGCCCACCATTGCCCCGGCGTCCGCTGCCGAACCATCGGCTTCCGCTCTCGCTCGACATCCGCGAGGCGACGTACACGGGTACACCGATCACCGCCGCGATCACCAGAATTCCTATCAGCAGTTCGATCATCCAGTCCTCGCTCTCTTCTGATCTCTTCTGACCGTCAGCTGCCGCCGCAGCCGCCTCCACCGCAGCCGGAACCGCCACCGCAGGACGAACCGCCGCAGGAGTGGCCTCCACCGCACGAATGATGTCCTCCGCCATGGTGGCCGCCGGTCTCTCCCCAACTGGAGCCACCGTCGCCCAGGAACCAGGCACCGCCTCCGGTGGAACCGCCGGCGATCCCTCGACGCACCCGCCGTTTGCGGGCGACGCTCCGGTAGTCGGGGCGGTGCTCGGGCGCGGACTCGCTGCCCAGCCGCCACAGCCCCACCACCAGCACAACGAAGATCGCGAGGACGATCAGACCGATGACCACGTCCACCACCTCCTGCCCGAACGGATTCCTACCCTCTGCTCCTCCGCGCGAATCCATCGGCGCTGGTCTCGGGCGGCATGGCAGCGCAGCCATGCGATGAACTCCCGCGCGTCCTCAGCGGAACAGCCGCGCTTCGGTCCCTCACCCGCATAGGCGAAGAAGACCTCGGGCCAGCCGGGCAGCCGGCGCAGCGGCGGAAATGCACGGGCCGCGGAAGACGCCCGCTTCCCGTGCAGGATGCGGATGCTGCGATGCACACCCCGCGGATCGAAACCATCGGGGACGCGGCCCGCGAGCATCGCGTCCAACACCTCGGTCTGACGAGCCGCGAGGCGGCATCGAGACTGGAGATCGGTTGTCGCAGTGGGCATATCACCCTCCTCTCAGGCCGGCCGAGCAATCGCCTTCGTGACCCTCAGCATGTCCGACGCCACGTACTCGTGGGTAACGTTCTCGTCTCGTTCCAACAACACTCCGGGCAGATGAGGCCCCGTGCGCCGCATCTGCACCATCCGCCACTCGCGCAGGAGGTCCAGAACCTCATCGACCACGGGATCCGAATGCGAGTCGAGATAGAGTCCGTCGGCAGCGAACCGCCCGCCACCGACGTGCACATACGCAATCCGCTCGAGCGGGTACCGCTCGATCTCCGCGACCGGGTCGATACCCCGTGCGAGCGCCGCGGCGTACAGGTTCGCGACATCGAAGACCAGCGATACGGGTGTCCGGGAGCACAGCTCCGTGAGATAGGCGGGCTCGTCGAATTCGTCCTCGGGCCACGTGAACAAGGCTGCGATGTTCTCGACGGCGAGTGGAACCGGCAAGGCGTCCAACGCATATCGAACGTTATCGACGAGCACGTCCAGGGACTCCCGAGTCCGCGGCGCGGGCATCAGATGCCCGGCCTCGAGGACCCTCGCGTGCGGGGAGTCACCGCCCGGCGCGCCTGCCCGCACGAAGGCGAGGTGTTCCGAGACCAGCGACGCCCCGAATCCCTCGGCCAGGGCGGCGAGCCGGGCGAGCCGCGCACCGTCGGGCTCGGATGCGCCGGCCAGCGATAACGTGACACCGTGCGGGATGACCTCCACGCCCGCCGTGACGAGTGCAGACAACTCCGCCGGGACCCTGTCGGGATCGATGTTCTCCGCGACCACCTCGGTGAAACAGGGCTGCAGCTCGGCGAGCAGGCCCGCGATCTCGGGACGCCACGCCGTCGAGACCCCGGTGAGCATCAGGCCGCCGGTCGGCCCGCGGCGGTAGTCGCGAGCGTCGCTCCGCGGCGATTCACGAGAGCCGCTCCGCAGCGGCCGAGATGCGCTCGTCGGTCGCCGTCATCGCGATCCGCACGTGCCGCGCACCGGCGGGGCCGTAGAACTCGCCCGGCGCGACGAGGATCCCCCGCTCGGCCAGCCAGGCCACGGTATCGCGGCACGGCTCGTCTCGGGTGGACCACAGGTACAGGCCGGCCTCCGAATGGTCGACGCGGAAGCCCGCGCCCTCCACCGCCTTCTTCAGGTCGCCGCGGCGCCGGGCGTAGCGCTCGCGCTGCTCCGCCTCGTGCTCGTCGACCGACAGCGCATACGTCATGGCCGCCTGCACGGGGAACGGGACGATGAGCCCGGCGTGCTTCCGCACCGCGGCGAGCTCACCGATCAGGGCCGAGTCGCCCGCCAGGAACCCCGCCCGATACGACGCCAGGTTGGATGTCTTGGACAGCGAGTGAATGGCGATGAGACCGGTGACGTCACCGTCGTTGACCCGGGGGTCCAGAACCGAGACGGGCTCGGCGTCCCACGCGAGGCCGAGGTAGCACTCGTCGGAGGCGACGATGACGCCGCGCTCCCGCGCCCAGGCCACCACCTTCCGCAGGTGTGAGGTCGGCAGGACCTTGCCGGTCGGGTTCGACGGTGAGTTCAGGAACAGCAGCTTCGGACGCGCGGGGCCGAGCTGAGCAGTGCCGTCGGCACGTACCGGAGTCGCCCCCGCGAGCAGGGCGCCCACCTCGTACGTCGGGTACGCCACCTCCGGGATGACGACGGTGTCCCCCGCCCCCAGCCCCAGAGTGGACGGCAGCCAGGCGATGGCCTCCTTGGTCCCGATCACCGGCAGGATCCCGCTCTCGGGCAGCTCGACAGCTGCGTATCGCCTGTTCAGCGCCGCCGCAGCAGCCTCACGCAGCGCGCCGGTCCCGATGGTCGCCGGGTAGCCGGGAAACTCCGAACCCTCGTACAGGGCCCTCCGGATCGGCTCGGCCACCGGATCGACGGGCGTGCCCACCGAGAGGTCGACGATGCCCCCGGGGTGCGCGGCCGCGGTCGCCTTGGCATCCGCCAGTGTGTCCCACGGAAAGTCGGGAAGGCGCGACGCAGGACTCACACGCACGAGTGACTACTCCTGGTTCATCGGGGGCAAGTTCTTGATGAACTCGTGATCGTGGTCGATCTTACCGACCTTCGCCGCACCGCCCGGCGACCCGATGTCGTTGAAGAAATCGATGTTGGCATTGATGTAGTCGGTCCACTCGTCGGGCACGTCGTCCTCGTAGAAGATCGCCTCGACGGGGCACACCGGCTCGCAGGCTCCGCAGTCCACGCATTCGTCCGGGTGGATGTAGAGGGACCGGTTACCCTCATAGATACAGTCGACGGGGCACTCCTCGATGCAGGCCTTGTCCATGACATCCACGCAGGGTTCTGCGATGGTGTACGTCACCTCATCACTCCTTCGGTGCTCCGAAAACGTCTCGCCCAGTATCGCGCGGCCCCCGGAAGGCCAACAAAGAAGTGTGCCCTAACCCGCGGCCGCCGCCCAGGTTTGCGCTCACGCTTTCGCGTGTTGTCCGGCGCCGAGCGCAGACCGACGCTCTAATTACCCTGTGCACATACTCATCGGGATCGTGGGCCTCGTCGTCTTCCTGGCGCTCGCATTCGCTCCGGCGCGCGACGTACGACTGCTGCGAAAGAAAGCCCCATACATCGTAGGGATGCTGGTCATACAGGTCCTCCTCGGTCTGCTGATGCTCAAGACCGGCGTCGGCAAGGCCGTGATCGACGCCTTCGCCAATCTCTTCGAGCACCTCCTCGGCTATGCCGGGGAGGGCGCGCACTTCGTGTTCGGTGGCCTCGTCGACGTCAAGAAGGACGGCTCCGGGCCGTTCATGCTCACGGTACTGATCCCGATCATCTTCATCGCATCCCTGATCGGCATCCTGCAGTACATCCGGGTGTTGCCGCTGGTCATCAAGTACCTGGGTCTCGCGCTGTCGTACGTGACGGGCATGGGGCGGCTGGAGTCGTTCAATGCGGTCTCGTCGGCCATCATCGGCCAGTCCGAGAACTTCATCGCGATCAAGAGGATCCTTCCCGAGCTGCCATCGCACCGGGTCTACACCCTGTCGGCGTCGGCGATGTCCACGGTGTCGATGTCCATCGTCGGCTCCTACATGGTGATGATCGAGCCGCGGTACGTCGTGGCGGCGATCGTGCTGAACCTGTTCGGCGGCTTCATCGTGGTGTCGCTGATCAACCCGTACGAGCTCACCGAGGAGGAGAACCGGCTCGTCGCCGTGGAACGCAAGAAGCAGTCGTTCTTCGAGATGCTCGGCGAGTACATCCTGGACGGCGCGAAGGTAGCGCTCACCGTGGCCGCGATGCTGGTCGGCTTCGTGGCACTGATCGCGCTGATCAACGGCATCTTCGCAGCCGTCTTGGGCGGCACGACGTTCCAGGACGTCCTGGGTCACGCATTCGCCCCACTGGCCTTCCTCACCGGTGTGCCCTGGCACGAGAGCGTCACCGCCGGTGAGATCATGGCGACGAAGCTCGTGTCCAACGAGTTCGTCGCGATGCTGTCGTTCACCCCCAGCGCACCCGGCGGCCAGGTGCACCTGTCGGAGCGCTCGACCGCCATCGTGCAGACGTTCCTGGTCTCCTTCGCGAATTTCAGCTCCATCGGCATCATCGCAGGCGCCGCGAAGTCGCTCGCCCCCGAACAGGGCGATCAGATCGCGCGATTCGGTCTCAAGCTGCTCTACGGAGCGACGCTGGTCTCCTTCATCAGCGCCACCATCGTGGGCCTGATCTCGTAATCCCCCGATCACGCGAACCGACCGTTCCTACCGCTCCCCCGGGGCACGCCCGAGCAGCACCAGTACCGCCCGGGTAGCAGGTTCGGCGATCGCTTCGATGTCGCGGGCGTCCGCCTGCGCCAGCGCGATTCGGGAGAGATGTGTCACAGCGCCGACGGCCGCGTGCGCCCACGGCACAGGGATCGGCGGACCTGGTACACCCTCTGCCAGGCGGACCAGTTGCTCCGCCCACGCGTCCAGCGCCGCCATCCTGCGGAGCCGTGCCGCGGGGCATGCATCCGCTTCGAACAGGACCGCCTGAGCGAGCACCCTGTTCGTCTCCAGCACGGTGCAGTACGCCTCGATCCCCCTCGCCAGCCGCACTTCGAACGAGCCCTCACCCGACACGGCCTCGCCGATCGCGGTCGCCATCACATCGGCAGCCGCGTCATACGCCGCCTCGAAGCACGCTTCGCGACCGTCGAAGAACTGGTAGAAGGTCGCGCGCGACACGCTCGCACGCTCGGTCACATCTGACACGGTGACGTCGCCGTATCCCTTGGCGGCCACTGCACTCAGCATCGCCACCAGAAGCCGACCTCGTTGACTGTCCATCACCTCGTCACGGCTCAGATCCCTGCGCCCCCGAGGGAGCGGCACACCACCGGCCTCCGAGAAGTGAAGTACGCCCACGTACATCATCGTATACGGTTGCCCCGTGGACGTGAGCATGAGGTTCCTGGCCGCGCCGCTGCTCGAGCAACGCCGGATGTTGACGGAGCGCGATCTCTCGTCGGTTACCGCCACGCGCGCAGCCCTCGATCGGATCCACGAGGTGAATCCACGTCTCCGCGCATTCGTCGAGACGTTCGATGCAGAGGCGGTCGCTACCGCAGAGGCCGCCGATCGCGAGCGTGCCGACGGGATCGAACGCCCGCTGCTCGGGGTGCCGATCGCAGTGAAGGACGACATCGCCGTCCGCGGCCACGCCACCGGCCGTGGGCTCCGGGCCGGGCGAACGGCCTGTGCAGACGACCCGCCGGTCTCGGCGCTCCGCCGAGCAGGTGCGGTCATCGTTGGAAAGACAGCCCTGTCCGAAGGGGCACTGTGGGCGACCACTGCGTCCCGGGCCCACGGGACCACTCGGAACCCGCTCTACCCCGGGCTCACCGCAGGCGGATCGTCGGGAGGATCCGCGGCGGCGGTCGCGGGCCGCCTCGTCTCGGTTGCACTCGGTTCGGACATGGGCGGCTCGATCCGCATTCCGGCGGCGTGCTGCGGCGTCGTGGGCTACAAGCCGGCCCGCCCCGAAGAGGCCGCAGCGGAGGGCGATTGGGCCGGCTTGCGCTCGGTCGGGCCGATCGCTCGCACGGTGGGCGATTGCGAGACGGTAGCGGCTGTCATCGCCGAGGCCCGGCCACCGGTACACATCAGACCGACCCCTAGAGTCGCGATCGCACAGTGCCGAATCGCTCTGCCGCCATCCGAATTCGCTGCGCGCGCCACGGCGGGCGCAGCGCAGCAGTTGAGCGCGGCAGACTTCGATGTCTGCGAGATCGGTCCCCCACCAAGCACGTTCGCCGCCGCCGCACCTCAGCGCTTCGTGGTAGGCGCACGGTCTACGCTGCGTTCGATCGATCCGTCGACGGTGCAACGCCGCACCCGACAGCTCGCGCAGCTGATCCGCCTTCTCCCCGATCGTCTGCCGGGAGCCGCTGCGGCGGAGCGGAATGCACTCGAGGGCCTCGAAGCGTTCTTCGACGAGTTCGATGCGCTGATCACGCCCACCATCACCCATGCGCCGCCCACGGCCGATGCGTGGAACGAACTGTCCGCCCTCAGCGCGCTGATCCGGCAGATTCGCTGGGCTGGGCCGTCGCCGATCTGGAACGGCGCTGGATACGCGGCAATCAGCGTTCCGATCACCGCTGCGCACAACGGCTTTCGGCCGAGCGTCCAAGTGGTGGTCCCGCCCGGCCGAGAGGCCCTAATGTTCGAGATCGCCCAGGCCATCGAATCGGGCGCGCTCCCGTAGGCGCTAGCGGCACCTCATCAGGTACCGGACCGCCGCGCCGGCGTCAGTCACCCTCGCCCGCAGGCGATCCCGCGAACACCGCCTCCAGACCCAGGATGCGTGCACCGTCGGCAGCGCGGTCGCGGACCGGCCGCAGCGTGGCGCTCTCGCCCAGGTACCCGGCGACCGCGCCGACCACGGGGACGCGACCGAGGAGATCGAATACGGGTGCCGGCTGCGGCCGCGTGCCCAGCGCCCGCTGGGCGGCACGGACCCCACCGAGCACGCTGCGCGCGGCGCCGACAACACCGAAGAGTCCGGAACGCGCCTGCGCCACGACATCACCCACCGGGATAAGCGCTGAGACCGAGACCTCGGGAAGGAGCTCCGCGGCGTCGATCTGCCGCCGGGCGAGCACACGCGCGACCAGTTCGACCTGCTGGTGGTAGTCGGTGACCCCGTACTCTCCCGCCACGCCGACAGCGATCACCGTCTGGTTGGCGAAACCGAGGACCGTGCCGACGGGCAGCAGCCGCGCCAACGGCCCCAGTGCGGAGGGCCAGGCCACCAGCACCGTCGTCGCCGTCCCGACCGGCAGGATCCACCAGTCTGCGCGGCCGGCCGCGTCACGTCGGGGATAGGCGTTGACCACGGGGACCGGGGTCAGGCCGGCTAACAGCGAGGCGAGGCGCAGGCCGGCGACGGCGGGCCGCGCCACTGCCACGACGCAGCCGACCGTGCGGGCCAACTCACGGTCGGAAACGGCGGTGGCGGGCGCGGTACTCTCGCGCGGACTCAAGGCGTTCACCCCGCCCACCCTAGCGACCGCAGCCGAGCGCCCTACAGATCCAGCCGCTCGGCGAGCCGCAGGTACCAGGCCAGGACCGGGAACCCGACCCCGCAACCCAGCAGCACGGCGATCTTCCAATCGTTGTAGACGACGCTCTCGGACGGCCCGCCCATCAGGAACACGGCGACCGTCAACAGGAAAGCCAGCACGGGCAGCGCACCCGAGGAACCGCCCCCGAGCCGTTGCGAGAAGACCGAGTTCGCGGCGACGCCCAGGCCGGCCACCACAGCGGCGACCGGGATCGGCACCACGCCCAGGTAGAACGGCAGATAGAGGGTTCCCACGACCGCCCACACCGCGCCGGACAGGGCCAACACGGCGAGCTGCGCGGACCTCAACCGAGCCCCGCGAACAGGTCGCGCTCGTACCCGTCGTAACGCTCGCCGGGCTCGCCGCGTACCAGGACGTACGCCTCGGCGTCGAGGACGGGCTGCGCAACCCGGTTGGTGAGCGCGAACTCCGTGCCGGACGGTGCGACGTGCAGCTGCGTGGCGTGGGCGCGCAATGCCGCGATCTTGCGGTCGAGCACACCCGACACGTCGACGAGCGTGGTGAGCTCGTCGTCCGGGTGGGTGGGTAGTGTGCCGAGCCCGGGAGCGTGCCAACCGTCCGGCAGCTCGTACTCGTCCTCTTGCAGGCGAAGTACGCCGTCGGTCAGCTGGCCCTCGCCCGACACGGTCCAGTACGCCTTGGGAACGTCCCACGCCGCACCGCCCGGGTACGCGGGGTCGGCCGCCGCGGTCAGCGCCGCGAAGGTCGCACGGTGCGCAGCGATGTGGTCGGGATGCCCATAGCCGCCGACGGTGTCGTAGGTGATTACCACGTGCGGCCTCTGCTCGCGGATCAGAGCGGCGAGTTGCGCGACGGGCGTGCCCGGCTCAGACCCCTTCGGCGCGTTGACGAATGCACGCGGATGCGCGGCCGTCGGCATGTCGGCCATGCCCGAGTCGCGCCAGCGGCCGATGCCGCCCAGGAACAGCGGAGAGAGAGGGGCGCCGGCGGGGCTCAGGGCCGCCAGTGCCGCGCGCAGTTCACCCGCGCGCCACCCGCCCAACTGGTCGGCCTCGGTATAGGTGAGCAGCGCGTGCTCGTCGTCCATGGTCTCACCGACCTCACCCAATGTGCAGGTGACGACGGTGACCTCGGCACCCTCCGCGAGATATCTCGCGATCGTCCCGCCCGTGGTGATCGACTCGTCGTCGGGGTGCGCGTGCACCAGCATCAGCCGCCGGGCCGCGGCGGGATCGGCATCAGGCATGAGGTGGATCCTACTTCCGCCGTTCCCACTGTTCCGGGACGGTGAACACACCCGTGCTCAGCGGGCCGGCGAGGGTCACACCCAGTACAGTCGGCGCGACCGCGGCAACGGTGACGTCCTGGAAGATCGGCAACTCGACGGCGTCCTGCCAGAGCATCCGGTCGGCGGCCGCAAGGCTGTTCTCCGCGTCACGGCCCTCGAGCGCCTGATCGGCGACCTGCTGCAGGTCCGCATCGCACAGCCCAGAGATGTTGCCGCCGACGAGCTTGGCCGCCTCGTCCTCCGACAGGGTGGCGTCGCTCGCGCTGGTGCTCGAGCTCGACGCCGGCACCTCCGACGACGGCGCCGGCGTCGACGTCGCGGTGACCGGCCCCGGACCGGGTGTCGCGGAGGCCTCGGGCGAGGCGGACGCCGATGGCGCGACCGTCGTGCCCGCGGCGGGCGGCAGGCACGAGACACGCGACGCGAGCCGCACGGCCGGGTCACTCGTGACCGAATTCCATCCGACGACGGCGTCCACCGTTCCGTCGAGCAGCGCGGTGCTGGTGAGACTGTCCGGGTCCAACGTCACGACCGATGCGAAGACGCCCATCGACCGCAACTGATCGGTCGCGTTACTAGCGACGGAGAACGCCTGCTGGTTGCCGGCCACCACTCCGATCCGCAGGAACATCGGCACGCCGTCGCGCACGTACTGCGGCACGCTCTCCCCCGGAGAAGGAGACGGCGGCACGCTCAGCGCCGACTCGGACGCACCGGACGGCTCCGACGCCGACGGGGGCACGGTCACCGTCGCCTGCCCGCGCACCGACGCGGTGGTGGGCGGGGCGCTCTGCGTCGGAGGGATGGCCGCGGTCTGCAGCGTGTAACCGGCGGTCGCGAGCGCGTCGGCCAGCTGTTGCTTGGCCTCGGCCGGGTTCGCGGGGCGCGCGGGCGCCGTCGGCATGTAGCCCGCGTTCGACGGTGCCAGGACCTGCGCCCGTGCGGGACGCACCGTGTTGCCGCCCGAACCGACGGTGGTCAGCAGGTTCACGTCCAGCGAAGCGAGCAGTGCACGCCGCACCGCGACATCGGACAGGAACTTCGACCGGGTGTTGAGCGTGAGGCTCATCAGCCGGGGCGCCGCCGTCTCGGTGGCCTTGACCTCGTAGATCGAACCGAGCTGCGCGAGCAGGGACGCGCCGCCGCGCATCGCGACGACCTGCACGTCGCCGGTGCGTACCGAGTTGGCGACCTGGGTGTCGGTGCCGCCCCGCCGGATCACGATGCGATCGACCTTGGACGGGCTCATCCAGTAGCGATCGTTACGCTCGAGGGTGACCTCGTCGCGCTGCAGGTCGACCTTCTTCACCAGGAAGCCGGCGCCCGACGCTGGGATCTTGTCGCGCATAGCGCCCGTGAAACCTCCCGGCGCACCCTTCACGAGGTGGCTCGGGACGAGATCGGTGAACAACTGCCGCCATCCCGGCAGCGGCGCCTTGAGATGGACCGTGACGCGCTTGCCCCCTGCACCGGAGTCGATCGAAGCGATCTGCCGGTAGGGCGCGGAGCCGGCCGTGTCCGGCGCGGTGATCATCGACTGCCACAGATAGACGAAATCCTCGGCGCTGATCGGCGCGCCGTCGGACCACTGCGCGTCCTGCCGGATCGTGTACGTCACGGTCAGCGGGGTCGGCTGGGTCACGACCGGCACGAGGTCCGTGTCCTGCCGGTACTCGGTACGTCCGCCCTGCACCACAACGGGGCGGAACGGGCTGGGCAGCGTCATCGCCGCGAGGGCCTGCGTGGCGGGCGACGCATCCGACTGGAGGTGCGGGTTGAAGCCGAGTCCCAGGTCGTCGACGGCGACTACGACCTCCGTGCCCGTGGCGCCCGGCATCGGGGTGGGCGTAGACGTGTCGGACCCGTGCACGGCCGGCGGAGGGTCGGCGGCGCAGGCACCCAGCATCACCGGGATCAGGGCGAGGGCGACGAGGACGGCGGGGAGACTGCGCCTGCGCACCCGTCCGATCACCCGAGGCCCTCCTGCTCGTCTTCTCGCCCCACCCTCGTCAGGCGTCCCATCCTGCCAGCCGCGTGTGATCTACGAGACGGCCTGGTCCCGGGACTTGGCGCGCGAGCGCTCACGGGCACGCTCGGAGGCACCGAGATGCAGTTTGCGGACGCGGACGACCTCGGGGGTGACCTCGACGCACTCGTCGGCGGCGCAGAACTCCATGGCCGCCTCGAGCTCCAGTTTGATCGGCTTGGCGAGGGTCTCCATGACGTCGGCGGAGGACTGACGCATGTTGGTCAGCTTCTTCTCCTTTGTGACGTTGATGTCGAGGTCCTCGGCGCGCGGGTTGATGCCGACGACCATGCCCTCGTACGTGTCGGCGCCGGGCTCCACGAAGAACGTTCCGCGGTCGGCGAGCTGGATCATCGCGAACGGCGTGACGCTGCCCTGCCGGTCCGACACGAGCGAACCGGTGTGCCGGGCGCGGATCTCACCCGCCCACGGGGCGTATTCGTGGAAGACCGCGTTGGCGATGCCGGTACCGCGGGTCTCCGTGAGGAAGTCGGTCCGGAAGCCGATGAGGCCGCGCGACGGCACGATGAACTCCATGCGGACCCAGCCGGTGCCCTGGTTGGCCATGGAGTCCATGCGGCCCTTGCGATTGGCGAGCAGCTGCGTCACCGAGCCCAGGTACTCCTCGGGCACGTCCACGGTGAGGTGCTCGAACGGCTCGTGTACCTTGCCGTCGACCTTGCGGGTGACGACCTGGGGCTTGCCGACGGTGAGTTCGAAACCCTCACGCCGCATCTGCTCGACGAGGATCGCGAGGGCCAACTCTCCGCGGCCCTGCACCTCCCACTGGTCGGGCTTGCCGATGTCGAGGACCTTGAGCGATACGTTGCCGATCAGCTCCGCGTCGAGCCGCGACTTGACCATCCGTGCCGTGAGCTTGTGACCCGAGACCTTGCCCACGAGCGGGGACGTGTTGGTGCCGATGGTGATCGAGATGGCCGGCTGGTCGACGGTGATCCGCGGCAGCGCGACCGGATTCTCCAGGTCGGCGAGGGTGTCGCCGATCATGATGTCGGGGAACCCCGCGACGGCGACGATGTCGCCCGCGACGGCCGCCTCAGCGGGCTTACGCTCGACCCCCTCGGTGGCGAGCAACTCGGTGACCTTGGCATTGGTGACGACCGGCTCACCGTCGACCTCGCGCATCCACGCCACCGTCTGGCCCTTGCGCAGGGTGCCGTTGTGGACGCGGACCAGCGCGATGCGGCCGAGGAACGACGACGCGTCGAGGTTGGTGACGTGCGCCTGCAACGGGGCGTCCCGATCGCCCTTGGGCGCGGGGATGTGGTCGTGCAGGATCTGGAACAGCTCGTCGAGATTGTCCGCGGCCGGGACCTCGCCGTTGGCGGGGGCGGTGGTCGAGGCCTTGCCCTCGCGACCCGACGCGTAGACGACGGGGAGTTCGAGCGCGAGTTCCGCGGCCTGCGCGGCCTCGTCGGACAGATCCGATGCGAGGTCCAGGAGCAGGTCCTGCGACTCGGATACGACCTCGTCGATCCGGGCGTCGGGGCGGTCGGTCTTGTTCACCACGAGGATGACGGGCAGCGACGCGGCCAACGCCTTGCGCATGACGAACCGGGTCTGCGGCAGCGGGCCCTCTGACGCGTCGACCAGCAACACGACGCCGTCGACCATGGACAGACCGCGCTCGACCTCGCCGCCGAAGTCGGCGTGGCCGGGCGTGTCGATCACGTTGATGACGGTGACGGAGCCGTCCTCGTTCACACGGTGCACGGCCGTGTTCTTCGCGAGGATGGTGATGCCCTTCTCCTTCTCCAGGTCACCGGAGTCCATAACGCGGTCCACCAGCTCGGCACGCTCTCCGAACGCGCCGGACTGCCGCAGCATGGCGTCGACGAGGGTCGTCTTCCCGTGGTCGACGTGCGCGACGATGGCGACGTTGCGGAAACTGGGCTGGGTGGTCACTCACTGCTCCTGACGTGGGTGTCGCGCGGGCCGATGAAGCGCACGACGGAGGTGGCGGTTCGCGCACGCGCGCCGCCGGGTCGGGGTCAAGGCTACTGCCCGGTGGCCGAATTCCTCGATTCGCTGCGCGTTTGCGCAGGTAGAGCAGGGACGCGCTACCCTTTTTCAGTGGGTAAGACGAAGGCGCACAAGCTCGTGGGCAGCAAGCCCAAGAAGAAGTGCTGCCGCAAACGGGTCCGCTGCGAGAGGTGCCCCGTCGTGATCCACAAACTCGATCGGATGGCCGCACACGGCGCCTCCAAGAAGCAGCTCCAGAGCTCGCTCGAGCACATCCGCTCCAACCCCGGCCGTGTGGGCGCGAAGAACTGATCCGTCGCCGGCGAGCCAGCACGGCCGGATCAGCAGCTGAGCGGGTCGTCCGTCGTGTCTCCGCAGCCGCGACGGTCGCCGTCGCCTGCGGCCGAGGCGATCGCGTCGAACGGGAGGCAGGGACACCAGCCGCCCCTGGTGACGGGCGGGCGCAGCCCACGCCCGGCGATGCTGCCGTGCAACGTCCCGTCGGGGCCCCAGTGCAGGACGTCGTGAGTCCACGGCTCGAGCAGGATGTCCCGCCGTTCGATGAGTTCGAGCTGCGTGCGACGGAACTCGCCGAACCTGCGCAGCGCCCGCGTGACGAGGCGCGGGACGATACGGGAGTGGGAGCGTTCGTGCTGCATGGCGGGTTCACCTCGATCTGGCGTCGGTTGGTCGCCTTCGAGTCAACTCGCGCAAGGTGACCGACACCAGCGAATATTTCTACCGCCCCGTGTAGCGCAGCTTAACGATCGCGTCAGCCCCGGTAGCCGAACATCTCCTTGCCGTACCAGTCGCCGATCTTCTTCAGGCCGGGCGGAACGGCGAAGAGAGAGCTCGAGATCGGGGTGATGTACTCGTTCAGCCCGTCCTCGGCGAGGCTGTTCTGGATCCGCGCGAACTGCTTGTGCGCGTCCTTCTGATACGCGATGAAGAACAATCCGGCCGCGAGAGTGCCTGTGCGCGTGTCCATCCCGTCGGTGTAGTTGTATCCACGCCGGAGGATCTGCGCGCCACCGTTGTTGTCCGGATGCGCGAGTTTCACATGCGACCGGCGGTTGATGAGAGTCGCACCGTCGGAGCCCTTCTTCGCGAAGTCCAGAGCCGTGAACTCACTACCACCGGACAGCGGGGCACCCGAATCCTTGACCCGTCCGAAGATGCGCTCCTGATCCGTGATGTCGTCGGAGTCCCATGCCTCGACGTGCATTCGGATCTTCCGCGCCACCAGATAGCTGCCGCCCTTCATCCAGGGCTGGTCGGTCTCGTCGCCCACCCACACCTGAGAATCGGCGACGCCGGGGTCCTCCGCCTTGATGTTCGCGGTTCCGTCCTTGAAACCCAGAAGATTCCGCGGAGTGACCTGCGAGGTGGACGTCGCTGAGGCACGGCCGAAACCCTCCTGCAGCCAACGGATGGTGACCACGCCACGGCCGATCCTGGCCATGTTGCGCACGGCGTGGAAGGCGACCTGCGGGTCCTCCGCACATGCCTGTACGCACAGATCCCCGCCGCTGATCGCAGGGTCGATCGAGGTGTCGACGGCCAACTGTCCCAGCGGCTTCAGTGCCGCGGGCATCTTGTCCGCGAGGCCGAATCTGGAGTCGAACAGCGTCGTCCCGAATCCGACGGTGATCGTGAGCCTGTGGGCCCCGAGGTCGTATGCCTCCCCCGTGTCCGCGGGTGGCGAACCCGCCCGCGTCTCCACGGGTCCGACGGTCTTGCCCTCGGTCATCAGGCTCGCCGCCGCAGCCCACCGCGCGAGGGTGGCCTGGAGCCGGGTGACGTCCACGCCGTCGTTCACATCGAAGGCCGCGAAGACCAACGAGTTCTGTTGCGGTGTGACCACTCCCGCCTGGTGGTCGCCGTAGAAGGGCACTGTCTCGGTGCCGGGGTCCGAGCGATCTGTCGACACGGCGTACGCGACGCCTCCGCCGGCGACCGCGCCGGCCACGACACCGGCGCCGGTCAGGCCGGCCGCGGACAGGAATCCGCGGCGCCCGAACCGGCGCCCCGCCGGGGCCGGCGCGTCCGGAGCACCCGAGCCGTCATCAGCCGGGCTGTCCGGAGGAGTATCGCTGCGACTCAACTCAGCTCGCCGCCGCGATCTTGCCGCCCGCGGTCGCCAGCGGGTCCTTGACCGCGATGACGGCCGCGGCCATGTTCTTCTTGTCGGCGTCGGACACCTGCGTGAACAACTTGAAGCCGCCGACCTGCGCGCCGTCACGGAAGGTGTCGATGTACGAGTCGACCTTCGCGAACGCATCGGTGATCGTCTGCGTCAGCTGGGGGTCGATCGTCTTCAGTGCCGGCTTGACCATCGCGAACGCCTGCTCGGAGCCCTCGATGTTCGCCTGCATGTCCAGGATGTCGATGTGCGAGTACGCCTCCTCCTCGCCGGTCAGCTTGGTCGTGGAGACCTCGTCGAGCAGGTCGCCTGCGCCGTTGACGATGTCGGCGGGCGCGAAACCGAACTTGGGCTCGTTCACGACCTTCTGCAGCAGTTGCACGTTCTTGAGCAGGTCGTCGGCGACCGGCTTCATCCCGTCCAGGTTGTCGGCCTGGAAGATCTGCTTCTCCAGCACGTGGAAGCCCGTCCACTTGTCGGTCGGCCCGACTGCGGCCGGCCGTGCGTCTACCGCGAAGTCCAGGCTCACCGAGTTCTTGTCGGAGCAGTCCGTGGAACCGTCGGTGCAGAACGCACCGGCCACGGGCTCGATGCGCTCGTAGAACGGGCGAGCCTTGGGGTACGCGGCCTTCGCCCCGGCGAGGTCACCGTTGTCGACCGCCGTCGTCAGGGCCTTCGTCGAGTCGACCAGCGACCCGACCTGCGTCGCCACGTACGTCTTGTAGTCCGCCGCAGCCTGCTTGAGCTGGTCGGCTACGGTGCCGGTGGCCTGCGCGGCCTTGCCGGTCACGGTGAACTTCGTCTTCTCGTTGGTGGCGCCCGGGCAGTACAGCTCGTAAGTCCCACCATCGAGCTTGTGCGAGAAGGACACCGCCGCCAGGCCGGGAGCGATGTTCTCGCGCTCGCCGAGGATCCGGTTGTCGAGGATGAGCTCGACCTCGGTGACCGCGGCCGCGTTCGTGTTGGTGATCTCGAAGGTCACGGGGCCGGCGGAGACGCTGTCCGGCGTCGCCTTGCACCCGTCCGCCGTCATCTCCACCTTGACCGTCTTCGGCTTGCCGGCGTCGCCGCCGCCCTTGTCGTCACCGCCGCTGCTCGAACAGCCCGCGAGCACCCCACCGCCCAGTACGGCGACGGACAGCACAGCGGTGCCCGCCGTCAGGAATCGAGAACCCCTCATCGGCGAATCTCCTTCTTCTCTTGCGTCTCTCCGCTCCCGGCCGGATGCCGGTCGTCCGGAGAGGTTCCTTGCCGGCGGCGCAGCGCCCCGGCGAGCTCGGGCCGCAGCAACAGCGCTGCGGAGATGAGTGCGATCAGGCCCACGACCGCGAGTGAGGCGGGCACGGGCCCCGTCCGCGAATCGTGCGCGGCCCGGCGGTCCGAGTCGGCCGCGAGTGCGCCCGCCTCCGCAGGCGAGAGAGCATGCGCCGCAGCGAATGTCGCAACCTTACCGAGGACGGTCGCCGCCCCGCGGGCAGGCGTCGCCGTTGCGGTCACCGCGTACGACACCGTGGCCGCGACCGGCCGGTGGTGCACGGAGTCGAGCGTGATCACCACGTCGGCGGATGCCGTGTAGACGACGGGTGCGGAGTCACCGAACGTCGACGTGTTGAGCCCTACGGGCGTGCGCCCACCGTTCGCCGCGATGATCTGCGCGAGTGTCACGGTCCTGGGCGCGTCCGCCACCAGCGATTCCACGTCCAGGTCCGGGCTGACGACCTGCTGATAGCGCGTGCCGCCCGGCGCATCGTCTACCTCGGTGAGCGAGGTCAGGGGGGTCGCGACCGTTCCCGTGCGCAGCGTCTGCGCGGTCACCGACACCTCGCGGGGCGCCGTGACCGCATGCCCGGCCAGGATCCCCGTCGCCGCCCCTGGACCGTCGGGCTCGAGCGCGAGCGACGCCGCGGGCCCTGCCGGCACCGACGGCGCGGTGGCCGCGACGACACCCGCGGCCACCAGCAGCGCCACCGCGGCGGCGCCGACCACGGCGCCTGCGGCGCGCCGCGGCAGCGCCCGCTCGGCGGGCCACAGCACGATGCCGCCGATCACGACCACGTAGACGATCCATCCGAGCACCTCGATGAGCACCGGCCTGGGCTGGAGTCCGAGCACGCCCGTCAGCAGTGAGGACTGCAGCGACCCCGGCCGCACCAGCCATGTGAGGTCGACGACCTGCTGCTGTCCGGCGTCGAGCCAGCCCGCCTCGTGCGCGGTGTGGAACGCGGTCATCACCAGGCCCGCGGCCACCAGGACCAGCATCAGTCCGGTGGCCTTGAAGAAGCGGGCGAGATTGATACGGACGCCGCCGCGGTAGATGCCGTAGCCCAGCACGACCGCGATCGCGATACCCAGCACCGCACCAAGGCCGGCCGGCACCGCATTGCTGCTCGCATTGAAGGCGGCGACCAGGAACACCGATGTCTCTAGACCCTCACGCAGGACCGCGAGCCCGGCCATCGACGCGAACGCGATCGCCGAGCCGTTCGCGACGGCGCCGGATGCGGCCGCCTCGATCTCCTTCTTGAGGTTCCGAGCGTGGCCCCGCATCCACACGATCATGTACGTGACCATCACGATGGCCACCACACCGATCACCGTCTCGAGCTGCTCCTGCTGCCGCTGCGGCAGGTCGGCGGCGAGCACCTCGAGCCCCACGGCGACGGCCACGCACACCGCGGCCGCCGCGGCGACGCCGATCCACATCCACGCGAGTACCCGCTTCTGGCCCTGCTGCTTGAGGAACGCAGCGATGATCCCGACGATCAGCGCGGCCTCGAGCCCTTCGCGCAGGCCGATTACGAGCGTCGCGAACATCGCACTCCCCACTGGAGATCGAACAGGTACCGGACCTGCGGTGACGCTCCGCCGGGCCCGATGATGAGTGAAGGCTACGCTGACCCGCTCCAGGGTGCGCGCGTGAAGTCGCGCGAACGTCCGATGTGTACGGTTCCCAGGCCCGGCGGATCAGCCGATCAGAGCGACCCGCCGCGGGTCGAGCGCCACACGCACCGTCGACCCGTCGGCGGGCGCGGCGTCACCGAGCGCGTCCACGTCGATGGCCGCGTCCCCGGCCCCGACGCGGACGCGGACGCGGACGCGGACACCGTCGGCGGATGGCGCACTGTGGACCACCCGCGCGGGCACGCCGCGAGCCTGGAGCACGACGGAGCCCGGCCGCAGGCCCAGCGCGAAGTCCCCGTCCGGCCCGTCGACCAGGACGCTACCCAGCGCAGACGACGCCTCCCCGTCGTGCACGTGGGCGTCGACCACCACCCCGTAGCCGAGGAACTCGGCTACGCGCGCGGTGCGCGGCCGTCTCCAGAGCCGTCCGGGACGGTCGGTCTGCACTATGCGCGCATCGTCCATGACCGCGACGGCGTCCGCGAGCTCGACCGCCTCGTCGTGATCGTGCGTGACGATGAGCGCGGGCACGCCCTCGTCGCGGAGGATCCGTCCCAGATCGTCGACCAGGCGATCGCGCAGCTGCCGATCCAACGCCGACAGAGGCTCGTCCAGAAGCAGTAGCCGCGGGCGCGGGGCCAGCGCGCGGGCCAGGGCCACGCGCTGCTGCTGACCGCCGGACAGGCGCGTCACCGCCCGCTTCCCCATGCCCTCCAGATCGACCAGCGCGAGGAGCTCCTCGACCCGCTCGGCCGCCGCCGAACGGTCCCAGCCCTGACGCGTGAGCCCGTACGCGATGTTCCCGGCGACGTTCCGGTGTCCGAAGAGCTGCCCGTCCTGGAAGACCACGCCGAAGCCGCGTCGATGGGTCGGGACACCGGCGAGGTCCCGGCCGTCGAGAGTCACGCGTCCACCGGCGAGCGGCTCGAGTCCCGCGACCGCACGCAGCAGCGTCGACTTCCCGCACCCGGACGGCCCGAGCAGTGCGAGCACCTGTGCATCGCCGCCCACGCGCAGCGACGCACAGTCCACCGCGACGCGCCGCCCGTACGTGACGGTGATCGAATCCAGCTCCAACACCTAGAACTCCGCCTGTGCCGGGTCGTCGCGGCGCACCGCCTCCATGACTGCGACGATAGCCACCGTCGCCATGACGAGGAGCACCGAACAGGCGGCTGCAAGGGCCGCGTTCCCCCAGCCCGGTCGGCTCATCACCTGCGCTACCAGCACCGGCAGGGTCATGGATTCGGGACGGACCAGGAATCCCGCCGCACCGAACTCGCCGAGCGTGATGACGAGCGCGAAGCACGCGGCGACGCCGAGGGGCCGCAACACAGTGGGGACGTCGACCGTCAGGAAGACCCGCGCCGGCGACGCGCCCAGTACCGCGGCGGCCTGCCGCAGGCGCGGGTCGACCGCACCCAGCGCGGGCGCCACGACCCGAACCACGATCGGCAGCGCGACGAGCCCCTGCACGATCGGGAGCCATACCCCCGACGACCGCCACGACAGCGGCAGCGCCGCCGTCGCCACGAGGTAGCCGAAGCCCAGCGTCACGGCGCTCACGCCCAGCGGCAGCATCAGCACGGCGTCCGCGAACCGCCCCAACGGCCCGCGCAGGCGGGTCACCGCCACGGCCGCGAGTACGCCGAGCACGAGCGCCAGGGCGCCCGCTTGGAGGGCAGTGACCAGTGACATCTGCAAGGCCTTGAGCGGTACCACGCCGCCGCTTGCCGCCGTCAGCGCCCGGTACGCGTCCAAACCCGCTGCTCCCGACGGGTCGGGGTGCAGCGACCGCCACACGAGCGAGAGGATCGGGAGGATCAGAAGCCCGACGGTGATCGCCGCACCCGCCGTGATCGCGAGCCATGTTCGCGGCCCGTTCCGAATTCGTCGGTGCTGCAACCACTTCGCCGGTGGCGCCGCCACCCGCGCGCGCAGCACCTGACTGAGCACGACCACCGCGATCACGATCAGGACCTGTACCAGCGCCAGCACCGACGCGGTCGGCAGGTCGAAGGCACCCACCACCTGTTGGTAGATCTCGGTCTCGACGGTGGAGAAGCGGGTGCCACCCACGATGAGGACGATGCCGAAGCTGGTGGCGCAGAACAGGAAGACGACGACCGCCGACGATGCGATCGCGGGCGCGAGCACGGGCAGGCTCGCGGTGAGGAACGCCCGCACGGGCCCCGCGCCGAGGGTGCGGGCCGCCTCCTCGGTGCGCGGATCCATTCCGGCCCACACGCCACCGACCAGGCGCGCAACGACCGCGACGTTGAAGTACGCGTGCGCGAGCAGGATCACCCACACGGTCTCGGACAGCCCCAGGAATCCGAGCGGCCCATCGGCCGCGAAGACCTCGCGGAAGGCGACCCCCACCACGACCGTCGGGAGAACGAACGGAACGGTGACGAGGACCCGCATCGCGCGCTGGCCTCGGTATCGCGCCCGCGCCGAGAGCCAGGCGAGGGGCAACCCGAGCGCCACGGTCAGTGCCGTCGATGCGGCGGCCTGCCAGAGCGTGAACCACACGAGGTGACCCGCGCGCACCCCGGTCAGCGCGTCACCGAGCGTCGGACCGGGTGTGACCAGGCCCCGAACGATGATCGCCGCGACCGGCCACAGGAAGAAGACCCCGACGACGGCGAGCGCCGGGAGGAGCGCCAGGGCCGGGCCGGAGTTCCTGCGAACTCGACTCACCTACCCAGCGCCTGCCGCCAGGCGCGTAACCACCCGTCACGGCCGTCGGCGATCTGCTGCGGCGTCAGGGACGCCGGCTTGTCCGGAACGGGCGCGTACTTCGCCCATGCCGACGGGAGCTGCACCCCGCGCGTGACGGGGTACACGTACATCGAATCGGGCATGGCGGCCTGCGCCTGCCGAGAGAGCAGGAAGTCGATGAACTTCTGCGCTCCCGCAACGTTCTTCGCTCCGCGCAGCACCCCCGCGTACTCGACCTGACGGAAGCACGTGTCCAGGAGCGCCTTGGTGGCCGGGGCGCTGCCGTCCTTGCCCACCTCCGCGGCGGGCGACGAGGCATACGAGACCACGATCGGGCGCGGCCCCTTCCCACTCGAGCCCGAGAACTCGGAGCTGTACGCCGTATTCCAGTCCGAGGTGACGGACACGTCGTTCGCGGCGAGTCTGCGCCACCAGTTCTGCCAACCGTTCGGATCGGTGGCGATCGTCCCGAGCAGGAACGCCAGCCCCGGCGAAGCCGTGCTCGGGTCCTCCACCACCGTGAGGCCCCTGTACTTCGGGTCGACCAGGTCGTCGTACGACCTGGGCTCGGGGAGCTTCTTCTCGGAGAAGTAGCGGGTGTCGATGTTGAGGCACACGTCGCCGTAGTCGACGGCCGTGAGCCGCTTCTCCCCCGGTAGCCCGAACGTGGAGGCGCCGTTCGCCGCCGCCGGCGACGCGTACGCCTGGAACACGCCGGCCTGCAGGGTCCGCGACGCGAACGTGTTGTCCACGCCGAAGGAGACGTCGCCGGGCGGGGAACCGGCCGTGAGGCTGAGCTTCGTCGCGAGCGTGCCCGCATCCCCGAACTCCACCGTATCGACCTTCAGTCCGGTCTGCTTCGTGAACGCGGCGAGCACGTCGTCGGGCAGGTGGAACGAATCGTGCGTGACGAGGGTGACGGTGCCCGTTACCGGAGCCCCACCCGAAGCGGAGGGCGACGACGGTGCGGTACTCGTCGAGCAGCCCGCGAGGAGCGCTCCCGCGGCGAGAACGGCCGGGACGGCGATGGCCGCGCGGCGGGCGAATGCCGTGATCATGCGGGAGACACTACCCAGATCGGCTCACACCGCAGGACGAGCGGTTCCACCCGCCACGGGCGTCGGCGCAGCCGTTCCCTCGAGCGTCCGCCGGCCGCTGCCGACCACGACGACGAGGCCGATCGTGACGAGCAGGCCTGGGCAGAGACACAGCGCCCACCCGAGGCCGGCGTGCACACCTACAACCGCCAGCAGGCCGTTCATGCCGTGCACGCCCAGCAGGCAATAGGCGAACGTCACCACCACGAGCGCGCGGGCGGGGCGGGACTGCGCAGGCGGCGCATTCCAGAGCGGCCCATGCACCAGCCATATCAGCATGGGTACCACCCAGACGAAATGGTGGATCCACGAGATCGGCGAGGCGCACAGCCCGAACATCTGCACCAACACCAGGGCTATGAGCGCGTCGCAACGGCGGCACACCCACCAGGCGCCGGCCAGCAGCACCCCGGCCACTGCGATAGCTGCGAGCACCACGGGCCCGGTTGCGAGGTCGTGCCCCGCGAACCGGGACAGCGCGCCGCGCAGCGCCTGGTTGTCGATCTTCGCCGGGTCGCCGATCGGCCCCGTCTGCCCGATGAGGACGGTGAAGTAGCGGCGCGTCTCCTTCGGCATCGCCAGACACGCCACCCCGATGGTGCCGGCGAACACCACGCCCGAGAAGACCGCGCCGAGCCACCGCCGCCGGGCCAGCAGGA
Source organism: Tsukamurella sp. 8F (assembly GCF_029167375.1). Lineage (GTDB taxonomy): Bacteria > Actinomycetota > Actinomycetes > Mycobacteriales > Mycobacteriaceae > Tsukamurella. The sequence goes on from NZ_JARFTP010000006.1 coordinate 40,618, forward strand.
ACAACCCGCCCACCGCGGGCGTCAGCTTGATCCCGGCGGCGAGACCGATGAAGAAGCCGGGCAGGAGGTCGCCGCGCCGGCCCGCGCACCGGACCGTCAGGTACGCGGCTCCGACACCGAGCGCCATCAGCACCACGTTGATCTGGCCGTAGTCCAGGTTGGTGCGCACGGGATCGAGCCATAACACCGCCGCGGTCCAGGCGAACGAATGCGTGCGCGGGACATCCGCGAGCAGGGGCGATTCGCCGCGGTGCGCGCGGAGCAGGGCCAGACACATCGTTATGACGAGGAACAGCAGCGCGAACGTGACGACGAGCCACACCGCGGCGGCCACGCCGAATGGCAGCCAGCCGAGCGGCCAGAAGAACAGCGCCGCGAACGGTGGGTAGGTGAAGGGCAGCGGTTGCGTCGGCGTGTACTCCGACAGCGCGAAGTCGTACAGCCCGCCGAGGCCCACGGTCCGCGCGGCGACGAGATACACCCGGAGGTCGACGAAGGTGCGGGTGTGCGCGCCCGCCAGGACCCACACGATCCGCGACAGCAGGGAGAGCGCCAGCACCGCCACGGCCCAACGGGAAGCCGCGGCGCCGCCCTGCGCTGCTCGGTTCGCCGCGGTCACGACCCCAACACTACGGTGAGATGCACATCACATCTCCTCGGGCGTGAGTTTGCGTAACGGGTCCGCCCTACGGGACGATCGTCATGCGAGTGCCACAGATCGCGCGCCCCTCGGCGCCGCGACGAGGCACGCCGCGCTCATAGAAGGACGTACGACGCACATGAACCCCCGCACCCTGACCCGTCGGATCGCGACGACCACCGTCGCCCTCACGGCAGCGGTCGGGATGGCCACGATCGGGACCGCCTCGGCCGCTCCGCTCCCGCCCAACATCCCCGCCCCCGCGACCAAGGCCGATCCGTCCGTCGTAGCCGGCATGCAGGCCTATATCCCCGCGCTCATGGGCACGCTCACGCAGTCCGGGCCCGACGGCAAGGGCGTCGATCCCGCGACCCTCGCGCAGGCGACCACCGCACTGAAGACCATGCCGAACCTCCCGCCGCAGGTCCGCTCCATGGGCGGCAGCGTCATCGGCTTCGTGGACGGTTCCGGCAAGAACGCCGTCGACCCGAACGGTCCCACTGCGCCCGTCACCCGCGACACTCCGCGCGTCCAGCAGTTCCTGTACCCGACCATCGCCTCGAAGTGCGTCGCGCCGTCGAAGAGCAACTCCAGCGGGAACGCGATCGGCACCGCCGTCGTCGTCGCAGGCCCGCAGGAGGTCCCTGCGCCCGGCCCAGGCAAGGGGCAGACCGGATACGTCTTCACCGTGCCGGGCACCGGCGTGGCCGTCGACGGCGATTCCGGTAAACCGCTCACCGTGTCGTGGGTCAACCTCGACACGCACAAGCAGGGCACGGCAGACCTCGAGCCCAACGACAAGATCAACCACGAGTCGGGCCCGGCGACGTACACGGCGATCGTCGACGCCGGCGAGGGTCGCGTTCTGTCGTCGGTATACGGCACCATGGTGTGGAAGGACGCCGCCGGCAAGACCACCAGCTGCGACGTCGCTCCGACGATGGGAATGGTGTACGTGTGACCCCTGCGACCGACGGAACCGCTGATCAGAGCGCTCATCCGAGTACTCCCTCGATCGCTCCTGCGTCCGCCGGTCGTGTGTCGGTCGGCCATGTGTACGTCGCACAGGCGGCGCACGCGGCATCGGAGGCGACAGCGCACGGGGCCCACTCCGCCCTGCGCGCTGCGCGCGACCTCCGCATGTGGCTCGACGTGGGTGTGGTCGTCGCGGTGCTGGTGGCCACCAACCTCGTCGCACACTTCACGACGTCACTGGCATCCCTGATCTCGGTTCCGATCGCCGCCGTCGCGCTCATCGGAATCGCGCGGCACCGCGGCCTCGGGTGGCACGAACTCGGACTGGGCCGCGAGCATTGGCGGTCGGGTGCGAAGTACGCCGCGGCCGCCGTAGTGCTGGTCGTGGCCGTGATCGCGATCGGCGCCGCACTGCCCGTCACCCGATCGCTGTTCCTCAACGACCGCTACGCCACTCTCTCCACCGCCGTCGTGTCGTCGATGGTGATCATCCCCCTACAGACCGTCATTCCAGAGGAACTCGCGTTCCGCGGCGCATTGCACGGCACGCTTTCGCGCGCTCTGCGCTTCCGCTGGGTCGCAGTCTCGGGATCCCTGCTGTTCGGACTGTGGCATGTCGCGTCATCGTTGGGGCTGACCAGCGGTAACGCGGGGTTGACCAAGATCCTCGGCGCCGGCCCGTGGGCCCAGATCGCCGGCATCCTCGGCGCTGTCGCCGCCACCGGCGCGGCGGGTTTCGTATTCACCTGGCTGCGCAAGCGCAGTGGTTCGCTGATCGCGCCGATCGCACTGCACTGGTCACTCAACGGCGTCGGGGCGCTCGCGGCTGCGCTCGCCTGGCAGATGTTCGTGCGCTGACTCTTCCACCGGTTCGCCGGTTCACCGGTCGCGGATGCGGGGCCGTGCGTCGTTGTGCATCGTGATCGCAGTCGGGTGCACCTCCAGGGATTGGGTGCACATCTCCACTGCAGATCCCCGGCCGGTGCGTGGATACGTGCACCCAAGTTGTGGAGATCTGCACTCGAGTCCCCCGTGACCGGTGCAGCGCCGCCCCGAGTACAGCGCCTCGAACGAAGCCCACGGAGGGTGCCGGACGGAGACGGCGGCGAAGACCCGACACTTCAGTGGATGACGGCACCCTCGCGAGCGGCGGGGGCCGCGGCGGTGGAGACCAGGATCGCGACCAGCACCACTACCAGGCCACCGAGGATGGTGAAGTACTCGCCTAGCGCGCCGATGACGGGCGGACCGGCGAGGAAAGCGATGTAGCCGATCGTCGACACCACCGACACGCGAGCGGGGGCCAGTCGCGGATCGTCGGCGGCGGCGGACATGCCGACCGGGAAGCCGAGGGAGGCGCCCACTCCCCACAGCACCACGCCGATATACGCGCACCATGTCGGCCCGAATATGACCAGCGCCAGCCCGGAGAACGCCAGGCCACCGCAGGCCCGCAGCACCACGACGCGACCGAACCGCGCCAGCACCGGAGTACCGATCACTCGCCCGAGCGTCATCGCCGCCACGAACAGGCCGAAGGTGAACGTGCCCACCGGCTTCGACACGTGGTGGTCATCGACCATGGCGAGCGCCAGCCAGTCGTTGGCACTGCCCTCGGCCAGCGCCATGCCCAGCATCACGACACCGATCGCGAGGGTCCTGGGGTCGCGCCACACGGCCCATCGCTCGGTGGCCGATACCGGCTCGTGGTCGTCCGCATCGTGGGCGAAGTACGGGAGCGGCCGTACTACGGGCACGCCCGCGATCACCGCGAGCCCACCGGCTACGGCGAGGTGGATCAGGACGCCGATGTGTGAGGCCTGGATAACGGCCGCGGCGATCGCACCGACGACGGTTCCGAGCGAGAACGCGGCGTGGAACAGTGGCATCACCGGCCGCCCCAGGCCGCGCTCGTTGTCGGCGCCGGAGAGGTTCATGGCCACGTCCGTGATGCTGTTCGCGGCCCCCAGCAGCACCAGCGGCGCCAAGGTCAGCACGTATACGCCCGACTCCGCGCCCGCCGCCGCACCGATCGCGGTCAATCCCAACGCGGGCAGCGCCCACGCGATGGCTCGTCGCGGGCCGACACGCGCAACGAGCGTGGTCGACACGACCAGCCCCACTACGGCCCCCACCGCGAGCCCGAACGTCAGGAGGCTGACCTGGAGCGTCGATGCCCGGAGGTCATCGCGGATCTGCGGGAGTCGACCAAGGTAACTCGCAAGCACCACACCGTTGAGCGCGAAGATCGCCAGTACCGAGTTGCGCCAGCTGCGGACCGCGGCCCGGTCCAGCGTCTCCACCTGGTCGGCCACCGGACTCCTCTCCACACGATCGAAGGTATTCGACCGTTCCGATTCTTAGTCTTCTCTGTCTTCCGTCCGCCATTCGAAACGTTTCGAAGCGGTGAGGTCTACGCTATGGGGCCATGCCGCGCGAGTCAACCCGGGTGACGCTCGTCCATGTCGCCGACAAGGCCGGGGTCTCCCTGTCCACCGCATCCCTCGCGTTCTCCGAGGGCAAGCCCATCACCCCCGCAACCCGCGAACGCGTCCTCACGGCTGCGAAGGCGCTCGGCTACGCGGGGCCTGATCCGCGCGGGCGGTCACTGCGCAGCGGGCGCACCGGTATCGTCGGCGTTCAGATCGACGACTCGGTGCGCCGCGCCTTCCGCGACCCCGTCGTCATCGGAATCCTCGAGGGCGTGACGGCCGCGCTCACGGCGACGTCGACCTCGGTCCTTCTCATCCCCGACACCCTCGACGACGACCGCCTGCGCACCTCGCCGGTCGACGGCGTGGTCGCCGCCGGCTGCTCCGACCAACTCCCGCGCCTGCGCGCGGCGATGGCGCACCGCGGCGTACCCGTGATCACCGCCGGGAATCAGGTCGACGACGAGGGCTGCGTCGGAGTCGAGAACCGTGCCGCAACGGCGCGATTGGCCCGGCACCTGTACGGGCTCGGGCATCGCCGTATCGCCGTCGTGCGGCTGCCCCGCGGCCGCGTCGAGGAGGCGCGCACCGCCGGTGCCCGCGACGTCTTCCCCGACGCCGTGCTGGTCGACGCCGCCGACAGCACTATCGACGCCGGCCGCAGTGCCGAGATCCCGGTCGACGTCACGGCCGTCATCGCACAGTCGGACCTGCTCGCCGTCGGGGTGGTTCAGGCCGCGGAAGAGTCGGGACTGGTTGTGCCGCGGGACCTCTCGGTTGCGGGATTCGACGATGTGCGGATCGACGGATTCACCGGCCGCCGGCTCACCACTGTCCGCCAACACATCGTCGAACAGGGGCGCCTGGCGGCCCAGGCCCTCCTAGCAGCCATCGACGGTGCACCCCTGCCCACCGTCGCTCTCCCCACCGAACTCGTGGTGGGCGACACGACCGACGCTCCACCTCGCGAATCCGCCGTCGACCGACGCCGTCACGGCTGAGCCGGCGAACCGTGCCCGTCGGCGACACAGAACTCGTTGCCTTCGGGATCCTGGAGCACCGTCCACACGAAGCCGTATTCCGCGTAGTCGCGAACCCGCTCGGCGCCCAGGGATTCGAGACGCGCGACCTCGGCGATCCGATCTTCCGACACGAGGTCGAGGTGCATGCGGTTCTTGACCGTCTTACTCTCGGGGACCGCGAGGAACATCAGCCGGGGCAGCGATTCGCCCGCGGCGTTGATGGTGCGCATGAACGCGTTGCCGTCGCTCGGGTCGACGGGCAGGTCCAGCGCCGCGGACCAGAACGCCGACTGCGCGGCGACATCGGCGCAGTCCAGATTGATCTGTTGCAGTCTCAGTGCCATCGATTCTCCTTCATCTCGGCCGTCCAGCCCGGATCGGCCACCAGATCTCGGTGCGGAGCTCATCGGGATCGCTGACCTCACCCGGTGCGACGACGTACCTCTCGAGGACCGGCAGTCCGGCGCTCTCCGCGTGTGTTGCGACCCAGATACCCAGCGGCCCGTAGGTGTCCGCCATCGTCGTGAAGCTCCCGGCGTGTACGGCCACCGCGCACAGAGCTGGTTCGAGCCGACCGCGCCGCACCCGCCCCTCGCCCGGGCCTATGCGGGCCGCGTCGTCACTCCCGATCATGAGGATCGCGGCGACCTCCTCGACATCGGTGACCTCGGCCGGATACGTCGCCCAGCCCGGTTCGTCGACCGTCACACCGTTGGTGGCCGCGAACCGCTCGAGCTCGTCGAACGCCGGCCCCATGAAGTCGCCGAAGGCGTCCGGGGCGACGCGCCCCGTGATCTGCAGCGTGTGACCGCCCGCGAATGCGCGAAGGTGTGTGGGAGTGTGCCCCGCCGGGGCGCCGAGCGCCTGCTGCAACGCCACGATCGCCGCCTCCAGCTCATCTCGTCGCGCCCGCAGCACACGGTCGTGCTCCGCGAGCACCTCCCTGGTCACCTCCGGGTCACGCGCCGCGAGCACCCGGGCGACGTCGGCCATCGGCAGGTCGAGCGCGCGTAGCCTGGTCAGCACCGCAGCGTCGTAGACCTGCGACGCGTCGTACATCCGGTAGCCGGTCAGCGGGTCCACGAACGCCGGCACCAGGATTCCGTTCTCGTGGTAGCGCCTGAGCTGCTTCACCGACAGCAGGCTCGCGCGGGAGAACATCCCGATCGGCATGCGGCGCGGTCCAGCGGGCTCCATGCCGCCCAGTATGCGGTCTCCTCCCGAGGGGAGAGTCAAGCATCGCGGACCTCGTCGAGGGCCGCGCCGAGCAGTTCGGCGTAGCGGTCCGGGTCGGCGACGGCCTCCGGCGCGCTGGTGACCGTCACTGTCACGGTGCCGCCACCAGCACCGGAAACAGGGCCCGCGGCCCCGGCCGCTGCGGCGCCGGTCAGGCCGTGGATGCCGTGGGTGACACCCATGACCGGGGAGAGTGCGGGGAAGCCGGCCGTGAATGCGACCGGCGCGCCGCACAGTTCCAGATCGGCGGGACCGCGGCTCACCGACGACACCACCGTGGCACCCCCGACGGTGTCCGGCCGCACGCCGGGGTCGAAACCGCGGATACCCATGAGCGCCAATGCTGCGGGGACTGCGCGGTCGGGCTCCCCGAGCGCGTCCCAAGCCGGGTCGCCCGCCCGCTCGCGCGCCGCAGCGAGCGACCGCGCGATGAGCCGCAACCGCAGGGCCGGAGGAGTGCCCGGGTGCAGCGGCACCGACACGTTGCGGAACGAGTTCCGCTCGGCACCGCGGGATGGGCGCGCGACCGTGACCTCCGCCGCCAGCGCGCGCGGGACATCGTCACCATTCACGCGCAGGTAACGTTCCAGTGCAAGGGATACCGCCGTCGTACCTGCCACTGTGACGCTCACGCCCCGCGGTGCGAACCCGGCGGCGTCCCGCACCAGCGGCCGCACATCGCGACGCTCACCCGGGCGCACATTGAGCGCGGTCGGCGGACACGGCACAGCGGGCGGGGGAAGCTCACCGGCCTCGGTCCGTCGGTCCAGATCGGCACGAATGTCTGCGACCTCGAGCCCGGACCGCACAGTGCGTATCACCTGCAGCGGAAGGCGCACGGCACCGAACAGTGCAGAGCCGAACCCGGAACGCACAGGAAACGGCTGCGGCGCAACGGTATCGGCCGAGAGTAGCGCTCGCGCCAGATCCGCCGCGCGGCGCCCGTCCGCGAGCGCATGCGACACCTGGAGAACCGCGACCGTGGCCGGCCCGGAACACCGCGGCGCGCCGTCCACGGGTCCGAACAGGTGCATCCGCCACGGCAGCACGTACGGATCCACGGGGTCGGAGAAGAGGTCGGCTACGGCATCGCGTACCACTTCCCACGAGCCGCCCGGCCGGACCAGCACGTCAGCGGAATCTGCTGCCGCCCAATGCGGGTAGTCCAGATCGAAAGGAACCCTGGCCACCCGTGCACGCAGGGCCGGCTCCCGCCGCGCGCGCGAGCGCACCTGCCCGGCGGCCGTCCCCATCGGCACCGCGCCGTCGAAGCAGTACAGTAGGAACTGGTCGCTCGGGATGATGGACGACATCCACAGCGCCCGAGCATCTCCCGGCGCCAGCCTCACGACGACCCCACCCGCGGCAGCAGCGAAGACCTGTACACCAGTGCCGCAGCACCCACCAGCGGCGCATCCGCACCCAGCCCCGCAGGCAAGACCGGCGTCGCAGCCACATACGGCAGCGGATGTGCGGCCACAACCTCACCGATGCGGGAAACGAGATCGTCTGCCACACGGGAGAACCCGCCGCCGACCGATACCACGTCCACCGGAACGAGCGCGAGTGCGCTGCCGATCGCCTGCCCGACGGCCTCGGCGCAGCGTGCCACGGCGCTCGCCGCCAGCGGATCGCCCGCGGCGTATGCGATGGCCAGCTCTTCACCCGACGTCCCGCTGAAGCCCTGCGCCCGTGCCCATTCCACGATGTGCGGGCCGGACGCAACCGACTCGAGCATCGTCGTCCTACCCAGGCAATCCCCTCCCGTGAGCCCCGAGACCTCGATCTGGCCGATATGCCCGGCGTTACCGCCCAAGGCCCGACCGCCGATCAGGACACCGCCGCCGATCCCCGTAGAGACCGTGACGGCCAGCAGAGCGGACACGCCCCGCCCGGCTCCCAGCCAATGCTCACCCAGCGCCAGCGCGACGCCGTCGCGCCGGAACTCCACGTGTTCCTCCCCCGCGACCTCGGCGATCAGCGAACGCAGAGGGAACCCGTGCAGCACCGGGAGATTGATCGGTGAGGTCACCCCGGTGGCCTCGTCGACGGGCCCGGGCACCGCGACGCCTACGCCGATGACCGCCCGGCCGCCGAGTGCCTCGCGGACCACCGACGAGACCACCGAGGAGAGCTCATGGATCGACGCCGCGGAACCGGTAGCCGCCCGGCACCGCGTATCAGGCAGTACCCGCCCGGACGGATCCACCAGCGCCGCTTCGACCTTCGTGCCGCCGAGGTCTACGGCCAGAACGAGCTCATCCTGCGTAGCGCACCAACCCCAGCTCTGCCGGTCCGGTCAGCAATGGATGCGTGGGCAGGACACGCACCGCGAAGCCGAAGTGTCCCACGCGCGCCGGGATCGTCGCCTGGTACCGGCGGACGCCCGCCTCATCGACGCCGTCGGCCCCGAGCGCCACGGTGACCGTGTCCCGCAACTCGCCCGCCTCGTCGGCTGTGCCGACCACGGCCTCGACCCGAACATCCTCCGGCGCAAGAGATCCGAGTGATATGTCGGCAGCGATACGCACACCGTCTGCGGACACCTCCGCATCGGACGCACCGACCTGCAGGTAGGGCCACCCGGCTCGGACCCGCTCGGCGTAGGCGGCGAGCTCTCGGATCCTGGGCGCGGTGGCACGCGAGGACTGCGCGGCGGGACGGTAGTAGTCCGTCGCGTACTCGCGGACCATGCGGTCGGCGGAGACCTCCGGCGAGGTGACCGCTAGCGTGTGTCGCACCCGCGCCAACCACCGTGCGGGCACTCCCGCGGCATCCCGGTCGCCGTAGAACGTCGGCACCACCTCGTTCTCCAGCAGTTCATACAACGCCGCGGCCTCGATGTCGTCACGCCGCCCCGGGTCGAGCCCGACCGCCGACGGGATGGCCCAGCCGTTGTGCCCGTCGTACAGCTCGTCCCACCAACCGTCCAACACGGACAGGTTCAGGCCGCCGTTCATGGCGCTCTTCATGCCCGAGGTACCGCATGCCTCGAGGGGCCGCAGCGGGTTGTTCAGCCACACGTCGCAGCCGTGGTACAGGTAACCGGCCATGCCGATGGAGTAGTTGGGCAGGAATGCGATCCGGTGCCTGATGCCGTGGTCGTCGATGAACCCGATCAGCTGCTGCAACAGGTGCTTACCGCCGTCGTCGGCCGGATGCGACTTCCCGGCTATGACCACCTGCAGGGGGCGATCGGGATCGAGCAGCAGGCGCCGCAGGCGCTCCGGGTCACGCAGCATGAGCGTGAGCCGCTTGTACGTCGAGACCCTCCGCGCGAACCCGATCGTGAGGACGTCAGGATCGAACATCCGCTCCGTCCAACGGAGTTCGGCATCGACGGCGCCCCGCTCCAGCCAGGCCGCCCGGGTGCGGGTGCGCACCTCGTCGACCAGCGCGGTGCGCGCCCGGTTGCGCACGCCCCACAGCACGTCCGCCGGGACGGCAAGGGGGTCGGCGAGCTGGTCCCGCACCGCCCGGTCGGCCCACGTTCCGTAGTGCACGCCGTTGGTGACGGAGCCGATGGGTACCTCGGAGACCGCGAGCTGCGGCCACAGACCCGCGAACATCTCGCGGCTCACTGCACCGTGCAGCTTCGACACTCCGTTGGCGCGCTGCGCGAGCCGGAAACCCATGTGCGCCATGTTGAAGACGCCGGGGTCCGCCTCCGCGCCCAGCGCGATCACCTCGTCGAGCGGTACCGTCGGCAGCAGCGAGCACATCTGCCCGTCCCCGAAATAGCGCCGCACCAGGTCGGCGGGGAACCGGTCGATCCCCGCCGGCACGGGCGTATGTGTGGTGAACACCGTCGACGTGCGCGCGAGCGTCCTCGCCTCCCCGAACGACAGCTCCGATCCGTCACCCGCCCCGACCGCCATCAGCTCGCGGATACGCTCGAGCCCGAGGAAGCCGGCGTGCCCCTCGTTGGCATGGAAGACCTCGATGCCGGGGTGGCCCGTCAGATCGCAGTATGCGCGGGCCGCGCGGACGCCGCCGATGCCCAGCAGGATCTCCTGTCGCAGCCGGTGCTCGGCGTCGCCGCCGTACAGCCGGTCGGTGACGGAGCGCAGATCGTCGTCGTTACCGTCGACATCGGTATCCATGAGCAGCAACGGAATCCGTCCGACGTCGGCCTTCCACACGGCGGCTTGCAGTACCCGGCCACCATCGAGGGCAACCGACACCCGTAGCTGCTGGCCGTCCGATAACCGCACCGGTGAGAGCGGCAGCCGTTGCGCGTCGAGCTGCGGATACTGCTCCTGCTGCCATCCGTCCGCGGACAGCGACTGTCGGAAGTAGCCCGCACCGTACAACAGCCCCAGCGCGACCAGCGGAAGGCCGAGGTCGGACGCGGCTTTGAGGTGGTCGCCGGCCAGGACGCCCAGGCCGCCGGAGTAGTTCGGCAGCGTCTGGCTGACGCCGAACTCCATTGAGAAATAGGCGATCCCCCGCGCGCCGCCATTCAGCGTCGATGCCCACCGCGGCTCCGTGAGGTACTGGTGAAGCTCGTGGTGGACCGCCTCGACGCGCTCGACGAACTCCCCGTCGCCGGCGAGCTCGTCGACCCGCTCCTGCGGCGCGGTACGCAGTGTCTCGAGTGGGTCACGCGTGGCCGCCCACTGATCGGGCGCCAGCTCGGCGAACAGGTCCTGGGTGGGGCCATGCCAGACCCAGCGCAGGTTGTGCGCGAGTTCGGCCAGTGGCGCGAGAGAGCCGGGATACGTGGGCTCTACGGTGAAGGTTCCGGTGACATGCACCCGAACAGGTTATTGGGTCGTACCCGCCGGTGCGAGCTACCGGCGGGTACGCCGCCATCTATCCCTCGACGCTCGGCCCGCTCGCTCCGTTCGCCGCGCCGGCGAACGCCTGGATGACCTCGATGACCCGCGGGCGCAGGCGCGCCACGGAGACGACCTCGTCCACGGACCCGACCCGCACCGCACGGTGGATGTCGTGCACGGAGTCGAACTCGGCCGCCAACTCACTGATCTTCTCGGCCTGCACCGAGGTGCGCACGTCGTCGAGCTCCTTGACGAGCGCAGCCCGCTCGGCGCCGCCCACCGCGGCCACGCGGGCCTCGACGTCGGCGATGCGCGGGTCGGCGTCCACGCGCGCGTTGACGTCGCCCGCGAAGACGACCGCCGCGGCGGGCGCGCCACCCAGTACCGAGGCGTACGAGCCCTCCAGCGCGAGCACGGTCATGTTGGGGTTCAACGTCTTCGAGAAGACGACGAAGGCTCCGCCGTGGTACCGGGAGATCACACAGAACACGATCGGGCCATCGAAGTTGACGATTGCACGACCGATCTCGGCGCCGTACTCCAGCTGGACTTTTCGCATCGATTCGGGCGAACCATCGAAGCCGGACAGATTGGCCAACACCACCAGCGGCCGGTTGCCACTGGCCGCGTTGATCGCGCGGGCCGCCTTCTTCGACGACTGCGGGAACAGTGTGCCGGCGGTGTAGCTGTCCGGTCCGTCGGTGGGCGGGAAGCCCTTGCGCTGCACGGCCTTGGACTCGATACCCAGCAGGCATACGGGCTGGCCACCGAGATGCGCGTCGGCCGCTACAACGGTGTCCGCGTCGGCCATCCCGGCCCACCGCTCGAGCACAGCGTGGTCCTGGTCGGACAGCGCGCGCATCACGGAACGGATGTCGAAAGGCTTCTTACGATCCGGGTTCGCCGACGAGAAGATCTCACCGACGGTCGCGAACTCGCTGCCCACCATCTCGTGCGGGTACGAGGACATGTCCCGATCCGACGGGTCCGTCGTCTCGACCGAGCGCGGCCCCTTCTCGCCCGGCACGACGTACGTGTGCTCATAATGCGACATCAGGACGTCCCGCGCGCCGGTCAGCGACGGCGCCCAGTACTGTGCCTGGCCGTTGGGACCCATCACGCGGTCGTAGCCGCCGATGCCGAAGTTGTCCTCGGCGGACACGCCGCCGGAGAAGTCGAGCGCGTTCTTGCCCGTCAGCACCATCGCCGAGTCCGGCGTCATGACCAGGATGCCCTTGGTATGCATGAGCATCGTCGCCTCGGCGTTCCAGTACGGCTGCGCACCGACGTTGATGCCCGCGACCACCACATTGATCTCGCCGCCCGCCTGCGTGAACTCGACGATGCGCTTGAGCGCGGCCGCAACCCAGTCCATGTTCTCGGTACCGGACTCCATCGAGATCCGCGCGCCGGCGGACAACGCGTACCACTCGAGGGGCACGCCGAGCTTCTCGGCGAGATCGATGGCCCCGATGACACGGGAGCATTCGGGCTCGGACAGCGCGCCGAGGGACTTCGTCGGGTCGCCCAGCAGGATCGCGCGGGTGATGCCCTCCGGGTGCCGGTCGGTCTTCGTCGTCACGGTGCCGACCACGATAGCCGCCTTGTTCAGGCCCTTCGGCCGATCCACGGGGACCAGCTCGCGAGCACCGGCCTCCTCCGATTCCACGAGGTCGTACTCGCGGAACTCGCCCAGCAGGTCGGTGAGCTCGTACGGGTAGACCATGCCGCGCTTGCGGGCGACGAGCACCTTCTGGCGGTAGGCGTCGAGCGGCACGACCGGCTCGACCTTCGGGCCCCCGAGGGACAGTCCGACGGCGCCCGTCGCATCGTCGAACGTGACCCGGAGCACGACCTTGTCCAGCTCGCCCGACTCGGGGTTGCGCTGACGTGCGATGAGGACGATCTCCTCGAGCCCGACACCCTCGGTCGAGTCGACGACACGGCGCGCGATGGTGCGCAGGTCGTCGGGCCCGAACTCGCTAGGCGGCCAGATGTAGAGCACGATGCGGTTCGTGTTGAGCTGCCCGCGCTTGCCCCGCGAGGCCTGGTTCCGCCGGATCGAGTCGAGGCACGCCGCGATGGTGTTCTCCGCGGTCGGGAGAGCGACCAGGTGGCCGTCGTCGTCGCGCAGCTCGGTCAGGTCGCGCACCTGGGCGAACGCCACGAGCCGCTTGTCGGCGGGATTCTCGCGCGCGACGGCGCTGAACAGTGCCACCTCCTCGTCGACGGACGGCATACGGGTCAGGTCGAACGCACCCAGCTGCGTCATCTGCATGCGGTGGGCGATGTACGGATGCAGGCCGCGGATGAGCCGCTCCTCCGCGACACCCGTCGTGGACGGCCGGTAGGTGAAGTAGTGGTGGCTCGTGGACTCGGCGCTGCCGGCGACGGTGATCGTCACGCGCCGGGTGGCACGCGGCAGCGGGTTCGCGGCCACGACCTCGTAGAGCGCGGCCGCCATGGCCTCAGGGTCCCTCGGGCGGTCCGCCCACGCGACGTACACGTCGACGTCGGTGGTGCGCGACACCACGCCACCCAGCGCGCCGAGCACCCGGGGCAGGCCCTCGAACCGCGTCGCAGCGGAGACCAGCAGGGACTCGGGCCGGTCCGCCACAACGAATGCCTGCCCGTCGACGTCCTTCGCCTCGAAGCCCGTGACGTGCTTGTTTCCGTAGTAACGGCGGATGAGCACCTCGAGCATGACGGAGTTGTCCACGTCCTTGTCGGCCAGACGATCGCCCAGCAGGCGGATCAGCGGCTCCGTGCTGCGCACCATCGCCGCGATCCGCTCGCTGCGATCCGCGGCGTCCGGGTTCGCGTCGAGGTACTCGAGGTGGTCGCCGACGGTGGCGAACACCTCGGCGCGGTTGGCGAGGAGCAGCGGCTGCCCGAACCAGGCGAACTGCAGCCCGCGCGCCAGGTCGTGCAGACCGGTGAATCGGCCGGCGGTGACTGCGACGACGCGCTCCAATGCCTCGGAGACGGCGTCCGCCGACGCCGGGTCCGGCGGCGTCTCGCGCAGCCACGCGCTCAGCAGAGCCGAGAGCGCCTTGGCGCCCGCCGGGAAGCGCTGCTGCGCGAGGTAGATGCGGAACACCGCGGACTCGAGCTCAGGTGTGCGGTCCAGTTCGGTCACACCGTAGTGACGCAGCGCGGCCGACAGTTTCGCCTGGAACGACTCCGGGACGCCCGCGCGCTCGACGTCGAGGCTACGCAGGTGGGTGCGGAAGTACTCCCATGCGCTGGGCTCATGGCCCTCGCCGCCGGCGGTACGTGTCGCGGTGAGCTCGGCGAGGTCACAGAACGCCTCGACCAGCGCGAGCTCGTCGGCGACGGGGCTCTGTCCACCCTCGGCGCGGACGGCGACATAGTCGTCGAGCAGACGCTTCTCGTCGAGCGGGTCGTAGTCGTAGCCGAGCAGGAGGTCCAGCAGCTCGCGGCGATCGGTCGCGGCGCGTATGGAGGCCGTCTGCCCCGGCGCGGCCGGCAGATCCAGCGGGACGGCGGTGGCGGGCGCCGCATCCGCTACCTCGGACTCGTCGGCGAGGGGCTCGAGGCGCAGCAGGCGCGCCCCGGCCTCGACCTGGCTTCCGACGGATATGTCGCGCTCCTTCAGGCGGGCCTTGAACGGCGCGCGCAGCACGGTCTCCATCTTCATGGACTCCAGCACGAGCACTGGATCCCCGGCCTCGACCTCCTCGCCCACCTCGAGCGGGCAGGCGACGACGAGCGCGGGTGCGGGCGAGCGGACGACGCCGCCCTCGTCCAGGCTGACCCGGTGTGCGACACCGTCGACCTCGATCATCTGGACGGGGCCGGGGGCGCCGGTCGCGAGGCGGAAGCGCTCGCCGTTGACCTCGATCTGGCCGAAGTGCCGGTCGAACCGATCCACCTCGACGACCGCGACGCCCGTTGTCGTGCCCGCCTCGATAGCGACCCGGAAGCGCTGGGCTCCCACGCGGGCGACCCGTACGCGGTAGTTCGAGCCGCGCAGCTTGAGGTCGACCGGTCGGCCCGATTCGTGCTGGACCTGCGGCCGGCCGCCGGCGGCGGTGGTGAGCAGGCGCTGCAGCTCGAGGTGCTCGTCGACCTCGTACGCGGCGATCGCGGCCGCCGCGACGGCGACGGCGGAGTGCTTATGCGACACGAGGCGGCCCTCGGCGCGGACTCGATCGATCCAACCGGTGTCCGCGCTGCCGTCGATGACCTCGGGCTGGTCCAACAGGTCGAGTACGAAGCTCTTGTTGGTCGCCCCGCCTTCGACGATCACCGTCGTCTCACCCATCGCGCGACGCAGGCGGCCGAGCGCCTGGTCGCGGTCACGGCCGTACGCGATGATCTTCGCGATCATCGAGTCGAAGTCGGCGGGAATGGTATCGCCCTCGCTGACGCCGGTGTCGACGCGGATGCCGGGGCCGGCCGGCAGCTGCAGGCGGTCGATTCGGCCGGGCGACGGTGCGAAGTCGCGGTCGGGGTCCTCGGCGTTGAGGCGGGCCTCGATGGCGTGGCCACGCTCGACAGGCTTCTCCCCCTCGAGCCTGCCGCCTCCCGCGACGAACAGCTGTGCGCGCACGAGGTCGTAGTTGACCGCGGTCTCGGTGATGGGATGCTCGACCTGCAGGCGCGTGTTGACCTCCAGGAAGGCGAACAGCTTCTCGACCGGCTGGTAGAGGAATTCGACCGTTGCCGCGCCGCAGTAGCCGACGCGCACGGCGAGCCGCTCGGCGGCCGTCTTGAGCTCCTCGACCTGCTCGGGCGACAGGACGGGCGAAGCGGACTCCTCGATGATCTTCTGGTTACGACGCTGGACCGAACAGTCTCGGACGCCGAGCGCCCACGCGTTGCCGTGACTGTCGGCGATGACCTGGACCTCGACGTGGCGGGCGCCCGTCACCGTGCGCTCGAGGAATACGACGCCGCTGCCGAAGGCCCGGAGGGCCTCGTCGCTGGTGCGCTGGTACGCGTCCTCGAGCTCTTCGTCCGAGGTGACCAGGCGGATGCCGCGACCGCCGCCGCCGGCGGTCGCCTTGAGCATCATCGGATAGCCGATCTCTGCGGCCGCGACCTTGGCGGCGTCGAGGGTCTCGACTGCGCCGCGGCTCCAGGCGGCGACCGGGACCCCGACCTCCTCGGCGATCAGCTTGGCACCGATCTTGTCGCCGAGCTTGCGCATCGCATCGGCGGACGGACCGACGAACGTGACGCCGATCTTCTCGCACAGCTCCGCGAAGGCGGGGTCCTCGGCCACGAAGCCCCAGCCGACCCACGCCGCGTCCGCGCCCGTCTCCTGCAGGGCCTGAGCCAGCAGGTCCATGTTCAGGTACGGCCGAGCCGCGGCGGGACCGAGGTCGTACGCGATGTCGGCCTCGCGCACGAAGGTGGCACTGCGGTCCACATCCGTGTGCAGCGCGACGGTCTCGATCCGCTCACCCGTCTGCGCGGCGAGGTCGCGGACGGCGTGGATGAGGCGCATCGCGGCCTCGCCACGATTCACAATTGCGATTCGTCTGAACACTCGAGTCCACTTTCGTTACGTGTGCCGACGCCACCGAATCCGACGGGCCGGATCTACCAGTCCGGGTACTTCCTATCGCAGCAGAGCGCTACCGACCAGTCCGCAACGCGCGCGTTCCCGCGACCAGTGTCGATACATACGTGCACTGACGCTATCCTGTCGCCTCTCGCCCGTCTGCATGCGTATCAGAAGTCCCCGTTGGCGCGCCGAAGCACGCGCAGGGAGTCTACGAGCGCACCGCCGCCCGTGGACCCGAGCTCCGAGCCGAACTCCGCGAACACGTCGTTGACGGCGAGCGTGGCCTCCTCCACGACGTGGCGCCCGTCGGCGGTGAGGGCCACGAGGGTGGTCCGCCCGTCGGTGGGGTGCGGCAGGCGTTCGACGAGGCCCGCGTCCTCCAGCCGATCGATCGCGTGCGTCACCGAGGACACGTGCACCTGCAGGCGCGCGCTCGCGCGGGAGATGGGCAGCGCGCCGCGCCGGCTGAACGCGAGCAGGCGCAGGAGTTCGAAGCGCGCGAAGGTGAGTCGGAAAGGCTTGAGTACGTGCTCGATCCGGCCCAGCATGATCTGGTGCGCGCGCATCACCGAGGTGACCGCCTCCATGCCGACGGCGATATCGCCGCCCCACCCGGCGTTCTCCCAATTGGCGCGCGCGAGCGCGATGGGGTCGGACCGCTCCTCGGGACTACTCATCTCAAGGTCGAGATTATTGCACTGAAGTCCAGACCACCGTGATCTGCCGCGAACGCCCTATACAGGTCCGCGGCGTGCGAGCCGATCGGTGCAGTGGCCCCGGTCGACGCCACGGCGTCCATAGCCAGGCCGAGGTCCTTGTTCATCAGCGACGTGGCGAAGCCCGGCTGGAAACCGTTGCCGGAAGGCGCCCCGGGCACCGGCCCGGGCACAGGGCAGTTGGTGTGCAGGGCCCAGCAGTTGCCGGTGGCACCGGTCACGACGTCGTACAACGCCTGGTCCTTCAGGCCGAGCTTCTCTGCGAGCACGAACGCCTCGCCCACCACGATCTGCTGCGCCGCGAGGATCATGTTGTTACAGACCTTGGCCGCCTGCCCGTTGCCGGGCCCGCCGCAGTGGATCACCTTGCCCGCCATGGGTTCCAGGATCGGCTGCGCCGCGGCGAACGCGGCGTCCTCGCCGCCCACCATGAACGCGAGGGTGCCCGCGTCCGCGCCCTTGACTCCGCCCGACACCGGCGCATCCACCTGCAGGCAGCCCGCAGCGACCGCCCGCGCGTGTACCTCACGGGCGTCATCGACGGAGATCGTGGAGCTGTCGACGAGCAATGTCCCTGCCGTGGCAGCGGACAGGATCTCGGAGTAGCACTCCTTCACTGCCGCGCCGTGGGGCAGCATCGTGATCACAGCGTCGACGCCCGTCACCGCTTCGACCGCGGAGGACACGACCGTGACGCCGTTCGCCCGTGCCGTCTCCTGCGCCGCGGGTACGGGATCGAACCCGGTCACCGAATGCCCCTCGGCCACAAGGTTCTTCGCCATAGGACCGCCCATATGTCCCAGCCCGAGGAATCCGATAGTGCTCATCTCACGCCTCCCGTGGTCATCCGCTCATCGCCCGCTCACGCGTACCGCCTCGGCTCGGCCGATGACCATCCGCATGATCTCGTTGGTGCCCTCCAGTATCCGGTTCACCCGGAGGTCGCGGACGATCTTCTCGACCCCGGTCTCATGGAGGTAGCCGTATCCACCGTGCAACTGGAGGGCGGAGTCAGCCACGCCATAGCAGGTCTCGGTGACGAAGCGCTTCGCCATGGCGCACAGCTCGACCTTGTCGGGATCGTTGTCGTCGAGGGCCGCCGCCGCGCGCCACAGCATCAGCCGCGACGCCTCGAGCCCGGTAGCCATATCGGCCAGCGTGAACCGGATGGTCGGCTCCTCGATCAGCTTGTGTCCGAACGCCTCACGCTCGCTCATGTACCGCAGCGCAAGGTCGTACGCGGCTTGCGCACCACCCATGGAGCAGGCGGCGATGTTGAGGCGCCCGCCGTTGAGCCCGTTCATCGCGATCCCGAAACCCGTGCCGGCGCCGTCGTCGCCGCCCAGCATGTTCTCGGCCGGTACGCGCACGCGATCCATGACCACCTGCGTCGTGGGCTGGCTGTTCCAGCCCATCTTCTGTTCGGGAGGACCGAAAGACAGTCCCTCGCTGCCCTTCTCGACGATGAACGTCGATATCCCGCGGGGACCGTCGACGCCCGTGCGCGCCATGACGACGTACACGTCGGAAGCGCCGCCCCCGGAGATGAACTGCTTGGTGCCCGTGAGGACGTACGAATCGCCGTCACGCTCGGCCCGTGTCGACAGAGCCGCCGCGTCCGACCCGGCATTCGGCTCCGTCAAGCAGTAGCTGGCCAGCAGCTCCATGGTCGCGAGCCTGGGGATCCACACCTTGCGCTGGTCCTCGGTGCCATAGGTGTCGATCATCCACGTGCACATGTTGTGGATCGACAGGAAGGCCGCTGTCACGGGGTCGCCCTTGGCGAGCTCCTCGAAGATGCGGACACCGTCGATGCGGCGCAGACCCGAGCCCCCGACGTCTTCGCGGGTGTAGATCGCGGCCATGCCGAGGCCGGCGGCCTCGCGCATCTCGTCGACCGGGAAGTGCTTCGTCTCATCCCACTCGAGTGCACTGGGCGCCAGGCGCTTCCGCGCGAAATCGCGGGCTGTCTCGACGATGTCGCGCTCGTCGCCCGAGAGGTTGGGATACGGCATGTGTCAGGCGCTCCTAGTGCATCGTCGGGATGGAGAACTCGGCGCCGTCCTTGATACCCGAGGGCCAGCGCGAAGTCACTGTCTTGACCTTGGTGTAGAACATGATCGACGCCGGTCCGTGCTGGTTCAGGTCGCCGAAGCCGGAACGCTTCCAGCCACCGAACGTGTGGTAGGCCACCGGGACCGGGATGGGCACATTGACGCCCACCATGCCGACCTGCACACGTGAGGTGAAGTCGCGTGCCGCGTCGCCGTCGCGGGTGAAGATCGCCACCCCGTTGCCGTACTCGTGCTCACTCGGCAGTCGGAGGGCCTCCTCGTAGTCCTGCGCCCGCACGATCACGAGCACCGGGCCGAAGATCTCGTCGGTGTAGATCGACATGTCGGACGTCACGTGGTCGAATAGCGTCGGACCTATGAAGTAGCCGTCCGAGAGGTCTGCATCACCGAAAGACATCTCGTCGCTTGATTTCTCGCGCCCATCGACCACCAGCTCTGCCCCGGCGTCGACACCGGCGGCGATGTAGCCCTTCACGCGCTCGAGCGCGGCTGCCGAGACGAGCGGCCCGTAGTCGGCCTTCGGGTCGTGGCTATGCCCCACCCGAAGGTGGGCGATGCGCTCGACGAGGCGCTCCCGCAGGCGATTCGCCGTCTCCTCACCCACCGGGACCGCCACGGAGATCGCCATGCAGCGCTCGCCCGCCGAGCCGTACCCGGCGCCGATCAGGGCATCCACGGCCTGGTCGAGATCGGCATCCGGGAGGATCACCATGTGGTTCTTCGCACCGCCGAAGCACTGGCTGCGCTTGCCGTTCGCCGCAGCGGTCTCGTAGATGTACTGCGCGATATCCGAGCTCCCGACGAAGCCGACCGCCTTGATCTCCGGATGCGTGAGGATCGCGTCGACGGCCTCCTTGTCGCCGTGCACCACCTGGAACACGCCGTCGGGCAGGCCTGCCGCCGTGAACAGTTCGGCGAGCCGCACCGGGACCGAGGGGTCCCGCTCGGAGGGCTTGAGGACGAACGCATTGCCACAGGCCAGGGCCGGCCCAGCCTTCCACAGCGGGATCATGCCCGGGAAGTTGAACGGCGTGATGCCGGCGACCACCCCGAGGGGCTGGCGCAGCGAGTACACATCGATACCGGCGCCTGCACCCTCGGTGTACTCGCCCTTGAGTAGATGCGGGATGCCGACCGAGAACTCGATGACCTCGATGCCGCGTTGGATGTCACCGCGCGCGTCTGCGATCGTCTTGCCGTGCTCGGAGGAGAGCAACCCGGCGAGCTCGTCCATGTTCTGGCCGACCAGGTCGATGAACTTCATCAGGACGCGCGCGCGGCGCTGCGGATTGAAGGCGGCCCACTCCCGCTGCGCCTGCGCCGCTGTGCGCACGGCCGCGTCCACCTCGTCCGCGGTCGCCATCGGAACCGTCGCCTGCACCTGTCCGGTGCTGGGGTCCATCACATCCGCGGTGCGCCCCGCTCCCTCGACCCGGCGCCCGTCGACGAAGTGCGGAATCGTCCTCGTACTCACCATCAACCCATCCCGTCGCCTAGTACTGTGTTCCCCATCACCATATACTTGGACATCCAAGTAATCAACCGAGTGTACCGAAAGCTACTACTACACAGGACTATCGGCCGGTACGCAGTACCCGTCGACCTCTACCCGGGGCGGTACATGGCGGCGAGCGGCGGGCTTCCGGCGATGCTCACCTCGCCCGTGACCTCGAATCCGAAGCGTTCGTACAGCGGGAGGTTGCGAGGGTTGCTGCTCTCCAGGTAGGCGGGCCCCTCGACGCGGTCGAGACCGTGCCGGAGTAGAGCCGTGCCGATACCCCGCCCAGGTGTCACAGCGCCGAGGGTCGAGAGATACCAGTGCGGTTCCGCCGGGCGCAGCTCCAGCATGCGCATCACGAGCCGCGCTCCGCGCACCGAGCCGGTCCGTACCGCCAACGCGAGCGGCGGCAACGCCAACAGCTGCATCACGGGCGGCGGCTCGTATCCGGGCGGGTCCCAGAATGCGGCGCCCACCGCGACACCGCGATCCCGAACGAGGTGCGCCGACCCCGGCGCACCGTGCATCGACGCGTACATCGCACGGAACAGCAGCACGTCGGCGGCCTGCAGACGACGCGGCTGCACCCACCGCACCACCGGATCGTCGGCGAATGCGCGCGCCATGACTCCGCACGCCTCGCGCACCGTCGTCGGGGTTACATCCAGGATCGTGCGGTCGAGACCCATGCTGGTGAATCTAGTGCCTGCGGGCCAGCTCCATCGCGGAGTCACCCATCACGCGCGCCATCATGCGGTTGACGAGACGCGGGTAGAGCGAGGGCAGGAGCCGCACCAGGACATCGACGCTCCGCGCGTCATTCCCAACGAGCACCCGCGCCTTCTTCTTCGCCACGCCGTCGAGGATGATCCGGACGGCGTCGGTCGGCGCCATCTTCAGCAGCTTGGCGTTGTAGGCGTCCACGGCGGCCCGCTCGGCGGCGCCCGCGTCGTCGCCGCGTGCCGCCAGCCCCGAGGTGGCGATGTTCGTCTTGACCCCACCGGGGTGCACCACGGTGACGGCGACCGGCAAGCCGGCCGCGAGCATGTCGGACCGCACCGACTCGGTAAAACCCCGCACCCCGAACTTCGTTGTGCAGTAAGCACTCAGCCCGGCTTGCGCCATGTAGCCGTTCAGGCTGGACACGTTGACCAGATGCCCGTCGCCCGACGCGATGAGGTGCGGCAGGAACGCCTTGGTGCCGTGCAGCACGCCCCACAGGTTCACGCCGATCACGCGCTCGTAGTCCTCGTACGAGGTGGTGAGCACACTTCCGGCGACGGGTGCGATGCCGGCGTTGTTGTAGACCTGGTGCACGACACCGTAGTGCTCAGCCACGTCGGCGGCATACCGCTCGACGGCGTCGCGATCCGTGACGTCGAGGACGCGGGTGTGCGCATCGGTACCGCCCAGTGAGGCTACGGTGCGCCCCAATCCCTCGGCATCCACGTCACTCAGCGCCAGGCGCGCGCCCCGCTCGGCGAGCCCGGCCGCGAGCGCCGCGCCGATACCCGAGCCGGCGCCGGTGACGACTGCGACCTTCCCTGCGAACGCGCTCATACCGCGACCCGCTCGCGGGCCGTGCCGAACCGCAGACGCCGGTCGGCGACCTCGCCCGAGCGCAGGAGCTTCGCGTCCGCGGCGTAGCTCATCGACATCAGCCACGGCGCCTCGGTGCCCTGACGCGGCAGCCGGTCGAGCGACCGCTGGACATACCCGGCACCGAAGTCGAGCAGCGGACGCGTCTCCATGCCCGGATCGTCGAGCTCGGCCCGGCACGTGTCGTACCCCTGATCCTCCATATGTTCCAGCAGTCGGCAGAAATGCTCGCACAGCAGGCCGATCTTGAGGGTCCACGACGAGTTCGTGTACCCGATGGCGAAGGCGAGATTGGGCACGCCGGACAGCATCATGCCCTTGTAGGCGACGGTCTGGTGCAAATCGACGGGCTCGCCGTCGACGACGAGGGGTACCCCGCCGAACGGCTGCAGATTCAGCCCCGTCGCGGTGACGATGATGTCGGCGTCGAGGTGCTCCCCCGATTCCAGTTCGATCCCGGTCTCGGTGAACGTCGCGATGCGGCCGGTCACCACGGAGGCGTCACCGCTCCGGATCGCCTTGAACAGGTCGCCGTTCGGGACGGTGCACAGACGCTGGTCCCATGGGTTGTAGGCCGGATTGAAATGCACGTCGACCGGGTAGTCCTCCGGCAACGCACGGGCGTTCAGATGGCGCAACACCTTTCGCGCGGGACCGGGGAACCGCTGGCAGAGCTGGTAGACGATGCGCTGCTGCACGATGTTCTTGCGCCGGGTCAGCGCATAGCCGCGTTCGAGTCCGACGACTCGCTTGAGCAGGTTCGCGATCGGATCCTGCGAGGGCACCGGAAGGATGTACGTAGGCGAGCGCTGCAGCATGGTCACGTGCCCGGCCTCGTCCGCCATGGCGGGTATCAGCGTCACTGCCGTCGCGCCACTGCCGATCACGACGACGCGCTTGCCCGCGTAATCGAGGTCCTCGGGCCAGTGCTGCGGATGCACGATCGTGCCCTGGAAACGGTCGCGCCCCTCGAAGTGCGGCGTATATCCCTCGTCGTAGCGGTAGTACCCGCCGGCCGAGAAGATCCAGCCCGCACTGAGACGGATCCGCTCGCCGGTGTCACCGCGGTCGATGTCTACGTACCAGCGGGCGTCGCCGGTGGACCACTCGGCGCCGACCACGCGGTGGTGGAGACGGATGTGCTCGTCGACGCCGTTCTCGGTGGCGGTCTCGCGGACGTAGGCGAGGATCTTGTCGCCGGCCGCGATGGCGTCCTCGTCCTGCCACGGCTTGAATTCGTAGCCGAAGGTGTGCAGATCGGAGTCGGATCGGATGCCCGGATACCGGAACAGATCCCAGGTGCCGCCGGTGGCGCCACGTGCCTCGAGCACGGCGAACGTGGTGCCTGGGCGCTCTCGCTGCAGGTAGGAGGCAGCGCCGATACCGGATATGCCGGCGCCGACGATGAGGACGTCGAGGTGCTCGACGGAGGTGCTGGACTGCGATGTCATGGGTTACTCCTCGCGTTGATACCTCTATGGTCCGCGCCGCACGCCGCCGACGATAGGGCCGCACCGCCCCACATCCATCATCAGATGGTGCATGGTGCACCAAGAGCCGCTACCTTGGCCTAATGGAGTGGCAGTCACCGTCCCCGCGCGTCCGCGAGTTGATCCGCACGGGAGCACAGCTCGCACTGTCCCCGCCGGTCGAGTGGAAGGGCGCACTCGACGAGGCCGTCCTCGCCGCGGCCCCGGTGCTCGCATCGGATCCCGACCTCGCCGCCGCCGCGAGCCGCAGCAACAGCGCGAACCTCCTGCACTGGGCCGCTGCCAACGTCCGGGATCCCGGCGCACCCGTCGCCGCGAACGTGGGCGCCGAACCCCTCGCGATCGCCCGCGACATCGTGCGTCGGGGACTCGATGAGCGCGCCCTCGACGCGTACCGCGTGGGCCAGACGGTCGCACTGCGCTTCTGGATCCAGATCGCGTTCAGCCTCACCGACGACCCTGCCGAACTGCGCGAACTCCTCGACATCACGACCGCGTCGATCTCCACGTTCGTCGACGCCACGCTCGCGGCGCTCGAACAGCAGATCCGGAGCGAGCGCCACGACCTCACACGAGGCGCGCACGCCGACCGACTCGCCGCAGTCACCCTGCTGCTGGACGGGGCGCCGATCCCCCCAGACCGCGCCGAAGAGCGTCTCGGCTACCGCCTCGATCGCCGCCACATCGCCGCGATCGCCTGGTCCGACGGCGCCCCAGGCGGGGACGCGCGCGTACTCGACCGGGTATCCGAGGCGCTCGGCCGCGCCTCCGGCGCTCGCCCGCTGAGCATCCTGGCGAGCGGTGCGACCCGCTGGGTGTGGGTCCCGGCCGACGACCTCGACCTCGCGCCCGTACGTGCCGCCGTCGAGGGCCACCCCGACGTGCGCGTCGCCCTCGGCCCCGCGGCCGACGGCGCCGACGGCTTCCGCCGCAGCCACCTGGACGCACTCACGACTCAGCGCATGCTCGCGCGCCTGCGGTCGACGGAGCAGGTGGCACAGTTCAGCGAGGTCGAACTCGTCGCGCTGATCACATCGGATCCCGAGGCCGCGGGGCGGTTCGTACGGAGGACGCTGGGCGGGCTCGCCGCAGCAGACGCCGAGCTACGCCGCACAGTGGCGATGTATATCAGGGAGCAGTACAACGCCTCACGCACCGCGGAACGGCTGTATACGCACCGGAACACCGTGCTGCGCAGGATATCCCGTGCACAGGAGCTGTTACCCGCACCGCTGGAGGAGTCGGGCGCGCACGTCGCGGTCGCACTCGAGGTGCTCTACTGGGGAGCAGGTGGGGTGACCTGACCGCCGTCGTCACCCGCGGCACCGTCGGGCCGGTCAGGCAGGGATCCGCGCGCCCCGTCGAGCTTCCGCTCGGACTTCTCTAGCCGACGGTCTTCGACCTTGTCGACCACGCCGTCCGCGGCCTGGAGCACATCCCGGTGCGTATCGACCACATTGTCCGTCAGCAACCGCGTTCCCTTGGACGCGGCCTTCGCCGCGATCTGTGAGGCTCCCTCGACGATGCCCGCCACACCCCCGCCCACGTCGCCCTTGAGGATCCGGGCCGCACTCTTGACGATCTTGGAAGAGCCTTCGAGCGAATCGGTGGCTATCTCCGTGGCCCCGTCGACGTTCCTCGCGTAGCGCGACGACTTCTCGGTGTTCTGTTCATCAGCGTTCTGTTCATCAGCCATGAGGCCCTCCTGGAGGCTGGCGGGTATTGCGCTAATTGTGATCCCGCTAACACGCCCCTCGATAATAGAACGACTCATTCGATGATCGAACGTGATCGACGTGCAGTTCCATCACGCGACTGCCCGGCTCGCGGCGTTCTTCGCCGGCGACACGCGCTCCGCAATCACATCCGCAGAGCGCGCGGCGGATGTGATTGCGGGACTCGGCCGCTGAGGGCGAGCCCGCGGACGCGGCTCCTAGACCTCGCCGAGCGGCACCGTGGGATCTGCGAGCTTGGCGGTATCGACAGCGCGGCCCGAGGAGATGAGCTCCTTGATCGCGTCGCCCTGGTCCCAGATATTGACGTTCATCGCCGCCGTCACCTTCCCGTCCTGCAGCCAGAAGGCGAGGAACTCGAGCTTTGCGACATCGCCCCGGAGCACCGTGTCGTACGAGCCGTCCGCGTATCCCGTGTACTCCATACCGAGGTCGTACTGGTCGGTGAAGAAATAGGGCTGACGATCGTAGACCTCGTCACCGCCGAGTGCGTTCGCCGCGGCGACAGCGGGCTGGTTGAGCGCATTAGCCCAGTGTTCAACGCGGATTCGCTTCCCTACCGCCGGGTTCTCGGCGTTCGCGATGTCGCCGACCGCGAAGATGCTCGGATCGGATGTGCGCAGGTGCGCGTCGACCTCGACGCCGTTCGAGACCGTGAGGCCCGCCTGCTCAGCCAGGTCGGTGTCCGGGATCGCACCGATGCCGACGACGACCGCGTCGGCCTCCAATTCCTCCCCGCCCTCGAGCACGACCGTGCCGGTGGTCGTGTCGATACTGTCGACCTTCACGCCCGTCCGGAGCGTGACCCCGTGCCGCTCATGGAGATCCGCGAAGATCTGTGCGACATCGGTGCCCAGGATGCGCACCAGCGGAAGCGGTTCGGGCTCTACCACCGTCACCTCGACGCCCGCCTCGCGCGCCGCTGCCGTGGCCTCGAGCCCGATCCAGCCCCCGCCGACCACCACGATCCGCTTCGCCTCCGCGAAGGTCGCACGCAGCCGGTCCGAGTCCTCGAAGGTCCTGAGGTAGTGACCGCGAGTACCTTCGCGCGGCACGCCTGGGAACTCGCGGGCACGGGCGCCCGTCGCGAGGATGAGGCTGTCGTAGGAGATCGGGTCGCCGGACTCCACCGACACGGTCTTCACGGCGGGGTCGATAGCCGTCACCCTCGTGCCGGTCCGCAGCTCCACATTGTGCGCGGCATACCAGTCCGCATCGTGTACGAACGCCTTGTCCCGGTCTGCCTTGCCCATCAGATAGTCCTTGGACAGCGGCGGCCGCTCATAAGGCCGATCGGCCTCAGCACCGATCAGCACCAGCCTTCCGTCGAACCCCTTGTCCCGTAGCGCCTCCGCTGCCTTCGCGCCGGCCAGCCCCGCTCCGATGATCACGATCGTCGACTCACTCATGACCCAACGCTACGCGCCACCCGCGACCCATGGTCCACTTCTCGGCCGCCGAGGTAGCGCGCCGCCGTGACGGCGACGCTGTCCGTCTACGGCCGAGAACCGGACCACGATCATCTGTGATCAGGACGTCTGGACCTCCGAACGATCGCCGGACCACAGCGTGTGGAAGACGCCGGGACCGTCGACGCGGCGGTAGGTGTGCGCACCGAAGAAGTCGCGCTGCCCCTGCACGAGCGCCGCAGGCAGGCGGTCGACGGACAGCGAGTCGAAGTAGCTCAGCGCCGCCGAGAAACCCGGGATCGGTACGCCGGCCTGCGTCGCGGTGATGACCACGCGGCGCCACGCGTCCTGACCGTCGGCGATGGCCTGCGCGAAGTACGGCGCCTCGAGTAGCGTCGCCATATCCGGGTTCTGCTCGTACGCGTCGGCGAGAACGTTGAGGAACTGCGCGCGGATGATGCAGCCGCCGCGCCAGATCTTCGCGATCGCACCCTTGTCGACGTTCCACCCGTACTTCTCGGCGCCCGCGATGATCGCGTCGAATCCCTGCGCGTACGCGACGACCTTCGAAGCGTAGAGCGCCTTCGCCACGTCGTCGACGAAGCCGTCGGGAGCTGCCGGGATCGCGGGCCGGGCCAGGCGGAGCCCCGCGACACCGTCGCGCTGGGCACGCTTCGACGACACGGCGCGCGCGAACACGGCCTCCGCGACGCCGCCGACGGGAACACCCAGATCGAGCGAGTTCTGCACGGTCCACACACCGGTGCCCTTGCTGCCGGCCTCGTCGACGACGACGTCGACGAGCGGCTTACCCGTCTTGGCGTCGACATGGCGCAGCACCTCGGCAGTGATCTCGATGAGGTAGCTGTTGAGAGGTCCGGCGTTCCACTCGGTGAAGACGTCCGCGATCTGCGCGGGCTCCAGACGGCCGACGTGGCGGAGGAGGTCGTAGGCCTCGCCGATGAGTTCCATATCGGCGTATTCGATGCCGTTGTGGATCATCTTGACGAAGTGTCCGGCGCCGTCGGTGCCGACGTGGGTGACGCACGGCTCGCCCTCGGCGACCGCAGCAATGGACGCGAGGATCGGGCCTAGTGTCTCGTAGGACTCGGCGGATCCGCCGGGCATGATCGACGGTCCGTTGAGGGCGCCCTCCTCGCCGCCGGAGATGCCGGTACCGACGAAGTGGATGCCGGTGGGCGCGATACGCGCCTCGCGCGCGATGGTGTCCTGGAAGTTGGCGTTGCCGCCGTCGACGATGATGTCGCCGGGCTCGAACCGCTCCAGCAGTTGCTCGATAACGGCGTCGGTCCCCTTGCCCGCCTGCACCATGATGATCGCGGTACGCGGCTTCGCCAGCGATGCCACGAAGTCGTCGATGGACTCCGAGGCGACGAATCCCGCCTCGGGATGCTCCTTCACCAGTTCCTCTGTGCGGGAGTAGGTTCGGTTGTACACCGCGACCTTGTTGCCCTCACGCGACGCGAGGTTGCGGGCGAGGTTCGAGCCCATCACCGCCAGCCCTACGACACCGATATTCGCCGAACCGCTCATCAACACACCTCTCGCAGACCTGGGAATCGAACTCAGACAGCCTAACTTTCGCGGGCTTCGCGCGGCAGGGCCGATCTCGAATACTGGGCGGCCACCGGAGTCAGGATCCGGCCGCGGCTTCCGAGTCGGGCGCGGCGGGTGGTTCCGGACGGAACCACAGCCACGTGCCCGTGCAGGCCATGATCGCCGTGGCCAGGGCCGCGGTCCACCACAGCGGGCTCACCAGCCAGAGGATCACCGCGCAGACGGCCATCGTCGACACCGCCATCAGCTTCGCGCGGCGGCTGACCGCGCCGTGTTCCCGCCAGTCGCGGATCATCGGACCGAAGCGCGGATCGCTCATGAGCCGCTGGTGCAGGCGTTCCGAACCGCGCGACGCGGCGAAAGCGGCCAGGAGGATGAACGGCACCGTCGGCAGCCCGGGCAGCACGATCCCCACGATGCCCAGCCCCAGCGACACGTACGCCAGTACCCACCAGGCCCAGCGGAACCGCGATCGTCGTGCCATACCCGCGATTGTAGGTAACCCTCTCCTCGAATCGGACAGGCCGTGCCGCGCGGTCGGGTCACGGTACCGTCGGGACGATCCGCTCGAGACGATCCGGGCGCAGCCGACATGTATCGGGTGTGAGCACCTTGACCAGCGCTGACGACGACCAGGCCTATTCGACGGTGCGCACGCCGACGCCGCGCAGCACCGGGCTACGGTGGACGCGACCGCTTCCCGAAGACGCCAGGAGTGCCGATGTCCGAGTTAGACGACAAGTTCGCGTTCGCCCAGGAGGACGTGAAGAAGCTGACCAGCAAGCCGTCCAACGAGGACCTGCTAACGCTGTACTCGACGTTCAAGCAGGCCACCAAGGGCGACGCGACGGGCAAGCGCCCCGGTCGCCTGGACATGGTGGGCCGCGCCAAGTTCGACGCGTGGGCCGCACTCTCCGGCACCTCCTCCGATGCGGCCAAGGAGAAGTACGTCGCGACGGTCGCCCGTCTGCGCGGATAGCACTTCCGCCGAGGGCTTCAGCGCCCGGCGAGATACTCCCGCTCCGCGGGATCCGTGGTCAAGGAGATCGCCTTGGCGTAGGCGTCCTTCGCTGCCGGTTCATCGAGCCGGTCGAGCAGGTGGGCACGCAGCGCCCAGGCGGGCTGCAGCCGTTCGGCGCCCTCGACGGCGTCGAGCGCGGCGAGCCCGGCCGCCGCACCATCGGTCTCGGCGGTCACGGCGGCGAGTGCGACGGCGCCGCCACCTGTCGGCGCGATGGCCTGCAGGTGCTCGTACAGCCGACGCAGGGTCGGCCAGTCCGGCTGCGCGCCGGGTTCTCTCGCGCAGTGCACCGCCCCGATGGCAGCCTCCAGCTGGAATCGGCCGAGGTCGCCCAGCGCATGTGCGCGGCGAAGGCGACGGTGCGCGGCGGCGATCAGGTCTCGATCCCACAGCTGCGGATCCTGCCGCGGCAGCGGAACATATCGACCGTCGTGGATCCGGGCCGGCAGCCGCGCGCTGGACAGGTAGAGCAGCGCGGCTAGTCCGTGGGCCTCGGCGCTGGCGGGGGCTGCCTCGGTGATCGTCTCCGCGAGCCCGAGCAGCAAGGCGTGACGCTCGCGCGGAGGAGTCGGCCACTCGATGCTGTACGCGCCGTACACCGCCTCGAGCACCGGATCGAGGCGCTCGGGAAGCGCTGCGCCGTCGGGAATCTCGAACGGTATGCGGGCGCTCCGGATGCGCTTCTTGGCGCGGGTGAGACGGGCGGCCATCGTCGCGGTCGGGATCAGGAACGCGGCACCTATCTGCTCGGCGGTGAATCCCAGTACAGCGTTGAGCATCAGCGGCACACCGGCCTGCGCTATCCCCGGATGCGCACAGACCAGCAGTAGCTCGAGGCGGCGATCCGGCAGCGCGGCGCCCGCCTCGCCGTCGTGCTCGTCTGCCAGCGGCACCGACGTCCGCTCGGCCGCCGACTTCCACCTGTCCCGCTGGCGATTCCGCGCCACCGTCAGTAGCCACGCGTCGGGTTCGCGCGGCACGCCGTCGACGGGCCAGCGGGTGAGCGCACGCTCGAAGGCATCGGCAAGCGCATCCTCGGCTGCGGCAACGTCATGGGTTCGAGCCGCAAGCAGCGCTAATAGCCGGCCGTACGAGGTGCGGGCTGCGGCCTCCGCCCGCATCTCGCCTTCCGTGCGCATCAGTCCGTGCTCGTCAGTCCGTGCAGGCCGCGGTGTTCCAGACCCCGGCCTCACACGCCGCCGTCACCTTGCGGACCTCCAGCACCGCGTACTGCGTGGCCGGGCACTTCTCGGCCCACGCGATCGCGGCGTCCCGGTCCGGCACATCGAGGATGAAGACGCCCGCCAGGGCCTCGCGGGTGTCCGCGAAGGGGCCGTCCTGCACACGCAGGTCGCCCTCGCGGCGGGTCACGGTTACCGTACGGGCCGGGGATTCCAGAATCTCCGCGCCCACGAACACCCCGGCGGCATGCAGAGCGGCCGTGTAGTCGGACATGGCCCGCTGCATCTGCAGCAGGGTCTCGGTAGGTACCTCCCCCTCGGCGGGCTCGGCATTGTTGAGCAGAAGCGCGTATTGCATGGTTCCTCCTGGTGTCCACTGTGCCCCAGGGGCGGGGCACAGTGGTGACGATCGAGCGCGACGGAGATCGACACACACGCGTACGGTGGCTGTGGTGACCGACGTCCTCGTGATCGGAGCCGGGCCCACCGGTCTCACCGCCGCCCTCGAACTCGCGCGCCGTGGCGTGCATGTCCGCATCATCGACCGCTCCGACGGCCCGTTCGAGGGTTCTCGCGGCAAGGGCGTCACCGCCCGCACGCAGGAGGTGTTCGACGACCTCGGCATAGCGGATAGGTTGGTGGAGTCCGGGTTCCGGCATCTCCCGGTCCGGGTGACCTCCAGCGGCGAGATCCGCTCCGACGAGGACCCGCTCGCCGCCGCGGTGCCCACCGCCGATCGCCCGTACGAGTCCGGGCTGCTGCTGCCGCAGTGGAGAACGGAGCAGATACTCCGGGATCGGCTGGGCGAGTTCGGAATCCACGTCGAATACGGTCTCGCCGCAACCTCCGTCGAGCAGCAGGGCGAGCACGTGGAGGTGACCAGCGGAGGGACTGCGGAGCAGGTCCGGTACGTCATCGCCTGCACCGGCGGCCGAAGCGACGCCCGCGACTGGATCGGCGCCACCTTCGAGGGACACGGCGGCCCGCAGGCGCTACTCATCGCGGACGTCCGCGTCGACGGGTTGACGCCCGACCGCTGGTACCAGTGGAACCATCCCGAGCGCGGCTTCGTTGCGCTGTGCCCGTTCCGGTGCACGGACATCTGGCAGTTCCAGGGCGCCCTTTGGTCGTGGTTCGTGGACGGTACCGACCTTCCGGAACCGAGCCTCCCGCGGCTACAGGACGCGATCGACACCGTGGCCGGTGACGGCATCCGTCTGTCCGCGCCTGCGTGGACGTCCCGATGGCGCGTGAATGTCCGGCTCGCCGATCGGTTCCGGTCCGATCGCGTGTTCCTGGCCGGCGACGCGGCACACGTGCACTCCCCGGCAGGCGGGCTCGGAATGAACACCGGGATCCAGGACGCGTACAACCTGGGTTGGAAGATCGCCGCCGTACTAGCGGGCGCCGATGCGGCGCTGCTCGACACCTACGCCGAGGAGCGCATCCCCGTGGCGCAGTGGACACTCGGCGTCAGCAACCGCGGGCTCGAAGAGATGGCCGGCAACATGACGAGCGCCGACGCGACCCACTTCATCACGCCGCAGGAGGACGGTCAACAACTGGCCATCGGATATCGATGGAGTCGATTGTCCGTCGAGACAGACGGTTTCGCCGCCCGCGGCGGCCCGCTACGCGCCGGGGACCGCGCTCCCGACGGCGCCTACGGCCGGGAGACGTTCTTCGACGCCTTCCGTGGGCCGCACGCCACCGTCATCGCCGTCGGGACGGACGAGCCGCTACCCTCGCCGACCGAGCGGCTCGCGGTGTTGCGTACGCCGTCGGCGCCCACCTACACACCTACGGACGGACTGTTCGTCGTGCGTCCCGACGGCTACGTCGGATTCGCGGGTGTGCCCGGCGACGGTTCCGCGCTACGTGAGTACGCAGCGGTCTTCGCGTGAATCAGTCGTCGAGTGCGCTGACCGGGATACCGTAGGGGAGGAACCGGACGCGACGCTTGGTGTCGGTGTTGTGCTGGTGCGCGCGTAGGGCGTCGAGCTCTGTCTTGAAGACCTGCTCGACACGGGCGCCACCGTCGTCGTCGGTGGCGATGACGGCCCATACCCCGTCCCCGGTCTCGCCTGTGGTCTCGGGCTCCGGCCGCGGGCGCGGCTTGGGCTCGTTGAACAGCCCCGAGAACGCTTCCCGCCCGACCTGGCTGCCCACGAAACGGCCGACGATATCGCGGGCCTCGCGCGCGAAGTCGTCGAAGTCGCCGGGTCCGAATCCGAACGGTCTGTCGTTGTCCGCCATGAGGGCTCCTTCGCCTCGCTGTGCCTATCCCACCAGTGTCCACAGCAATGGCCGGTTCAGCCACCCCGGTCGCTTGGAGGGACGTAGCGGTAGCCTCGGCGCCATGGGCTTCACCGGTTTCCCCGAGGCTGCGCTCGACTTCTACGACGACCTCGAGGTCGACAACTCGAAGACGTTCTGGGAGGCGCACAAGGAGGTGTACCGCACCGCGGTGGCAGCGCCGATGACAGCCCTACTGGACGATCTGGCCGACGAGTTCGGGGCCGCCAAGATCTTCCGGCCGTACCGTGACGTGCGGTTCTCGAAGGACAAGACCCCGTACAAGACCCATCAGGGCGCATTCGTCGCGGTCGGCCCGGCGACCGGGTACTACGTCCAGCTGGGCGCTGCGGGCGTCCGCGTCGGCGCGGGCTTCTACGAGGCGAACGCGGACCGGCTCGCCTTCCTGCGCCGGGCGATCGATGACGAACGGCACGGCCCCGCCCTCGAACAGGTCATCGCGAAGCTGCGGCGCCAGGGCTGGGAGATCGGCGGCGACACCCTCAAGACCGCACCCCGAGGCTGGGATACCGGCCACCCGCGGATCGAGCTGCTGCGCCACAGGTCGCTGGTCGCCTCCCGCGACTACGGGTTCGGCGAGATAATCGGCTCCCCCGCCCTCGTCGACCGGATCCGCAAGCATTGGCGGCAGACGCGGCCGCTACTCGACTGGGTCGTCGAGCACGGAGCCTAGTCGGTCGTGTAATGCAGGTACGCGAGCCCGTTGCCGAAGATCCTGTGTTCGGCGAGCCGCAGCTCGAGCCGGACGTCGTCGGGCAGGGCCCGCGTCCCGCCACCGACGACCATGGGGACGACGAAGAAGTGATAGTCCTCGACGAGGCCCGCCCGGATCGCCGTGGCGGCGACGGTGGGCCCGAAGATCTCGACCGCGCCGGTCGCGTCGTCCACGATGCGGCGCAGCTCGTCCAGGTCGAGATCGGCGACGAGGCGGTCACGGGGCGAGCCGAGGCCGTCTGCGGCAAGGGTCGACGATGCGACCACCTTGTCGATCGCGCGCCAGCGCCGCGCGAACTCCAGATCCGCCTCCGGGCCCTGGTCCGGATGTTTCTGCCAGTACTGCATCAACTCATAAGTCCTGCGCCCGAGCACCTCGACCGATACCCCCTTCATCCGTTCGATGTGGAGCGCGAAGACGTCGTCACGCGGTCCGGACCATTGGAAGTCGCCCGCCGCGTCGTTGACATAGCCGTCGATCGACATCGTCGCGGTGAAGGTCAGAGTGCCCATGGGATTCAGTATGTCTCGCCACGCGCCGAGACGTCCCGATCCGGAGTCGAACGAGAACGATTGCGGCCCGGTCTGAGAGGATTGCGGGCATGCCACGTGCCGTCCAGCTGATCCGCGCCACCGCCCTCGCCGACGTCGCCGAGTACGCGTACGCGGCCACAGCACCGAAGGACGCGCGGATGATCTTCCTGGCGGGCGCCTGCCCGCTCGACGGCGACGGCGCGACAGTTGCGGTCGGCGACTACGCCGGGCAGGCGAGGGCCTGCTTCGGGACGATGTCCGCCGCGTTGGCAGCGGCGGGCGCGACGATCCGTGACGTGATCGGTACCCGGGTGCTCGTGGCCTCATCGCGGCAGGCAGATCTGGTGGCCGCGTGGAACGTGGTGCGGGAGTCGTTCGGCGAATACGACCCGCCCAGCACCCTGCTAGGCGTCACGGTCTTAGGATACGACGATCAGCTAGTCGAGATCGAAGCCGTTGCGGCGGTGGTTGATCGACCCATCAGCCCCGAGGGGTCAGCGCAGCGAGAGCACGATCGGCATGGACCTGCATGTTGACCTCGGACGCGATGACATCGGCCACCGTGCCGTCTGGGCGGATCGCGAACGTCGTTCTTTTCGTGGGCATTCCAGCCAGCTTGAGCAGCCCGTCGCGACGCACGCCGAAGGCGGACGCCACTGCACCGTCGACGTCGGCCAGCAACGGGTAGTCCAGGCCGTGTTTGGCGGTCCACTCCTGCTGCTTACCTACCGCGTCCCTGCTGATACCCACGCGCTGCACGCCGGCATTCGCGAATTCCGTTGCCAGATCCCGGAAGTGGCATGCCTCCTTGGTGCAGCCAGGCGTGAATGCAGCCGGGTAGAAGAACAGCGCCACCGGCCCGGCCGCGAGCAGGTCGCTCAGCTTCCGTAGGTTGCCGTCCTGGTCGGGCAGTTCGAAGTCGGGGGCCTTGTCACCGGGTTTCATACCTACAAGCTAACCCCGAACGCCACGACGCCTCCATAGGATGGCCCCATGAACGTGAGGATGGACAACGTCGGCATCGTCGTCGAGGACCTCGGCCCGGTGATCGAGTTCTTCCGCGACCTGGGGCTCGAGTTCGAAGGGCGGACGATGGTGGAGGGCCCCTGGGCAGGGCGGGTGACAGGCCTGGGCGATCAACGCGTCGAGATCGCGATGATGCGTACGCCCGACGGCCACGGGCGGCTCGAGCTGTCGCGCTTCCTCTCGCCTGCCGTCGTCGCCGACCACCGGGCGGCCCCGGTCAACGCCCTGGGCTACCTGCGCGTGATGTTCGAGGTCGACGACTTGGACGGCACCCTCGAGCGCCTGCGCACGCACGGCACGGAACTCGTCAGCACCGAGGTGGTCCGCTTCGAGGACGCCTACCGACTCTGTTACGTGCGCGGGCCCGAAGGCGTCCTCGTCGGACTTGCCCAGTCACTGGCGGACTAGGCGCACCTCCGGCAGGATCAGTGGGCGAAGACCTTCTCGTCGCTGGTCAGCACCGATGGCAACGGCGCACGAAGTGCCTCGAGCTTGGCAGTGTGCTTTCGTAGGTCGGCTAGGAGCAGATCGGCCATGTCGAGATTCATCCCGGCGCGCACGACGACGCGAAGCACCGCGAGGTCCTCACGGTCGGCCGGGAAGGTGTAAGCCGGCACCTGCCAACCACGTTCGCGAAGGCGATCGGATACGTCGAAGACCGTGTAGTTCTTCACGGAATCCTTGAGCTTGAAAGCGAACACGGGCAGGTCAGCCCCTCGAGTGATCAGCTCGAACGGGCCGATCTTCTCGATCTCGGCAGCAAGGTACTGCGCCACGTCGCTGGCGTGCTGCTGGATCCGACGATACCCCTCGAACCCCAGGCTGGTGAACATGAAGTACTGCGCGACCACCTGACTTCCGGGCCGGGAGAAGTTCAGCGAGAACGTCGGCATGTCGCCGCCGAGGTAGTTCACGTGGAACACCAGTTCCTCGGGCAGATACTCGGGGCTGCGCCAGATCGCCCATCCGACGCCGGGATAGACGAGACCGTACTTGTGTCCAGACGCGTTGATCGAGCACACCCGTGGAATCCTGAAGTCCCACACCAACTCCGGCTGAATGAAGGGTGCGACGAAACCTCCGGACGCGGCGTCGATGTGGAGCGGGATGTCGAGGCCCGTATCTTCTTGGATACGGTCCAGCTCGGCGGCGATCTCAGCGAACGGTTCGTAGCGCCCGTCGAAGGTGGAGCCGAGCACGGTAGCGACACCGATCGTGTTCTCGTCCACGAAGTCTCGCAACCGCTCTGCCGTGAGGCACAGATGGTCCTGGTCCATGGGGACGAGCCGCATCTCGACGTCCCAGTAGCGCATGAACTTCTCCCAGCACACTTGGACGTTTGCGCCGGTCACCAGATTCGGCTTGTCCGTGGGCTTCCCGAGCCGACGCATCTTCTCGCGCCAGCGCCACTTCATCGCCAGTCCGGCCAGCATGACCGCCTCGCTCGAACCGGTGGTCGAGCACCCGACGGCCTCCTCGCCCACGGGCGAGTTCCAGAGACGGGAGATGATGTTGACACAGCGATTCTCGAATTCGGCAGTCTGCGGATACTCGTCCTTGTCGATCATGTTCTTCTGTGCGGTCTCGATCATCAGCCGATCCGCGAGCGCCGGCATCTGCGTCGAGCAGAAGGTGGCGAGATTCAGCCGTGCGCTGCCGTCGAGACAGAGCTCGCTGGAGATCATGTCGTACGCCGTCTCGTGGCCGACGCCCTCGCCGTGCAGGAAGAACGTCGGTGCGCGATGCGAGCCCTCGAGCAACAGCTCGGGGGTGTGCGTCAACGTGGGCACGGGCGCATGCGCCGCGTGGTCCTCCGGAGACGATTCGCCCGCCGCGCTCTCGTCCGCCTGCTGCGGCCGGTCGGCACCGGACGGCCCCTGCGACTGCGGTGCAGCGGAGGGTGACTGAGGCGACGCACCCTGGGCAACCTCCGACGACGATGCGGGCGCCGCATCCTCGCTGTCCGCGAGCCGCCCGAGACCGCCGAAGTCCCGAAGGCGTTTCGTCAGAGCGCCGCCGAGGTCGCCGCCGCGCTGCGTCAGCCCCTCGGCGATCCTCGCCGGTGCATTGGTCAGGGCGGCGCCCAAGTCCCCCGCGGTCGTCGACGCCGCGTCCAGCTGGCGCCGGACCGCCACGGTGAGATCCTCTGTGAACACGCCCGCCGCCGCCTGCGTGCGTGTCGCCCTGCGGGCGATCTCCTCGATTCCCGCCTTCCTCGACAGCCCCATGCGATTACCTCCATAGACTCGGCGACCAACTGGACGATAGTCCAGCATGCGCGCCCCGATACCCCGATTGACCCAGGCTATCGGAATGAAAGCGGGAACCGTTCTGCCGCATCGTGTCTCGATGCACGAGGAGAGGCCTGAAGGGAGCTGGTCACATAGGCGGAATCCGCCCGAACGGGCCATTACGGGGCATACGCATAGCGCACCGGCGACCGGATCCGGCGACACCCACGGGCCGTTCAGCTATGACGTCTCACCGAGCGTACTGGCGGAGCACGCTGAGCGCCGCCGCCCCGTAGCCTCCACCGAACAATATGGCGTGCACCAACAACGGTGGAAGTTGATACCAACGGATGCGGTCTCGCCAGCCGTCGGCGAGCGGGAACGCCTCGTGGTAGGCGTCGAAACACACCGCTCCGAAGCCGCCGAACAGCGACATCATCGCCAGGTCGATCTCGCGGTGCGCCCAGTATGCGGCGGGGTCGATGAGCCAGTTCCGTCCCCCGGTGCCGACCATCCGATTGCCCGCCCACAGATCGCCGTGCACCAGCGACGGCGGTTCGGGCGGACCGCACAGCTCCGCGGCGCGCGGTTCCACACGGTCCATCAGGTCGCGGGCCTCCCGAGGCACGACACCTGCTCCGATGCCGCGGTCGATCAGTGGTACGACCCTGCGCCACACGAAGAACTCAGGCCAGTCCGCGGACGGTGTCAGGTCCACCTCCGCCGAGCCGAGATACCCGGCCAGGGCGCCGTCGAGGGAACCGAACGAATCGCCGACCGTGCCGTGGAGGTGCGCGAGTCCACGCCCGAAGTCGACCTCGGTAGTCGACGACGGCGCCCCGCTCTCGATCCACTCGAGCACCAGGCCGGAACCGTTCTCCCGCAGAACTTCTGGAACCATCAGAGCGCCACGGTGCGCACGCAGGGCACGTAATCCGGCAGCCTCGCGCTCGAACAGGTCGGGCGTGACATCGGGCCGCCACTTCAGGAACAGCGGCCCGTCGACCGTGTCGAGGCGATACGCCCGCGCGATATCCCCGCCGGACAACGGATGTGCGGCACGCACCCCGAAACCGTCGATCAGAGCTTCTGGCAGGTCTGGGAACGACATTCCGCCATCATGCCGCGATACCGGAGCTCAGCGCGCGCACTCGGCCTCGCGAGACACGGCAGGATCACCGCGCGAGCAGAGACTCCAGCTCCGAGCGCATGTCTGGCCGGCTCGCAGCGACCAGGGCGAAACACGCCTCGCGGAGAAGCCTCTGCGCGGTCTGCCCGGCCAACACCGCAGAACTCCCCGTCGCGGCCACCAAAGCGCCTGCCGCCCGCAATGCGACGTCTGCAGCCGCGGCACGCGATGCGGGTAGCGTCGTCGCGTCCACCAGCCCACGGTCGAGGTCGGACCGCACGCGCTCCAGCTGTCCACGAAGGGACCTCGCCGCCTCGGTCCGGCCGCGCTCGTCGAGCAGTCTGATCGCCCTGCGTGCGATCCCGCATGCCACACAACCGTTGAGCCGTGAGCCGAACGACTGCAACGCCTGGAATCGCCCCAGTGGCGCCGAGCCGGTGATCCGCTCAGTCGGAAGAAGGTACGCGTCGAAATGTAGACCGACGGTATTGGTGCCCTGCCCAGCAACGAGTCTCAGTTCGTCGACGCTCAGGTGCTCGCCTGCGCGAGCGTCGATCAGACCCGACACGATCACGCCACCCTCCGCCTCGGCGGCACGGTCGCGTGCCGACACCTGGAGCACGTCTACAACGCCCCACCCGCTGACGAAGGGCGCCTCGCCGTCCAGGACGTATCCTTCGGGCACCTTCGTGGCCCACAGCCTGGGCGGGGTAGGCAGGGCGCCGGCGAACGCCACGCCCGCCCGGACGCTGCCGGCGACCAGGCCGTCGAGATACTCCTCGCGTAACGGCGCGTTGTCCGTGGCCTGCACCGACATCACCGCCCCGTTGTGCTGCATCCAAGTGAACGTGGTGGAAAGACACCCGCCCGCAAGCGCTTCGAGCACCTCGGCTATCCCCGCGAAGTCCAGTCCCGAGGCTGTCGTGCTGCCCGCGAGACCGTAGAAACCCTCGCGCGCCAACAGATCCCAGTGCTCCGGCGGAACGACGCCGGTCTGGTCCACCTCGTTCGCAGCGGGAAAAAGCACTTCGTCCGCGATGCGGTGGGCCTGGTCGATGATCGGATGGTCGCCTCGCGCCTCAGCCACCGACTTAGTCTACCCTTAGTTGTCAAGACACTATGCGCACCGGGATTCATCCGCCCGCGCCGCAAGGCGTGGACTATCGCGCAACATCCATGGCACGTACGAGGTCGTCGACATCACGTCGAGTGCGCAACCGGTGGAAGGTCAGATGCGCGAACCTCGGGTCCGACATCGCAGCTTCATAACTCGCTTGTACTCGCGGATATGATCTCCACGCCCAGGTCAGAGACGAACGGTCGCCTCGCCAGAACATGAGACCACCGATGCTCTCGCGGTTTCCATTCCAGAGCTCCTGTCTGGATATCCCACGAACCACTGTGCGGCGCAGGACCTGCCACATCACCCGCCACCTAGGAGGGGCGATCCAGACGACGACGTCTGCCCTATCCCAGACGATCGTTCCCATCTTGCGTTGATAATCGCCGTCGACGACCCAGCTGTCGCCGCCGATCACGGCGATCACACGCTCTGCCAGCTCGACCTCTGTGGCCGCATTCCAGCCCGGGCCCCAGTGCAGCGCATCGAGTTCGATGAACGTGCTGTCGAGCACCGAAGCCAACCGCTTAGCCACCGTCGTCTTACCCGCTCCCGAACACCCGACAACCGAGACCCGTGTCATCCGGCTCCCTCCTGAGCATCGACCGCCCGCAACCTCGAATCGAGCTCACTCACCACGACCGATACGTCCTTCCCGCGCACATCGGCCCGTGGATAACGCCGAAGAACGTCGACAACCGTTGCTGTGACGAGCCCGAACACGGCTGCCATCGCCTCCTCGCTCGACGGCGCGTCGGTGCACTGCATCCGAGCCAGCACACAGTGCGCCGGACCGCGGAGTATGTGCCCGACCTGTGCAGCGTCCGCCAACGGGTGCAGATAGCCGGACGCAGCCGCGTCGCCCGCCGACATCGCAGCGTGTGCCGGCGCCGACGCAACCTCCTTGGCGGCACGATGCGCAGCAAGCGCAGTGACCCGTTGCGTTCCCGTGCGAGGGCCGCCCGCCGCGAAAGCGGCTGCCGCATCGAGGGCTACGCGCGGACGAGGGTCATCCGGTGCGGCGACCTCGAACACATCGATGACGAGTTCTGCGCACGCGACGTTGAATGCCGTGATCGCCCGCAATTCGTCCAGAGTCAGCACGAAGCCCGCAGCCCGACGGTTTCGATCCTCCACGGTGCTAGACGTTAGCCCCGTCTTCGAT
Source organism: Tsukamurella sp. 8F (assembly GCF_029167375.1). Classification (GTDB taxonomy): domain Bacteria; phylum Actinomycetota; class Actinomycetes; order Mycobacteriales; family Mycobacteriaceae; genus Tsukamurella. Next base: position 81,775 of record NZ_JARFTP010000006.1, read on the forward strand.
CAAGTCGTCGTGGCTTCACGTACCCGGACCAGCCGAGCCCTGAGGCACCGGTACATACGACAGAGCGCGTGATCGGCCCCTCCCCACGCCCGGAACGACCGCTACGCTCGGCCGGGTGTCCGCTCGGTTGCGCCGCTTGATCCGGATCGCCGTGGTCGTGGTGATCGTCATCGTCGCGGCCTCCAGCGCATGGGTGCACTGGGAGAGCCGGTCGCGCATATCCGCGGACGCGACCCGGCCGTGGGTGATCGTGCTCGGAGACCGCGTGCGCGACGGCGAGCCGTCGGTGTACCTACGCGAACGCCTCGACACCGCACTGACCGTCGTGCGGGAACATCGCGCCCAGCGCGTTCTGATCTCGGGGCACGCAGCATCGACCAGGGGCGACGAGGTCGCAGCGATGCGCAAGTACCTGGTCGACCACGGAGTCGACGGCCGGGCGATCACCGACGACCGCTTCGGGGTGACGACCTACAACACCTGCGCCCGCGCGAAGTCCGTCTTCCAGGTCGACAAGGCCATCGTGGTCACGCAGGACTTCCACCTGCGCCGTGCGGTCGCCCTGTGCGTCGCCGAGGGTATCGACGCAGTCGGCCTCGAGGCGGATTCTGATGCCGGCGCCTACCTGACCGTACGCAACTGGGTCCGTGAGATGACACTGTCACGCCCCAAGGCCGCGCTCGACGCACTCATCGACCCAGGCCCGGAGACCCGCGAACGCTGAGCCGTGGGCGATGCGCTATGCCGAACGCCGCCCGCGCTGCGATCAGCGCGATGCCACGCTTACACGTTGAAGCGGAACTCCACCACGTCCCCGTCTGCCATGACGTAGTCCTTGCCCTCCATCCGCACTTTGCCGGCGGCTTTGGCGGCGGCCATCGAGCCGGCGGTGTCGAGGTCCGCGAAGGACACGATCTCAGCCTTGATGAAGCCCTTCTCGAAGTCGGTGTGGATCACTCCGGCGGCCTTGGGGGCGGTGTCGCCCTTGCGAATCGTCCAGGCGCGCGATTCCTTGGGACCCGCGGTGAGGTAGGTCTGCAGGCCGAGCGTGTGGAAGCCGGCCCGCGCCAGCGCGTGAAGTCCCGGCTCGGACTGGCCGATGGATTCGAGCATCTCGGTCTGGTCCTCAGGCTCGAGCTCGAGCAGCTCGGATTCGATCTTGGCGTCCAGGAACACGGCATCGGCGGGAGCGACCGCCGCGACCAGCTCGGCGCGGCGGGCCTCGTCGGTGAGTACGCCCTCGTCGGAGTTGAAGACGTAGAGGAAGGGCTTCGCGGTCATCAGGTGCAGGTCGCGGATGGGGGCGGTGTCGAACCCGGCCGCGAACAGCGTACGCCCGTCCTCGAGCACGAGTTGCGCAGCGCGAGCCACCTCCAAGACCTCGGCGAGGTCCTTGTTCTTACGCGCCTCCTTCTCGAGCCGCGGCAACGCCTTCTCGATGGTCTGCAGGTCGGCGAGGATCAGCTCGGTGGCGACGACCTCGATATCGGCGAGCGGATCCACCTTGCCGGCCACGTGGACGACGTCGTCGTCGGTGAACACGCGCACCACCTGGCAGATCGCGTCGGCCTCGCGGATGTTCGAGAGGAACTGGTTGCCCATGCCCTCGCCCTCCGACGCGCCCTTGACGATGCCGGCGATGTCGACGAACGACACGGTCGCGTGCAGGATGCGTTCCGAGCCGAAGATGTCGGACAGGCGGTCCAGGCGCGGGTCGGGCAGGTTGACCACGCCGACGTTGGGCTCGATGGTCGCGAACGGGTAGTTCGCGGCTTCGACCTCGCTGTTGGTGAGGGCGTTGAACAGGGTGGACTTGCCGACGTTGGGCAGACCGACGATTCCGAGGGTAAGGCTCACGACCGGCCAGTCTACGGGCCGGATCCCGCCCGCCGGGAAGCCGATCCATTCCGCCCCACCGGCCGGCCATCGATGCGACGATTCGACCACGCCGAGCACAACCAACGACCCGAACCCGGAGGTCCCGGAGTGTCAGCACCAGCAGCGCCGCTCGAAGAGCGCGACGGCGATGTCACCTACATCCGCACCGACGCCGACAAGCCGCCGGTAGCGATCATCGACCGCAGCCCCATCACCGTGCGTCACAAGGTCGTCTTCGGCGGGATCGCGCTGATCGCGGCCGTCGCCTGGGCGGTCATCGCGTTCGAGCGCGGCGAGTCGGTCAATGCGATCTGGTTCGTGCTCGCCGCCGTATGCAGCTACGTCGTCGGCTACCGCTTCTACGCACGCCTTGTGGAGATGAAGATCGTCCGCCCGCGCGATGACCGCGCGACCCCGGCTGAGATCCTCGACAACGGCACCGACTACATGCCCACGGATCGCCGCGTCCTGTTCGGCCACCATTTCGCCGCGATCGCCGGCGCGGGTCCGCTCGTCGGCCCCGTCCTCGCCGCTCAGATGGGCTATCTCCCCGGCACGATCTGGATCATCGTCGGTGCCCTCGTCGCGGGTTGCGTGCAGGACTATCTGGTGCTGTGGGTGGCGACCCGGCGACGGGGACGCTCGCTCGGGCAGATGGTGCGGGACGAGCTCGGCGCCGTCGGCGGAGCCGCGGCCATCATCGGCATCACCGCGATCATGATGATCCTCATCGCGGTACTCGCCCTCGTGGTGGTGCAGGCACTCGCGGTGAGCCCGTGGGGCGTGTTCTCCATCGCCGCAACCATTCCCATCGCTCTGTTCATGGGCCTGTACCTGCGGTTCCTGCGACCGGGCCGCATCTCGGAGGTGTCGTTGATCGGGGTCGTGCTGCTGCTCGCCGCGGTCGTCGGCGGCCGGTACGTCGCCGAGACGTCCTGGGGTGCATCGTGGTTCGGCCTCTCCCCGGTCGCCCTCTCGTGGGCGATCATCATCTACGGCTTCTGTGCATCGGTACTCCCGGTGTGGCTGCTCCTGGCGCCCCGCGACTACCTCTCGACGTTCATGAAGGTCGGAACCATCGCGCTGCTGGCGATCGGCATCGTCATCGCCCGGCCCGTGATGTCGGCGCCGGCGGTCACCGACTTCGCACACAACGGCGCGGGGCCGGTCTTCTCGGGTGCGCTGTTCCCGTTCCTGTTCATCACGATCGCGTGCGGAGCGCTCTCGGGCTTCCACTCCCTCATCAGTTCGGGCACCACACCCAAACTGCTGGAGAAGGAGGGGCAGATGCGGATCATCGGTTACGGCGGCATGCTCACCGAGTCGTTCGTCGCGATAATGGCCCTCGTCACCGCCTCGATAATCGACCAGCACCTCTACTTCGCGATCAACGCTCCCGCGGCCAAGACGGGCGGCGCGGCCGATACCGCCGCGGCCTACGTCAACGGCCTCGGGCTGCACGGTGACCCGATCATCGCGGATCAGATCACCACCGCTGCCAAGGACGTCGGAGAGTCCACCATCGTGTCCCGCACGGGCGGGGCGCCCACGCTCGCGTTCGGGATGTCAGAGGTACTGCATCGGGTCTTCGGCGGCAGCGGGTTGAAAGCCTTCTGGTACCACTTCGCGATCATGTTCGAGGCGCTGTTCATCCTCACCACCGTCGACGCCGGCACCCGCGTGGCGCGCTTCATGATCTCGGACGCCTTCGGCAACTTCGGAGGTCCGTTCCGCAAGCTCCGCGACCCGAGCTGGCGCCCCGGCGCATGGGCGGCCTCGTTCGTCGTGGTGGCACTGTGGGGTTCGATCCTGCTGATGGGCGTCACCGACCCGCTGGGCGGCATCAACACGCTCTTCCCGCTGTTCGGCATCGCCAACCAGCTGCTAGCGGCGATCGCACTGACGCTCGTCACAGTGATCGTCGTCAAGAAGGGCTATCTGAGGTGGGTGTGGATCCCGTTGGCGCCCTTGGCCTGGGATCTCACAGTCACCATGACAGCGTCGTGGCAGAAGATCTTCTCGTCCGACCCCACAGTGGGCTATTGGAAGCAGCACAGCCAGTACGCCGCGGCGGCCCACGCCGGCAAGGAGAGCTTCCGCTCCGCGAAGACGCCCGCCGCGATCGACGCCGTGGTCCGCAACACCTTCATCCAAGGCACACTCTCGATCGTGTTCGCGCTCATGGTTCTCGCAGTCTTCCTTGCCGGGATCTACGCCGTCGCGCGGACGCTGCAGGGACGTGGCCGTCCGCTCACCGAGGATCCGCCCGAGCCCAGCCACCTGTTCGCCCCGAGCGGGTTGGTTCCGACGGAGCACGAACGCACTGTCCAGCACGCCTGGGCCGGCGCCCGGCAGACCGAGACCCATGGAGCACGAAGGTGATCCGCGCACTCCGGGCGGTCGTCCGGTACGTGGGGGACGTCATGGGCGACACCCATTACGCACGCTACGTCGAGCACCGCCGGCGGGATCACCCCGGCGAGTCCGTGCTCAGCGAACGAGAGTATTGGCGGGCCAGACACGAGGGCGCCGTGACGGCGAGGTGCTGCTAGCCCGTCCGATTCCCGCTAGCGCACCTGAGGTTCGGATGCCAGAGTGGACCCCGTGATCGCCGCGACAACACTCGACTTCGACTCCTGCTACCGGGCGATCGCCAGCCGAGACCCGCGGTTCGACGGGCAGTTCGTCACGGCCGTCAGAACGACGGGGATCTACTGCCGACCTTCGTGTCCGGCACGAACACCCAAGGCGGAGAACGTCAGCTTCCACCTCACCGCCGCCTCGGCACAGGCCGCCGGGTACCGCGCGTGTCGGCGGTGCCTCCCGGATGCGGTACCGGGCTCGCCACGCTGGAATCGCGAGTCCGATCTGACGGCCCGCACCATGCGCCTGATCGCCGACGGCGTGGTCGATCGCGACGGTGTCGGGGGCCTCGCGGCCCGGCTCGGATACAGCAGCCGTCAGCTGAGCCGGGTCCTGACGGCGGAACTCGGCGCCGGGCCGCTCGCCCTAGCCCGCGCGCACCGCGCGACGACGGCGCGGATCCTCATACAATCGACATCGATGCCGTTCTCCGACATCGCCTTCGCCTCAGGATTCAACTCCATCCGGCAGTTCAACGACACCATCGGCGAGGTCTTCGGTGTCCCGCCCGGAAGGCTCCGCGCCACCCGGCACCGCGACAGCCCGCCCGGCGAGATCACCCTCCGGCTCGCGCTGCGGCCTCCGTACGACATCGACTGGTGCACATGGTTCCTCGGATCTCACGCCGTGAGCGGCGTCGAGCACCTCGCAGGCACGGTGTACACCCGCACCCTGCCGCTGCCGCGCGGCCCCGCCGTGGCCGAGGTCGAACTCGCCACAGCAGCAAGTGGATTCGTCCTCGCGAACCTGCGGCTTGCCGACCTGCGCGACCTCCCTGCCGCGGTCGCCCGACTTCGCCACCTACTCGATCTCGATGCCGACCCGGAGGCTGTCGACGCCGCCCTCGCCGCCGATCCGGTACTCGCACCCCTCGTCGCCCGGAGCCCCGGTATCCGACTGTTCGGCAGTATCGACGGATCGGAGCTGTTGCTGCGCACCATGATCGGACAGCAGATCTCTGTCGCGGCAGCCCGTACGCACCAGTCACGGCTCGCGGTCGAGCTGGGGGACGCCGTCGACGGCCCGGGGATCACGCGTGCGTTCCCCACCGCCCGCGCGGTCGCAGATCGCGGCGCCGAGATCCTGACAGGGCCCCGCGCGCGGATCCAGGCGATCGTGGCCGCGGCGGCAGCCCTCGCGGACGGGACCGTCGATCTGCATCCAGGCCTCACCCGCGACGAGGCACGCACCCGCCTTCTCGCCCTGCGCGGCGTCGGTCCGTGGACCTCTCACTACGTCGCTATGCGGCTGCTCGCGGATCCGGACACGCTGCTCGACACCGACCTCGTCATCCGCAGAGCCGCCTCGTCCCTCGGCATCGATCTCGCCGAGAACCGTTGGAGTCCCTGGGCGTCCTATGCCTGCATGCACCTGTGGAACCACGCCGTCCGCGGAAGCGCACTACGATCGGCCACGTGAACCGGACACGAGGAGCGGTATACGGCAAGTCGGGTCGCTGGCTCGCCATGTGGAGCGTCCGTATCGTCGCCATCGCCGCGCTGCTGTGGGTGCTGTCGAAGGTGATCGGGATGCTGTGGAGCGTCCTCCTTCCGGTGCTGTTGGCCGTGATCGTGTGCACCGTCCTGTGGCCACTCGTGGACCGCCTGCGGCGCTGGCGCCTGCCGCCCGCACTCGCGACCGCCGTCACGATGATCCTGGCGCTCGCAGTGCTCGCGGGAATCATCGGGGCCATCGCGCCATCGGTAGTGAGCCAGTCGCAGCAACTCGCGACGCAGGCCTCGACCGGTGTGCAGCATGTGCAGAAGTGGGTTCAGGGTCCGCCGCTCAACCTGGGCGACGAGCAGATCAGTCAGTTCGGCGACTCCATAACCTCCAAGTTGCAGTCCAGCGCCCAGTCGATCGCCTCCGGCGTGTTCACCGGCGTCAGTGCCGCGACGTCGGCTGTGGTCACGGTCGTGATGGTGCTCATGCTGATGTTCTTCTTCCTCAAAGACGGCGACCGCTTCCTGCCCTGGCTCCGCCGTACCGTCGGCGACCCGGCGGGCGGTCACGTCTCAGAGGTCCTGCGGCGCGTATGGCAGACCCTGGGTGGGTTCATCCGCACGCAGGCGCTCGTCAGCCTGATCGATGCGGTATTCATCGGGCTCGGCCTGGTCCTGCTCGACGTCCCGCTCGCGTACGCCCTGGCCGTGGTGACGTTCATCGGTGGTTTCATCCCGATGGTCGGCGCATTCGTCGCCGGCGCCCTCGCGGTGCTCGTCGCCCTCGTGTCGGGCGGCTTCGGCACGGCGCTCGCGGTGCTCGCGGTCGTCATCGCGGTGCAGCAGCTCGAGGGCAATGTGCTGTCGCCCATGCTGCAATCCAAGTCCATGGACCTGCACCCGGCGGTCGTGCTGCTGTCTGTAGCGCTCGGCGGGACCACGTTCGGCATAGTCGGTGCGTTCCTCGCGGTGCCCGTCGCCGCCTCCGTCGCCGTCCTCGTGCGGTACCTCGGGGAACGCGTCGACGCGCAGGTCGACGACGGTGCCGACCTCGCACACCCCGCCCCCGACGACGGGCAACCCGAGGATGCGCCCATCGCCTCTCCTGCGACGGAGTAGACATGAGTGCCATGAGCGGAGACTGGAGGACGCACCTAGTGGACAAGGTGCGGTCCCTCATCAACGAGGCCGAGCCCGACGTCGTCGAGGAGGCCAAGTGGAAGAAGGCGTCCAATCCGGACGGTGTGCCCACCTTCTCGGCCGACGGGCTGATCTGCACCGTCGAGACCTACAAGGACAAGGTGAAACTGACGTTCGCCAAGGGCGCGTCCCTCCCCGACCCGACGGGGCTGTTCAACGCGAGCCTCGACGCGGGCACGCGGCGGGCCATCGATATCCGCGAGGGCGAGCCGCTCGCCGACGACGCCCTCGTCGCGCTGGTCCGCGAGGCGGTCGTCCTCAACCGCGCGTAGCGCCGTCACCTGCACCGACCGAAACCTGTCGGTGGGTCGCGGTAGACAACGAGGCATGAACACCGTGTGCCTACTCGTCGCCACGATCACACTCCTGATCGGGGCGATCGTCGGCTGGTTCGCGCACGCTCGGGTTGCAGCCCGCGGGCCGCAACCCGTGCAGGCCGCCGAGCTCGGCGGGGCGATCGGCTCGCTGGTGATGCCGCTCCGGCAGACCGTCGACGCCCTCGGTCGCAACCTGATGGCAGCGGAGCGCGATCGGGTGGCCGCATTCGCCGGGCTGCGCGAACAGATCGGGAACGTCGCCCGCACATCCGATCAGCTCCGCGCCGAGACGGTGTCGCTGCGTTCCGCCCTGCGTTCGCCGCAGGTGCGCGGTCGGTGGGGTGAGTTGCAACTGCAGCGCGTCGTGGAGCTCTCGGGCCTGTCCAGATACTGCGACTTCAGCACTCAGGTCTCGGCGCAGAACGGGCAATCGCGAATCCGGCCGGATCTCGTGGTGCATCTAGCCGGCGGGCGCGAGCTGGTCGTCGATTCGAAGGTGCCTCTCGACGCGTACCTCGACGCGGTCGACGCCCCCGCGGCCGAGCGGCCAGCGCTGCTCGCCGACCACGCCCGCCACGTCCGCTCCCACGTCACCGCACTCACGTCGAAGCGGTACTGGGACGCCTTCGGATCGCCGGAGCTGGTGGTGATGTTCGTCCCGGCCGAACCGTTCCTCGACGCCGCGCTCGAGGTCGACCCCGAACTGCTCGAGTTCGCGCTGGAGCGCAACGTGGCGCTCGCCACTCCGACGACCCTCGTCGCCATGCTGCGTGCAGTCGCCCTCGCCTGGCGGCAACACGCTCTCACCGAGGATGCCGCGCGGATCCACGCACTGGGCAAGGAACTCGGCGACCGGCTGGAGACCGTGAACAATCACTTCGCAGGCCTGGGCACCGCGCTGACCCGCACCGTCGACGCATTCAACACGACGGTCGGCTCCTACAACGCGCGCGTCGCCGTCACAGCCCGTCGCCTCGCCGACCTCGATTCCATGCCGAATCGGGCGATTGAGGAACATGAAGGTATCCACACGAGGCCACGCGCGGTCCCCACGGTGGCGGGTACAGAGTTCTCCCGCGGTTAACCGGTACGGTTCATGTGTGTCGAAGTTCCAACCGTCGCGCTCCCAGGTACCGATCGATGAACGGTCGGTCCTGGCCACAGTGCCTGGACTGCCCTGGTGGGGCGCGATCCTCACCCTTGCGGCGTTCACCGCGCTCGGGGCGTTGCTGTCCGCCGCCGTCTCGGGCGGGCACATCGGATCGGTATGCATCGCAATCGGAGCGATCGTCGCGGTGCTCGTCATACGCAACCGCGCGCTGTTCACCGCGATCGTCCAGCCGCCCCTGTTCATGGCGCTCACGATCCCGCTGTACAACTGGCTGACTCTGTCGGATGACAGCTCATCGTCGGCGGCGAAGATCGTGCTGGACGTGGCGCTGCCACTGGTGCGGCTGTTCCCGTGGATGTTCTGGATCACGGTCGTAACGGCGGTCATCGGGATCTCGCGCTGGGTCCTCTACCGAGCTGCCACGCACACGGCCCGATCGGCTGCGCGCGGCAAGCCGGCATCGGCCCCGGCGTCTGCACGATTGCGGCTCAAGGACATCGCGGCCAAGGCCGAGCCCAAGAGCGGGCGCAGCTCCTCCCGCACCGTCCCCTCGACCGCCGCAGGCCGTGCCCGGCGCCCTGCGACCGTCGCCGCCGGCGTGGCGGGTGGCGCGGCCACCGCAGTCGCGGGCGCTGCTCTTGCGGGCAGCGCGGGAGGGACTTCCGAGGCCCGTCCCCAGCGCCGCTCCGCGAAGTCCGAGGTATCGGGTGGAGGGCGCGCTGAGAAGGCACCGTCCCACGCCAAACGTAAGCCCAAGTCCACCGAGTCCCCGCTGGCGAGGCTGCGGAGGCTGGGCGCCGACCGCACGCCCGACGAGCGGCGCGACGCCCGGCCCGCGTCCGGCGAGACCGACCGGCCCCGCCGCGGAGGCGACCGCCGCGGCGCACGCGACGAGCACCAGCGGGCGCGGACCGCGATGGCTCGCGACGGCCGCGAAGCCGCGTCCTCCGGCCGGCCGCACTCGGACCGGCCGACCCGTCGGCCCCGTGACCTGTCCGAGGCGGAGGCGCCTCGCACGCGGCCGCACCGCATCGTTCCTCCGGGGCTCGCGGACACCCAGATCGTCCCCCCGGTGCGCGACGAGCCGCCCGCGTGGGAGCGGCCCGGCCGTAACCCGGAGTCGCAGCCCAGGGGCGACCGTCGCGGCCGACCGGCCGCTCCGCGCGCCGACCGTGCCGCGGAGTCCCGTGTCCCGCGCCCGCCAGAGTCCCGCGTCTCCCGCCCGGGCGAGCCACGAGGACGCTCGGCGGATCCTCGCCCTGCCGAACCCCGAGGAGCGGCGGCACGCGGCCGCGCGTACGGCCCCGGTCCACGCGGCTCGGAGGCGCCGCGCAGTGATCCTCGCGAGCCTGGTCCAGCGCCGCGCCGGGAACCGCGCGCCGGCGACCCGCGTCGCGAGGGCGACCGCCGCCCGGTGGCCCCGCGCCCGTTCCCCGTCGGGTCGGAGCCCGCACGCGACGAAGCCCCGCCCCGTCCCGCTTCGCGCCGGGGCGATGACGAAGGCCGTTCCGAAGGCCGCGGCGGCCGCCGCCGAGCGCCCGAGGACCGCGCCAGGGATTACCGCCGCGAAGCCCGCGATCTCGACCGCGCCCGTGGCCAGCGCCCCGACGCACCACAGCCGATCCGACCCGATTCGAGCCGGGAGGCTGCACGAGCCGAGCGTCCCGGCCGCTACGACCACTACAGGTCCCCCCGCTACCGCGGCGAGCCGGATCAGAACTTCCACGACGACTTCGCGGACCAGGAGCAGGCGCCCGAGCCGCCCCGCCGCGAGATCCGCCGGCACCGCTACAAGGACTGAGTCGTCAGTGGAACGTCTCGCCGCGTTCCAGCATGTCGACCAGGTCCGCGATCCGTCGCGCGCGGGTGTCGGCCCGCTTGGCCGTCTCGACGCGGTAGAGGACGGCGTACCGATTCTGCGACGTCAGCCCGGCGAAGAAGTCGCGGGCACCGGGTCGGGCGTCGAGCGCGGCCTGTAGGTCGGGTGGCACGGTCGCCGCCGCTGGGCCCGCATACGCGGCGTCCCACCGCCCGTCGGCCTTCGCAGCGTCGACGGCAGCCTGCCCCGCGGGTCGCATCCGGCCCTCGGCCGTCAGCCGCGCGACGTGGTCGCGATTGCGCCGCGACCACGACGACCGCCGGGTCCGCGGCGTGAAACGCTGCCGGAAGTAGTCCTCGTCGACGCGGCGCACCTGCCCGTCGATCCAGCCGAAGCACAGAGCCGCATCGAGCGCGGCCGGGTAATCGATGCTCGCGACGTCGACATGCTTCTTTGCGATACGCAGCCACAGCCCGGGCGACGACGAGTGATTCCGCTCCAGCCAGCGGTAGAACGCATCGCCGTCGGAGAAGAACTCCTCCGGCAGCTCCGTGGTCATATGCCGCTACGCGCGGGTGCGCGGCCGCAGCTCTCGCGGCAGCGCGAAGACCAGCGTCTCGTTCGCGGTGGTGACCGTCTCCACCTCGCCGAAGCCCCGCTCGGCGAGGTAGTCGACCACGCCGCGCACCAGGATCTCGGGAACCGACGCACCGGATGTGACGCCCACGGTCTCCGCACCCTCGAGCCACGCCTCGTCGATCTCGCGGGCGAAGTCGATCAGGTGGGAGGTCCGCGCGCCCGCCTGCAGCGCGACCTCGACGAGCCGCTTAGAGTTCGACGAGTTGTTGGAGCCGACCACGATCACCACATCGCAGCGAGGCGCCATCGCTTTCACCGCGACCTGCCGATTCTGCGTCGCATAGCAGATGTCGTCGCTGGGCGGGTCCTGCAGATTGGGGAACTTCTCCCGCAGTCGCCGCACGGTCTCCATCGTCTCGTCGACGGACAAGGTGGTCTGCGACAGCCAGATCACCTTGTCCTCGTCGCGCACCGAGACCGACTCCACCGCGTCCGGTCCGTCGACGAGCTGCACGTGCTCGGGCGCCTCGCCCGCGGTGCCCTCGACCTCCTCGTGACCCTCGTGACCGATCAGCAGGATGTCGTAGTCGTCACGGGCGAACCGCTTCGCCTCCTGGTGCACCTTGGTGACCAGCGGGCACGTAGCGTCGATCGTGCGCAGGCTGCGGTCGGCCGCGCCGGCGTGCACCGCGGGCGACACGCCATGCGCCGAGAACACCAGCAGCGACCCCTCGGGTACCTCGTCCGTCTCGTCGACGAAGATCACGCCCTTCTCCTGCAGCGTGTCGACGACGTGCCGGTTGTGGACGATCTCCTTGCGCACGTACACGGGCGCGCCGTGCTTCTCGAGCGCCTTCTCGACGGTCTCGACGGCCCGGTCCACGCCCGCGCAATAGCCGCGCGGCTCGGCCAGCAGGACTCGCTTGGCTGAACTCATGCCATAAAGGCTACGGCACCTGAGCGCCCCCTCGCCGCGCCGATGAGGCACCCTAGACGGATGAGCCGTTTCCCGTTTGTCGTCCGTGTGGCGGTCGGCGCGGTCGCCGTCGCCGCTGAGAAGGGCCAGGAGCTCGTGACCGGCGCCGTCAGCGCGCCCCTCGTCGTCGGCAGCAAGAGCGCGAGCGCGTTCCTGCGGGTCCAGCAGGACATCGCAGGCCTCGCTGTGCGCGGCGACGAGGCCATCGACGCCCTGTTCCCCACCGCACCCGAGGAGAAGCCGGCCTGGGCGACCTTCGACGACGAGGACGACGTGGAGGTCGAGTTGCCCGTACGGCAGACGACCGTGACCGTCATCGACCCGGAATCGGTACCCGACGTGGCCGACGACACGGACGCGCCGGCACTGGCAGAAGCCGACGCCGCCCCGGCCGCGCCGGAGCGCGAGGAGAAGCCGACGTTCGATGCGGGACCGCCGTCAGGCCGGTACGCGCTCTACAGCTCGCCGCCCGCGGAACCCAGCAGCCCGGAACCGAAGGCCGAACCGCAGGTGGACGCACCTGCGGTCGTCACGCGGTTGGACTACACCGAGCTGACCCTCGCGCAGTTGCGCGGCCGCGTCGGATCCCTGGGCGCCGACGACCTGCGCGACCTGCTCGCATACGAGAAGGCCAACCGCGCGCGGCCGCCGTTCCTGACGATGATCGAGAACCGCCTGGAGCGCGCGAGAAGGTGACCTCGCCACAGGGCGCCGGACCCAGCTCACCCGAGCATCCGTGGCCGGTCCGCGTGGTCGCGATGAAGATCGCGCAGTGGATCGACCGGCTCGGCGAGATCTGGGTCGAAGGCCAGATCACGCAGCTCAACCGCCGCGGTACCGGCACGGCGTTCCTGACGCTGCGCGATCCGTCCGCCAACATGTCGGTGCAGGTCAGCTGTAATCCTCAAGTCCTGGACCGCTCGGAGGTTCCACTCACCGAGGGCACCCAGGTGATCATGCGCGGCAAGTTCAGCTACTGGACGGGCCGTGGGTCGCTGTCTCTGCGCGTCACGGAGGTGCGCGCCGTCGGAATCGGCGAGCTGCTCGCCCGCATAGAACGCCTGCGCCAGCTGTTGCACGCCGAGGGCCTGTTCGACCCGCGGGTCAAACGGCCCCTCCCATTCCTGCCGCGCACCGTTGGACTCGTGACGGCGAAGGCCAGCGCGGCCGAGCGCGACGTGCGTTCCATCGCAGAGTCCCGCTGGCCCGCGGTGCGGTTCCGCACGCAGTACGCCACCGTGCAGGGGCCGAACGCCGTGCCACAGCTGCTCGACGCGCTGCGGGCCCTCGACCGCGACCCGGATGTAGACGTCATCGTGCTCGCACGCGGCGGCGGCAGCGTGGAGGACCTTCTGCCGTTCTCCGACGAGGCCCTGTGCCGCGCCATCCACGCCGCGACCACACCGATCGTCTCCGCGATCGGTCACGAGCCGGACAATCCGCTCTGCGACCACGCGGCCGACGTCCGCGCCGCGACCCCCACGGACGCTGCCAAGCAGGTCGTGCCCGACGTGGCCGCCGAGTCCACCCGCGTCAGGGAGCTGCGCGAGCGCAGTCGCACGGCACTGCGCGGGTGGGTGGCGCGCGAGACCCACGTCCTCGCCGCGCTCCGCTCACGACCGGTGCTGGCGGACCCGATGCGTACCGTCGACGCCCGTGCCGACGACGTAGCGAGGCTGCGCCGGGACGCGCGACGGGACGTGACCCGCCTGATCGACGCGGAGGGCTCCACCGTCGGGCACCTGGCCGCGCGGCTCTCCGCGCTCGGTCCCGCGGCGACGATGGCCCGCGGCTACTCGATCGTGCAGCGGGTCACGCCCGAGGGTGACAGCCCCGTCGTGCGGTCCGTCGACGAGCTCGCGCCCGCAACGCAGCTTCGCATCCGCCTACCCGACGGTGCCGCACGCGCCGCCGTCATGGGCGTGGATCGGATACCCACAACCCGAGCCCAGGAGGAGCAACAGTGAGCGATCCGGAGGAGAAGGACGTCGCGACCCTCGGCTACGAGGAGGCCCGCGACGAGCTCGCGGGCGTCGTGCAGATCCTCGAGCGTGGCGGCCTCGATCTCGACGAGTCGCTGCGGCTGTGGGAGCGCGGCGAAGCCCTCGCCCGGCGCTGTGAGGACCACCTCGCGGGCGCTCGTGAGCGCATCGAGAAGGCCATCGCCGCAAGCGATTCCGAAGACTAGCGCGCCAGCGGCGCCTGGTCCTGGACGGCGGTTGCGAGCTGTTCGAAACTCGGCACGGTGGCCGAGCCGGACAGAGCGAGTGTGACGCCGTCGAGCGGCAGGAGCCACGCATTGCGGCCGTCGCCGCCCGGTCCGTACACCTGCCACGTGCGGTCGCCGACGGGGATCGTGCCCGCCTGCTTCGTCGTCGCGCCCAGCAGGTATCGAACGAAGGAGTCCGCGGGGCCATCGGATTGCGAGAGCTGCAGGAAGGTCTGGTCCGTCGGCAGGTAGCCGACGTTGACGACGTTCTGGCCGCTGCCGAGCTGAGCCTGCGACGTCGAGTTCGCCTTCCAGCCGTCGGGGACGGCCTTCGTCACGCCCGGGCCGGCCGGGGCGCGCACCGGGAACGGCGTGGTATGCGCCACCGCGGTGAGCGTTCCCTGCGCGTCGACGGCGGGCAGCTTGCTGTCCTTCGGGTTGGCCCCGAAACCGAACTGGAAGTTCCCCGAGGCGAACAGGACGATGAGCGCCAGCACGAGGAGTGGAATGATCGTCAGCGCCAGGTCGCGGGAGTTCTGCAGTAGTCGGGGTTTGTCGGCCACCCCGCCAGTATCCCCCGTCGGCGAGGTCGCCCGGCCCGCGGGGCGGTCGGCAGGCATGGAAGAATCGCCGGAGGATGAAGCCGCACCCGGCCAACGGGGGCCGAACGCGCACGGCCGAGAGGGTTGGAAGATGTCTGACGCCGATTCGACGGAGCACCAGCCGGTACGCCCGGATCGCAACCTCGCGATGGAACTGGTCCGCGTCACTGAGGCGGGCGCGCTGGCCGCAGGCCGCTGGGTGGGCCGGGGGCAGAAGGAGTCCGGCGACGGCGCCGCGGTCGACGCGATGCGGCAGCTGGTGTCGACGGTGTCGATGCAGGGCGTCGTCGTGATCGGTGAGGGCGAGAAGGACGAGGCGCCCATGCTCTACAACGGCGAACTCGTCGGCAACGGCAGCGGCCCCGAGACCGACGTCGCGGTCGACCCGGTGGACGGCACGACCCTGATGGCGAAGGGCATGCCCGGCTCGATCGCGGTCCTCGCGGTCGCCGAGCGCGGAGCGATGTACGACCCGTCCGCCGTCTTCTACATGAACAAGATCGCCGTGGGCCCCGAGGCCGCAGGCGTCATCGACATCAACGCGCCTATCGCAGACAACATCGCGAAGGTCGCCAAGGCGAAGTCCATCAAGGTCACCGACGTCACCTGCACGGTGCTGGAGCGGCCCCGGCACGAGCGGTTGATCGCCGACATCCGCGCCACCGGCGCCATTGTGCGGCTCATCTCCGACGGCGACGTCGCAGGTGCCATCGCAGCCGCGCGCCCGGAGGCCAAGACGGACATCCTGGTCGGCATCGGCGGGACACCCGAGGGGATCATCGCCGCAGCAGCGCTGCGCTGCATGGGCGGCGAGATCCAGGCGACCCTGGCACCGTCGTCGGACGTCGAGCGCACGCGGCTCGCGGACCTCGGGATCGATCCCACGGTGGTCCTGGGCACCGAGGACCTGGTGCGAGGCGAGCACGTCTACTTCGCGGCCACCGGGGTCACCGACGGCGATCTGCTCCGCGGCGTGAAATACCGCGCCGACGGCGCCACCACCCAGTCCATCGTGATGCGCTCACGCTCCGGCACCGTCCGGATGGTCGACGCGACGCACCGGCTCACGAAGCTGCGCACCTACGCGCCCATGTTCAGCAAGTAACCCCCCATCACAAGAGGAGGCGTCGCAGAGAAGATGACCGACGACACCGAGTACCGCATCGAGCACGACACCATGGGCGAGGTACGCGTTCCCGCGGCCGCGCTGTGGCGGGCGCAGACCCAGCGCGCCGTCGAGAACTTTCCGATCAGCTTCCGCCCGCTCGAGCGGACCCAGATCCGCGCCATGGGTCTGCTCAAGGCCGCATGCGCGCAGGTGAACAAGGATCTCGGGCTGCTGGATGCCGAGAAGGCGGACGCGATCATCGCTGCGGCGACGGAGATCGCGGACGGTAAGCACGACGACCAGTTCCCGATCGACGTCTTCCAGACCGGCTCGGGCACCAGCTCCAACATGAACGCGAACGAGGTCATCGCGTCGATCGCCAAGACGAACGGCGTGGAGGTGCACCCCAACGATCATGTGAACATGTCACAGAGCTCCAACGACACGTTCCCGACCGCGACGCACGTCGCCGCCACCGAGGCCGCCGCAACGGATCTCGTTCCCGCACTGCAGCATCTGCAGGAGGCCCTGGCCACCAAGGCCGGCGAGTGGCGCACCGTCGTCAAGTCGGGCCGCACACACCTGATGGACGCCGTTCCGGTGACCCTCGGCCAGGAGTTCGGCGGCTACGCCCGCCAGGTTCAGGCCGGCATCGAGCGCGTGCAGTCGACGCTCCCCCGCGTCGGCGAGCTGCCGATCGGCGGCACGGCCGTCGGCACCGGCCTCAACGCCCCCGACGGATTCGGCACCAAGGTCGTCGCCGAGCTGGTGAAGCTCACGAACGTCGACGCGCTCGGTCTCGCGCAGGACAACTTCGAAGCACAGGCAGCGCGCGACGGGCTCGTCGAGCTGTCGGGCGCCCTGAAGACCGTCGCGGTGTCGCTGACCAAGATCGCGAACGACGTGCGCTGGATGGGCTCAGGACCGCTGACCGGACTCGGCGAGATCGCCCTTCCGGACCTGCAGCCGGGCAGCTCGATCATGCCGGGCAAGGTCAATCCCGTTCTGCCCGAGGCGGTCACGCAGGTCGCCGCGCAGGTGATCGGCAACGATGCCGCGGTCACCGTCGGCGGGTTGTCGGGCGCCTTCGAGCTCAACGTGTACATCCCGATGATGGCGCGCAACGTGCTCGAGTCGCTCAAGCTGCTGGCCAACGTGTCCCGACTGTTCGCCGACCGCTGCATCGCGGGTCTGCAGGCGCACGAGGATCGGCTGCGCACGCTCGCGGAGTCGTCGCCGTCCATCGTGACGCCGCTGAACTCGGCGATCGGCTACGAGGAGGCTGCGGCGGTCGCGAAGCAGGCCCTCAAGGAGGGCAAGACGATCCGCCAGACCGTGATCGACCGCGGTTTGATCGGAGAAAAGCTGTCCGAGGAGGAGCTCGACCGCCGGCTCGACGTACTGAAGATGGCCAATCTGGACCGTCAACGCTGACAACGGATTCCACGGCGGGCTCGCGGCATTGCGTTGCGGGCCCGCCGTTCTCTTCTCATCTCCAGGCGCCCGCCAACGCACCGAGCGCAGCCAGCGCGCACAGCGCAGCACGGCCGGCGTTCCACGGCCCCCACGTCGCGACGAACTCGGACCAGGACGCCGTCCCCGCCTCGATCCGCGTGTTGAGTGGAACGTTGACCGCGATGGTGGTGACGGCGGCTAGCACGGCCGCCACTCCGCCGCCGGCGCCCAGTAACGCTGCGCCGCTGCGGTGGCCCGCAGCGAGCGACCAGACCGCCGACACCAGGCCACCGAGAGCCGCGAGGGCGAACAGGAGCAGGAACGGCGCCCGCTCGACCGACTGATTCATCCGGACCATAGCCGCCGCGGCCTGCGCCGGCTCGGCGGAGCGCTGCGCCGAGATCACGGTCGCGTATGCGAAGTAGAAGCCGGCCAGCACCGCATTCGCCAGCGCGGTCCCGGCGAGTATCCATCGAAGTGTCATACCTGCACACTGCCGCGGGCGGTCGGACGATCCCATAGCTGTTCCACTCGGTCGCATATCAGATCGTCTATGTTCGAGGGATGGACCCGCTACAGAGGTTCGTGAGCGGCCCGCGGGCGCAGGGCGTGTTCTCCCTGCACGTCTCCATGCGACCGCCCTGGTGCGTGGACGTCGACGATCGCGCCCCACTCACCGTGGTCGCCGCGACGACGGGCTCGACGTGGCTGGTCCATTCGACCGAGCCGCCGGCGCTCCTCGAGCCCGGGACGGTCGCGCTCCTGGCGCACGGCCGCCGGTACTTCGTCGCCGACGAGCCGAAACGCGCGCCGACGGTGCGCATAGGCCCGGGCCAGGTGTGTGAGCCCATGCCCGGCAGCGGAATTCGCGAGGCCGATGCGCGCGGTCTGCTCACCTGGGGCAACGCCGACGACGGCCCCGATCAACTGCTGATCGGCACGTACGAGGCGCGCTCGATGGTCGGCGACCACGTCACTGCCGCGTTGCCCGACCTCGCCGTACTCGCTCCCGGAGCCGTGGACCCCGCGCTGCTGGACCTGCTGCGGCGGGAGCTCACGGAGCCGGGTGCCGGGCACGGCATGGTCGTCGACCGGTTGCTGGACCTGATCGTGTGCATGGCGGTCCGCGCTGCCGCCGATTCCGGTTCCGGGTGGCTCTCCGGCACAACGGATCCGGTCGTGGCGGGAGTTCTGGACCTCATCCACGGCGCGCCCGCGGAGCCGTGGACGCTGGACCGCCTGGCCGACGCGGTGCATGTGTCCCGCGCGACCATGGCGGCCCGGTTCCGCACACACGTCGGGTGCCCGCCCGGCGACTACCTGATCCGTTGGCGCATCGCGCTCGCCGCGGACGCGCTGACCGAGACGGACCTACCCCTGACCGCGATCGCCGAGCGAGTGGGCTACGCGACGCCGTTCGCGCTGAGTACGGCGTTCACCCGCGTGCAGGGCACGAGCCCCGCGAGCTATCGAGCCGATCAGCGCCTGTCGGACAGGGTGTAGGAGGCTGCGGCAGACGCGGTCGCCACCGCGAACACCGCGGGCCAGGCGCCGATCTTCTTGGCGAGAGGATGCGACGCGCCGAAGCCACCGAGGTATACGGCGGCGAGCCCCGCGGCGGTCGCCGGCCCACCCTTGACCAGCCAGCTGCGTCCCGCGTAGGCGCCGGCGGCGGCCAGCACCACGCCGCCCAACGGCCGGATGCCGGTCTCCCGCGCCGCCAGGTACCCGCCGATCAGCCCCACCGCCACGATCGGCGCCGTCTGCACCGTCTCTGCACTTCGCATCGCCATGGCGCCCAGGCTACGCACCGTCGGCGACGCATAGACCGCCGGCCGCCGTCGCGAATCGAAGCCTGGGAGCGCCTATCCCGCCATATAGCGGGATAGGCGCTCTCAGAGCTCGGTTGGTGACGTGAAGCGCCGGGTAGCGTCGGGGTATGGCAGAACCGCGGTGGATAACGGACACCAAGCCCGGGCACAGCGAGTGGTATATCGAGCGATTCCGGAAGATGGCCGCCGGCGGAGCAGACCTGGACGGCGAAGGCCGCCTGATCGACGCGATGGTCCCGCGCAACGCGAAGATCCTCGATGCAGGGTGCGGACCAGGCCGAGTCGGCGGCTACCTGCACAGCCGCGGCCACACGGTGACGGGCGTCGATGTGGATCCGAAGCTCATCGAGGCCGCCGAACAGGATCACCCCGGCCCGCGGTGGCTGGTCGGCGACCTCGCCGAGCTCGACCTGGGCGAGCGGTTCGACGCGATCGTGTGCGCCGGCAACGTGATGGTATTCGTCGCCGAGGGGACCGAGACGCGAGTCCTACAGCGCTTCCGCGACCACTTGACGCAGGACGGCTTCGCCGTGGTCGGCTTCCACGTCGACCGCGGTCTCACACCGCAGCGGTTCGACGCCTACGCCGAGCAGGCGGGCCTGCGGATCGATCTCCGCCTCGCCACCTGGGACGTCAAGCCGTGGCACGAAGGCGCCGACTTCGCGGTCAGCGTCTTGCGCCCATCGGACCTGTGATCGACAGTCAGGAGAACGCGAACAACCACCCGAACCCGGCGACCACCACCGCCGCCCAGACCGCGTACACGGGAAGCATCGCGGTCTGCCACTTCTCGAGCTCATCGAACCTGCGCCGTCCTCGCACGAAGCCGATGCCCAACCATGCCGACCACGAGAGACTCACCAGCAGAAGCAGGTTCAGCCCGAGCGCGGCCGCCTTGTTGGGCGACGTCCCGAACTCGGCGGTGCGGGTCACCATCGCCAGCAGGACGATCAGATCGACCACGACGGCCGCCACCACCAGCGCCACCTGGAGTCCGTCGAACAGATCGGGGCGCCGACGCGGATCGCGCGCCGAGATCGCGTACAGCAGTAGCCCCATCACCAGAACGAGCACGCCGGCCATCAGCACGAGCAGGTCGCGATCCACGCCGATCAGGCCGGGATGCACGCCGAATGCCGCCAGCACGGCGATCAGCATCGTGAGGGTGACGGGCGTGAATATCCTGGTCAGGACTGGTGCCATGTTCTCGATGACGTCCTGTTTGGCCTCGACCAGCCATGCCGCCACGAGCACGGCGCCTGCCGCACAGCCTGGGATCAGCCAATCCTGGAAGAACGCCTCTGCGTCGATGCCGATCGCGTGGAACGAGTTGATGGTCAGGGCGCACACCACTCCGCCACCCAGCGCGATGAGCGCGTAATAGATCACGAACTCGCCGGTGAACCGGACGAAGTCCATCCGCCGCGGAGACGATCGCCACGCGCCGCCCGTGTAGAAGACCCCTACGACGAGCCACAGCAGCACGGGCGCGTGCATGGCCGCCAGCGCCTCCGTGCTGCCGCCACGCACGAAGGGATATACCGCGAGAACCACTGCGGCAACGGCGAATACGGTTCCAGACAGGAGCGCGACGCGAGCCGGTGTGCCCCGCTTCCAGCCGAAGTAGGCCGCTAGGAGTGGAAGGACGAACAGGGCCAGGAAGCGCGGGACTGCGTCGCCGAGCAGGTGCACACCGATGCATGTGGCCACGCCGGCCGACGCTCCCAGCGCCAGGACCACGACCGACTCGTGATGCCGCCCAGAGTGTTCGGGAGCCGCGTCGAGCACGAGTTGCTTCCACAGCCTGTCCGAGTGCTCACGTGCGAATTCGCGCGCAACGGCATCGGTGGATCCCATCCGCTTGATGGCGACGAGAAACGCCTCGTCGTCGTCGAGCCCCCGCGCGCCGAGGGCATCGATCGAGTCCCGCAGGTGCGCTTCGAGTTCGTCTACCTCGTCGCGTGCGATGCGGCGGCGCCGCTCCATGTATCCGCGCCACTGGCCGACCTGACCATCGAGGCCACTCGGGACGGCTCCGTCCGTGCCGCCCGTCACGCGTACCCTGCATCGGTCGCGGGCCCGAGACCCTCCCAGGCGCGGTCCAGCGCCGAACTCACGACGGCCCACTGTTGCCGCCGCTCCGCGAGCGCCTCTCGGCCGACCCCGGTGAGAGCGTAATGTTTACGCCGACGACCGGTACTCGGTGTCTCCCAGTAGGATTCGACCATTCCCGTCCGCTCCAGACGGTGCAGCAACGGGTACAGCATTCCGTCGGTCCACTCCATGCGGCCATCGGACAGCCGTCGCACCTCCGAGAGGAGGGCGTAGCCGTACGAGTCTCCCCGCGCCAGCACTCCCAGCACGAGCGGCGTCGCCGATGCCGCCACCAGATCCTTGTCGATCTGCACATCCACCTCGCATACCTAGAACCATTAGGTATGACGATACATAGCGGTTCTAGGGGTGGCAATCAGGCGAAGCTGAGTAGTCCGACCGGGAACGTGCGCTCGGTATGCGCCTCGTACACCAGCATCCCTGGGTAGACGCGCGCGAATGCCTGCCGGCACTCCTCCACCTCTTCCGGATCGTCGACCTCCCGGAACGTCACCGGGCGCGCACGCCCATCGATCTCTGCCGTCGCCTCGCCCGCGGCACGCAGGTTGAGGAACCAGTTCGGCGTCTCGCGCGCGCCGGCGTTGCCGCCGATCACCACGATGTCGTCGCCGCGTAGCACGTGCATCAAAGCGACCGACCGTGGCTCCCCCGACTTGCGCCCGCGCACGGTGAGCCGGAACACGGGCGCGGACAACCAGATCCGCGAGTACAGACGCCCCGGCAGCCGATCGACGTATCGACTGTGCAGCCTGGTCCCGGCGCGCGCGAACGAACCGAGACGCCGCATCATCAGATTGTTGGCGCGCGCCCGCACCGTGGTCCATCGGCCCAGCTGAGAGGTCATGCAGGCACTGTAGAAGCAGCGCCACCACCACGTCATCCGCCCGGAGGCCGATCTCATCCTCCGCCCCTGGGCGGATGCCGAGGGTGGGCCGGTGAGCGGACGCCGGCCGGCCCGGTCAGACGCCTGGCGCGAACTCCTCCAGCATCTCGGTGACGAGTGCGGCGATGGGCGAGCGCTCGGAGCGCGTGAGAGTCACATGCGCGAAGAGGGGGTGCCCCTTGAGCTTCTCGATGACCGCGGCGACGCCGTCGTGCCGCCCGACGCGTAGATTGTCGCGCTGCGCGACATCGTGGGTGAGCACCACGCGCGAGCCCGCGCCGAGTCGGGACAGCACCGTCAGCAGGACGTTGCGCTCGAGGGACTGGGCCTCGTCGACGATGACGAACGAATCGTGCAGGGACCGGCCGCGGATATGCGTCAAGGGCAGCACCTCGAGCATGCCGCGTGACAGCACCTCTTCGATCACCTCGGTCGAGGCGAGCCCGTCGAGCGTGTCGAATACGGCCTGTGCCCACGGCCCCATCTTCTCGTTCTCGGTGCCGGGCAGGTAGCCGAGCTCCTGCCCGCCGACCGCGTACAGCGGCCGGAACACCACGACCTTCCGCTGCGTCCGCCGCTCCAGCACAGCCTCGAGACCCGCGCACAGCGCGAGCGCCGACTTGCCCGTGCCGGCCTTGCCGCCGAGCGACACGATACCTACCGACTCGTCGAGCAATAGGTCCAGCGCCACCCTCTGCTCTGCACTGCGGCCGTGCAGCCCGAACGCCTCGCGGTCCCCGCGCACGAGCTGGACCCGCTTGTCGGGTGATACGCGGCCGAGCGCGCTCGACGTCCCGCCGAGGAGCCGAACTCCCGTGTGGCAGGGCAGGTCTCGCGCCACATCGTGGTCGAGGACGCCGTCGGCGAAGAGCGTGTCGATGTCACCCGGAGCGACTTCGAGCTCCTCCATGCCCGTCCAGCCGGACGTCACGACGTCCTGCGCGTGGTACTCGTCTGCGGCCAGGCCGACGGCGCCGGCCTTGACGCGCAGCGGGATGTCCTTCGACACCAGGACGACCTCGCGCCCCTCGGCGCGCAGGTTCAGAGCGCAGGCCAGGATGCGGGCGTCGTTGGTCTCGGTGCGGAATCCGGCGGGCAACACCGACGGGTCGGTGTGATTCAGCTCCACCTGCACCGTGCCACCGGTGGGCAGCGGGATGGGCTGATCGAGCCGGCCGTGCTCGACACGCAGGTCGTCCAGCATCCGCAGCGCTTCGCGGGCGAACCACCCCAGCTCGTGGTGATGACGCTTCCCCTCCAGTTCGCCGATGACCACGAGCGGGAGCACCGCGTGGTGTTCGGCGAATCGGACGGCGGCCCACGGGTCGGAGAGCAGGACGGAGGTGTCGAGAACGTAGGTCCGGTTGGTCACGTGGCGCTCCTAGCCCGGGCTGGCACCCGCCCGAGCGTGTTGCTCCGGCCGGTCGGTTCCGCGGTCGGGACTCCTCAGCGCAGATGCGCCGCGGGGACCTCGACGAGGACCGGGGCCGGCCCTCCCGTGTCGACGATTCGTCTTCTCACAGTGGGACCCTTCCGTAACAGGCCACTTCCCCTGGGCCCGTCTCCGCCAAGGTATCCCCCATGGCGCCGGGATGCTCGCACCACGCGCAGCGGCGAGGTGAACTTCTGATGTCGGGCCGATTTCGCCTGTCCTAGTGCCACGAAACCCCCGCCCGCGACACGCGGACGGGGGTGAAGTGAGTAACCGTCAGGTAGAGCCTCAGAGGCTCAGATCGTACTTGGCGAGAATCCCGTTGATGATCGCCCTATCGCCCTCTTCGGTACCGATACCGGCGCCGTGAACGATGCGACGGGACTCGTCGAGCCCTTCGGCGGTTTCGGCGCCGATCGCGGTGGCCTTGCGCGCCTGGTCGAGGATCGCGGCCTTGGCGACCTCTTCGTTGACGTCCAGCACTACTGCGAAGAAATCGGACCAGACCGAGCGCTGCAGCGTGTCGTCGGCGGAGATCTTCCGCAGAGTCTCGACCAGACCCCTGGGCGTTCCCTCGGACTTGTCGGCGACGTCCGCCAGCTTCGCGAAGTAGTCCGCCGAGAGTGCCTCGTGGAAGACGATCATCGCGACCTGATCGATGATGCCGTAGTCGTCGATGGACTTCTCGTACTGCTTATAGCCGCGGGTGACGGCCTCGAGGCGCCACAGCTCCAGCTTCTCGACGTCGAACGTACGGCTGACGACGACGTGGTCGCGCAGCGCGATCGCGTGCCGGTTCTCCTCGGCCGTCCAGTGGCCGACCATGCGGCCCCAGTCCGACTCGATGGGGTGGTGCTGCGCCATCAGGCGGTGCAGCGACGGCAGGTGGTCCTTGGTCAGCAGACCCAGCACCAGGCCGTGCCCCACGACCGGGTCGATGGCGACATCCGAATCGACGAAGTCGTCACCGCCGAGGAAGGCATAGTTCCGCCCGTCGTCCCACGGCACCAGGTCATGCGGCTTCCACGGGTCGCCCTCGGCAAGGTAGCGATCCCGGATCTCCGGGAGGGCCTTGTCGACGGCGATGATCAGCTCGTCCTCGATGGGGGTCACACTCACGGGGTGCAACCTTAGGCGAGTACGCGGGCGCCGTTCAAGTCACCACGGCCTAACAATGCGCCGCTCAGCGGGACAGCAGGCCCCAGTCCTCGAGGCCGTCGTACAGGGGGTTGTCCAGCGCGAGCGCGGACACGCGCGCCCGCAGCCCCGACACATCGGCGGACGGCCCGGCGGCCAGAGCGGTGGCGATGACATCGGCCACCTCACGGAACTCGGCGTCCCCGAAACCGCGGGTCGCGAGCGCCGCGGTGCCGATCCGCAATCCGGAGGTCACCATCGGCGGACGCGGGTCGAACGGCACGGCGTTGCGGTTCACGGTGATGCCCACCTCGTGCAGGAGATCCTCGGCCTGCTGGCCGTCGAGGGGGCTGTTGCGGAGGTCGACGAGCGCAAGGTGCACGTCGGTGCCACCCGTGAGGACTGTGACACCCGCGTCGGCGACGTCCCTACCCGTCAGGCGCTCGGCGAGAAGCCGCGCGCCGTCGAGGGTGCGCTGCTGACGCTCCTTGAACTCCTCTGTGCCCGCCACCTTGAGCGCGACCGCCTTCGCGGCGATGACGTGCATGAGCGGCCCGCCCTGCTGGCCGGGGAACACGGCCGAATTGAGCTTCTTGGCCCACTCCTGCTTCGCGAGGATCAGACCCGAGCGGGGACCGCCGAGCGTCTTGTGCACGGTGGTGGACACGACGTCGGCGTGCGGCACCGGGCTCGGGTGCAGCCCCGCGGCGACGAGACCCGCGAAGTGCGCCATATCGACCCACAGGTACGCGCCGACCTCGTCGGCGATCCGACGGAACGCAGCGAAGTCCAGGTGCCGCGGGTACGCGGACCAGCCGGCGACGATGACCTTCGGCTTGCTGTCGAGGGCGATCTTGCGCACCTCGTCCATATCGATCCGGTGGTCCTCCTTGGAGACGCCGTAGAAGACGTTCTCGTACAGCTTCCCGGAGAAGTTCAAGCGCATGCCGTGCGTGAGGTGGCCCCCGTGTGCGAGGTCGAGGCCCATCAGCGTCTCACCCGGCTGCATGAGGGCCTGCAGCACGGCGGCGTTGGCCTGCGCGCCCGAATGCGGCTGGACGTTGGCGAACTCCGCGCCGAACAACTCCTTGGCGCGCGCCCGCGCGAGGTCCTCGACGACATCGACGTATTCGCAGCCGCCGTAGTAGCGACGCCCCGGGTATCCCTCGGCGTACTTGTTCGTGAGGACGCTGCCCTGTGCCTGCAACACGGCGCGCGGAACGAAGTTCTCCGACGCGATCATCTCCAGCGTGTCGCGCTGCCGGGCGAGCTCGCCGTTCATGGCGGCAGCGACCTCGGGATCGAGCTCGGCAAGAGTGGCGTCGTTCACGCTGGGTTCCGTCATGCGCCCTAGTTTAGGGTGCTGGATTCTGCAGCCAGTTCCCGGCGCAGGCTCGACGGGACGAGCGGCTCGTCGAGCAGCCGGCCGAACCGGTCCAGACGCTCCCTTCCTGCGGGGACGACGTCCAGCCAGCGACGCAGCAGCGCGTAACCCTCGACGTATGTGGACACGTACGCCCGCCACAGCGGAGACGACAGGAACCGCAGCGACTGACGCGCCGTGCGCTCGGCCATCAGGCCCCAGCGCTGCAGATACGCGACGACGTCCTCGGTGTCGGCGTGCCGGTCGTGCAGCATCAGGGCCGCGTCCTGCCGGACGTGCAGCAACCCGGCGCTCGCGCGCGCGATCCGCTCGTGCAGGTCGCCGTCGAACCGGAGACCGAGATCCGCGTAGATCTCCTGCGCCCAGCGGCCCCACCCCGGACCGATCGCCGCCCCGAGCGCATGGTCGGCGAGCCCCTCGGCCATGAGGCACTGCGGGGTGTTCACCAGGAAGATCGTCTGCTCCGGCTGGTTCTCTCCGTGTACCAGCAACTGTTCCTTGCGGCAGTGTTCCGTATGGTGCCCGGGATACGCCTCATGTGCGATGAGGTGCGGCATGGCCGACAGGTATTGCGTGAGATCGCCGTTCACCGCCACCGTCGACCGGTAGTCGCCCAGGTAGTAGTTGAATCCCGACCACGGCTTGTCCGAAACCACCTCGAAGTCCACGGTCTCCGCCGCGGGCAACGGATACCGCTCGCGCACGACGTCGCGCAGCGCCCCCGCCAGCGCATCCATCACCTCGGGTACCCGCTCGGGCGGGACCTCGGCGGAGTTCTTCGCGGCCAGCACCCGCTCGCGCAGCGGGCCGGGTCCCGGCAGTACCTCGTCGAGCGCCGCGTGTGAAGCCTCGTAGTCGACCGTGTCGTGCGGAGCTACATCGACGTCGAAGTAGGCCTTGACCTCGTCGACGAAACCGATCGGCTCGCCGTCGAACTTCCGCGCCGACATCTCCAACGCCGCGACGTGCCCCGTGACGAACTCCCGCCGCGCCGGTGGCAGGGACGTATCTGTAGCGAGGTCACTGAGCAGGCCACGCGCATCGCGTGCCAGTCCCGACGGTGTGGGGGTCGGCCCCTCCTCGACGGCGCGACGGTGCGCCGGGTCCCCGAAGTACGCGTCGACGAAGCCCGACTCCAGCCGGTCGAACGCAAGACCGAGGCGCAGATATCGGTCCGTCAGGGAGGATTCGGCCATGGCCGCAGGTTAGCCCAGACCCCGGTTTCGCGTTCCCTCGTCGCGTTCGCCAGACTGAAGGACATGTCTCCGTCGGCATCGACCCCGGTCGCCTCGTGAGCGAACCGAGCCCGTACATCGAGCTCGACCGCGCGCAGTGGCGGGAGCTCAGGCAGGCGACGCCCCTCTCGCTGACCGAGGAGGAGCTGCACGACCTGCGCGGTCTCGGCGAACAGATCGACCTCGCGGAGGTCGCGGAGGTGTATCTCCCGCTGTCCCGCCTCATCCATCTACAGGTGGCTGCGCGGCAGCGGCTGTACGCCGCGACTGCGACGTTCCTCGGCGAGCAGCGGCGCGACCAGCAGGTGCCGTTCGTGATCGGTGTGGCCGGTTCCGTGGCCGTCGGCAAGTCGACGACGGCCCGCGTGCTGCAGGCGCTGCTCGCGCGGTGGGAGTCGCATCCGCGCGTCGACCTGGTCACCACAGACGGATTCCTCTACCCCAGCGCCGAGCTCGAGCGACGCGGAATCATGCACCGCAAGGGTTTTCCCGAGTCCTACGACCGGCGCGCGCTGCTGCGCTTCGTGACCGCCGTGAAATCCGGCGCCGAGGACGTGTCCGCGCCCGTGTATTCGCATCAGCTGTACGACATCGTGCCCGGGGAACAGATCCACGTGCAGCGCCCGGACATCCTGATCATCGAGGGCCTGAACGTGCTGCAGACGGGCCCGCGGCTGATGATCTCGGACCTGTTCGACTTCTCCCTGTACGTCGACGCGCGCATCGAGGACATCGAGCAGTGGTACGTCGACCGTTTCCTGTCGATGCGGACCACCGCGTTCGCCGACCCGAGATCGCACTTCCACCACTACTCCGGGCTGTCGGACCGCCAGGCCACCGAGCGCGCACACAGCATCTGGGCGGGCATCAACCGCCCGAATCTCGTACAGAACATCCTTCCCACCCGACCGCGCGCGACGCTCGTGCTGCGCAAGGACGCCGATCACTCGATCAATCGGGTGCGGCTGCGGAAGCTGTAGTACTCAGGATCCGAATCGGCGGTGCCGGTTGCCGTAATCGCGCAGCGCGCGGAGGAAATCGACGCGGCGGAACTCCGGCCAGTAGGCCTCCGTGAACCAGATCTCGCTGTAGGCGCTCTGCCACAGTAGGAAACCCGAGAGCCGCTGCTCACCCGACGTACGGATGACCAGGTCCGGATCCGGCTGGCCGCGGGTGTAGAGGTGCTGGTCGATCCCCTCGACGGTCACGGCGTCCGCCAGCTCCTCCGCGGTCGCACCCGACGCGAGCCGGTCTGCCAACAGCGACCGCACGGCGTCGACTATCTCCTTGCGGCCGCCGTAGCCCACGGCCACGTTGACGTGCGTGCCGGTCCGGCCCAGCGTCCGGTCGGCGGCCTCCGTGAGCCTGCGGGCGGCGGCTGCAGGGAGCAACTCCATCGCGCCGACGATCTTCACCGACCAGTTCTTGTCCGGCCCCGAGATCTCCTCCACCACATCCGTGATGATCTCCAAGAGGGCCGCGAGTTCGTCCGGGTCGCGGCGCAGGTTCTCCGTGGACAGCAGGTAGATGGTGGCGAGTTCGATGTCCGCCTCATCGCACCAGGTCAGCATCTCGGCGATCTTCTTCGCGCCCATGCGGTAGCCGTGGCTCACGTCGGTGAACCCGGCCGCACGCGCCCACCTGCGGTTTCCGTCGCACAGCACGGCCACGTGCCGCGGCTTCTCCGCGCCTGCGTCCTGCGCCCGGGCGATCTCGGCGCGCAAGCGGCGCTCGTAGAGGTGGTAGACCGGCTCCGCGAGGAGAGACGTGGGGACGCCGGGTAGGTCGGGGATCTTAGGGGCGCTCACCACGACCGCGACCTTACCGTTACCTCACCCGCCCCGGCGTGGATCGCAACCTGAGAAGTCCCAACGGATCGGGGCGACCACGAGCACCCGCCGAACCCGCGGTTCGGCACGCGAACAGGCTCGACCGCGTACCTCGGCACTGCCTCGATGGCGCGGTCGGCGTCCCGCAGGATCAACCGTGCGCCTCGTATATGGCCTGCGCCAGTTCGGCTTTCAGCTCCGTGAACTCGGTGGTCGCAAGGACCGAGGGATCTCGCACGCCGTCCTCGGTGTCACCGGGCAGGTCGATCCTTCGATCCACGATGACGCGGCCCGGACGCGCGCTCATCACCAGCACCCGGGTCCCGAGGAACACCGCCTCCTCGACGGAGTGGGTGATGAACACGATGGTCTTCCCCGCGCGCCGCCAGATCTTCAGCAGGTCCACCTGCAGGCGCTCGCGAGTCAGGGCATCGAGCGCGCCGTAGGGCTCGTCCATCAGCACGATCGCCGGGTCGCCCGCGAGCACACGCGCGATCTGCGCGCGCTGCTGCATGCCACCGGACAGCTCGTACGGCCGCTTATCGCCGAAGTCCGCGAGGCCAACGAGGTCAAGCATCTCGGTCGCCCGTTCGCGGCGCTTCGCCTTCGCGACGCCACGCACCTTGGGGCCGAACTCGACGTTGCCGCGCACCGTCAGCCAGGGATACAACGTCGGGGCCTGGAAGACGACGCCCCGCTCCGCCGCGGGCCCCTTCACGGGTTTCCCGCCGACCTCCACCACGCCGTCCGTCGGCGCGAGGAATCCCGCGAGCAGTTGCAGCAGAGTCGTCTTGCCGCAGCCCGAGGGGCCGACGATGCACACGAACTCCCCCGGCTCGATCACCAGGTCGGTCGCCTGCAGAGCGATGGTCGGACCCGACGCGGTCTCATACGTCTTGCTCGCGCCATTCAGGACGACGCGTTCCGTGTCTGCCGTGGTCACTTGCCACTCACCTCTCGTACCGCGCCCGTGTGGACCGCGGTGGTGTACGTATCCGCGGGCTTCACCGCATCGATCTGGCCCTGCTGCAGCAGGAACTGGGCGGTGTTACGCAGGTCGCCGCCGAGCGCGTTCAACCGGTCGGCCTGCTCGGCCGCGTCGAAGTACTGATAGCCCGCGAGCTGCTTCTGCACCTGGTCGACCGGCACGCCGAGCTGTCCTGCGATGCGGACCGACGCCCCGTGCGGGTCGGACTTCAGAAGCTTGACCGCCCAGTCCTGAGCGGCCGTCCATATCTTCAAGAAGCCGGGGTTGTTCCGGACGAACTCCGATCGCGCCCCCTCCAGGTCGTACGTCGGGGAGCCCTGCTTCGCCACCTGCGCGCTGTCGGTCAGTACGTGCGCGCCGTCCAACTGGCCCAGCGTCGGCTCCCAGATATAGGCGGCGTCGATCTGCCCGCCCTGCCAGGCGCCACGTATCGCGTCGGGTGACAGGTTGATGACGTTGGCTGCGCCGCCGACGCCGGCGCGGTCCAGCGCCGTCAGCAGGCTGTAGTGCGAGGTCGACGCGAACGGCACACCGATCCGCTTTCCGCGCAGGTCGGCAACGCTCTTGACCGACGGGTCGCGGCTCACCAGGGACTCCGCCGGCCCGATCAGGTCCTGGATCCACACGACGTTCATATCGATGTCGAGCGGCAGCGACAGCGCCTTCGCGGCGGGCGCGCTGCCGAGCAGCCCGATGTCCAGCGAGTCGGCTCCGAACGCCTGGATCACGTCGCCGCCCGACGAGAACTTGCTCCACACCAGCTTCGCCTTCGGTAGGCAGGTCTCGAGCAGTCCGGCGTCCTTGACGATGAGATCCCCGTTGGGGATCTCCTGCCACGCGATGCGGACGGTGCCGGTGACCGTCGGATCGGGAGCGACGGGGCACGCGATGGCAGCACCGATGGCACGGGACTGTTCGGGCCTACCCGATTTCACGATGCAGCCGGAGAGGCTGACGGACAGCGCAGCGACGATCGCGGTCGCACGGAAGAGCTTGCGGCTCATGCCTTCCCCTTCCACGGGACCAGCAGCACGCCGATCCACTTGATGAGCCCGTCCAGGAGCAGGGCGGTGACGCCGATGACGATGATGCAGGCGATGGTCAGGGCCGTGTTGAGCTGCTGGCCGGCCAGATAGGCGAGGCCGCCGATGCCGGGGATGCCGTTGTTGAGTTCGGCTGCGACCACCGTGGTCCACGCGAACCCGACCGCGATCCGAATACCGGTGATGACCTCGGGCAGCGTCGCGGGGAACACCACGCGCGTGATGGTCTGCGCGCGGCTGGCGCCCAGCGCGCGGGCCGCGTTGATCTGGTCCTGCTTGACCGCCTGCACGCCGTTGACGGTGGAGATCGCGATCGCGGGGAAGGCGGCCAGGAACAGCAGCCAGATCTTGGAGGTGTCCCCGATCCCGAACCACACGATCAGCAGCCCGATGTAGCCGAGCGGCGGCAGAGACCGCAGGAAGTTCATGTACGGCTCGATGATGGTGTTCACCGTCTTCGAGGTCCCCATCAGGAAGCCGACGATCGGTCCCAGGATCACCGCGGCACCCACGCCGGCGACGATGCGCTGCAGGCTGGCGACCAGGTGTTCCCATAGGAAGTAGTTCTGCTCGCCCAGCACCTCGCGGGGCACGCCGGGCGCGATCTGGTGCCACGTGCTCGCGCGCACGGCGGCGCGCCAGACCGCGGCCGGCGTGGGCAGGAACTTCTCGTCCACCAGGTGTAGCGCGGTGATGAGCCACCACACCAGCAGGAAGGCGATAAGCGCGGTCAGGCGCACCAGCCATGCCCGGACCGCATGTGGGAGCGGTTCGATCACAGTGTTGCGCACGCGCAGTAGCGGGGGTTCCCCGGCCATCAGGTTGTCCTTCGTTTGACCTGGCCCGGCGCGACCTGGTCGCGGGGCATGAGCACGATGTTGTCGATGTTCACGTGCGGAGGACGCGTGACCACCCAGGTCACGGCGTCCGCGATATCGTCGGCGGTAAGGGACTCGACGCCCTCGTACACCTTGGCCGCCGCCTCTTCGTCGCCGCGCATGCGTACGACGGAGAACTCTGTCTCGACCATTCCGGGATCGATCTCGGCTACCCGGATAGGCTCGCCGTGCAGTTCCAGCCGCAGCACGCGGGTGATCGCGCGGACCGCGTACTTCGCCGCGTTGTACCCGGCGCCGCCCACGTAGGGGAAGATCGCCGCCACAGAACCGATCGTCACCACCGTCGCGGACGGCGACTCCCTCAGCTTCGGCAGCAGGGCCTGTGTCACGCGCAGGACCCCCAGCACGTTGGTGTCGTACATGCGCTGCCAATCGGCGATGTCCGCCTCGGCGATCGACTCGTTGCCGATCGCTCCGCCGGCGTTGTTGACGATCACGTCGACACGTTCGATCGCGGCGGCGAACGCCTGCACCGATGCGGCGTCGGTGACATCCAGCGGCAGCGCGGTCACGGAGCGCTCTGGGAACTGGGCCTCCAGGTCGGACTTGAGGGCGTCGAGGCGGTCGGTCCGCCGGGCGCCCACGATCACGTCGTAACCTGCACGGACCAGGTGACGGGCACTGGCCTCACCGATCCCGCTGCTCGCGCCGGTGATGACGGCGATCTCGCTCACAATGTGCTCCTCACGTTCGTCGGACATCTTGTCGGACAAACGTTAGTCGCGGGTAGCGCTCGAATCAGGCTGAGCGCATTAGCTTCGAGCAGTTAGACCCGCTCAGGAGAGCCCCACATCCATGCGGTGGTGTTCCAGGTCGTGCAGCGCGTATACGCCCAGGGTCTGCGCGGTGAATCGGGATCCGCCGGTGCGCCGCCCCTCGCGCTGCCACGAACCGTCCGGCACGCGCCGGTAGGCCCCCTCCAGAAGCCTTGCCGCCGACGCGATCTCGACCGCCACGACAGCGGGATCCTGCGACGAGTAGGCGCGCTCGACGGCCGCGGCGTCCTGATCCCAGTTGTCGAAAACCGGATCATCCTGCGCCAGAATGAGTTCCAACCGCTCCCGCATGATGTGATGCACGTCCCGGACGTGGCAGCCGTACTCGAGCGGGGACCACGTCGCGTCATCGGGCCGCGCGAGCGCGTCGGGAGCGTCGAGCCGTGGGCCCCAACCATCCGCGGACGCGGCGATCCGGTCGGCGAGGGCGGATGGGCGCACACCCGCGGGATCGAATCCGCAGTCCGGGCACGCCCGCCCGAGAACCCAGGTCCAGTCCTTCTCGTCGGGCACTATCGCCATGCGCCCAGTATGCCCCGCTCCGCCCTCACACGGCGACGGCGAGTGTGTGTAGGACACCGACCGTCGTCGCGAAGTCCATGCACTTGTCGGTGACCGACTGCCCGTACACCAGCGGACCGGGTCCCGGCTGTTGTGCACCCGCCTCGATGAAGGACTCGAGCATGATGCCCGAGATGCCTTGCCGCCCAGCGGCCATCATGGTCGCGATCTCGCGCGCGACCTCTGCCTGCCGCACGTGGTCCTTACCCGAGTTCGCGTGGCTCGCATCGATCATCAGCCGTGGGGCAAGACCCGCTGCCGTAAGCGCGCCCACCGCATCGTCGACGGAGGCCCCGTCCCAGTTCGGACCGCCGCGCCCGCCGCGCAGGATGATGTGGCAGTTCTCGTTGCCGGCCGTCTCGACGACAGCGGCGGCACCGTCGTCGTCGGTGCCGAAGAATACGTGCCGGGCGGCGGCGGCACCCACGCCGTCGATCGCGACCTGGACGTTGCCGTCGGTGGCGTTCTTGAAGCCGATCGGCATCGACAGCCCCGATGCGAGCTGTCGATGCACCTGAGACTCGGTGGTGCGTGCGCCTATCGCGCCCCAGGCTACGGTGTCGGCGATGTACTGCGGGCTGGTCGGTTCGAGGAACTCGCAGCCCACGGGGAGCCCGATCTCGAGGATGTCGAGCAGTAGCCGACGCGCGGTCCGCAGCCCCCGAGGCACGTCGTACGACTCGTCCATGCCGGGGTCGTTGATCAGGCCCTTCCATCCCACCGTGGTACGCGGCTTCTCGAAGTACACACGCATGACGATCAACAGTTCGCCGGCGAGCTGGTCCGCGATCGGCTTCAGCCGGCGCGCGTAGTCGAGGGCGGCCTCGGGGTCGTGCACGGAGCAGGGACCGACGACGACCAGCAGGCGGTCGTCGCGGCCGGCCAGCACGTCGGCGACCGCGTCGCGGTCGGCGGCGACGCGCGCGGCAAGACGATCCGGAAGGGGCAGTTCGTCGCGCAACTGCGCGGGCGACGGGATCGCGTGGAACGCGGTGACCCGGCGGTTCGAGGTACTGGCCGGGGTGTCGAGCTCGATTGTCATGGTGCCTTCCTGCACTGGCGGGCACCCGCGAAGTCTCCGGCGCCCTCGAAAAACGAGAAAGGCAGCGATCTCTCGCTGCCAGGCTCCGGGATGTGACTGTCGTTATCCACGCATGCGCGCACGATCGACGGCCCCTCCCGGAGCCTCGATAAAGCGCCAATACGTGATGTTCACGGCGTCGAGGCTAGCACATCGGTCACCGCAGCTCGTCGGCGAGCGCATCCGGGCTGCTAACGGGCAGCGAACAGACCGTGCTGCGGCACACGTACGCCGCCGCCCTCCCGCCGACGGGGCCACGCCGCGCCAGCAGGGGCTGCGAGTCCTCCGGCCCGGCGACGACCACTGCTCCCCCGGGAACCGACTCCCTCGCAGCGGCCACCAGTTCGTCTGTGCCGTCGCCGGAGGCGATGGCGACGATCAGCTGTCGCGCCGCCTGCTCAGCGACCGCGAGGTGGTGTCCCGCGCCGCGCGGGATCTTGACGATGAGGATCCCGTTGCGAGCGCGGGTGGCGCTCGCGAGCTGGGCATACGCGGGATCGAGCAGGTGCTCGGCGTAGGTGAGCGCCTCGGCGATCAGGCTCGCGCCCGATGGCGTCGCGCCATCCGCGGGATCGCGCGGGCGAGTGAGGAGCGGCTCGCCGTCGACGGGGGCGTCGTACCACCCGCCCAGCGCCTGCGGATCCGCGAAGCGCGGGATCGCTGCGTCGAGGATCGCGCGCGCCGCAGTGGCGAAACGTTCTCGGCCCGTGCGCTGGAACACCGCCAGCAGCGCCGTGACGAATGCCGCGTAGTCCTCGAGCATGCCTGGCGCCTCACCGACGTCGCCTCCCAGTGAGCTGCGCCGCAATATCGATCCGTCCCAGTGGCTGTCGAGCACGAACTCCGCGGCGACAGTCGCATCGTCGGTACGCCCGGCTTCCGCGAGCGCCGTGATCGCGAGCCCGTTCCAGACGGTGACCACCTTATCGTCGCGGGCAGGCTGCGGGCGCCGCGCGCGGGCCGCCGCGAGGCGCCCCCGGACGCCGGCGAACCGGGCCGGATCAGGCGCACCGCGCAGCTGCAGCGTCGACGTTCCGTGCTCGAAAGTTCCTGCGCCCGTGACCTCGAAGACCTCGGCTGCCCAGTCGGCGTCGTCGCCGAGCACTGCGCGCAGCTGCTCAGGCGTCCAGACGTAGGTGGCACCCTCGACGCCGTCGGTGTCCGCGTCGAGGGACGATGCGAAGGCGCCGCCCGCTCCGAGGTCGCGGACCAGGAAATCGGCGGTCTCCCACGCGACTCTTCGTGCGAGTTCCGAGCCGGTGCGGCGCGCCAGGTGCGCGTAGAGGCGCAGCAGCAATGCATTGTCGTACAACATCTTCTCGAAATGCGGGACCACCCATGCGGCGTCCACGGCGTAGCGTGCGAACCCTCCTGCAAGCTGGTCGTATATCCCACCCCGGGCCATTGCATCGGCCGTGCGCTCGACGACTCCGAGAGCCGCTCGGTCGCCGGTGCGCTCGTAGTGCCGCAGCAGCGCCTCGAGCGCAGCGGCCGGCGGAAACTTAGGCGCCCCACCGAATCCCGCGTGCGCGGGGTCCTCGTCGGCGATCAGTGCCCCCACCGCGGCGGTGAGCTGAGCCGAGGTGGGTTCGGCACCGTCGGGCAGGCCGCCGGCGGCGGCACCGAGGTGTTCGGCCACCTGCACGCCCACGCGGTCCACCTCGTCGCGCCGCTCCCGCCACGTATCGCTGATCGCAGCGAGCAGCTGGGTGAACGAAGGCATGCCGCCACGCGGTTCGCGCGGGTAGTACGTGCCGCAGTAGAAGGGTCGCGCATCGGGAGTCAGGAAGCACGTCATGGGCCAGCCGCCCTGCCCCGTCATGGCGACGGTGGCGTTCATGTAGATCGCATCGACGTCGGGCCGCTCCTCGCGATCCACCTTGACACACACGAAGTCCCGGTTCATCTGCTCGGCGGTCGCCGGATCCTCGAACGACTCGTGCGCCATGACGTGGCACCAGTGACATGCGGCGTATCCGACGGACAGCAGCACCGGCACGTCCCGGCGACGCGCTTCCGCGAACGCCGCCTCCGACCACTGCCACCAGTGAACGGGATTCTCCGCGTGCTGCCGCAGATACGGGCTGGTAGCGCTGCCGAGGAGATTCGTCATACCCCCAGTGTGCGCTCCAGTACCGCGGCGCGGATCCCGGGGCGGGTGGCGCAGACGATGCAGAACACGGCCTCACGCGTGAGCCGCTCGGCGTCGGAGCCGGCGAGCACGGCATGGCTGCCGGTGGCGGCAACCGTTGCCGCAGCGAGACGGACCGCGAGGTCGGCGGCGTGGCCGCGGAGGCGGTACAGCTCGTCGACGTCGTCCATCGCCGCGTTCATGGCGGCACGGATCCCGTCGAGCTCGCGTCGCCCGGCGGCAGCCTGTTCGGCCACGTCGTCGACGGTGTCGAGCTGCCGCAGAGCCGCGCGGCAGGTACCGAGGGACAGCGCACCGTTGAGCCGCGTGCCTATCGCCTCGGTGCTCGGCGGCCGGTCCGCGGGGCGGCGCCCGATGATCGCGTCGCGCCCGACACGCACCCCGTGCCAGCGCAGCCCGACGGTGCGGCTCGCGCGGGCAGCCACGAGGGACAGCAGGGTGGCGTCGATACCCGGCGTCCGGTGGGGCCGGGGCACGAGCACCATCAGGTCCTCCCCACGCTCGGCATCGTGCGCCCACGCCCCGAGCAGGTCGGTCAGCCCCCAGCCCGTGACCATGGCGGAGCCTCCGTTCAGGAGGTAGCCGTCACCGTCGGGCGTGATCCGCAGGGTGCGCCCCTGCAGGGCGAGGCCGGCGTAGCTGACCGCCGCGCGGGTCCGCCCCGCTGCGAGCTCGGCGACCAGCTCGTGGCGGCCGTCCTGCGCCGCAGCCGTCAGCACCCCGTGGTGCTGAGCCCATACGAATCCCGTCGCCCGGCAGCCGGACACGAGCAACTCGGCCACCTCCGCTGCCGACGCGGCTTCGTCGCTTGTCGCGATCCCGTACAGCCCGGCGTCGGCCAGGGCCGCGAAGTGCGAATCGGGGACGACCCCTGTCGCGTCCACCTCCGCGGCTGCGGGAGCCAGCACCGTCTCGGCTATCCGGCTGGCCGCATCGAGAAGACTCATGCCCCGAGGCTATGTCAGCTTGTACACCGTGGTGCCGCCGACGTCGGTCGCGGTGAAGTTCTGCTCCACCCACTTCTGGATGTCGCTGGTTCGGCCGGGGCCGCCTCCCATGCCACCGGAGATGTAGTAGCCGACGCGGCCCTCGGAGACCAACTTCTTGAACTGGTCGAGGGTGGGAGCCGGATCGTTCATGAAGCCGCCTATCGCGATCACCGACCGACCCGAGTTCAACTGATAACCGGCCTGCGACTGGGCGCCCTGCGTGGCGGCGGCCCACTCGGTCTTCGTGTTCTTCAGCAGGTCGATCAACGCCGCGTTGGTACGCCCGCCACCGAATGCTCCGAACCCGCCGCCGAATCGCTGACCGCCGGAGCGTCTTTCGCGCGGCGTACCAGACGCGTCCTTGCGGTCGTGCGCACCCGACGCATCCGTCCGGTCGTGCGCACCCGACGCATCCGTCCGGTCGTGCGCACCCGACCCCGTTCCACGGCCACCCGGCGCGCCGCCCGCGGCGTTGCCGAAACCGCCGCCGGGCATCCCGAATCCCATCCCGGATCCGCCGGCCGTCTGCACGACGGACGGGATGGAGCCGGAGTGGGTCGTGTTCACCGTCGCGATCCCGAAGACGGAGACTGCAAGCCCGCCCCCGACGACGGCGGTAGCGGCAGCCGCTGCCAGCCGGGCTCCGCCCCACGTCCGCGAGATCAGCAGTGCCACAACACCTATCACGCCGAGCGCCCCGACCGCGACGCCCAAACCGGGCCACCCCCAGCCGGCGCGCCACAGACGCACGACGCCCCATCCGGCGCCGGCCGCCACCATCGCGACGAGCAGCGAAGTGCCGTACCAGTTCTCGCGCTGTGACCAGCCGACCGCTGCGCCCATGCCGACCAGCGCCGCGATCGCGGGTGCGAGCGCCACCGTGTAGTACGGGTGGATCGTGCCGCTCATGTATGAGAAGACCAGCGCCGTGACGATCAGCCAGGTGCCGAACACCGCCGAGCCCATGAGCACGTCGCGCGAGAGCCGGCGCCGCAGCGCGAACACGACCATGCCGACGACCACCACGAGCGCCATCGGCAACAGCCACGAGATCTCGTTGCCGAACTCGTTGCTCAGCAGCCGCTCCAGCCCTGTCGAGCCTCCGAACGACGTACCCGGGGCACCGTTTCCGCCCGGGCCGCGGAATCCGCCTCCTCCGCCGCCACCCGAGTTTCCGAGGATCCGCGCGAATCCGTTGTACCCCAACACCAGATCCATGAACGAGTTCCCCGTCGACCCGCCGATATACGGGCGCGAACTCGCCGGCCACAGGATCGTCAGCACCACGTACCAGCCGGATGCGACGATCAGCGCGACCGTCCCGAACGCCAGATCCCGCACCCTCCGCAGCCACGTGGTCCGCGCGAACAGCAGGTAGGTCAGGCCGAAGCCGGGCAGAACAAGCAGGCCCTGAAGCATCTTCGCCAGGAATGCGAAGCCGAGTGCGACACCGCACAGCGCAAGCCAGCGCCACGACGCGGCCTGGCATGCCCGGACGGTGGCGTATGCGGCGAGGGTCATGAGCAGCACCAGCAGTGCATCCGGGTTGTTGAAGCGGAAGATCAGCGCGGCCGCGGGGATCAGAGCGAGCGACGCGCCTGCCAGCAGGGCGCCGGTCGTCGCCGTCCTGCCGCCGATCGAGCCGATCAACACCCGCCGCACCGTCGCGTACAGGACACCCACGGTGGCCACGCCCTCGAGCGCCTGCGGCAGCAGGACGGACCAGGACGACAGGCCGAAGATCCGAACGAACAGCCCGGTCACCCACAGCGCCGCCGGCGGCTTGTCGACGGTGCCGATATTGCCGAAGTCGAGCGAGCCGAACAGCCATGCTTTCCAGGACACACCGCCTGCCTGCGCGGCGGCGGCGTAGAAGTCGTTGCCCCACCCGTTGCGGGAGAGATTCCAGCAGTACAGCAGCGCGGTAGCCGCGAGCAGGCCGGCGACGGCCCAGTGCCGCCGCTGCGGACGCAGCCGGCGTCGCGCGGGCGGGGTCGCCGCCTCGTCGGACGCGGTGATGGTTGCGGTAGTCATGACTGTGAGATTCCCAGGGGCGCCTGGCAGCGCGGTGGCGCGAGTCTGGGAACTCACTGGGAGCGCTCGATGGGGGTCCAGACCTCGGCGTGAAACGGGACCGCCGCGACGGCGCTCCCCCTGGCGCCGCGTTACGAACGGGGAGACAGCTGTGGGGCCGGCGATCAAGTAGATCACCGGCCCCACAAGGCCTTCAGCGGCGCGGAGCGTCGATCAGAAGAACCAGCCCCAGAACCACACACGACGGCGCGGATCCCAGCGGCGCTGCCAACGGCGACGACGCACGGGGACGGGACGGGGCCCCGGGCGCGGCCCCGGACGACGACCCCAAGCAGGGAGAGCCATGGTGAACTCCTCATGTACTTCGGCCCGGGGTGTACACCCGGACGACGCCGTATCTCAGCGCCCAGCAGACTCTCTCAGCCGATTCTTGGGCTGTGGCCGGTGATCACCTGCGGGGCTGCTGTGAAAGTTCTACCAAGGTTAGGTTTTCGGGCCGGATCCGCCGGAATGTCGCTTATCCTGCGGACGCGCTCGGTCCTTGACGGCACCATCTCCCTCGGCGGCCTCGTCACCGGCGCCGTGATCGATGATCGCGCCGTCGGATCCTGCGTCGCCGGGCCGCTCGCCCGGGCCGGCGGCGCTTTCGTCGAACGACTCGGGCAGGTTCTTGACGTGCCGGTTCATCGACTTGATGAGCAGGAAGGTCGCAACGCACAGCACCACGATCACGAGCAGCCCGACCGGCGACGCCTTGCCGAACTCGGGTCCCTTCGGCGCGTTGTCATCGGCCAGGAGCACCGCGAGGGGAAAGCCGCCGATCACGCGGTGACCCCGCTGAACAGGTCGTTCTCGGGCATCTTCGTGCAGACGCGTGTCTTCACGAGCTCGTACTCCTCGGTCGGCCACAGCCGCTGCTGCCACTCCATCGGCACCGCGAAGAACGGCCCGTTCGGGTCGATCTGGGTGGCATGCGCGCGTAGCGCCTCGTCACGCACGGGGAAGTAGTCCGCGCACGGCACCTGCGTGGTGACCCGGGCCATCATGTCGGTGCGGGCATCGTCCCAGCGGGTCAGCCACTCGCGGAACGGGTTCTCGCGGCCCTGCTTGTCGAATTCGTCCGCGAACGCGCGGAACCGCCCCTTGAGGAAGCCGTGGCTGTAGTAGACCTTCTGAATCTGCCAGGGCTCGCCGGCGTCGGGGAACCGCTCGGGGTCCGCAGCGGCCTCGTATGCGGCCATCGACACCTCGTGCGTGCGGATGTGATCGGGGTGCGGGTAGCCGCCGTTCTCGTCGTACGTGACCATGACGTGCGGACGGAACTCCCGGATCAGCCGCACGAGCGCCTCCGTCGACTCCTCGAGCGGGACCAACGCGAAGCAACCTTCGGGAAGCGGGGGCTTGGGGTCGCCCTCGGGCAGGCCCGAGTCGACGAAGCCGAGCCAGCGGTGCTGCACGCCCAGGATCGCCGCTGCCTTCGCCATCTCCTCGCGACGCACCTCTGGCAGGCGGTCCTTGACACCCGGAACGTCCATCGCGGGATTCAGGATGTCGCCGCGCTCCCCGCCCGTGAACGTCGCGACCATGACGTCGTTCCCCTCGGCTGCGTAGCGCGCCATCGTCGCTGCTCCCTTACTCGACTCGTCGTCGGGATGGGCGTGCACAGCGAGCATGCGGTACGTCATGCTCTCCAGTGTCCCTGATCGACCGCGTCACGGCGCGTCTGGGGCCGCGTGATAGCAATGTCCCATGCCCACGGCAACGCCCCCGGTCGGCCGCTACCCCACCACGAACCCGAAGCGCACACGAACGCTCCTTCTGGCGGGCAGCGTGATCGTCGTCGTACTCGGCGTGGTCATCGCCTGGATCGGCTACCAGAAGTTCGCCGCGCAGCCGGTGACCGGCGCCGCGGGTGGTTACGAGGTCGTCGACGCATCGACGATCAAGGTGCACGTCACCGTGACGCGCCAGAATCCACACACTCCCGTCAGCTGCATCGTGTACGTGAAGAACCGCGAGGGCGCCGAGATCGGCCGCCGCGAGTTCTACGTGCCGCCGTCCGACGACGCCGTCGAGACGGTGACGAGCGAGGTGCGTACGACCGAGCGCCCCGCAATGGGAGATGTGTTCGGTTGCGGCACGGACATTCCGGCGTATCTTGATCGCTAGCCGTTAGACCTGGATCACACTCATGACCCCCTAGCACCGGTGGAAACGAGTAGAGCATGCCGTTCATCACAGCGACCGTGCCGCCCGACGTGGCCGAGTACCTCGCGGACCTCGACGAGGACAGGCGCGCCGTGTGTGCGGCGCTCTACAGCGAGATCACCGATCGGCTCGGGCGTACGTGTGAGGCCGTCGTGCGGTACGGGATGATCTCCTGGGTCCTGCCCCCGACGGTGTTCGCACCCGGCTACGAGGGCGACCCGGACACCCCGCTCCCGTTCATCTCGCTGGCCTCGCAGCGCAGCGGCGTCACGATCTACCATCTGGGCCTGTACCAGGACGAGCGCATCGGCGAGTGGTTCCGGACGCAGTACGCCCGCGTCCAACCGGGTCGGGTCGTGGACGTCGGGACCACGAGCCTGAGGTTCGCCGACGCCGAGCACGTGCCTGTCGAGCTGATCGGCGAGCTGGCTGCGCGAGTCCGGCCCGTCGACCTGATCTGCGGCGCAGCCGCACGCGAGGCCTGACCGCGGGCCCGCCGAACTGCTTCGAGTCACCGTCGGGTGCGGGCGTGGGCTAACCTCCCGCGCATGACCGATACCGAACCGTTCTCTGGGCGGCCGGCCTCGTCCCGCACGAAGCCGGCCTACGCCAAGATCTCGTCCCCCTACCTCCAGATCATGGTGGCCCTGTTCGTGGGCGTCATGCTCATCTCCAACATCACCACGACGAAACCGGTGGTGTTCGCCCCGTCGCTGCACCTGGACCTCCTCGGCCTGCACATCGAGGGCATCGCCACCGATGGCGCCTTCTATCTGTTCCCCCTCGCCTACGTCCTCGGCGACGTCATCTCCGAGGTGTACGGCTTCCGCGCGATGCGCCGCGTGATCCTGTCCGGCTTCGCGATCCTGGCGCTCGCGGCCGGCTGCTTCTGGCTGACGACGAGGCTGCCCGGCGCGCCCGGCTACGACCCCTCGGCGTTCGAGACCGTGGCCGGCGTGGTGCCGCGGTTCCTCCTCGCGGGCCTCGCCGGATACCTCGTCGGCGAGCTGATGAATTCGTACGTGCTGGTCAAGATGAAAGCGTGGACGGGCGAGCGGATGCTGTGGTCGCGCCTGCTGGGATCGACCGTCGTGGGCGAATTCTTCGACACGCTGGTGTTCTGTTCGATCGCCGCGCCCGCGCTCGGGTTCACCTCGGCCGGGCAGTTCCTCAACTACACCATCCTCGGTTTCCTCTGGAAAACGCTGGTCGAGATCCTCATCATGCCGATCAGCTACCTGACGTGCTGGTACGTGAAGCGGCGCGAACCGAGCTATCAGGCGGCACTCCGCGGCGAGACCTCGGTCACGGGCGCGGTGCTATAATCCTCGGATACACGGTTCCACCGCGGAGCCGTGTTTGTTGCATTTTCGGGCGGTACCGCTGGCGGGAAGCAGTCCTGCCGCGCCGCACGACGACCGTGCCCGACGAACGAACGGAGTGACGAGATGACGGACACTCAGGTGACCTGGCTGACGCCCGAGTCGCACGAGCGCCTCAAGAACGAGCTGGACGCGCTGATCGCGAATCGGCCCGTCATCGCCGCCGAGATCAACGAGCGCCGCGAGGAGGGCGACCTCAAGGAGAACGGCGGGTACCACGCAGCGCGCGAGGAGCAGGGCCAACAGGAGGCACGC
This sequence comes from Tsukamurella sp. 8F, assembly GCF_029167375.1. Classification (GTDB taxonomy): domain Bacteria; phylum Actinomycetota; class Actinomycetes; order Mycobacteriales; family Mycobacteriaceae; genus Tsukamurella. The sequence continues at coordinate 125,329 of NZ_JARFTP010000006.1, forward strand.
ATCCGCCAGCTACAGGAGCTGCTGAACAACGCCAAGGTGGGCGAGGCCCCCGCGCAGTCCGGTATCGCGCTCCCGGGCTCGGTGGTGAAGGTCTACTACGACGGCGACGAGTCCGACCACGAGACGTTCCTGATCGCGACGCGCGAGGAGGGCGCACAGGACGGCAAGCTCGAGGTCTACTCCCCCAACTCTCCGCTCGGCCACGCGCTCATCGACGCGAAGGTCGGCGAGACCCGCGAGTACACCATCCCCAGCGGCTCGACCATCAAGGTCACACTGGTCAGCGCGGAGCCCTACCACTCGTAGCGATACAACGACCGGCGGCCCGGCACCCTGATCGCAGGGAGCCGGGCCGCCGTCGTCTGTGGCCTGCCGCTATTGCGCACCCCGCGAGCCCAGCAACGTGCTCGCGGTGACGAATGCGTAGCCCTTGGCCTCGAGCGCGGAGAGCGCCTGGTCCAGTCCCGTCGCGGAGTCCGGGAAGGTGTCGTGCAGCATCACGATCTGCCCCGGCTTCGCCCGCTCGATGGCGGCCGCGATCGCCGACGGGTCGCCCTGGTGCGAGTAGTCCTGCGAGTCGATGTCCCACAGCACCTGGGTGAGTCCCTCGCGCCTGCCCGCCGCCACGACGTCAGGGGAACTGTGGCCACCCATCGGCCGGAACAGGCTCGGGCTGATACCGGTCGCGACCTTCACCGCCTGGTCGGTGTCCGCGAGCTGCTGCTCCTGTTCCGCGGCGCCGAGAGTCGTGAGGTCCGCCTGATCCCACGTACCGTTGGCGATCTCGTTGCCGGAGCCCGTGATCGCGGCGACGACGTCGGCGTTCTGCGCCACCTGTGCGCCGGTCACGAAGAACGTGCCGCGGGCACCATGCCGATCGAGGACGCTGAGGAACTGCCTGGTCTCGGGGCTGGGCCCGCCCGAGAAGGTGAGCGCGACGCACTTCGCGACCGCACAGTTCGGCGTCGCGTCGGATACGTAGCCGGAGCCGCCCGCGGGAGGCGTCGTGACGGTGGTGGTCGTGGTGGACGGCGCGGGTGCCGTCGTCGTGGCGCCGGGCGCCGGCGGCTCGGTGGTGATCGCAGGGCCGGGCGGCTCGGTGGTGGTCGCGGGCGCCTCGGTGGTGGTCGGCGACGCGGTCGTCGGGGGCCGCGGGCTGCGCGGCTCGGCAGACGTGCGGGGCGCCGACGCGGCCGGGGCCGCGGGTGCGGGGGGCGCGGGGGCGCGGACCGTCTTGGTGACCACCGACGGCGCGGGCGGCTTCGGCGGCGGAGGGGCGGTGCTCGTGCGGGCCTGAGGCCCGGCGCCCGGGTTGGCGCCGGCGCCCGGGGCGGCCGATGCTCCGGAGGGCGGCGCCGTCGCGATCGAGTTGGAGTCGCCTGGCACGGCATCGAAGTCCACGCCCGATCCCGCCTGATGCGGGGAGTCCGTCGGCAACACCACCGCGGCGCCGATCGCCGCGGCGATGACGACAGCACTGCCACCGAACGCGTAGTTGCGCATCCGCCTGCTCTGCCTCGGCCTCACATACCACTCCAGACACTTGTGTCACTCATACAACAGTGACCACAATAATCCCAGGAGCGACTCGCGCGAAACTCGAGATCGACAAGGGTGACCTTTTCGTTACCACCCGTCGTGCGGATTCACCCGCGAAGCAGCACCTCGGACAGGCGCTCTGCCACCGCGATGACCGTCGCGTGCGGGCCGCGCGTGGGCACGACGGGAACTGCAGAGCCGTCCGCCACGTACAGGCCCTCGACACCCCGGATCCGGCCCGCGCCGTCCGCCGGCGCCTCGTCGGAGTCGCCCATGCGGGCCGTTCCGCACAGGTGCAGAGGCACGCCGAGAACCGCCTCACCCCTCGTCGGAAGCAGGTCTCGAACACTCGCGACACCCGCAGCGAGCAGGGCTGCGTCGGACCCCGAGCGGTGGACCCGGACCCCGGCACCCCCCAGGACCTCGGCCCGCTGCTTCGACGTCATAGCCGCGACACCGACGCGCAGCACCGGGTCATCGACTCCTCCGATCGCGCGGCCGAACGGCGCCGTATAGGGCCTGATCTCGACCTCACCCTCCGGCAGAACGAGGTGGGCGACCGCCTCGAGGATCGGGCGGGACGGGTCGTGCGGCCCGGGATCGAGCGCCAGCGGCAGTGTCACCTCAGGGTGGTCGGTGCCGCCGCGGCCGACGCCCGGCAGGTCGACGACCGGCTCCGCGCCCAGTTCTGCGACGGTTCGCGCCGCGCCGATACCCGACCTGAGCAGCAGCCGTGGGGTCCCCACCGAACCGGCACAGAGCACCACTAGTTCGGCGGCCACGGGACCCGCGTCCGTCTCGACCCCGATCGCGCGTCTGCGCCGCCCGCGGACGCGCCGGACGATCCGCCCCTCCCGCACGTCCACCCCGGGACCTAGATAGGCCGCGGCGGTGTCGACCCGGAGGCCCCGCGCCGCGTTGAGGGTCACCGGCCCCGCAACGGGCGCTTCCGCCTCGTCGAGGTCCGAGACCACCGGGACCCGTGCGGCCGTAGCCGCGGCGAGCAACGAGCGCCCCGCAGGCGCCATGTCCTCGATCGGGACTCGGACGCGCGGAAGGAGGATCCGCTCGTAGTAGGGGCTCATCGATTCGAACGTCCACCCCGCGGGCCACGGGCCGAAATCGCCGGGGCGGGCGCGCAACAGATAGGCGCCGTTCACGGCCGACGAGCCACCGACCCGCCCGCCGCGGGCCGCTCCCACCACCGTCCCCGGCGCGACCTCGTCGCCGTAGCGCAGCAGCCCTTCGTCGCGCGAGCCGACGGGTAGGAGGCCGACTGCGCTGGACGGCAGCTGCGCGGGGCCCGCCTCGAACAACAGCACATGCACGCCCGCCGCGGCGAGTCGGCCCGCGACCACGCAGCCGGCGGATCCTGCGCCGACCACGACGACCTCGGCCGACTCCGTCACCGCGTGATCCTCGGTCGGAGCGCCTCCGGGCTCCGCGCGGCGAGCACGCCGCGCCACAGTCCGGCTCCGTACGCGAGATCGTCGAGCCGCAGCAGGACGGTGTGGGCCAGCGGTCCGGGCCCGCCCGGAACCCGGTGCTCCCACCAGTCGGCGACGCCGTCCAGCAAGGCGCCGGCCAGCACGGCCCGCCGCATCCGGCGCGACACGAGCGCCGCGGGCAAAGCCACGGGCCAGTAGTGCCGCCACGCCGCGGACACCACCTGCCGCAGGCCACCGGCGAACCCGCGCGCCACGACCCGTGCCACCAGAGGTGCCCGGTGCGGCACACCGTCGAGGGCCGCGGCCACCTTCCGCGCGGCGTAGGCCTGGGCGCCGATCGCGAGGAGCGTACCCACCCCCGACACGCCGGCGACACCCACGACACCGACCAGGGTCGCCGCCGACATCGCCATCGGCGGCACCAGCCCGGGGTGCCGCACCGCAAGCGGCGCCGCGCTGGTACCGTAGAACGCCTTGCGGCGCAGCCAATCCCACGGGTTCACGCGGTGGTCGTGCGCCACTCGCGAAGCGGGAACATAGCGGGCGCGTCCGCCTGCCGCAGAGATGCGCCAGCAAAGGTCGACATCCTCACCGACGTGCATCTGCTCATCGAAGCCGCCGACCTCGTCGAACATGCTGCGCCGCAGCACCATAGCAGCACTCGGCACGTAGGCGACGGGGGTGCCGGCGGCGATGCGCGCGGGATCTCGGCCGAGGTCCAGCGAGGAGCGGGCGTGTTCGTAACGGGCTATCGCGCGCCGCACCGGACTCCGCTCCGTGCCACCCAGGCTGAGCGCAACGATGCGCGGAGCCGCCATCGCGACCGCAGGATCGGAGAACGCAGGAAGAAGACGGTCGAGCCACCCCGGTCTGGGCACGACATCGGAATCGAGCACTGCGACGAACTCGGTGTCTGCACAGTCGATCCCGGCGTTTCGTGCGGCGGCCGGACCGCGCGGGCGCCGGTGGCGGATGATGCGGACGCCGTCGATATGGAGCGGGACGGCGCTGCCGTCGTCCACCACGATCACATCGGTGACTCCGTCGCGGCGCAACGCATCCACGACCCGGACGACGCCGGAGGCGTTGTCCTTCACCGGGACGACCACGGTGACCGGCGGACGGACATCCGGAGAGGAGTCAGGATGTGCCAGCCCCGCGTCGAGCAGACGCCTGGCCACGGCGGCCGAGATCGCGTCGCACACGACGATGCCGTCTCCGTCGATCGCCCCCGCCTCCCTGAGCCGCAGCAGCCGCAGCGGCGCGCCGCCCAACAGCACTCGCCCGCCATCGAGAACCCTGGCGCCGCTGTCTATCCGGACGGTGAAGCCGTCCGGAAGGCGGGGTGTCACCGGAGCCGTCCGGCGTCGTCCGGCGCCCAGCGGCGCACCGAGTCGGCAGCCCGCCCCGTGAGCTCGACCAACAGGCGCTCACCCTCCGCCGCCGTCGCCCCGCGCGGGTCTCCGAGCACGCCACTGCTGCTCACGGCACGCACACCGCCGGCACGGATCTCGGGTAGCAGCTCGGTCAGGGATCTGGTGTCTCCCGCATGGATCAGCTTAGTGCGCACGGTGTCCGGCGCCAGGTGCAGCAGCAGCGACGTCTCGGTGCGCCCCGCGTGCGGATCGGAACCCATCGGATCGCAGGGAAGCCACGCGACATCACGCCTCTCGTAACGCAGTTGCGTCACGGCCGCGGCCACGCCGGCGACGTTGCCGCCGTGGCCGTTCACGATCAGCAGCCGCGGCGCCCACACGCACACGGACCGGCCGTACTCGATGAGCAGCGTCTTCAGCGCCTCGGTGCCCAGCGACACCGTGCCCGGGAAGCCCTCGTGCTCGCCCGAGGCGCCGTACGCGACGGCGGGGGCGCAGGCGCCGTCGACGGCTGCCGCGACAGCGCGGGCTACCGCCTCCGCGATTCGCGTGTCCGTGTCGAGCGGGAGATGCGGTCCGTGCTGTTCGAGCGCGCCCAGCGGGACCACGACGAGGCGCGGTGCCCCACCCTCGATCTCGGGCCAGGTCCGTGGGCCGAGCGCATCAGTCACGGGCTCGACGCTACCCCGACCGAGTCAGCCCAGGGCGTTGTCCAGGTCGGCGATCAGGTCACCGATGTCCTCGATGCCGACGGACAGACGCACGAGATCCGCCGGGACCTCGAGCTGCGACCCCGCAGTGGAGGCGTGGGTCATCGCGCCGGGGTGCTCGATGAGCGATTCGATGCCGCCCAGCGACTCGGCGAGCGTGAAGACCTCGGTGCGCGAGCACAGCCGCTGCGCAGCTTCGAGGCCGCCCTCCAGGCGCACAGACACCATTCCGCCGAAGCGCCGCATCTGCTTGGCCGCAACGGCGTGATTGGGGTGCGAGTCGAGGCCCGGGTACAGCACCGACGCCACCTCGGGCCGCCCCGACAGGAACTCGACGACCTTCTCGGCGTTGTCGCAGTGGCGATCCATCCGCACGCCGAGGGTCTTGATCCCGCGCAGGGTCAGGAACACATCGAACGGCCCGGGTACCGCACCGGAACCGTTCTGCAGGAACGCGATATCGGCGTCGAGCTGCTCGTCGTTCACCACGAGCGCACCGCCGACCGTGTCGCTGTGCCCGCCCAGGTACTTGGTTGCGGAGTGCACGACTACGTCCGCACCCAGCTCCAGTGGCTTCTGCAGGTAGGGGCTGGCGAAGGTGTTGTCGACGACGAGCCGCGTCCCGGCTTCGTGCGCCACGCCCGCGAGTGCCTCGATGTCGCCGATGTTGAGCAGCGGGTTGGTGGGTGTCTCTACCCACACCAGCTTCGTGTTGGGGCGGATCGCCGCGCGCACCGCGTCGACGTCGTTGACGGCGGCCGGTGTCTGCTCGATCCCCCACTGGGAGAACACCTTGTCGATGAGGCGGAAGGTGCCGCCGTATGCGTCGTCGGGGATCACCAGGTGATCGCCGGGGCGCAGGGTCGCGCGCAGGATCGCATCGGTAGCGGCCATGCCGGACGCGAAGGCGCGCCCGAACGCTCCCCCCTCGATCGCGGCCAGGTTCGCCTCATACGCCTGCCGCGTCGGGTTGCCCGTGCGGGCGTACTCGAAACCCCCGCGCATGCCGCCCACGCCGTCCTGCTTGAAGGTCGAGCTGGCGTAGATCGGCACGTTGACCGCGCCCGTCAGCGGATCCGGGTCGTATCCCGCATGGATCGCGGTGGTCGAGAACCCCTTGGCCGCGTATCGGTCCGTCGCGGAACGCTGCTCGCTCATCGACTACTTCCTTCCATGCGAGAGGAACCCGAGCACGTCGTGCCGGGTGATGACTCCGATCGGCTTGCCGTCGTCGACGACCATGAGCGCGTCGGATTCACCGAGCGCCGTCATCGCCGACGACACGGACTCGCCCGCGCCGATCAGGGGGAACGCGGGGCCCATGTGCTTCTCCACGGGATCCGCCAGGTTGGCGCGGCCCTCGAAGACCGCGGACAGCAGCTCGCGCTCGCTCACCGCACCGGCGACCTCTCCCGCCATGATCGGCGGTTCGGCACCCACCACAGGCATCTGCGAGACGTTGTACTCGCCGAGGATCTCGATGGCGTCGCGGATCGTCTCCGACGGGTGTGTATGCACGAGATCCGGCAACTCACCGGACTTGCCGCGCAGGACGTCGCCGACGAGTGCCTCGCGCTGCTTCGGGTCGAGCGGAGTACGCAGGAAGCCGTACGACGACATCCACTTGTCGTTGAAGATCTTCGACAGGTAGCCGCGGCCGCCGTCGGGCAGCAGCACGACCACCACGGCGTCCGGATCGCGCTCGGCGACACGCAGCGCGGCCACGACGGCCATGCCGCAGGAGCCGCCGACCAGCAGTCCCTCCTCGCGGGCGAGGCGCCGCGTCATCTCGAACGAGTCGGCGTCGGACACCGCGATGATCTCGTCGGGGATGTCCGGGTCGTAAGCCTCGGGCCAGAAGTCCTCACCCACGCCCTCGACCAGGTACGGCCGCCCCGTGCCGCCGGAGTAGACGGAGCCCTCGGGGTCCGCTCCGACGATCTTCACCGCGCCGTTCGAGACCTCTTTGAGGTAACGGCCGGTGCCCGTGATGGTGCCGCCGGTGCCGACGCCGGCGACGAAGTGGGTGACCTTACCCTCGGTGTCCCGCCATATCTCGGGGCCCGTGGTCTCGTAGTGCGATGCGGGTCCGTTGGGGTTCGAATACTGATTGGGTTTCCACGCACCGGGGATCTCGCGGGTCAGCCTGTCCGAGACGTTGTAGTACGAGTCCGGGTGTTCCGGGGGCACGGCCGTGGGGCAGACGACGACCTCGGCCCCGTAGGCGCGCAGCACATTCCGCTTGTCTTCGCTGACCTTGTCCGGGCAGACGAAGACGCAGTCGTAGCCGCGTTGCTGCGCGACCAGTGCGAGCCCGACTCCGGTGTTACCCGATGTGGGCTCGACGATGGTGCCGCCCGGCTTCAGCTCACCCGACGCCTCGGCGGCGTCGATCATCTTGACAGCGATGCGGTCCTTGCTGCTGCCGCCCGGGTTGAGGTACTCGATCTTCGCGGCGACCAGGCCGGCCCCGGGAGCGACGACGGAGCCTAGGCGGACGAGCGGAGTATCGCCGATCAGCTCGGAGACGTGTCCTGCGATGCGCATGGCTCCCATCCTCCCACGCGTCGCTTACCGGCCTCGCCCAGGGAGCGGCGCTAGATTGGGCGGTATGGGTTATACCCGGGGCCGGATCGTGCGAGACGCCGCACGGGCATCGGTGGCCGCTGCGGGTGGCGCCGGGATGACGTGGGCCGCCTACTCGTTCCTCGCCGAGCAGGCCAAGCAGGCGCGGACGGTGATCCCGCATCGCACCGATAAGGCACCGTCGAGGGACGGCGTGTACGTACCCGGGCAGGAGGCCGTCGAGCGGCCGAGCGATCACCCCGCAGACGTGCGGCTGATGGTCTTCGGTGACTCGACGGCGTGCGGCCTGGGCTGCGACGATGCCGAGCAGACCCCGGGTGTACTCATAGCGCGCGGGCTCACGAGGGAGACCGGCAGGAGCGTGCAGCTGTCGACGAAGGCGATCGTCGGGGCGACGTCACGCGGGCTGGTCGGGCAGATCGACGCGATGCTGATCGCGGGCCGGCCCCCGGACGTATCCGTGATCCTCGTGGGCGCCAACGACGTGACCGCGGTCAACGGGATCGAATCGTCCGCGCGCCGCCTGGGGCGGTGTGTGCGGCGGCTGCGTGGCGAGGGCTCGGCAGTCGTGGTGGGGACGTGCCCGGACATCGGCGTCGTCTGGGCCATCCCGCAGCCGCTCCGAACCGTGATGCGTACGTACAGCCTGCGCCTGGCGGCGCGGCAGAAGGTGCACGTGAATGCCGCGGGCGGCAGAGCGGTCCCGCTCGAGTTGCTGGCGGACCGGTTCCGTGCGGCACCCGACATCATGCTGTCGGGCGACCACTTCCATCCGTCACCCGTGGGCTACGCGCTGGCGGCGGAGGCCCTGCTGCCCGAGGTCGTCGCCGCCGTGGGCGAGCAGAGCGAACCGGTGCCCGGGCCCGAGCCGGCCCCGCCGGCGGACCTCGCAAACGAAGAACGCCCCACCGCGCGGCTCTCGCGCGCGCTGCGGGGCGTTCTTCGGCGGGACGAGCCCGCCGCGTGAGCTAGTTGCTTCGGTAGAAATAGCTCAGCAGGCGCAGGATCTCGACGTACAGCCACACCAGGGTGACGGTCAGGCCGAGAGCGACGCCCCAGGCCGCCTTCGCGGGCGCGCCTGCGCGGATCAGCTGATCCGCCTGGTCGAAGTCGATCAGGAAGCTGAACGCGGCGATACCGATGCAGACCAGGGAGAAGATGATCGCGATGGGACCGCCGTCGCGCAGCGGGCCCGCGCCGTGAGTGAAGAGGCTCATCACCAGGTTGCCGAGCGCCAGCACGACGACACCGATCATCGCGGCGAACAGCATGCGAGTGAAGCGCGGGGTGACGCGGATGGCCCCCGTCTTGTAGACGACGAGCATTCCGATGAACACCCCGACGGTGCCGAGCACCGCCTGCGCGATGAGTGCGCCGGCGCTGACGCCGGAGACCATGAAGTTCGCGAATACATACGAGATCGCGCCGACGAACAGCCCCTCGAACGCCGCGTACCCGAGGACGATGCCCGGGTTGTCGCTCTTACGCGCGAAGGTCGCGACCATGACCAGCACCAGACCGCCGATCGCTCCCGCGATGAGGAGCGGGTTGGCGAGCGCGAGGTTCTGTCCGATCGCGAAGTAGCTGGCGACGGCGAAGACGATCAGCACGCCCAGCGTCATCGCGGTCTTCTGCACCACGTCGTCGATGGTGATCGAGCGGACGCCCTGCTGCTGGGCGTACGGCTGCTGCGGCGTCTGGTAGGGCTGCTGGAACTGCATCCCCTGGGCCATACCGGCCGCGCCGCTGCCGAATCCGGCCCCGCCGAAGTTCTGCTGGCCCTGCTGCCCGGGGTATCCGGGCTGCTGGTAGCCGGCCTGCGGGCCGCCCACCTGCTGCTTCTGTCGGCCCCCGCGCATGAGATTGCGCAGAACCGGGTTGCTGCTCTCTCGCACCGTGTGGTCCTTTCTCGGGCGTCGCTTTGATTCTGCGACTGGTGCGACCACCGGACTGGCCCGGCGGCCTCGTTGGGTACAACGAACAGGCGGTGGTTCCGGTTCCCAGCCGTCTGGCAGCGGCCCCACGCCCTTTTACGTTCACCTTACCCAACGTTGGGCGAACCGGTCCGGTTCCCGAGACCGCTCCCGCGGTTCGAGTCAGGCCGCACGTCCCCCGAGCAGATCGTTCACGCGACTACGGACCTCGTCGACGGGCATCGCGGCACCGATGGCGGCGAGCACGGCGTCGTCGTCGCTGCGCAGGATCCCGAGCAGTACGTGCTCGCTTCCGACGCGGCGGTCCTTGCGGTGGATAGCCTCGCGCAGCGCGAGCTCTAGCGTCTTCTTGGACGCAGAGGAGAAGGGGATGTGCCCGGTACGGAAGCGCTTTCGGATGGGACGCCGGACGTCGAACCCGAAGCGCTCCGACACCGCATCGACGACCGCGGCGAGGTCGATGCCGATTCCCTTCAACGCCTCGGCGTCCGCTTCCGTGAGCACGCGGTCCTGCGCGGCGGCACGCACACCGTCGACGGTGAGCCCGCCGTCGGTGAGGACGTCCTGCACATCGCTCGGCAACTGCCCGAGCACGCTTATCAACAGGTGGGTGGGGGTGATGCGATCGGCGCCCGCGTCGCGGGCCTCCTCCTGGGCGAGGACGACGGCGGTGCGTGCCTCGCGGGTGAACCTCTCGAACATGGCGAAGACCTACTTCCCGTACTTCTTGTGAACGGCCTGGCGGGTGACGTCGAGCGCGCGGGCGATGTCCTGCCACGACCAGCCGAGAGACCGGGCGTTGGCGACCTGCACGGCCTCGAGCTGATCCGCGAGCCTGCGGAGTGCGACCACAGCCCGTAGCCCCTGTTCAGGATCCTCGGAGGCGGCCGCGTCGACGAATTCGGGTGAGCTCACGCCTGTCAATGTAGGTTGACGCCATCTACTTGTCAACCTGGATTGACGACACCTGGCCAAGCTAGGGTGAGCGGGCACCGCCCCCATAGCCCAATCGGCAGAGGCACCGGCCTTAAAAGCTGGTCAGTGTGGGTTCGAGTCCCACTGGGGGCACAGACGAACGGCCGGAGGAGGGCGGACACGCATGAACCACCATCTGCTCGCGGCGTTGCCGGTTTCGCCGGCAGGTCTGCTCGCATTCGGTCTGACGGCTCTGGTGATCATCGTGGCACCGGGCCCCAGCGTGTTGTTCGTCGTCGGCCGCGCGCTCGCACACGGGCGCACGGTCGCAATCGCGAGCGCGCTCGGCGGGACTCTGGGGTCACTCGCGCTCTGCGGGCTCGTGGTGTCCGGGCTCGGGACGCTGATCGCCGCATCCGCCGTGGTCTTCACAACGGCCAAGGTGATCGGCGCGATCTACCTCTGCTACTTGGGGATCCAGGCGATCCGGCACCGTCGTCGGCTCTCGATCGGCGGCACACGGGCGTTTCCAGCACAGGAACGCGGCGTCGTACTGCGTTCTGCCAGACAGGGATTCGTCGTCGGCGTGAGCAATCCGAAGACGCTGGTCTTCTTCGGTGCGGTGCTGCCGCAGTTCGTGGATGCAGGGCGCGGCCACCCCGCGACGCAGATGGCCGTCTTCGCACTCCTGTTCTGCATGCTCGCCGCCCTGTCCGACAGCGTCTGGGCACTCGCCGCCGGGACCGCACGTAACTGGTTCGCGCGCTCCGATCGCCGGCTGCGGGCGGTCGGCGGCGCGGGAGGCGTCGCAATGATCGGACTCGGTGTCGGCCTGGCAGTTACCGGTCGCGCGGACTGACGAGCCCCTGAATTCGAGCGACGGAGAGGTCAGGCGGCGCGGACCGCGAGGCGGTCGGCAGGATCGATGACGCGATCGATGGAGCCGTAGCGCTGCTCGACGCGTGCGACGGCGTAGTCCCACTGCTCGGGGTCGGACAGGTCCGCGACGAGGGGGTAGACGCCGTGCGCCATGACAGCGACCACCTCGCGGAAGTTGCGGCCGATGGCCGTCACGTGCGCACCGGCCGCCGCGGCGTCTGCCACCAACTGCTCCGCCTGAGCGGTCCCGTCGAGCACAACCACGATGTTCTGCATGTCAGCTCCATTCTTTACGATTGCTTGAATGATAGCTACATGATCCTGAATTTCCGATACCTCGGGGCTGTGACCTTGTTGACAGTGGGTTAACTCTCGTCGGTCAGCCCCAGCGCCACGCCGTCGAGGATGTCGTGCTCGGAGACGACCAGCTCTGTGACCCCGGACGCCGCCAGACGACGTGCGAGCAACATCGCCACCAGCGCACCGCCCCCGATCACGTCGGCCCGCCCCGGATGCATCGGGCCGAGCGCCAGGCGTTCCGCAGAGGTCATACCCACCAATCTGCGGCACAGCGAGACCAGCTGTTCGATCGGCACCCGCGAGCGATGGATGAGAACGGGGTCATACTCGGTCAGGCCGTGGGCGAGCGCCGCGAGCGTTGTGAACGTACCCGCCACGCCCACCCAGGTGCGCGCGTTCCCGATCGGGACGCGGTGCGCGGCGGCGTCGAGCTGTTCCTCGACGATCCCACGAGCGCGGTCGACCTCGCGCTCCGTCGGCGGATCCGACGCGAGCGCGCGCTCGGTGAGTCGCACGCATCCGATATCCGCAGAGAACGCGTGCGTCACACGCAGGCCGCCGCCCGACCCGGCTTCGCCCAGCACCAGCTCGGTCGATCCCCCGCCCAGGTCGGTGACGAGCACGGGGCCGTCGTGGTCCGGCCCGCTCCCCAGCCCGGCAACGGCGCCGCGGAACGACAACCGCGCCTCCTCGTCACCCGAGATGACCTCGGCCACCGCACCGGGGACGACGCTGCCGAGCAACTCGGCGGTCATCCCGAAGAAGCCGTCGCGACCCTCCACGTCGCGGGTCGCGGAGGTGGCGACCATGCGGATCCGCGTGGCGCCCAATGCCTTTGCGGTGTGCACGTAATCGGCGAGGGCGGCACGGGTGCGCTCGATCGCCTCGGGTGCAAAACCTCCCGTGGCGTCGACTCCCTGCCCGAGCCGCACGATGCGCATCTCGCGGGCGAGGTCCGTCAGGTCACCGCCGACGTTCCTGCTGGCTACGAGGAGGCGAATGCTGTTGGTACCGCAGTCGATCGCTGCGACGACAGGTTCGGTCACCGTGCGGTCCAAGAGTAGTTGGGCGCCGGCCAATCCTGCGGTATGGCACTGCCGCGCAGGCCCGCGTCCGCGGCGAGAGCCACGGCCTCGTCGCCGAGCCAGACGGTTCCGGGTCCTACGGCGAGTGCGTACGCGATAAGCACGTGCAGACACTTGACACGGTCGGGCATACCACCACCGGAGAAGTCGGTTCCCAAGTCCTCCAGCGCATTCCGTGCCTCTAGGAAGGCACGATGCGCGGCGCGGTAGTTCTCCGCCACGTCGTCGTCCGACGCGAGCAGAGCCTCCATCTCCTTCATCAGCCCGGCGCTCTCCTGGCGGCTGGCCTCGGATGTAAGGCGCGGGTCGGTGAGGTAGTACAGAGTGGGGAACGGAGTGCCGTCGGGCAGCTTCGGGGCCGTCTTCACGACGGCGGGCGCACCGTCGGGAGTGCGGTACGCGATGGCCAGCACGCCTCGCGGAGTCCGGCCGAGCTGCTGTGTGACAGCGTCGAGATCCGCCTCGGTGGGAGGCGCGTCGCCCCCGGGAGCCTGATCCGTCATCGCGCTAGTGCGGCACCGCGATCGACCGCCAGACGTTCGTGTACCACGGGCTCTGCCGGGCCACCTGCGCCTGAACCTCCTCGCGGGTCGGGGCAGGGGCCTGCGGGGTCTGCACGCGATAGGGCGTCTCGCCCGGCATCACGTACAGGAGCCTCAGGCGTGCCTGCTCCTTGACGTAGTCCGGGTCGGACTGCAGATTCTTCTGCGCTTCGAGCTTGTTGATATCGGCGACGAGCCGGCTGTGGTCGGCGGCCAGCTGGTTCTCCTGCGACTGCTGCGACAGGTACGTCCGCACCGGCATCGCGAGGGTCAGTCCGAGAAGGCACACCACGACGAACAGGACCAGCGCGCGGCGCGCCCCGGACGTCTCGGCGCGCGCCGTACGGCCCGGGGTGACGATGCGTGATCTGCTCACGTGGTGTGCCTCTCCTACTTCGCTTCTAGCTGGTGAACTCGAACCGCGGGAATGCGGTGTCACCGGCGTAGCGCGCGGCGTCGCCCAACTCCTCCTCGATGCGCAGCAGCTGGTTGTACTTCGCCACGCGCTCGCTACGGGCGGGCGCGCCGGTCTTTATCTGACCACTGCCGACGGCGACTGCGAGATCCGCGATAGTGGTGTCCTCGGTCTCACCGGAGCGGTGGCTCATCATCGACTTGTAGCCGTTGTTGTGTGCGAGCGCGACCGCGTCCAGCGTCTCGGTGAGCGTCCCGATCTGGTTCACCTTGACCAGTAGCGCGTTGGCCGCGCCCTTCGAGATGCCCAGCTCGAGCCGGTCCGGGTTGGTGACGAACAGATCGTCGCCGACGATCTGGATCTTGTCGCCGATGGCGTCGGTCAGCTCGACCCAGCCGTCCCAGTCGTCCTCCGAGAGCGGATCCTCGATGGAGACCAACGGGAAATCGGCCAGCAGCCCCTCGTAGAAGGATGCCATCTCGGCGGCACTCAGGACGGCGCCCTCGAACTTGTAGCCCTCGCCGGCGGTGTAGAACTCGGTGGCGGCCACGTCTAGCGCGAGCGCGACGTCGGACCCCAGTCCGAGCCCCGTCTTGCCGATGGCCTCGGAGATCAGCTCGAGAGCCTCTTTGGTCCCGGCGACCGACGGCGCGAAGCCGCCTTCGTCACCCAGGCCCGTGTTGAAGCCCTTGCTCTTGAGCACGGACTTCAGCGAGTGGTAGACCTCGGCGCCCCAGCGCAGTGACTCCTTGAACGTCTCGGCGCCGATCGGTGCGACCATGAACTCCTGGACGTCGACGCCACTGTCGGCGTGTGCGCCGCCGTTGAGGATGTTCATCATCGGTACGGGAAGGATGTGCGCGTTCGGGCCGCCGATGTAGCGGAACAGCGGAAGCGCGGCCGATTCCGCCGCGGCGCGCGCGGTGGCCAGTGACACCCCGAGCAGCGCGTTCGCGCCCAGCCGGCCCTTGTCCTCGGTGCCGTCCAGATCCAGCAGCACCTGGTCGACGATGCGTTGTTCGTCGGCGGGCAGACCGATCACCTCGGGAGCGATGACCTCGAGCACACCGTCGACGGCCTTCGTGACGCCCTTACCCCCGTAGCGGTCGCCTCCGTCTCGCAACTCGACCGCCTCGTGCTCGCCGGTGGACGCCCCGGACGGCACCGCAGCACGCGCGAAGCTGCCGTCGGCGAGTGCGATCTCCACCTCGACCGTGGGATTTCCACGCGAGTCCAGGATCTCGCGGGCACCGACCTGGATGATTTCCGACACGAGCTTCTCCTCTTGGGTCATGGACGCTCCGCGGTAAGCCTAGTGCCCGCCCTCCGCAGGGCGCAGCGGGACGCGCCGCAGCCCCACGAGCAGCCGGAAGGATCCGGGTATCGTGGCCCGAAGCACGACATGCCTGGACCGGAGGGACCGACGATGCCCCGCATCACCGATGCGCAACGCCAGGCCAACCGCGAGACGGTTCTGACCGCGGCTCGTCGCTGCTTCTCCCGCAACGGATTCCACCAGACCTCGATGCCGGATATCGCAGCCGAGGCCGGCATGTCCACCGGCGCCCCGTACCGGTACATCGCGGGTAAACACGAACTGGTCGCCGAGATCGCTCATCTCGCCTTCATGTCCCTGTTCGGGCCGGTGATCGAGCTCGCGACGGAGACGGCGTCCACGGCCGGCATCGGCGACATCGTCGGCTACGCCGTCACGGCGCTTCCGGCGAGCGACGCGGACGGCCACCCGGCGAGTGAGGAACTGCTGCGGTGCGCCGTCGACGCGTGGGGGGAGGCCCTCCGCGACGAGGACTTGCGCGCCCACGCCCTCGAGGCATTCAACCGGGTGTCGAGCGCGATCGAGATCGCCCTCGAGCGCGGACAGGACGTCGGCACGGTATCGGCGGACCTCGACGTCGCGTCCGGGGCACGCATCGTCGTCGCCCTCGTCCACGGGTTCATCGTGCAGCGCACACTCTTCGGCCTCACCGACGTGGACCAGTTCGTTCGGGATGTACGCGGCGCCCTCGGTGCGCCCCACCGTGCCTAGATCCTGGGCAGGTCTGCCCACTCCTCGATGACCGGATCCGAATCGGTCATACCCAGTCGGGCCGCACCCCGGCCCGCGAAGTGAGCCGGGAGCAGGGTGCTTCCGCGACGCCCGGCCTCAGCCAGCACCGCCCGGCGGCTGGCACGCGCACCGTCGGCGTCGAGGTCCAGGGCGCAGCAGTCGCCGGGGCGTCCGATCTGTAGGGGTGTGTGTACGAGGTCCCCCACGAACACGGCGCCGCCGTCGGGGGCGTCCAGCCAGACGACCGACGACCCCGGCGTGTGACCCGGCGCCGGTTCGATGCGCAGCCGGGCGTCGATCCGATACCCGCCCTCATGGGTGGTCATCTGACCGGTTTCGTACACCGGTGCGATACTGTCCGCGAACACCAGGCGGATGCCCTCGAAGCGGGCGCGCTCGTCCTCCGTCCTGGGCGCTCGCATGCGATGCGCGTTGTCCGGATGGTAGTACTCGTAGTCGGCTTGCGGCACAACATAGGTCGCGTTTGGAAAGGTCGGCTCCCAGCGCCCGTCGGCAAGACGGGTGTTCCAGCCGACATGGTCGTAATGGATGTGCGTGTTGACGACTACATCGACGTCACCTGGTTGCACGCCGACCGCTGCCAGCTGCCCGAGGAAATCGGTGTTCAGGTGGCTCAGGGGCGGGATCTGTGGCCGATCGCGATCGTTGCCCACACCGGTGTCGATCAGGATCACCCGGCCTTGTGAGCGCAGCACCCACGTCTGTATCGCCGCCCGGTAGGCCCTCGAATCAGGCACCCAGTGGTCGGGAGCCAGATCATCGTTCCATTCGTCGCCGGGGGTGTCGGGGAACAGCGTGTCCACCGCCATCAGCGGACCGACCCACTCCACCACTCGTTCGACCTCGACGCCACCGATATCGATCGTGCTCATACCACCACCGTAGCCCCGCCGGACTCGCAGACGTCTTGATCGCCAACCGTTCTCGCGACGCGTGTGATCAGCTCAGGTGTCCAGGAGCGACGCGGCGAAGAACTCGTCGCTGGTCAGCCGACGCTTCGACAGCCCCTGCTCGTAGTGGTACCTCAAGAAGGTGTCGACGGCCTTGCGATTGGCCCGCACGCCGTAGGGCCACCAGTCCTCGCCGAGCAGCTCCCTGTTCTCGGCGAACAGGGAGCTGAACCAGGGCGTGATCACCTCCATGTGCTGCTTGCGGGCCGCCTCGAGGTACTCGGATTGCACCAGGTCCTTCGCCGCGACGAATGCCTCGAACACCGCGCGCAGGAGTCCCGTCCGACCTGCGAGCTCTTTGCGGACGGCGACGACGTGCATCTGCGGGAAGATCCCCGTCCGGCGGTAGTAGGCGCGCTCGACCCGCTCGTAGTCCGGGAACAGGCGCGCGATCTTCTTCGACGTCCCGTCCAGGAACGACTGCGGCACATCGACCGACAACAGCGCGTCGATCTCTCCCGCCTCGAGCATCGCGCCGAGGGTCTGCCCGTCGGCCGCGTGGCGCACATCGACGCCCTCCACCTCCGGCCGCGGGAGCCAGTCGAACTCACGGATCGCGAAATCCGTACCGCCCGTGACCCACCGGTTCGAGTCGGGACGGAATCCGTAGTCGTCGGCCAGGATCCCCTTGAGCCATACGCCCGGATCGCACCCGTAGAGGCCGAATTCGCCGATCGTCTTGCCCACGAGGTCTTCCGGCTTCTCGATCCCGGCGTCGACGTTGATGAACATCGCCGAATGACGGAAGTTGCGGGCGGGGAATACGGGCAGCGCGACGAACGGCGGGTCCGGGACGTCCAGAAGCCTCGTGTAGTACGTCAATCCCAGCTCGGCGATGTCGTACCGGCCCTCGATCATGTTGCGGAAGACGTCCGACGCCAACGGCACCGTCTCGAAAACGGCGTCCACGCCGTCGATCGTGACGCGGCCGTCGAACAGCGGCTCGACGGGCTCGTGCACGGACGAGCCGAGGCGCAGATCGATATTCACGGCCGACCTCCATAAAGATGAACGATCTTTCACTATTGAGCGTATGTGTATACCGACCGTCGGTCAAGAAGCCCCGAAGAGGTCAGGCGAGCCGGAGCAGCAGCCCTGCCAGCTCCTCCGGCATCGTGATCATGCAGTCGTGACCGGTGGGCAGCTCCCACACCCGTGCCGGTTCACCGTTGGGCTGGACCGCTGAAACCGGGCGACGCTCTATCCCTTCGGGTTTCACGGTGCAATGGATATGGGTGCGCGGTACCGCCGCCGCTCCGGGATCGTCGAGCCGGACCGCCTGCTGCAGGCAGCGCACCGGCTGGTCGGAGAGCATGGTCTTGACCCAAGTGATATCGGCCGGGTCCGTGACGCCGAAAAGACCGAAGGGTGAAGGCAGTTCGGGGAGCGGCGGCATGCGCCACCCACTCTCCGAGCGGAGGGCGTCGTCGATCATCGTTCGGGTCATCGGGTGGATGTCGGCCGCGCTCTCGCCGTCCTCCGGGACCATCGCGTCCAGGTAGACCAGCTGCGCGATCCGGTCCGGGATCTCGTTGACCACACCGGAGACGACCATCCCCGCGTAGCTGTGCCCGACCAGGATCACGTCGGTCAGATCGTTCCGGACGATCACGTCGACGATGTCCTCGACATGAGTCTCGAGCCCCACGTCCGGGCCCGCACGATAGGCGGTGTCGCCGTAGCCCGTGAGGGTCGGGGTGAACACCCGGTGGCCCGCGCCGCCGAGCAGAGGCACCATCCGGGCCCAGCACTGCCCCGTATGCCAGGCCCCGTGCACCAGTACATAATCGACCATGGTTCTCGACTCCTTTCAGCCTTCGCCTACGCTAAAACCTGACGTCGACGTCAACTGCAAGTCGTAGTGGTCTACTTCACAGGAGGCGAGAAGATGCGCATCGGCGAGCTTGCGGAGCGAACGGGCACGACGACCCGCGCGCTGCGCTACTACGAGGAGCAGGGGCTACTCACCACTGAACGCAGCTCAGGCGGCCAACGCTGGTACGGCGCGGGCGCCGTCAACCGCGTCCTCACGATCCGGCAGTTGTTCGCCGCGGGCCTCTCCAGCAGGACGATCGCAGAACTGACGCCCTGCATCGTCGATGGCCGGGCCACCACCGTGCTGCTCGAACGGCTCGCGGTCGAGCGGGATCGGATCGACGAGCACATCGCCCAATTGACCGCCACACGCGATCGCCTCGAGGACGTGATCGACGGGGCCGCAGAGAATCTCCGCACCGGTGAACCGTGCGGAGCCAGCCGCCAGCGGGGTACGACGGCGGCTCGATCAGCGCCGAACGGTCGCAGCTGACGGATCGACGGTCCGCCTGACCGACGCTCGTCGGACTCACGAACGGCGCTGTACGCAGCCTAGGCGCGCCTCAACTACGCCCGAGAACCTCCGCGTTGAGGATATTCCCGCCGAGGCTCCAGCCGTCGCCGGTCACCTCCTCGAGGACGACGAGAGTGTTGGCACGGGCACGCTCGCCGTACACGGCGACGAAAGCGTCCGTGACCGCATCCTGGAGCTGCTTCTTCGACTTCGCGGTGAGAGTGTCCGCGGGTACCTTCAGATTCGCAAACGGCATGACCCCAGCCTGACGCCGGTTACCGACGGCCGCCAGAGACCCGAGCTCCACGGACCGGCGCTCCCTGGCTACTCGTCGAAGGCGCCTCGTACCGCTGAGGCGCCGGCGGCGGTCGACCAGAATCCGTAGGTGCCCTGGTCGAGGAGTTCCTTCGCGGCGGCGGCGAGCGCGCCGTACGACACCAGTGAGAAGGCGCTGCCGACAGACACGCGGGCGACACCGAGTTGCGCGAGCGTGGCGACGTTAGGCACTCCCGGCAGGGCGAGGACGTTGACCGGTCGCTCCACCGCCGATACGACCCGCTCGATGTCGGCGGCGTCCACAATGCCGGGCGCGTACAGCACATCGGCGCCCGCATCCTGATAGGCACGCAGGCGCGCGATGGTGTCGTCGAGGTCGGTGATGCCGCGGATGTGGTTCTCGGCGCGGCCGACCAGAAGCATCTTCTGAGGCCCGTCGTGGGCGGCAGCCGCGGCAGCCGCGACCCGCGCCGCCGCCTCGTCGATCGGGTAGACAGCCTTCTCATCGGGATCGTAGTCCTCTATCGAGGCGCCGGCGATACCCGATTCTGCCGCTGCGGCATAGGTTTCCGCCGCGGATTCCGGGTCGGCCGCATACCCGTTCTCGAGGTCCGCGTTGACGGGAACGGACACGGCCGCGGCCATCGCAGCGGCGTGCGACAGAGCATCGTCGCGGCTGACGCCGCCGTCGTTGCGGCCGAGCGTCGCCGCGTAGCCGGCGCTCGTGGTCGCCACCGCAGCGTAACCGAGGAACGCGAGCGCCTTGGCGGACCCGATGTCCCACGCATTCGCGAGAAGCAGCGGCCGGCCGGGAGCGTGCAGGGACAGGAATTCGTCGAAACGAGTCATGACGCCGACCATAACGTCCGCCTCAGGTCAGCGGTGTCATGAACGACCACAGTCTCTGTTCGGGGTCGCGGGCGTCGTACTCGCGGTAGCCGTAGGGTTGATCGGTCGGCGGGAGCACTATGTCGGCACCGTGTTCCACGGCGTTCCGGTAGTGGGCGTCGACATCCTCGACGACTATCGACAACTGGCCAGTGGCCGCTCCGAGCGCCCGCGGGGACTGCAGCGCAAACTGTTCCGATACCTGGTGCAGCCAGATGACGCCGTCACCTGCGGTCACCTCGGCGTGATAGACCACCCCGTCGGGGCTGCGTGCCACACGTCCGGCTTCGAAACCGAATGCGGTGGTTAGAAACTCGTGCGCAGCGGCGATGTCTTCGTAGACGATCGTCGGGATTCGTCGCTGAATCATGCTGTCGAGCATGGACATATCCTCCAATACACTCAGAAGCTCGTGATCATCGATGTAACGGTGACCGTGCCCGAAGTCTTCGGACAGGGACGCCAACCGGTTGCGGAGCCGGTGCTCGATACCCAGGCGCCGGTCGATGCGGGTGATCTGGCGGCTCATCGTCTCGAGCACATTCCACCGGGAATCGTCGAGGGCAGCGCCGATTTCATCGAGAGCAAGCCCCAGCTGGCGAAGGGCCACGACGTGATAGAGCCGCTGCACATCCTGCGGCGAGTAGAGCCGGTGTCCCGCACCCGTCCGTTCAGACGGCGAGAGGAGGCCGATCTCGTCGTAATAGTGCAGAGTGCGGACGGTGAGACCGCTCGCACGCGCCAGGGCTCCCACCTTGATGGCGCGTCCCTCACCGTCGTCCTGTCCGCCGCCGAGCTTCGCCATACAGGCGACCATAGGACCTCACGTTGCGTGAGGTGCAAGGTCTGCGACGTGCAAGGTCACCGCGGTCGGCGACGCCTTCAGGCTCCGGATCGCAGGATCTGTGCGATCCCGTAGTCGAATCGCTCGCCGAAGTCGATCACGCGGAACTCGTCCCAGACGGAGGCCAGACCCGGGTACAGCTCCGAGTCCAGATCGTCGGCGACGCGGTCATGCCAGGTCGCCGCAGACTGCTCCTCCTGCACCAGACCCAACGTGAAGTAGAAGAGGCTCCACATCGTCCACGCGGCCGACCGGCGGGTGGGGCACCCCTCGATGAGGGCGTCCACCAGGCCGTCCGCGAAAGCCAGTGTGTTCGGCTCGGCGGAGAAGGTTCCCGCCACGATCGCGGCGCCGTCCCGATGGCTCAGCAGCGCGCCCCTGAGCCGTTGCAGCAGTTCAGATGCTCTAGCGCACCAGTCGTCGGGTAGGTCGGTCAACGGAACCTCACCGACGATCGCGTCCGCCATCAACTCGAGGAGCCGGTCCTTGCTGCGGATATGCCACATCACGGTATTCATGCTGACACCCAGCTCAGCCGCGATCTCCCTGGTCGACAGCCTGCTCGCACCGACTCGGTCCAGTACCTCGAAAGCGGCGGCGACGACCTTGTCGAGAGTCACGCCTTGTCTCTTGGTCACCGATCGAGTATACGTGGACCCCTAATCCTTCTTGGTCAGCGATAGAGAGGTGCATATGAAGGCGGACGTGGTGGTAGTGGGTGGCGGGCCGACCGGAATGTGGCTGGCCTGCGAACTGAGCCTGGCCGGCGTGTCCACGGTCGTGCTGGAGCAACGGCGCGACGTCGATCCGCACTCCCGCGCGCTCACCGTGCATCCGCGGACCGTCGAGACCCTGGCGCTGCGCGACGCACACGGACCTCTGCTCGCCGAATCCGGCCGGCTTCCGAGCGGCCACTTCGCAGCGTTGGACGAACGGCTCGATTTCTCCTGCCTGGACACGGATTTCCCGTTCACGCTCACCATTCCACAGGCACGCACCACGCGACTGCTCGAGCAGCGTGCCCGAGGCCACGGTGCCGCGATCAGGCGCGGACACCGGGTGATCGGCCTCGCCGACGACGGGGACGCGGTGCGGGTGTCCGCCGAGGGGCCGGACGGCCGCTATTGCATGGCCGCCGAGTACGTGGTGGGCTGCGACGGCACCCGCAGCACGGTGCGCGAGCACGCTGGGATCCCCTTCGTCGGCACCGATTTCAGCACCATCGGATGGCTCGGCGACGTCACGCTGGCCGATCCCCCGTCCGCGCCGGTGGTGAGCGTCTGGAGCCGCAACGGCGCCGTCATGTGCGTGGCCCTGCCCGACGGCCAGTACCGCTTCGTCGGGAACGCCCCCGAGGACAACCGTACCGACTGGCCGGGTGAGCCGACGTTCGACGAGTTGCGCTCCCTGGTCGTCCGCGTGCTGGGCACCGACTTCGGAATGCACACTCCGACATGGCTGTCGCGATTCGGCGACACCAGTCGCCTCGCCTCGACGTACCGGAAGGGCCGCGTCCTGCTCGCAGGGGACGCCGCGCACCAGCACATGCCCAACGGCGGCGTGGGACTGAATGTGGGAGTGCAGGATGCAATGAACCTGGGCTGGAAACTCGCGGCCACCGTCAGCGGACGGGCGCCCGACGGTCTGCTGGACACGTATCACGCGGAACGGCATCCCGTCGGTGCGGACACTATCGAACACACTCAGGCACAGACCGCCCTCATGACGAACTTCTCCGAGCAGGGCGTGGCTCTGCGAAAACTGCTCGGCGGGCTCATCTCGGAGTGCCCCCAGCTCCGGGACGCGCTTGCCGAGCGCCTGTCCGGCCTGTCCGTGCGCTACCCACCGCGGGCCTCCGCACACCCGCTGGTCGGCCAACGCGCTCCGGATCTCCGACTGTCCGAAGATGTCTCACTCTTCGGCCTGTTGACCCGGGGAGACTTCGCGGTCGTCGACTTCACCGGCGGCGTCCCGGCCGCCCCAGGGCCGAAACTCGTCTGGCACCGCGCGGCGCTACCGCAGGAGCGCCAGACGTGGTCCGGGATCGGCGCCGCCCTGATCCGGCCCGACGGTTACGTCGGTTGGGCCAGCGACGAGTCCGACCCCACGACACTCGCAAGGGAGTTGGAGAGGGCGGTCGCGGCCACTCGGACCTGAGCTCGCGGCTGCGACCGGTTTCAGGCCTGGATGTGCTCGAGATCGTCGATGAGGTTCGGGTGGGTCGGCTGCCACCCGAGCGTTGCGCGGGTGTACGCGCTGGACGCCGGTTGGTCCATCGCGAAGATGGGGCCGAACGAGCCGAACGCGTCGTCGGGCAGAGACTGCACCCGCAGCCCCAGACGGCGGCCGATGACCGCGGCGATATCGACCACGGCATCACCCTCGTCGGCGACCGCGTGCCATGCCGTACCCGCCGGTGCCGACTCCAGGACCAGACGGAAGAGCGCGGCCGCATCGAGTGCGTGAACGGCCGGCCATCTTTGTGAGCCGTCGCCCGGGTAGCCCGCGACACCGCTTCGACGCGCCCGGGCGACCAGGAGTCCGGCGAAACCGCCTCGGCCGTCGTTGTGGACAGTGCGCGGCATGCGCACGGCCGTCGCCCGCACCCCGTGCTCGGAGAGGCCGAGTAGCGCATCGACGGAGCGCGCCCGGCCCGCGACCGGTCCTTCGAGAGGTAGCGGGTCCGCCTCCGTGGACGCCCTGCCCGAAACCCACGGCGTGCCGGATACGGTCACGATCGGCCGATCGCTGCCGATCAGCGACTCGCCGAGGACGGCCATGGCCGCCGCCTCCTCTGCGACGGCCTGCTCGAGCCCGTCGCTCCCTCCCATGCCGTTGTCGCCGAAGGCCAAGCTGATCACGCCGTCGGCCTGGTCGGCTCCGCGATGCAGCACGTCGAGGTCTGCGAGGCCGCCTCGCAGCACCTCAGCGCCGGCGCTTCTCAGTGCCGCCTCCGACCTGTCGGAGCGAGCCAGCGCGAGCACGGTGTGGTCGCTCTCGAGCAGTTCGGCGACGACCGCTGAACCGATTGTGCCGGTACCGCCTGTAACGAAGACGCGCATGAGGACTCCTCCACGTGATGAGACATCTGTCGCATCACTATAGCCGTGATGCGACAGATGTCCCGTCGCCTACGATGAACGCATGGGCAGATGGGAACCGGGAGCGCGCGAGCGGCTCGTCGTGGCGGCGGTGGACCTGTTCACGGAACAGGGATATGACGCGACCACGGTCGCCCAGATCGCGGAACGCGGGGGCGTCACGAGAAGTACGTTCTTCCGGCACTTCTCCGACAAGCGAGAAGTGCTCGCGGCCGGACAGGAGACGTTGAGCCGACTACTCGCCGACGGAATCGCGGAAGCGCCGACGGACGTGAGCCCGCTCAGCGCGGTCGGCTCCGGTCTCGAGCGGGCCTCGACGGCGATGGGGCCCGTCAATCGCGAACTCGGCCCCCGGATCAGGGCTGCGATAGCGGCGAGCGCCGAGCTCCAGGAGCGGGACGCACTCAAGAACATCGGACTCGCCGCTGCCATGACCACTGCACTCGTCGCCCGAGGCACCCCCGAGCCCACCGCTCACGTGGCGGCCGAATTGGGCGCCCTCGCGTTCAAACGCGGCTTCGCTCGGTGGGTCGAGGACGATCGGGAGCCCTCCGGGCCCCTCAGCCCCTACGTCATTGCGGCCCTGACCGAACTTCGCGAAGCCGCCAGATCACTGAGCTGATCGCGCCGATTCGGCACGGAGATGCGAGGACTCGCCGTCCTCCGCGAGCGCATCCGCCGCGTCGCGCAAGCGGGCCGTCTGCGCATATCGGAGGCACGCGCCACTGCCCTCGTCCGCACCGTGGGTATCGGTCTCACACTCAGCATCCTCGAGACTCCGGCGGACGAGCGCGACCCCGAGTTCGCGGAAGCCGCGTGGGACATGCTCGCGGCCACGGTGCTGACGGGGGCCCATGAACCGGGCGACGACGGCGCGCGGGCGGCGGCGGTGTGGCTCCGCGCCGACGACCAGGCACTGGGCTCACTCAGCCCCGGAGAAGGGACACTCATGAGGGAGTGGCTCGACCGCATCGCCCGCCGTTAGACGCGTGTAGGGTCGGAGCATCGGGGTAGAAACGCGTTCCCGGCGCCGGCGCCAGCCGAATCGGAGCGCGCACACACGCGGTATCGGACGTTCCGGCACTCCTCCTTCGGAAGGGTGCGCCATGAAGGCAGTGCGATTCAACAGGTTCGGCGGTCCGGACGTACTAGAGATCGTCGAACTCAGCGATCCCCATCCCGGTCCCGGGGAGATCCGCATCGCGGTCCGGGCCGCCGGAGTGAATCCAAGCGACTGGCGGAAGCGGGCGGGCGAGATGGACCCTGGCCTCCCGCAGACCCTGGGCTACGAAGCCGCAGGCGTCGTCGACGAGATCGGTGGAGACGTGCGCGACGTCGCGATCGGCGACCGCGTCTTCGGGGTGTCGCCTTACGGGGCCGCGCAGGCCGAACTGGCGATACTGTCGGAATGGGCCACGATCCCGCAGACGCTCGACTTCGCAGGAGCGGCAGTGATTCCCGCGGTCGTCGAGACCGCGGCACGCACACTCGATCGACTCGGCGTGACGTCGGGTAGCACCCTCCTGGTGTACGGGGCTTCCGGCAGCGTCGGGAGCGCCGCAGTACAGCTGGCTGCCGAGCGCGGTGCCCGTGTCATCGGTACGGGCAGTCCCGGAACGCACGCTGCTCTGCGCTCTCTCGGAGCCGAGCCGGTGGCATACGGCGACGGGATGTCCGAACGGGTGAAGGCGATCGCACCGTCGGGGGTGGACCTCGCGCTCGACGCGGCCGGCGGCGGGGCACTCCCCCGACTCGTCGAGCTCGCCGGGGCGCCCGAGCGCGTGGTCACCGTCGCCGACCCCCTCGGTGCCCGGAAGACGGGTGTCTACTTCAGTCGCGGGGACGCGGGCCGCGCGACTTACGCGCTCGCCCATGCAGCCCGGATGGCCGCCCAGGGCCGCTTCTCCATCGCGGTCGGGGGGACCTTCCCGCTAGCCGACGTGGCGCGCGCACACTCGGTCGGCGAATCCGGCTCTCTGCGAGGGAAGATCGCGTTGGTGATCGACTGACCCGGCACTCGCGAACGGCGTGCCGCCCGGACCGGGCGCCGAAGGTGTGCCGGGCAAGGTGGTCCGCCATGAGCCGGCTGCGCGGGGGGCGCCGAGGAGTAGCCGCGCGGCCGGCCAGGATTCCGGCGCTCACCGGAGGACCAGGCAAGCCTGGATCGACTGCCCGCCAGGGGATTCGAGGGCATCGTCGGCGGCCTCACCGCCCTCGTCGGAACGCAGTCCCCCGCCTCGACCTACGCTCGGGTCGGCCGGCGTCACTTCCCCACCCGGTCGAGTTCCGCAAGCGCATCCGCGGGCAGGTCGAGGTCCGCGGCAGCCAGGTTCTCACGTAAATGGGCGACGCTCGACGTCCCGGGGATGACGACTATATTCGGCGCACGATGCAACAGCCACGACAGGGCGACAGCCTTCGTTGTGGCACCCAGCCTTTGGGCCACACCGTCGAGGACGCCCGATTGCAGCGGGCTGAATCCACCCAGGGGCCAGAACGCCGTATACGCGATGCCCTGCTCGCCCAACACGGCTATCAGGCCCTCGTCGCCGCGGTGAGCGACGTTGTACCAGTTCTGCACGGTGACGAGGGGAGCGATCGAGCGGGCCTCCGCAACCTGGTCCCCGTCGACGACGGAGAGGCCGAGGTGCTTGATCTTGCCCTGCTCCCGCAAATCGGCGAGAGCGCCGAAAGGCTCAGCGATGGATCCTGATACGGCGGAGTGGCCGTCGGGGCCGCCGCCGACCCGGAGGTTGACGACGTCCAGGGCCTCGACGCCGAGGGTGCGCAGGTTCGACTCGACCTGATCCCGCAGTTGCTCGGGAGCGCGTGCCGCGGGCCACCCGCCGTCGGCGTCGCGGACCGATCCCACCTTGGTGACGATGCGGACCCCGTCGTAGGGGGCGAGCGCCTCGCGGATCAGCTCGTTGGTTACATGTGGGCCGTAGAAGTCGGCCGTGTCGACGTGGTTCACGCCGGCATCGACGGCCGCGCGCAGAACTCGAATCGCCTCGCCGCGGTCGGCCGGCGGCCCCCAGACGCGACGAGCACCGTCGCTACCGGCCAACTGCATCGCACCATAGCCGGATCGCGTGAAGGAGACGCCCTCCGCAGTGGCGAAGGTTCCTCCGAGTGTGTTGGTCATACCGCTTGTGATCCTTTCGTTTTCAGCGTTCCGGCAGGGTATTCAGCACCTGGGAACGACGCTCCAGTAGGTCCGAGTACGTGCCGTCCCGTTCGGCCCACCGCAGCCGTTGGGCGCGCTCGACCACTACCTGCGGCGGCGCGGGGTCCGCCGTGAGGAGCCGCAGGGCCTCGTCCAGGTAGTCGTCGAGGGACAACGCTGCGGGGTTGAGCTCGAGCTGCGCAGGAGTGGTCGCCACCGCCGGCGGGATCAGCTCCGTGACAGCGATCCCCGTGCCCGTCAGCTGCGCACGAAGCGATTCCGTGTACGAATGCACTCCCGCCTTCGAGGCGCCGTAGGTGGGCATCAACGGAAACGGCACGAAGGCGATACCCGAACCGACGGTGACGATCTCCCCGGAGCCGCGCGCCATCAGGTGGGGCGTGAACGCATCGATCACACGGATGGTGCCGAGCAGGTTCACGGCGACGGTCGTCTCTGCCGACTCGATGTGGCTCGGATCGCGGAGGTCCTCGGTGAGCATGACTCCCGACATCGTGACCACGACATCGAGATCAGGGTGGCTCGCAAGTACCTCGTCGCGCGCACGCACCACGGAGTCCTGATCTGTGACATCGACGTACACGCTCTCGAGCCCCTCAACGGTCGTCCTGCCACCGACGACTACGGTGCTCCCCGCATCCACGAGCCGCCTCGCGAGCCCGTGGCCTATGCCCGAGGTGCCTCCGACCACGATCACGGTGTGTCCATCGAGTTCCATGGTCACAATCGTGATCCCGGAGCGTCCGGTCCGGAAGGTCCCCCGTGATCCGGGGAGTACCAGGGCCCCTCTCGGCAGGCCGGATCCAACTACCGTGGATCCCGTGACTGAGACCGAGAATCGGCTGGGCGAATACTTGCGCGCGCGGCGCGCGCTGGTCACGCCGGACCGGGCGGGTCTACCCACCGGGCGCGGACGACGGGTTCCGGGCCTGCGCCGCGAGGAGGTCGCGTTGCTCGCCGGGATCAGCGCCGACTACTACCTCCGACTCGAACGCGGTCGCGACAAGAACCCGTCGGCGCAGGTGCTGGAGTCCCTCGCGCGGGTCCTGCAACTGGACGACGTGGAGACGGAGCACCTGCTCGGCCTGGTGGGCCCACGCCCGCTGAAGCGCCGCCGGAAGCGCACCGAACGCGTTCCTGCCCGGCTGTACCACCTCCTCGCCGCGCTCGATGTACCTGCGTTCGTGGAGGGCAGGTACTTCGACGTCCTGGCGTCTAATCGCCTTGCTGTGGCACTCAATCCGCGGCTGCAGCCCGGGCACAACCGACTGCGGTCGCTGATCCTCGACGCCGAGGAGCGGGCCCTCCACGACGACTGGGACGCCGCCGTCGAGGAGTTCGTCGCGGCATTCCGCCACACACTCGGGGACGATACGAACGATCCTCGCGTCGTCGAACTCGTCGGTGAATTATCCCTCGCCAGCGGCAGATTCCGAACCTTATGGGCGCGCCATGACATCCGCCGACTCGAAGGCGGCACCACCGTCGTCAATCACCCGGAGGTCGGCGTACTTCGTCTGCACCGGGACAAGCTCCCCGTGGGGGACGTGATCCTGACCGTCTACTACGCGGACGAACACAGCGAGAGCGCCGAGAAGCTGGGCCTGCTCGCCGTCATCGCTTCCGACACTCCGGCCTGAACGTCACGAGCGGTCGCCGCGCGAAGCGCGGGCACGCTCGATCTCGGGGACATGCAACTCCGCCCAGTCACGGAGTGCCCCCAGGGGCACCAGAAGGGATCGGCCCAGGGGCGCAAGGGCGTACTCGACACGCGGCGGCGTGCCACCGATCTCGGTGCGCGACACCAGGCCGTCGGCCTCCATCATCCGCAGCGTCTCGGTCAACGCCTTCGGTGTGATCCCCTGGATGTAGGCCTTCAGTTCGGTGAATCGCATCGGTCCGGATTCGAGCGCGGTCACGACGAAGACGGTCCACCGCGCCCCGATCCGGTGCAGCACTGTTCGGCTCGGACACGTCGCCGCCATCACGTCGTAGGCCTTCGCCACAGGTCACCTCCGGTAGCGTTGAAGATACTGGTATCAAAACTATATCGTGCCGCTCATGACCAACGCGTTAGAGAACAAGCGAATCCTCATCGTCGGCGGCGGCCGGGGCATCGGCGCACATATCGCACGTCGCGCGACGGATGGCGGTGCAGACGTCGTAGTCGCCACGCGCGGCGGCGAGGGTCCTCGTCTCGATGTACTGGACGAGGCGTCGATCGCCTCGGCCGCGCAGGAGATAGGCCCACTGGACCACGTGGTGACCACCGCGTCGGCGCACCACGACGTGCCGGTCGCAGATCTGGAACACGACAAGACGATCGACGCTTTCGGCGCCAAGGTCACCGGCGCTCTCCTGCTCGCCAAGCACTTCGCGCCGCAGGTGCGGCCCGGCGGCTCGTTCCTGCTGTTCTCCGGCGTCGTGGGTTGGAAACCGGCGCCGGGCACCATCGTCAAGGGGATCGCGAACGGCGCACTCGAGTATGTCGCGGCGCACCTCGCGGTCGAGCTCGCGCCCATCAGGGTGAACGCGATCGCGCCCGGGATCATCGACAGCGGCACATGGGATCGCCTGGGCGAGGAGCGTAAGCACGCACTGCTGGAGAGCGCCGCCGACGGAGGCCTGGTCGGCCGGCACGGCACTCTCGACGACATCGCAGATGCCGCACTGTGGCTCCTGGGCGCAGGGTACGTCAGCGGCGAGGTGATCCATGTCGACGGCGGCGCGCGACACCGGTGACCGGGGGCGCCCGTCGCATCGGAGTACTAACCGACGTCTAGCTGTCCCAGGAAGCGCTCGGCGGATCTCGCCACATCGAGCTCCGATCCGTTCTGGCCGGACAGGATCCAGTAGAAGACGGGACCGACGAGCAGCGCACTCGCCTGATCGACGGGGATGGCATGTCCGCCCGGGCCCACGACTCGTTCGATCACGACTCTTGCGCTGTCCCCCAACAGATCCCGAGACCCCAGCAGTTGCGCGACCGCCGGGTCGTGCTGCGCCTCACCGAGTAGAGCGCGGTAGGCGGCGCCGGCGTCCGAGCGCGAGAGGAAGCGCACCAGCGCCTCGAGATACGAGGTCACCTCGGCCAGCGGCGTCCGTCCCGGGGGGACCGACAACTCCTGAGCTGCGTCGATCCAGGACGCCTCGAACAGGATCTCGGCCTTAGTCGACCACCAGCGGTAGATGGTCTGCCGCGACACCCCGGCACGTTCGGCGATGCCCTTGAGGGTCATCGCCGCGTACCCCTGCTCGACGAGCAGGTCGTCGACCGCGTACAGCACTGCCGCGCGCGCTGCCTCGCTGCGCGGGCGTCCGGTCCGGGGGGCGTTCGTGTTCATCGCGCTCATTATCTACGCATCCCTTCCCTGACGTCCGCATGTCCGCCCACACACTTTCTAGACACCGCGCACCGTTTAATCTACAGTTACGTTACACGCTGTCTCGTAATTAATCGGGCGGCACATCGGACTAGGAGAAGCACATGCACGTATTCGTCACGGGCGCAACGGGATGGATAGGTTCGGCCGCTGTCGACGAGCTCCTCGCCGCAGGCCACCATGTGGTCGGCCTCGCGCGCACAGCGCAATCGGCCGAGGCGCTGCGGGCCAAGGGCGCGACCGCCCTGCGCGGCGACCTCGACGACCTGGCATCGCTGCGGGCCGGTGCCCGTACGGCCGACGCAGTGGTCCACCTGGCCAACAAGCACGACTGGGGTGATCCGGAAGAGACGGACCGCGCGGAACGGGCGGCCGTGCAGGCGATGCTGGAGACACTCGAGGGGACGGACAGGCCGTTCTTGATCGCCAACGGACTGTCGGGCCTCGTCGAAGGCCGTGCAGCCGTCGAGACCGACCCGTCCCCCGCCGTCGGTCCCGGCTCCGATCGCGGAGGCAGCGAGAACCTCTCCCTGGACTACGCCGACCGCGGAGTCCGGACGATGGCGGTACGCTTCGCGCCGTCCGTGCACGGGCGCGGAGACTGGGGGTTCGTGAACTGGCTGGTAGCCGCCGCACGCAAGCGTGGCGTCTCCGGCTACGTCGGCGACGGGACCGACGCGTGGTCGGCCGTCCACCGCGGCGACGCCGCGCGGCTGATCCGTCTCGGCCTCGAGGAGGCCCCTGCGGGAAGCAGACTGCACGCCGTCGCCGAGGAGTCGATCCCCACACACACCATCGCGGAAGCGATCGGGGAGACGCTGGGGCTGCCCGTGCAGTCCGTCGACCCCGACGAGACCGATGAGCATTTCGGCGTCGTCGGTCGGTTCTTCGGCCGCACCATGACCGGCTCCAGCGATCTGACCCGCTCGACGGTGGGCTGGCAACCCGTAGGACCGGGCCTCGTCGCCGATATCCGTTCCGGCGCATACACGGACGGGATCGACCGATGACCGCGGGCCTTCGCGAGCGCGACGGTGTCACCACGCACCAGACCGCGGTGCTCGCCTGCATCTGCGTCTGCACCGTCCTGGTGACAGGCTTCGTGGCGTCCATCAACCTGGCTGTCCCGAAACTCGCCGCGAGCACCCTGCATCCGAGCGCATCCCAGCTGCTGTGGATCGTCGACGCATACGTCATCATCTTCGCGTGCCTGGTCATTCCCGCAGGGGCACTGGGGGATCGGATCGGGCGCAAGGGCGTCTTGCTTTCCGGGCTGCTGATCTTCGCAGCCGGGGCCGTCGTCTCGGCGTCGGCCGCCGACGTAGCGGTCATGCTCGTCGGGCGCGCGGTCACGGGTCTCGGGGCGGCATGCGTGCTGCCCAACGCCCTTGCCGTACTCATCCACGCGACCGCGCCAGAGCGGCGCCCGCACGCCATCGCGGTGTGGGCGAGCGCGTCGGGAATCGGTGGCGTGGTAGGCAACCTCGGCGGGGGCGCAATCCTGACGGCCGGGTCCTGGCGGTGGTTGTTCGCCGCCGTCGCCCCGATCGCCGCCCTGTGTGCCCTGTGGGTGGCCCTCGGGACTCCGCGTAGTTCCCGGCACGACCGCAGCCTGCGGGTCACCGCGGTGCTGCTGCTCACTGCGGCGACGTTCGCCCTGCTCATCGGCATCACTCAGGGGCCCGAGAACGGTTGGGGCAGTGCACTCGTCGTCGGATCTTTCGTATCATCGGCAGTGCTGTCCGCCGCCTGGGTGAGCACCGAGCTGAAGGCTGAGCACCCGCTTCTAGATCCACACCTCTTCACGATCCCGGCTCTGCGTGCAGCGAGTCTGGGCATGCTCATCGTCTTCTTCGGCATGTTCGGCTTCTTCTATCTCAATGCCTCGCTGCTCCAGTACGGCCGCGGGTTCTCCGTCCTGCAGACCGGTCTGGCCATCATGCCGATGACGTTGCCGCTCGTGGTCGGCACACGGTACATTCCCGGCCTCGTCAAACGATTCGGCGGAAGGACCGTCATCGGCGTCGCGTTCCTCCTCATCTCCATCGGCCTCTACGGCCTGGCTCTGGGACTGCATCAGAGTTACCTCGTCTACGCCGTGTGGCTGGTGGTCATCGGAATAGGCGTCACGCTCGCTCTCCCCACCCTGACAGCCGAGATCTCCGGGGCGTTGCCCCGCGAACAGGCCGGCGTGGCCGGCGGCCTGCAGTCGACCACTCGCGAGCTCGGCAGCGCGCTGGGGGTCGCCGTCATCGGTACCATCCTGACGTCGCAATTCGCCCATCACCTCGACCGTGGCGTAGGCACGGACCCCGCGGCGCACACCGTCGCCGAGGCACTGGCGGCTGCACCGATGCGCCACGACACGGTCATCGCCGCCTACGTCTCCGGCGCGGAGACGGCGCTGAAGATCGTGGCGGCGCTGGTCCTGGTCGTTGGCGCACTGATCGTGACCGAGATGACCTGGTCCACAAGATGTTTCGAACGCATTCGCAATGCCGGAGCGGAGGGACAGCGGAACCGATGAGCACAGAGTTTCCCTGCGGAGCGCAGCTCGCGGTCGTGAGCCAGAGCGGGTGCGCCCTGCACTTCTTCGATCTGCCGTCGTGTCAGCGCAGCGCGATCGTACCGATGCTGGCGGAACCCCACGAGGTCCGCTTCGATCCCGTCCGGCGTCTCCTTCTGGTGAGTCACACCTATCGGTCGGGATACTTCGCCGATCACGATGAGAAGAGTCACGAGGTGACGGTGGTCGATGTCGACACGCACGAGATAGTGCGCGTGATCGACATCGCGCCGGAACACGCGCCACATGCGCTCGCACTCGCGGGTGACCTGATCTACGTCAGTGTCGAGGAAGGGCCCAACGGTCCGGGCGGTCTGATAGCAGTGGACCCGGTCGGCGGCGAAGTGACTTCCCGCCATTCCGCCGATGCCTCGGTACCGCACTGGGCGGTGGTCGCGCCCGACGGCCGCACCGCGTACACCACGAACAAGACCGCACCTTACGTCTCGGTGGTCGACCTGACCGGCGGGCGAGCGGTTCGGCGCATCCCTGTCGTCGGCAGTGAGGAACTCGCGCTCTCACCCTCGGGGCACCGCCTGTACGTCGCCACGCCTACGACGGGCACCGCCCCCATCGCCTCGGCGCGATGCGCTGTGAAAGTGATCGACACGCAGACGCTCGAGGAGGTCGCGAGCATTCCCGTCCCGGAAATGCCCAGTGCGGTGCACGTGACGGACGACGGCATGCTCCTGGTGGGGTCCTGGCCGGTGAAGTCCGAACCGGACCGAATCCCGTTCGACGACGGCTTCCTCTCGGTTTTCGACACCCGCACGACCGTGCTTTCGGGCCGGCTTCGGGTAGGCGTCTGCCCGATCGACATCGCCTCCGTTCCAGGCGGCGGCGTGGCGTTCGTCGCCAACCTGATCTCGGGCACCGTCACCGTCGTCGACCTCGCGGCTCTCGCGGTCAGCACCACAGTCGTCGTCGATGTGGCTCGGGCAGGTGGCGACCTGTTCCAGGGCACTCACAATCAGGGCGCTCACGGGCTCGCCTACATACCACCTATCGCATCCTCGACGCCGGATCGGAAGGATGGCGCAGATCGGTGACGGCTAGGCGCGCGACGGTGCCGATCGCGCGATCCACCTCCGGCAACGACGGCGTCGAGCGCGCACTCATCGTGAACACCGCGACGGACACCGGGTGCTCGCCGGGGAACTCGACCACCGCGATCTCGTTGCGGATCGCCGCCAGCGTGCCGGTCTTGCCCGCGACGACGGTCGTCCGGGTAGGGAATCCGGAGGCGATCCGCGAGCGAGAGACTTGGCGGCGCATGGTGTCCCGGATGAGTGCACACGCGGCGGGTGACGCCGCACGGTCGGTCCAGACCGCAGCCAGCAACGCGGTGCAGTCACGCGCCGTGCCCGCGCTGTTGTACGCCGCGTCGTAAGCCGTCGGCGACGTGCCGCGTTCGGGGTCCGAGAGCGCCGCGAAAGCCTCTTCCACCGTGGTGGTCCCGGTCTCGGCCCGGAGCCGCGCATGCAGCTCGGCCACTCCCCCGACGATGCGCGTCTGCCGCAGGCCCAACTCGCCGAGATCGTCCAGTACCCGATCTATCCCCACTCGTGCGAGGATCACGTCGGCCGCCGCGTTGTCCGATACCGTCATCATCGAATGCGCGAGGTCGCGCCAACTCATCACCACCGGGTCGGCGAGCGCGGAGACGCCGGTCGGGCCCTCCGCACACCGGGCCGGATCGACCCGAACGGTCGCGGTCAGGTCGATCTCGTTCCGGTCCGCGAGTCGATACAGCGAGATCATCAGCGGCAGCTTGTACACCGACGCCAAGACCACGGGAGTATCCGCACCGTAGTCGAATTCGGCACGCGACCCACCTATCCGAGCAGCGTGGACCCAGCCGGAGCAACCGGCATCGACGAGGATCGCGCGGACTCGACGCTCGAGTGTGTCGGCGGTCATCGGCTGCTGCTCCACAGCGCATCGGTGAGCGCCTCCGCCGCCTCGCGGACTTCCGGGGACCGGTACACCACTCGCACGCGCAGAGCGGTCGCATCGGCATTCATGGCGATGCAACGCACCGCTCCAACCGACTCGAATGCCGCCGGTACAGTGCTCAATCCGAATGCCACGCCTGCGGCCACGGCCGCGACGAGCTCGGTATCACTGCCGATCGGCATGGGCTCGGGGTCGAGCCCGGCGCCACGAAGGTTGTCGATGATCTCGTCGAAAGCCGGCGGATTCGCCGCGCGCGGTGGATGGGCGAAGCGCAGCCCGGTCAATGCGCGCATGCGCGGCCGGGACGCCGCCACGACCGCATGGGCGGCCGGGACCAGAACCGCACGTTCGTAACGAACGACGGGTCCGGCGGGAAGTCCGCCCACAACGCACGGCTGATCGACGATCGCGAGGTCGAGGGCGCCTGCCGCCACCCGATCGACCAGTGCCACGGCGCCCGCGACCGATACATCGTGGGAGGCAGAGGATCTGGTCAGGCGTTCCGAGCACGAGGCGGTGATCGAGGGCCCCAGATGCGGGATCACGCCCCAGCGGAGGGCATCCGCCGCAACACCGAGGCGGCGCGCCTCCACGATGAAGAGCTCCGCATCGTCGACGAGAAGTCTTGCGCGCGGTAGTAGTTCGCGCCCGGCCACCGTGAGCTCCGCCCCCCTCGAGGTACGCCGGAGCAGAGTCACGCCGAGTTCCGCCTCGAGCCGACGTAGGCCCTGGGACACGGGCGGCTGCGTCATGTGCAGGCGCGCCGCCGCATCGCCGAACCGGCCCTCCTCGGCGACCGCGACGAAGAAGCGCAGATGTCTGACCAGATCCACGGCCCCAGCATCGCACGTCCGCTGCGGCGTATTCGGCGGCCGCGGTCGTGTTCACCGGTTCGAGGGCACTCTCACCTGCGGCGATAGCGATCCGCTATGCGCCGCGCCGCCGCGGCGACCTGGACCGGGTCACCGGGGGCGTGTTCGGCTATGCCACATGAGGATCACCGATCGGCAAGCCCTGCGACTCGCGGCCGCGGCGAGCGTCGCCGCACTGACCGCCACGGGATGCCACGTGGAACAACATGCTGCCCCGCCCGCGGCTTCGTCGTCGTCCGTTGCCCGGCTGGCCCTGGCCGACTCCGTGCACCGCTCCGCCGCGCCGTACCACGCGCAAGCAGGTGTGGTCGCGGTCGACCTGTCCTCCGGCGAAACCGAGACCGCGGACGCCGATGAACGCTTCTCGATCCTTTCGACGTTCAAGACCTACGCGGTCGCGGCGATCCTCGCTCGCACAGTCACACAGCCGCACCTACTGGACGAGACCGAATCGGTCGCAGCCGACGACATCGTCACCAACTCCCCGGTCCTGCAGGGGCGGGTCGGAGATCTCGTCAGCGTGCGCGAGCTGTGCCAGGCGGCCTTACAGCGCAGTGACAACACGGCGGGGAACCTGTTGCTGCGCAGACTCGGAGGGCCGGCGGCGATAACAGCTCTGGCGCGGCGACTCGGCGACACCGCGACGCGCCTGGACCGGTGGGAGCCCGATCTCAATGAGTCCGCCCCCGGCGACCCGAGGGATACGACAACGGCGCGTGGCCTCGCGACCGGCTACCGGGCGATCCTGGACGGCGACTTCCTACCGCAGGCACAACGAGACACCTTGGTGCAGTGGATGCGCGGCACGCAGACCTCGCAGACGAGGTTCCGCGCGCAGCTGCCGCGGGGGTGGTCGACGGCCGACAAGACGGGAGGCGGCTACTACCAGACGACGAATGACGCCGGAATCCTTTTCGGCCCTGCCGGACAACGCATCCTGCTCGTCGTCCTGACCCGCGGACAACAGAAGGACGGCCCGTACCTCGGCGACCTGGTCGCTTCGATCGCGGCCGTCGTCGCCCGACGCTGACGGCGCGCCTACCGAGCTCGGAGGCCGTCGACGAGGATATCGAGGACGCGGGCGCGCTGCTCCGCACTCACACCCGCACCTGCGGTACCGAGAACGGCGCTCAGGAGAGCGGTGGTGGCGTCGTCGCCATCGACGTCGGCGCGGAGGACGCCCGACTCGGCTCCCGCGGCTAGGAACGACTCCACAGTTTCGCGAATCCGCTCGCGGGTCCGCGGAGCGGCGATCGCACCGCTGGCCACAGCCTGCTGAAATGCTTGCGCCATACCGCGTTTGGTGGTGACGAACGTGGCATAGCGATCGATCCAGCGACGTAGGGCCACATCCGCTGGATACTCGGCGAGCAGGGCGTCCGCATGCTCGACCACATCGTCGAGTTCCGCCCGGTACACCGCCTCGACGAGCGCCTGCCGGTCCGCGAAGTTCCGGTACAGCGTCCCGATCCCGACGCCGGCGCGACGCGCCAACGCCTCGAACGTCAGATCGCCCTCTCCCGCGGAGAACGCGCTCGTGGCGGCGGCCAGGATCTTCTCGCGGTTGCGAACGGCGTCCGCGCGGGGGCGAGGCGCCGGCGAGGGTTGCTCGAAGGGCAAGGTCACGAACTCCGTTCCATACTCGTCTCGGCGGTAGCGGAGGATCCTCCACTACCACCGAGTATCGCACGCGGTCGGTCGAACGAGTCCGCGGCGACGGCGCAGCGGAGCGGACGCGATCAGCCCGTGACCGCCGCTGTGAAGTCGGCGGAGGGCATGGCGCGCGCGAAGAACCAGCCCTGCGCGTGGTCGCAGCGCAGTCCGCGCAGCCTCGCGGCCTGAGCCCGGTTGGCGACCTGCTCGGCCGTCACCGTCTGGCCGAGCCCGTGGGCGATGTTGATCAGGCCGCGAACGATGTGCTCGTCAGCCGGTTGCTCGCGCATCGGATCGCCGAGGTCCTCTATGAACGGACCCGCGAGCTTGAGGACGTCGACCGGCAGTCGACGCAGGTATGCCATATTGCTGAATCCGGTCCCGAAGTCGTCTATCGCTATCCGTGCGCCGGCCGCCGACAGTGCCGTGAGCGCCGTGACGGACGAGTCCGAGGTCCCGATGAATGCGCTCTCGGTGATCTCGAACTGCACCCTGTGGGGCATGATCCCGGTCGCCGAGAGAGTGCGTTCGACGCTGCGGAGGAAGTCCGGGTCGCGCAGCTGGAGCGGCGAGACGTTGATCGAGACGAACAGGTCCTCGCCACTCGCGGCGCGCCACTCCACTGCGTCCCGGCATGCCTGATCCAACACGCGGGTCCCCAGCGGCAGAATGAGGCCGTTGTCCTCCGCCAGGTCGATGAAGCGGTCCGGGGCCAGCAGCCCGAGGGTCGGGTGCTGCCACCGCACGAGCGCTTCGGCTCCGACGATCCGGCCCGAGTCGCCCGCGAGGTCGACGATCGGCTGATAGAGCACGACGAACTCGCCCCGGTCGAGTGCCTCTCGCATCCGCGCCGACAGGTCGTACCGGGTGGCCTCGCGCGAGCTGCGGTCCGCGTCATACGCGGCCCACCGCGCGCGACCGTCCTCCTTGGCCCAGTGCAGTGTGGTGTCGGCGTCCTTCATCAGTTCCTCGGGGCTGCTGCAGCATGCCCTGGTGCTGATCACGCCGATACTCGCGGACACGGACAGGCGATGGCCGTCGACATCGATGGGCGAGTCGAGCACCTTCAGCATCGTGTCGGCGAGGGCCGCCATCTGGTCGCTGCCGGTGGTACGGGGAACGAGTAGGACGAACTCGTCGCCCCCGATGCGGCTGATGATCTGGTCCGGGCCGGTCAGACACGTCCGCAGCCGCTCGGCCACCTGCGCGAGCAGGCGGTCGCCGACCGTGTGCCCGAGGGAGTCGTTGATCGTCTTGAAACGGTCGAGGTCGATCTGGCACACGCCGACCTCAGCGGACGGGTCTTGGAAAGCCGCCGTCAGACGGTCGTAGAACTGGGCCCGGTTGGCCAGCCCGGTGAGATCGTCGTGCGACGCCTGGTATCGCAGGCGCTCCTGCATCCGGTGCCGGTCGCTGATGTCCTCGAACAGCGCGACCGTGTACGCGGGCGCGCCCGCACCGTCGCGGATGAGGGACATATTGATGTTGATCCACACGGTCGAACCCGACTTGTGCACGTGGGGCTTCTCCAGCCGCACCCACTCCACGCGGCCTCCGACCAGGTCCTCGTACTGAGGCCACACCGCGTCCGGGTCGTCCGGGTAGGTGATGTCGGTGGGCGAAAGGGTCATGAACTCGTCGAGGTCGTACCCCAGCATCGCTGCGAACGCGGTGTTCGCGGCGAGCATCCGTCCGGACACGTCCGAGATACCCACTCCGACACCGCTTTGGGCGAAAACCGCGCGCAGCAGGCGTCCGTATTCGGCCATCGGATCGTCGTCGGCGGCGGATCGTCCGGCCTCCCGGACGTCGTCGCGACCCGCCGCGCTCTCCAGCAAGCCGGCGACCATCTCGCGGAACGCCTGGACGGTTCCCGGATGAGGACGCTCCGATCCCTCCGCCGACGAGACGTCCACACCCCACGCGCGCGCCGGGGCGAGGAACCGGCGCACGATGCGCGGGACCGAGGTGGTCGCGAGACGCCACGGCACACCGTCACCCGAGTTCGAGGCCTCCGGGTCCGAACCCTCGTCACCCACGATCGGCACGACGCAGTCCCTTCTGCGGGCGGATCGGTGAACCCATCGTCGACCGAGGCAAACCCACCATCCGTAATCTACGGTTTAATTGCGCGGATGTCGCCCCATCGGTGCCGCCGTTTCTCCCAGCACGCCCGGCGGGAATGTCCGGCGCATCGCAGGCCACTACGAATCCAGCCCTGTCCCACAACGTCTTTCGCACTGGACGATCATCCCTCGAGACGAAGAGTCTCACGTACTGATCCATTCTCCGAATCGCCCTCGGTCGGCGGCACGTGCGATGATTCGGGCGAGATCTCGGGGCCGGCGGCGGGGCATGGTCGTCAGCTGCGCCGCCGCGCCGGAGACGAAGACCTCCGATCCGGCTTCGGAACCCGACGGAACCGGGGACAACGAGACGCAGCGGTCGTACGGTCGAGTCATGCCCTCGCTCGACGATGACGACGGCGCGCTGCCCGTCCTCGTATACAGCTCGCACGCGGGACATCGCGCGGAGATCATGCGCGCGCTGGGTACGCGCCCTGCGCCGGACGTGACGGTGCACGCCGACGAGGCGGCGACCGCGGACACCGTCGTCGAGCGTCTGGCGGGGCCCGACGGGCGCGGGGGGAGGTACGCGCTCGCGATCCTCGACGGCGAGGCCGCCCCCTCGGGCGGAATGGGACTGGCGCGCCGTTTGCGCGACGAGATCCCCGGGTGCCCGCCACTGCTCGTCGTCACCGCCCGCGCCGCCGACGCGTGGCTCGCGCGCTGGTCACGGGCCGACGCGTCACTCGCGCGACCGCTCGATCCCTTCGAACTCGCGGCCACGGTGACCGGTCTGCTGAAACGCCGGATCGCGCGATAGGCGGCACGATCGCACCAATCGACCTATGATGTGAGGCAGCTCACAAGTAAGCCGGGCGGAGCCGAATCGGTTCCGCCCGTCCGGGATTCCCGCCACCGGCGGTCCCGCAGCCCACGGGCCGCGGCGACGGGATGCGTCGCGAAGGAGCGTGTCCGGTGAACCCGTACGTGCCCATCCTGATACTCGGTGCGATCGCGACTGCCTTCGCCGTCTTCTCAGCCGGAATCGCGCAGTTCATCGGCCCGCGTCGGTACAACCGTGCCAAGTTGAGCGCATACGAGTGCGGCATCGACCCGACGCCCCATCCCGAGGGAGGCGGCCGCTTCCCCGTGAAGTTCTACCTCACGGCGATGCTGTTCATCGTCTTCGACATCGAGATCGTCTTCCTCTACCCGTGGGCGGTGCACCTCGACGCGCTCGGCACGTACGGCCTCGTCGCGATGGCGCTGTTCCTCGTCAATGCGACGGTCGCCTACGTCTACGAGTGGCGGCGGGGAGGACTGACATGGGACTAGAGGAGAAGGTTCCCGGCGGTTTCCTGCTGACCACCCTCGAGTACGCGGCCGGCTACGCGCGCAAGGGCTCGCTGTGGCCCGCCACGTTCGGCCTCGCGTGCTGCGCCATCGAGATGATGGCCACGACCGGCCCCCGCTTCGACATCGCTCGATTCGGCATGGAGGCGTTCCGCGCGTCACCGCGGCAGGCGGATCTGATGATCGTCGCGGGCCGCGTCAGCCAGAAGATGGCACCCGTACTCCGGCAGGTGTACGACCAGATGGTCGAGCCCAAATGGGTCCTCGCGATGGGCGTGTGCGCCAGTTCGGGAGGCATGTTCAACAACTACGCGGTCGTGCAGGGGGTCGACCACGTGGTTCCCGTCGACATCTACCTGCCCGGCTGCCCGCCGCGGCCGGAGATGCTGCTCAACGCGGTGATGGCTCTCCACGAGAAGATCGCGCACATGCCCCTGGGCGTGCACCGCGAGGAGGCCGTGCGCGCTGCGGAGGAGGCCGCACTATCCGCCCGCCCCACCATCGAGTTCAAGGGGCTGCTGCGATGACGGAGGAGAACGGGACGAACGTACCGGCGACCGCGTCCACGCCGGAGGTCGTCGGCGAGCGACGCGGCATGTTCGGCTCGAGCGGTAGCGGCGACACGTCGGGCTACGGGAGGCTGCGGCGCCCCGTCGCCCTGCCGGGGCCCGGGTCCGAGCCCCTCCCGCCCGGTTACGACGGTGTGCTGGCACGCCTCGCGGAGACGGCCGGGCCGGACGGGGTCTCGGCCGTCGTCGTGTACCGGGGCGAGGTCACACTGCGCGTGCCGCGCGACCACCTCGTGGGCGTCGCACGGCGGCTACGGGACGAACCGGATCTCCGGTTCGAGTTGTGCCTGGGCGTGAGCGGTGTGCACTATCCGGACGACGACGGTGCCGAGCTCCGCTCCATCACGCACCTGATGTCGATCACGCACAACCGCCGGCTTCGTCTCGAGACGTCTTGCCCGGACTCCGATCCGCACGTCCCGTCGCTGTTCGACGTGTACCCGACCGTCGACTGGCATGAGCGCGAGACGTACGACTTCTTCGGGATCGTCTACGACGGCCACCCGTCGCTCACTCGGATCGAGATGCCCGACGACTGGGAGGGCCACCCGCAACGCAAGGACTACCCGCTCGGCGGGATCGGGGTCGAGTTCCACGGAGCACAGATCGCGCCGCCCGATACGAGGAGGTCGTACTCGTGACCACCTACACAGCGGTCGGAAACGACTGGGACACTCTGGCTGAGGAGGCCGCGGGGCACGAGCGCATCGTCGTCAACATGGGACCGCAGCACCCATCGACGCACGGCGTCATGCGCCTCATCCTCGAACTCGACGGCGAGACGGTCACCGAGGCCCGCGTCGGAATCGGATTCCTGCACACCGGAATCGAGAAGAACCTCGAGTTCCGCACGTGGACGCAGGGCACGACGTTCGTCACCCGGATGGACTACCTGGCACCGCTGTTCAACGAGACCGGCTACTGCCTCGCGGTCGAGAAGCTGCTCGGAATAACCGATCGTGTTCCGCAGCGCGCCAACGTCATCCGCGTGATGCTCATGGAGCTGAACCGCATCACGAGCCACCTCGTCTGCCTCGCCACCGGGGGAATGGAGCTGGGTGCCGTATCACCCATGCTGTTCGGCTTCGAAGCGCGCGAGATGATCCTCGAGGTCTTCGAGCTCATCACAGGCCTGCGCATGAACCACGCCTACATGCGTCCGGGTGGCGTCGCTGCGGACCTGCCCGACGAAGCCGTGCCGGCCGTTCAGAACCTGCTCAGGACGCTACCGCCCAAGCTGCGTGAGTTGTCGGACCTGTTGACCGACAACCCGATCTGGATCGGTCGCACCAAGGACATCGGCTACCTCGATCTCACGGGGTCGATGGCCCTCGGCATAACCGGGCCGTGCCTGCGGTCCACCGGCCTGCCGCACGACCTACGGCGCAGCGAACCCTACTGCGGGTACGAGGACTACGAGTTCGATGTCGTCACCGAGACCGGATGCGACTGCTACGCGAGATATCTGGTGCGGGTGCGAGAGATGTGGGAGTCGCTGAGAATCGTCGAACAGTGCCTCGGAAGGCTCGAGCCCGGCCCCGTGATGGTCGACGGCGCCGAGCTCGGCTGGCCCGCCGATCTCACGACCGGACCCGATGGAATCGGCAACTCCCGCAAGCACATCGCCGAGATAATGGGCTCCGATATGGAGTCGCTGATCCACCATTTCAAGCTGGTCACCGAGGGCTTCCGGGTTCCCGCCGGCCAGGTCACGACTTCGATCGAGTGCCCGCGTGGCGAGCTCGCGGTGCACGCTGTGTCCGACGGCGGGACCCGGCCCTACCGCGTGCACTTCCGCGATCCCTCGTTCACGAATCTGCAGGCTGTGGCGGCGATGTGCGAGGGCGGCATGGTCTCCGACGTGATCGCCGCGGTGGCGAGTATCGATCCTGTGATGGGAGGTGTGGACCGGTGACGAGCGTGGATCTGCAGCTGGGCGCACGGCCGACGGAGAAGGTGCAGTTGTACAAGCCCGGAGCGCCCCTGACGTACCCGGACGACGTCGCCGCGCGGCTCGCGGCCGACGCAGCGGTACTCGTCGCCCGCTATCCCGAGGCGCGGTCGGCGCTACTCCCGCTGCTGCACCTGGTGCAGTCCGAGGATGGCTACATCACACCGGCCGGCATCGAGTTCTGTGCCTCGACACTCGCTCTCACCGCGGCGGAGGTCACCGCGGTCGCGACCTTCTACTCGATGTACCG
Organism: Tsukamurella sp. 8F; assembly: GCF_029167375.1. Classification (GTDB taxonomy): domain Bacteria; phylum Actinomycetota; class Actinomycetes; order Mycobacteriales; family Mycobacteriaceae; genus Tsukamurella. The sequence continues at coordinate 169,341 of NZ_JARFTP010000006.1, forward strand.
CCGTGGGCCGACCGGCGAGTATCTGGTGGGCGTGTGCACGACAACGCTGTGTGCGGTACTCGGCGGCGACGAGATCCTCGCCTCCCTATGCGATCACCTGGGCATCGAACCCGGCGGCACGACCGCGGACGGCAAGGTCACCGTGGAGCATGTCGAGTGCAACGCGGCCTGCGACTACGCGCCCGTCGTGATGGTCAACTGGGAGTTCTTCGACGACCAGACACCACAGCGCGCGCGGGACCTCGTCGATGCCCTACGCTCGGGCTCGCCGCCCGCGCCGACCCGAGGCGCCCCGCTATGCGGGTTCCGCGAGACCGCCCGACTGCTGGCGGGTTTCGACGACGAGCGGCCCGGCGCCGTGGACGCGTCCGGAGCAGGCGGCGAGCCCACGATGGCCGGCCTGAGGCTCGCGCGAGGCGAGGCCGGCTCATGACCCGCGCGAGCGGCGGCCCTCTGTCACGGCTGGCGCCGGTGCTGTCGGCCCAGTGGGACTCGGACCGGCCGTGGACGCTCGAGGCCTATCGCGAGGCCGGCGGCTACCGCGGGCTGCAGAAGGCGCTCGCGATGACGCCGGACGAGGTGATCGAGACCGTCAAGGCCGCTGGGCTGCGGGGCCGCGGCGGCGCGGGGTTCCCGACGGGGCTGAAGTGGAGCTTCATCCCGCAGGTGCGCGAGGGCGAGGATCCGAAACCGGGTGCGGACAAACCGCATTACCTCGTGGTGAACGCCGACGAATCGGAACCGGGAACGTGCAAGGACATGCCGCTGATGTTCGCGACGCCCCACACGCTGCTCGAGGGCGTTCTCATCGCCTCGTACGCGATCCGCGCCCACCACGCATTCATCTACGTACGCGGTGAGGTCCTGGGCGTGCAGCGTCGACTACGCGCTGCTGCGGCGGAGGCATACGCCGCCGGATACTTCGGTGAACCGCTGGGAGACACCGGTTTCGCAGTGGACTTGACGGTGCACGGCGGCGCGGGCGCGTATATCTGCGGCGAGGAGACGGCGCTGCTCGACTCCCTCGAGGGTCGCCGCGGGCAGCCCCGTCTGCGGCCGCCGTTCCCCGCCGTCGCGGGCCTCTACGCCTCCCCGACATGCGTGAACAACGTCGAATCCATCGCCTCGGTGCCCGCTGTGCTCGACCGCGGCGTCGACTGGTTCCGGTCGATGGGCAGCGAGAAGTCGCCGGGTTTCACGCTGTACTCGGTGTCCGGTCACGTCGCCCGTCCGGGGCAATACGAGGCTCCGCTGGGGGTGACGCTCCGCGAGATGCTGGAGCTCGCGGGCGGCGTGCGACCCGGGCACGAGCTCAAGTTCTGGACGCCGGGCGGATCCTCGACACCCCTGCTCACCGCCGAACACCTGGACGTACCACTCGATTACGAGGGCGTGGCCGCAGCGGGATCGATGCTCGGCACCAAAGCGCTACAGATATTCGACGACACCACGTGCGTGGTCCGGGCGGTCACGCGATGGCTGGAGTTCTACGCGCACGAGTCGTGCGGCAAATGCACCCCGTGCCGCGAGGGCACGTACTGGCTCGTCCGGCTGCTGCGCCGACTCGAGGCGGGTGAGGGCACCGAGGGCGATCTCGACACGCTCTCCGAGGTAGCCGACGGGATCCTCGGCAAGGCGTTCTGCGCCCTCGGCGACGGCGCGGCGAGCCCGATCATGTCGTCTCTGAAGTACTTCCGCGAAGAATACGTCCGTCATGTCCGTGAGGGCGGCTGCCCCTTCGACCCCGTCGCCGCGACCCGATTCGCGCCCGTCCCGGCCGGGGGTGGCGCATGACGACGACGCCCGAGGCCCCGGCCACCGTCCATGCCACGATCGACGGGACGCCGATCGACGTCGCGCCCGGCACTCTCGTCATCCGCGCCGCCGAGGAACTGGGTATCGCGATCCCACGGTTCTGCGATCACCCGCTGCTTCCGCCGGCCGGCGCGTGCCGGCAGTGCCTCGTCGATGTCGAGGGTCAGCGCAAACCCCTCGCGTCCTGCACGACGACGGTGACCGACGGCATGGTCGTGCACACGCAGTTCACCTCCGACGCCGCAGCGAAGGCCCAGCGTGGAGTAATGGAGCTGCTACTGGTCAACCACCCGCTCGACTGCCCGGTATGCGATAAGGGCGGCGAGTGCCCGCTGCAGAACCAGGCGATGACCACCGGCCGCGATCGGACGCGCTTCCCCGCGGCCGACAAGCGCACCTATCCCAAGCCGATCCCGCTGTCCGCCGAGATCATCCTGGACCGCGAACGCTGTGTGCTGTGTGCGCGGTGCACGCGGTTCTCGAAGGACATCGCCGGCGATCCGTTCGTGGAGCTGATGGATCGCGGTGCGCTGCAACAGGTCGGTGTTGCGGGCGAGCCACTCGACTCCTACTTCTCCGGCAACACGGTGCAGATCTGCCCCGTGGGCGCACTCACCTCCACCGCATACCGGTTCCGCGCCCGGCCGTTCGATCTCACATCGACGCCGTCCGCATGCGAGCACTGTGCGAGCGGCTGCGCACTGCGCGTCGACCATCGCCGCGGCGCGGTCCTGCGGCGGCTTGCCGGCGACGATCCCGATGTCAACGAGGAATGGACCTGCGACAAGGGACGTTTCGCATTCGTCTACGGGACCTCCCGGGAGCGGATCACCACGCCGCTGGTGCGCGGTGCCGACGGCGAACTCGCGGAGGCGTCCTGGCCCGAGGCCGTCGCGGCAGCCGCACACGGTATGGCACGCGGTGCGACCGGCGTGCTGCCGGGCGGACGCGGATCGGTCGAGGATCTCTATGCATACTCCGCATTCGCACGAATAGCGCTCGGCACCAATGATATCGACTTCCGTAGCCGCGCCTCCGCCCCCGAGGAGGAATCGTTCCTGACAACGCGCGTCGCAGGCGTGCGGGACGTGACCTACGCCGACGTCGAGGGCGCGCCCGTGGTACTGCTCGCCGGGCTCGAGCCCGAGGAGGAGTCGCCGATCCTGCACCTGCGGCTGCGTAAGGCCGTCGGCAAGGGCACGCGCGTGATCTCCGTGGCGCCGTTCGCCTCCCGCGGATTGGGGCGGCTGTCGGGCGAGTTGCTGGCGTGCCCACCGGGCGACGAGGCCTCGGCACTCGCCGATCCCGCACTGGCACGGCGACTGACTCCGGGATCGCTGATCCTGGTAGGCGAGCGCCTGTGCGAGGCGCGCGGGGGCCTCGCGGCCGGCGCCGCGCTCGCCGATTCCACGGGCGCGCGTCTGGCCTGGATCCCGCGCCGCGCGGGCGACCGCGGCGCGGTCGAGGCGGGCGCACTGCCGGGGCTTCTACCGGGCGGCCGTCGCGCCGACGACGGTGCAGACGTCGAACGGTTCTGGGGCACGGTCCTTCCCACGCTCCCGGGGCGCGACGCCGCCGGGATCCTCGCTGCGGCGACCCGCGGCGAGGTGCATGCGCTGCTGTGCGGCGCGGTCGACGTCTCCGACCTGCCCGACCCCGTCGCCACGCGGCACGCGCTGGACGTCGCCGGTTTCGTGGTGTCTCTCGAGCAGCGCAGGTCGGAGGTCACCGACCGCGCCGACGTCGTACTGCCCGTCGCCTCGGTCGCCGAGAAGGCCGGCACGTTCCTCGATTGGGAAGGCCGCGAGCGCCCGTTCGGCGCGGCGCTGCCGGACCCGGGCGCGCTGTCGGACGCCCGTGTGCTCTCGGTCCTCGCGAACGCTATGGGGGCGGATCTCGGTTTCGCCGATGTCGACAGTGCCCAGGACGCCCTGCGGCGCCTCGGCGTGCGGCGCTCCGAACCTGCAGCTGCGCGCGGTGGTCAGCGGGCGCGCACGGATCCGGCCGGCCCTGGGCAGCCCGGCCCCGCAGGATCCCGCCCGGTAGCCGGCGCCGGGCAGGCGCGGCTCGCCAGCTGGCGGCAGCTACTGGACCTGGGGCGCATGCAGGACGGCGAGCGGCAACTCGCCGCCACCGCCCGCCCGCCCGTGGCACGGATGTCGGCTGCGACGGCGGCGGAGATCGGTGCCGTGGAGGGCAGCCCCGTCGTCGTCAGCACCGACCACGGCGCGATCACGCTCCCACTCGCGGTCACGGACATGCCGGACCGGGTCGTGTGGGTGCCGCGGAATTCGCCCGGCAGCAGCGTGTTCGATCATCTGGCCGCGGCCACCGGCGACGTAGTCGCCATCCACTACGGGGGCGCGTCGTGAAACCCGATCTCAGCGCATTCGGCCGGGACCCGCTGTGGCTCGTCGTCGCCAAGTGCATCCTCATCTTCGGCTTCCTCGTCGTCACGGTGCTGGTCGCGATCCTCGCCGAGCGGAAGGTCATGGCGCGCATGCAGGGCCGGCTCGGCCCGAACCGCGTCGGGCCGTTCGGGGCGCTGCAGTCGCTGGCGGACGGCATCAAGCTGGCGCTCAAGGAGGGCATCACGCCTGCCGGCGTGGACCGCCTCGTCTACACCCTCGCGCCGATCATCGCGACGATCCCCGCGTTCCTGGCGTTCGCGGTCATCCCGTTCGGCCCTGAGGTGTCGGTGTTCGGCACGCGGACACCGTTGCAGCTCACCGACTTCCCCGTCGCGGTGTTGTATGTGCTCGCGGTGACGTCCATCGGCGTGTATGGGATCGTCCTCGCCGGATGGAGCTCGGGCTCCACGTACCCGCTGCTCGGCGGACTGCGCTCGACCGCGCAGGTGATCAGCTACGAGGTCGCGATGGGACTGTCGTTCGCAGCGGTCTTCCTGTACGCGCGCACCATGTCTACGTCGGGCATCGTTGCGGCACAGCAGCATCGGTGGTTCATCGTACTGCTCCTCCCCTCGTTCCTCGTATACGTGGTCTCGATGGTGGGCGAGACGAACCGCGCGCCGTTCGACCTCCCTGAGGCCGAGGGAGAGCTGGTCGGTGGCTTCCACACCGAGTACAGCTCGCTCAAGTTCGCGATGTTCATGCTCGCCGAGTACGTGAACATGACAACGGTGTCCGCGCTGGCCACCACGATGTTCCTGGGCGGTTGGCGCGCCCCGTTCCCGATCAGTCTGTGGGCGGGCGCCAACAGCGGCTGGTGGCCGGTGCTGTGGTTCGTCGTCAAGGTGTGGGCGTTCCTGTTCTTCTTCATCCTGCTCCGTACCACGCTGCCCCGCCTGCGCTACGACCAGTTCATGCGGTTCGGCTGGCAGGTCCTCATCCCCACCGCGCTGCTCTGGATAGTCGTCACCGGGGTGGTGGAGACGTTGTCCGCGGGCGGGACCGACACCGCGTGGATCGCCCCGATCGTGTCGCTCGTGTTCACGCTCGCGCTGCTCGGGATCATGGCGTGGCGCCACCGGCGTCAGCAGGAACCGTCTGAGCGTCCGGACCCAGGACGATTCTCGGTCCCGTTCGATCCCATGGCCGGGGGATTCCCTGTGCCGCCGCTGCCGGGTCAACACCTGCCCGGCGACACCGCGCCCGATGCGGTAGGCGCGATCCCGGCCGGAAAGGAGAAATGACGATGCCGGATCCACTCGGTCTCGCCGGATTCGGCGTGACGCTCGGGACGATGTTCCGCAAACCGGTCACGACGCAGTATCCGGAGCAGCGACAGCCGACCGCGCCGCGGTTCCACGGCCGTCATCAGCTCAACCGGTATGCCGACGGCCTGGAGAAGTGCATCGGCTGCGAGTTGTGCGCGTGGTCCTGCCCGGCCGACGCGATCTACGTCGAGGGCGACGACAATCCCTCGCCGGACGCCGGGGGTGAGCACTACTCCCCCGGTGAGCGCTACGGTCGCGTGTACCAGATCAACTATCTCCGCTGCATCGGTTGCGGCCTGTGCGTCGAGGCCTGCCCGACGCGCGCCCTCACGATGACCGACGATTACCAGCTGGTCGACGACAACCGCTCAGACCTCATCTACGACAAGGACGACCTACTCGCCCCGCTCGAGCATGGACAGGAGGCGCCGCCGCACGCGATGCGGCCCGGCACGACCGCGGGAGACTACTACCGCGGCGAGGTCGACTCGTGAGCGGCGGCGAGCAGGCCGTGTTCTGGGTGGTGGCCGTGCTCGGTGTGACGTGCGCGATCGGTGTGGTCGCTGCATCGAAGGCCGTCTACTCCGCACTGTGCCTGGCCGCCACCATGATCCTGCTCGCCGCCGCGTACCTCGCACAGGGCGCCATGTTCCTCGGCGTCGTGCAGATAGTCGTCTACACGGGCGCCGTGATGATGCTCTTCCTGTTCGTGGTCATGCTGGTAGGCGTCTCGCAGGACGAGACCGACGGTGCGGGGCATTTGACGGAGGCACTACGCGGGCATCGTGTATCGGCGTCTGTCGTCGGTATCGCGTTGGGGTTGCTGCTGATCGGCCTCATCGCGCGGGCGACGGTGCACCCGGAGCCGCGAGGTCGCGATGTGGGAGGCGTCGAGTCGCTCGCCGAGCTGGTGTTCGTGCGGTACGTGTGGGCGTTCGAGCTGACGGCCGCGCTCCTCATCACCGCCACCGTCGGCGCCATGGCGCTCGCGCACCGCGAGAAGCTCACTGCTGCACTGAGTCAGCGGGAGCGCTCGATCCTGCGCTTCCGAGAGGGTCACCGCGCGACCCCGCTCCCCAACCCGGGCGTGTACGCGCTGGGCAACTCCGTCGATCTGCCCGGCCGCCTGCCCGACGGAGCCCCAGCGCCGGACTCGGTCAACCGCACGCTCACACCGCGAGAGCCGGGGCGACCTGTGGAGCCGGTCAGGAAGGAGCTCACGTGAATCCCGAGGCCTACTTGTACGTCTCCGCGCTGCTCTTCGCGATCGGCGCCGCCGGGGTGCTCTTGCGCCGCAACGCCATCGTGGTCTTCATGTGCGTCGAGCTGATGCTCAACGCGACCAATCTCGCGCTGGTCACATTCGGCCGCATCCACGCCGACGCCACGGGCCAGGTGCTCGCGTTCTTCACGATGGTCGTCGCTGCCGCCGAGGTGGTGGTGGGGCTGGCGATCATCGTCGCGATCTTCCGTGCCCGGCAGACGGTCTCGATCGACGACGGCGCCGAGATGCGGCACTGAGAGGGGTCTACACATGAGCGCTCCCGTACTGCTGCCGCTGATCCCGTTGTGCGGTGCGGCGATCCTGCTGCTCGCCGGGCGTCGCACCGACCGGTGGGGTCACTGGCTCGGCCTGCTCGCGGCCGCGGCGTCGTTCGTCGTGGCAGCGGTCGCGTTCGCCCAGATGCTGGGGCGGTCGGGGAGCGCCCGCGGCGTCACGTCCGTCGCGTACACGTGGTTCTCCGGCTCCCGGATCCACGTCGAACCGGCGCTGCGACTGGATCAGCTGTCGATCTGCTTCGCACTGTTGATCACCGGCGTCGGGACACTCATCCACGTGTACTCGGTGGGCTACATGGCCCACGATCCGGGGCGACGTCGGTTCTTCGGGTACCTCAACCTGTTCCTCGCCGCGATGCTGGTTCTGGTGCTGGCGGACGACCTCGTAGCGCTCTACCTCGGTTGGGAGGGAGTGGGTCTCGCGTCCTATCTGCTGATCGGCTTCTGGCAGCGCAAGCCGTCCGCCGCGACAGCGGCCAAGAAGGCGTTCGTCGTCAACCGCGTGGGAGACATGGGGCTCGCACTCGCCGTCGCACTGGTGGTGGCGACGTTCGGCACCACCCGATTCGGCGAGTTCCTGCCACGCGTGGGTGAGGTGGGAGGCGGCACCGCCACCGCCCTCGGGCTCCTGTTGCTGCTCGCCGCTTGCGCGAAATCCGCGCAGGTGCCGCTGCAATCGTGGCTGGGCGATGCTATGGAGGGGCCTACCCCCGTATCCGCGCTCATCCACGCCGCCACCATGGTCACGGCCGGCGTCTACCTCGTGGTGCGGTGCGGGCCGGTATACGAGGCGGCGCCCGTGGCCCGCGCCTTCGTGGTCGTCGTCGGCACGGTGACACTGCTGTACGGCGCGATCGTCGGCTGCGCCAAGGACGACATCAAGAAGGCGCTCGCGGCCTCCACCATGAGCCAGATCGGATACATGATCCTCGCGGCGGGGCTCGGCCCGGCAGGATATGCGCTCGCGATCGCACATCTGTTGGCGCACGGGTGTTTCAAAGCCGGACTGTTCCTCGGTGCGGGATCGGTCATGCACGGTATGAACGACGGTGTGGACATGCGGCGGTTCGGCGGCCTGCGGGCGTTCATGCCCGTCACCGCGATCACATTCGGGCTGGGTTATCTCGCGATCATCGGAGTGCCCCCGCTATCCGGCTACTTCACCAAGGACGGGATCATCGAGGCCGCAATGGATTCGAGAGGAGGCTCGGGCATCGTCCTCGCGGCGGCCGCCATCCTGGGTGCCGGGATCACCGCCTTCTACATGACGCGTGTCATGGCGATGACCTTCTTCGGCGCGCGGCGCTGGGAGCCGGACGTCCACCCACACGAGTCGCCGTTCTCCATGACACTCCCGATGATCGTGCTCGCGGTGGGCAGCGTCGGAGCCGGTGCATTCATGATGCTGGGCGGGCGCCTCGAGCACTTCCTCGCGCCCGTCGTGGGCTCGCCCGGCGAGCACGGCGAGGCGGTCGCACCCGCGTGGGTTGTGACGGCGATCGTGCTGGTGACCGTCGTGGTCGGCATCGCGATCGCACTACTCGCCACGCGCAGCGTCCCCGAGACACCCCCGGCCCGTGTCGGTCCGCTCACTGCCGCCGCCCGCGCGGACCTCTACCAGGAGTCTCTGAACCACAACGTCTTCGAGCGGGGCGGGCTCGCCCTCACGTCGGCGCTCACATTCGCGGACCGCACGATCATCGGCGGCGCCGTCGACGCCGTGCCCGTCGCGGTGCACGCCGCCTCGGACGGCGTCCGACGCTGGCAGACCGGCTATGTCCGCGGGTACGCGGCGACGATGGTGGTCGGCATCGTGCTGCTCGCCGGCGCCGTCGCGATCGGGGTCGCATGAGCATGCCGTGGCTGACGCTGGTGTGGGCTGTCCCCGCGGTCGGTGCGGTGCTCGCTGCCGCCGTACCGCGTGCGGCGCGCGCCGTCGGCTACGTGGCGACAGTGGCGGCGCTCGCGATCTCCGTCGGGCTGGCGTGCGCGTTCGACGGTGGTTGGCAGTTCACCGAATCCCACCGTTGGATGCCCGCCTTCGGAGCCGGCTACCGCCTGGGGCTCGACGGTGTCGGTCTCGTCCTGGTGGTCTTGACGGCCGCACTCACCCCGATCCTGCTGCTAGCCTCGACGCCCGAGAAGGGCCGTCGCACAGCGGTGTACACGGCCCTGACGCTCGCGACCGAGGCGATGGTGCTGCTGTCCTTCGTCACCACCGATGTACTGGTCTTCTACCTCGTCTTCGAGGCCATGCTGATCCCCCTCTACTTCCTCATCAGCGGGTTCGGCGGCACCCCGAGCGACGAGACCGAGGAGCCCCGCGCCGCCGACGCCGAGCGCTCCCGCGCAGCGGTGCGGTTCCTGCTCTACAACCTGGCCGGCGGCCTCGTCATGCTCGCGGCGGTCGTCGGCCTGTACTCGACGGCGCACACGTTCGACCTGCATGCGCTCGCGACGGGCGTGAACGCCGGTGCTGCGCAGGACCTGATGTTCCTCGGCTTCCTGTTCGCGTTCGCCGTGAAAGCGCCGCTGTGGCCGCTGCACTCGTGGCTGCCGCGCGCCGCCGTACAGTCGACGCCGCCGACCGCGGTGCTGATGATGGCGCTGGTGGACAAGGTCGGCACGTTCGGCATGCTGCGCTACTGCCTGACGCTGTTCCCGGACGCGTCCGCGAGGTTCGCACCGTGGGTGGGCGCACTCGCTGTGATCGGGATCGTCTACGGCGCCGTCCTGGCGATCGCGCAGACGGACGTCATGGCGCTGATCGCCTATACCTCGATCTCCCACTTCGGCTTCATCATCCTCGGAGTCTTCGCAGGAACCGGTGACGCGCAGGCCGGTTCGGTGCTGTACATGGTGAATCACGGCGTCGCCACGGCGGCGCTGTTCCTCGCCGCGGGCTATCTCGCCGGGAGACGTGGAAGCCGCCGCATCGCCGACTTCGGCGGCGTGTGGCAGCTGGCGCCCCGGTTCGGTGCCGTGTTCCTGATCGCCGGCCTGGCGACGCTGTCGCTACCCGGCCTGGGGCCCTTCGTATCCGAGCTCATGGTGGTCGTGGGCACCTACCAGCGCTGGGTCGTCGCGGCAGTGGTCGCAGTGAGCGCCCTCGTACTGTCGGCACTGTATGTGCTGTGGGTGTATCAGCGGATGTTCACGGGTGAACCGCCGGATCCCGTTCGGGACGATGTCACCGATGCGCGTCCACGTGAGCTCGTCGTGCTCGTCCCGCTGGTCGCCGCCGTCTTCGTGCTCGGCGTCTATCCCCGCCCCGCGCTGGACGTCATCAACCCGGCCGTCGTGTCGACGTCCACTCAGGGGTCGTCCACGCAGCCGCAGGCGGTGCACCGATGAGCACCTCCATCGCCTACGGGCAACTCAGCCCCATGCTCATCGTGTTCGGCGCCGCCGTCGTCGGAATCCTGGTGGAGGCCTTCGCCCCCCGTAAGGCGCGGGCATCGGCGCACGCCGTACTGGCGGTGGCGGCGGTGGTCGCGGCCTTCATCGCGCTGCTACTCACCGACCATCGATCGCCTGCCGCTGCGGTGGGCGGTTCCGTCGCCGTCGACGGCCTGGCCGCCGCGATCCAGGGCATCCTGCTGGTGTCCGCGCTACCCGCGCTCGCGCTCATGCTGCGTCGGGACGCGGATCTCACGCACACCGAGGTCGTGCCGCTCACGATGTTCGCGCTCGGCGGCATGATGGCATTCGCGTCGGCGCAAGACCTCCTGACGCTGTTCGTTGCCCTCGAGGTGTTCTCCCTGCCGCTGTATCTGATGTGCGCACTCGCTGCGCGGCGGCGCAGGCTCTCCCAGGAGGCGGCGCTGAAGTACTTCCTGCTGGGCGCCTTCTCGTCGGCCGTGCTGCTGTTCGGCGTGGCACTGTGGTTCGGAGGCACCGGTTCGGTGTCGCTCACCGACCACGTCGTGCGCGAACCGATGGGCACTGCGGCCGCAGCGCTGATCGGCGTAGGACTCCTGTTCAAAGTCGGCGCGGTGCCGTTCCATTCGTGGGTGCCCGACGTGTACCAGGGTGCGCCGACGCCGGTGACGGCATTCATGGCCGCCGCGACCAAGGTCGCAGCGTTCGGGGCGCTGCTCCGCGTCACGATGGTCGGCCTCGAGGCGCTCGATTGGCGGCCCGTCATCGCGGTGGTGGCCGTGCTGACGCTCGCCGTCGGCTCCGTCGCCGCCGTGACCCAGACGGATGTCAAACGCCTGCTCGCGTATTCGGCCATCGCGCACAGCGGCTTCCTGCTCGTCGGCGTCTTCGCGGGCACCAGCCGCGGCATCGAGTCCGTGTGCTTCTACCTCGTCGTGTACTCACTCTCGACGATCGGCGCGTTCGCGATCGCCTCCGTCGTGCGTGACTCCCGCGGCGAGGTCGGCGACCTGGACCGGTGGGCCGGGCTCGGACGCCGTAGCCCCTGGCTCGCCGCCGCGATGGCTCTGTTTCTTCTCGCATTCGCCGGGATCCCGCTCACCAGTGGGTTCGCGGCGAAGTTCGGCGTATTCGCAGCGGCGGCCGAACACGGTGGCGTGTGGCTGGTCGTGATCGGCGTGGTCGCGAGCGCGGTCGCCGCGGTCTTCTACATCCGCGTCGTCGTCACGATGTACTTCTCCCCGGAACCGGAGTTCGCCCCCGACCGGCCGGACGTGGGCCGCTGGGCGGGGTTCGCGATCGTCCTGGGGGCGGCGTCCGTCGTCGTGCTCGGCCTGTACCCGCAACCCCTCATCGATCTCTTCAGCGGTCTATCCCTCGTCGGCCGCTGACCGCACGCCGGGGGGTGGACCGCGGACGACCGGTACGTGACGTTTCGGCAGATCCCCTACCCCACCGCTGGTTGGGCACGTATGTTCAATGCCGTCTGCGCCCTGTCGAGAGTGAAGGAAACCCGATGACCGTTTCAGCATCGACCAACAAGCACCGTGTCGTCGTCATCGGCTCGGGATTCGGCGGGCTCACCGCCGTGCAGTCGTTGAAGAAGGCGGACGTGCAGGTCACGATGGTGTCGCGGACCACCACCCACCTGTTCCAGCCGCTGCTGTACCAGGTCGCGACCGGCATCCTGTCCGAGGGCGAGATCGCTCCCACCACCCGCCTCGTGCTGCGAAACCAGAAGAACGCCGAGGTATTGCTGGGAGACGTCACCGCCATCGACCTCGAGGCCCAGACAGTCACGTCCAAGCTGATGAGCATGGAGACGGTGCTGCAGTACGACAGCCTGATCGTGGCCGCCGGAGCGCAGCAGTCCTACTTCGGCAACGACCAGTTCGCGACGTACGCACCAGGAATGAAGACGATCGACGACGCTCTCGAGCTGCGCGGGCGCATCCTCGGCGCGTTCGAGGCCGCCGAGGTCACGACCGATCCCGCCGAGCGCGAGCGGCGCCTCACCTTCGTCGTCATCGGCGCCGGCCCGACCGGCGTCGAGCTCGCCGGGCAGATCGCCGAGCTGGCCGAGCGCACGCTGCGTGGCGCGTTCCGCACCATCAAGCCGTCGGAATGCCGGGTGATCCTCATGGATGCCGCGCCCGCGGTGCTGGCGCCGATGGGACCCAAGCTCGGTAAGGCGGCGCAGGAGCGGCTGGAGAAGCTCGGCGTGGAGATCCAGCTCAACGCCATGGTCACGAACGTCGATTACCAGGGCATCACCGTCAAGGACTCCGGCGGCGACGAGCGTCGCATCGAGTGCGCCTGCAAGGTGTGGTCCGCCGGCGTGCAGGCCAACCCGCTCGGCAAGCTGGTCGCCGACCAGTCCGATGGCACCGAGGTGGACCGGGCCGGGCGCGTGGTAGTCGAGCCCGACTTGACGGTCAAGGGCCATCCGAACGTGTTCGTCGTAGGCGATCTGATGGCCGTGAAGGGTGTGCCGGGTATGGCCCAGGGCGCCATCCAGGGCGCGAAGTATGCGACCGGCGTGATCAAGAAGACGGTGGCCGGCGAGGACGATCCGCGCACACGCAAGCCGTTCAAGTACTTCGACAAGGGCAGCATGGCGACGGTGTCGCGGTTCGACGCCGTGATGAAGGTCGGGAAGATCGAGATGTCCGGCTTCCTGGCCTGGCTGGGTTGGCTCCTGCTGCACCTCGTATACCTGGTCGGCTACAAGAACCGCGTGTCGACGGTGCTGAACTGGCTGATCACGTTCTCCGGCTCCGGTCGCGGCCAGATGGCCATCACGAGCCAGATGATCTACGCCCGCACCGCGATGGAGCGCCTCGAATCCCAGCGCCGCCAGGACGCGCTCGCAGCCGCCGAGGCCGCCGACGAGGGCGAGAAGCGGGCGTAGCCGCTACGGCTGCACGTTCACCGAGTACGCCGCGGCCCGGTCGCGGACGTCGAGGACGTAGCTCATCGAGTTGTTGTAGACCATGACAGCCTTCTCCCAGCCCTCGGCTGTGGTGAGATCGCCGCCGGAATAGCAGAGGTAGCGGGCGGCGGTGAGCGCGGCGTCGTCGATGTTGTCCGGGTTCGGCTTCTTGTCCCCGTTGGCGTCGACGCCGAAGCGCGCCCACGTCTCGGGTATGAACTGGAACGGCCCCATCGCGGTATCGAATTGCGGGTTCGGGTTGTGCGGATCGGTGCCCGACGACTCGATCTTGCGATTTCCGTTGGTGCCGTCGAGGGGGACGCCTCGGATCGGCGGTGACACGTCGCCGTTGGGTGCGATCTTCGCGCCGTGGTACGTGCCGTGCTTGCTCTCGACCGCAGCGATCCCCGCGAGGGTCGTCCACCCGATGCCGCAGCCCGGGTTGCTCTGCCGCATCGCCTCGGCGGCGTTGCCGTATGCCTCGAGCGCGAGAAGCGGGATACCCGTCGACTCGCTGATCGGAGTCGCCCACGTCCTCAGCAGATCGGCGGTGCGGCCCGGACCGTTGACATCGATGTACGGGACGGGCTTGCCGGGCCCGGGCGGGATGCCCTGCGGGATCTGCACTCTGGGCCCCATGACTCCGCAACCCGCGAGCGCCGCGACGAGCGCCGCGGAGGTCGCGACAACGAGGTGTCGCCCGGCGCGCGTACGCCGGGCCCGAGGCTGCATCGTCACTTCTTCTTCGAACTCTTCTTCTTCGAGCGGCCGTCCGTACGTTCGGCCGCGGTGTCGTCCGGACTGTCCGGGTCGCCGGTCTCGCTCATCGAGTCGTCGCCGGCGGACTCGGCGTTACCGGAATCAACGCCCGAACCGCCCTGCGAGGTTCCAGGCTCGGCTTGCGCACCGCCGGGGCCCGCCCACGCGGCCGCCCAGTCCTCGGCCACTCCGGACTGCATCAGCTGCTCGGCCGAGCGGACGCGGTCCATCAGCCGCAGCACCGCGGTGCGGTACGTGACCTCGGGGAATGCGAACTCGTCGGCGGGATCGATGCGCAGGCTGCGGACGTCGTCCGGCACCAGCTCCGCGGGGAAGCCCGCGGTTCGCAGCCGCTCGAAGACCTTCTGCGCGAGCGCCAACGCGGGCTGGGCGACGACGATGCCGTCCAGGCACGACGGGGCCTCGTCCCCGCGGTCGGCGTCATGCTCGCGCTCGGCGGCCTTCTGCCGCTCCCAGTTGGCTGCCTGTGTGGCCACGTCGATGGTGGCGCCCGAGCCGAGGTGCGGGGTTCGGCGGCGCACCTTCTCGGTAAGAGTGCGCGCGACGTCGTCGACGTCGAACGGATGGTCGGGTTCGTCCTGTGCGATCCGGGTCTGGAACACGACCTGCAGTAGCAGGTCGCCGAGCTCGGAGCGCAGCCCGTCCTGCGCGGCGGCTGCCGCGGCCGAACCGGGCGCCGCGTCCCCGAGCCGCTGGACCGCGTCGACCAGTTCGTACGTCTCCTCGATGAGGAAGCGCAGCAGGCTGGCGTGCGTCTGCCGGGACTCCCACGGCCCCTCGGTACGCAGTCGGTCGATGAGCGCGACGGTGTCCAGAACCGCCAATCCCGCGGGCGCCGGCGCGGCCACGAGGCGGTGGCCGCCGCGCAGCAGCGCGGCGACGTCGGGATGGTCTACGTCGGTGGTGAGAACGGCCGCATCCGGCTCGACCGTAGGGCCGAAGAGCGGCTGTGCGCCCGGCATGTTCCAGGCGAGCCGCACCGGCAGCTCCTCGGTGTAGTACACGGCGCCGCCAAGATGCGGCAGGGCCTCCACCGGGAGCAGCGTCGGCAGCGCTGCGTTGAGCCGGATCACCGTCACGTCAGGTCACTCCCCTCGTATCCCGGCGGCACGTCGAGCCGGACGGTTCCCTTGGCCTTGCCGTCCATCGCGGACAGGAAGTCGGCGACCACCTGCAGCAGTTCTACATCGCGTACGCGCTCGCTGCCGACGCCGCCGTTCCCGACCCGCGGCAGCGGGAAGGTGACCACCCCTGTGGCGGCCCGGAACGTCGCGCCAGGATACAGGCGTTTCAACCGCATCTGCTGCGACTCGCGCAGCGCCAGGGGTGTGATTCGGAGGCTTGTACCGGTCACGGTCAGCTCGGTGACACCGAACTCGCGGCACAGCGAGCGCAGCCGCGCGATAGCGGCGAGGCGCAGGACCTCGACGGGCGGCACCCCGTAGCGATCGGTGAGCTCGGTGAGGACCTCGGCGACGGCGGCGTCGTCGTGCGCCGCCGCCAGCTTGCGGTACGCCTCCAGGCGGAGCCGGTCGCTGGTCACGTAGTCGGGCGGGATGTGCGCGTCCACGGGGAGGTCGATGCGGACCTCCTTGGGAGCCTCGTCGACGGCGACGGGACGACCGTCGGCGGCCGCGCGGTACGCCTCGACCGCCTCGCCCACGAGCCGGACGTAGAGGTCGAAGCCGACGCCGGCGACGTGGCCGGACTGCTCGGCGCCGAGCACGTTGCCGGCGCCGCGCAGTTCGAGGTCCTTCATCGCGACCGCCATGCCGGCGCCGAGTTCGTTGTTCTGCGCAATGGTCGCGAGACGGTCGTACGCGGTCTCTGTGAGGGGCTTCTCCGGCGCGTACAGGAAGTACGCGTAGCCGCGCTCACGGGAACGTCCGACGCGACCGCGCAGCTGGTGCAGCTGGGACAGGCCGAGATTCTCGGCACGTTCGACGATGAGCGTGTTCGCATTGGAGATGTCCAGGCCCGTCTCGACGATGGTGGTGCAGACGAGCACGTCGAACTCGCGGTTCCAGAAGCCCTGCACCGTCTGCTCGAGTTGCTCCTCACCCATCTGGCCGTGCGCGACGACGACGCGCGCTTCGGGGACGAGTTCACGCAGCCGTGCCGCCGCCTTGTCGATGGAGCTGACGCGGTTGTGTACGTAGAAGATCTGGCCGTCGCGCAGAAGCTCACGACGGACAGCGGCCGCGACCTGTCTGCTGTCGTAGGCGCCGACGTAGGTGAGGACGGGATGCCGGTCCTCCGGCGGAGTCAGGATGGTGGACATCTCGCGGATACCGGCCATCGACATCTCGAGGGTGCGCGGTATCGGGGTCGCGGACATGGTGAGCACGTCGACGTGCGTGCGCAGAGCCTTGATGTGTTCCTTGTGTTCCACGCCGAACCGCTGCTCCTCGTCGACCACCACGAGTCCCAGATCCTTCCAACGGATCCCGGTCTGCAACAGCCGGTGCGTACCCACCACGATGTCGACGGACCCGTCCGCCATGCCCGACGTCACCGCGTCCGACTCGGCTCTGTCGGTGAAGCGCGACAGGCCCTTGACCGTGACGGGGAAGCCCTGCATACGGTCGGCGAAGGTCTGCAGATGCTGCCCCGCCAGAAGGGTCGTCGGCACCAGGACGGCGACCTGCTTGCCGTCCTGCACCGCCTTGAACGCCGCGCGCACCGCGATCTCGGTCTTGCCGTAGCCGACGTCGCCGATCACGACGCGGTCCATCGGCACCGCGCGCTCCATGTCGGACTTCACGTCGCCGATCACCGTCATCTGGTCGACGGTCTCGGTGAACGGGAACGCGTCCTCCATCTCACGCTGCCACGGAGTGTCGGGGCCGAACGCGTGACCGGGCGCGGCATTGCGGGCCGCGTAGAGCTGCACCAGTTCGCCTGCGATCTCGCGGACGGCCTTGCGCGCCTTGCGCTTGGTGTTCTGCCAGTCGCTGCCGCCGAGCTTGCTGAGCGCCGGCATCTCGCCTCCGACGTAGCGGGAGAGTTGATCGAGCGAGTCCATCGGGACGAACAACTTGTCACCGGGCTGGCCCCGCTTGCCGGGCGCGTACTCGAGCACGAGGTACTCGCGGCGCGCGCCGGCGACGGTACGCTCGATCATCTCGACGAATCTGCCGATACCGTGCTCGTCGTGCACCACGAGGTCGCCCGCGGTGAGTGCGAGCGGGTCGACCTGGTTGCGGCGCTTGGCCGGAAGGCGGCGGCCGTCGCCCGCGCCCGCGATCCGGTTGCCTGTCAGGTCCGGCTCCGCGAGCAACACGAGCCGCTGCGAGGGCACCGTCAGGCCGGCCTGCAGACTGCCGCGCAGGACGCCGACGACGCCGTCCCGCGGCCCCTCTCCCGAATCGAGTTCCGCTGCGGGGACGTCGGATTCACGCAGGCGCTCCAGGATGCGACGGCGCGTACCGGATCCGGCGACGACGATGACCGACCGTCCTCCGGTCGCGACGTGGGCGCGCAGACGCGCGAACAACTTCATCGCCTCCGCGTCCGAACCCCGCGGTGCCGGTGCGGGTTCCAGGTCCAGCACGACATGCGTGGCATCCGTCTCCGGACCCGATGCGAGCGGCGTGACCGTCCACCACGGCCGGCCCGCGGCGGCAACGGATTCATGCACCTCGTCGAGCGAACGATAGGCGCTCGCACCGAGGTTCATGCCCGTCGGGTCGAGCGGCGCATCGCCGCCGAGCGCGGCGGCCGTCCACGACGCCTCGAGGAACTCCTGTCCCGTCTTGGCGAGATCCGCTGCGCGCGTGCGGACCTTCTCCGGGTCGAGCAGGAGGGTATGGGCACCGCCGGGTAGCAGATCCGTCAGGAGCTGTAGCTCGCCGGGCACGAGCGCCGGGATCAACGCCTCCATGCCCTCGACGGGAATGCCCTCGGCGAGCTTGTCGAGCATCTGGACCAGGGCGGCATCGTTCTCGTGCTCCGCGATGAGCGCGCGGGCGCGCTCGCGCACGTCGGCGGTGAGCAGGAGCTCACGGCAGGCGTGCACATGTACGACACTCGCGTCGATCTCGGGCTGGCTGCGCTGGTCGGCCACGGAGAACGCGCGCAGCTCCGTGATCTCGTCACCGAAGAACTCGGCGCGGACCGGGTGATCGGCGGTCGTGGGGAACACGTCCAGGATGCCGCCGCGCACTGCGAACTCGCCGCGTTTCCCCACCATGTCGACGCGGGCGTACGCGAGCTCGACCAGTGTCTCGATCAGGTCTTCGAAGTCGAGCTCGACGCCCTCACGCAGTGTCACCGTGGGCGCATCACCCAGGCCGGGTGCGAGGGGCTGTACCAGGGAACGCACCGTCGCCACCACCACGCGCAGCGGCGGGCCGTAGGAGTCGTCGTCGGGATGCGCGAGGCGGCGCAGGACCGCCAGCCGGCGGCCGACGGTGTCGGCGCCCGGCGAGAGCCGCTCGTGCGGCAGGGTCTCCCACGACGGGAACTGGGCGAGTGCCTCGGGGCCGACGATCTCGGCGAGCTCCGCGGTGAGATCGTCCGCTTCGCGGCCGTTCGCGGTCACGACCAGCAGGGGCGCACGCTCGGCGAGGGCTCCGACCAGGAACGGCCGGACCGCGGGCAGCGCCGTGATCTCGAGATCCGGCTTACCGGCGTCGGACACCACCTGCGCGACGCCCGGATCGGACGCGACGACGGCGGCGAGACCGCTCAGAGGGCGTGGGGTTTCGCTGCCCGGTTTTTGCACGTACCTCAGTGTATGCGGGCGGGTACCCCGGACACGATTCGTACTCCGGTGGCCCCGAAGCAGCGAGGGCCGCGTCCGATTACGGCGAAAGATGCCGGACTGCGCCCGCTGCCGACTCTTGACATCCCGCTGACATACTGTTCACAGACTGCGGGAGCACCGTCGAATCATGCCCAAGAAGATCTCGCTCCTCGCGGTTGCTGCAGCTACCGGCACCGCATTACTCATCCCCGCTGCGGCAGCCGACGCAGCACCCGCAGGCTCCGGCCAGCAGACGTGCCAGGCCCCCGACTACGACTGCATCAGCAACTCGACGCAGGACGACCACGAGTCCATGCCGGACTACCTGAACCTCGGCACCGACACGGTCGGCGGCAACTTCGCCGGGACCACGGCCCCGTAGTCGCGCGCGATCATTCGTCGCGGCTCACCTGACTGAGCTCGATGGCGACGGGGTTCTCCTTGAGCCCCGTCAGCCCGTACCAGCACAGGTTGACGATGTGCGCGGCGACGACCTCCTTCGACGGCGCACGCACCTCCAGCCACCACTGCGCGGTCATCGCGACCATCCCGACCAGGGCCTGTGCGTACAGCGGCGCAAGCTCGGAGTCGAGACCGCGGCGGTCGAACTCCCCCTCCAGATTGACCTCCACCTGACTGACCAGATCGTTCAGCAGCGTCGAGTATCCGCTCTCGGGGTGTGCGGCCGAGCTGTTCCGGGTAAGGATGCGGAAGCCGTCGGACCGCTCGTCGACGTAGGTGAGCAGCGCCAATGCGATCTGCTCGATGCGCGACTTGCTGCGGTCCTCGAGCATCGCGCGGGTGAACACGTCGAGCACGGATTCCATCTCGCGATCCACCACCACCGCGTAGAGCCCCTCTTTGCCGCCGAAATGCTCGTACACCACGGGCTTCGACACCTCTGCCCGGGCGGCTATCTCCTCGACGGTCGCCGCTTCGTAGCCGCGCTCGGCGAAGACGGAGCGCGCGATATCGACAAGCTGCGAGCGTCGCTGCGCGGCCGGCATCCGCTTACGGCGCTCCGTCACGGCCGTCCTCCGGCCTGGGCGCGACCCCCGCCCTCCGCATCGCCGTCGGACTCCCCCGACCGGGCGCTCTTCGCTTCCGCCGTCGCGTATTGATTCTTGATCTTGCGGCTGGCGAATACCAGACCACAGAAGAATAGGATCTCGAATACGATCGCTCCAGCGCAAAGCACCCGGAAAGTGGTATTCGGGACGGCGATCCACCGCCAGATCAGAACCGCCATGACGAGGACGAGGATCGCCCCCATCCGGCGCAGCGGGAGGCCGTTGCTGAAGGGCAGCGGTTGGTTACTCATCCCCCGAGTCTATCGACGGGAGACCAGGCCACGGGCGTCGCATCGCAGAGCGCGGACGCGCCGCTGTCATGCATTTCGAACCGGCAGCATGCCAACTACTTTCGCCGAGCGCCGCAGTATCCGGCGTCAACCGTGACACCGCCACGCGTGGCGCACCATGCCCGGTGCCATCGCCGGACGACCGCCGGAACACCGGCGCGAAAGCGGAATAGGTGCCGGCTCGGGCATTTCGGGAAGCAATTCATAGCAATTGGCCGAAGGCACCCAAGAAATCGGTATCGAATACACAGAAAAGGAGAGAATCGTCGTATTCATGAACACACGAATCCGCGCAATAGCAGCCACCGCGTTCACCGGCGTCGCTCTGGTCATTCCCGCCGCGACCGCGCACGCCGCCGTACCCGCGCGAGACGACATCTGCGGGCAGGTGACCGCGAACCCGCAGACCTGCACCCCGGGCGCCACCGACGAGGGCGGCGGCCACGGCGACTCCGACTATTCGGACGGAACATCCGGCTCCGTCGAAGGCGCCGGCGATTCGACCTACTCGTTCGGCTGAGGCCGGCCGGCTCGACCCGGCGTCCGGGCCGCGGACGTGGCTCCCCCACCAGGACTCGAACCTGGAATGCATGAACCAAAATCACGAGTGTTGCCGATTACACCATGGGGGATCGCAGGCGACTCGCATTGTGCCACGGTCGGGGTAGGTCCACGAAGTTCCACGTCCCTCGTAGGATCTATCCACGATGGAGACAACGACGCCAGCCGACACGACGGGTACCGCGGTGATCATCCTCGCCGCCGGAGCGGGTACCCGGATGAAGTCCAAGACTCCCAAGGTGCTGCACAGCATCGGCGGCCGCACGCTCCTCGGCCACGTGGTCCACGCGGCCGCCGACGTGTCCCCGGATCACCTGGTGGTCGTCGTCGGGCACGAGCGCGAGCGGGTGTCCGAGGCCGCGCTGGCCTCCGGGACGGACGCCGGCCGGGACGTCCTCATCGCTGTGCAGGAGCAGCCCAACGGCACGGGCGACGCGGTCCGCGCGGGACTCGACGCCCTCCCGGACGGTTTCGACGGCACGGTCGTCGTCACCGCGGCGGACGTGCCCCTGCTGGACAGCGACACCGTCGGGGGCCTGCTCGCGGCGCACACGCGCGAGCCGGCCGCGGCTGTGACCGTGCTGTCCTTCACCGCCCAGGATCCCAGCGGCTACGGCCGCGTGCTGCGCACCCAGGACGGGCACGTCACCGAGATCGTCGAGGAGGCCGACGCGACGCCCGAACAGAAGGCCGTCACCGAGGTCAACTCCGGTGTGTACGCCTTCGCCGCACCCGAGCTGCGCTCCGCACTCGCCCAGCTCACCTCCCGCAACAGCCAGGCCGAGCTGTATCTCACCGACGTGGTCGAGATCGCCAACCGCGACGGGCACACAGTCCGCAGCCTGCACTGCGACGACCCGCTTCTCGTCGCTGGATGCAACGACCGCGCACAGCTGTCGGAGCTCGGGGTCGAGCTGAACCGGCGCATCGTCCATGCGCACCAGATCGCGGGAGTCACGGTCGTCGACCCGGCGAGCACGTGGATCGAGGTGGGCGTGCGGATCGCGCAGGACGTCACCGTCGAGCCGGGAACGCACTTGAAGGGCGCGACGGTGTTGGACGAGGACGCCGTCGTCGGCCCGGACACGACGCTGGTGGATACGCACGTCCTCCCCGGGGCGCACGTGGTGCGCTCGCAGGTGCACGAGTCCGTGATCGGAGCGGGTGCGATCGTCGGCCCGTTCAGCTATCTGCGACCCGGCACGGACCTCGGCGCGAAGGGGAAGATCGGCGCGTTCGCCGAGACCAAGAACGCCTCCGTCGGCGAGGGCAGCAAGATCCCGCACTTGTCGTACGTCGGGGACGCGACGATCGGGCAGGGCACCAATATCGGGTGCGCGACGGTGTTCGTGAATTACGACGGGGTGAACAAGCATCGAACTGTCGTCGGCGATCATGTCCGCATCGGATCGGACACCATGCTCGTGGCCCCGCTGACCGTGGGCGACGGTGCCTACACGGCGGCAGGTACCGTACTCAAGGAAGACGTGCCGCCCGGAGCCCTGGCGGTGTCCTCCGGCAAGCAGCGCAACATCGAGGACTGGGTGGTGCGTCGGCGGCCCGGGACGGCTTCCGCGGACGCAGCCACCGACGCGATTGCGAGGATGAACGAGCAGTGAACAACTGGACCGACAACCAGAAGAACCTGATGTTGTTCGCCGGTCGTGCGCACCCGGAGCTGTCCGAGCAGGTGGCGAAGGAGCTCGGCGTGGAGGTCACGCCGCAGACGGCCCGTGACTTCGCGAACGGCGAGATCTTCGTCCGGTTCGAGGAGTCGGTCCGCGGCTCCGACGCGTTCGTCCTGCAGAGCGCGCCTTACCCCGTCAATCAGTGGCTGATCGAGTCGCTGATCATGATCGACGCGCTCAAGCGGGGGTCGGCGAAGCGGATCACCGCCGTCCTGCCCTTCTACCCCTACGCCCGCCAGGACAAGAAGCACCGCGGCCGCGAGCCCATCTCGGCGCGCCTGGTCGCGGACCTGTTCAAGACCGCGGGCGCGGACCGCATCATCACGGTCGACCTGCACACGGATCAGATCCAGGGCTTCTTCGACGGCCCGGTCGACCACATGCACGCCCAGACGATCCTGGCCGACTACGTGCGCACCCACTACGGCACGGAGAACATGGTCGTCGTGTCCCCCGACGCCGGCCGTGTCAAGGTGGGCGAGAAGTGGGCGGACGCCCTCGATGGTGCCCCGCTGGCCTTCGTGCACAAGACGCGCGACCCCAACGTGCCGAACCAGGTGAAGAGCAACCGAGTGGTCGGCGACGTGTCCGGACGTACCTGCGTCCTGATCGACGACATGATCGACACCGGCGGCACCATCGCCGGTGCCGTGGACGTCCTCAAGAACGCGGGCGCGAAGGACGTCGTCATCGCGACGACGCACGGTGTGTTCTCCGATCCCGCCGCCGAGCGGCTCGCGAGCTGCGGCGCCCGCGAGGTCATCGCGACCAACACTCTGCCGATCCCACCCGAGAAGCACTTCGAGAACCTGACCGTGCTGTCGATCGCGCCTCTGCTCGCCCGCACGATCCGCGAGGTCTTCGAGAACGGGTCCGTGACGAGCCTGTTCAACGGGAACGCGTAGGCCGGACGCCGTGGCCGTAGAAGCAACGATCTACCACAACCCGCGCTGCACCAAATCGCGCCAGGCGCTCGCGCGGCTCGAGGAGGCCGGGGCGGATGTCACCGTCGTCGAGTACCTGCGCACGCCGCCCACACGGGACGAGCTGGCGAGGCTCATCGCGGACGCCGGGCTGACGGTGCGCCAGGCGGTTCGCACGCGCGAGTCCGAATACAAGGAGCTCGGGCTAGCCGAGGCGGACGACGACGCTCTGCTCGACGCGATGGTCGCGCATCCCCGACTGATCGAACGGCCGTTCGTCGTGACCGTGAAGGGCACGCGGATGGCGCGGCCGACCGAAGCCGTCGACGAGATCCTCTAGACCGTCGTCTCGTGCGTCGTGCCCGCGCCCGATGGTGCGGCGACGGGCGCGCCCGGCCCGCGACTCAGCCGCCCGAGCGCCGTCCACGCACAAGAACCGCCACCGCGACACCCGCCGCTACGCCGATCAACGTGTCGAGCCCGCGATACCCCAGTAGCTGCAGCGGCGGGGTCGGGTCGACCAGCTCGGTCATCACCATCACGAGCGGCGTGAAGAAGCCGATCGCCACCGCGTAGTGCCGAGTCATGAACAGCTCTGTCGGGAAGACGAGCAAGATCGTCAGGCCCGCGAGCGCAGACGGACCGAACCCGTGCGCGAGTAGCGCGGCCGTCACCGCCAAGCCCGCGAGAGTCCCCACCGTGCGGTGCACCGCACGCGTGAGCACCAGCCTGACCTCGCCTTCCGAGGGACGTCCCGCGTCGATCGCCGCGAGCGGCACCGCCGCAGCCGCCATGGCCCAGTTCGCGTGGTCGAAGCCTAGGCACAGACCGATCCCGCCTCCCACGCCGACTGCCAGCGCGTAGCGTGCGGCATGCACTCGCGCCCCCGGCGGCAGACTCCGCGGCTCCCTCGGGCGGGGCCCGCGTGGCCCCCGCGTGCCGACCATCCCAACGAGCACCGCCAGCGCAGCCGAGGCCGCGCATATCGCGACGCCGACGGCGGGAGCCACCAGGGCGCGTGGCACCGTCGCCGTAGCACCTAGCGCGAAGATGAAGAAGAAGGGTCCCGCCGGCCGCAGACGGAGGTGGTCGGCTGCCACGGAACCCACTGTGGCATAGGCAGTCTCGACCACCACGAGAACCCATCCGGGCGCCGACAGCTCGGACAGGGCCACCCCGAACGCCACCCCGACGGTGAGGAACAGCGCGGCCCGTCCCTGATGACGCAGCCGCGGTACGCCCGTCTCACCGCGCCCATACATGCCGGCGAACGACCCGAAAGCCGCGTACACCATCAGCTCCGGCCGCCCGACGGCGAGCAGGACCGCGCCGGGCAGGAGCAGTCCCACCGCGACACGCAGCGCGTGCCGGTGATCCTCCGCATCCGGGCGCGCGGGCGGCCGCGTCGGTGCGCTCACCATGGTGTCCTCTCGTCGAAGGTCGAAGATCGCTGGTCGGTCCCGCCGTGCGGGTTTCGGCGGTGGTAGAGGGCGGTGATAGAAAAGGTGAATGCTGTTCCGCCAGCTCGAATACTTCGTCGCCCTCGCGCGCGAGCGGCACTTCGCCCGCGCGGCGCAGGCCTGTTACGTGTCCCAGCCCGCGCTGTCGGAGGCCGTCCGCAAGCTCGAGCGCGAGCTCGACGTACCGCTCGTGCGCCGGGGCTCGAGCTTCGAGGGCCTCACTCCCGAGGGAGAGCGGCTCGTCCTGTGGGCGCGCCGCATCCTCGCCGATCGCGACGCCCTCGAGCACGAGGTCACGGCGTTGCGCACCGGCCTCACCGGCGACCTGCGCCTGGGCGTGATCCCGGCGGCGACGATCAGCGTCGCCCGGCTGATCGACCCGTTCTGCGCCCTCCACCCCCTGGTGCGGGTAACAGTCGAGACCGGTCTGCGTTCAGCGGAGATCGTCGGGCGCTTACAGCGCTTCGAACTCGAGGCCGGTGTCGTGTTCACGGATGGTGTCGACACCGAGGGGCTCACGCTGACTCCTCTGTACCGCGAGCGGCACGTCCTCGTCGGGAGCGCCGAGCTACTGCCCGACGGTCCGCTCACATGGGCCGACGCCGTCGGTCTTCCCCTCTGTCTCCTGCACTCGGGTATGCGCGGGCGGGATCGGATCGACGAGGCCGCCTCGCCGCACGGGTTGACCGTGGTCCCGCGCCTCGAATGTGACTCCGTCGCCACTCTGCTCGCCCTCGTCGACACTGGACACTGGGCCTCGATCGTGCCGCGCGCGTGGCTGTCCGGGCACCGCGCCCAGCCGGGCATGCGCATCGTGGAACTCGACGGTGCACCGCTCGGCGGCGACGTAGCGCTCGTGCGCCGCGCGGGCGAGCCCGCCTCGGTACTGGCCACCGCACTGCAGGAGAGCCTGCGTTCGGAGCGCGCCGGCGCGCGGTGAACGCTAGCGCCGCAGGACGGCGACCGTCTCCGTCTCGAGCCGCCCATCGTCCGCAGCACTGAGGTCGACGTCTGCCACCCCGGCGACCGCCTGCGCGAGCTCGCCGTGATGGGACCGCAGACGGTCGACGAATCCCGCGGCCACATCGGACTTTCCGTGACCGTGCCCGAGCACCACGAACGGCCGGCCGCCGAGATCGGCTCGGACGGCGTCGGCCAGCTCATCGAAGTAGCCGGTCAGATCCGCGACGTCGTCGCGTCCGGTACGGCGCTCGACGGTGCGTAGCCGGCGCGCCCGCGGGTCGGTGTCGCGGATCGTCTCGCTGCGGTCGACGACCTTCTGTGCGTCGAGATCGAACACCAGGATCCGGGCCTTCTCGGCGTCGATCGCGACGGCGGCCACCGTACCGACGCCCTTCGGCTCCGGGTGCGACTTCAGCAGGTGCCGAGCGCGCTCGACGTCCTCGATGGACACCCTGCCGTCGTGCGGTCGACGGAACACCTCGCGATGGCCTTGGTACTGAACCGCGAGCCGGTCGCCGGACTCGTTCGACACGCTGTCCGCGAGGTCGCTCCACAGCGTGACGAAGCGGTCCCATTCGAGATCGCGGGGCGCGGGGGCGCCGAGGATCGCCTCATAGGTCTTGCGCGTGTGTGCGTTCACCATTCGTCTCCGTTCTCGGTGTCTTCGTCATCCGACGCTATGCGGTGCCGCGGGTGGCGCGCGACCCGCGACCGCGCGTCGACCCCCATTCGCGGCGCCACGACGCGGCGTCGAACCGCCGCCACCGGCGGTGATCGGTAGCGCCTATCAGCTGTTCGGAACCGGGTCTTGGACTTCGCGGCGTACCCGTTCGACACTGGAATCACCTTGGAGACAAGGTGTTCGGCGGCCGTAGCGACCGCCTCGAGATCAATGACCGATCTAGGAGAATCTGATGGCGAAGATCCTGTGCGTGCTCTACCCGGACCCCGTCACCGGCTACCCGCCGGTGTACGCCCGGGACTCGATCCCCAGCATCACCGGGTACCCGGGGGGCCAGACGGTGCCGGATCCGGACGCGCTCGGCTTCACACCCGGCCAGCTGCTCGGGTGCGTCTCGGGCGAGCTCGGGCTCCGCGAATACCTCGAGGCCGCGGGCCACGAGCTGGTGGTCACGTCCGACAAGGACGGGCCCGATTCCGAGTTCGAGAAGCACCTGCCCGACGCCGAAGTGGTTATCTCCCAACCATTCTGGCCCGCATACCTCAGCGCGGAGCGAATTGCGAAGGCCCCCGAGCTGAAGCTGGCGCTGACGGCCGGCATCGGCTCGGATCACGTGGATCTGGACGCCGCGATCAAGGCCGGCATCACGGTGGCCGAGGTGACGTACAGCAACAGCATCAGCGTCGCCGAGCACGCCGTCATGCAGATCCTCGCGCTGGTACGCAACTACCTACCGTCCCATCAATGGGTGGTCGACGGAGGCTGGAACATCGCGGACTGCGTCGAGCGTGCCTACGACCTCGAGGGGTTCGACGTGGGCATCATCGCGGCAGGGCGGATCGGTCAGGCCGTCCTGCGCCGCCTCGCCCCGTTCGACGTGAACCTGCACTACTTCGACACGCGCCGACTGCCCGAGGAGGTGGAGAAGGAGCTGAACCTCACGTACCACCCGGACGTGCAGTCCTTGGTCAGCTCCGTCGACGTGGTCGATATCCACGCACCGTTGCACCCGCAGACCTATCACCTGTTCGATGCGAACCTCATAAACTCGATGCGGCGCGGTTCCTACATCGTCAACACCGCACGCGCCGAGATCACTGTGCGCGACGACATCGTCGACGCCCTGCGCACCGGACAGCTCGCCGGCTACGCGGGCGACGTCTGGTTCCCGCAGCCGCCGGCGCCGGACCACCCGTGGCGCACGATGCCGCACGAGGCCATGACGCCGCACGTGTCCGGTTCGACGCTCTCGGCGCAGGCGCGATACGCGGCCGGCACACGCGAGATACTGGAGGACTACTTCGCTTCCCAACCCATCCGGGACGAGTACCTCATCGTGGCGGGTGGCGCTCTCGCGGGTACCGGGGCCGCGTCCTACACAGCCGACGGCAAGGCGAGCCCCGGCGCCGAATAGGGTGCGGCGTATTCTTGGAATCTCGGCCACGACACACCTGGCATACGGAAGGTACGGTGACGACTGTGGTCCAGCCTCAGCCGATCCTCAACCCTTTGTCCAACGCCGCGGTCTTCTTGGTGCTGACCGTCGACGAGGGCGGCGAGGACGCTGTCAACGAGGCCGTCGGTAACCTGACCGGCCTGGTGCGATCCGTCGGATTCCGTTATCCCGACAAGGATCTGTCGCTGGTCGCGTCGTTCGGCTCCGCCGCCTGGGACCGGTTGTTCTCCGGTCCCAGGCCGGCGGAGCTGCACCCGTTCGTAGAGCTGAAAGGGCCGCAACACGCACCGTCTACACCGGGCGACATCCTGCTGCACATCCGCGCCGGGGCGATGGACGCGTGCTTCGAACTGGCGTGGCGGATCGTCGAATCGCTCGCGGGCGCGGTGACCGTGGTCGACGAGGTGCACGGCTTCCGGTTCTTCGACAATCGGGATCTGCTCGGCTTCGTGGACGGCACGGAGAACCCCGAGGGGCAGGCCGCGGGCCGGGCCGTGTGGGTCGGCGACGAGGACTCCGAGCTCGCCGGTGGCAGTTACGTGATCGTGCAGAAGTACGTGCACGATATGGCGGCGTGGCGCTCCCTCACCACCGAGCAGCAGGAGCTGGTGATCGGCCGGTCCAAACTCGAGGACATCGAGATGGCGGACGAGGACAAGCCAGCGGACGCACACATCAAGCTCAACGTGATCAACGACGAGAACGGCGAGCAGTTGCAGATCCTCCGGGCGAACATGCCCTTCGGCGAGATCGGCGACGGCGAGTTCGGCACGTACTTCATCGGGTACAGCCGCACGCCGTCGGTCACGGAACAGATGCTGCGCAACATGTTCCTGGGCGACCCGCCCGGCACAACCGACCGAATCCTGGACTTCTCCACCGCAGTGACCGGCTGTCTGTTCTTCACGCCGGCCGTCGACTTCCTAGACGACCCTCCTCCCCCGCCCGCACCCGCGCCCGAAGAGGAGCCGGCGCCTTCGAACCACACCGTCGGATCTCTCGCAATAGGCAGCCTGAAAGGACTCCGCTGATGAACAACCTGCACCGCTCCCTCGCTCCCGTAACCGAGGCCGCATGGTCGGAGATCGAGGAGGAGGCGACACGAACGTTCAAGCGGCACATCGCAGGTCGCCGCGTCGTCGACGTCAGCGAACCCGGTGGCCCGGCGCTCGCCGCTGTCGGGACCGGGCGCCTGCTGGACGCAGCGGAGCCCGGGACGGGCGTGAGCGCCCATTTGCGCGAGTCCCAGCCGCTCGTCCGGCTGCGTGCGCCGTTCACCGTGAGCCGAGCGGCGATCGACTCGGTGGAGCGGGGCGCGCAGGACGCCGACTGGGACCCCGTCAAGGCGGCCGCGAAGAACCTGGCGTTCGCCGAGGACCGCGCCGTGTTCGAGGGCTACAAGGCCGCGGACATCGAGGGTATCCGCGCGTCGAGCTCCAACACCCCGCTCACGCTGCCCTCCGATCCCAAGGGCTACCCCGATGTGGTCTCGCAGGCGCTCTCGGAGCTGCGCCTCGCCGGAGTCGACGGCCCCTACTCCGTCCTGTTGTCGGCCGACGCCTACACCAAGGTCAGCGAGACCTCCGATCACGGCTATCCGATCCGCGAGCACCTGAGCCGCCTCGTGGGAGGCGATATCATCTGGGCACCCGCCATCGACGGCGCCTTCGTCCTCACCACCCGCGGAGGCGACTACGAGCTGCGACTCGGCACCGACGTCGAGATCGGCTACACGACGCACGACGACCAGTCGGTGCAGCTCTACCTGCAGGAGACCCTGACCTTCCTGGCCTACACGGCCGAGGCGTCCGTCGCGCTGTCGGCTTGACGCTCAACGAGATCGGAGTTCGACGATGACGGAGTTCGACGGGGTATTCGACGACATCTTCAATCGGTTCTTCGGCTCGGGCGGCCCCGCGCGGCCGCAGGTCCAGCGGGTGGACCTGAACCGCCTGCTCAACGATCAGGCCAAGAACCTCATCGCAGAAGCGCAGGTCGCGGCCCGGGACTGGGGATCGAACGAGATCACGCCCGAGACCCTCCTCTACGCCGCGGCCATGAACGAGCCGACGCGGGACGTGATCTCGCGCCTCGGCCTCGAGCCGGACAAGGTCGCCGCGCAGATGAAGCAGGCCGGGCAGGCCGTGGCCGGGGGAGACGGGCAGGTCACGCTGAGCCCGGCCGCGAAGCGGGCGCTGCGTGCCGCGCAGCAACACGCGGCGCAGGCCGGCCTGTCGTATGTGGGCCCCGAGCACATCCTCCTCGGTATCGCCGACAACCCGGATACCACAGCGGCGCAGGCGCTCTCGCGGGCCAGCGGACTCGACGCCCAGGCCGGCGGCACGGCCGGGCAGGAGCAGAGCTCGACACCCACACTCGACGAGTACGGCCGCGATCTCACGGCGGAGGCCCGGGCGGGCAAAGTGGACCCCGTCGTCGGTCGGGCCGAAGAGATCGAGCAGACCATCGAGATCCTCTCGCGCCGCCGCAAGAACAACCCGGTGCTCATCGGCGACCCCGGCGTCGGCAAGACCGCCATCGTCGAAGGCCTCGCGCAGCGGATCGTGAACGACGATGTGCCCAAGACCCTCGCCGGTCGCCGCGTGCTCGCGCTCGATCTCAGTTCGATGGTCGCGGGCAGCAAGTACCGCGGCGAGTTCGAGGAGCGCCTGACGAAGGTGCTGGACGAGGTGCGCGAGCACTCCGACGAGCTGGTGGTGTTCATCGACGAGTTGCACACCATCATCGGTGCCGGCGGTGGCGGCGAGGGTTCGATGGACGCAGGCAACATGCTCAAGCCGGCCCTCGCGCGCGGCGAGCTGCACGCCATCGGCGCGACGACCATCGACGAGTACCGCAAGTACATCGAGAAGGACGCGGCGCTCGAGCGCCGGTTCCAACCCGTGATGGTCGCGGAGCCGTCCGTAGCGGACACCATCGAGATCCTGCGCGGGCTCGTCGACGTGTACGAGGAGCACCACCAGGTGCGGTACTCCGACGAGTCGCTGATCGCGGCGGCGGAACTCTCGGACCGCTACCTGACGGACCGGTTCATGCCCGACAAGGCGATCGACCTCGTCGATCAGGCCGGAGCGCGAGTCCGGCTGCGCACCAAGACTCCTGACGCGGACACCCGCTCGCTCGAGGATGAGATCGCACGGCTGAACCGCGAGAAGGACAGCGCCGTCGCGAACGAGGACTACACGGCGGCGAGCGAGCTGAAGGAGAAGCTCGCCGACGCCGAGGAGCGGCTCGCGTCCGCCGACAAGACCGTCGAGCCCGAGGTCACCGTCGTCGACATCGCCGAGGTGATCTCACGCCGCACCGGCATCCCGGTCGCCGACCTGACGGCCGAGGAGCGCGACAAACTGCTGCGCCTCGAGGACGACCTGCACCAACGCGTCATCGGGCAGGAGGAGGCCGTCGTCGCGGTCGCCGAGGCCGTACGGCGCGCCCGCGCCGGCCTCAAGGACCCGAACCGCCCCATCGGCTCGTTCCTGTTCCTCGGTCCCACGGGCGTCGGCAAGACCGAGCTCGCGAAGGCGCTCGCGGCAGCGGTATTCGGTGACGAGGACCGCCTCATCCGCTTCGACATGAGCGAGTTCCAGGAGAAGCACACCGTCTCCCGGCTCGTCGGTGCGCCCCCCGGATACGTCGGCTACGAGGAGGCCGGTCAGCTCACGGACAAGGTTCGGCGGCAACCGTATTCGGTGATCCTGTTCGACGAGATCGAGAAGGCCCACCCCGACGTCTTCAACATCCTGTTGCAGTTGCTCGACGACGGTCGTGTCACGGACGCGCAGGGGCGCACCGTCGACTTCAAGAACACCATCGTCATCCTCACCAGCAACATCGGCTCGGATCTGATCCTGGGCGCGCCCGACGGCGATCTGCCCCAGGGTGTGATCGACAAGGTGATGGACCGGCTGCACCAGCACTTCCGGCCCGAGTTCCTCAACCGGATCGACGAGACGGTGGTGTTCCACCGCCTCGACAAGGCCCAGCTGCGCAACATAGTCGGGCTCATCCTGGACGGC
The DNA here is from genome assembly GCF_029167375.1 of Tsukamurella sp. 8F. GTDB lineage: Bacteria > Actinomycetota > Actinomycetes > Mycobacteriales > Mycobacteriaceae > Tsukamurella. The sequence continues at coordinate 201,365 of NZ_JARFTP010000006.1, forward strand.
ACGCGACACCTGCTGCGCGCGCAGGACGTAGAGCTCGACGTCACCGATAGGGCCGAGGACTGGCTCGCGGACACGGGCTTCGACCCACAGTTCGGCGCGCGACCGTTGCGCCGCACCGTCCAGCGCGAGCTGGACAACCGGCTGTCGTCGCTGCTGCTGAGGGGCACGGTGGGTCCCGGAGACACCGTGCGCGTGGACGCCGACGACGACGGCCTCGTACTGGAGACCGTGCATCCATCCGAGGGTGGGCGCGAAGTGACCGAGGGCAGCGTGCCCACGGGCACAGGAACGAAGGAGGACGGCGATGTCTGAGAACAGCGACGGGGCGGCGCCGGCCGACCTCGACGAGACCGCGGCGGAGGCGAAAGCCGAAGAGACCGAGACCCAGGTGGAGGCCGAGGCGGCCATCGGGGGCGATCTCGAGGACGACGTGGAGCTCGAGCCCGGTGGGATCACGGACGTCCCCGACGTCTGATCCCACCGCCACGGCTCTGGTCGGCGCATCGTCGATCTAGTCGGCGAGGCGCGGAAACGTGGGGCGCAGGCGCGGCACCGCTGCGCCCGCACCCGCCCGCGCCACCGCCTTGGCGACCTCGAAGTAGTCGAAGTAGTCCTGCCACACAGCGATTCGACCTTCGCGTACCTCGAATCGGCTGCATACCCAGAACTGGATGCGGAACCGGCCGTAGGTCAGGGCGTTCACCCGCTCGGTGAGCACCACACCATCGTCGTCCGCCGCCGCGTGCAGCAGGACCGCTTCGAGTCTCCCGCGGGAGGCCGTCCGCTTGACGAAGTGGCGGGACACCGCGGTGCGGCCACGCAGCGTCCGCCAGGACGTGCGGGTATACACGACGTCGGGCGCGAGCATCCGGCCGGCGACGTCCATGTCCCCGTTCCCCCAGGCGTCCACGAACCGGACCGCCACGTCGTGGGGCGACCACAGCAACGACCTGTTCACGCGCACCATCGTGTTCGTGCCCCGCGAATCCCCAGCGAACTGGACATGACCGTGAGGAGAAGGTTGAGCGGCACGATTTCGCGGTCGCGTGACCTGCTTGTTATCCTGGTCGGCGATATCTCGGCGAGGGCGGCCACCCGGCTTCCGTTATCGACGCGATTCCCACCGGCGCTCTGCCGCGTGCGGACGCCCGATTCGCCGGGCCCGCACCACCTGAGAGGCAGACGATGACCGAGACCAACAAGATCGCCGCGGAGATCCGCACCGAGTTCGGCAAGGGCGCGTCGCGTCGCGCCCGCCGTGACTGGAAGGTGCCGACCGTCCTCTACGGCCACGGCACCGACCCGCAGCACTTCCTGCTCCACTCGCAGGAGTTCGCCGCGATCCTGCGTAAGGACGGCACCAACGCCGTGCTCGACCTGCAGGTCGAGGGCAAGTCGCAGCTGGCGCTGGTCAAGCAGGTCGTGCTGCACCCGCTGCGCGACTACATCGAGCATGCCGACCTGCTGGTCATCAAGAAGGGCGAGAAGGTCGTCGTCGACGTGCCGGTCGTGCTCGAGGACGAGGCTGCCGGCGGCACGCTGGTCACCCAGGAGGCGACCCACGTCGAGGTCGAGGCCGACGCCCTCAACATCCCCGAGCAGATCGTCCACTCGATCTTCAACCTGGAAGCGGGCACGCAGGTGACCGCGGCAGACCTGACCGTCCCGGCCGGCGCCACCGTCGTCTCCGATCCCGAGACGCTGATCGTGAACGTCATCGAGGCGCCCCGCGAAGCCGACCTCGACGAGGGCACCGACGCCGAGGCTCCCGCCGAGGACGAGCCCGCCGCCGAGTAACGACCGCTGAAGGGTATCGACGTGACCGACGCACCGCTGATCGTGGTGGGCCTGGGCAACCCCGGGGAGAAGTACGCCGCTACCCGTCACAACATCGGGTTCTGGGTCGCCGACGAGCTCGCCGGCCGCGCCCACACCACCTTCTCCCGGCACAAGAAGTCCGGGGCGGAGGTGGCGACGGCGCGGCTGGCGGGCCGCACGGTCTATCTCGCGAAACCACAGTCGTTCATGAACCTGTCCGGTCAGCCGACGGCCGCCCTTGCCCGGTTCTTCTCCGTGGCGCCCACCGACGTGATCGCCGTGCACGACGAACTCGACATCGCCTTCGGAGCGGTACGGCTCAAGCGCGGCGGCGGCGAAGGCGGCCACAACGGCCTGCGGTCCCTCACCCAGCACCTGGGGACCAAGGACTACCTGCGGGTCCGCGCGGGGATCGGCCGCCCGCCCGGCCGCATGGACGCGGCCGACTACGTACTCAAGCCCTTTTCCGCGGCCGAGCGCAAAGAGGTTCCTCTGCTCGTGGCGGGCGCCGCCGACGCCGTGGAGCTGCTGATCTCCGGCGACCTGGAGACGGCGCAGAACACGGTGCACGCCTGGTGATCTCGTTCCGCCGGGTCACGCGCGAGGACTTCCCGCTGCTGAGCGCCTGGCTGGCGGAACCGCACAACCGGCGATGGTGGAACCACGATCCCGACACGGTCGAGGCGGACTTCGCCGCCGCGGTGGACGGACGCGAGCCGAGCGAGGACTGGCTCGCCCTCGATGACGGAGTGCCCTTCGGCCTCCTGCAACGCCAGCGCTGGGTGGACTACCCCGACGAGGCGCGAACGCTCGAACCGGTCGTGACCCCCGGTGCGCGCGATTACGGCATCGACTACCTGATCGGCAGGGCGTCCGCGACCGGCAGGGGCATGGGGACGGAGATGATCTCTGCGTTCTGCCTGCTGACCTTCGGCGAACTCGATGCCGACGCGGTGATCGTCGCGGTGGCGGCCGGCAACCGCCGCTCATGGCGTGCCCTGGAGCGGGCGGGCTTCACCCGCGTAGGCGAGGTCGACATGAGCCCCGACAACCCCATCGATCCACCGGATCACGTGGTGGACCAGCTCAGGCGCTAGAACTCGCGGTTTCGGGAGGTGGGCGACCAGGAACGACGCGCCGACCGACCGGTACGATGGACACCCGTGAGTTCTACCATCCCCGGCGAGGTCGCACGCCGCCGCACGTTCGCGATCATCAGCCACCCCGACGCCGGCAAGTCCACGATGACCGAGGCGTTGGCGCTGCACGCGCGGGTCATCAACGAGGCGGGCGCGATCCACGGCAAAGCGGGGCGCAAGTCCACCGTGTCCGACTGGATGGAGATGGAGAAGGCACGCGGCATCTCCGTGAGCTCGACCGCGCTGCAGTTCGATTACGCACCGGAGAACGCGAGCGCGGCATCCGTCATCAACCTGGTGGACACTCCCGGTCACGCAGACTTCTCAGAGGACACGTATCGCGTGCTGACGGCCGTCGACGCCGCGGTCATGCTCATCGACGCCGCGAAGGGCCTGGAGCCGCAGACGCTCAAGCTCTTCCAGGTATGCCGGCACCGCGGCATCCCGGTCATCACCGTGATCAACAAATGGGACCGCCCGGGCCGCACGCCGCTCGAGCTGCTGGACGAGATCGCCGAGCGCATCGGCCTGACACCTACGCCCCTGTTCTGGCCCGTCGGCATCGCCGGCGACTTCCGCGGCCTGCGCGACGCGCGGAGCGGCGAGTACGTGAAGTTCACGCGCACCGCGGGCGGCGCGAAGATCGCCCCGGAGGAGCATCTCGGGCCAGATGCAGCGGCCAGCCGCGAGGGCGACGTCTGGACCGAGGCGGTCGAGGAGACCGAGTTGATGGCCGAGATGGGCCAGGTGCACGATCAGGAGTCGTTCCTCGCGGGCGAGACGTCGCCGGTGATCTTCTCGTCGGCGATACTGAATTTCGGTGTGCGCCAACTACTCGAGGCGCTCGTCGAGCTGGCGCCGGCGCCGCACGAGCGCGCCGGGGTGGACGGCACCGAGCGAGAGGTCACCGATCCGTTCAGCGCGGTCGTGTTCAAGGTGCAGGCGGGCATGGACTCCGCGCACCGCGACCGATTGGCGTTCATGCGCATCGTATCCGGCGAATTCGAACGCGGCATGGTCGTGACGCATGCGCAGACCGGGAAGCCTTTCGCCACCAAGTATGCGATGACGGTGGTGGGCCGCGAACGCGAGACCGTCGAGACCGCGTTCCCCGGCGACGTCGTCGGCCTGGTCAACGCCACGGCGCTCGCCCCGGGGGACACCCTGTACTCGGACAAGAAGATCCAGTTCCCGCCGATCCCGTCGTTCGCACCCGAACACTTCGCCGTCGTGCGCGCCACCACCGCCGGGAAGTACAAGCAGTTCCGCAAGGGCATCGAGCAGCTGGGCACCGAGGGCGTGGTCCAGCTGCTGCGCAACGACATCCGTGGCGACGCCTCCCCTGTCATGGCGGCCGTGGGCCCCATGCAGTTCGAGGTGGTGGCAGCGCGCATGAAGACGGAGTTCAACGTCGACGTCCAGCAGGAGCGCCTGGGCTACTCCGTCGCGCGGCGCACCGACGCCGCGAGCGTCGACGAGCTGAACCGGCAACGCGGCGTCGAGGTCTTCGAGCGCACCGACGGTGCCCTGCTCGCCCTCTTCTCCGACAAGTGGCGCCTGCAGTACATCCAGAAGGAGATGCCCGACCTGACACTCGAGCCACTCGTAGCCGCCGCCGACTGACGCAGAGCGGCCGAAGCGCGCGATCCGGACTCGGCGCACATCCGTCCGAGTTCGGCACGATGCACGTCAGTCACGATATGGCGAGCCTTGTCGGACCGCGAAACACGCACGTCACGTCACGTGGCTACCTTGCTCCCCGGCGCAACCGGCGCACGACGGACGAGGAGCGAGCATGAAGCGAGTAGCAGCAGCGATCTGCGCGGTGGCCGCGGTATCCGCCCTGGCGACGGGCTGCGGGAAGGGATCGTCGACGAGCCACAGTGCCGCCAAGCACACGGCGTCGGCGGCGAAGAGCTCGGCAGCGAAGGGTTCCGCAGCGAAGACGGCGGCGGGCAGGAGTGGCACGGTGTACCCGGGCGCGTTCTGCAGCTCGGACGGGGCGAAGGGTAAGGCAGCCAACGGCACTGCGTACGTGTGCAAGAAGGCCAAGGACGGACGCGACCACTGGGAGCACTCGGCCTGACTCCAGACGTGATGTGCAATCGCGCACATCACGTTCCGCGTGGCTGCGCCCCGGGCGTAGCGTGGGCACATGAGCAGCCTGGAGACGGTCGATGTAGCCCTGATCGGCGGCGGGATCATGAGCGCCACGCTGGGCGCCTTCCTGCGCAACCTGGAGCCCGAGTGGACGATCCGCGTGTTCGAGCGACTACCGCAGGTCGCGGAGGAGTCCTCCGACGCGTGGAACAACGCGGGCACCGGGCACGCGGCTCTGTGCGAGCTCAACTACACGCCCGAGGGACCCGACGGGTCGATCGACATCACCAAGGCACTCGCGGTCAACGAGCAGTTCCAGCAGAGCCGGCAGTTCTGGTCCTATCTGCTCGCCGACGGACAGCTCGCCGACGCGTCGTTCATCAACCAGGTCCCGCACATGACTCTGGTGCGCGGCGCCGACGACATCGACTACCTGCGCAGGCGTTTCGACGCCCTACGCACGTCCCCGCTGTTCTCGGCGATGCGCTACTCCACCGACCGTGACGAGATCGCCGCATGGGCGCCGCTGATCGTCGACGGGCGTGCCGAGTCGGACACCGTCGCAGCGACATTCGACCCGTCCGGGACCGACGTGGACTTCGGTTCGCTCACTCGGCAGTTACTCGCCCACCACGGTGACGTGCAGACCAACCGGGAGATCACGCGCCTGCGACCCGACGGCGGCGGCTGGCGCCTGACGGTCCGGAACACCTTCACACGCAAGGACTCCGAGGTACGCGCGCGGTTCGTGTTCGTCGGCGCGGGGGGCCGGGCGCTGCAGTTGCTACAGGCTGCGCGCGCACCGGAGATCCACGGCTACTCGCTGCTGCCGATCAGCGGGCACTTCCTGCGCACCACCGATCCGGCCGTGGTGGAACGACACCATGCCAAGGTGTACGGCAAGGCGCCCGTCGGCGCGCCCCCGATGTCCATGCCGCACCTCGATGCGCGCGTCATCGGCGGCGAGCGGTCGGTGCTGTTCGGGCCCTACGCTGGCGCGAATCCCAAGTTCCTCAAAGAGGGCTCGGTGCTGGACATGCCGCGCACCCTGCGGCCCGCCAACTTCGTGCCGTTCGTGCGAATGGGTCTCGACAACCTCAACCTGGTGGGCCTCCTCCTCGGCGATCTCACCGCCACGCCGGAGCAGAAGCTGCGCCAGCTCAAGGAATTCGCTCCGTCGGTCGGGGACGACCACTGGGAGATGTACGCGGCGGGGCAGCGGGCGCAGATCGTCAAGCCCGACCAGAAGCGCGGGGGTGCGCTGCAGTTCGGAACCGAGGTGATCTCGTCGGCAGGAGGCACACTCGCGGGGCTGCTGGGCGCCTCGCCCGGAGCCTCGACGGCGGTGCCGATCGCCCTCTCCGTTCTCGAACGCAGCTTCCCGAACCGGTTCACGGGTTCCTGGGCCGAGTCCCTGCGGACCATGGTGCCGACGTTCGGAACCGCTCTGAACGACGACGCCGACCTCGCCGCCTCTACTCAGGCGCGCACAGCGAAGGCGCTCGACATCGAGCCCACGCGCTAGCCGACCAGCGCGGCTATCTCCGCATCGTCCACGTCCGCGATCGTTGCGGGCGAGAACTTCGGGTCACGGTCCTTGTCGATGAGGACCGCGCGCACGCCCTCGGCGAAGTCCGGCCGGCGGATGAGGCGGGCCCCCACCACGGCCTCCTCCGCGAGACACTGCGGCAGCGTTCGCCGCGCGGCCTGAGTCACGACGGCATGGGTCGCGAGGACCGACGTCGGGCAAGCTGCCCTCAGCTGATCGCGCGCGGTCTCCGCCCACGCGCCGGAGGCGCGCTCGACGGCCGCGATCGCCCCGCGCGCGGTACCGGAGAACGCCCGCTCGATCTCATCGAACGGCAGTGTGGCGGCGGGCTTCTCGTCCGCGACCGCGGCGAGGGCGGCCTCCAGATCGTCGCCGCGCAGCAGGGCCTCCGCGAGCTCGGCCATCCGCTCGCTAGGACAGAAGTGCGTCGCGAGTCCGACGGCGAGGGCATCGCCCGCGCCCAGCCTGGCGCCCGTGAGGCCCATGAGCAGCCCGACGCGATGCGGCAGGCGCGCCAGGATGTGGGTCGAACCTACGTCGGGCAGGAATCCGATCGCCGTCTCAGGCATTGCGAACAGCGCCTTCTCGGACACGACGCGGTGGCTACCGTGTACCGAGATCCCCACTCCGCCACCCATATCGACGCCGTCGATCAGCGCGATGACCGGTTTGGAGAACTCGGCGAGGCGGAGGTTCATGTCGTACTCCGCACCGAAGAACGCCGTGAAGTCCTCGCCGGCGACGACCTGGTCGCGGACCACACGGATGTCGCCACCCGCGCAGTACGCCTTCGGCGAGGCCGAGGTGATGAGGACGCGGGTCACAGCGTCGTCGTCAGACCAACTCTCGAGTGCCGTGTCGATGTCGCCGACCATCTGCTGTGTCAAGGCGTTCAGTGCCTTCGGCCGGTCGAGCAGGATGTGCCCGGTCCCACCGGAGACGGTCGTCACGATGTAGCTCACTTCAGCCCCATTCCTCCGCCAGTTCCAGCCACCGACTCTCGGTGACCTCCTTCTGATCGACCACCTCGCGCAGGCGGCCGTCCAGTTCGATCAGCTTGTCGGGTTCCGTCGCCGCCGCGGCGAGGTCGGCGTGCAGCTTCTCCTCCTCGGCGCTGAACTTCTCCAGCCGGCGCTCCAGCCGGTTCATCTCCTTGCGGGCCTGCTGCTCGGCCTTCGCATCGCGCGGCACCTTCGCCTCACGCGGCTCGGCGTCCCGAACCGAGGCCGCAGCGGCCGGTGGAACCTCCTGCGCTGCGGCCTCGATCGCCGCGCGGCGGCGCAGATACTCCTCGATGCCGCCGGGAAGGTTGGTGAGCACACCGTCGCCGAACAGGGCCCACGTCGAGTCGCAGATGCGCTCGATGAGGTAGCGGTCGTGGCTGATCACGACCAGGGTGCCTCCCCACGAGTCGAGCAGGTCCTCGAGTTGCTGCAGGGTGTCGATGTCCAGATCGTTGGTGGGCTCGTCGAGAAGCAGGACGTTGGGCTCGGCCATCAACACCCGCGTGAGCTGCAGGCGCCGCCGCTCGCCACCGGAGAGGTCTCGCACGGGCGTGCGCTGCCGTGCCGGGGTGAAGCCGAGCCGCTCCGCGAGCTGACCGGCCGACACCTCCCTGTCCCCCAGCTGGATCCGGCCCGCGACCTCCTCGACTGCGGCGAGCACCCGCATGTCGCCGTCGAGGTCGTCGAGTTCCTGGCGAAGCCAACCCAGGCGCACCGTCTGGCCCTGCACGCGCTTACCCGACGAGAGCGGGGCGTCACCCGCCAAGGCCCGCAGCAACGTCGTCTTCCCGGACCCGTTGACTCCGACCAGCCCCACACGCTCGCCCGGCGCAAGCCGCCACGTCAGATCGTCGACCAGGACCCGGCCGTCGGGAGCCTCCAGCCGCACGTCCTCGAGTTCGACGACCACACGGCCCAGGCGCCGTTGCGCGAAAGCGGCGAGAGCGACCGAGTCCCGAGGCTCGGGAACATCGGCGATGAGTGCCTCGGCGGACTCGATCCGGTAGCGCGGCTTGGACGTTCGCGCGGGCGCGCCGCGGCGCAGCCACGCGAGCTCCTTGCGGGCGAGGTTGCGGCGCCGCTCCTCGGACGCGTCGGCCTGACGGTCCCGCTCGGCGCGCGCGAAGACCCAGTCGTTGTAGCCGCCCTCGTACGAGTTGACCGCACCGCCGACGACCTCCCACGTGCGGGTCGCCACGGTGTCCAGGAACCACCTGTCGTGTGTCACGACCACGAGCGAACAGCGCCGCCGCACAAGGTGGTTCGCCAGCCACTGCACGCCCTCGACGTCCAGGTGGTTGGTCGGCTCGTCCAGGATCAGCAGGTCCAGCTCGCGCACCAGCGCGGCCGCGAGCGCGACGCGCCGCCGCTCGCCCCCGGACAGCCCCGACACATCCCGGTCGAGGCCCAGGGCGCCATCGGTGGCCAAATGGCCCGACCCGATCCCTATGCCGGACAGCACGTCCCGTATGCGAGCATCGCCGGCCCACTCGTGCTCCGCCAGTCCCAGAGGGCCCAGGACGACATCGGCGACGGTGCCCGGCGGCAGCTCGCCCCGCTGCGTCACGACCGCCATCCGCAGATCTGAGGTACGCGATACGCGTCCCGAGTCCGGCGGCTCGATTCCGGCGAGGATCTCCAGCAGCGTGGTCTTTCCGCCGCCGTTGAGGCCGACGACACCGATCCGCTCGCCGGTCTGCACGCCGAGGGATACCGAGTCGAGCAGCGGTGCGACGCCGAAACTCTTACTCACGGTCTCGAGGTTGACCAGGTTCGCCACTACTCTCCTACCCCTGTGGTCAGATGGGCGCCGGATGCCGGGCCGTAGGCCACGCGTACCGTGCGGCACACACCGGCGCCCGCGATCTCCGAACCGACTGCAACAGCGGATGCCGCATCTGCGCACAGGAACGCGCACGTGGGACCCGATCCAGACACGACACCTGCGAGGGCGCCGGCCTCGATGCCCGCGCGCAGCGTCCGGCGCAGGCCCGGCTGCAGCGACAGCGCGGCCGCCTGGAGATCGTTGGTCAGGTGCGGCGCGAGCGCATTGGGGTCGCCCGCCGCGAGAGCCTGCAACAGCGCCTCAGGCGCGCACGCACGCGGCGGGTCGCCGATCTCGCGCAGGCGGTCCAGTTCGCGGAAGACGGCCGGCGTGCTCAGCCCCTCCTTCGCGAGCGCCAGCGTCCAGTGGAACTCGCCGCGCGTGAGGACCGGCACCAGGCGTTCGCCACGCCCGGTTCCGAGAGCGGTGCCGCCCTGCACGCAGAAGGGGACGTCCGACCCCACCTCGGCGGCGATCTCGGCCAGTTCGCCCCGGGTCGTGTCGAGACGCCACAGTGCCG
>NZ_JARFTP010000060.1 GCF_029167375.1 Tsukamurella sp. 8F
AACTGGTAACAGGACGTGTTGAAGTGGGACGAGTTCCCGCAGTCGCATCGACCACTGGGCGTGTCACCCGAAGACTCACAAAGTGGCCAGACCTACTTCCCGCCATTGGCCGTGAGCGGTAAAGTGAGCGGAACCGCTCACGAGGAGTCTGAATGGAACACAGCATCACTGTCGAGGAGGCCGCGCTCCGTACCGGCAAGTCAGTCGCAACGATTCGTCGTCAGCTCGGCTCCGGCGATCTCGCCGGAAAAAGGGTTGGTGGCCGCTGGATAGTCGATGGCGACCGCCTCCCCAAGCCGGCAGTAGGTCGACATTCAACTCCTCAGAGGGCCGACTTCGACGCAGCCGCGGCTTTACGTTTCCTGATGAAAACAGACAGAAAGGACCTTTGGGTTCCCGACGTCCTCAACTGGGAGGACTTCAGGACTCATACAAGTGCTTCAATAGCCGCTGCACTCTCGAAGTGTGCCACAGGCGTATCCGATCCATTTGAAGTCGTAGAAGTGCCGAAAGGTAGGCTATTGAGCCGCGCAGGGGCACTCCTTAGCTTCGAAGATAGGCTTGCTTACCACACACTGTGCGCTACCTTCGCTTCTGCGGTCGATGACTCACTCTCAGATCGCGTGTTCAGTTCACGCCTCAATAGAAAGTCAGGATCGTTCTTCAAATCGACCTTCAAGCAGTATCAGGAATTTGTCAACTCGGTCGATGAGAAAGCGACTCCAGGAAGATGGGTCGTTTCAACGGATCTTGTCAGCTATTTCGAAACTATAAATCATCAGATTCTCTTCGAGGACCTCAAAGATCTCGGCGTTGCCGAGAATGTGATGAAACCCCTGCGAGATCTCCTCAGGGGGTGGCGACGTTCATCTAAGGGCGGGCTGCCGATTGGACCGGATGCGTCCCGCCTTCTAGGCAACGTATATCTCAGTAAAGTGGACAAGCAGATGATCGAGGAAGGTTACGAGTACTTCCGCTACATGGATGATGTACGAATAGTTGTCGACTCGGAGCGCAAAGGGCGCGAGGCGCTTCGCAAGTTCGAAGTTCACTGCCGGTCACGAGGGCTTATAGTGACGGGAACAGATAAATCCAGAATTGAGGCTGCTGACTCCGAGGCTAGGTCGAAGGAGGATAAGACGTTTGAGTTGGCCGACTATGCGCTACGGAACGGATTTAACGAGTCTCGGAAGCTTCTACGGAACATACTTAACGATGCATTCACAGAGAAATCATTGAAGAAGCGTCATGCGAAGTTCGCACTTGTCCGTCTTGGAAAACTTGTCGACCGAAGCGTTCTAGATAAGATTCTCCAACGTCTCGAAGAATTAAGCGAAGTATCGAAAGACTCTGCTTTCTACTTACGATCGTTCATCTCGGAAAAGCGGGTTCAGGCAGCAATCACCGACTTCTTGAGTAAGCCAGAGGAGCCTGGTCTTGAAAAATACCAGGAAGCCTGGCTGATTGCAGTTATGCTTGAGGTTCTTCATGAGCCGCCTGCCGAATGGATTACCTACGCGCGAGGAATCGCGTGGAATGCAAATCAGCCAGTTTTCCTACGCTCGCTTGCGTTCAATCTTGTCGCACTAGGTCATGAATCGACTGATCTCGACAAGCTAGTCCGCTTGGCAGAATCGGACTACGATACGGGTCTAGTACGCGGCGCATTAGTTGCACTTTGCCGTATTAAGAAGCTTTCGACTCCAACAATAAAGACCGTCTTAGCGCGACATCCATCACTCAAAGAAACCTCGGACTACCTATTGACTCGAAATTCTCTACCCTCACTGGTTCAGGATGGACTATGGAACGACCTCAGGCCAGTAGCACTTGGCTTATAGTGTGAACCCGTCCCCTTTAACTGGTAACGAGACGTGTTGATGTAGGTCGAGTTGCGCGGCAGTCTATGAGCAACTAAATGGTCCTCTCTGCGTCGGCAACACGATGGAGCAGGCAGCGAGCCAGCCATCGGGGGCGGAGGAGGTCGAAAATGATGATTTCTTACATAACGCAACAAGGCGGGGGCAAGGACGACTGCCACGGCCCCCAAGCTCGATGTCTTTCCGACGGCGTGCTGCTCACTTGTTGCGCTGCGCCGTGAGCCTACGGGCTACTGAAGACTGCGCCGCACTCCCATAGTCATGGTTGCTGCGGAGCGTCGTGTGCGCTCGGTGGAGCGCGTCTCGCACTTCTCGCCTTATCCTACGCTCATCGAGGCCTTCCAAGGACAGCCGTGTGTTACGGGCAACTTCGATTAGTTCTGACGGAACCGATTCAAGTCGGGTGACGTCAATGATGAGGGGAAGGTTTTGAGCGTCCTCGCTCCTCAGCGAACGGCGCAAGGGACCGAGACGTAGTAGCTGGGACAGATAGTCGGGGCTCAGGGCCGGTGTATCGGGCGCGCCTTTACCCAAATTGTCTGACAGCCATCTCTTGAGTCTGTAGGCAGTCTTGTCGAGTGTGAGCCACCATGCCTCGTAGCCTAGCTCTGGCCGCGAATCACGGCGCAGTTCGATCACGCCAACGACACTCTCGACATCGTGCGAAACTAATCTGTTGATGATGGTAGGCGATCTCAAGCGCCCATCTTGCCTATTGTGTGAGCGGTTATGCTTCTCCTGAAACAACTTCGTGACTGCGGCGCGAAGTTTCGGGTCGGCCTTGGCAGCGACTTCAGCGAGGTCTTTGCGCACGATCTGAAACTTCGTGTAGAGATAATCTTCGATGTCTAGATCCGGATGGACGCTGCCGTGAATGTCGGCGGTCCACGCGGCGAACTGGCGCTCATCTCGGCCGGAGAGCATGTACGCGGCGTAAAGGAATGGTGGTTCGCCGTCACGGAGAGATTGGCGAACGTAGTTTATACATTTTTCGATGTGGTATCGCAGCTCCTCTATGACGCCGTCGGTCACGTAGAGACCGACCCCAGAATCTGATGCGGCAGAAAGCAGCGCAGTTTCCAATCGTTTATTCTCGTCGTCGATGAGACTTTCCGCAACGAGTGGAAGTACCGTTGACGTGTCGAGCCATATCTTAGCATTTGTAAATACCCTCGAGAGAGCCTTTTGCACATCTGGAGTCTGCTGGAGAAAGGAGAACAGAGTGTAGGCATCCAGGACTCGCGTCAAGTGTTGTCGGGTTTGGTCGGCAGGCATGGAGAGTACTTCGAGGATTACGGCGGCAGCCTGTTTCGGATGCAGTCGTAGTGGAAGATCGAGAGCGATAACTTGCTCTTCCAGCTGCTCCGCTGAGAGGTAAGCGGGTTCACCACCCTCCACGGCGGCCACGAAGCTCTCGCCGGCTCGGAGCATGACTGATTCTAGGGCAATTCGGAGTTCGTGAGCTTCAGACCGAAGCTTCCCATAATCATCGTCGAGTGCGCCGTCGTACCCATACGCGGCGGCAGCGAGATCCGCTTCGAGTGACTGCTGGTCGAGGACATAGGATGCTGCAGCATCCTTCCAAGCTTCAGCGGCGGAATGACTCATGTGATAACCGCCGAGAGTGGAGTGGGATTTAACGGGGCCATTTTTGCGAGACAATCGTATGAGCGATGATCGGGTGAGCGCTGCCACCTGGGACGGCCCTGCATGTGGGAGCAGAGCGTACATACGCTCTACGATCTGCGCCTCTTCGAGCCGTTGCTCCTGGGAAGTATCGACAAGTACTGATTGAACAAGTGCATCTAGCGATGTCTTGGTGAGATTGCTGTCACCGATACGGTCATTAGCATTCAGAGTCAGGTGCACGAGCGCTACTCGGGCTTCGTCACTCGAGAGTGCAGCTCCGGTGACTGACGCTATGCCCCGAGCGGTTACGATAGGGGTAACGATCTGCTCGGCTAACTCCTCGGATGCCGTAGCTCGCTCGGCTGACGTTAGCTCCCGCTCGCAGAACCATTCTCTGTCTCGAATATCTAGCAAAATCGCCCGGTCGTCCCAGATCTGGGCCTTTAAATCGTCGGCCGCGGCACCGATTTGCCGGTTGGTGCAATATACAATCCTACGATAGGAGATCCCATTCTTGTCTAGCGTCTTTAGGGTGTCGGAGATTTTAGATTTCCATTCAGCGGTGACCGAAAACTGAAATCCAGTATTCGGTGCACCGCTAATCGAGAATATCTCACCGTCCCTACCGCGGTCTCCGGAAGGAGTGGCAGTGGTTCGGAACGCAGGAAATTCGGGCGCCAAAAACTCCGAGGTGAAACGCTCAAAAAGGAGCCAGTCACCACCAGCCAATTGTTCGAGAGCGAAACGCAGCCGCGTGCTAGTCAATTTGATTTACTCCCATTTTATAACCTCCATGCGATCCTAACAACCGCCATTGCAGACAGTCTTCCACAGAAATTCTTCTTGAACGTGAGGCGTTTTCGGAACCTCACCGCAACGCCGCGCGGTGTAACCGAGTGCGGAGGGCCCATATCTCCGCCCCACGCCGACTGCATCCCAGGGCGATTCAAGATGAAGCCCACTTTGCCTACTCATCGCAAACCCTATAGGTCGATACGTACTGGGCATATGTCGCCGCTGACGCCACCGCATGTCGCTCGATGGTGGCAGGGGAGTAGCCGAGAGTGTCGGCAAGGATCGCGGCGGGTGCGAGTTTGGTGAGTTCGTGCAGGGTGCCGATCCGGGCGGCGCGGGTTCCGAATGTCGACTTCAGCCGGGTCCGTAGGTGACCTGGGTTGATGTGTTGGCCGGGAACGTAGCCGCGAAATACCCAGTTAGTGGCCGGGTGGGCGGCGGTATTCGCAAGGTCGCGTTCTCCGGCGAGGTAGCGGAATGGTTCGTCGAGCGGGGCCGGCAGGGCTATGGCGATGTCGCCCAGCGTGACGGTCACGAGCTCGTCTGAGACTATGGCGTGGTCCCAGGTGAGTTTGACGACGCGGTCGATCTGCTGGCCGAAGACGAGCACGAGGATCGCGGCAGCCCGATCGCGCGGGTTCAGCGCCGGTTGGTTTGACGTAATGCTGGCGACGACGTCCTGCTGCTCCTCAGCGCTCATCTTCGCACTGGTGCCACGACGGTGAGGTGTCATCGTGAGGTCCGCGGCGACCAGTTTGGTCTTGATCCCCCAGGTAAGGAAGCGGATGGCGAACTCTCGTGTGCTCGGGCCTTCGGCTTGCCATGCGTCCAGATCCGTTTGGGATAGGTCGCCGATCGCGACATCCCGGTCGGTGAGCCAGTTGAGGAAATCTATTGTGACGGTAACGGTTTGCTTAGATCGCAAGAAAGTCCCGTGCGAGACCGACTCCATGGAGTGCATCTGCCGCAGGTGGTGCCAGCGTATATAGCGGTTGGCGATCTCGCGGTGCTCCGCCGAGTTTAGTCTGTCGAGTGCGTCGTGCGACCAGTCGATGTACCGGTGAAGCAGTCCGTCTCTGGGCGGCAGGATCTGGTGGGTGATGAGGAGTTCTCGGACGTACTCTCGGGTGCGTGACCAGGGGAGTTGGTCGATGACGTCGTGGGAAACGAGCGGTGTGCGGGCAAGGTCAGTGAGGAACGCCGTGACATGGTCTTGGTTGATCCAGGTCAAGCCACTGTTCGCTCGTTTCATCGACTTCAGGGCAGTCGCAAAGGGCTTTAGCTCCACGTTGATGGCACCGGTTTCTGGATTCTTCAACAGCCGGTCGACTGTCGCCCCCAGAACACAGCGCCAACAGCATCCTTGCTTGTAGAGTTCTTCTTCGGCACCGCACTCAACGCAGTCGACGTTGAGCTTGACCCCCGTGCATGTTCGGCACGCTGGTTTGCCGCCGATGATTCCCGGCAACACTCCCTCGTGACCGCAAGCGCAGACGCCCCGGGTACGTTTGGCCGCTAGGTAACAATAGCCGCACACCCCGACGCCCTGCCAGGTGACGACACGTTCCCGGTGCTCACCGCAACGGCCGCAGGGGACTTCCCACCGTTGCGGGTCCTCAGGTTTACGTGGTCTCGCCATCGCCATCACCACCGCGCACGACGCGGATTCGGCGGGCGACGGAGCGTTTATCGCCGACGCCGAGATCGGCCGGGCTTGCTGGTGCGTCGGCCGTAGCTGCAGCGCGCATCTCCACGTACGGCTCGAACAGATCGTTGGGTGTGCAGTCAAGGATGTCGCACAACGCGGCGAACGTGCGGGCAGGGATCCGCTCGGGAGTGCCGGTCACCAATCGGTGGACCTGGGCATTCGACAGGTTGATACCGCGGGACTTCAGCAGCGGGATGAGTTCCGTTGTCTTCCAGAGGTTGTGATCAGCCATCCGCTGGCGAAGATTCCAGTGGTAGCCGATGCGGCGTTGCTCGCTCACGTGTCCTTCCCTGCGTCTTTTTCGTCACGTGTGACGATTCGTTGCTGGATCATTCTTTGGATGGTCTTCTGTTTGAAGTCTGCCGAGACCGAGGTGTAGAGCGCGGTGGTGGATGAGTAGGCGTGACCGACTTGCTGTTGGACGAACATCGGGTCGTATCCGGCTTCGATGAGATGCGTGACATAGGAGTGGCGCAGGCAGTGCATCTTCAACTCACTCGGAAGCCCAGCGAGTTCGCGGACCGTGGTGAACGTGCGATTAAAGTTGCGAATGCCCGTGGCGCCGGCACGTTCGGACGGCCACAACGATGCTGAGCGGTCCGCTGTGGCGAACTGTTCGCGTCCTTGCGGCGAGAGCCAATGATCGAGAAGGTCTACCACCCAGTCGAACTCAGGCACCGTGAGAACGGTGCGTCGGCGTGGTCCCGAGCCCGACATGCCCTTTGCGTGGCGGACCTGGACAGCGCCATAGCTGCCGTACTTGTCGACGTGCGGGTTCGGGCCGAAGTCGTGGTAGTCGAGCATCGCAAGCTCCCGACGCCGCAGTCCGTAGGCGTAGCACACCTTGAAGGCAGTCGAGTCCCGCATCAGCGGGAGCCAGCGCTTCGAGCCTTTGGCGAACTCCTGGTCGACGAGGTCGTCGCACGTGTCAAAGAACCTCTGTAACTCGACTTGAGTAAAGCTACGCCGATCGGCTGGAATGGCGTCATCAGTCTTGTGGCGCGGGGTGTTCCAGTCGAACACGACTTGGGCTGGAACGTCCTGAAATACTTTGCTGCAGAACGCAGCCCACCCGTACCTTTCGTCAGTGACGTAATAGCAGAAGGCCCTGATCGTGCCAGCGTTCGCGCGCAGCGTCGACACGGAGACGGCTTTGGGGCCGGTTCGTCGATCAGCAAGGAACTCATCGACGTGGATAGGCTGCCACGTCCACGGGTACTCGTTGGAGTGCTCCTGGAAGCGAGACACGACACTGCACGATGATCGGATGAACGGCACGCCGAGTCCACGGGCAAGCATTTGCGCTCGCCAACCATCCAGCATCGCCTCGAAGACGCGGTCGTCGGGCCGCAGCAGGCCGACGACACCGTTCGACAGGAAGTCAGGTAGCCGACCTGGAACACTCCGCATGGATGCAAGTGTAGCGCGAGAATCTCTCATCTGTTTGAGTAAACCGATACTGATCTGCGAGTTGGGCTACTGGACGGCTGCGGCCCAGTGGTTCGCAGCGGGGGCGTAGCCAGCAGGTTCGCTCGAGATCCACCAGGACGAGTCCTCTCATCTGTTTCGACTCGGCCTAGTTTTT
>NZ_JARFTP010000061.1 GCF_029167375.1 Tsukamurella sp. 8F
GTCAGCCGTGCCAGCCGGAGGCCACCCTCGAGTTGGTCGCCTGCATACCGTCGACGGCGCCGCCCGCGGCGTCGCGCACGCGCGAGAGAAGCGAGAGGATGTTCTCGAATCCCTCATTCCAACGTGCCTGATGCGCCTGGTAATTGGTGGCCGATTGCTCGTCCTCCCAATACCCGGCGAGCTTGATCTGCTGCCCACGGACGTCCTCGCCCTGCGCGAGCAGGATCCCCTGGCGGGTCCCGATGTCCTCCAGACCCGCACGAATGGCCTCGTAGTCGTACTTGATCAGATCACTCATGTTCTCGCTCCTCCCCTCAAGCCAACGACGGGATGTTCAGCCCGCCGCTCCCCGCGAGCCCACCTATGGCCGATGTGCCGTCGTCCTCCTGGGCCTGGTAGTCCTTCGTGTTGACGGCGAGCATGTCGCCGATCTCGTTGAGCGCGGTATTCATCTTGATCGAGTTCTCATCCCATTCCGCCATGACCTTCTGGAATGCGATCTGCGCCAGGCCCACCCAGGCCGAGCGCGTCATCTCGACGTCGTTGCGCAGCTGGCCGAGCGTCCCGTTCATCGCGCTGCCCGTGTCACTCAGGGCCGACGCGCTCGCGGCCATCGCCGCGAGTTCGGCACTTGTAGTCATGTCCTACTCCTCCCCGCCGAACTGGTCGGCGTCGGTCGATGAAACAGCCACGGCCTCTGAGACCGTGGTCCCCCCTCACGGCAGCCAAGCGCCGCCGGGAAGCTCCTCGCAGGCACGCCTCAGTGCGAGCCCTATCCGGTGCGCGGATCCCTCCGCCACTGCGGTCCACAGCCGCCCGTCCGCGGCCGGCGCCGTGGTGGCCACGACACGTCCGACGGGCGCGTCGATCACCGCCACCGTGGATCGCAACGGCCGGCCTGCCGCCTCGAGCGTGCACTCGACCGCCGTCTCGGCGCGGGTCAGCACGTGCGCCAGCCGAGACGCGGCAGCGGCGGGTACCGCCAGGGAACGCAGCCCGGCCGCCATTCGCGAGGCGTCGTCGCATGACAGCACCTCGACTCCCTCCTCCGTCGGGAAGCACGCCGTCGCACAGCGTTCCGCGCCCCACACCTCCGGAAGGGCCGCCTCGACGAGCCTGTACAGCCGGACCGCCGTGCCATCGCAGTGCGGGAAGTCGACGGTGAGGGTCGCCCCGCGTCGCACAGCACGCACCGTCGTCTCGCCGCTACGGCCCAGGCACAGGTGCGTGCCGAGCGGGTCCGCGACGCGCACCTCCAACCGCACCTCGGCAGCCGCTAGCAGCGCGAGCGCGTTCCGCGTGCCTGCATCGGGCTCGCGCGCCGGGCCGGCAGCAGAGCGGGAGCCCGGCGCCAGCCACAGCGACGACGGCAGCTCGTCGGCCGCCGGCCCGGAAACACGACCGACGGTGTAGGTATCCACGCCCCGAGCGGTCACGACCCACCATCACTCACGAGATCCGGTGCGCCGTTCGTGCTTCCGTATCCTTCGCCCCCGACGACATCCGGCGCGGTGTGAACGGTGAAGGCCTCGGGCTCGCCGGGATCCGACGGCGTGGCGCCGGCCGGGCGGGTGACGGCCCGGGACGCTGCGGCTCCTGCACCCAGCATCGCGGGCACGAGCGGCATCCCCCTGCCCATCGGCGTTCCAGCGGGTACTGCGGGAGCGGTGGCGGCGACGCGCCGCGCAGGCTCCTCCCGCCGCAGCGCGGCGGCGGCGTAGCCCGGCAGCGGTGCAGGCCCGAAGCCGGTTCCTCCTCCATACGAACCGATCCCGCTCCCACCACGGCCCGCCGTGCCGGCGGCCACCGACCTGCCCTCGCCGCGCGTCCTGGAGCGATCCGTGGCCGAGCGAGCATGCGGCGGAGCATGCAGGCCCCAGGCATGAGCCAGGCCGGACGACGCGTGCTCGTAGTCCACCATCGCAGCGGCCGCACGTCGGTGCGCATCCTGCTCATCGCGTTCGACCCGCCCGATCGCCCCGATGAGCACCCCACCGTCGCCGAGCGGCGTCGCCTCCACCGCCACGCGGGCCGCGCGCAGTGCTGTTAGCTCCGCGGCCCCGGGCATCGCCCTCACCGCCGCCTCGTACGCGTCCGCCTGCCGCTCGGCGCGGCGGGCGCATTCGGCTAGGTCCGCCGCGTGCCGGGCCAGCCAGCGCGCGTACTGGTGGAGTGGCCCGCCGCGCTCGTCGCCGGCGCCGCTGCCGGCGGTCATCCCTCTGCCGGACACTCGCTGCCGCCCTCGCACGATGCCGGGCGCCGCAGGCTCGGCGAAGTGCCCGAGGCGCGCGACTCCGGCGAGGCGATGTAGCGCACGGTCGAGGTCGACGGCCGCCGTCGCGTACGCAGACGACAACCGGCCCCAGTCGCGTGCGGCTGAGCGCAGGTGTGCGGCGCCCGCTCCCCCCATCAGGTCCGCCGACAGACGGTCGGTGGTGCGCTCGTCCCAGTCGATCCCGGTGAATCCGACCACGATCAGGCCCGCGTGACGACGCCCGCGGAGTCCGCGTCGCTCTCCTCTACCGCCCCGGCGTGATACTCCACGGCGCGCGCCAGGACGGTCAGCTCGCGAAGCGCCGCACCCGCGGTCCGGTCCTGCACGGCCGCCATACGCCGCAGTGTGCGGGCCGCCGTCGACGACACCTCGTCGCGGCCCGGCGCCGCGGGCGACCTCTCGCCGTCGCGCTGCGCGTCCTCGAGCGTATCCGATATCCGGATGATCTCGCGTGCAACGTCTTTCATTCCGGCCGGTTCGATATGCACCGCCATGAGACCCTACCCTCCCCCGAAGTGACTTCCATCAATTAGACGCACCGGCCCGGTCGTCGGTTCCCGGCGATCTCGAAGACGCCGACAGGCACTACAGCCGCAGCTCGATGTCCATCGAAGGCCCTTGCGTCTCAACAGGCTCCGCGTCCCCCAGCACCTGCGGGCCGGCCGGCGGCAGCGCGCCGACGAGCCCCTCACCGTTGGCCGTCGTGACGAGGTAGTCGGGCGCGCTGTGGTCCCCGGCCTGCGCGGGCCGCGCTCCGGCTCCACCCAGCGGCAGCATGCCGCCCGCGGCACGGCGGGCCTCACTCGCGTCCGCCGGCAACGTGCGCGCCCCGCCCTCGACGACGGCGCGCGGGGCCGGTTGCGCCGCAGGAGGACTCGGTACGAGCGTCGGGGCGGGGACGCCGACACCCGCACGCGCCGCGACCAGGCCTGCGGCGCCGATGCCCGAACCGATTCCCGAACCGACGGATCCGGAACCTGTCCCGAGTCCGGGACGGGCCCCACCGAGCTCTGACGACGGATAGCCGGCCAGCCCGCCGCTCGCCGGCGATACCATCGACGGCCCCGACGAGACCCGCTCGCCGGCAGCCGATTCCGCGACTTCCTGCCCGGACGTACCGGTGAGCGCCTTTCCGGCCGCGGCCGCGGCCCCTACGGCTGTCTTCACTCCGGAGGACACACCTTCTGTGACCGTCTTCCCGAGACCGGACACCAGCTGCGTACTCGCGGACGCCACCGCCGTCCCGACGGATGCCGCCGCCTGCGCGGCCGATATGGCCGCCGACATAGGTGGATTCGCGATCGGCACCTTGCGGCCCGCGACCCCCACCTGCCCCGACAACTGCGAGAGCTGCGCCTTGACTCGCGACACGACCTCGAGTGCGTGGTCGAGATGTTCCTCGGCCGCGGCCACCACCGTCGCCTGGCCCGGAGGTAGCCACAGCGCGGGACCAACCGCTGCCACCACAGACATGAACGAGTCGATGACGGCCTGCAACTCGACCTCGCCCTCGCCTACGACCGCGGCTGCCTCGGCCACCGATGTGGAGATCTCGGCTCCCTGCTCCGCGACCAGACCACCTGCGGTGGCGGCCTGCACGCCCTTCCCCGTCGCGGCGGTGGCCGCGGGCCCCTGCCACACCGAGCCCAGCGCCGAGACCGCCTGCATGCCCGCGCCCATGCCCTGCTCCACGGCCTTCGACACGCCGGACAGGAGACTCGACGGATCAAGAATCTGTGTCTAGACACTAGCAGAGGACGGTCACCTACGTCTGACCGTCAGCTCGATATGGCGGGTATTCGGGGATCCGTTGTACCGCACCACGTCCCCGAACACGGACCAGCGCTCCCCCCTCCACTCGATCTCGCCTTGTGCTCCGAGCTGCGAGAACTGCTGCTCGAGCTGGCGGGGAGGCCGCATCCGGTACACCTGCTCGGTCCCGAATCCGGTGGATTGGGTCTCAGCCAACCGGGCGGACGTACCGGACTGTCCTTGAGCCTGGAACCGAGCCCGAGCCGGAATGCCCACGGCGCTAGGGCGTGTACGTACGTTCCCGTCGATGTCTGTAACCGCTTCCTCCGGGTACAGAGTGCACGGTTCGTAGCTGTCTGCTCTATCCAACAGACTCACGAGGGCATCACAGCTACGGGTGTGATGACGGCTAGGCCGGACGACCGGACGTACCCGAGAGTCTTCCACTCATCAGCTGTCAGCTCCAACCGGCCGGCAGGAGCATCGTCGTCCTGACGCTTCATGTAGGTGTAGCTGCCGTCCGTCTCGGAGAGCAGACCATCGGGGTTACGCATCAGCCGTAGAACGGCGTCGGCCTCGATATCGACAGCATCAGCCCGGTAGCCCTGGTCGGAGTCGCACTTGTCGATGAAGTCCGGGATCCGGCGGATGATAGCCCGCTCTAGCTGAGACAGGCGACGCTCTACGGTCGCTGTCTCCTCGGTGGTCAAACCATCCTTACCCCAGAGGGTGCGGACATCACTCGCTGTCGCGATCGCCACGGTTACCCTTCCGGTTGGTAAGTCGCGCTCGGTGCAATTCCTCTGCGAGCTTGTCGAAGAACTTCTGGTATCCGTCCCCTCCGTCGGGGCGTCGGTTACGTCGTGGCATTGGTTTCCTTCCAGTGCTGGTAGTTGTTGATCGTCGGGGCGTTAGGAGCCCCGTCTCCTGCCGTCAGGAGCCAGCGGTAGTAGTTCGATACCGCCTGGTCCGGTCGGGTCTCAGGAGCCTTAGGCTTGCGCTTGTACGTCTTCCCTAGGACCACGGTTACCCCTCTCCTCCTAGGTTCATCTTGGACAGCAGAGAGGCGAGTAGCCCTCGCTGGAATCGCGACTCGCTGATTAGCGGGTTGATAACCCACTGGCCCATACTCCCTTTGACTGTGGTCGGTTCATCAGCCGCCTTCCTGTCTAGGTCTGCGATGATGTCCGCTACCCGAGCCGCTTGTTCTAGTAGCTCTAGTTTCGGCATGTCGTCCTCTAGCGGGTACTGCTCTAGCGTGTTCGACCAGAGCTTCTTTCCAGCGGCCTTTAGCCCGCGTGGTGCGCGTGGAATCGCGGATGATTCGGTTGTATCAGCCACCTAGGTATTCCTCCGCTGTCTGTCTGCCTTTGGACATGTTTACGAACGGAGTACACGGGACTAGGTTGTCCGCTCCGTGGTGACCGCCCCGAGAAAGGGGCGTCATATGGTCTAGGTGCCAGTCATCGCCTAGCGGCTCCCCTGTGTAGTAGCAGACACCCTCACCGATACCGTGGGACTCCCAGTACGCTCTCAGAATCTCAGGAGACAGCCGGTCGGCTAGACCTCCGTGATGCCTCGCCTCCCGAGCACCGTTCAATAGACGTTGGTTCAGCGGATCCCCGTCCCGCCAGCGCTTATTAGTTGCCGCGCGCTTGTCGGGGTTGCGCTTCTGCCAAGCGGCGGTGCTCGCGTTAGCTGCCTTTCTCACTGCCGGGCGGGATGTGTACTCCCGCTGGCACCGTTTGCACTGGCTGGACAACCCGTCCGCTCGTGCACGGTTCTTGTAGAAGTCCTCCGCCGGGCGGGCTACACCGCCGCACGTGAGACCGCTGCACACTTTGGTTACTGACACTCCTCTAACTCCTTAAGCCTTTAGTTCGCCCGTCTTCCGGGCTCGTTCGTAACGTGGTGTTTCGCGCGAATGCGCAGGTCAAGGTAGGTTCGTCTAGCTGAAACCTGGGAAAAACGCGGACCCGGCCCCGCGACCGCAGTAGGAACCGGTCGACGCGTACCCCCGTAGGGGTACCCCCCTGGGGGTAGCGTGCACCGCAAACCCGCAGGTCAGGGGGTATACCTGCCTCTAAACCACAGCCGGCCCGTAGGCCCTAAGCACTAAGCCCCAGCAGCAGCCCTAAGCACCCGTCCCGGTGCGCCTCCCGACCCCTGCCCGGCTACGCCCCCGAGCCCTAAGCC
>NZ_JARFTP010000062.1 GCF_029167375.1 Tsukamurella sp. 8F
GGGGGGGGGCCCCGGGCGCGGGGCGGGCCGCCCCCCCCCCCCCCCCACGCCGGGATGCTGGATTCGCAGTCACGTCAGGCCGTGACGCCGCGCAACTCCTCGCCGAGTGCGGCTGCCTCGTCGGCGGTCAGTTCCACCACGAGCCGCCCACCGCCCTCGAGCGGTACGCGCATCACGATGCCTCGCCCCTCCTTGGTTGCCTCAAGGGGGCCGTCCCCCGTACGTGGCTTCATCGCCGCCATCCGTTGCTCCCTTCAGATTCACCGGCCGTCCCGGGTCTCCCCTGTCGGCTGCCGGATCGATTCTAGCCCGTGCACAGAACTAAAAGTGCAGTGCACACCTAGCGACTGCTCGGGAACGGACCTATTCGCGGATATCGCCGGGCTCGTCCGACTCCGGCGGGCGCACGTCCGTACGCTCGGCGGACGCTCCGGCGTGGGCGACCGAGAGACGTGCGCGCAACGTGTCGATCTCGAGCGCCATCCGCTCGAGCGCCCAGTCCACCTCGGCCGGCTTGTATCCGCGAACCACCTGGGTGAAGCGGAGGTCCCGCACATCGGCGGCGGTGATGTCCTCGGCGGGCAGCACCGTGGGTGTCGCGTCGGCGGGCAGCGGCGGTGTGTCGTCACCGCGTCCGAACGCCACCACGACGACGCCGTACAGGACCGCGACGACCACGGCCATGCCGAGCACGTACAGCAGGATCACCATGCAGCCATCATGCCTGACGTGCTCAGCTCGCCCGTCGGACCGCCTGCAGGGAGTCGATCGGAGGCCGATCGGCGAGTGACACCTCCGAGTCCACGGGCAGGAACCGATCGCCCGCGAGCGCGAACTGGGTCAACGGCGCGCCCGAGTCCGGCAGTCCGCAACGTCGCAACATGGTGCCCACGATCTGCCGACTCATGACCCCGAGTTCGTGCAGCGGCCGGTTGCGGTGCGTGCGCACGCCGAGGTCGACCTGGCCGATCCCCGCCATCCCGTATCGATCGTAAGTGTCGATGAGCAAACCGATCTCGACGCCGTAGCCCGCGGCGAAGGGCACCGAGGACAGCAGCTCGCGGGTCCCTGCGTACTCGCCGCCGAGCGGCTGTAGCACGGCCGCCAACTCCGGCCGCAGGGCCGCGAGCAGGGGACGGGCCACCAGCTCGGTGACGCGTCCGCCACCGGCCGGGTCACAGGCGTCGCCCAACTTGAGCGGCCTCCGGTAGAACGCCTTGGACAGCTGGACGTCGTCGCACAGCAGCAGCGGACCCAGCAACTTGGGCACGAACTCCGGGTCCGGGTCGATGAGATCGGAATCGACGAAGGCGATGAGGTCACCGCTCGACGCCGCGACACCACGCCACAGCACCTCGCCCTTGCCGGGCAGGGGCGGGATATCGGGGAGTGCCTCCTCGCGCGTGATGACGGTGGCTCCCGCCCGCGCGGCCTCCTCCATGGTGCGGTCCGTCGACCCGGAGTCGAGCACGATGAGCTCGTCGACCAGGCCGCCCAGCAACGGGCGGATCGACTCGACGACAGCGGCCACCGTCGCCTCCTCGTTGAGCGCGGGCAGCACCACGGAGACGGTGCGCCCGTGTTTCGCGGCGACGAGGTAGTCCGCGGTCCAGTGCGGTCGTTCGAAGGTACGGGTCAGGTAGGTCATGCGAGTCCCCTTACCGCGCGGGAGGGCGGCCGGTGACCGTCGATCGACGCCACCATCTCCACCACCCGGCGTGTAGCGGCCACCTCGTGTACCCGGAACAGCCTGGCGCCCTCGTGGGCCGCCAGTGCCGTCGCGGCGAGGGTGCCTTCCACCCTGTCTTCCAGGCCGACACCCAGAGTCTCCCCTATGAAGTCCTTGTTGCTCAGCGCCATGAGCACAGGCCAGCCGGTCTTAACGAGAACGTCCACGCCGCGTAACAGAGCGAGTCCGTGATGGGTGTTTTTTCCGAAATCATGTGTGGGGTCCACGACGATCCCGTCCTCACGTACGCCGGCCTCCCAGGCCGCGTCGGCACCTGCCACCAGGGCGTCCCGCACCTGCGTCACCACGTCCGGGTAGCGCACGCGGTGCGGGCGGGTCCGCGGCTCCTGGCCACCGGTGTGCGAGACGACGAGGCCCGCGCCCGTGGACGCCGCCACGCGCGGCAGGTCGGGATCGGCGCCCGCCCAGGTGTCGTTGATCAAGTCGGCGCCTGCCGCGACCGCCTCCTCGGCCACCGCTGCACGCCACGTGTCGACGCTGATGATCAGGTCCGGATGCGCCTCCCGGATCCGCGCGATGAAGGGGACCGTCCGGCGGATCTCCTCGGCCGAGTCGACCTCCTGGCCGGGTCCGGCCTTGACGCCTCCCACGTCGACGAGGTCCGCACCCTCGGCGACCGCGGCGCCCACGCGCGCGATGGCGGCATCGTCGGCGAAGTAGGAGCCGCGGTCGTAGAACGAGTCGGGGGTGCGGTTGACGATCGCCATGACCAGCGCCCGGTCCGTCGGGACCGGACGCCCGCACAGGGTGGATCCCGGCGGCTCAGCCACGCAGGTCGGGCACCTTCGCCGCGGCCACGTCGGCGGCGAAATCATCGTAGGCCGGGACGTAGCCGTCCGCGCCTCCGACGAACGCGTACAGCGGGTCGTCGCCGACGTCGTCGGCGCCCTGCTTGCGCAACTCGCCCTTGAGGCTCTTGAAGGTCGAGGTCACCTCGAGCGACGGGACGATCCGCACGTACAGCGGGATCGCGTAGGCGGGAAGCGCGTCCCGCAGAACCTTCGCAAGCGCGGCACCGTCGAACTCGGCTCCCTCGACGAGCTTCACCGCGGCCATGCCCGCCTTGCCATCGGCCCCGGGGATCGCGACGCCGTACACGATCGAACCCTCGACCTGGTCGGACTCGTCGAGCGCCCCCTCCACCTCGGTGGTCGCCACGTTCTCGCCCTTCCATCGGAACGTGTCGCCCAGGCGGTCCACGAACGCGATGTGGAACCAGCCCTGGTTCAGAACGACATCGCCGGTGTCGAACCAGACGTCGCCGTCCGAGAAGGCGTCGCGCACGAGCTTCTTCTCGCTGGCGTCGTCGTCGGTGTATCCGTCGAACGGCGCGCTCTTGGTGATCTTGGTGAGCAGCAGGCCGTTGGCCCCCTTCCCCACCTTGCGCAGCCTGCCGTCGGGCCCCCGTAGCGGCCCGCCCGTGTCCAGGTCGTACTCGACGATGGCGTGCGGGAGCGGGCAGAGCCCGACGGTCCCCTCGAGATTGAACACGTTGACGAACGCCATGTTGGTCTCGCTCGCGGCGTAGAACTCCATCACCCGCGCGATACCGAAGCGCTCGGTGAACTCCGACCAGATCTCCGGCCGCATACCGTTACCGACGGCGACGCGGATCCTGTTGTCCCGGTCGGTCGGCTTGGGCGGCTGGCCCAGGAGGTACCGGCAGATCTCGCCGATGTAGATGAACATGGTGGCGCCGTTGAGGTTCGCCTCGTCCCAGAACCGAGACGCGGAGAACTTCCGCCCGATCGCGAGCGTGGCCCCGCTGACCAGCACCGATCCTAGCGCGACCAGCGCCGCGTTGTTGTGGTACAGCGGCAGCGGACAGTACATGACGTCGTCCGCGCGCATGCGCACCCCGGTGGCGCCGAAGCCGGACATGCCCTTGAGCCAGCGGTAGTGCGTCATGATCGACGCCTTGGGCAGGCCGGTGGTGCCGGATGTGAAGACGTAGAAGGCCTTCGTCGACGCCGGCAGCGTCGCAGTGACCTCGGGGTCGCGCGAGGCGGACGGATCCTCGGCCGACACCTCGTCTGCCTGGGCCGCCAGATCGCGGAAAGCCAGCACGACACCGTCGGCGGGGGTGTCCGCGGCGTCTAGCGAGTCGAAGGCCTCGTGCCCCTCGTCGTCGGTGACTATGGTGCCCGTGTCCAGGATCTTCAGGCTGTGCGCCAGCACCGATCCGCGCTGGTTGTAGTTGACGAGGCCCGCGACGGCGCCCAGCTTGACCGCAGCGAGCATCACCAGTGCCATGTCGGGGTGGTTGTGCATCACCACGCCGACGACGTCCCCGGTCTGCACGCCGCGGTCCGCGAGCACCCGCGCATAGGTGTTGACGCGCGCGTTCGCCTCACCGTACGAGAGGGACTCGCCCTCGAACTTGAGGAACGGGCGCTCGGGGTGCTTCGAGGCGCGGTTCTGGAAGACCGATCCGATGGTCTCGCGGCTGCCCTGCCTGCGAAGCAGGATCGAGGGGCCCTCCCTGAGTAGCAGGGGAAGATCGGGCAGCAGGCCCGTCGCGCCCAGCACCACGTCCTTCACGCCGAATGTCCGCGTCTCGCTCAAGGTCCCGGGCCCGCCCTTCCTACCGTCGTCACCATTGGTGACATGTATGCCGTCACCGCTGGAGTGACGCACGTATGCCTGCACCGCGGTGACGCACGTACGTCTCAACGGTACGTGACGGCGCGGATTCTACCCGGGGCCGCTCAAGCCCGCGCACACGCGGCGAGGGCCTCCGGCACCGTCGTCACGCGGCGGAGCGTCGCGAACGCTCGCGCCGACACGAAGCCCCGCTCACGCAGATCCGAGAGCCAGTCCAGCAGAGGCGCGTAGAAGCCCTCGAAGTCCAGCAGCACGACCGGCTTGGTGTGCATGCCGATGTACTCGGCGGTCCATGCCTCGAAGAACTCCTCGAGCGTGCCGACCCCGCCGGGGAGGATGAGGAACGCATCCGCCGTGTCGTCCATGATCTGCTTGCGCTGGCGCATCGTGTCGACGACCTTCAGCACGTCGGCGTCCGTGTCCGCGACCTCCCGCTCGACCAGCGCGCGCGGGATCACGCCGACGGTGTGCCCTCCCGCCGCACGCGCCGCCCGCGCGACCGCGCCCATCATGGAGACGTTGCCGCCGCCGGAGACCAGGGTAAGTCCCGCTTCGGCGAGCGCGGTCCCGACGTCCGACGCGAGGTCGAGATACGGCTGGGGCACCGGGCCCGAGGCGCAGAAGACGGCGACCGCCGTCGTCGTCTCACTCACTGGGGCTCCACCGCGACGTCGTGGTGCGGGTGCGCCAGCTCTGCGTGGCTGCGCGTGATCACATCGACGGCCTCCTGCGCGCTGTCGACGACGTGCAGCAGGTCGATGTCGCCCGGTGAGATCATGCCCTCGGCTTCGAGCGTGCCGCGGATCCAGTCCAGCAGCCCGCCCCAGTACTTCTCGCCGAGCAGGATGATCGGGAACCGGGTGACCTTGTCCGTCTGCACCAGCGTCAGCGCCTCGAAGAGCTCGTCGAGCGTTCCGAATCCGCCCGGCAGACAGACGAACGCCTGCGCGTACTTGACGAACATCGTCTTGCGCACGAAGAAGTAGCGGAACTCGATGCCCAGATCGACGTAGTCGTTGAGGCCCTGTTCGAACGGCAGCTCGATGCCGAGCCCGACGGACATGCCGCCCGCCTCGTTGGCGCCGCGGTTCGCAGCCTCCATCGCTCCCGGCCCACCACCCGTGATCACCGCGTATCCGGCCTCCGCGAGCGTCCGGCCCAGCTCCACGCCGGTCGCGTACTCCGGCGAGTCCCGCTTCAGCCTCGCCGAGCCGAAGACGGTGACGGCGTCGCGCAGCGACG
>NZ_JARFTP010000063.1 GCF_029167375.1 Tsukamurella sp. 8F
TTTTTTGAGGACATGTCAGCATGTTTTCGTTGTGTTTTTCGGGATTTTTTCTTGGATTACGCTGAAACGCTTTTGTGTTTCGTGTGTTTTTCTTGGAGAGTTTGATCCTGGCTCAGGACGAACGCTGGCGGCGTGCTTAACACATGCAAGTCGAACGGTAAGGCCCTTTCGGGGGTACACGAGTGGCGAACGGGTGAGTAACACGTGGGTGATCTGCCTTCTGCTCTGGGATAAGCCTTGGAAACGGGGTCTAATACCGGATAGGACTGCGCTTCGCATGGGGTGTGGTGGAAAGCTTTTGCGGCAGGAGATGGGCCCGCGGCCTATCAGCTTGTTGGTGGGGTAACGGCCTACCAAGGCGACGACGGGTAGCCGGCCTGAGAGGGCGACCGGCCACACTGGGACTGAGACACGGCCCAGACTCCTACGGGAGGCAGCAGTGGGGAATATTGCACAATGGGCGCAAGCCTGATGCAGCGACGCCGCGTGAGGGATGACGGCCTTCGGGTTGTAAACCTCTTTCACCTGCGACGAAGCCTTTCGGGGTGACGGTAGTGGGAGAAGAAGCACCGGCCAACTACGTGCCAGCAGCCGCGGTAATACGTAGGGTGCGAGCGTTGTCCGGAATTACTGGGCGTAAAGAGCTCGTAGGCGGTCTGTCGCGTCGTCTGTGAAATCCCGCGGCTCAACCGCGGGCGTGCAGGCGATACGGGCATGACTTGAGTACTGTAGGGGAGACTGGAATTCCTGGTGTAGCGGTGGAATGCGCAGATATCAGGAGGAACACCGGTGGCGAAGGCGGGTCTCTGGGCAGTAACTGACGCTGAGGAGCGAAAGCGTGGGTAGCGAACAGGATTAGATACCCTGGTAGTCCACGCCGTAAACGGTGGGTACTAGGTGTGGGTTTCCTTCCACGGGATCCGTGCCGTAGCTAACGCATTAAGTACCCCGCCTGGGGAGTACGGCCGCAAGGCTAAAACTCAAAGGAATTGACGGGGGCCCGCACAAGCGGCGGAGCATGTGGATTAATTCGATGCAACGCGAAGAACCTTACCTGGGTTTGACATATAGAGGACTACTGCAGAGATGTGGTGTGCCTTGTGCCTTCTATACAGGTGGTGCATGGCTGTCGTCAGCTCGTGTCGTGAGATGTTGGGTTAAGTCCCGCAACGAGCGCAACCCTTGTCTCATGTTGCCAGCACGTGATGGTGGGGACTCGTGAGAGACTGCCGGGGTCAACTCGGAGGAAGGTGGGGATGACGTCAAGTCATCATGCCCCTTATGTCCAGGGCTTCACACATGCTACAATGGCCAGTACAGAGTGTTGCGATACCGTGAGGTGGAGCCAATCACGAAAGCTGGTCTCAGTTCGGATTGGGGTCTGCAACTCGACCCCATGAAGTCGGAGTCGCTAGTAATCGCAGATCAGCAACGCTGCGGTGAATACGTTCCCGGGCCTTGTACACACCGCCCGTCACGTCATGAAAGTCGGTAACACCCGAAGCCCATGGCCCAACCCCGTTTGTGGGAGGGAGTGGTCGAAGGTGGGATTGGCGATTGGGACGAAGTCGTAACAAGGTAGCCGTACCGGAAGGTGCGGCTGGATCACCTCCTTTCTAAGGAGCATGTTGTTGGATCGCCTCGCGGCGGACACGGGTGTTGTCCGGCGGGGTTGCTCTGAAACGAAGAGTTTTGGGTGGAACATTGGCGCCTGTTCCCGGTTCGGTTCGTGATGGGCCGGTTTCGGGGTGGGTTTCGTCGGCACACTGTTGGGGTTCTGAGAGGGCAGGTCCTTCTCGGGTTTCCTGTCTCGTGCGGTGCTGCGGTCGCGGTTTCGGCCGGCGTGGTGGCGGCGGGGTGGGGTGTGTTGTTTGAGAATTGTATAGTGGACGCGAGCATCGATGCATGCCTGATGCTGTGCCGTCGCCGCCTGCTGTGATCGCGGGTGGTGAGGGTGTGGCGGTGGGTGTGTGTCAGTGTTTCTGCAATTTTCGATGAATATCGAATATCGATTTGTTTCGAGTTTCGAGTTTCGAGTTTCGATTGTTATCGAGTTTCGAAATGTGTTCGAGATTTTTGTGCGGGACGTATGCCCGGCCTCCCCTCTGTTTCATGCATGCGTTCATGCATTCATTCATGTGTTTGTTTGTGTGTGTGTGTGTTGTGTGTGTGTGGGGGTGGGGTTGGGTGTGTGTTTCGTGTGTTGTAAGTGTGTAAGGGCGTTCGGTGGATGCCTTGGCGTGAGGAGCCGATGAAGGACGTGGGAGGCTGCGATAAGCCTCGGGGAGCTGTCAACCGAGCTGTGATCCGAGGGTGTCCGAATGGGGGAACCCGGCACCAGTTGTGTGGTGTCACCCGCCGCTGAATGTATAGGTGGTGTGGAGGGAACGCGGGGAAGTGAAACATCTCAGTACCCGCAGGAAGAGAAAACAATTGTGATTCCGTGAGTAGTGGCGAGCGAAAGCGGAGGATGGCTAAACCATGCGCATGTGAGACCGGGTAGGGGTTGTGTGTGTGGGGTTGTGGGGTCGACCGTCCTGGTTCTATCCGGCTGGGTGGGAGTGAGAAAACGTGTGGTTAGGTGAAGTGGTCTGGAACGGCCTGCCGGAGTGGGTGAGAGTCCTGTAGCCGAAAACCGTGTGTCTCCTGGTGTCGATGCCCGAGTAGCAGCGGGCTCGTGGAATCTGCTGTGAATCTGCCGGGACCACCCGGTAAGCCTGAATACTTCCTTGCGACCGATAGCGGACGAGTACCGTGAGGGAAAGGTGAAAAGTACCCCGGGAGGGGAGTGAAATAGTACCTGAAACCGTGCGCTTACAATCCGTCAGGGCCTGCCTTCGGGTGGGTGATGGCGTGCCTTTTGAAGAATGAGCCTGCGAGTCAGTGCTCGGTGGCGAGGTTAACCCGTGTGGGGTAGCCGTAGCGAAAGCGAGTCCGAACAGGGCGTTTCTGTAGTCGCCGGGTCTGGACCCGAAGCGGAGTGATCTACCCATGGCCAGGGTGAAGCAGCAGTAAGATGTTGTGGAGGCCCGAACCCACTTAGGTTGAAAACTGAGGGGATGAGTTGTGGGTAGGGGTGAAAGGCCAATCAAACTCCGTGATAGCTGGTTCTCCCCGAAATGCATTTAGGTGCAGCGTCGCGTGTTTCTTGCCGGAGGTAGAGCTACTGGATGGCCGATGGGCCTTACCGGGTTACTGACGTCAGCCAAACTCCGAATGCCGGCAAGGTGAGAGCGTGGCAGTGAGACTGCGGGGGATAAGCTTCGTAGTCGAGAGGGAAACAGCCCAGATCGCCGGCTAAGGCCCCTAAGCGTGTACTAAGTGGAAAAGGATGTCCGGTCGCGAAGACAACCAGGAGGTTGGCTTAGAAGCAGCCACCCTTGAAAGAGTGCGTAATAGCTCACTGGTCTAGTGGCTGGGCGCCGACAATGTAGCGGGGCTCAAGTACACCGCCGAAGCCGCGGCACCCGTCACCTGGTGGCGGGTGGGTAGGGGAGCGTCGTGTCACCGTAGAAGCCGGGGTGTGAACCGTCCGGTGGAGGTGTCGCGAGTGAGAATGCAGGCATGAGTAGCGAATGACACGTGAGAAACGTGTCCGCCGATTGACCAAGGGTTCCTGGGCTAGGTTCATCCTCCCAGGGTGAGTCGGGACCTAAGGCGAGGCCGACAGGCGTAGTCGATGGACAACGGGTTGATATTCCCGTACCCGTCCCGGATCGACCATGACGAAACAGGTGTACTAACCGCCCAGAGCCCGCCGTACGTCGCCTTCGGGTGGCGGCGGTCGGGGGATGCGTGGGACCTCGTCTGGTAGTAGTCAAGCGATGGGGTGACGCAGGAAGGTAGTGGGGCCGGCGGATGGATGTGCCGGTGTAAGCCTGTAGGGCGGGGTGTAGGTAAATCCGCATCCCACGATGCCTGAGAGGTGATGCGTAGCCGTAGCGGTGAACTCCATGATCCTATGCTGCCGAGAAAAGCCTCTAGCGAGAGTCGGGACGGCCCGTACCCCAAACCGACACAGGTGGTCAGGTAGAGAATACCGAGGCGATCGAGAGAACTGTGGTTAAGGAACTCGGCAAAATGCCCCCGTAACTTCGGGAGAAGGGGGGCCACACCCGGTGAACACCCGTGCGGTGGGAGCCGGGGGTGGTCGCAGAGACCAGAGAGAAGCGACTGTTTACTAAAAACACAGGTCCATGCGAAGTCGTAAGACGATGTATATGGACTGACGCCTGCCCGGTGCTGGAAGGTTAAGAGGACCGGTCAACCCCCTCGGGGGTGAAGCTGAGAATTTAAGCCCCAGTAAACGGCGGTGGTAACTATAACCATCCTAAGGTAGCGAAATTCCTTGTCGGGTAAGTTCCGACCTGCACGAATGGCGTAACGACTTCTCTGCTGTCTCAACCACAGACTCGGCGAAATTGCAGTACGAGTAAAGATGCTCGTTACGCGCGGCAGGACGAAAAGACCCCGGGACCTTCACTACAGCTTGGTATTGGTGTTCGGTTCGGTTTGTGTAGGATAGGTGGGAGACTGTGAAGCATCCGCGCCAGCGGGTGTGGAGTCGTTGTTGAAATACCACTCTGATCGTGTTGGACACCTCAACCTCGGGCCATGATCTGGTTCAGGGACAGTGCCTGGTGGGTAGTTTAACTGGGGCGGTTGCCTCCCAAAATGTAACGGAGGCGCCCAAAGGTTCCCTCAGCCTGGTTGGCAATCAGGTGGCGAGTGCAAGTGTACAAGGGAGCTTGACTGTGAGACCGACGGGTCGAGCAGGGACGAAAGTCGGGACTAGTGATCCGGCACCGGCATGTGGAAGCGGTGTCGCTCAACGGATAAAAGGTACCCCGGGGATAACAGGCTGATCTTCCCCAAGAGTCCATATCGACGGGATGGTTTGGCACCTCGATGTCGGCTCGTCGCATCCTGGGGCTGGAGTAGGTCCCAAGGGTTGGGCTGTTCGCCCATTAAAGCGGCACGCGAGCTGGGTTTAGAACGTCGTGAGACAGTTCGGTCTCTATCCGCCGCGCGCGTTAGAAACTTGAGGAAGGCTGTCCCTAGTACGAGAGGACCGGGACGGACGAACCTCTGGTGTGCCAGTTGTACCGCCAGGTGCACGGCTGGTTGGCTACGTTCGGAAGGGATAACCGCTGAAAGCATCTAAGCGGGAAGCCTGTTCCAAGATGAGGTTTCTCACCACCAACGAGTGGGTAAGACCCCCTACAGACGATGGGGTTGATAGGCCGGAACTGGAAGCCCCGCAAGGGGTGCAGGTGACCGGTACTAATCGGTCGAGGACTTACCACACACGAAACATCCACCCAACAC
>NZ_JARFTP010000064.1 GCF_029167375.1 Tsukamurella sp. 8F
CCTGTTCCTGCGCCCGCTCCGCCACCGGCTCCGGCGCCGCTGCCTGTTCCTGCGCCGGGGCCTGCACCAGAGCCGCTCTGTGGGGCGCTCGCGTTCGGTGTTGCCGGCTTGGGGGCCGCCGGCTTGGGAGCCGCCGGTTCGGCGCCGGCGTCCCGATTCGTACGGCCGGCCGAGGGGCCCTGCCCGCCGCTTCCACCGTTGCGGATGGGTGTGCCCATGCTGCCCGGTGCGCCGGAGCCACCCTTGGCGCCGCCGGCGCTGCCGCCTTTCGCCGAGTCGGTGGATCCGGAGGCACTCGAGCCGCCCGTGCCGGCGGGTGTCCCGCCCCCGCCTGGTGTGCCGCCACCGCCCGGTGTGCCGCCCCCGCCCGGCGTGCCTGTGCCGCCCCCCAGAGATGGTTTGGTTGCGCTCTTACTGCTGTTGCCGCTGTGTGAGCCACCGAGCAATGCGCCGAGTAGGCCGCCGCGGCCGAGGAGCCCGCCGCGCGCGCCCTGGCTGTTAGAGCCGCCGGCCGAGTGCCCGGCGCCGCTGGAGTTGCTGGATCCGCCCGAGTCGCTCGATCCGCTGCTACCGGAGCCGCTGCTGCCGCTGGAATCGCTGCCGCCGGAGCCGCTGCTGCCGCTGGAACCGCTGCCGCCGGAGCCGCTGCTGCCGCTGGAACCGCTGCCGCCGGAGCCCCCGCCGAACAATTCCGGCGCGCCGGAGGTGAGGTATACCGGACTGTTGGTCGCCGTCTGCATCGACGGAGCGGGCGCAGCCGACACGGGGGCGCTGTAGAGCGCCGCACCCGCTGCGGTGGTGGCTGCTGTGGCGGCGAGACCTGCAAATATGCGGGTGCACACAGGCCTACGGCACTGCGTTCCAGACAATTGCATACCTCTCGTGATAAGTGCGCCACCCCTATTGTCACAATATACCTGGCGTGGTCTTCGTCGTTCGCTGATGGCAAAGTTGATGTATCAGCTGGCAAACTACGCTACACTGCTGGTTAACCGACCCGCCGGCGACACCGGGTAGGGGCGTCCAGTGCCGGAGGTAGAGAGGGTGGCACATGTCTGAGACCATTGGAGCCGAGCCGCATCCTGACGAGTTCGACGGCGACCAGATTCTGGTAGGCCAGGGGCTGTTCGCCAGCCGCCTCGAGGAGCTTTTCCGCACCGTTCCCGGCCCGAACGGGCGTGCATTCACGGCCAAGGCCATAGCGCAGCGCTCGACGGCGTTGGGTTTCCGGCTGGGCGAGTCGTACCTCAGCCAGCTGCGCTCGGGTAAGGCGAAGTCGCCGTCGTTCCGCACCGTGGAGGGCATTTCCGCAGCGTTCGGCGTGGACGTGCACTATTTCCTCGAGGATGAGGCCGCCCAACGCACGCGCGATCAGATCCACCTGATGCGGCTGCAGGCCGACACCAAGGTGCAGATGGCGGCATTCCGCCTGGCTGGGCTGTCGTCGGACTCGGTGAACATGGTGAACGAGCTGATCAAGGTACTGCGGGTCCAGCAGGGACTGCCCGCCGATCCGCCGGAGCTTCCCGTAGACTCTCGCGATGCGGAGGGCTCCGAGGACGCCGGGTGATTTCATCCGGTTGATCCCACCCGCCGCGTGACCGATGGCCGCAGCGGCGAGGAGGGGGATGCGTACACCCAGGGCGTTGCGACGCCTCTGCGAACGCGAGGTGCGCACACTCGAGCTCGACCTGCCCTTCGACGCGGTGCAGATGTGTGAGCGGTACGGCGAGCGCCGTGGCCGCCCTATAGCCGTGCTCGGGCACCCGCTGCCCGCCGGCGTACCCAACGGTGTGTGGCTGGTCGGCGAGGACGCCGACTACTTCTTCCACCAGGCGAACACATCCCAGGTGCATCGCGACCAGATCATCATCCACGAGTTCGGCCACCTCATAGCGGGGCACCAGCTCGTCGAGCCGGCCGTTGCGGCGCCGGACGACATGCCGGACGAGGCGACGTCCGACGCTCTCCACCGCACCTGCTACGACGACGAGCATGAGTGGGAGGCCGAGATGATCGCGTCGATCATCATGGGCTGGGCGGCCGAGGCCAATGCGACCGCCGGTACCGCCGCCCGCCACTCGAGCCTGCGCGGTATCCAGCGCGCGTTGGGGGGGCACTCCCGTTGGTTGTGAACGTCCTCAACGTCCTGGGGGTCGCGTTCTTCACAGCGGTGCTGTGCTGGCGCGTACACAGGCTCGTCCGCGCCCGCGAGGGCGTGCAGGCCGTCGCGATGACCATCGCGATCGGTTCGCTGACGCTCTCGCCCCTGCTGCTCAATCGCACGATGGGCCCCCTGGTGGATTCGTATACCATTCCCGGCCTGTCCCGGGTGTGTGGCTATGCGCTCATCGTGCTCGGCGTCGCCTCGCTGGCCGTCACGTTCTTCTACGGGCACACCGAGTCGGCCAGGCAGCGGCGCGCAGGGATCGAGGCGGTGCCGCTCGTCGTCGCCGTGGTCGGCCTGTCCGTCGCGATGACGGTCACGCCGGATGCGCTGCGGCAGGCGGCGCTCAACGCTCTCACGGTCCGGGAGGTCGGTCTCGCGGCGTTCTTCGTGGTCGCGGGTGCGTACCTCGTCTATGGTCTCGCGGACTGCGTGTTCTCGCTGATCCAGCTGATGCCGTTCGCGCGGGGCTATCTCACGCGGTCGCTGAAGCTGATGGCAGTCGGTCTGGGCGTCGCCTCACTCGGCTCGCTCCTGCAGGTCGCCTTCATCGTCGTCAACCTGCTCAAGGTCGCCTCGATGCCGCCCGTGCTCACCAGTTCGCGAGTGATCACCGTGGCCGGCGTCGTGCTCTTCATCGTCGGCATCTGCTATCCCGGGGTGCGCGGCATCGTCGTCGCAGCGAAGTACAGGCGGCTGCACCGGCGTAACTACCGGCGGCTCGGTCCGCTCTGGCGCGAGTTGACGGCCGTGCTGCCCGACATCGTCCTGCCCGGCGAACGCCGCGGTTGGCGCACCGATGTGCACCTCGTCTATCAGCGTCGCGTCGTCGAGATCCGGGACGTCCTCGTGCAGATCAGCCCATACCTGCCCGACGACTTCGGCCACAAGGATCCGGCTACGAACGTCGCGGAGATGCGCGTGGCGATCCAGGCGTACCAGATGCTGGGGGCCGCATCGCAACCCACGCGCATGGTCCTGCCCGCAAACGGGCCGACCGTCGACGACGATGCCGCACCCCTGCTCGTCCTGTCCGACGAGGTCCGCTCGCATCCGCCCGCCACCGCCGGCGTGACGGGCGGGGCGGCAGGCGGAGCGGCGAGCTGAGCCGGCGCTCGAGCTCTAGCGCGGAGCCATCCGGAGTGCGCCGTCCATGCGGACCGTCTCACCGTTGATGTAATCGTGCTCGGCGAGGAAGAACGCCAGGTCGGCGTATTCGGTGGGCTCGCCGAGGCGTTGTGGGAACGGGATGCCCGCCTCGAGTGTCTTCTTGAACTCGTCGGTGACACCCGCGAGCATGGGCGTGTTGATGGTGCCGGGGGCGATCGTGTTGACGCGGATGCCGAACTGCGCGAGATCGCGTGCGGCGCAGATGGTCATCGCGTGCACGCCGCCCTTGGATGCGGCGTACGCGATCTGGCCGATCTGACCCTCGAACGCGGCGACGGACGCCGTGTTGACGATCAGGCCGCGCGAGCCCTGGGCGTCCGCGGCCTCCTGCTTGCTCATGGTCTCGGCCGCGAGGCGCATCACGTTGAAGGTGCCCACCAGGTTCACGTTGATGATCGTCTTGTAGAGATCCAGGCTGTGCGGCCCCTTCTTCGACAGGATCCGTCCAGCGGTGCCGATGCCCGCGCAGTTGACGGCGACGCGCAGGGCGCCCGCCTCGGCGGCGGTCGCGATCGCAGCGGTGACCTGGTTCTCGTCGGTCACGTCGGTGGCCAGGAGCGTCACGCCGGGAACGTCGGTGGCCTTGTCGATCGACTGCTGCAGATCGAGGCCGAAGACGGAGGCGCCGGCTTCCGCGAAGCGCTTGGCGGTGGCGGCACCCAACCCGGAGGCCGCGCCGGTGACGATGACGGAGGAACCTGAGACGTCCATGCAATCCCCTTTTTCGTTCTTTGCGCGCGCATCGGTGCGCGTGCCCTGCACAGCACGATAGTGAGCGTGGCGCGCGGTCAGCGGGCAGGGATGCCGTGGCTGCTCTCGGCCGCCGTGGCCGCGGCTGCAGCGCGCGCCCGGTAGGCGCGGCGTACCGCCCACAGCCCTACGGCGCTGATGGCGATCGTTCCGGCGACGGTGGCGACCACGGGCCCGGTGGTCTCGAGGCCGGCGATCGCCTCGACGAGCATCCATACGGCGAATCCGAAGAACAACACGGTGGCGAAGATGGAGAGTGCGCGCTCGGGGATGCGGTGGCCGAGCAGTGCGCCGACGACGATTGCCATGCCGCCGGCCAGGACCATTCCGATCGTCGAGCCGATCCAGATCCCGACCGGGTCGTGCTGGGTGGCGAGCGTGATCGTCGCCAGCATCGTCCGGTCCCCCAACTCGGCGAGCAGGAACGACGATGTCACCATGAGGAACGCGCCGCGTCGCGCCGCGGGGCCGTCGCCCGAGTCCTCGGCATCCGGCCCCTCGCCGCGCCAGGTCCAGAACGCGAAGGCGAGCATCGTCAGGCCCGCGACGACCGGCATCAGGCCCGCGGGGAGCGCGGCCGCGAGTGTGCCGCCGACGACCACGGACACGAGTTGGATGAGTGCAGTCGCGGCGGTGATGCCTGCGAGGACCACCCACCAGCGGTGCTTGATCGCGAACGTCATCGCCATGAGCTGGGACTTGTCACCCATCTCCGCGACGAATACGACACCGAAACCGATCAGAACTGCACTCAGCACCGTGACCTCCTGGAAAGACCTGTGCCACAACACGACCCGACTCTCGGACCGTTCGAGGTGGCACAAAGGTCTCGCCCACCGGGGTACCGGTTCGCGCGGCCGGGCGCATGGGCACCAGCATGTCGACCGCGCGATTGGGGGCTACTCCCCTTCGTGCGTCGTCCAGATTACGCATGCGCCACTGAATCAGCAAGTCCAGCAATGGTTTTGGGTTCCCGAACTTCTGTGGCAGGGCGGCGGGCGTGGCATGCTTCGGGTTGCGGTCGACGTGGCGGCAGGGGGCAGGAAGAAGACGAGCCGCCCGGGCCCCCCCC
>NZ_JARFTP010000065.1 GCF_029167375.1 Tsukamurella sp. 8F
GCGACCCGGGCGTTGGTCGCTTGTTCCTCGGGTGGGTCGGCTTTGAGGAAGGAGCCGGTGCCGGGTTCGCCGGAGGCGCCGAGTTGGTTGGCTTTCATCGGGACCGAGGCGCCTTGGTATTCGAGTGGGATGGGGTGGCCGTGGTCGTCGACGGGTCCGAGGGGTTGGTGGAGTTCGATGAACTCGCCCTTGGGGGTGCGGACGATGATGCCGGTCTCGATGCCGTGTTCGAGGACTTCGCGGTCGGCGCGTTGAAGGGCGATGCAGAAGCGGTAGGTGAGGTAGTAGGCGAGGGGTGGGGCGACGAGGAGGCCGATGCGGCCGATCCAGGTCATCGCGTTGAGGGATACGTGGAACTTGAGGGCGATGATGTCGTTGCCGCACGAGAGGGTGAGTACGACGTAGAAGGCGATGGCCATGGCGCCGATCGCGGTGCGTACCGGGGTGTCGCGGGGGCGTTGCAGGATGTTGTGGTGTGCATCGTCGCCGGTGAGTTTCTTCTCGATCCA
Organism: Tsukamurella sp. 8F; assembly: GCF_029167375.1. GTDB lineage: Bacteria > Actinomycetota > Actinomycetes > Mycobacteriales > Mycobacteriaceae > Tsukamurella. The sequence goes on from NZ_JARFTP010000065.1 coordinate 510, forward strand.
CGGGTACGCGAACATCGCGGCGACGACCAGTCCCAGTACGACGGCCACCAGAGCCGATGCCGGGATCGTGTGGCCGGCGATGTAGATCTCCCAGGCGGGCCAGAGGCGGGCCATGCCGTCGGTCCACATCAGGTAGAAGTCGGGCTGCGAGCCGGCGGACACGTGTGAGGGGTCGTAGGGGCCGATGTTCCAGATCGGGTTGATCGTCAGCACTCCGGCCATGATCGCGAGCACGCCGAACGTGAACGCGAAGTA
>NZ_JARFTP010000066.1 GCF_029167375.1 Tsukamurella sp. 8F
AAGGCGTTCTTCTTCGACCTCAACTCGATCAACAACGGCGGGTCGCGGCCGGACGGCTACGACAAGTACACCGCCAAGAAGGTCGGCGTCATCGGCGCCGGGATGATGGGCGCCGCAATCGCTTACGTCTCGGCGAAGGCCGGCATCGACGTCGTACTCAAGGACGTGTCCCTGGAGGCCGCGCAGCGCGGCAAGGGATACTCCGAGAAGCTGGAGGAGAAGGCACTCGCCAAGGGGCGCACCACCGCCGAGAAATCTGAGGCGCTGCTCGCGCGCATCCACCCGACGGCCGACGCCGCCGATTTCAAGGGCGTGGACCTGGTGATCGAGGCCGCGTTCGAGTCGGTCGAGGTCAAGAACAAGGTCTTCCAGGAGATCGAGGACGTCGTGGAGCCGGACGCGGTGCTGGGCTCGAACACCTCGACCCTCCCGATCACCATCCTGGCCCAGGGCGTCAAGCGCTCCGAGGACTTCATCGGCATCCACTTCTTCTCACCCGTCGACAAGATGCCGCTGGTGGAGATCATCCGCGGCGAGAAGACCTCGGATGCGGTGCTGGCCAAGGTGATCGACTACACCCTGCAGATCCGTAAGACGCCGATCGTCGTGCACGACAGCCGCGGCTTCTTCACCTCGCGCGTCATCGGCACGTTCATCAACGAGGC
>NZ_JARFTP010000067.1 GCF_029167375.1 Tsukamurella sp. 8F
ATTCCGCCGACCCCGCGAGGCCAACTGGCTGATCGGCTGCGCACTACTCGCGCTGGCCATGTTCGAGGGCTTCTTCGGCTACTCCATCCCGGACGACCTACTGTCCGGCACCGGCGTACGAGCCGCCATGTCCGGCATCGTCGTCGGTCTCCCGGTGATCGGCACGTGGATGCACTGGCTGATCTTCGGCGGCGACTTCCCCGGCGACATCTTCATCACCCGCCTCTACGTCGCGCACGTACTGCTGTTCCCCGGCATCATCCTCGCGCTCATCGCCGGCCACCTGGCCCTGGTCTGGTACCAGAAGCACACCCAGTTCGCCGGCCCCGGCCGCACCGAGGAGAACGTCGTCGGCGTACGCATCCTGCCCGTATTCGCCGTGAAGACCGGCGCG
>NZ_JARFTP010000068.1 GCF_029167375.1 Tsukamurella sp. 8F
GTTCCGCCGACCCCGCGAGGCCAACTGGCTGATCGGCTGCGCACTACTGCTGCTCGCGATGGCGGAGGGGATGTTCGGCTACTCCATCCCGGACGACCTACTGTCCGGCACCGGCGTACGAGCCGCATTGTCCGGCATCGTGATCGGTCTCCCGGTGATCGGCACGTGGATGCACTGGCTGATCTTCGGCGGCGACTTCCCCGGCGACATCTTCATCACGCGCCTCTACGTCGCGCACGTACTGCTCCTGCCCGGCATCATCCTCGCGCTCATCGCCGGCCACCTGGCCCTGGTCTGGTACCAGAAGCACACCCAGTTCGCGGGCCCCGGCCGCACCGAGGAGAACGTCGTCGGCGTACGCATCCTGCCCGTATTCGCCGTGAAGACCGGCGCA
>NZ_JARFTP010000069.1 GCF_029167375.1 Tsukamurella sp. 8F
GCGCCGGTGAAGAAGATGCGCAGCATGTGCACGATGATCGAGGCGGCGAACATCAGTGCGGCCCAGTGGTGGATCTGCCGGACGAACAGTCCGCCGCGCACCTCGAACGAGATGTTCAGGGTGGTCTCGTAGGCCTTGGACATGGTGACGCCGTTGAGTGGTGCGTAGGCGCCGTGGTAGACGGTCTCGGCCATGGACGGTTCGAAGAACAGTGTCAGGTACACGCCGGACAGCAGCAGGATGACGAAGCTGTACAGCGCGATCTCACCCAGCATGAAGGACCAGTGGGTGGGGAACACCTTGTTGATCTGGCGCCGGATGCCGGCTGCCAGGTGGTATCGCGAGTCGACCTCTTCGGCCTGTACCGCGAT
>NZ_JARFTP010000007.1 GCF_029167375.1 Tsukamurella sp. 8F
CCCCCCCCCCCCCCTTCGATGAAGCTGTTTCTGTGCTGCGGGGCTCAGGCCTCCACAGCCGCCGGCACGATGTTCACGGTCTTCTTGCCGCGCTTCGTGCCGAACTGCACCGCGCCCGCCTCGAGGGCGAACAAGGTGTCGTCGCCGCCGCGACCCACGCCCACTCCGGGGTGGAAGTGCGTGCCGCGCTGGCGGACGAGGATCTCGCCGGCGTTCACGGCCTGGCCGCCGAAGCGCTTCACACCCAGTCGCTGGGCGTTGGAATCACGACCGTTGCGCGAGCTGGACGCGCCCTTCTTGTGTGCCATCTGTCTCTACTCCTAGGGGATGTGAATTCCAGTGAACCGACGTGAGGTCAGGCGATGGCCGTGACCTTGAGCACGGTCAGCTTCTGCCTGTGCCCCTGGCGCTTGTGGTAACCGGTCTTGTTCTTGAACTTGTGGATGCGGATCTTCGGGCCCTTGACGTGCTCGACGACCTCACCCGTCACGGACACCTTCTGGAGAGCGGCGGCGTCGGTGGTCAGGTTCGCACCGTCGACCACGAGGGCCACGGGGAGCTGCACGGTGGCGCCGGGCTCGCCGTCGATCTTCTCGACCTTGACCAGGTCGCCGACGGCGACCTTGTACTGCTTGCCGCCGGTCTTGACGATCGCGTACGTTGCCATCGCGGGCTTACCTCTTCTTACATCTCGTAGTTCGGCGCGCGCCGGTGGGCGCAGGCCTTGTTTCACGCGGGGTTCCGGCGGTCGCGCCCCGCTGCCGGTCCGTCCCCCGCTCATGCGGCACCCGGACGCGCGGCACGCGCGACTGCATCGCCGAAAAGCGACCGTCCCAGGCTACGGGAACCCCGGGGCCAGGGTCAAACCGACTGCCCGGCCTCGTCGCCGGCCGCCGACTCCGCCCCCGCGGGACCAGCGGGACGGGCCGCTGCACGCCGCCGCGCGCGGCGCTTGGCCGGCTCGACGGCCACCTGCGGTGCGACCGGCGCCGCCTCTGGAGATGCCGGGCTGGCGGTACCCACGGGCACGACGATCGTCTGTGCCGACGCCGACGTGGTGGTCGGCGCCTTGCGCGCCACCCTCCGCCGACGATGCGGCTGTGCTGCCGCCTCCGTCACGTCGTCCTGTTCGGGCGCATCGGTCTTCGCGGTGTCGGTCTTCGCGGTGTCGGTCTTCGCGGTGTCGTCACCCGCTCGTGAGCTCTCCGGCTCCTCGGGTTGCCGAGCGTCGGGTGCCGTCTCAGCCTCAGCCTTCGCGGACTGCGCGCCGACCGACCCCTGTGCACCTGCACCACGGCGTGCCCGCCGACGCTCGCGACGCGGCGGCCCGTCGGACGACTCCTCCTGCGCGGCATCGGATCCTGCGGTGTCGACGCTTGCGGCCTCGTGCTCGGACTTCTCATCGTCCTCGTGGGAACTCGCTGCCATGGCGGCGAACATCGGGTGCGGGCCCTTGTGCGGCGGGGGCGTCGGCTCCTTCGAGCCGCCGCCGTTACCGTTGCCGCCGCCCCCCGCGGTGCCACCGTTGTCCTTGGAGCGCTTGCGCTTCCGCCGGCCACCGTCGGATCCGCCGCCCCGCTGACCGTCGTCTGATCCCCCGGTCTCGACCGGATCCTCGTGGATGATCAGGCCACGCCCCGCGCAGGTGGGGCACGTCGTGCTGAAAGCCTCGACCAGCCCCGTGCCGATCCGCTTGCGCGTCATCTGCACCAGGCCGAGCGACGTCACTTCCGACACCTGATGCCGGGTGCGGTCCCGGCCGAGCGACTCGGTGAGCCGTCGCAGGACCAGATCCCGGTTCGATTCGAGCACCATGTCGATGAAGTCGACGACGATCATGCCGCCGATGTCGCGTAGCCGCATCTGGCGCACGATCTCCTCGGCGGCCTCGAGGTTGTTACGGGTGACCGTCTCCTCGAGGTTTCCGCCGGAGCCCGTGAACTTGCCGGTGTTGACGTCGATGACCGTCATGGCCTCGGTGCGGTCGATCACCAGGGTTCCGCCGGACGGAAGCCAGACCTTGCGATCCAGTGCCTTCGCCAACTGCTCGTCTATGCGGTGCACTGCGAACACGTCGGGCGCGTCGGCATGCGCCTTCTCGAACCGCTCGACGCGCGGCATGAGATCGGATGCGACCCGCGACACGTATTTCTCGACGGTCTGCCAGGCGCGGTCGCCCTCGATGACCAGCTTGGAGAAGTCCTCGTTGAACAGATCGCGGACCACCTTGACCAGGAGGTCGGGCTCCTCGTAGAGGGCCCGCACACCCGAATGGCGGTCCTTCGAGGCCGCCTCGATCTCGGCCCACTGCTGCTGCAACCGGTCGACGTCGCGCGCCAGCTCATCGGCGCTCACGCCCTCGGACGCGGTCCGGATGATGACGCCCGCGTCCGACGGGACGATCTCCTTGAGGATGTCCTTCAGGCGCTTGCGCTCGGTGTCGGGAAGCTTGCGCGAGATGCCCGCCGACCCTCCGCCCGGCACGTACACCAGGAAGCGACCGGCCAGCGAGATCTGCGTGGTCAGCCGCGCGCCCTTGTGCCCGACGGGATCCTTCGACACCTGCACGAGCACCTGGTCGCCGGGCTTGAGCGCCTGCTCGATGCGTCGGGCGTTACCGTCCAGGCCGGCAGCGTCCCAGTTGACCTCACCCGCGTACAGCACGCCGTTCCGGCCGCGGCCGATGTCGACGAACGCCGCCTCCATCGAGGGCAACACGTTCTGCACGCGACCGAGGTAGATGTTGCCGACCATCGACGCCGACCCCGACGAGGTCACGAAGTGCTCGACCAGCACACCGTCCTCCAGCACGGCGACCTGCGTGTACTCGGTCGGGTGGTCGACGGGCTTGCCCTCACCGTCCACGACGACGCGCCCCGCGGAAGTGCGCTCCCGCACGACCATCACGCGGTCGACCGCCTCGCGACGCGCCAGGAACTCGGACTCCGTGAGGATCGGCGGTCGGCGGCGCACGGATTCGCGGCCGTCGCGACGGCGCTGGCGCTTCGCCTCGAGGCGCGTCGATCCGGAGATCCCGCGGACCTCGTCGCGTCGCGGCTTGGGCCGCGGCTCGCGCTCGTGCACGACCGTGTTCGGCGGATCGTCCGACGATCCCTCGCCGTCGCCGGCGCGACGACCCTTCGGTCACGTCCTCGACGTCACCATCGGAACTCGACTCCGAACCGGTGTCGCTCTCGTTCTCCGTCTTGTCGTCGTTCTCGTTCTTGTCGGTCTTGTCGCCCTTGTCGGCCTCAGACGCGGCGACTTCCGGCGACTCGCCCTTGCTGGACGATCCGTCCTCCTTGGACGGGCCGTCCTTCGTCGCCCGCGCGGAGCGATGCTCGCCGCCGGACTCGTCCTTCGAATCGTCGCTGTCGCTCTGCTCGCCTTCTCCGCGTCCGCGACCACGACCGCGGCGCCCGCGCCTTCGACGGCGACCCGAGCCGGCATCGTCGTCGTCCTGCCCCGAAGGCGACCCCTCTTCGCCCTCGCTCGGGGCCGCGGACTTCTCGGCGTCGCCCGCGCCCTTGTCGTCGTCCCGGTCATCGGCCTTCTTGCCGCCGGCCTTCTTCCGATCCTTCTCGGCCTCGGCAGGGCGCTCCTTACGGGGCGCCCGCTCGTCGGGGGACGGAGGCAGGAACAGCGGGGCCGAGGCGGCCGGAGCCGCGTCGGCCCGCGACGCAACGGGAGCGGGCACGTCGAGCGCGGAGAACAACGACGGCGCGGACTCTGCGGCTACGCCGTCCGCCGGCGCGTCCTTGGCGGTGTCGGCGGCGGCCGCCTCTTCCGTCTCGGGCTCCGCGGGCGGTACGTCGCCACCGGAGCGGACGATGTCGCGCACGCGCTCGGCGGCGCTTCGATCGATGCTGGAATGCGCGCTGCGCGCAACGAAGCCGAGCGATTCGAGGTGGGCGAGCACCTCTTTGCTGGTGATACCCAGCAGACGCGCGGCGGCGTGCACTCGCAGCTTCGGCGGGAACTCCTCCTGAGCGGGCTCCGCCTCCGGCTGTGAGCCGGTGCTGCTGTTCAGTTCTTCCTCAGGCGACTGGTTGTCGGCCACTCAAATCTCCTACCGACCCCCGGGCGCGACGTCTCACTCGTCGCGGCCGCGCGGGGGTCGCTTCTCCAGTTATGCGGTGGAACGGTCGCCCGCTCACCCTTGTCAAGGTCTCTCGCCTGACGTCCGCTCGCTGCCTTCTTCAGTGCGCCACTGGGGCGCGCCGGAGGTGGCATCGCGCGTGCGAACACGGCGGTCACCACGGGCCGTGAGTTACCGGCCGCGGGGGTTGCACCGGCGTACGGCGCAACGGGCCCAGTATCCCACACCCGTCCGGCGACGAGGTGCCGTGCCGCACACTCATCGGATCCCCCGCAGGTCCGCACGGTAGAACCGGGCGCGTCGTGGTCGCGAAAAGCGAAGGCCCGCACCAGGCTCGCGACGAGCCGGGCGCGGGCCTCGGGTTGGTTTCAGGGAATCAGACGGAGAGCTCGGGGAACCACAGCGCGATCTCGCGCGCGGCCGACTCGGGCGAGTCCGAGCCGTGTACCAGATTCTCCTGCGTCTCCAGGCCGAAGTCGCCCCGGATGCTCCCCGGCGCGGCCTTCTCGACGGGGTCGGTGCCACCCGCGAGCTGGCGCCAGGCGGCGACTGCTCGCGGCCCCTCGACCACGGCCGCGAGCACCGGCCCGGAGGTGATGAACTCCAGCAGCGAGCCGAAGAACGGCTTCCCCTCGTGCTCCGCATAGTGGCCCTTGGCCAGCTCGACGTCGACGTTCTTCAGCTCGACGGCGACCAGGCCGAGGCCCTTGCCCTCGATGCGCTTGACGATCTCTCCGACCAGGCCGCGGCGCACGCCGTCGGGCTTGATGAGAACCAGTGTCCGCTCAGTCACGCCGTACAGGGTAACCGGTCAGTCCAGCGGTTCCTGCCCCGGCAGGCGACCCGCGTCCATCCGCTTCTGGACGTCCCGGCGCAGATAGAAGAGGTAACCCCACACGACGGCGAACACGACCCCGACCATCCCGATACCGGGGTGGATGAACCAGCCTGCGATGAGCACGAGCTGCAGCAGGCAGAACGCGGTCAGCGCCCACGGCCTCCTGACCACCATGCAGCCCAGGAACAGCACTACCGCGAAGACCAGGACGTAGGCGACCTTGGCCGCCGTCAGGCCGTTCGAGAGCTTGAACACCACCGGAAGGGCGAGGAGGACGACGATGAGTTCGAGGATCAGGGTCGCGGACATGATGCCGCGGAAGCTCTTCCACGGGTCCTTGGCAGGCGGGCTGAACCGCGTCGGCGAGCTCACAGAGGTTCCTTTCCGAACAGGGTCCGTGCTACGCCGGCCGTCACCACCGAACCGGTGATCACGACGCCGGTTCCCGAGGTCGCCGCCGGGTCGCCGGATTCCGCATCCTCGTCCGCGAGGGCGACCGCGGTCTCGACGGCGTCCAGCATCGTCGGCGCTTCGACGACCCGGTCCTCGCCGAAGTACTCGCGTGCAAGATCCGCGAGTGCCTCGACCTCGAGCGCGCGGGGCGACCCGTTCTGGGTGACGACGACCGTGTCCATCACGGGTTCGAGTTCCGCCAGGATCCCGGCCGCATCCTTGTCACCTAGGACCGACAGCACTCCGACGAGGCGACGGAAGTCGAACTCGGACGTCAGCGTCTCGGCCAAGGCGCGCGCGCCGTGCGGATTGTGCGCGGCGTCGAGCAGCACCGTCGGGGCGCTGCGCACCCGTTCGAGGCGACCCGGCGACTCGGTCTTCGCGAAGCCCTCGCGGACGGTGTCCAGGTCGATCCGCCGGTCCGCGCCGGCGCCGAAGAACGCCTCGACCGCGGCCAGCGCCACGGCGGCGTTGTGCGCCTGGTGCGCGCCGTGCAGCGGCAGGAAGACCTCGTCGTACACGCCGCCGAGGCCCTGCAGGGTCAGGAGCTGGCCGCCCACGGCGACCCGCCGGTCGAGCACCGCGAACTCCGCGCCCTCGCGAGCCACAGCGGCGTCGGCCTCGACGGCCTGCCGCAACAAGACGTCCATCGCGGCGGGGTCCTGCTCGGCCAGGACGGCGACCGTGTCCTGTGGCACCAGCCGCTCGCGTGCCGGCTTGATGATCCCGGCCTTCTCCCCCGCGATCGTCGCGATATCCGTGCCGAGCATGTCCGTGTGGTCCAACCCGACCGGCATGACGACGGCGACCTCGCCCGTGATCACGTTGGTCGCGTCCCACCGCCCACCGAGCCCCACCTCGACGACGGCCACGTCGACCGGGGCCTCCGCGAACGCCACATAGGCCATCGCGGTGAGCACCTCGAACTTGCTCATCGCGGGGCCGCCCGCGGCGGCCGACTGCTGGTCCACGAGGTCGACGAACGGTTCGAGTTCGCGGTACGTGTCGATGTACGTGCGCGGGCTGATGGGTTTGCCGTCGATCGCTATCCGCTCGGTCGCAAGCTGCAGATGCGGGCTCGTGATGCGCCCGGTCCGCCGCGAGAACGCGGTGAGCAGCGAGTCGATCATCCGGGTCGTCGATGACTTGCCATTGGTCCCCGCTACGTGGATCGACGGATAGGCATCCTGCGGCGAGCCCAGGAGCTGCATGAGCGCGGAGATGCGCGTGAGCGACGGCTCGATCCTGGTCTCGGGCCAGCGCTCGTCCAGCGCGGCCTCGACGGCCCGCAGCTCGGCGAGATCGTCGGGGTCCGCGGCGTAGGCGGGGACGGCCGTCACCGCGTCGGGGCCGGACGCTCCCGCATCTGCCGAGTCGCTCATCACGCCCCGCCCAGGCCGGCGATACGCCCCGTGATCCGCTCGACCTCTGCCTCTGCGAGCTCGCGGCGTGCGCGGATCTTCGCGACGACGGGCTCCGGCGCCTTGGCGAGGAACGCCTCGTTACCGAGCTTGGCGCCGGTCTGGTCGAGTTCCTTCTGTGCGGCCTTGAGGTCCTTCTCCAGACGCGCTCGCTCCGCCACCAGATCGACCGTGCCGGACGTGTCGATCTCGACGTGGACGGTGCCGCCATCGAGTCGGATCTCCAGCGCCGCGGTCGCGGCGAAGTCGTCTTCGTCGGGGGTGAGGCGCGCGAGGCTGCGGACCGCGCCGGTCAGTGGCTCGAGCCCGGCACCGTCGACGCCCACCAGACGTGCGGCGACCCGCTGGCCCGGCTTGAGCTGCTGGTCGCTGCGGAATCGGCGGATCTCGGTGACGAGCCGCTGGAAGTCGGCGAACCGCGCAGCGACGTCCTCGTCCGACCCGATGCCCGCTGCCCACTCGGCCGACGGCCAGTTCGCCACGACCAGCGATTCGCCGCCGGTGAGTGCCTTCCACAGCACCTCGGTGACGAACGGCATCGCCGGATGCAGCATGCGCAGAACGATGTCGAGGCAATGCCCCAGCACGAGGCGGGTACGGTCGGCCTCGTCGGAACCCGCGTCGGCGAGCTGCAGCTTGGCGACCTCGAGGTACCAGTCGCACAGCTCGTCCCACGCGAAGTGGTACAGGGCCTCGCACGCCTTGCCCAGTTCGTGCGCCTCGAACGCGGCGTCGGCCTCGCCTTGTACCTGCGCCAGGCGACCCAGGATCCAGCGGTCGGCGACGGTGAGCGTCGTCGGGTCCGGCAGGTCGCCGACGCGCGCATTGCTCATCAGCGCGAGCTTCGTCGCGTTGAACAGCTTGGTCGCGAACTTCTTACTGCTCGCGGCGGCGTCCGCGCCCACGTTGAGGTCGGCGCCCGGGATGGTGCCACGAGCCAGGGTGAATCGCAGGGCGTCGGCGCCGTACTCGTCGACCCAATCGAGCGGGTCGATTCCGTTGCCTTTGGACTTGCTCATCTTGCGCCCGAACTCGTCCCGGACCAGACCGTGCAGCAGCAGCTCACGGAACGGCACCTGGCCGGGCGAGTTCTCGCCGCCGGCTACGTACGTGCCGAACATCATCATCCGGGCGACCCAGAAGAAGATGATGTCGTAGCCCGTGATCAGGGTGGTCGTCGGATAGAACGCGTCGAGGTCTTGGGTCTTGTCCGGCCAACCCATCGTCGAGAACGGAAAGAGTCCCGAGCTGAACCATGTGTCCAGGACGTCGGGATCCTGCTCGTAACCGTCCGGCGGCGCTTCGTCGGGGCCGCAGCAGATCATGTCCCGCTCCCCATCGGCACCGGCCGGGCCGTACCAGACGGGGATCCTGTGTCCCCACCACAGCTGACGCGAGATGCACCAGTCGTGCATGTCATCGACCCACGCGAAGTAGCGCGCGTCCATCTGTTCGGGGACGATCCGGGTGTCGCCGGACCGCACGGCCTGCGCGGCGGACTTCGCGATGGAATCGACCTTGACCCACCACTGCATGGACAGCCTCGGCTCGATCGGCTCGCCGCTGCGCTCGCTGTGGCCGACGCTGTGCCGGTAGGGACGGACCTCACTCACGATGCGCCCCTGCTCGGCGAGCGCGTCTCGGATCGCCTTGCGGGCCGCGAAGCGATCCATGCCGTCGAACTGCGTGCCGGTCCCGGCGATGTGGGCGGTCTCGTCCATGATCGTCGGCATGGGCAGGTCGTGCCGCTGGCCGATGGCGAAGTCGTTGGGATCGTGCGCCGGCGTGATCTTCACTGCGCCGGAACCGAATTCGGGATCGACGTAGTCATCGGCCACGACAGGGATGCGGCGCCCTGTGAACGGATGCTCCAGCGTCGTGCCGACCAGGTCGCGGTAGCGCGCGTCGTCGGGGTGCACCGCGATCGCGGTGTCTCCCAGCATCGTTTCCAAACGGGTTGTGGCACAAACGATGTGGGGCTCATCGTCGTTCATCGACCCGTACCGGAAGCTGACCAGCTCGCCGTCGACCTCCTTGTGGTCGACCTCGATGTCGCTGATCGCCGTCTGCAGCACGGGCGACCAGTTGACCAGGCGCTCCGCGCGGTAGATCAGGCCCTCGTCGTACATGCGCTTGAACACGGTCTGCACCGCGCGGGAGAGGCCCTCGTCCATGGTGAACCGCTCGCGAGACCAGTCGACTCCCGCGCCGATGCGCCGCATCTGGCCGGTGATGTTGCCATGCGATGCGTCCTTGAAGGCCCACGCGCGCTTCAGGAACTCTTCGCGCCCGATCTCTTTGCGGGTGGTGCCCTCGGCCGCGAGTTGCTTCTCGACGAGGCTCTGCGTGGCGATCCCGGCGTGGTCGGTGCCGGGCAGCCACAGCACCTCGTAGCCCTGCATCCGCTTGCGGCGGCACAGCGCATCGGAGATGGTCTGGTCCAGCGCGTGCCCGAGGTGCAGGCTGCCGGTCACGTTGGGTGGCGGGAGCACGATGGAGAACGCCGGCTTACTCGACGTGTTGTCCGCAGTGAAGTAGCCCGCATCGACCCAGCCCTGATAGATGGTCGCCTCCACCGCCGCCGGGTCCCAGGACTTGGGCAGGCGATCGGCGGGGCTGTTCGGGGTCGCAGAAGTCACCCGACGATTCTACTGGCCGGTGTCTCGGCGCCCCGTCCCCGGTGACGTCTTACTACGCGACATCCGCGGAGGATGCGGACCAGGTGTTGCACGATGCGACCCGCTGGTCCTTCCCACCGCGCTGCCACCAGCCCTGTGCGTGCGCGGAGGTACCGTGATCGCGGGGCGAACCCGGGTAGTCGCCGCGTTCCTGGTCGTCGTACGCGGTCGTGTAGTCCCCCTGCCCGAACCTGCCGCCGGTACCGACGATCGAGCCCACGAACAGACCCGAGAAGCACTGCGCCTGAAGCTCGGCGCGCCGCGAGAACTCGAGTCCCGCGGCGGTCCTGGCACCTACGGCACGCGCCTTGAGCTTCTCCGCCCGCAGGGTGCCCGTCACGTTCTGGACGTGGTGACCGAACTCGTGCGCGAACACCGCGATGTAGATGATCGGTTTGTCCCCGTAGTGGTCTACGTCGAGCCCCTTGGGCGGCATGTACAGCGTCTCGTTGCCCGAGCAGTAGAAGGCGGCGACGTTGCCCGACGCCAGGTTCTCGACGCCGCAGGGGGTGACCACCAGGTTGCCGGAAGGCACCACGACCTGCGGATCGTGGTAACCGAGGCCCACCGTAGCGAGCACCTCCTTCCACGCCTTGGCGAGACACGGGGTGATGCTGGCGAAGAACTTCTCCCCGGCCGCGGTATCGCTGGGCCAGCCGACCGGATCGCAACGCTGCCTCGGCAGCCCCAGTGTCGGCTGCGAGTACAGCGGATTCGCCGCAAGCGCGGCGTCACCCGTCGGCGTCGCACCGGGCACGGCCGTGGCCGCGGCGGTCGCGCTGCCGGGCCCGGGTAGGGGCGTCGACGGTGCTGAGATGGTCTCCTGACCCGCGCGTCCCAGTGCCACGACGACCGCCGCGACGAGCACGATGGAGATCACCGTCACGGCCGCGATGACGACGATGACCGGCGTCGCCACGCCGGCGCGGCGCGGCGCCGCCCACCCCATCGCGGCCTGCGGCGGCGGGTACGGCGCGATAGTGCGGGGCGCAGGCAGCACATAGCGGCCGTGATAGCCGCGCTGCGCCTGCCAGGCATGGGATTGCGGCTGCGGCACTCGCCACGGGCCCGGGGGTGCCGCGGAGTCGGGAGGTTGCATCTGCCGAGCGGGACCAGGCTGCGGGGCCCGCGACGGCCCGTGCTGCCAGGGCGCCTGCCGGTGGGGCCCCTGTAGCCGGGGCTGCGGCACCTGTCGCGGGCTCTGCCGACCGGGCTGCGGTGCCTGCCACTGCTGCGGGCGCGACTGTCGCGGTACAGGATTCGGCGGCACGGGATTCGACGGCACGGGATTCGACGGTGCGGGCCCCGGCGGCTGGGGATTCGGCGGCTGGCCGACCGGCGCGGAGTCGCGAGGCGCGGGGCGCCGGAAACCCGCGGCGATCCGGTAGCTTCCGGTCTCGCCACGCGCGGGGGCCGGCGCCGCCGCCCGGGGCGGGGGCACGCGGAAACCGCTCCCCTGGTGCCTGCCCTGCGGGCGATCCATCGCTCCCCCTCCCGTGAGCCCCCCGACGTCGAGCCCAGGATACGGACGCCGACCTCGAGCTACTGTACCGATCATGCGGGGTGGGACAGTCGGCCGTAATCATGGCCGCGTGATCGGGCTTCTGGCAGCGCTGACGCTCGTCTCGCTGCTCGCGCCTCCCGCCGCCACGGCCGCCGACGACGGAGTGACCCTCGACGTCGCTATGGAACTGAAGACGGACGGCTCCATGGGCATCACATCGACGATCACGGTCCCCGCAGGCGGCAGCGCAGTCGACGCCCTACCGTTGGATGTCCCGGTCGAAGGCAACCGGACGCAGCACTTCACGGTCGGAGACCTGCACACGCATGGCGGAGCTGAGGCCACCGTCGACGGCCGGACGCTGGCGGTGTCCGCGCCGGCCGGCCGCTCGACGGTGCGGTACAGCGTTCGCGGCAGCGTCGCCGACGGGACCGATCGGCAGCAGCTGACGTGGCCCCTCGTCGCCGGGTGGAACAGGCCCGTCAGCAGGCTGACGGCATCGTTCGCGTCGACGGGCACCCCCGACTCCCCCATCTGCGCGTACGGCCGCGTCGGCGAGCGGCGGTTGTGCACGCTGACGCAGACCAACGCGTCTGGCCAGGTCACTATGCAGAACGGGCGGCTCGACGCGGGCGCCGTCGCGGTCTTCACCACGCTGCTACCGGCCGGCACCGTGACGCCGACCGCCGAGTTCTCCACGGAGGTGCCGCCCGCCGCGCGGCCGGTCGTGCCCGCGTGGATCCTCGCCGCATGCGTCGTCGTCGGGGCGCTGCTCGCATCGACCGCGTACCTACGCCGCCGGGCGGACGAGGCGGTAGCGTCATCGAGTTCCCCGGCCGAGCTCGTGGTCCGGCAGGACGACCAGCTGGTGTTCGCCTCCCCCGACGGGGTACTGCCCGGCCACGTGGGCGTTGTGTCGGGCGGTGCCGTGCGCCCCTCCGACATCGGCGCGACGGTGCTCGACCTCGCTGTCCGCAACCACCTCTGGGTCGCCGAGCTTCCCGGCGACTTCCAGATCTCGCGGCGCGCGCCGCTCAGCGACGTGAGCCGCTATGAGCGGGCCGTCGTCGACGCCCTGCTGCCCGACGGGGCCGAGACGGTGCTCGCCTCCGAACTCGCGGGCGGTGCGCGGTCGATCCCGCTGCACGGCGCTGCCGACGAGATCCGGGCCGACGCCGTGACGCACGGGTGGGTGCGGAAACGGCGGCCTCTCGAACTCGCCGGCGGCGTCCTGGTCGCCTGCGGTCTGGTCGCCGCCGCCGTCCTCGCGCTGGTCGGGCCGCTGGGCGGCGCGTTCTACGCTGCAGCGGTCGCGGCCGTCGGCGCGGGTGTATGGGGCCACGGACGGCTGTTGCCCGCGCGGACGTCATCGGGCTCGCGGCTGGCGTCCGCGCTCACCGGCATGCGCGGGTACCTCGAATCCGGTGGCCTACTGCGCCTCGACGATGCGGACCGCGCGATGCTCATCGGCCGCGCCCTCCCGTACGCGCACGCGTCCGGCATCCTGCGCGGGTGGCTCACTACATGGGCACCCACCCAGCACGCGGTCGACTGGTACCGACCCTTGTCGCCGGAGGCTGGGCTAGCAGGTGTCGCGACGCTCGCGGCGCTACTCGACGGCATCGCAGCCACGACCGTCCGCGCGGACTGAGCAGGCGTGCACGATCGCATGTATCCGCACTCCCACCGAAGAGTCGGCAGCGCGTGACGTTCCCGTCTCCCGACGTGGCGATCCCGCCCACCGTCGCCGCCTGCGCCGGCGGCCGCACGGTGACACCGGTATGGCGAAACGAGCTGGGCGGCACAACATTCCGAATCGGTAACGACGAGTACCTGAAATGGCAGCCGATCCGGGCTCCGGGCGGGGCACAGCCGCACACCGACGCGGACCTACGCACCGAGGCCGAAAAGCTGCGCTGGGCGCGTTCCCACGGAGCCAGCGTGCCAGCGGTAGTGGGCTTCGGATCCACCGCGGACGCGGAGTGGCTACGAACCGCTGCGATTCGTGCCTCGTCCGCGGTGGACCCGCGCTGGGCCGCCGAACCGGTGACGGCTGCGCGATCGATCGGGCTCGGCCTGCGCCTGCTGCACGAGTTGACGCCCGTCGCCGATTGCCCGTTCTCATGGTCCGCCGACGAGCGGCTCGCACGCGCGACATCCCGCGATCTACCTGCTCCGCCTCCGATCGACCGACTCGTGGTGTGCCACGGGGACGCCTGCGCCCCCAACACCCTGCTCAGCGACGACGGCGGGTTCGCGGGCCACGTCGATCTGGGCGCGCTCGGAGTCGGTGACCGCTGGGCGGACATCGCGGTCGCCACGATGTCCCTGGCGTGGAACTATCCGACGGTGCACGAGGAGGCCCTACTCGACGCATACGGAGTCGATCCCGACCCGGAGCGCACAGCCTTCTACCGCGCGCTGTGGAACGCGACGTGAGCAGCAGGCCACGACCCGCCGTGATGCCTCGATTCCGGTCATCGCGGAGATTGCGGGCGAATCCGCGCATTGATACCTGATCCGGGCGATTCGCGCGTGAAATCCCTTACTGGACAATCCTTTACGAGACGCTGAGCTAGTTTGACATCCAGATGTCCTGCGTCGATATCCCTTACCCGGAGGAGCGCCCATGACGGCCGCCCAGAGCCTGTCCCTCATCTTGCTGGTCCTCGTCCTGGTGCTCGCGATCTGGCGGCGGATGAACATCGGCGTCCTCGCGCTGGCCGCAGCTCTACCCGTGCTGGCGGTGTCGGGGCTCGATCCGAAGACGATGTACGGGACGTTCCCCGGAGACATCTTCGTCCTGATCGCGGGCGTGTCCTTGATGTTCGCTCACCTCGAAAGGAGCGGCGCTCTAGCGCTTTTCGTCGACAAGGTGTACGCCGCGGTCGGTGATCGTCACGGGCTACTGCCATGGGCCGGATTCCTCATCGGTGCCGCGCTGTCCACGGCGGGCGCGTTCTCGACGGCGCCTATAGCCTTCCTAGTGCCGATCATCGCGCATGTCGGGGTGCGCTCCCGCCCGACCTTCCTGCTGTGCGAGCTCGCGGTCATCATCGGCGCCAACAGCGCGGGGCTGTCGCCGCTGAACCCGACCGGCGCGGTCGTCCGATCGGCCGCGACGAAGCTGGGGGTCACCTACTCGGGCTGGGGCCTGTGGGCGGTGTCGATGGTGGTCGCGGTCGTCGTGGTGGCCCTGCTCCAGGCCTTCACCGCCATGGCTCGCAGACGCGGCCGCCCGTTCGAGGCGACACCGGCTCCGGCCGCGGCGGAACATCACGACACGGGCGTGAACCCGTGGTACGCGGGCTGTTCGGGAATCGCCCTGCTCGCGTTCCTCCTGCTCGTGGTGCTCGCGAAGACGGACGTCGGCGTGACCTCCATGTGCCTCGCCGCGCTGCTCCAGATCGCGTTCCGCCCCGGCGAGCGCGCATTGCTGTCGCGGATACCGTGGCAGTCGATCCTGCTGCTCTGCGGCCTCCTCACGTACCTCGGGCTGATGCAGAAGATCGGGACCATGGACTCGATCGCCCACATCCTGCGGCACCTCGGCACGGGGGCGCTGCTGATCCTGGTGATCGCCTACCTGACCGCGCTGCTGTGCAACATCGAGAGCTCGACGCTCGGCGTGCTCGGGCTGATCATGCCGATCGCGTTCGGCACCTACGGCCATACCGGCATCGCGTTCTGGGTGGCCGCGGCGGTCGCGGTACCCGCGGCGCTCATGGTGATGAACCCCATCCACGTCGCCGGCACGCTGATCATCGGTAACAGTGCGATACAGGACCAGGACCGGCTCTTCAGGTGGTTGCTCACCCTAGCGGGCTGCCTCGCCCTCGTGACCCCGGGCCTACTCGCATTGGTCCCCATCGTGCTCGAGTAGCCGACGACTCGGTCGGGGCGGTGGCCGCCCGTACACGCCCATTCACACAAGCGAACGGCCCCCGACCCGGTCGGGGTCGGGGGCCGTTCGCCGGTCTCGGAACGGTGCGTATCAGGCGCTCTTCTCGCGGCGCTCATCGCGGGAGCGCTTGCGCGGTACCACCGTGGGGAGCACGTTGTCGCGCACCGTCTCGCCTGTGACGACGACCTTCGCTACGTCGTCGCGTGAGGGGATGTCGAACATGACGGGGTTCAGGACCTCTTCCATGATCGCGCGCAGACCGCGGGCACCGGTGCCGCGCAGAATCGCCTGATCCGCGATCGCCTCGAGCGCATCGTCGGCGAACTCCAGCTCCACGCCGTCCATCTCGAACAGGCGCGAGTACTGCTTGACGAGCGCGTTCTTCGGCTCCGACAGGATGGAGACCAGCGACTCCTTGTCCAGGTTGGACACCGAGGCGATGACGGGCAGGCGGCCGATGAACTCGGGGATCAGGCCGAACTTGATCAGGTCCTCGGGCAGCACCTCGGCGAAGTGATCGATGGTGTCGACCTCCTTCTTGGAGCGCACCTCGGTGCCGAAGCCGATGCCGCGCTTGCCTACGCGGTCGGAGATGATCTTCTCCAGACCGGCGAACGCGCCGGCCACGATGAACAGAACGTTCGTCGTGTCGATCTGGATGAACTCCTGATGCGGGTGCTTGCGGCCACCCTGCGGGGGCACCGAGGCCTGGGTCCCCTCGAGGATCTTCAGCAGCGCCTGCTGCACGCCCTCCCCGGAGACGTCACGCGTGATCGACGGGTTCTCGCTCTTGCGAGCGATCTTGTCGACCTCGTCGATGTAGATGATGCCGGTCTCGGCGCGCTTGACGTCATAGTCCGCGGCCTGGATCAACTTGAGAAGGATGTTCTCGACGTCCTCACCGACGTACCCCGCCTCGGTGAGCGCCGTGGCGTCGGCGATCGCGAACGGCACGTTGAGCATCTTCGCGAGCGTCTGCGCCAAGTACGTCTTGCCGCAACCTGTCGGGCCCAGCATGAGGATGTTGGACTTCGCCAGCTCGACGGTCTCGCCGGTGCGCGCGTCCTTGCGCTCGCCGGCCTGGATCCGCTTGTAGTGGTTGTAGACGGCCACCGCGAGATTGCGCTTCGCGGAATCCTGCCCGATGACGTAGTTCTCCAGGAAGTCCCGGATCTCCATCGGCTTCGGCAACTCGTCGAGCTTGACCTCGCTGGATTCCGCGAGCTCCTCCTCGATGATCTCGTTGCAGAGGTCGATGCACTCGTCGCAGATGTACACGCCAGGACCAGCGATCAGCTTCTTGACCTGCTTCTGGCTCTTGCCGCAGAACGAGCATTTCAGCAGGTCTGCGCCGTCACCGATCCGTGCCATGTCCTGGTGTCCCTACTTCCTAACGTCAGGCGGGCCACGTGGGGATTCGCGGTGCCTGTTTACGACGGTACCCGCCGCTCCCTGCTGCGGCGACCGATATGAATAGCTTGCCGTCGGCCGTGCGGGCCGTCGCGCAACCCGCTCACGCGGCGTGTCGCGACGGCCCCATCGGCGTCAGTTCGTCGAGGCCTTCCGGTACGGGAAGACGGTGTCGACGATGCCGTACTCCTTAGCGGCCTCCGCAGTGAGGATGCGGTCGCGGTCGGTGTCCCGGGTGATCGTCTCCACCGACTGGCCGGTGTGCGAAGCCAGGATCTCGTCGAGTCGCTTACGGGCCCGCTCCATCTCGGCGGCCTGGATCTCGAGGTCGGAGACCTGGCCACGGTAGCTACCGCCCGTGCGCGGCTGGTGGATCAGCACCGTCGAGTTCGGCAGCGCGGCGCGCTTGCCCTTGGTGCCACCTGCCAGCAGGATCGCGGCCGCCGACGCCGCCGTGCCGAGCACGACGGTAGCGACGTCACAGTGGACGTACTGCATCGTGTCGTAGATGCCGAGCGCGTCGTACAGGCTGCCACCGGGCGAGTTGATGTAGATGGTGATGTCGCGGTCCGGATCCTGGGATTCGAGCACCAGGAGCTGGGCCATGACATCGTTCGCGGAGATCTCGTCGATCTGGTTCTTGAGGAAGATGATCCGCTCGTCGAACAGCTTCGCGTACGGGTTGGACACCCGCTCCCCGTTGGGCGTGCGCTCGATGAACTGCGGCAGGTCGTACCGGTTCTGTCCCGGCAGGCGGTCGTATGACTCGAACATGAGGGGTAAGTCCTTTCCTGCCGCTACTTGACGGCGCTCGCGCGACTGATGACGTGGTCCACGAAGCCGTACTCCTGGGCCTCCTCCGCGGTGAACCAGTTGTCGCGATCCGCGTCCTCCTCGATGCGCTCGAGGGGTTGCCCCGTGAACTGGGCGTTGAGCCTGTTCATCTCCTTCTTGGTCTTCGCGAACAGCTCCGCCTGGATCGCGATATCCGACGCCGTGCCGCCGATGCCGGCCGACGGCTGGTGCATCATGATCCGCGCGTGCGGCAGCGCGTAGCGCTTCCCGTTGGCGCCCGCGGCCAGAAGGAACTGCCCCATCGACGCCGCCAGGCCCATCGCGAAGGTCGCGATGTCGCACTCGACGAGCTGCATGGTGTCGAAGATCGCCATGCCCGCCGTGATGCTGCCACCCGGCGAGTTGATGTACATGTGGATGTCCTTGGTGGGATCCTCCGCCGACAACAGCAGGATCTGCGCGCACAGCTGGTTGGCGATATCGTCGTCCACCTGACTGCCGAGGAAGATGATGCGCTCCTGCAGCAGCCGGTTGTATACCGAGTCGTTGAGGTTCAGCCCTGCGGTCGTCGACCGCATCTGGGGGGTGTGCTTGGTCACAGCTTCCTGCCCTTCCTACCTGACAGCTCGTTCACGTCATCGACATTAACGAATGGGGCACGCCGGGAACTCCAGCCGGGCCCGACATCCACTGACAGCAGAAGCGGGCCGGTACCGACAGCACCGGGTGCGGATATGCCCGCGCCCCGCAACCGTCGTTCGGCTGCGGGGCGCGGCGTGCGTACTACTTGGACTCGGCGTCGGCGTCCGACTCGGCGGCGGCGTCCGCCTCGGCGTCGTCCGCCTCATCGCCCTCCGGCTCGAAGATCGCCTTGGTATCGACGGCGTTGCCGTCGGAATCCGTGACCTCGGCCTCGAGGACCACGTTCGCGAGGCCCTTACCGCGGCGGACCTCCTGGAACAGGCTAGGCAACTGGTTGGCCTGTTGGACCTGCTGGATGAACTCGCCCGGGTTCATTCCGTAGCGCTGGGCCTGGAACAGGATGTGCTCCTGCAGCTCGCCCTGATCGACCGACACATCCTCGGCGTCCGCGATCGCGTCGAGCAGTAGCTGTACGCGGACCTGCTTCTCGGCGGACTCGCGGGCCTGCGACTCGAACTCCTCGCGAGTGGTTCCCTGTGCCTCGAGCGCCTTCGCGAGCAGGTCGTCGTCGTGGTTCAGCTGGTGCACCACCTCGTGGATCTGCTCATCGGCCTGTGCCTGGACGACCTTCTCGGGCACGGGGATCTCGGTGAGCTCGAGCAGCTTCTCCAGCACGTTGTCGCGGATCTCCGACGCCTGGTTCATCTTCTTCGACTGCTCGACCCGCTCACGCAGATCGGCCTTCAGCTCGTCGACGGTGTCGAACTCGCTTGCGAGCTGGGCGAACTCGTCGTCGACCTCAGGCAGCTCGCGCTCCTTCACCGAGCCGACGGTTACCGAGACCACCGCCTCCTGGCCGGCGTCGGCGCCGGCCAGGAGGGTGGTGGTGAACTCCTTGGTCTCGCCCGACTTCACCCCGACGAGGGCCTCGTCCAGTCCGTCGATGAGCTGGCCGTTGCCCACCTCGTGCGACAGGCCCGTGGTCTTCGCGTCTTCGACGTCCTCGCCGTTCACCGTCGCCGAGAGGTCGATGGTGACGAAGTCGCCGTTCTCGACTGCGCGCTCGACGCCCTTGAGAGTGCCGAAGCGCTCGCGCAGGCCCTTGAGCTGCTCCTCGACGTCCTCGTCGGTGACCGTCAGCGCATCGACCGTGACCGCCACGTCGCCGTATGCGGGCAGCGCGATCTCAGGGCGCACGTCGACCTCGGCGGTGAACTCGAAGGTCTCACCGTACTCGAGCTTGGTCACATCGATCTCGGGCTGGCCCAGGGCCTTCACGCCGCCCTCGGTCACCGCCTCCGAGTACTTACCCGGCAGGGCGTCGTTGACGACCTGCGACAGCACCGCGTCACGCCCCACGCGAGCCTCGATCAGCTTCGCCGGGGCCTTCCCGCGACGGAAGCCCGGAATGTTGATCTGCTGCGCCAGCTGCTTGTACGCGCGGTCGAAATCCGGCTCGAGCTCGTCGAAGGGAACCTCGACGCTCAGACGGACGCGTGTCGGGCTCAGCTGCTCGACGGTGCTCTTCACTCACAACTCCTCGGGTAGACAGGGTGGATCACATCTGATCTGCGGCGGGATCCATCTGCAGGCACGGGACCGGTAGGCCCACGAGCGTCTGAGCCAGCCTACCGAACCCGGCAACCGCCGAGCCCCGCCGGGTCGGGGGCCGACTCGGCGCTCCGATACTCGGGTCGTTGTACGCCGTCGACGCGGATGTGCGCGTACCCACCGCGTAGTCCGGCTGGCGGCGCGCAGATGTGCGACCGATCGGTGGATTCGCGGACTCGCTGGATTCGCGGGGTCCGGACGGGAGAGGATCGACTGCATGATCGCTGTCGGGCTCGTGTTCGCCGCTGTTGCGGGACTGATCCACTGCTACATCTTCTATCTCGAAGCGCTGGTGTGGACGGCCGCCAAGGCGCGGGCGACGTTCGGCACCACGGAGCAGGAAGCGGACATCACGAGGCCCCTAGCGTTCAACCAGGGCTTCTACAACCTGTTCCTCGCGATCGTGGTCGCGGTAGGGATCGTGCTGGTTGCCGCGGGCCAACGAACGGCCGGGCTGACGGCACTCTTCGTGGCCACCGGCTCGATGGTGGCCGCCGGACTGGTCCTACTGCTGTCGGATCGGAGCAAGACCCGCCCGGCGCTGATCCAGCTGATGCCCCCGCTGGTCGGGCTCGTCGCGCTCGCCTCAGCCGCGTAGTCCGGCGGCTACAGCACCTGCGACAGGAACGTCCGTAGGCGCTCGGACTCGGCCGACTCGAACAGTGCCTCGGGCTTACCCGTCTCGACGACGGCGCCGCGGTCCATGAAGAGGACGTTATCGGACACGGTGCGCGCGAAGCCCATCTCGTGCGTCACGACGACCATCGTCATTCCCTGCGATGCCAGCTCGGTCATGAGCGCGAGCACCCCCTTGACCAGTTCGGGGTCGAGCGCAGACGTCGCCTCGTCGAAGAACATGACCTGCGGACGCATCGCAAGCGCCCGTGCGATCGCGACGCGCTGCTGCTGCCCACCCGACAGACTGCCGGGACGGGCATCGGCCTTGTGCACGAGCCCGACGACCTCGAGCTCCTCCAGGGCCAGGGCGCGCGCGGCATCCTTGTCCAGGCCGCGCAGCTTCTGCGGGCCGAGCGCGATGTTCTCGGCAACGGTCTTGTGCGGGAACAGGTTGAACTGCTGGAACACCATCCCGATGCGACGGCGCAGCTGATCCGGGTTGTCCTTCAACACCGAGCGGCCATCGAGCAGGATGTCGCCCTGGTCCGGCTCGTGCAGACGGTTGAGTACGCGCAGCAGAGTCGACTTGCCCGAACCGGACGGTCCGATCACGGTCGTCGTGGTCCCGGCGTCCACCTGGATGTCGACCCCGCGCAGCACGTGATGGTTGCCGAACGACAGATGCAGGTCGGTGCCCGTGAGCGAGACCGCCTCGCGGGTGTCGGCGATGGGTGCGGACATTGGCGTCATCCCTTCTTCACGCCGACGGCGGCGGCCGCAGGCGGCTCGGCCTCCGGTTCGACGGGACGTCCGGTGCGCAGGCGCCGGTCGATGTAGTTCACGAGGTGTGTCAGCGGGACCGTCAGTATCAGGTAGACGATGCCGGCCGCGACGAGCGGCGACAGGTTACCGGTCTGGGCATTGAGATCGCGGCCGACAGCGAACAGCTCACGCTGCGTGGCCAGCAGGCCCAGGAAGTAGATCAGTGAGCTGTCCTTGATCAGCACGATGAACTGGTTCATCAGGGCGGGCAGCACGCGCCTGACCCCTTGTGGCACAACGACCAACGACATCGACTGCCGGTAGCTGAAGCCGATGGCGCGAGACGCCTCGAGCTGTCCTGCCTCGACACTCTGGATACCCGAGCGGAAGATCTCGCCGATGTAGGCGGCGGCCAGCAGCCCGAGAGCTACCGCACCGAGCCAGTACGGGTTGTTCCCCGTGAGGCCCTTGACGACGGGGCCGACACCCAGGCCGATGATCAGGATCACGACGACGGCGGGCAGTCCACGGAAGATATCGGTGTAGACGCGCGCGGGCCAGCGCAGCCAGCGAGAGCGGGAGATGCCCGCGACGGCCAGCAGCAGCCCCAGGATCGTCCCGATGACCCCGGACACGACCGCGAGGATCAGCGTGTTCGGGAGGCCCGTCGCGAGCAGGTCCGGGAACGCGCGCTTGTAGAGGTCCCAGTTGAAGAACGTATCCGCGAGCTGACCGAGCGTGCCCTTGCGCGCCGTGGGCTCCTCCGTTCCGCCCTGCTGCTGCTTCTTCGCCGCGTTCTCCTTGGCGATAGCCGCGAAGTCGGGCAGCTTCGGCAGCGGCGCCGCTTTGCTGCCGGGCTTCCAGCCGTCGGGCAGCTGCCGCGGCTCCCAATCGGTGTAGAGCTTGGCGTACGTACCATCGGCGATGACCGCGTCGAGGCCCGAGTTCAGGGCCTCGATGAGCTTCGGGTTGTCCTTCGCGACAGCCCAGCCGACGTAGTTGTTCACGCTGAAGGTGTTCTCGGCGATCGTCGTACCGTCGCCCGGCTTCACCGCGCCCTCGGCCTGCGCCGACGGCGCGACCCACGCGTCGATCTGGCCCGACTTCAGATTGGCGTACGCGGTGGCGTAGTCGGGGAACTTCACGGCGTCGAGATGCAGTGTGTTGAGTACGTAGTCGTCCTGCACCGTGCCCTGGACGACGCCGATGCGGGTGCTCTTCGACAGATCCTTGAACGTCTTGACCTTGCCGCCGTCGGGCACGACCAGGGAGAAGTATCCGAAGTCGTAGCCGTTGGTGAAACCGACGGTCTTCCGGCGCTCGTCGGTGGTGGTGATCGACGACGAGCCCACGTCGAAACGGTGCGTCGCGACCTGCGACAGCAGACCGGAGAACTCGGTGCCGGAGAACTCGATCTTCAGGCCGAGCTTCGCAGCGATCGCCTTCAACAGGTCGTTGTCGAAGCCTGTGAACACGCCCTGGCCGTTGACGCAGATGCTGGGGCCGGCATCGGACAGGGTCCCGACGGAGATCACGCCGGGCTCGAGCAGGCCCAGCGCGTTCTTGTCGATCTTCTCCAGCGGAGTCACCGTGGGGGTCGTGTACCTGTCCTCGCCGCCCTGCTCCGCCGCGCCCAGATTCGTGGGCACGGCGGAAGCAGACGCGACGCCGGCGGGCCTGCAGTTGTCGGCGGGTGCGGCGGTGGCTCGCGGAGCGACACCACCCGCTACCGCCAGGAGCCCGAGAAGGGCCGCGGTCACCAACAGCGCGAGGCCGCGGACCGTTCTGAATGGAGTCACGGTGCAGAACAGTAACGACATATGTCCCGGTTTCGCGCAATTGGACTCAGGGCGGAGCGAAACCGGCCCCGCGCATCAACCGGCGATCAACCCGCGGCCTTCGCCGCCGCGGACAGCTGCGGCACGTATCGGTTGAGGAGCCACGGGATGTCGAGGACATTTGGCGAGCTCACCGCGAACACGAGCGCGGGGTCGGTGAGCGGGACGTACGCCTTCCGCTGCACAGGCGCGAGGCCCGCGAACACCGGATTGGTGCTCACCGCGTTGCGGACGCTGTCGCTGTTGAACCAGGTGGTGAGCACGTCGGGCGTGTACTGGGCGAGATTCTCCCAGCTCACCATCGTCGCGAACTTTCCCGGTGACGCGGCCTCCCGAAGCTTGGTGAGCGCTGGCAGCGCCGTGAAGCCGATGCTCGTCAGGAGGCTGACGCGCGGATCCGTGTCGAAGTAGAACGCGAGCGAATCGGGATTGACGGCACCCGTCGCGGCGACGGTCTTTCCCGCGAACTCGGGATGCTCACTCTTCACCTTCGCGAGCTGCGCCTCGGTCTTGTCCACCAGTTCCTTGGCCTTCGCCTCACGTCCGAGGGCCTTTCCCGCGATGGTCGTCTGGTCCTGCCATGACGTCTGCCACGCCTTGCCCGGGAAAGCGACTGTCGGGGCGATCTTTCCGAGTTGCGCGTACTGATCGTCGGTCAGACCCGACTGCACGGCGAGGATCACATCGGGTCGCAGGGCCGCGATCTTCTCGTACGGGATGGATTCACTGGACTCGTCGAGCAGCGTCGGGTGCGCGCCGCCCAGGCCGTCCTTGATCCACGGCACGATGCCGTCCGGAGTCCCGGAGTCGCCCTTCATGTTCCGCATCCCCACGGGCACGACGCCCAGGGCGACCGCGGCCTCGGTACTCCCCCAGCCGAGAGTCACGACGCGCTTGGGCTCGGAGTCGATCTTCACCTTGCCGAGGGACGAATCGATCGTCACCGGAAATGCACCCGACGGCGCCGTCGACTCCGGACCCGCGCCTCCGCCCGACGAGCAACCCGCCACCAGCAACGCCGTCGTCACTCCCGCCGCGAGCACGACCCTGACCTTTCCCAGCACTGTCATGTAGGTGAGGCTACCCACATGACGTAGTCGGTGCGCTACTCGGCTGCGGCTGCGCTCTCCGCCGCGCGCGGTTTGCGGCGAGCGCGCGACGGCGAGGCGCCGGTGCCCGCGCCCGGCCCGTTCGTGTCCGACGGCGCCGGCACGGTCACCACCGGCGGGGTGGGTACGGTCTCGCTGTGCACGGCGGCGGCCCGACGGAGGTTGTCCGCAAGTGCGGTCTCGATCGCCTTCTCGGTGTATACGCGATACCCCAGCTCCGGGTTGTAGCCGTGTACCTCGAGGGTGTCGAGATTCCTTATATACGCGAGGATCTGGCTGCTGAACGCCTGACCGGGGACCAGGACGGGGAAGCCTGGAGGGTACGGCGTGACGAAGGTCGCGGAGACGACATCGCCGCCCGCTTCGAGCCGCTCCTCGACCTGGGCGTCCGTGAGGTATTCGCACGCACTGTCGTCGTAGGAGAGATAGAAGGCACGGCGGACGTCGCCCTCCGCGGTCTGCTCGATCCCCGGCGTGGGGTCGAGGAACGCCCGGTGGAACCCGCTGAAGTCGGGCTGCGTCGTCGTGGGCGAGGTGAGGCGGCGGACGTTCTGCTCGAACCGGGCCCGCTCCGACAAGCTCATCTCGTCGACTTCGGTATCGATCTCGCGCGCCAGCTTCACGAGCACCTCCACGAGGAACGCGACCGAGCTGCGGGTGGTGCCGATGTTCGTCATGAACAGCACGGTGTTGCGCGAGGTCTTGTTGATCTGGACGCCGTACCGGTCCATCAGCAGGTCGCGCTTGAAGGTGTCCCCGTCGTAGCCGGTGTTGCCGATGGACAGTGTCACGCGCGACGGATCGAGCACGAATTCGTCGTTGCCCCAGACCGCGATCATGTTGCGTAGCCCCGAACGGAGCGGCTGGGCGATCCCCGAAGGGCGGTACTCCTCCGGGATCATGTCGGAGGTGCGCAGGCAGCGCATGTACTTCTGCAGCAGGGGGTGGTCGTCGATCGCGTCCCGCAATTGCATCGCGTTCTCGATCTGCCGGACGACGAGTTCGGTGCCCTCGAGCGCCACCTGACGCCGGCCGAGATCCAGCGACGCGAGGATCTGGTAGTTCGGCGACGTAGAGGTGTGCGCCATATACGCCTCGTGGAAGGCCTCCGACGTCTTCTGCCCGAAGTCCTGATCGTAGACGTGGATCATCGAGCCCTGCCGCAGCGCCGTCAGCGTCTTGTGCGTGGACTGGGTCGCGTAGACGCGGACGCGCGCCTTCGCGGGATCGGGCCGTAGGCGACGTTCGAGCAGCTCCGCGTCGCTCGCGGACTGCTCGTCGGCGATCGACGCTTCGTACTCCGTGCGGTACTTCGGATCCTGCAGACGCTCGCGCAGGGCGGCAGCGGCGGCCATGCCCGTGCGGGCCCGGAAGTCCGGATGGAACCTCGCGAACGCGAACCACGCCTCGTCCCAGAGGAATACGAGATCGGGCTTGATCGCGAGACACTCCTCCATGACTCGCAGCGGGTCGTACACCACACCGTCGAACGTGCAGTTGGTGAGCGAGAGCAGCCGCACCCGGTCGAGCTTCCCGGCGCGCTTGAGCGCCAGCAGCTTCGACTTGATCTCGCGGAGCGGCACCGCGCCGTACATGGAGTAGTCGGGCAGCGGGTACGCCTCGAGGTATTGGACCTGCGCGCCCGCGAGCAGCATCCCGTAGTGATGGCTCTGGTGGCAGTTGCGGTCGAGCAGCACGATGTCGCCGGGAGCGACCAGGGACTGGGTGACGATCTTGTTCGCGGTCGACGTGCCGTTGGTGACGAAGTATGTATGCCGCGAGCCGTACGTCTCCGACGCGAGCTTCTGTGCGTCACGTAGCGGCCCGGTCGGCTCCAGCAGCGAGTCGAGACCACCGCACGTCGCAGACGTCTCTGCCATGAACACGTCGAGCCCGTAGAAGCCGACCATGTCCTTGATCCAGTGGGACCCGACGATCGACTTCCCCTGCGAGATGGGTAGGGCATGGAACACACCTGTCGGCCGCTGGCTGTACTGCTTGAGGGCACTGAAGAACGGTGTGCGGTAGCGGTCGGCGATGCCCGCGAGGATGCTCAGGTGCAGTTCCAGCATCCCCTCGCGGGCATGGAAGACGCGGCGGAAGTTCTCGCCGAGCCGACCGGCGATGCTCTCGACGTCGACCTCCGTCATCAGGTACAGGTCGAGCTCGGGCCTCAGTTGAGCGAGCTCGGCAGCGAGCAGCGAGGCGCGCTGGTCCGGCGTCGCGTCGCGATCCAGCTCGACGGACAGCCGTGTATCGATGAAGTCGCCCAGCCCACTGAGATCACGGGTCGAATGACGATGGAAATGACGCCGGACCACCACCGCCTGGATGTTGACGTTGAGGCGCGCGGCGATCAGCGCCTCCTCGGTGCTGCCGACGAACACCAGCTCGTAGACGAAGTCGGCGTCGGCACGTCGCCAGTTGCGGAACTCCCTGCGGAGCGTGCGCTCCTGCTCCTCCGTCAGGGAGTCGACGACGAGCACCTCGAAGTAGAGGCGCTCGGGCGCGGCGGGTGCATCCGGATCGGTTGCGGCGATGTCGCCGCCCAGGCCAGTCGACTCGTCCTGCGTCACATCGTCGACATCGCCACGCCGGTACGAATCAGTGGTCAGAGCACGGTTGATGCGGGCGACCGCTCGTGCGAACTTGCCGTGCTCCCCCGCGTTGAACAACCGAACGACGCGCGCGAACTGTAGGGATCCCGGGAACGCCCAGTACGGCTCGACCGGGTTCAGGTGCCGCACCAACTCACCCACCGCCGCGATCTGACGGTCGCGTTCCGACTGCTCGGCCGGCATCGTCAACCCGAGCGCCGCCTCCTCGAGTCGAGACCAGGTATCCGAACGCATCTGCCATACGGAGTTGTAGGCGTGGGTTCCAGCGACGGTCATCGTGCCTCCTGGTCTCGGAGTCAGGGCGGCCTGCACCTGCGGGGGCCGCGCTCTAACTGCACCGTAGGCCCGCTGACCTGCATCGCACCGCCGAACGCCGACAGTTCCCGCAGAGTTCACCCGCGCGCGGTCATATCCGGCGTTCGGGCCTCTCCGTCCTCGCGACCGCCTCCACGACGAGCGGAGCACGCTTGGGTCGCCACGGTCACTCCGCACCGGCCGACATCGCAGCGCTATTGACAAACCGCCGCGTCTACCCAATATTTGTACAGGTATGGACAGGTATAGATGGGATGGAATGTGAACGCCAAATACCAACGGGTCGCCGCTCTGCTCGAGGAGCGCATCCGGGACGGCGATCTCGCAGACGGCCAGAAGCTGCCAGGTGAGGCGGATATGGCGCGCGATCTCCAGGTGAGCCGGGGGACGGTCCGCCATGCCATCGGTGAACTGCAACGCCGCGCACTCATCCACACACAGGTCGGGGTGGGGTCGTTCGTGACCTTCGACGGCGTCGCGCTCGATACCCCGCACGGTTGGGCGAACGCCCTCACCGTCGGCGGCCACCCGCTGGAGATCGAGATCCTGGACATCGAGCGCCGTCCGGCCTCCGACGTTCCGGACGCCCCCTGCCCCGAGGCGATCCTGGTCCGGAGGGTGCGAAAACTCCCCGGCGACAGGGCCGTGTCCTACGAAAGCGCACTGCTCCCTGCCACCGGTATTCTGCGCGAGCTTCCCGAGACCGGCCTCGTGAACCAGTCATTGACGGCGACGCTCGCAATGGCCGGGCTGCGCGCGGCCCGAGGAGAACAAGACGTGGGTGTCGATCCCCTCCCCGCTGATGCAGCCGACGCGATGTCCCGCCCGACGGGCTCTCTGTTCCTTCGATCGGTCCGAACGTCGTACGCGCGAAGCGGCGAATTCGTCGAGCACGTCGTCTCGTACCTCGACCCGCAACACTTCCGCCTTCACGTCACCTTCGGAGACGCCACATGACTCGGGCCCATAACGCACTGATCGGTCTCGCTGTCGGCGACGCCCTCGGCATGCCTACGCAGAACATGAGCCGACACGCTATCGCAGTCCGGTACGGCCGGATCGACGGCCTGCGCGACGCCGCTCCGGAGCAGCCAATCGCTCCGGGAATGGCCGCCGGAACGGTCACGGACGACACCGAACAAGCGCTGCTACTCGCCGAACTCCTGATCGCCGGCAACGGAACGATCGACGCACTCGACCTGGCGCGCTCGCTCCAGGAATGGGAGAACGACATGCGACGCCGCGGCTCCCTCGATCTCTTGGGCCCGTCCACCAAAGCCGCGTTGGACGCCCTGCTCGTCGGAATCCCAGCCGCCCAGAGCGGGCGGAACGGAACCACCAACGGGGCGGCGATGCGGATCGCCCCTGTCGGTATCGCGATACCCATCACCGACGAGGCCGCCCTGCTCGGCGCCGTCGTCGACGCATGCACCCCGACTCACAACACCGGGCTCGGACTATCGGCAGCGGCCGCCGTCGCTGGGATAGTCAGCGCGGGCATCGACGGTGCGTCCCTACGGGAGGCACTCGACGCTGGGCTCGGACTGGCCGACGCCGCAGCCGATCTCGGACATTGGGCAGCCGGCGCGTCCGTCCCGGCGAAGACACGATGGGCGCTGACCGCGTCGGCGCGACTCGACGACGACGCGACAACCGACTTCGTGGCCGACGTCATCGGCACCTCGGTCAGCAGCCAAGAATCCGTCGTCGCGGCGATCGTTCTCGCGGATCACTTCGTCGGCCGCCCGTTCGATGCCCTCTGCACCGCCGCCTCGATCGGCGGCGACACCGACACTATCGCCGCCATCGCAGGCGCCGTGCTCGGCGCCACGTCCGACAAGCCCCCGGCCCCGGCCGAGGTCCAGTCTCGCGTGGTCGAGGTGTCCCATCTCGACCTCGGGCGGATTGCCGACGCGCTCGTGGCACTGCGTAGCGGACACCCGGCCACCTTCTGACCCGCCCTACGTCACCAAAAGGAACACCTATGTCCCGCGAGACCACGTCGGTCTTCTCAACCTCCGCCGCCTCCGACGTCCTATCGTCGTTCGAGCAGCGTGGAATCGAGCCCGTTCCAGTCGACGAACGTACCGGTACGCCTCGGCAGTTGTTCTGGGTCTGGTTCGCCGCCAACATCTCGATCCTGGGAATCCCGTTGGGCGCGACTCTCGTCGCGCTCGGGTTGAACCTCTGGCAATCGGCTATCGTGGCCGCCGTCGGCGCCGTCGGTTCCTTCGCTGTCGTAGGGGCCGTATCGATCGCGGGACGGATCGGCGGTGCCCCGAGCCTGACCCTGAGCAGAGCCGTGTTCGGAGTTCGTGGCAACGTCCCGCCGACGCTCGTCTCCCTGATCTCGCGATGGGGTTGGGAAACGGTGAACACGACCACCGCAGCGTTCGCCCTCCTGTCCCTCTCGGTTCTCCTTTTCGGTACAGCCGAGGACGCGCACGATGTTCCGGCAGTCGCGATAACTTGCATCCTTGTCTTCGTACTGCTGACGGTCGCCGTCTCCGGCATGGGGCATGCGTTCCTGGTGACCATCCAGAAGTACGCCACCTGGGTGTTCGGAGCACTGAACGTGTTCGTGGCGGCATTCCTCGTAGCCACCATCGACTGGAAGGCCGTCTTCGCGGCGCCCTCGGGACCGGTGTCGGCGATGGTCATCGGCATCGGCATCGTCGCCGGCGGCACCGGGATCGGTTGGGCGAACTCAGGAGCCGACATGTCTCGTTACCAGTCGCCCACGGCCCGCGCCTCGCATCTCGTCATGTCCGCGGCAGTCGGAGCCGGCATACCGCTCGTACTCCTCATCGGACTGGGCAGCCTTCTCTCCGCGGGCGACCCGTCGCTCGCCTCAGCCGCGGACCCGATCGCGGCTATCCGCGGCATGCTGCCCGAATGGGTCGCGGTCCCCTACCTGATCGCCGCGTTCGGTGGGCTGCTGCTGTCCAACCACCTCTCGGTCTACTCGGCTGGCCTGACCCTGATCACCCTCGGAGTACCGATCAAACGTGTCTACGCGGTGTGCGCCGATGTGGTGATCACGACGATCGGATCGATCTACTTCATGTTGTTCGCATCCAGTTTCTACGGACCGTTCATCGCATTCATCTCCCTACTTGCAGTGCCCATCACCGCCTGGGCGGCGGTCTTCCTCGTCGGTCTCGCACTCCGACCCCACTACGATGACCACGACCTCATGAACCTCGGACGCACCTCCGGCTATTGGTACCGCGGAGGCGTCGAATGGCGTGCCGTGAGTGCGTGGTGCATAGCGATCCTGGTTGGATACCTGTTCACTCGCTCCCAGGTGAGCGCGAATGAGGTGTGGTTCACCGGAGCGTTCTTCAACACTTGGATCGGACGGAACGGACTCGGCTGGGTGGTTGCATTCATCCTCGGTGGGTTGCTCTATTTCGCGCTCGGCTCCTTCCCTCGACGCGCCGGCCGAGCAGACGCAGGTCGGCAGTCGTGACCGGGCGAGTCATCCACACCGGCCAGGCGATCGTCGACCTGGTGATGACCGTCCCCGCCCTTCCCCAGCCGGGGACGGATGTGTTCGCTACCTCCCATCAGATCACCGCGGGTGGTGGCTTCAATGTCATGGCCGCCGCCCGCCGAGACGGCGCCGACGTCGTCTACCTCGGCGGGCACGGAACCGGCCGATTCGGCGACATCGTCCGGCAGGCCCTGGCCGACGAACAGATAACCGTGACCCAGAACGCCACTCTCGACCTCGACACCGGGTTCAGCGTCGCAATCGTCGACTCGGATGCCGAACGCACCTTCGTCTCGACGGTGGGAGCGGAAGGACGTCTCACGACGGAGGACCTCAACGCAGCCGGTGTGCGCCCCGGGGACGTGGTCTACGTGAGCGGGTACTCGCTCTACCACCCGAATAACGCGATGGTTATCGCTGACTGGTCGGGGCGGCTACCGAAATCAGTAGCGACGGTACTCGACCCATCGCCCATGGTCAGGCAGATTCCGGACGCAATAATCCGGACAGTCGTAACCCATTCGACGGTCATCACCGCGAACGAATCGGAAGCCCGCGCGCTTGCCGCGCGTTTCATCCCGAAATCCACGGCCACGACGGTCGAGGATCTCACGCACGCGCTGGCCGATGCGCTGACGACGACGGTCATTGTGCGAGCAAATCGCGCCGGGGCATGGCTCGCGGAATCGGGCGGTCCCGCGATCGAGATCCCACCCTTCGATGTCGCACCTATCGACACCAACGGCGCTGGTGACGCGCACACAGGGATTCTATGCGCTGGCCTCGCCGCCGAGCGTGACCTGCTCGAATCGGTGCACCGAGCTAACGCCGGTGCCGCGATCGCCGTCACCCGCCGAGGCCCCGCCACGTCACCGACTGCAAGCGAAATCGACGAAATAGCCTCGGCTCGACCGAGGCGAAACGTTCCCCCGACAGGTCGTCGCAGGTAACGACTCGCGAGCTTTCTCACCGGAGTCACTGAAGTGATGCAGGACCACCTGGTCGACGCGTACGGCTCCCGACACGTCGGACCGCGTTGCAACGCTGTCGGCAACGGCTATGGCGTCAGTTTCCGTTGGATTCCGACCTCCGGCGGACCGGCTGAAGTCTCCTTCTGCTGGTCAGTGGTCGGGATGACAGGATTCGAACCTGCGACCCTCCGCTCCCAAAGCGGATGCGCTACCAAGCTGCGCCACATCCCGGTGGCCGTCGTCCGAGCGTCGACCAGCGTAGATACTACGGTGGCGCGTGGCGACCGAGCCAGCGGGTTCGCTGGGATCACGTTGAACGCAACCCGTGACCCGTATGCACCGCCTGGATACCGTCGCGCCGGTGAGTACTGCCGTCGACCCCAGACCCGCTACAGACGACGCCCCGAACCCCGCCGCGCTGCGGCGGGTCGTAGCCGCCTCGCTGCTCGGGACCACGATCGAGTGGTACGACTTCTTCCTCTATTCGACCGCGGCGTCGATGGTGTTCAACAAGCTGTTCTTCCCCGACACCAGCTCGTTCGTCGGGACGATGCTCAGCTTCGCGACGTTCGCGGTCGGGTTCGTCATGCGCCCGATCGGCGGGCTGGTGTTCGGTCATATCGGCGACCGCATCGGTCGACGACGCACGCTCGCACTGACGATGCTCCTCATGGGCGTCGCGACGGCGCTCATGGGCGCGCTGCCCACGGCGGCGACGGTCGGCGTCGCGGCCCCGCTACTGCTCCTTCTGCTCCGCATCGTGCAGGGCTTCGCGCTCGGCGGCGAGTGGGCGGGCGCCGTGCTACTGGCGGTCGAACACGCGCCCCGCGGCCGGCGCGGCCGCTACGGCGCGGTACCGCAGATCGGACTCGCGCTGGGCCTCGGGCTCGGCACGCTCGCCTTCGCTCTGCTGCAGAGCGTGTTCGACGACCGGCAGTTCCTGCTCTACGGGTGGCGCATCGCGTTCGCCGTCAGCATCGTGCTCGTCGTGATCGGAGTGATCGTCCGCCTCGCCGTCGACGAGACGCCCGCGTTCCTCGCCGCGCAGCGCGCCCTCGATCGCAGCCGAGCGCCGATCCGCACCCTGCTCGCCGACCCGATCACGCGCCGCAACACTCTCCTCGGATGCCTCGCCCGCTGGGCCGAGGGCAGCGCGTTCAACACCTGGGGCGTATTCGCGATCACCTATGCCACAGCGACTCTCGGCCTGCACAAGATCCCCGTCTTGATCGCTGTGACCGTCGCGGCAGCCGTGATGGCAGCGGTGATCCCGTTCTCGGGCGCGCTCACCGACCGATACGGCTCGGCACGGGTCTACGGGATCGGTGTCGGTCTCTACGCAGTGGCCGTGATCCCCGTGTTCGCGCTCTTCGACACCGGTTCGCTGGCGTGGTTCACGGTCGGGCTCGTAGTCGCCTTCGGCCTGATCCACGGCCTGTTCTACGGGGCACAGGGCACGCTCTTCGCGGAGCTCTTCCCCACCGAGGTCCGGTACACCGGCATCTCGGTCGTGTACCAGTTCTCCGGGATCTACGCGTCCGGTCTCACGCCGCTGATCCTCACCGCCCTGATCCATGGGGCGGGCGGACGCCCATGGACGGCGGCCGCGTACCTCGCCGCGACGGGTGTGGTCTCGGTGCTCGCTACGGCCTGGATCGGGCACCTGAAGGCTCGGCAGCCGATCCACTGAGCCCGCGGCGCCTACCCGCCCGGAACATCAGGTACACCGCGATTCCCACCAACAGCGCCCAGAACGCCGATCCGATACCCGCAATCGCTGTTCCGGAGGCGGCGATCACGAACGTCACTGCGGCGGGAACCCGCGCGGACTCGTCCGCCATCGCACCGGCCGCCGACGAGGCGAAGGCTCCGAGCAGTGCCACACCCGCAACGGCCTGCACCACCCCGTCGGGCGCGACGAGCACGACCGCGGTCAGACCCGTCGACATGACACCGAGCACCAGGTGACTGCAGCCGGCGGTGAACGCGGCGACCCACCTGCGTTCGGGATCCGGATCGGCGGCGGGCTCGGCGGCTAGTGCGGCACTGATAGCCGCGAGGTTGATCGCATGGGCGCCGAGGAACGCCCCCGCCGCGGTGAGGATGCCTGTCACCGAGAGGGCCGCGCGCCACGGCACGCGGTATCCGAACGTCCCCATCACCGCGACGCCCGGGATGTTCTGCGACGCCATCGTCACGATGTACAGCGGGATGACGATCCCGGTCATGGCCTGCAGTGTGAACGTCGGCGCGGTGGCCGAGAGGTGCGGTATATACGCCGACGCCGCCGGCGCATGCCCGCCACAGGCAAGCGATACCGCGATCACCGCCAGCGCAGCCACGAACGCGCCCGGCACCGCGACCTTCGGGGCGAACTCGAGCAGGAGCAGCCACACCACCAGAACAGGCGCGATGGCCGCCGGATCGTGTGCCAGACCGGTCACCGGTTCCAGGCACAGCGGTAGGAGCACGCCTGCGAGCATCGCCTGTGCGATCGGCGTCGGTATCCGTGCCACGAGCGCGGAGAGTCGCGGCCACAGTCCGGTCAGCACGAACAAGACGCCCGTGACCGCGAACGCACCCACAGCCGCGGCCCATCCGCCGGCCACCGCGCCCGTCGAGACCAGGAGTGCCGCGCCGGGTGTAGACCACGCCGACGTGATCGGCATCCGGAAGCGCCACGACAGCAGAACGGTCGCTGCACCCATCGCCAGCGAGACAGCGGCCAGTCCGGATGCGGCCTGCCCCGCGTCCGCGCCGACGGCCCGCAGGCCTGCCAGAACCACCGCGAACGACGACGTGAACCCCACGAGCGCGCACACCACGCCCGCGCCGATCGGTACCGCGATCGACACCCGCTCCGCCATCATCCCCCCTGTTCCGAATTCAGAACGTTCCGAGAACAGAACGTATCATGGCGGGATGAGGAGAACCCGGTGAAGGACGTACCCCAGGTCGGCCGGCGCCTGCGGGAGCTACGTGCCGAGCGCGGCATGAGCCTGTCCGAACTCGCTCGCCGGGCTGGGGTGGGCAAGGGGTCTCTGTCCGAGATCGAGTCGGGCGGAAGGAATCCCACGATCGAGACGCTCTACGCCCTGTGCCGCCCGCTCGACGTCCCGATGACCGCACTGATCGGCGAATCCCCGGGCACCGACAGCGCTGCGGCCGGTGGGATGCGCACTGTCCTGTTAGCGGTCCGTCACCTGCCGACCATGACGGTCGAGATCTTCCGGCTCGAGTTCCCGGAGACCGCCGACCACGTCTCGCCCGGCCACGGCCCAGCCGTTCGCGAGCACCTCACCGTCGTCGCGGGTCGCCTGACCGTCGGGCCGGTCGGGGCGGAGACGACGCTGGGAGCGGGCGAATCGGCGACGTGGACCAGCGACGGTCCCCACCGCTTCTCCGCCGTCGACGGTGCCGCGGAGGCCGTCGTCGTCATCACCAGCCCGGTGTCCTGATCACCGGCCGAGAACGGCACCGCCGCAGCCGGTCGGCCACGACACGCCGGTAGACTGGCCGGTCGAACCGACGGCAACAGAAGGACGATCAGTGGCCGCCAAGACCACCACCGGGTTCCGCGCGGACCTCGACGGATTACGCGGCCTCGCGATCGCTCTGGTCGCGTGTTTCCACGTGTGGTTCGGCCGGGTCTCCGGCGGTGTGGACGTCTTCCTCACCCTGTCCGGGTATTTCTTCATCGGGTCGCTGCTGCGGCATGCGCTCGCGAGCCGGGACGCGCGGGTCCCCATGCGCGACGCGGTGAACCCGTGGCCCCGCCTCGCGCGGCTCGCGCGCAGACTCCTGCCCGCACTCGTCGCCGTCCTGGCAGCAGTATCCGCACTGACCGTGCTGATACTCCCCCAGACCCGGTGGCTGACCACGGCACAGCAGGTCGTCGCCAGCCTCCTCTACCGGCAGAACTGGGAGCTCGCCGAGAACTCACTCGATTACACCGCCGCCGACTCGTCCGGCAGCCCCCTGCAACACCTGTGGTCGATGTCGGTGCAGGGGCAGTTCTTCGTGGGGATGCTGCTGGTCGGCCTGGCGTTCGCCGGGGCCGTCAAAGTGTGGGCGCCGCACGCCCGCCCGGCAGTGATCCGCACCGGCTTCGGGGTCGGCATCGCCGTCATCGCGGCCGTGTCGCTGGCCTGGGCGACCTCGCGCGTCGGGGTCGACCAGGGGTGGAACTACTACGACACGCTCGCCCGGGTGTGGGAACCGCTCGCCGGCGGTCTGCTCGCGGTGTGGATGCCGGGCCGCCGCGTGAGGCCGGGCGCCCGGAACGCCGTCGGGGCGGCCGCACTCGGTCTGATAGCGACCTGCGGCTGGTGGCTGGACGGCGCATCGAGCTACCCCGGTCCGTGGGCACTCGTCCCGGTGCTCTCCACGGTGGCCCTCATCTGGGCCGGTGCCGGGACCACGCAGCCCGTCGTCAGCCGCGTCCTGGCGCACCCCTGGGCCGTGTGGCTCGGGTCCATGGCATATGCGCTGTACCTGTGGCACTGGCCGCTGCTCGTCTTCTACCTGGCGCGCCGCGACGTCGATTCCGTTGGTCTCGTCGCAGGCGCCGCGATCCTGGCCGTCTCGCTAATGGCCGCGGTCATGACCAAGCGCTTCGTCGAGGACCCGCTGCGGTCGGGTGCCCCCGCGCGTGGCCGGCACGGCACCGGGGCTGACCGACGCAGCGCGGCGGACCTCCTCGCAACGGCGCGAAGCAGATCCGCACCGCCCGATGCCACGCGCCGCCGACGCCATGCGGCGCCGGCGAGTCGGCCGGCGCTGCCTCGCACGGTCCGGTACAGCACCGCGGTGGCTGCGCTCTTAGCGGTGTGTGCGGTCGCAATGCCGATCGGCGCACGCGTCTGGGAGAACCGCGTAGCCTCGATCTCGGTCGATCCCGCGGGGCTGGACCCGGCGCTGTATCCCGGCGCGGCCGCGATGCTGACGGGTGTCCGGCCGCCACGCGCGAAGATGCAGCCGGGCCTGCTCGAGGCGTCGCGCGATCTGCCCGCCACGTCCGTCAACGGCGACATCAGCAACTTCGAGGACGCGCGAGTGCAGGTCGGCGTATACGGAGATCCCAAGGGCACAAAGACGATCGCACTCGCCGGGGCATCACACTCGGAGTTCTGGATCACGGCGCTCGATCAGATCGGCCGTGAGTCGGGCATCAAGATCACCACATACCTGAAGATGGGCTGCCCGCTGGCGCTCGAACCCAAGCCCTACGTGTTCGGCCGGTACTACCCGGAGTGTGGCGAGTGGGTCGACGAGGTGATCCGGCGCCTGATCGACGAGAAGCCCGACGCGGTGTTCACCACGTCGACGCGGCCACGCGCGACGACGGGTGACTGGACCCCGGAGAGCTACGTCGAGGTGTTCCGCAGACTCGACGCTGCCGGGATCCCGACGCTCGGCATGCGGGACACACCCTGGCCGTCGACGTTCCAGGGCAAGGGCGTACTCAGCTGCCTCGCCGACAAGCCACCGGAGGAGTGCACCACACCCCGCAGCTGGATCCTCTCGCCCGGCGATCCCGCGGCGCCCGCGACAGCCCAGATCCCGCTGCTGAAGTCGCTCCAGGTCACCGACGCCATGTGCGACGCGCAGGTCTGCTACCCGGTCGTCGGCAATGTCGTCGCCTATCACGATCTGCACCATCTCACCAGCACGTTCGTCCGGACGCTCGTGCCGGAGTTGCGCCGGCAGATGCACGACGCCCTACCTGAGTTGATCCCCGCGCCGACCTGACCGATCAGCGCCGGGCGGCGGCGACTGCGCGTGCGATCGCCTCGTAGAGCTCCGCTACGCGCGGTCCCCAACGGGAGGCGACATCGTCGTCGAGGGGTACGACATCGCCGCGCGCGACTGCCTTCAGGTTGCCGAACCCCGGCCGCTTGGCGACGGTGCCCGGCGACTGCCTGCAGCATCGGGTATCGGCCAGGAAGATCAGGTCTGGGTCGGCGTGCAGTAGGTTCTCGGTGTCGAACTGCAGGTAATCGCCGCCCGGCCGGGCCGCACCGTCGGCGACGTTCGCGAGGCCGAACCGTTGGTAGGCACGTCCGATGAACGTCGCCGACGTGGCGGTGTAGAGCTCCGGGCCGAGCTCGTGGAAGTACGTGAGCCCCTGTCCCTTCCGGCCCTGTACGGCGCGATCGATCCGCGCGCGCATATCGGTCACGAGGCGCTCGGCCCCGCCCGTGTGCCCGGTGGCCCTGCCCATGTCCTCGATCTGGTCGTACACGCCGTCGAGGTCCTTCGCCGCCGGCTCCTCGAGCACGGGGATGCCGGCCCGACCCAGCGCCTCGACGATGCTGTTCCGATCGTCCGAGACCACCACGAGATCCGGAGCCATGCCGATCACGGTCTCGGCACTCGGATCGAACGCCGAGACGTCCGTGCGCGGAGCCTGTGCAGGAACGTCGGAGCGGTCGTCGACGGCCATGACCTGAGTACCGGCACCGATCGCGAACAGCGTCTCGGTGTGGGTCGGTGAGAGCGAGACGATGCGGCTCGGCGGCGCTGGGATCCGCACGTCGCCGTTCGCGGCGTGCACGACGACACCCTGCTCACCTCGAACGTCCGGGCCCGTACCGCACGCGACCAGCGTCAGCACCAGGGCCAGCGCAGCAACGGCTTTCGGAGTCCTCATGATCGCTGTGAACGCTAGCAGCCGAGCCGCTAGCCGCGGCGCCGCAGCCCGAAGCGCCAGATCAGCGCTGTCGCGAACCCGACACCGAGCAGCCACAGTCCGGCACCGTCGACCACGGCGGCGCCCGCGTGCAGGACGGTCGCGAACTGCCGGCCGCCGGGCGTGTGGCGGTGGACGATACCCACGCCGGGAAAGACCTCCCGGTTGCTGTCCACGGGGATCAGCACCCAGATCCCCGCCAGCGGAACCGCCTGTCCCACAGCCCACCACGCGTTCTGCCGCCAGTGCCGGCGGCATCGCCACCGCGCGAGCAGGGGCCGGCGCGCAGTCGGGAGGAGGGCGGCCGCGACCGAGCACATACCCATCCAGATCAGCACCTGCAGCGCGACGCCCGCAACCGACATCGGCAGGAGCCGACGCGGCTCCATCGCGAGAGCGAC
Source organism: Tsukamurella sp. 8F (assembly GCF_029167375.1). Classification (GTDB taxonomy): domain Bacteria; phylum Actinomycetota; class Actinomycetes; order Mycobacteriales; family Mycobacteriaceae; genus Tsukamurella. Next base: position 38,175 of record NZ_JARFTP010000007.1, read on the forward strand.
GGCGGCGGTCGCCGCGACCAGCGGCCCGCCGATCAACAGCATCAGACTCAGATTCTTGACGACGACGATCCCCGCGATGGTCCGCAGACGCAGGCGGCCGCGCCGCAGAGGAGCGAGTTCGGAGAACATGTTCGTGGTGGCCGGGTCCGCGAGGATGAACGTCGTGAAGTAGGTCATGATCGTGGACACCTTCGCGTGCCCGCTGAGGTCGAGCGGCTGGATCAGGAGCCACCCGAATGCCAGCGAGACGTTCAGGACCAACCCGCCCCACAACCGCGGCAGGGCTCGCGCCTCGACCACCGTCTGGCTCCAGACGGTGTGCAGCGGGGTCGCTACCGTCGCCGACCCTCGACCGCCCGGCGCAACCCGCCGGGCCCGGTCCGAAGTCACGTCACGATGATATTGAGCGACCTCGAGGAACGCTGTGTGCTCGGGAAAGCCCGTCGGTTTCCACCCTGGGGCGGATGTCCACTCGTCCCCCGAGCGGCATACTGCGCATGTGACCACCACCACGCACGACCACGTCCCGAGCTACGCGGCGGACTGGCCGCCTGTGCCCAAGGGCGGTCTACCGCCCGGGCTCCGGTGGCCGGCACTGGCGCAGAGCGTCGCCCTCATCCGGTTCAGACACTCGTTCGTGCCGTGGCTGCACCGCCGGTACGGAGATGTGTTCACCATCCGGGTCGTGCCCCACGGGCGGCAGATCGTGATGTTCTCGCGGCCCGAGCACATCCGCGAGATATTCGCGGGTGACCCCGAGGTGTTCTACGCCGGGAAGGGTAATGCGTCCCTCGGCACACTCATGGGTGAGCACTCGCTGCTGCTCGTCGACGCAGCCGAGCACAAGCGGGCCCGCAAGCTCCTGATGCCGGCGTTCACCGCCCGTGCGCTGAAGGGTTACGAGGCCATGGTGCACGGGATCGCGTCGGCCGAGGTCGAGAGCTGGAGCACCGGGACGTCGTTCCGCTCGCTGGACCGGATGAACGCGGTGACGCTCGAGATCATCATGCAGGTCGTGTTCGGGCTGACCGACGAGGCGCAGCTGGCGCGCCTCCGGCCGCTGCTGCGCGCCGTGATCGACGTCAGCCCCGCTGTCCTGGTGGGCGTCGGCTACCCGCGGCTGCAACGCTTCGGCATCTGGAAGACGTTCGTGGAGAACCAATCCCGGCTCGACGACGCCCTGTACGAACTCATCGCGGAGCGCCGGGCAGACAGTTCGCTCGAGGGCCGCTCTGACGTCCTTTCCCGGCTGATGCTGGTCGGCGGCCACGAGGGCGAGGTGCCGCTCAACGACGCAGAGCTGCGCGACCAGCTGATCACGCTGTTGCTCGCGGGACACGAGACCACGGCGACGGCGCTCGCCTGGACGCTGTACGAGCTGGGCCGCTCGCGAGCGCAGCTGACGCGCGCACAGCAGGCCGTCGACGACGATGACGACGCATACCTCGAGGCCGTGCTCAAGGAGTCCATGCGGCTGCACCCGGTGATCCCGATGGTCAATCGGCTGCTCATGAAGCCCGCCACCATCGGCGGCATCGACCTGCCGGCGGGCGTCAGCGTTGCACCCTCGATCATCCTCAGTCACCTCGAGAACTTCCCCGATGCCGGCGAGTTCCGACCGACGCGGTTCCTCGACGAGAAGGTCGCCCCCAACTCGTGGATTCCGTTCGGCGGGGGCGTCCGAAGGTGCATCGGGGCGGGATTCTCGTTGATGGAGGGCACGGCGGTACTGCGCGAGGTGCTGCGGCGCTACGACGTGACCGCCGACGGCGACGACGAACCCAAGGTCCGGAACATCACCAGCGTGCCCGGCCGGGGTGCCCGGATCAGCGTGTCGCCGCGCTAGTCGCCGTGCAGCGGTCTGCCGACCGGCTGGTCGCGGCGGATATCGAGGAGTTGCTCGTAGAAGCCTCCGAAGCGGCGATCCCGGTCGAGCAGGTGCACCTCGAGGATCCAATGGGCGGGATTCCCGCCGACGACGTGGTCGTGCAGCCGAGTCTTCGATCCGGGGGCGATATAGGACGCGATCTTGTCGCCGGGGATGCGCTCGTGCGGGAAGTCGCCTACGAGGTGGCCCGCGATCTCGCCGCCGAACAGGTACCCGGCGTCCGCCGCCAAGTCGCAGACGACGTCATAGAGTCCCTCGCCGGTGACATCCGGATCCGCGTCGAACGCGGCCCGGCCCGCGAGCCATACCGTTTCCAACGCGTCGCGGAGAGCCGCCTTCTCGGGATCGTCTCCCAGCACGTAGGTGCGCCCGAAGTCCGCCTCCCACGCCGCGAAGATGGGGCCGAAGTCCAGGAACACGATGTCGTCGTCGCCGAGCGTTCGGTCGGGCGGGTTCTTGCGGAACACTTCTAGCGTGTTGGCGCCGGCGCGCACGATCCGCTTGTGCCAATAGCGTTCGACGCCGTAGCGCTCTGCAGCCAGTTCCTGGATCGCATCGCTCACATCGCGCTCGCTCCGGCCGGGTGCGATCAGCCCGCGAGACACGACCTCGTCGAACAGCGCCTCGGCACGCTCCTCCGCATCGACGAGTGCCGCCACCCTGCTCATGTCGTCCGTCGCCACGATGCTTCCTCCCTGCCCGTATGCATCCGACCTCGCCGCCACGGTAGACGAGATCCCCGCCTGCCTGTTCACGCACGCTGCATCTGAGCCACACCGTTCGTCGCGCCCGGAACCGTGCTCGGGGGGTGCACGGTCGGGTTCCCGGTCGCGGGGAGGGACATCGATCCGTCGGCACGATCGCCATACTCCGCCGGCGACGACGATTCGTTCGGCCGCTACGGCCTGTCGATTCGTCGCCGCGTAGTATTTCGAGGCAAAATTACCAATGTTGCCGAATTCCAATCACGGGGTGGAGACGCCCGCCCCGCAGCCTCGATCGTGATGGAGTAGAGCGTCGACCACCAACGAAACAGCCCCGGCAGTCAACCCGGTCCGCAGTAGCCCGAAGCGAGACCGGGCGCTCACGGCGGACCTGGTCCGCGTCGTGTTGTTCGCGGGTGTGGTGTTCTCGCACTGCGTCACCACGATCAACTTCACGCCAGGTGTACTGCGCTCCGCCGGCCTGATCAGCGTGCTACTCCATATGACCCGCTACGGGTTCGTGGCGGTCACCCTGTTCGTACTGGTCTTGAGCATGCAGGGGCGGCACATGACCGCCGGACAGTTCTGGCGCAGGCGGTTCGGCCTCGTGGTCGCGCCTTACCTGGTGTGGACGGTGACGTACAACGTCACGGACCACCTGCTCCTGGCGAACCACCCGTTCACCGGGATCCGTCAATTCCTCCTGGACGTAGGGCGGACCGCCGTCACGGGTGACGCGAAGTATCAGCTCTACTTTCTGCTGATCTCGATGCAGATCTACCTGTTCTTCCCGTTGCTGTCGCGGTTCATGGCCAGGACGGCGCGCCATCCGTGGCTGGTGCTGTTCTGTGCCCTGCTCGTGCAGGTGGCGGCGTTCGCCGGCTACCAGTACTCGTCCCGCCCTTCGTTCCAGCCCTGGGCCGAGCTGTACGTACACACCTGGAAGTTCCTCCCGATGTACACGCTGTTCGTCGCGATCGGGATGCTCGCCGCTCAGCACCGCGAGGCGGTGACCTCCTGGCTCCGGGCACACGTGCTCTCCGTCGGCGCAGTGTGCGTCCTCGGGTCGGCGCTCAGCATCGCCGCATACCTGCGCGCGACGGCTCCCGGCGTCGTCCCCGTCCTCGCCACGACCGCGTGGAACCCGAAATACCTGCCCTGGTTCGTCGGCGGTTTCGTCCTGCTGTGGACGGTCGCGATGCTGTGGGACGAGCAGCGGGCGAAGGGACGCCCAGTAGGTCGCCGCATCGTGTCGTACGCCACGGTGCGCGCGTTCGGCGCGTTCGCTGTACACCCGTTGATCCTCGACGTCCTGGGCAACTGCGGCTTCTTCGGGAAGCTCTACGAGTGGTTCCCCGACTCGACCACGAAGCGCACTCTGGTGCTCACGGTGACCGTGTTGGCGCTGTCCCTCGTGTTCATCGAGATCGCCCTGCGTACCCCGTTCAGCCGGTGGCTCGTGGCACGCGATCGCATGCCGATGCCGCGGCGGCCGTCCGCCGACCGGCGATGAACGAGATGATGGACCAGATATTGGTGTGAGCGGACGGCGGGTGTGAGCGGATGACGATGCGGATCGGTCTGATAGGTGCGGGCCCCTGGGCGCGCGAGACGCACGTGCCGGCGCTCGCGGCGCACCCCGGCGTCGAGTTCGTGGGCGGCTGGGCACGGGATGCGGCCGCAGCCGCCGAGGTGTTCCCTCACTCGTTCGACTCCCCCACGGCATTGTTCGACGCTGTGGATGCGGTGTCGTTCGCGGTTCCACCGGACGTGCAGGCGCCACTCGCGACCGAGGCAGCCAGGGCCGGGAAGCACCTCGTCCTCGACAAGCCGATCGCCCTGGACCTGGCCGTCGCCGCATCGCTGGCGGAGACTGTGCGATCAGCGGGCGTGCGCTCCATCGTCACCTTCACCCGCCGTTTCGCACCCGAGACCCGTGAGTTCCTCGCGCGTGCAACTCAGCTCGCGCCCGTCGCGGCGGAGGCGCAGTGGCTCTCGGGCGCCGCGCTCGGGGGGCGGTTCGCGGCCTCGCCGTGGCGGCAACGCGAGGGCGCGCTGTTCGACGTCGGACCGCACATCCTGGATCTGGTCGACGCGGCAGCGGGAGCCATAGAATCCGTCACCGCGGCGTGCTACGACCCCGGGAGCGACACCTGGACGGCGCAGCTCGCCCACGCCGGCGGCGCCGCATCCGCAGTCTCGCTGTCGTTGCGCACGCCCGTCGTTCCGACGGTGTTGCGTGTGTCTGCGCACTCGTCATCCGGCGTCGTCGTGCTCGACCGCCGCGACGCACCGGCGGTCGACTGCTTCGCTGTTCTGCTCGACGAGTTCCTGGAGTCCATCGCGACCGGGGTCGACCATCCGCTCAGCGTGCACCGCGGACTGCACATCCAGCGGGTCATCCGTGGCATCCAGGACTGGACCGGAGCCTGACGGCGCGCGGCACGGGATCACATAAGGCCCCGCCCGGAAACTGTGTCCGGCCAGGGCCTTTCGTGTGGAGCGGGCGACGGGAATCGAACCCGCGTAGCCAGTTTGGAAGACTGGGGCTCTACCATTGAGCTACGCCCGCGTGCTTGCGCGGTTCGACTCTACCGGGTCGGGGCGGCCTGACGAAATCCGGGCAGGCCCGTCGCCCGGCCGACGGAAGGAGACGCGGGTGCGCCTTCGCGGATGGCTCCCACCGGCTTTGCTCGTCCTACTGCCCGTGACCCTCGCGGGGTGCTCGCAGACGGTCGACGGGAGCGCGCAGCCCGCACCCGGCGTCACGGTCACGGTCCCCGGTGCGGCGAGGCAGGGAGCGCCCGGTTCGACGAATCCGCAACCGACGTCCCCGCGGCCCACGACTCCGCGCAGCACGACGGCAACGCCCGAGGCGGCTGTGCCGATCCCGCCCAACGGGGACGGCTACACGTTCGTCCAGACCAACTCGGGCAAGGCGCAGTGCCAGGTGAGCACCAGCGCCGTCGGGTGCCAGGTCCTGTTCGATCAGCCCGGCCCCGTCACCGCTGACGGCCTGCAGGCCAACGGCGTCAATGTCACCGCCGGCGGCGCGGTGCAGTACATACAAGGCAACCTCGGCGACCCTCCGTACTTCACGATGGACTATGCCACCTATACGGCCCAGGGCTGGACGATCAAGGCCACCTACGACGGCACGCGATTCACCAACAACGCCACGGGCCACGGCATGTACGTCAATATCTCGGGGGTGCAGTCGTACTGACCGCCGCCCAATCGATCCCGAACCACTCCTCGAGGGCATCCGAGCCCGACGGGGTGACGCGGATAGCACGGTAGAGGGGCAGCCGCTCCGCCCAGCCCGCGCGCAGGAACCGATCGCGGACTGCGCTTCCCGCAGCGCCAGCGAGGTGGTGGCGGGTCTCGGTCCAGTCGATGCAGTACCGGATCTCGGGCCGGCGGGACCCCTCGGGAATCCGAATGTCCATGCGGTGCAGAAACTCCCGCCCCGGCGCGGTGAGCCGGTAGTCCAGCTCGTGTCCCGCGGACGCGGGCCGGTCGCCACCCGCGTGCCCGGCGTTTCCATGCGCGTCGCCGCCGTGGAACAGCCCGTCCCCGCCCACGACATAGCCGTGCTCCAGCAGGGAGCCCATTATCGCGACACCTAGGCGGCCCGCGAAGTGGTCGTAGCAGGTCCGCGCGGTCCGCAGCCGCTCCGCGCGCGTCGCCGACCTGAGCGAACGCGACTCCTCCCGGGGCGCGAACGCCGCCAGTCGCTCCACCAGCTCCCCGACGTGGGGACCGGCCAGCCGGAACCACCGATTGCGTCCCTGCGAACGGACGACGAGCAGGCCACCGTCGACGAGTCGACTCAGGTGCGCACTCGCAGTGGACCGCGAGACGCCGGCCTCGTCGGCCAGCACCCCCGCCGCCAACTCGCGACCGTCCAACAACGACAACAGGATCCGGCTGCGCGTGCGGTCGGCGAAGAGATCTCCGACGCGCGCCAGATCGGCGTCACCCGACATCGCAGGGCACCTCCTCCGGGGGCCGGCTCACCGTCGCGGCGAGGCTGGTACGGATCCCGACCACGAGTATCACCGCAGTGGCGGCGAATACCACCGCAAGGGCGCCTGCATCAGCCCCGCAGGCACTGAAGGCGGCGCCCAGGACGGCTACGCCGAGCGCGCCGCCCGTCTGCCGCGCGCAGTTCAGCACGGCACCTGCGAGGCCGGCGTGCGCCGGCGGCGCCTCGGCGAGGGCGATCGACGTCATCGCCGGCATGGCGAGCGATGCGAGGCCGATCGCCGTCTGTCCCGCGATCACCGCGGCGGGACTGCTCGCGCCGAGCGCCACGCCCGCCGCGCCCGCCGCGGCACACCCGAAGCCGACGACCATCGGGATGCGTGGGCCGAAGCGCGCCGTCAGGAACCCACTGCTCGTGGAACCGAAGGCGACCACGATGGTCATCGGCAGGATGGCCATACCGGTCCCTAGGACCGAGAACCCGTGCACCGACTGCAACCCGAGCCCCACGCACAGCAGTGCGCCGTAGAGCGCGAAGTTGAACACGAAGCCCGTCGCGATCGCGCTGCGGAACCGGCCGGGTGTCAACATGTCTCGCGGAATCATCGGGACGCTCCCCCGCTCGGAAGCGACGAATGCGACGAACACGAGGACCGTGACCGTGGCGAGCGCCGCCGCGAGCACCCAGCGCGCCTGCCCCGCCTCGATGATCGCCGCCGTGCCGAGCGCGAGCGCCGCGGCGGCGAGCGCCGTGCCCCGCACCGCGAGCCGCCCCTCGCGTCTCGCCGAGGAGGGTGCCGTGCGCCCCACCGCCGCTCCGGCCGCGAGTGCGATAGGCACGCCCACCCAGAACACCGACCGCCAGCCGAACGCCGCGGCGAGCGCACCCCCTACCGGCGGGCCGGCCGCGAATCCGGCGCTCGCAACGCCGCCCCACACACCGAGCGCGCGAGCTCGGACGGCGGGTTCCGGGTACACCTCGCCGATCATCGCGAGCGAGCTCGGCAGTATCAGCGCAGCCCCGATGCCTGCGGCCACCCGGCACGAGATCAGTGCCGCCCAGCCAGGCGACAGGGCGCATCCCGCGGTGGCGGCGGCGAAGAGCACGAAGCCGAGAACACACACGTGACGCCGACCGAAACGGTCCGCTGCGGGACCGGCCGCCAGCATCAACGCCGCGAACGGGATGGTGTAGCCGTCTACGGCCCACTGCGCCAGCCCCAGATTCCCGCCGAGATCGCTGCGCATGGTGTCCAGCACGGTGTTGATCACCGTGGCATCGAACTGGATCAGCCCGAACGCGAGCGACAGTGCGACGAGCGCGGTGGCGCGGCGGAGCGGCGTGGTCGGCATGCTCCCACCCTGACGCCGAAACGGTTCGGCGGGCAACGAAATATACGACTGCGGGTCGGTAGGATCCGAGTCGGCCACATCGCGAGCGGAAGGACCGGCGTTGCAGTACCGCGCGTATCTCTTCGACATGCAGGGCACCCTGTTCGACTTCTTCACGCCGGTCGCGGCCGCAGTCTCCACGTACTTCGCCGACCGCGGACTATCGGTGGATTCGGCAGAGTTCACTCGCGCATGGCGCGCAGACTACTTCCGCCGCGTCGGCGCGATCCCTCAGTCGCCGACGTGGACGACCGTGCAGTCCCTGTACGGCGCGGGCTTCGGCGACGTATGCGAGCAGTTGCACCTTCCGAGTCCATCGCCGGCGGATGCGGAGTCGGTCGCGGAGAGCTGGCAACGCCTCGTCCCCTGGCCCGACGTGCGCCCCGGCCTCGACGGGATCCGAAAGGACGCGTTGACCGCCACGCTCTCCAACACCGACATGTCGACGATCGTGACGCTGTGCCGCGACACCGACATCCGATTCGACGCGTACTTCACGGCCGAGCTGTTCGGTCGTTTCAAGCCGGATCCCAGCGTGTATCTCACAGCGCTCCGCTACCTGGGGGTCGAAGCCCACGAGGCCGCACTCGTCGCATCGCATCCGTACGACCTGCGTGCCGCCGACGAGCTGGGGCTGGGCACCGTATATGTGAATCGCCCGCTGGAGTTCGGTGAGGGCGGCTCACCCGATACACCACTCGACGGCGAGTTCGGGCAGACCGTCGACGAGGTCCCGGCGATCCGCTGACCCGGCCTGTGCCACCGGCCCGACGGATCAGTCCGCGCTCCTCAACCCGGCGACGCTGCCCCGAACCTCTTCCTGTTATTGGGTTATGCTCACCTAACCCATGCGTACCGGGGCGAACGAAGAACAGGTGGTGGCCACGTGCCGAGCAGTCGATCCCTCCCGTATCGGGCTCAGAACCCGGGTATGCGTGTCCCACTGCGACGCCAGCGTCTGGTCGCCCTGCTCGTCGCTGGCATGCTGACCGTCACCGCAGCGTGCTCCTCGCGCACGGCCGTCGACACACCGGAGAAGTCGGGACATTCCATCACGATCACCGACCAGCGCGGCAAGAAGATCACCCTGGACGGACCCGCCCGCAAGGTCGCCTTCGCGGTGATCCCGGCCCCGTCGATCTTCGCCGCTGTCGACCGCAGCTACGACAAGATCGTCGGAATCAACCAGTCGACGCTCGTGGCGAACAAGGGCGGGATGTTCGCGAAGATCTTCCCCGCATCGACTCGCTCCGCCGTGATCTCGGGAAGCGACTTCGTGCCGAACGTCGAGACGATCACCCAACTCGATCCCGACGTCGTCATTCAGTGGGGTGACCGGGGCACCGGAGTAACCCAGCCGATCGAGAACGCGGGCTACCCCGTCGTCGGCCTGAAGTACGGCACCCAGGAGGACCTCGAGACGTGGATCCAACTGTTCTCACAGATCGCCGGGAAACCCGATCGCGGCAAGGAACTCGTCGACTGGCAGCACTCCGAGCTGGCGGCCATGCGCAAGACCGTGGCGACGCAGACCGGGCACCGGCCGCGCGCGATGATCCTGTCCAAGACCGGGGATGCCTTCAGCACCACCGCCGGCTCGGGCTATGACGGCTTCCAGTTCGATCTCGTCGGCGCCGACCTGGTCAGCAAGGGGGTCACCTCCGACAGCACGCAGGTCAGTCCCGAGCAGATCATCGCGTGGGATCCAGAGGTCATCATGCTGAGCGGCTTCGATACCAGCACGCCGGCCGATATCTACTCCGACCCGCGATTCGCCAACGTGAGCGCCGTGAAGAACAGGAAGGTGTACAAGACCCCGCTCGGCGCCTACCGATGGCAGGTACCGAGCATGGAGTCTCCGTTGATGTGGCAGTGGATGAACCGCATCCTGTACCCGGGGAAGAAGGACGGCACCCTGCGCGACGACATCCGGAAGGCTTTCGACAACCTCTACGGGTACAAGATCACGGACGCCGAGATCGACCAGGTACTCCGGCTCGACATGAACAAGGACGCAGCGAACTATGGCCAGTTCCTCCGCTGATCTGGCCCCGACCACGACGCCCGACGCGCCGCGGCGGATCCGCCGCGCGTTGGGGGCCGACGCTCTGCTGATCGCGGCATTCACCGCGCTGCTGCTGGTCGTCGCGGTCGCCGCACTCGCAGTGGGCCGGTACACGGTGCCGCCCAACGAGATCGTGCGGATGCTCGCCGGCCAGGTGCTCCCCATCACGCGGACCTGGTATCCGCGAGAGCAGTCCGTGGTGCTGGACGTACGGCTCCCCCGCGTCGTCCTGTCGATCCTGATCGGAGCCGGCCTGTCTCTGACCGGTGCCGTGATGCAGGCTGTGTTCCGCAACCCGCTGGCGAGCGCGCAGATCCTGGGGGTGTCGTCGGGCGCCTCGTTCGGAGGCGTGCTGACGCTCCTGTTCGGCCTGGGCAGCGCCGCCCTGGTAAGCGGAGCATTCCTGGGCGGTGTGCTCGCCCTCGTCCTGGTACTCGCCATCGCCAGGGCCGTGCCCGGCGCGCCGCTACTGATGATCATCCTCGGCGGTACCGTGGTCGGCGCGATGTTCCAGGCCATGGTGTCGTTCATCACCTATATCGCCGACCCGTACAGCCAGCTTCCGTCGATCGTGTTCTGGCTCATGGGATCCCTCGCTTCAGCGAGCTACTCGAAGGTCCTCGTCGCCGCCATACCGATCATCCCCGCTGCCGTGGTGATGCTGGCCCTGCGCTGGCGCGTCAACATCCTGTCGATGGGCGACGAGGACGCGAGCGCCATCGGAGTCCGGCCGCAGCGTCTCCGGATCGCGCTGCTGATGTGCGTCGCACTCGTCACGGCCGGGTCGGTGTCGGTAGCCGGCGTCGTCTCGTGGGTCGGCCTGGTGGTCCCGCATCTCGTGCGCATGATCGTCGGCACCGACAACCGTCGGGTGATGCCGATCAGCGCACTCCTCGGCGCCGCATACCTGACGGCGATCGACACCCTTTCGCGCACCATCAGCTCCGCCGAGATCCCGATCGGCATCCTCACCGCGATCATCGGGGCCCCCTTCTTCGTCGCGCTCCTGGTCCGCAACCGCAACCGCCTGTGGGGGTCCGTGAATGCTTGACGCCGTGGCGATCTCGTTCCGCTACTCGAGCAGACGGCCGTGGATCTTCACGGACCTGTCGGTCCGCGCCGAACAGGGGGAGGTGCTCGCGATCCTCGGCCCGAACGCGCGCGGCAAGACCACGGCCCTCAAGTGCATGGCGGGCCTGCTCCGGCCCGAGACCGGCATCGTGACCTCGTCCGGCGCGGTGGGCTACGTGCCACAGAGCCACTCGGCGGTGTTCTCCTTCAGCGTCCTCGACATCGTGGTGATGGGCCGCGCCCGCAAGGTGCGGATCTATGAGACGCCGAGTAGCTCCGACCGGATGGCCGCTCAGGAGGCACTGGAGCGGGTCGGCGCCGGCCACCTCGCCACGCGGGTCTACACCGGACTCAGCGGCGGCGAGCGTCAGCTCACGCTGATCGCGCGGGCCCTCGTGTCCGAATGCGACACGATCGTCCTCGACGAACCCGCGTCGGCCCTCGACCTTCGCAATCAGGCCCTGGTACTCGGCGTACTGCGGGATCTGGCCGATCAGGGCATGGCCGTGGTGATGACCACCCATCATCCCGACCACGCGCTGCACGTCGCGGAACGGGCAATGCTCATGCTCGGCCCGGACGATCAGCTGGTCGGTGCCACGCATGCGCTTCTCACCGAGGAACGGCTGAGCGAGATGTACGGCATCCCGATCGTGGCGGCAGACGTACAGACACCCAGCGCTCTGCGTAGGCTCACCGTCCCCGACTTCGGACGCGGCGTCTCGTGACGGTGTTGCGCGCCACGATGTCCCCGTCACGCGACCGCACCGCCGACGGGATGCTCGAAGTCGACGTCTACGACCTCCCGAAGGCGATCACCGCCGAGACCACGGGCGTCTACCTCAACGGCGACATCGATCAGATCTTCCTGTTCGAGCGCCGGGACCTCCTGTCCGACTTCGTCTTCCGGGGCGGACGCGTGCTGGTCAACGGACATGCCCAGCGGTCTTTCCTCACCAGGCTCCCCCTGTGGCGGAGACTCGACTACCGCACGCCCGCCGACCTCGTCATCACTCGGGTGACCGACCATCCCGTGTGGAGCGGGATCGCCACCGAGGCGCTGCTGTTCAACACCGGGCGGAAGGGGCGGCTGACACACGAGGAACGCCGCCGTACCGGGGTCGCGGGCTTCTACGGCCGCGGTTGCTACCTGCACCTCCCCCACGAGGCGCGGGTGATCCACACCATCGGCACCACGGCTGCCCCGCTCGACTTCGAATACCCGTTGGGGCGCGGCCACGTCCTCGTGCACGGCGGCAACGACCTGCTGCAGTTCGCCGACGTCGATCGCGACACCGAACGGATGCGCCACCAGATCGTCGAGTGGTTGGAGGGGGCGTGACCGGCTCGCGACCCCCGACAGTGGTCCTGATCCACGGCGGTAGCCACGCCCAGCTGGCGACGCTGGCCGATCCGGCGTTGGCGCCGTACCGGATTCGGCCGCTACACGTCCGCACGAGCGCGGTGACCGAGATCGACGACGCCGAGGTGGTGATCGTCGCCGACCGATTGCGGCCCGATCTGCTCGAGAGGTGGACCGACGCCTTGTTGGCCTGTCTCGGCGACGACCGGACGCTGATCGTGTACGGGGAGAACAACGTGGGTGACTGGATTCCGGGAGTGACGGAACAGCGTCGGCCGACCGATTTCTGGTGGTGGCGCACCGGCGAGGACAGCCGGATCCGGCCCGCGGCACCGGAACATCCGGCCTGGCACTACTTCTCCGAACGCGCAGTGGTGTGGCACTACCACGGCGTCCTCACCTCGCCACCGGGAGCGCTCAGCCTCGTCGACCTGCACACACCGGAAGGTACGGTCGACGGGTCGATCCTGACCCTCGACGACGCGAACCACCATGGCCGGCTGCTGATCACCACGATGGACCCGATCTACCACCATGGATCGGGCTTCATGCCCGGCGCCACGCAGCTGCTGTACTCGTCGCTCCACTGGGCGACCCGATGACGCGGAGAGAACCGTTGCTCACAGTCCATGAGGCCGGTAGCCGGATCGACCTGTCCTTCGACGACCTGATGAAGTACCACGGCACCCGCTTTCCGGGCGGTGTCGCGCACGCCTACCGCGCGCTCGAACAAGCGCTGCTCTCGCTCGGCGAAGTCGAGCGGCGCGAGGTCTTCGTGCGGACCGCGTTTCCCGGCCCTGGTGGCCGCGACGCTATCGAGATGGCCCTACGCGCCGTGACCGACGACCGCTACTTCGTCGATCCCGAACTGGCACAGCCGCAGCGCGGTCCGACGCTGGCGAGGTACGTGTGGGCATTCACCTACCGCGGCCGAACCGTCGCCGTGCAGCTCCGCGATGCCGGATTCGTGGTGCCCGAGTTCATCGACCTCGGCGCGACCGCCCACCGGACGCCGGCACAGGAACAGCGCCTCACCGTCCTCAAGCGCGAGATGACCGATCGCCTCCTCGCCCCCGCTGTCCACAACGTCTACGAGGAGATCGCACCCCCGCCCGTCGGATGAGCACGGACGGCCCCAGGATGCCCGACGGCGGGGCAGACACGTAACGCACCGGTCAGTACCGCGTCTCGTCCGGGAGGGCCGGTGCGAGCGACCACAGAACGCGGGCACCGTCGGGTCCGGCCCGGAACGTGTGGCGACGGCGCGGATCGAACGTGAATCCGTCACCGGCCGACAACTGCACTGTCGCCGCACCGGTGAACGCGATGTCGAGCACACCGTCGAGCACGAAGGCGAAGGCCACGTCTGCGGGCAGTGCGTACGCCTCGTCGCCACTGCCGCCGCCCGGGACGATCTCGCTGAGGATGGTCTGCAACCGCCGCTCGCCGCCGGTGGTGAGCAGGAACTCGCGGACGCCGTCGCCCCCGAATGCGATGGGTGGGTACGCGCCCGAGCGCACCACGTCGCCCACCGACGGCCCTTCGAACAGCGATCCCATCGGGATATCGAGCGCGGCACAGAGTTTCACGAGGGTGGCGACCGAGGCGCTGACGGTGTCGCGCTCGAGCTTGGAGAGGTAGCCCTTGGTGATGTCGACCTCGCGCGCGACATCGGCCAGCGTCCGCCGCCGCGCGAGCCGCGCTGCCTTGAGCACCTCCCCGATCCGCACGTCCCCCATAGCTACCATGGCGCCCCTTCAGGAAACTCGAGTTGACAACGTCGCGAGTGTACACCGATCATGTGATGCGAACCACAACGCTTCCATGTAGGAGGTCCCTTGCCCGACACACCCATCGGCCCCGACAGCCCCATCGGTCCCGTCGACGCCAGCGTCATCCCGCGGTACTGCGGACCTGAGACATTCGCCCGCCTGCCGCGCCTGGACCAGGTGGAGCGGGCTGCGGTCAAGATCCTCGGCATCCCCTTCGACACCGGAGTGAGCTACCGGCCCGGCGCACGGTTCGGCCCGGGCCACATCCGCGCATCGTCGAAGCTGTTGCGCCCGTACAACCCCGCACTCGCGGTGTCGCCGTTCGCGGTGCACCAGGTGGCCGATGCGGGCGACCTGCCGGTCGATCCATTCGACATCCAGGAAGCCCTCACCGCGGTCGACGAGCACGTGAGCGCCTTACGCTCCGACGGGTCGACAGTGCTCACACTCGGCGGCGACCACACGCTGGCCCTGCCGCTGCTCCGGTCGGTCGCGCGCACACACGGCCCGATCGCCGTCCTGCACTTCGACGCGCACCTGGACACGTGGGACACCTACTTCGGGGCCCCCTACACGCACGGCACGCCCTTTCGGCGCGCGAGCGAGGAAGGGCTCATCGATCTCACCCGATCGATGCACATCGGCACGCGCGGCCCGCTGTACAGCGAGCAGGACCTCACCGACGACGGTGTGCTCGGCTTCCAGGTGATTCGATCCGACGACTACGAGAACGACGGCCTAGCCTCTGTCATCGACCGGATGCGACGCCGGCTCGGCACGGGTCCGGTCTACGTATCGGTCGATATCGACGTCCTGGACCCGGCGCACGCACCGGGCACCGGAACCCCGGAGGCCGGTGGCATGACGAGCCGCGAGCTGCTGAACACCCTGCGTGCGCTCGTCGGCCTGAACGTGGTGGGCGCGGACATCGTCGAGGTGTCGCCGCCCTACGATCACGCGGAACTCACCGGCATCGCCGCCGCGCACGTGGCGTACGAGTTGCTGTCCGTCCTCGCCCGCAACGCGGGCGTCGCGGCGGAGTGAGCGGAGGACGACATGTCACAGCCCCTCAGCCGGGGACTCGGCTCCGCGCTCCTCGCTCGGAAATCGGTCGACCGCATCGTCGCCGACAACGCGGCCGTCGACACCCACGATGCCTCACACGGCGCGGGACTCAAGCGCTCGATGGGCGTCGTGCATCTCACGGCGCTGTCGATCGGTGCGTCGCTCGGCACCGGGATCTTCGTCATTCTCGGCGAGGCGACGCCGAAGGCCGGTCCGGCCGTCATCGTCTCGTTCGTGCTCGCAGCCGTCACGGCGCTGTTCTCGGCGCTGTCCTATGCCGAGATGGCAAGCTCTATACCGGTTTCCGGTAGCTCCTACTCATACACCTACGCCACCATCGGTGAGTTCTTCGCGTGGGTGTGCGGGTGGTGCCTGCTGCTCGAGTACGGCGTCTCCATCGCGGCCGTCGCCGTCGGCTGGGGCCAGTACATCAACGAGCTGCTGAACGACATCTTCGGATATCAGCTGCCGGAGACGCTCGCAGCTCCGCCCGGCGACGGCGGCACCGTGAACATCCCGTCGATGGTCATCGTTGCACTCGCCGCGCTGGTGCTGCTCGGCGGCGCCAAGGAGAGCGCCGTGCTCAACACCGTGATGGTGGGTCTGAAACTCGTTGTGCTGGTGTTCTTCTGCGCGGTCGCCTTCACCGCTTTCAAAGCGGGTAACCTGAGCCCGTTCGCGCCGCTCGGCGTCGCCGGCGTGACGGCGGCGGCATCGCAGGTCTTCTTCTCCTATATCGGATTCGACGCGGCGTCGACCGCCGCCAACGAGGCCAAGAACCCACAGCGCGACCTCCCGCGCGCGATCATCTACTCGCTCGGCATCATCACGGTCCTCTACTGCCTCGTCGCGCTCGCCGCCCTGGGCGCGATGCGCTGGGCCGAGTTCGGCGGCAGCGAGGCGTCGCTCGCGAAGGTCCTCGCAAGTGTCACGCACTCGACGTGGCCGGCCGTGATCCTGTCCATCGGCGCTGTAGTCGCTATCGCCAGCGTCGTCCTCGCCGTCCTCTACGGGCAGACCCGCATCCTCTACACGATGAGCAAGGACGGGCTCGTACCACCGGTCTTCGCCCGAGTCAGCCGCCGCAGCCGGGTCCCGGCTGCGAACATCGTGATCGTCGCCGTCCTCGTCGGGCTGCTGGCGGGCCTCGTCCCCCTGGGCGAACTCGCAAACGCCACATCGATCGGCTCGCTCTTCGCTTTCGCCCTGGTGAACATCGCGGTGATCGTGCTGCGGTACAAGCGTCCCGATCTAGAACGCAAGTTCCGTACACCGCTCTTCCCGGTCGTCCCGGTCATCGGCGTCGCACTCTGCGGCTATCTGCTGGAGAAGCTCGAGGCGCCCACATGGATCGCCTTCGGGCTGTGGACCGTCGTAGGCCTGGCCGTCTACTTCGGCTACGGTATCCGTCGTTCGAGACTGCGAGCTCGTGAGGCCGAGCATGCCTGACGCATTGTCCGTCGCCCTACTGCAGGGGCCGCAGTCACACCCCGGGCCCCCGACCGTGGCCCGCAATCTGGCCGCCATCGCCGAGGCCGCGCGCACGGCTCGGGGAGCCGATATCCTGGTCACGCCGGAGATGTCGGTGACCGGATACGACATCGGCGCGGCCGCGGCCGATCTCGCGCAGCCGGTCGACGGCTCCTACCACGAGGCCGTTGCTCGGGTGGCTGCGGACAACGACCTCGCGATCGCCTATGGCTACCCCGAACGGGACTGCGGACGCGTCTACAACACGGTCACCGTCGTCGCCCCGGACGGTCGCGTGCTCGCGAGCTACCGCAAGACCCACCTGTTCGGCGATATCGACCGGTCGCGGTTCGCGCCAGGTGATGAACTTCCGGTCAGGTTCTCCTACAAGGGTTTTCCTTGTGGCCTGCTCACATGCTACGACGTGGAGTTCCCGGAGACGGTCCGCGCGCATGCCGACGCCGGCACCGAGCTGCTGCTGGTACCGACCGGCCTGATGCGGCCCTACGACCTCATCGCCGAGCACGTCGTACCGGCACGGGCGTACGAGTCGCAGCTCTATATCGCCTATGCGAACCGCTGCGGCGCAGAGGATTCACTCGAGTACTGCGGCCTGAGCGTCGCAGTGGCTGCCGACGGCGAGGTACTCGCCCGCGCCGGTCGCGAGCCGGAACTGCTGTCCTTCACCGCTTCCCGGGCCGCGCTCGCCGAGAGCCGTCGCGTCAACACGCATCTCGCCGATCGCCGTCCCGACCTGTACCCGCGAGGAGATGTCCGATGACGCAGCCCGTGAACCACCATCACGCCGATGGAGCCGACGAGCCACCGCTCACGATGTTCGGCCCCGACTTCCCGTTCGCATACGACGATTGGGTCGCGTCACCGGAGGGGCTCGGATCCATCCCGGAGTCGGCGCGCGGCACCGAGGTCGCGATCATCGGCGCCGGCCTGTCCGGCCTGGTCGCGGCCCGCCACCTGGCGCGGTTGGGACTCGAACCCGTCGTGTACGAGGCGGAACGGATCGGCGGGCGCATGCGATCCGAGCGGTTCGACGGCTACGACGACGACATCGTCGCCGAGATGGGCGCCATGCGCTTCCCGCCGTCGTCGACCACCCTGTACCACTACCTGAACGAGCTCGGCCTCGACACCGCGCCCTTCCCCAACCCACTCTCGGAGGCGACTCCGAGTACGGTGGTCGACCTCAAGGGCCAGGCGCACTTCGCGCGCACCGTGAACGACCTGCCGCAGGTGTACCGCGACGTCGCCGCAGCGTGGGACGCGACGCTCGCGGACCACGCCGATGCCGCCGAGCTCACCGATGCGATCCGGCGGCGCGACGCAGCCCGGCTGCGCAACGTGTGGGGACGCCTCGTCGAGCGCCTCGATGACCAGACCTTCTACGGGTTCCTCACGGACAGCGACCACTTCCGGTCCTTCCGGCACCGTGAGGTATTCGGCCAAGTGGGCTTCGGAACAGGCGGCTGGGACACCGACTACCCCAACTCGATGCTGGAGATCCTGCGCGTGACGTGCACCGCCGCGGACGATCACCACCGCGGAATCGTCGGAGGGTCGGACCAGCTGCCGATGCGGCTGTGGGACACACCCTTCGGCGAAGACGGTGTGTCGGTGAAGGACCTCAACGGAGGCGCGCCGCGGCCGGCTGTCACCGCGATCCGCCGGACCAGCAGGGCCGGCGGATACCGCTACACCATCACCGACGCCGCCGGCGAGATCCGCAGCTACGACGCCGCGCTGTTCACCGGACAGGCGTGGATGCTGCTGAACACCATCGACTGCGACGACGACCTCCTGCCCATCGATCACTGGACCGCCGTCGAGCGCACGCACTACATGGGCAGCTCCAAGGTGTTCGCTCTGGTCGACCGCCCGTTCTGGAAGGACGTGGATCCCACGACCGGTCGAGAGGCGATGTCCATGACCCTGACCGACCGGATGAGCCGCGGCACATATCTGCTGGACCACGGCGACGACAGGCCGGGAGTCGTCTGCCTCTCGTACACGTGGTCGGACGACTCTCTGAAACTTCTACCCCTGGACGCGAACGCTCGCATGGATCTCATGCTCAAATCACTGGGCGAGATCTACCCGGACGTCGACATCCGCAGCCACATCATCGCAACACCGAAGACCGTCTCGTGGGAGACGGAGCGGTATTTCATGGGCGCGTTCAAGGCGAACCTGCCCGGCCACTATCGATACCAGGAGCGGCTCTACACGCACTTCATGCAGGACCGCCTCGACGAGCGTCACCGCGGATTCTTCCTTGCGGGAGACGACGTCTCATGGACCGCCGGATGGGCCGAGGGTGCGATCCAGACGGCGCTCAACGCCGTCTGGGGCATCGTCCACCACCTCGGAGGTGCCACCGCACCCGGAAACCCGGGGCCCGGGGACGTCTTCGAGCAGATCGCGCCCATCCGCCTCGGCGATGAACGCGGCACCCGCATCTAGCGCGCAGACCCGACGCCCAGCGCACAGAGCCTAGTGGCGGGCCAGGGCGGTGACGAGGCCGCCGTCGCCGGGGATCATCGTGACGTTCCGGTGCCGAGGCCGCTCGGGTGCGGCGGCCGTAGTGGCGAGGTCGACGCGCCGCAGGATCTCGGTGACGACGACCTTCAGCTCGACCATGGCAAGACCCGAGCCCAGGCAACGGCGGTTGCCGCCGCCGAACGGCATCAGCTGGTGCGGCGAGGGCTTCACACCGACGAACCGCTCGGGATCGAATGCGAACGGCTTCGGGTACAGATCGTCGCGGTGGTGCAGCAGCAGGATGTTCACCAGCGCCACGACTCCCGGGTCCACCGACACCGAACCGAACCGCCATGGCCGCAACAGCTCCCGAGCGACCACGGGCACGACGGGACGGCTACGCATCGACTCGTTGATGACGGCGTCGATGTACGTCGAATCCTCGCCACGGGCGGCCTGGACTGCCTGCGCGTACACGTCCGGGTGCCGAGTAAGCCGCTCGAAGGTCCACGCGACGGTGTTCGACGTCGTCTCGTGCCCCGCCAGCACGAGTGTCAGCAGCTCATCGCGGATCTCACTGTCACTCAGCGGGTTACCGTCATCACCGCGGGCCGCCATGAGCACCGTCATGATGTCGGTTCGGCCGCCTCCGTCGGCACCGCCCGCGCCCTCCGCGCGCCGCTCGGCGATCACGCGGTACACGGCGTCGTCGAGCGGTTCGAGCACCCAGCGCAAGAGCCCCTTGGGCTCACGGCTACGGGAGTTCAGTAGCTGCGCGATGGTGGCGAGCGGATGCGTCGACAGGTGCAACAGGCGCACCATCGACTCCCGCACGGCCCGCTCCGAGGGCGTCGCATACGCGACCTCTTCGATGCCGAAGACCGCGGACATGATGACGTCGAGCGTGATCTGCTGGCCGAGGTCGGCGAGCCGCACAGGCTCCCCCGGCACCCACTCGTCGATACGCCGAGCAGTCGACGCCACGATCCTGTCCTGGTACGCCGCCACTGCGCGCCCGTGGAACTGCGGCAGCAGCAGACCGCGCTGCTGCTTGTGTCGCGGACCAATCGACGTGAGCACCGAGTTCGGCCCGATGATCGGCCGCAGCGGAGAGAACCGTGTCGCCGACGGCGCGATGTCCGGCGACGCCGTCATGAGCGACTTGATATGCGCCGGATTCGACACCACGACAATGCGCCCCGGCCCGCCGGCCAGGTCCGAGCGCCACACCTCGCCCAGTTCATCCGCGTTCGCGAAGACCAGGTCGCCCTCGCGCAACACGTAGCGCAGCGACGTGGCGACCGGTCCACCGTCGCTGTGCGGTGCGTCGCGCAGACGCGCGGCCTCGTCGTCGGTGATCGGCCCAGCCTCGTCGTCGCCACCGTGCATGCCGCTGTCGGTGTCCTCGGGCGTGAGGTGCCAGTCGGCGTCGGGCAGACCGAGCCGCCGTCCGAGGCCGCCCTGGAGGACGAGCCGTGCACCACCGCCGAGCAGCGTCGTGGTCCCGTCGAGGAGCCCGGTGGCCCCGGACGTGAGCGAGTGCCGCACCCGCCGGGTCGTCACCGCGGTCATCGTGTCTCCTGCTTTCGTGGTTGCTGTCGTGTCCACTGTCGAGCCTCCTCAGTGTGCCCCGGCCAGGCCGTGCCCGTTCCGCGTTCCTGCGCGCCGGCGCCCGTGCGCCACCGCGATTCCCACCGCCTGCAACTGGCCCGCCACCCGCAGGTGGTATCGCGCCCGGCGGACCCGGCGTGCCGCAAGAGCCCGCTGGGCGTCACGTCGAGCCACCGCGTCGCGGATCTCGCGCCCGCGGAAGTCGACGGGGTCGGAGTCGTGCACCATCCACAGCAGCCCGATCAGTACGGCTCCCGTCACGATCCAGAACATGTCGTCCTCCTCTTTTCGCCTGCCCGGCTCCTCCGGGCGGCCTCACCCCCCGGGGTCTCCGGGTGACTAGAACGCTACGGAGCCGATCACCCCAGGTCAGCGGCCCGCGGGAGGAACTTTCTCCCCGCCCGGGGGCGGGGCGCAGGTTCCGCCTCCGGGAGGAGGACGCCCAGGCCACCCCGTGGCTAGACTCGGCGGATGCGCTGGTTGGAGGCGCGGTACCGCCGTGCATTCGCACTCATCGGGTACGAGTACCCGCCGAGCTACATGTTCATCACCGATCTGGGTAGTCTCTCGCTGCTCATCTCGGCCCTGGTGCCGCGCCTGCTGGACGGGCCCCGCGGCATCCAATGGCTGTGGCTCGCGCTCGCGGCCTCGGCGTCGCTGTGCACCGTCGTCGGTGTGCTGTTCGACAGGAAGAAGCTCTCTATCGCGCTGCATACCGCCGTCGTGATCGCCTCGGCAGCGCTGTTCTGGATGGTGCCCACGGCCGTCGACGCCGTACCCATGCTGCTCGTTCTGTGCGCCACGACCGCCGCGGCCGTCACGCCCTTGCGCATCGCGTTCGCTCATCTCGTCGCACTCGACCTGACGCTGCTCGCCGCAGGCATCGCGCACCGCGTGCCGCAGATGTGGCTGTGGATGATGATGCTGTGCTTCGGCTCGGCCGTCGGTTACCTCCTGCAGAACCAGCTGCAACTCCTGCGCGCCGAGCGCCGGCAGCGCATCGCACAGGAGGCCCTCGACCGCGCCGCGATCGCACGCGAGGTCCACGACGTCGTAGCGCACTCGCTGTCGATCGTGCTGCTGAACGTCACCGGCGCTCGGCGTGCCCTGCAGGAGGACGCGGATCCCACCTCGTTCGACGTCGAAGCCCGCGCCGAGGCACTCGACGCCCTCCGCGACGCAGAGCAACAGGGCCGCGCCGCGATGACCGACGTGCGCCGCACGATCGCCCTGCTGCGCGAGGACACGACCCCGAGCACGCCCCAGCCGGGCCTGGGAGACCTGCGCGAACTCGTCGCAGGGTTCCACCGCGCGGGCTCCAAGGTGTCGCTCCGGCTCCGCGATCCGTTTGAGACCCTCACCAGCGCAACCGAACTCGCAGCATTCCGGGTGGTACAGGAATCCCTGTCCAACGCAGCCAAGCACGCCCCTGGGACGCGCGTCGACGTAACCGTGGGACCCGAGCCCGGGTATGCGCTCGCGGTTCGGATCCGGAACGTACTCCCCGCGGATGTACGGGCACAGGCCGGCGGCTCAGGCGTGGGCGGGATGCGCGATCGCGTCGAGAGCGTCGGAGGCAGCCTGCGCGCCGGACCCGACGACGGGGCCTGGCGCGTCGAAGCCCTCTTCCCGGCCGAGCCCGCTGCAGTGCGGAACTGCCCGGTGCGACCCCGACTCGAGGAGATGACGTGATCCGGGTACTGCTCGTCGACGACCAGGAGCTCGTACGCTCCGGGCTGCGCCGGATCCTGCGCCGCAAGGACGGTTTCGACATAGTCGCCGAATGCGCTGACGGTGACGAGGTGCCGTCGGCCGTCGCCGCGTCGTCCCCCGACGTGGTTCTCATGGACCTCCGCATGAAGCGCATGAGCGGCATGGAGGCCACTCGCCGTCTGACGGCCGACGAGGGTGCGCCCCCCGTCCTCGTACTCACCACCTTCAGTGACGACGATCTGCTGTCCGAGGCGCTCCGCGCCGGAGCCGCGGGGTTCGTGCTCAAGGACTCGCCCGCGGAGGAGCTGATCCGGGCGGCGAGGCTGGTCGCCGACGGCGAGGCGGTACTCGATCCCGCGGTCACGGCTCGCGTGCTCGCGGCGTACCGGGCCGCCCCGGCACCGTCGACGGCGAGGCAGGTGGAAGGCCCGCTCACAGCACGCGAGCAGGACGTCCTTGCACTCATCGGGCGTGGGCTGTCCAACGACGAGGTCGCGGCGGAGCTCGTCATCTCGACCGTGACCGTCAAGAGCCACATCGGGTCGATATTCTCCAAGCTCGGCGTGCGCGACCGCGCCGCGGCCATCGTCTACGCCTTCGACAACGGTCTGGTGCGGCCACGCGATCCGTGAACGCACCGCATAGCCTGGGCGGGTCCGACGAACTTCAGGAGCCGCGCATGACCGAGACCGCACCCGACCTCCACCGCGTGATGGACCTGCGGCACCTCGTGGGAAACGGGCTGGTGATGATCGGCCCGGCGGCCGCGGTAGGAATCCTCGGTCCCCTCGATGCCCGCAGCGGCGGTGCGGTCGGCACCGTGTACGTCGTCGCCACCGCGGTGATGGCCCTGACCGCGATCTCCTACGCGCGAATGGCCGGCGCCGTTCCGCGCGCCGGCTCGGTCTATTCCTACGCGAGCGTCGGCATCGGACCGCGCGCCGGTTTCATCGGCGGCTGGATGGTCCTACTCGACTACTTCCTCGTGCCATCGGTGGCCTTCCTGTTCACGGGCATCGCGTTGCACTCGGCGATCCCGCAGGTGCCGGCGTGGGTGTTCAGCGCCGGCGCACTGGTGGTGGCGACCGTGCTGAATCTGGCCGGCGTGGCCTACCTCGCGCGGGCGGCGCTCGTGATCGTCGTGGCCGAAGTGGTCGCATTGGCTCTAGCGATCGGCGGAGCGCTGGCCGTCATCACCTCCGGCGGGGCACATCGCGGCCTGTGGACGCCGTTCACCGGCGCCTCCGGTTTCTCGCCGACCGCGGTGATCGGTGCGGTCTCGGTGGCCGCAGTCGCCTACCTGGGCTTCGACGCGATCGCGACGTTCGCGGAGGAGACCCGAGGCGAGACGGTTCTCGTCGGGCGGGCGATGGTCGCATGCCTCGCGCTCGCCGGACTGCTGTTCGTGGCGCAGTCGTACGTGGCCGAGGTCCTCGCACCGGTGAGCCCGGCACATCTCGCCGCCGATCCCTCACTTCAGGGCTCGCTGTACTACGACACCCTCCGCAGCGAGGTCGCACCATGGATCGCGACCCTCCTGAGCTACGCCAAGGCGGTCGGTGCCGCGTTCGCGGGCATGGTCGGCCTCGCCGCCGGCGGGCGCGTGACGATGACCATGGCTCGCGACGGGCGCTTGCCGCGTCGGCTCTCCCGCGTGTCCGAGCACAGCGGCGTCCCCGTGGTCGCGACCGTCGGCGTCACCGCCGTGACGGGCATCGTCGCGGTGTGGGCGGCGAACAAGGACGACGGTCTGGACCTGCTGTCGTCGACGGTGTCCGTCGGCGCGCTCAGCGCATTCGTACTGGTGCACGCCTCAGTGGTCGGCTACTTCCGAGGGACGGACGTACTCCGCTCCGTGGTCGTGCCGGTAGTGGGGATCGCGGCGCTCATCGCGGTGCTGGTGTTCGCAGATCACACCGCGCAGATCGTCGGTGCGGTGTGGCTCGCGATCGGCGTCGTCTACATGCTGGTCGCCGGCCGCGTATCCCGGACTACTGACGCTCGATGAATTCCGGCGTCTCCTTGTTGAGGGCCGCGTTGCGCGCGATCGCGTGATTCTTGCCGCGGAGCAGGCCCAACTGCAGCGCCTGCTCCACAGGGAACGAGAACCGGGAGCCGCTGTACCAGGTGTTCTCGAACAGCGCCTTGGACGCGGCGACCGCGTCGGGCGAGCGCTCCTTGAGCTTCTCGATGAGCTCGGCGGCCTGGGCCGCGGGGTCATCGGACACGGAGCTCACCAGGCCCCAGTCGAGCGCCTGCTGGGCCGAGAACGTCTCGCCGGTCATCGTCAGGCGCTTCGCTACGTCGATCGTGGTGAGCTGCGCGATGGACGCGGACAGGGACATGTCGGGTATCAGTCCCCACTTGGCCTCGAGGATCGAGAAGTCGGAGCCTGTGTGCGCGAACCGGAAGTCCGCGCCCAGCGCGATCTGGAGACCGCCGCCGAAACAGTGCCCCTGCACCACCGCGATCACAGGCGCGGGCACGCTCCGCCAGGCCCACCCCGCGGCCTGGAAGCTGTTGGCAGCCGACGTGCGGCGCGGCACGAAGTTCATGAGTAGCCGCCGCTGCTCCTTGCCCGCCGATGCGAAGTCGAGACCCGAGCAGAAGGACGGTCCGTCGCCTGTGAGGACGACGGCCCGCAGACTGTGGTCGCGCTTGGCACGATCCGCCGCCCTGGCCAGGTCGTCGATCATGTCCAGGGTGAGCCCGTTGTGCTTCTCCGGCCGGTTGATGCGCACGTACGCCACGTCGTCCCGTACGTCGTATTCGATGTTCGACACCGTCTCGCTCCTCGCTCCGCTTTGTCGGTTCCTCCAACGAGACTAAGGGGCGCCGCGACACCGCCTCATACAGGACGCGCCGCCACCGTTCGATCCGCAGGTACGGTCGGTAAGCTCACGGCATGTCCACCACGCCCGTGTTGCGCATCACGCAGGAACCCGAGTCCGATGCGGTCCTGTCCGAGCACCCGTTCGCCCTGCTCGCGGGGATGCTGCTGGATCAACAGTTCCCCATGGAGCGCGCGTTCGCGGGACCGTGGAAGGTGTTGGAACGCTTCGGGAGTATCGACCCGAAGGCGATCGCGGAGGCCGATCCTGCGACCTTCGAGGCGCTGTGCACCACACCACCCGCGATCCATCGGTACGGCCGCGCGATGGCGGCGAGGCTGCAGACACTCGCTCGCATCGTCGTCGACGAGTACGACGGCGACGCGAGCCGGATCTGGACGGAAGCGTCGTCAGGCGCGGACCTGGTGAAACGCATCGAGGCCCTGCCCGGGTTCGGCGCGCAGAAGGCGAAGATCTTCGCGGCGCTCGTCGGCAAGCAGCTCGGATGCAAGCCGCGCGGCTGGGCCACGGCAGTGGGCGACTACGGTAAGTCCGGGTTCCGGTCCGTGGCCGACGTCGTCGACGGCGAGTCGCTGGCAAAGGTCCGTGCCTACAAGAAGGAGATGAAGGCCAAGGCGAAGGCCGCGAGCGCCTGATCGCCGTCACCCGCCCGCCCGTACGAGAGAACGGTCCACGGAGGAAACCCGCTTCCATGACGCAACCCGACGATCCCCGGGCCGACGCGGCACCCGAGGCCGATGCCGCTGCGCCCGAGGATCCCGCGTCGCCGGCGGAGGCCGGGCCGGGAGACGAATCCGACTCGTCCGGTCTCGCCGAGGGCTATCACGTCGAGCAGGCGTACTCGCAGGCGATCCCCGAGCAGAAGCCCCGCGTGCAGGTTCCGCCCGAGGCGGTCGTGACGGGCGCGATCGCGACGCACCCACCGGCCCGCACCGGTGGCGGCGGCCGCACCCTGGTCGTGGCCCTCTTGGCGGTGGCCTCGCTCGCCGCGCTCCTACTCGCGATCCTCGTGGTCGCACTCGGTAACCCTTCGCACAACAGCGCCGGCGAGAGCAGCGGGCAGGCGCCGCAGTCCGACGCGGCCGGGCAGGTGTTCAAGGTGAACGACTGCCTGTACGGGGTTGCGAGCGACCCGCAGGTGGGCGACTGCGGCAACGGCGGTTCACCGTACCGTGTCGTGAAGATCATGCCCGTGGGACAGACGTGCGCCGACGACCAACCGTCCGTATCCCGCGGCCGCTCCTACTGTCTGGCCCCCAACCTGAACGTCAACTACTGCTACAGCTCACCCGCGAGGGGTGGATGGATCCAGCCGGCCGCACGGTGCAACGCACCGGGAACGGTGACCGTGGTGTCGGTGGTCCCGGGTAAGAAGGACGACAAGCTGTGCCGCGGCGCATGGACCAAGTCGTACTTCTACTCCAACCCGGCGCTCACGGTGTGCGTCAAGGAGTACTGAGGCGTGGTCACCAGCGCCGGGCTCGTGCTGTACCGCCACCGGTCCGGCGGCGTCCAGGTACTCATCGCACATATGGGCGGCCCCTTCTGGGCGAAGAAGGACGATCATGCCTGGTCGATCCCGAAGGGTGAGTACACCTCGGAGGAGCCACTGTCCGCGGCCGAGCGCGAGTTCGCGGAGGAGCTCGGGTCGCCCGCCCCGGCGGGCCCGGTGCTGCCACTGGGCAGCGTGCGGACCAGCGGCAAGACCGTGATCGCGTTCGCCCGTGAGGGCGATTTCGACGCGTCGTCCATCGTGTCCAACACGTTCACGATGCAATGGCCGCCACGCTCGGGCCGCACCGCCGAGTTCCCCGAGGTGGACCGCGCCGAGTGGTTCGACCTGACGACCGCGACACAGAAGTTGGTGAAGGGCCAGGCGCCGTTCCTGGTGCGCCTCGGCCAGGCGCTGGCGTGACTCGATGCGCCGTCACGAACCGAGCCGTGTGATCGCCTATCCCGCTATATAACGGGATAGGCGTCCTCAGAACGCGTTTCGTGACAGGAAGCGGTTCCACAGCGCGGCCGACAGGATGACCGCCGATGCTACTGCCGGCGCACACTGCGCCGCGGCGGTGCCCAGAGAATCGGCCAGCCAGCCGTTGATCGCCGATGCAGCGGACTGTCCGACGATGATTCCGGAACCGGCGATCGTCATCACCGTGGACGCACGCCCACGGGGACTGCGCGCCGAGGCGAGGCTGAACTCGGTGACCAGGGTCGGTCCCACACCGACCCCGGCCACGAGCATGCCGATGAGCATCACGGGCAGCGTCGATGCCGTGGCCACGATCGCCGATCCGATGAGCATGGTCACCGCCGACACCAGCCAGCGCGCCGCCAGCGGATATCTCGCAGGGACCAGGGCGGTCGCAAGCGCGCAGGCCGCGGAGCCGACCCCCATCACGCCGTAGAACAGGCCCGCACGCTCGGCATGGCCGAGGTCCTGCATGAAGGCGGTCAACCCGGTCAGCGCCGAGCCGAAGAACAGGCCCATACCGAGAACACCGGTGTATACCGCGAGGAGCCCCGGGCGCACCAGCTCGCCCTTGGACGCCTGCTCGGCGCGCTCCTCGTGTTCCGCAACTTCACGAGCGCTCGGATGCAACGCGAACGCGGTGACGAACAGCGCCGTCAGGACCGCCGCTCCGATCATCGGTGCCGCCGGGTTCAGCGTGGTTGCGAGCAGGCCCACGATCACGGGCCCGAAGACGAAGATCACCTCGTCGGCGGCAGACTCGTAGGCCATCAGGCCGGTAGTCACCCGCGCGTGTCGGGACTCCGGAAGGCCACGTGCAATCATTCCGACGAGGCGACTGCGCGATAGCGGCGACACCTGCGGCGCCGACGCGCCAACCGCGAATGCGCCGGCCAGCACAGCGCCTCCCGGTAGTGGGCTGAACACGAGCCACGCGAGCGCCGATAGTGCGAACCCGTTGACGATCCCGGCTACCAGCACGACGCGCCGCTGCCCGAACCGATCCGCCGCGGCGCCCAGCAGCGGACCGAAGGCCGCGACCCCGACACCCACGCACGCAGATGAGAGACCGGCGAATCCGAGCGATCCACGCCCGGCAACGACCAGCGTCAGTACACCGACCACCATCATCGCGTAGGGCAGACGCGCCATGAACGCCACCGGGAAGTAGGTGGGGCCCGCCAGACCGATCAGGGACGTCCCCTCGGCCTCGCGGTCCACGGTGCCGTGCATAATCCGTACCTCGTAACTCTCCCGCGGGCGACCGCGACGCTCTCGTGCCGCCTTAGTCACCCTCGGGGGGAGCCAGGTAGATACACCTTCCCTTTCGGCCGCGGCCGACGGCCGCGCACCCGGCGATGATACCCGCGCCGGATCCGACTCCGGAACCGCGTCGCAGGGATGGTGACCAGCCTCTCAGCGAATGCCGATGCAGGTGGAAGGGATTCGCGCCCCTGTGAGTGCAACCCTTCCTGCACGAACCGGGCGGCCTGCACAATCGTGGACGCATGCGGGTATGGCCGAGAGGTGAGGCAGCGGTCTGCAAAACCGTCCACGCGGGTTCGAATCCCGCTACTCGCTCAACGTCTCACAGCTCCGGTGGTCACCGCCGGGAGCGGACGAGCGCGGCGAGCACGTCGCGATCGGGCGCGTCGACCTTGATGCAGGCCCGGTAGATGTGGCCCTCGACGGTGCGGACCGACACCGTCAGGCGCTGGGCGATATCCCGGTTCGACAAGCCCTCGGCCACGAGGCTCGCGATCTCGCGTTCGCGGGCACTGAGCGGCAGCGGCCGAACGGCGTCCCGCAGCGCAGGCGTTGCGGCACCGCCACATTCGCGCGCGAGTCCTGCAGCGCGCGCCGCCTCGGCGGCCCCGGCTCCTCGGCGCCCTGCCACGTCGAACAGGCGCGCCGCCTGCGCCGCGGCGTCGGCCGCGGACAGCATCACGCCCGTCTCCTCGAAGCGGTGCGACACCCGGGCCAAACGATCGGCGTCGGCTGCTGCCACCGCCTCGGCGTGCTCGACGAACCTCTCGCACAGGTCGCCGTCGATCCGCCCCGCCAACTCCCCGAGCCGTCCACCGACGCCACGACTGCCGAACCTGGCGGCATGGTGCAGGGATTCGGCCTCGAGTGCCCACTGCCCCGTGCGGCGTGCCTGGGTCGCAGCGGTGCAGGCGAGGTCGGCCGCAGATCGGTCCGCCCCACGCGCGGCAAGTACCCAACTGCGCGCCAGCGTCCGCGCCGGATCATGCACGGCCACTTGGGGCCCGACGTGTTCATCGGCGTCGGCCAGCACCCGCTCCGCCTCCGATGCCCGTCCCAGGGCCGCGTACGCGCGCACGAGGATCAGGCGCGCCGGCAACCGCCAGGGCAGCGAGGACTCGGCATTCAGGGCGGCGAGAGCCTCCTCGATCGCCGCGACCGCGGCCGGGAACCGTCCGGAATGCGTGTCGACCAGGCCCGCGCTGATCCGCGCGATCGCCCAGCCCGTGAACTGGCCTGTGGACGAGAATCCGCCGTGCTCCCTCAGGTGTCGCTGCGCCTCATCGATCCGCCCGAGGTACACCAGCGACAGCACCTCGCCGTATCCGATCATGGCGTGGATCAGCCCGTCGGTGGACTTGCCACCGCGGCAGCGTGCGGCGATGGCAGGGAAGCGCGTGCCGCGACCACCGGGCCCGAGTGCGAGGCCCGCGGCGAATGCTGCGAGCTCGACGGCCTGCTCAGGTGCCTGTGGATCCGACACCACATCGTCAGCAGTCGACAGCCCCTCAGCCAACCGATTCTCGTGAATCGCGACCGTGGCACCGATGGCGGCCACGACGCGGGCCAGCGCCGGAAACATCACGCGTGCCTGGAGCAGGTCCAGCAACGCGTGCGCGCGAGCGGTGTCACCGAGGCCCCAGAAGAGGTTCGACAGGCGCGGGATACCCCAGCGCACCAGATCCAGCTCACCCATCTCATCGGCCGCGAAACCGGACAGGATCTCCTCGGCCTCGGTAGGGCGGCCCTGCCACATGACCGCCCGAGCCAGCAGCTCCGCTGACGGGACGTCCCGCTCCGCCTGGAAGGCCCTACGCGCCAGCGCCTCGCCGAGCGGGAGGTCGGCGAGAGACACCGCGTCCTTCGCGGCCGCGCGCAGCAACTTGGCATCGACCGGTTGGTCACTGTCGATGTGCAGGCGTGCCAACCGGATTCGATCGGCGGCCGAATCCACGCCCTGGTCTCGCAGCGCGCCCGCGATACGCCCACGGATCCGGCGCGACGTCGCGGCACCCGTCCGCCGCCGGACCGCGTCTCCGAACAACGGGTGCGCGATCCTCGCGTGCGGGGCACCATCGGTATCGACGATGCGGACCAACCCGGCCGACTCGGCGGCGTCGATGGCCTCGTCGCCCGCCAACTCGGCGAGCGTCGCGAGCCGCATAGGCTCGCAGAACGCCAGGTGCCGCAGGACCGACACCGCTGCGGGCGCGGCCGCATCCATACGCGACTCGAGCAGGTCCGCGAGTCCCTCGGGAACGGCGGCGGTGCCGCGTAGCTGCCAGACACCAGCGACCTCGTCGAGCCGGCCCGCAGCGACCGCACCCTCGACGGCGTGCCGCAAGTACAGTGGGTTGCCTGCCGAAACGTTCCACAGGACGTCGGCGCTGAGACCTTCGATCGGCCCGCCGAGCACGCTCTCGACCAGTTCCACGGTCTCGTCGCGCCCGAGCGCCCCGATCTCCACACGCGCCATTCGCCCGTCCTTCCACAGGGCGGTCACGGCGGCGGGCACGGCCTCGCCGGTGCGGATGGTGACGACGATCCGCGCGGCATCGTCGATCGCTATCTGCTGCAACAGCATCGCCGATAGCGGGTCCAACAGGTGCGCATCGTCGACGGCGACGACAGCGGCCGTGTGGAAAGCCGGCTCCTTGCCGCCGTGTCCGATCTCGGGGGCCGCCAGCAACGCACTGCGCGCGGCGGCGAGTAGCGCGATCGGATCGCGCCCGGGGATCGAGGGAAGCCACGGAGCGAAGACGCCCAGCGGCACGCCCTGCGAAGACTCGGTGCAGGCGGCCCAGCGGACCGCGGGCCCGAGACCGTCCGCTACGCGACGCGCGAGCGTCGTCTTGCCGACTCCCGCGGGCCCGGCCAGCACGACACCTCCGCCGGTGCGCACGGCGGCCACCGCCTCCCCTGTTTCGACGGGGCGGTCGATCACCCGCCAACGGCCGTGCATGCCCCTCATCCTATCGGCGCCGCCTCGCCCCCGCCGGGTAACTGCGGCGAGATCTATTGCGGCAGTTCGTTGATCGAAGGTTCGATTCGCGCTACGCCGTTGACGCTGTGCCTGTATCCACTCGACGAGTCGTAGACCCGGAGCTTGAGCCGGTTGATCGAGCCGAGCGGGCGGTGCGCGGCCAGCCCGGTGAACGGCGTGAACGACAGGTTCTCACCGAACTCCAGCCGCTCCGGCGTGTGCGGATCCTGCTGCGGGAAACTCAGTCTCGCGACGGTACGGAAGGGAGACAGGTCCTCGGGCCATTCGTGCCGCACGTCCTCGATAGGCATAGCAGCGAGATCCGTACACAGCTGGGCCTGCACCTCGTACTCCGCCGCGGATCGCGCGTAGAACGCCTGGACGTCGTCGGCGAACGCATCGTGCCCTCTGGCGATCGGTGGCTTCCCGACCAGCGCCCTCACCTCGGGTGACGACGGCACCACCCGCAGCCGAGCGACGTACCGCCCGTACCTCAGCGGTGCCGCGGTGAAGAAGCTCAGCCCCAGGATATGCGTGTTGGGGTGGGAGACGAGATCGAGCGCCGGGCCGAGCCGCACGTGACACTGCCGCAGCCCCGACAGCAGCAGCTCGATCGGGTACAGAACACCGTCCGGCAGGCGTGCGAGGAGCCACGCCGACAGCATCCCGCCGAACGAGTAGGACTTCGCGTCCGCGAACGGGAAGCCCGCATGCGATACGAACAGCATGTCGTGGGTATCGGCGCCATCGGCGCGGCAGCGCTCCCCCTCGACCCCGAGCACCTTGACGGCGAAACCCCGGATCCCCCGGATCCTGTCGTGCCGTATGGCACCCGAGGTCGTCGACAGTCGGGCGACGACCGGATAGATACCCGGACGGGCGAACAGGCCCTGTGCGAGTTCCTCCGGCAGGTCCGGCTCGATCACCAGATCACCCCGCAGGAGCGCGTGCGCTTTGGCGTGCGCATCACGCAGGCCGCGGTGGAACTTCTTCGTCGCGTACTCGCTGTCGGAGCGCAGCGACCGCACCATCTTCTCGATCGTGGCCGCCTCGTCGGGAGGAATCTGTTCGAGATCGGCGCGGTACTCGATGTACGTGCGCTGCTCATGCACCGTGGACTTCCACGGCGCGAACGGGTTCCGGACGCCATCGAGCGCCGGCGCGAGCTCCGGGTGATGACGCAACAGAACGGACCTGAACGATGCGTCGTCGATCCAGCGCATGCCGGTCTTCGTGTAGACCTCCGAACGGAAGTCGTCCGTGAAGAAGCGGTCGCTGCGCAGGCGACGCGACGCCATGAGCAAGAAGATGCGGAACGCGGTGTCACCGAATGCGAACCCCTTCGGCTTCGCCTCCGCGTACAGGCCCACCATGGTGTCCACCCGGTCGACGTCACCGTAGACCTCCTCGAGTTCCGCGGCCGACGCGACGTCACCGGTCAGTTCCAGGAATGTGCGCACCGGGCGCAGCCGCAGTCGCCGGCGGAACTCGTTGTAGCGGGGGACCCCCCGTTCCCGAGTACGCAGGATATCGGCGGTCGCGAGATCGACACGGCCGTCGATCCGATGGAAGTCGCGCAGTAGGTCCGGGAAGTTGTGCAGTTGCAGGGCACCCGGATGTGCGCGCCCGAACGAGTACAGAAGGTCCTGCGCCGCGTGCTCTTCGAGGTACGGACGCACCCTGTCCGTCAGGAGGTCGGCAACGGGGGTCTCGTGCGGTGCCGACCCGTCGAGGCCGCCGATCGCGATGGTGTCGGGTATCAGCGGGTGCATGCGGTACACCGCGACGAACTCCTCGGTGAGCGAGTAGTCGACGCCGTCGTGATCGGTCTTCGACCCCGGAATCCCCTGCAGGAAATCGCTTCTCGTGCGGTTGCCGAAACGCCGCTGTACTCGCTCCCCCAACAGACCGAACCAGCTGGCACGCATCCCGTAGCGCGTCGTCGGGTGGGCGATGACGGCGGGAGTCCACTCGACCGTGTGGATCTTCGCGATCACCGCGGCCACCACGAGCCGCGCCGCGTCGTAGAGACGCTGGTCGTCGAATTCGGGGTGCTCACGTGCGATCGCCGCGCATATCGCGTTGTGCTCCTCGAGGAACAGCGAGTGCAACAGTGCAAGACCGACCCAGAAGTTGGCGACTGTACCGCGCGGGTCCAGCAGCCGGTCCGTCGCGGCATGCGGCAGGCCGGTCGCGTCGAGGGCGATCCGGCCGCCCTCGCGCGTGCGGATCGCATCCGCGTATGCGGCTGTGGGGCCGTAGATCTGCCCAGCGTCCCACCAGTGGCTCGTCTTGTTCGCGACGGCGGGAGGACCGGGCTGGGAGCCGCGTCCACGCAGGACAGTGGGGACGGTCGGCAGGCGGCGTACGCGCATCGGGTGCTCACCCCAGGAATCGCCGGGCGCCAGCGGCACGTCCCATGCGGTCGTCGCGTCCTCGGCACCGTGGTCGACCCAGTCGTGCACCTCGAACTGGATCCACGCGGCGGCCAACATGTTGAGCGATGTCGCAGGCGCGAACCCCCGACGCGCGAGCAGTCGCTCGCTGACGGCGCGGGGACTCGGTGACCCGACGACGTCTTCATCAGGCTCGGGGCGGGCGGCGTCGAGCGGAACGTTGCGGCCGAACGCGGAGCCCTCGCAGCCCATCGCGGGCTTCTCGGCGTCCGTGTAGGCGCCGTCGACCGTACGCGCCCGCGCCAGCGTGCCGCGAGGCACATCGACGGGTTCCGCCCCCGCGTCCTGGAGGTTGAGCCGGCGCATCCGCGACCGCAGGCCCATCAGCACCGCGATCCCCAACGGTACGGGGAGGTTCATCCATCCGATGCGATGGTCGACCGCCTCTGCGAGTCTCCCCAGGATGTTCGTCAGCCCCACACCGCACCTCCCGTTCGCCCGATCCACCGCAACCTCCAGCATGGACCGTTCCGCGCCTGCGCACACGCGTAGTGCGCTACTCGGCCGCGCGGTAATCCCGTTGCGCTGCGAGCCACGGACCACATACCGTCCGGCCATGAGGGCCGGCGACGGAAGTGCAGGAGATGCGGACTACGCGCGGATCGGGCGAGGCTACAGCACATACCGACGCCCGGAACCGTTCCTGCGGGCCGCGATCGAACACGCCCTCGGCGACGCACGGACGGTGATCAATGTGGGCGCGGGCGCGGGATCGTACGAGCCGACCGCGATCGATGTGACAGCCGTGGAGCCCTCGGCCTCGATGCGCCGGCAACGGCCCACGCGGCTCCCCACGGCCGTCGACGCGGTCGCCGAGGAACTCCCGTTCGCGGACGCGTCGTTCGACGCCGCCATAGCGACCTTCACGGTGCATCAGTGGGCGGATCTGGATCGCGGGCTGTCCGAGATGCGGCGCGTCGCAACCGGTCCCGTGGTGATCATGACGTGCGACCCCGCTCGCGTACACGATTTCTGGCTAGACGACTATGCGCCCGAGGTGCTGGAGACCGAGGCGCGGCGATACCCCGGGCTCGACCGGATCTCGGATGCGCTGGGCGGGAGCGCCGCGGTCACTCCGCTGCCCATTCCTAGGGATTGCCGCGACGGTTTCTCGGAGGCGTACTACGGGCGGCCCGAGATGTTCCTGGAACCCGGTGCACGCCTGGCCAACTCGGCATGGAGCTTCGTCGACGAGGCGGTCACCGACCGCGCGATCACAGCCCTGCGCTCCGACCTCGCGAGCGGCGCCTGGGACGAACGCCACGGCCATCTGCGTGAACAGAGCACTTACGCGGGCTCGCTCGTGCTGATCACCGGCTCCCCCTGAGCCCCTCCTCGAAGAACGCGACGAGTCCGCCCGGCGCGGAGTCGCCGAGGCACAGGTCCACGATTCCATGCGCATCGTGCGCAGCCGCCTCCGAGCGCGAGAACATCTCCGACTCATACGCGTTCAGTGCAGACTCGATGTCACCCCCGCACGCGACGAGCTCTTGGCCGAGCCGGGCGCCGTCGTACATCGCGAGATTGGCCCCCTCGCCGGCCGGCGGCATGAGGTGGGCGGCATCGCCTACGAGCGTCACGCCGGGCACGCGCTCCCACCGATGGCCGGTCGGCAGCGTGTGCAGCTGCCGCACCACAGGAGACACATCGGCGTCGGTGATCAGCGATAACAACTGGGGGGCCCACCCGTCGAACTCTGCCGCGACCGCTGACAGCGCAGCGGGGGTACCGAAGTCGATACCGTCCGCCCACTCGGCCGGGCACTTCAATTGCGTATACGCGTGCAGCACTCCCCCCGCCTCGCGATGTGTGCTTATCCCCCGCCCCGGGGCCAGGGCGAACAGCGCACCGCCGCCGGAGATCTCGGCCGTCGCCGGGTGACGCTCGTCGACGTCGTACAGGTAGGTCTCCACGAATGTCACGCCGGAGTACTCGGGCACCGCCTCCGAGACGAGCGGCCGGACGCGGGACCAGGCGCCGTCGGCACCTACCAGGAGGTCGGTCGAGGTGGTGCTGCCGTCCGCGAAGCGCACTTCATGCCGCCCGCCGCCGAGGGGCGCGACCTCGGTGACCTTGCTGCCCCACCGGACCGTGCCCTCGGGCAGCGATTCCAGCAGAATGCGGCGGAGCTCGCCGCGAAGCACCTCAGGGCGGCCGCCCGTACCGTCGTCGGGCTGGTCGAACAACAGGGTGCCGTCCTGGTCGACCACGCGCGTGGCCTCACCACCCTCGTGGATGAGCGCGCGGAACTGGTCCGTGAGGCCGGCCGCCGCGAGGGCCACCTGCCCATCCGCCTCGTGAATGTCCAGGTGTCCGCCCTGGGTACGCGCCTGGGGCGAGGGCTCGGCCTCGTAGATCGTGGCCGCGATCCCGCCCACGTGCAACACCCTGGCGAGCACGAGGCCGCCGGGGCCCGCACCGATGATCGTGATGTTCTCCATGTCTGTCTCCTCCATCATTGGAACGATGTTCCAACACATCTTGGAACATCGTTCCATCCTGTGTCAAGATGGAGGCATGACACCGAGACGTCGCAGCAGCGACGCCCTGTCCAGGGACCGCATCGTCGACGTGGCGATCGAGATCCTCGACGCCGAGGGTGAGTCAGCACTCACCTTCCGTACGCTCGCCCGTCGACTGTCGACGGGGCCCGGGGCGATCTACCACCACGTCGCGGGGAAGTCGGAGTTGCTGGCGGCGGCGACGGACACCGTCGTGGGACACGCCTTGGAAGGCCTCGCGGACTCCGACCCACGCGAGGCGATCCGGCGACTCGCGCTCGCCCTGTTCGACGCGATCGACGAACACCCCTGGGTGGGGGCGCATCTCGGCCACGACCCCTGGCAGGACGCCATGCTGGAGATCTACGAGGGCGTAGGCGGAAGACTCGCGCCGCTCGGCGTTCCTGAAGCGGCGCAGTTCTTCTCGGCGTCGGCTCTGGTCAGCTACATCCTCGGCGTGGCCGGCCAGAACGCGGCCAACGCTCGTATGCGTCACACGGCCGGCCGCAACGAGGTCCTCGCGGGCGCCGCTGAGCTGTGGGCGTCGCGGGACCCAGCCGCCTACCCCTTCCTGCACCGGGCAGCCGAGCAGTTGCGAGACCACGACGACCGCGAGCAGTTCCTCGCTGGGATCGACCTGATACTCGACGGCCTGGGCTGACGGATCGGGCCGGCGTCGCGTGCCTCGGTCTTCTGCTCCCGAGACCGTAGGGTATCCGCCATCAGGCCTGGGGATCGATGAGCAGCTTCCCGCTCCGCTCGGACCTCGGCGCGGTCGACCCGACCTGCTCCGCGAGCGCTGTGGGCAGGTCCGTCAGCCGCACCCTGTCGGAGACCGCGGTGCGCAGGCGCCCGGCACGTAGGTGGCCGAACACCGGGTCCATGAGCGCCGCTAGGTCCCCGCGCGAGCCGCTGTGGACCGTATCGCGGAGACGGAACATCTCCACGCGCGTACCCCGTCGACCGGAGAAGCAGGCCGCGGGCAGAGGGGCACCCGACAGTAGGCCGTAATGCACCAGGACACCGCCCGGCGTGAGCGCCTCGACGAGGTCAGGGGCCAGCCGCCCGCCCACGCAGTCGAACACGACATCGGCCGCCGGGAGCGGATCGCCGTCGCGAATCACACTGCGCCACAGTGGAGGATCGGCGACGCGCGATGCGGACGAGACGCGGACGACACCCGTGGGCGCTATGCCTTGCCGGGACAGGAGCTCTGCCAGGTGGCCCGCGATCGTCGAGGTCGCGGCGGTGACCACAGCGGTGCGTGCCTCGGACGCGAATCGTTCCACCATGAGAAACGCGGTGAGCGGGTTGATATAGGCGAAGCACGCGGTCTCGTCATCGATATCGTCGGGGACGCCCACACACCACCCCGCATCGACGGTTCGGAGCTGCTGCCAGTTGCCGGCGGACCCCAGGGGTAGAACGCGCCGACCGACCTCGTCCGGGGGCACCCCCGCGCCCGCACACTCGACGACGCCCACGCCTTCGAAACCGGGCACCAGAGGAAACCTGGTGCGCGAGCCGTATGCACCCGACACCGTCACGGCGTCGGATGGGTTCACGGTGGTCGCGAGCATCCGCACCGTCACCTCACCGGGCCCGGGCGTCGGCTCCTCGATCTCGCGCACCCGCACCACGTCCGCCAGTCGCCCGGCCTGTTCCGCGATCGCCGCACGCATCGACTAGAACAGCCGCGCGGCGGACGCCTCGGCAGGCTCCTCGTGATCGAGCAGCCAGCGCTTGCGGTCGAGACCGCCGGCGTACCCGGTGAGGGAGCCGTCGGCGCCGACCACGCGATGGCACGGGATCACGATGCTCACCGGGTTGTGGCCGACCGCCTGGCCCACCGCCTGTGCGAGATGCCGGTCGCCCAGCCGCGTCGCCAGGGCTCCGTATGTCGTGGTCTCCCCGAACGGTATGGCGCGCAGCATCTCCCACACCCGCTCCGAGAAGACGTCACCGGATGTAGCCACCGGCACACCGAACATCCTGCGCTCCCCTCGCAGGTATTCGTCGAGCTCCCTCACCGCCTGCGCGAGCAACGGATCGGCCGCGGCATCGACCCGCTCGCCGTAGGCGTCGGCCCCCGGCAGGTACTTGTGGCCCTCGAAGTACAAGCCGGTCAGCCCGGTATCGCGGGCTGTCATCGTGATCTCGCCCAGTCGTGTGTCGATCACCGAATGTCGCGTGTCCATCGCGATCACCTCCGTCTTCCATCATGCAGACGCGCGCGAGCAACAGAACGTGAGACGCGCGGACGGCGCGCTTCGCGTCCGTCACCACGGCAGCGGATCGCCCGTGTAGTCGAAGAAGGCTCCCGTCGGCCCGTCCGGGCCGAGCGTCGCGAGTGTCACGAAGATCTGAGCGCCCACCTCGGGCGTGAGATGACCTGCGTAGTGGTTGAAGTCGGTGGCGACATGCCCCGGCGACGCCGCATTGACCTTGATCGGCGTGTCGCGCAGATGGTTCGCATAATGCGCCGTGATGGCGTTGAGGGCGGTCTTGGACGTCGAGTACGGCATGGACGGTTGGGCGACCCACGCCCCGTCGGCGGCGATCGAGCCGCGCATGCTGCTGACGTTCACAATGCGCCCCGCCTGACCGCCCCGCAGAAGCGGCAGCGCCGCGTTGGTGACGGTGACAGGACCGAAGACATTGGTCTCGTAGACCTGCCGGAACTCGGCGGCACCGACCTCACTCGGCTTCTGATATCCCACGTTGGTACCGGCGTTGTTGACGAGAGCATCCAGACGTCCGTGCCGTCTCGCGATCGTCTCGATCGCCGCCCTCACCGACTCCTCGTCTGTCACGTCCAGGCACACGGGCTCCACGTGCCCGTCTGCGGACAACTCCCCGGCCGCCTCCATACCGCGGTCGACGTCTCGAGCGCCGAGCATCACGACCATTCCCCGCCGGGCGAGGCCACGCGCGATCTCCTTGCCGATGCCCTTGTTGGCGCCGGTGACGAGCGCGACGCTCCCACCGACGTCGGCGAGTACATTCGCATCCTTCAATGTTGTCATATCAACACGTTAGTCTGCGTCGTGTTGCTGTGACAACAGAGATAGGCTGCCCGCGTGACCAGACTGGAACCGGCGGAACTCGAACTCTGGTACGCGTGGAAACGCGCGTCGGAGGCAGTACGAAGTGCGGTTGCGGACGACATCGTGAAGGCCACCGGGCTATCCGACCCGGACTTCGGCATTCTGACCCGCGTGGTCGAGCTCGGCGACGGCCGACTGCGTCAGAGCGAGCTGGCGGCCAGCATGGGCTGGCACCGCAGCCGACTGTCACATCAACTCACTCGGATGTGCGAGCGCGGGCTGGTGGAACGACGCGAAGCCAGCGGTGGTGTCGATGTCCTCGTCACCGCGCGCGGGCGGGAACTCGCGGATGCGGCACGCCCGGTGCACGCCGACGCTGTTCGTGCCCACCTGCTCTCGGCGATCGCGCCGGCACAACGGCCGTCGTTCCTGGCAGTTCTCGAAGCCCTCGGGCGCCGGTGACGCCCTCGGTGATCCGCGTGAATCGATGCATCTCCTCATCCGATCGACGTCGAGCGGGGAATCATCGGGCAGCCGAGGAGGTATCGGACGCGAAACCGGCTGCGGTAGAGAGCGGCTTGTCGGCGACCAGCGCTGTGGCGGAGTCGACTGCGCACCGTTGATCTCCCGGGACGAGCACCGCCTCCGCCCGCGGCGACCAAGGGGGTAGTAGGTCCACCACTGTCGGGGTGCTGCTCGGGTGGGTCGGCGCACGGTTCCGGCCGAAGGTGGATACATGACCATCCACGACCATCGCGCCGCCCCGGTGGCAAGCCGAGAACGCATCCTGACCCCAGACCTCGTCCGCGGCGCGATGCTGCTGTTCATCGCTCTCGCCAACGCGGGGAATGTCGCCTTCGCCGGCCAACCCGGCCTCGAGCCCGATCCACACAGCCTCCCCGGACGAATCCTGAACATCTGCATGGTGCTGTTCGTCGACAGCCGCGCCTACCCTGTTTTCGCGGTGATGTTCGGCTACGGCCTCGTGCAGCTGGCCGCGCACTGCACCGTGAGAGGAGTCGCGCCGCGCCGGATCCTGCTGCGCCGCAACGCCTGGCTCGTCGTGTTCGGCGCAGTGCACGCGGTACTGCTGTATTTCGGCGACTTCCTCGGCGCCTACGGCATCGTCGGGCTGGTGGCGACGGTACTGTTGCTGCCGCGGTCCGAGCGGTTCCATCGGCTGGTCCTGGTCGTCTGGGCGATCCAGACGGCGTACCTGGTACTCACGGCGTCCTCGGCCACCGGCCTGCACGGGGGCGATGCCACGTTGGTGAACTCGCCGAATCCCTCACTTGCAGCGACCACTTACGTCGGCTCGCTCGTACACCGGCTACAGGAGTGGCCGGTCCACACGCTGACGGTTCTGCCCTTCATCGTGGTGGTGTGGCTCGGAATGTGGGCGGCCAAGCGGCAGATTCTGGAACACCCGGAGCGGCACCGTCGGCTGCTCGTTTCGACAGCGACCGTGGCGCTTACTATCACGTTCCTCGGCGCGCTGCCCTACGCGCTGGTCGCCGGAGGCCTCGTGCACCTCGACCAGGGATCCGTCGAACTCGTCGCCAGGCTGCATGCGGTGAGCGGAGAGTACGGCGGGCCCGGCTACGTGGCGCTGTTCGCGCTCGTGGCCACCCGACTCACCCGGCGCGCACGGTCGGCTGGCCGGCCGCAGAACCCGGTCGTCAAGGCGGTCGCGGCGCTGGGCAGGAACTCGTTGTCGGGCTATCTGTTTCAGTCGGTGGCGTGGATGCTGCTGCTGTCACCGCTAGCGTGGCAGCTGACACGATACGGTGACCGCGCGCTGGTCGCAGCCGCCGTGGCGGTCGCGGTGTGGGCGACGACGGTGTTCGTCGCCTGGTGCCTCGACTCGGCTGGACGGCGCGGCCCGGCCGAGGTGGCACTTCGCCGACTGGTCTACGGGCGACGGTAGGGAGGACGACGGTGACGGAAGCGCTATTGCGGCGCGCCGCAGGGGCAGTCGCGCGACGAGCGACCACCGACCGACCGACGCATCTGCTCACCCTGGCGGTCCTCGCCGTCGGCGGCCTCGCCACTGTCGTCTCCCTCGCGACGGGCGAATTCTGGTTTCGATGGGTGTGGTTCGGGCTCGTCATCGCGCTCGCGGCCCAGTTCGCGCTGCGGCTGGCGTGGACTGCGCGCCCAGGGGCCGAACGACCGCTCGCGGTCCACGGGGCGATAGCGACGGTGATGGCATCGGCCGACTTCATGGCGTGGGTACTGTCCGGTGGCGGCTTCTTCTGGCCGATCTTCGTCGTCGCCACGCTGTGCGCCACGGTCGGGACGCACCTGTGGGCCGTCTCGTCGACGGCGGGCGCGGGCTCCGAGCTCGCCGCGCGGGTCGAGACGATGGCGCGAGGCCGCCGCCGCGCCGCCGCCGACGAGGCCGTGACGCTGCAACGCATCGAACGGGACCTGCACGACGGACCGCAGGCGCGGCTGATCGCCCTGAGCATGTCGGCCGCACTCGCCGAGGACGCGGTGCGTTCGGATCCCGACGAGGCGGAGCGACTCCTCCGCGACGTCCGGGGCGCAGCGGCGACTGTGATCGAAGAACTGCGCTCGGTCATGCGCGCGATCCGCCCACCGGTGCTCGCCGACCGTGGGCTCGTCGGGGCCGTCCGGGCGTTGGCACTGGACCTCCCGCTCGAGGTCGCGGTCGACGCCGACGACACCGCAGAGGTTCCAGCCGCGATCGAGCCTGTCGCCTACTTCTGCATCGCGGAGTGTCTCACCAACGTGGCCAAGCATTCCGGTGCGGCCGCCGCCCGCGTGACGATCCGCCTCGCGGACGCGGCGCTGACGGTCACCGTAGTCGACGACGGACGGGGCGGGGCTAGGGTCGGGGCCGGCAGCGGCCTCACAGGGTTGCGCGAGCGCCTGGAGCCGTTCGGCGGCACGCTGAGAGTGTCGAGTCCCGGCGGCGGACCGACGACGGTGACCATCACCGTCCCCACCGACGACGGAGCCTTCTAGATGCGGATCGTGCTCGGTGAGGACAGCCACCTGTTGCGCGCCGGTCTGGCTGCGATGTTCACCGCCCAGGGGTGGGACGTGGTCGCGCAGGCGGGATCCGGACCCGAACTGCTCACCGCCATGCTCGACCACAGGCCCGATCTATCGATCGTGGATGTCCGGATGCCACCGAGCTTCACCGACGAAGGACTACGCGCCGCACTGCGAGCGCGCGCCGAGGTGCCGGGTCTCCCCGTGATGGTGCTGTCGCAGTATGTCGAGCAGCTGTACGCCCGCGAATTGCTCGCCGACGCCTCCGGCGCCATCGGCTATCTGCTCAAGGACCGAGTCACCGACGTCACCCGGTTCATCGACGCCGCACGGCAGGTCGCGAGCGGCGGCACGGTACTGGACCCCACGGTGGTGTCGCGGATCGTGGGCGGGCAGGCGCCGGGCGGCCGGCTCGCCTCCCTGACCGCTCGGGAGCGCGAGGTCCTCGAGTACATGGCACAGGGCCACTCCAACGCAGCGATCGGGCGCGAGTTGTTCATCACCGAGAAGTCGGTCGCCAAGCACACCAACAGCATCTTCGCCAAGCTCGGCCTGCAGGATTCGTCCGACAGCAACCGCCGGGTGCGCGCCGTACTCGCATTCCTCCAACGCTGAGGAGGTCGCTACAAGTCGCCGCGGGACAGCCGCGCGGTGTGCCGCCGGAGGATGTCGGTGGTGGCTCGCTGGAAGTCGGAGATCGCCTGCTGCTGTTCCGGCGTGAACCTCTCGTCGAGCATGCCGGCCATGTCTGCACCGAGGGGCCCGAACACATCGGCGAGCTGTCGATCCAACGCCGGGTCGGGCTTGAGTGTCACCAGTATTCGTCGACGGTCCTGTGAGTCGGGTGCGCGCTCCGCGAAGCCCCGACGTACGAGCCGATCGACGAGCCCGGTGACCGCGCCCGACGTGAGACCGGTGTGTTCGACCAGTTGCGACGCGGAGACGGGGCCGAGTCTGCGCAAGACGTCCAACGTCTTGCGCTCGACTGCGGTGAGGCCCAGCGACCGGCCGACGGCCTCGTGGAACATCACCACCGCCGTGATGAATTCACGTCCCAGCAGTTCTCCGGGGGTGGGATCGGGCACGTCCCCGATGTTATCTCAGCCGTTCGTTATCTTAGTTGCTACAATATCTTTGTGACTAAGTTATTTGCTGGTCCCGTTCTCCGCCTCTACGTGCTGGCACCTCTGATCGGTGAGTTCTTCCTCGGCGACTTCCCTGTGGTGCTTCTCCCGTTGCTCGTCGTGCTGGCGCCCTGGTACGGCGCAGCCGCGCTGCTGATCCGTGAGGTCGCACGCCGGCGTGGACTCGGATGGCCGTCTATCGCCGCGCTCGCGCTGGCGTGGGCCGTCGTCGGTGAGGGACTGCTCGGGCAGTCGCTGTTCAATCCCGGCTACGCGGGCGCGCACCTACTCGACCGTGGCTACGTACCCGCTCTCGGGATAGGCGCTACATGGACCGTGTTCGTGCTCTCCATCCATGTGGCGTTCAGCATGTGCCTGCCGATCGGCATCGTCGAGCTGGGGATGCCCGACCACCACCGACCGCTTCTGAGGCGTCGCGGCATCGGCGTGTGTGTCTTGTTGCTACTGGTCGGCGCCGTGGTCACCTTCTCCACCGCTTACCAGACCTGGGGTCACTTCACCGCCTCGTGGCCTCACCTGCTCGGCGCGGCCGTCGTCGCGGTCGTGCTGATCGCCGTCGCGCTGTACGCACCAGCGCGTGCGGGCCACGGTGCTTCCAGCGCAGCACGCACGACATCGCCCGCAGACCTGTTCGCGATCCTGTTCGCATGCGGGGCAGCGCTGCTCGGCGGGGTCCGACTTCCGACTGCAGTCGGTCTTGTCACGATGGCCGGCGGCGTCCTCAGCGCGCTGGGCGTGTTCGCGGTGTGGGTGCGCCGTCGGCGGTGGACCGATCGACATTCGCTGGCGGCGATCGCCGCAGGTCTCCTCACGTACGGCTGGTCGGCACCGATCCGGTTGTGGGGGCACACCACCGCCGATCACGTTCTGGCGGTTGCCAGCGGCGCGCTGTACATCCTCGCCGAGCTGGCGGTCATCGCGTGGCTGCATCGGGTCATCGCACGACGCGGCGAGTGACGCAGCTGTGGGAACGTCGTCGAACCCCGGGCGGCATCTCGACCAACGCTGTATGCAAGCGTGTCCTCATCGGAAGGAGAAAGTGCATGTGCCCCGACCCATCTGCCGAGATCCGCTTCGACTCCCCCACCACCCGCGACCATTCCGCCCTGC
The DNA here is from genome assembly GCF_029167375.1 of Tsukamurella sp. 8F. GTDB lineage: Bacteria > Actinomycetota > Actinomycetes > Mycobacteriales > Mycobacteriaceae > Tsukamurella. The sequence continues at coordinate 83,128 of NZ_JARFTP010000007.1, forward strand.
GCGCCATGGCGCGCCGATCGTTCGCCGAGACCTTCGCGCACCTATACGCGGCCGATGACTTCGAGCGATTCCTCGACCAGAACTACGGCCCCGGCGGGACCATGGAGCGGGACCTGAACGACCCAGCCGTGCAATGGCTCTCAGCATTCCATGAATCGGTGCCCGTCGGCTACGCGAAGCTGACCCCCCTCCGTGCGCCGGCCTCCCACCCACTGCCAGGCGCCGTGGAGCTACAGCAGATCTACGTTCTCCAGCCGTGGCACGGGGAAGGCGTCGCGGACCACCTCATGCAATGGGCACTCGACCGCGCCGCCGAACAGCATGCTCCCGAGATCTACCTCACCGTGTTCGATCACAACGAACGCGCAAAGCACTTCTACCGCCGGCACGGCTTCGTCGAGGTCGGCCGATGCACGTTCCGTCTCGGCGACAGGGTCGATGACGACCGGATATGGCGACGGCGGGCGACAGGCGACTAGTAGCGGCATCCTGCTAGCGGACCGCGGCCGGTGCGATGTCCCTGGTTCACGGCATTCGATCCGGCCTCAGGGCAGGAATGGGTCATGACCGCGAAGACACCGCACTATTGCCGCGTGTTGTGGATCAGTCGTTGCAGCACCTTGACGGTGGTCGCATAGTCCACATCATCGATCCCGTCGTGGATCAGGGCTCTGATCGGTCCCGCGGCACCGGCCCATTCCTCGCGGGCAGCCTCGCCCGCCGATGTAATCCTCAGCCGACCACCATCCGTGGTCAATAGCCCGCGCTCTACGAGGACCGCAGCCTCGGCGGCAAGATCGTCTTCCTGCCGCAGGTACGAGGACATCGCGGTTACCAGTTCCGGCACTGTCTGTCCGCGCTCGTTCATGGCCAGGTCTTTAGGAGACAGATGCCGAAGCAGCCAGAACTGCGGTTGCGTGAAACCGCGGCGTCTCTGTTGCACGCGCGTGAACGCGATGACCGATTCGTAGGCGAGACGCGTCCAGTACGCCGCCGGCTCCGAGGCCAACTCCGGTTGGGCCTCAGTCGAATTCGTGCGAGAGAGGGAAGGTCCGCTCGACGTGTGGTCGGTGCTGTCCGGATTCATGCCAGTTACCATACGAGTGACTCTCCTACCACTTGGTAGGTGTGCCGATTGGTAGGCGCGGCCAGGAACGAAGAACGAAGAACACGACGATGGCACGGGCGAGCTGGGGCTCCGACCACGCTGGCGGTTGTGTCCAGTTCGGCGCAGACTGTCACGTTCGGCTTGGGGCCGAACTACTCGCGCACACCTGGGATCCTGTTCTGATCGCGGTGCTCCGCGGCGGTCCCCGTCGGCGGCGCGACCTGATGGCAACCATCGGAGGCATCAGCGACAAGGCGCTTCACCAGTCGCTCAATCGGCTGCTGAAGCGCGGGCTGGTGGCGCGCGTCGAAGAAGAAGAGATCCGCTACGAGCTCACCGAGCTGGGATGGTCCTTCGCCGACGGGCCGGTTCGCGTTCTGGCGTACTGGGCCTATGACCACGCCTCGGACCTCGCATGAAACGACATCGAGGCACGGCCTGTGCACCATCGGCGCGGCTGGCCATACCGCCGTCCAGATGCTCCGACCCCGCTGAGCCGCATCCCGCTGGCCGGAGTACCGATCGTGTCGATCGTCCACGTCATGGCGCCCCTTCGCCTCCGTCGACCCCGGCCCACCGCACCCAGCCTGATCTTGCAGCCACGCCGCTGCGGATGACAGCGTGTATCAGGCGCGCCCCGTTCGCCGATGTTCACCACATGGCAGTCGATGGGTGGGGAAAACGCCGTCGGTCCGCCGAACTGTTCGCGTTCCCCGGGCGACTGGTGGCAGCAGCCGAGTCGCGCTGGATGTTCGCCACGCCCGCCGCGCAGCACTACCGCTATTCGATCAAGGACGCCGCTGGAAGCACCGTCGGCGAAGACTTCGACGCCCGCTTCAACGCCTGCTCCCGCACCCGCTCGGGTGTTCTCGGATGCCAGATCGGGAACGCCTTCTACACCGTCGATCTCACGACCGGATCGCGAGTGCGACTGGCCTCAATACCTGCCGCGGATGAGGCGCACCGGCCCGTTCCGCTGTCCGACGGATGGGTGCTCGGCGGCCACGACGGCTGGCGCGTCGTCTCCGAATCGGGCGGGGAGATGGCGGGCACCCGAGGGCGAGAACGTCGATCCCACACCGTCCTACGCGAAAGACGGCATCGCACCGGTCGTCGTCACCTACTAACCGACGACCGACCACCGTCGGGTTCGCTCCGCCGATACCGGTGACAGCCTCGTCGAAATGTGCCTGCTCGATCACCCTGCTCGCCGGTGGGTTCGCAACCGAGACGGCCACAGAGACGATCCTGTACGCGACAGACGGCCGCAAGACCGCAACGCTCGACTCCGAAGCACGTCCGATCGGCGGAGGCACCGAAGTACTGATCGGAATACCTCAGGAGAAGGTCGACGCCGGGCCGTCCCGCTACCGCGTACGCACCCTCGACGGCCGGGTCCTGTGGGAGGGGAAGTCGACCAACGGACCGCCACGGGCGTGCGGCGACTGGCTGCTGGCACCGGACGGCGTGATCTCCATATATGACGGCGTTCGCGTCGTCTCACCTGGCGACGGTTCTGGCCTCTACGCCTGCCTCGGAGCGGGCAGGGATTGGATCGCCATGCCCGACAGGGTGATCGTGACCAACGGACGAAGTTGGCAGCCGACTTCCGGAACGCTCGACCTCGTCGATGGGCGGCTGGTCAATACCGTCGCGGACACCAGCGCGGGAGCGAAGGCCGTCGTCGTGTACTCGCCGACCGAGCCCGCAGCAGCCGCTGTGCCGGAGTTGGTCACTGCCCCGGATTTCATGGTGACGTTGCATTTCACGTCCCTCACGACTATCGGCGGGGCCGGCGCGACGGAGATCGCCCGCGTCTCGTACGACCCCACGACGCGCCGCTGGCTTGTGGGCGCCGACAGCATCATTCAGGCTGGTCGGTCTACGGTCCGTTCTCCGGCACGGGAGACATTCGCCGTTTCCGATCGAGGAGATGTGACCGCGACGTTGCCCACGGACACCCGCGCCGTCTCACCATGCGGGCCGTATTCGATCGGTCTCGACGACGACGTCGCCCGGGTCGTCGTGCGCCGCGAAGACGGTGGCGTGGTCCATATCGGAAGCCAGCCCGACCCGGGCCACGTCGTCGCCGCGGGATATCGATGCGTCGGCTACTCCGACGATCACCTGGCACTCGCCCCACCGAACGGGCAGGGGATCATCCTGCTGCCGTTGCACGCCCAAGCCCGCGCACTGAGCCTGCCGAAAGCTACCGGGTTCACCTCGGGAAGGCCGTTCGCAGTCACCCCCCGCACGCCGACGATCACGGTCTACCCCGTGGTCCGGCAATGATCGACCGGGGACTCGGAGCCGCTGCGTCCATCCGTGCGGCTACGAACGGGAGGGGCGGTCCGGGGTGACGCGCTCGTGGGTCGTGAGGAGGATGTGGTCGAACGCTTCCCGTGCCGAACGAGGCATGAGCATCCCCCGTGATGCCTCCACATCCGCCAGGAGCTGCTCGGCGATGTGTCTCACCTTCACATTGGCCTCCTGCGACCGCCACCGGAGGATGTCGAACGCGCGGTCGGCCGATACGCCGTAGACGAACGTGACGATCCCCTTGGCTCGATCGATCGCCTCCCGCGACGCGGTGTAGCGAGGCAGCACCACGCGCAGCGAGGAGCGGACCTCCGAGTCGATCGCTTCCGTGATATCGACGTATACGCCTTCGGATCCGATGACGCCCCCGTCGTCATACATCCGGTCCGCCACAACGACCATCTGATGCACGTCGCCTCGGGTGTCGACGATCCGGTGGCGGCTGGAGAAGGGAGAACCCGTGTCGATGGAGTTCCGGAGGTTCTCCGCAACGGCGGCGTAATCGTCCGGATGCTTATGCCTGAGCATGAGCTCGGTTGTGGGCGTGACGGTTCCCGGCTCGTAACCGTGCATCACGGCCACCTCGTCGGACCACTCCCACCGATCGTCGGCGAAGTAGAACCGGAACTGGCCGACTCGAGGTCGTCCGGCGCCCTTCCCCTGTGCTCGTCTGGTCGGTATAGGTGCATCGGCGTCATCGGGGATGGCCTCAAAAGGCATGAAGCGACTCCTGAAACTGTTTGGTTTGTCATAGGAGCCCCCGTAGCGTGGGCCGGCATGCCGCACCGGTGCGGCGTGCAAGCCAGACTACTCCGGATCGGATGTCGGCGGCACCGAGCGTGACGCGACACCGCTCACATCAGTGGCTTACATCCTGCCTTGGGCCGCGGTCCCGATAGGGGTTGTCGCCGAAGCCATTCGCGAGACGGCGGATTCGGCCACGAGTTGTCGCGGCAGCGGACGTACGGCAGGTGTTGCCCGCTCGCGCCGACCACCCATAACCGACCACCAGATATTGCGTTTATTTCGATTATTCGCCAGACTGGCTGCATGAGCACCGCCGCCGCCCCCCGTAGAAAAGGAACGTTCTTCCCCCCGACTGACGCCACCGACCTCGACGCCCTCATGGACCTGTCGAAGTTCCTCGAGCACCACGATGAGCCCGCCGCACTCCTCGGCCCCGATGGGGAGCAAATCCCTCTCCCGCTAGAGGTCTACAGCACGTTGACGCAGATCGTGGGAGCGATGCGCGCTCACCGCGCGGTCGTCGTCGCTCCGGTCGACCAGAAGCTCTCCACACAGGAGGCCGCCGACTACCTCGGCATCAGCCGCCCCACGCTCATCAAGCTGCTGAAAAACGGCAAAATCCCCTACGAGACCGTCGAAGGCAGCCGTCACCGGCGCGTGGAGCTCGGCGACCTACTCGACTATCGGTCGCAGCGTGCGGTGGACCGGCGCAAGGCGCTGCAAGCTCTCGTGGACGACGCCGAGGAAAGCGGCCTGTACGACGTGCCCGCCGAGGACTACCACGAGGCCATACGTACCGCGCGCCACGAGATCGCCGAGAAGCGCAAGGAGTAATGGCGGGGTTTCGCGTGGTGCTCGACGCGTGTGTGCTGGTACCGATCTACAAAGTCGATCTGCTACTGACATTCGCTGAGCAACGGGCGTATTTCCCACTGTGGAGCGACCGCATCATGGAAGAGACGGTACGCGGTATCCAGCGGGCGACGAAGGGCCGTGTGTCCGAGGAGCGGGCTCGCACGCGGGTCGACGCTATGAACGACGCCTTCGAGGACGCCTGCGTGGAGGGCTGGGAGCCGCTCGAAGCGGCGATCATGGGGATGCCTGACCCCGACGACCGCCACGTTGTCGCGGCCGCCGTGCGTGGCCACGCATCCGCAATCGTCACCGACAACACCAAGCATTTCCCAAAGGCCGTCCTGGAGCCACTGGGGTTGCATACGCGCAGCTCTGACAGGTTTCTCTTGGATCTACTTCACCGCAACCCGGCGCGGGCCGTGGCCTGCGTCGCCCGAACCGCCGACAAACGCGGCCACCCACCAGTGGCCACCGAGGCATTCCTCGAAGCTCTTGCAGCCTATGACACAAAGGGGTTCGTCCGAGAGATCACACCTTACTTCGAATCAGGGAGCTGAAACGCGAAGACCCCACGGCCTCATGGAGGTCTTCGCATCGCTGCTGCCGCAAACGGCGCGCAACGGTGAGGAGTAATCACCTGTTCCACAGCCTATTTCGCTGAGATCGCTGCGAGTGATCCCAAGGCCTCAACACCGAGCACCTTGATCAGCGCGGCGGCCTGCAAGCGGACTCGGCGCGGCCCGACGATGTTCTCTGTGTTGCGCTGGTCGCGTGGGATGACGACGTGCTCGTAGCATCCGTGATCATGGCACGCCCGTCTCACCGGAATAGTGGAGCAATGAGTTCTAGCGCATCCGCGTGCCGGTTTGCGCCGGATTCAGCTCGAAGGACTACGCAACCCCTCGATGTCACTGACGCTCGACCGGGACCGCCGGTTCACGTCGTCGCCACCCGGCACGGCCACTCACCGGAGAGGAGCCAGGACTTCTGCGCCGGTGCGAAGGCCGACGAATGCGCGCCGCCGGTGATTCACTGTTTGGATGAGCGAGCACCAAGATGGCGGTGACCTACCGCCCGAGATCGACCTCTCCCTGTTCGCGGGCTGGATCCGATTCGCCGAACTACCGGACGCCGGCGTACCCAGTGGGCCTGGCGTCTACGTAGTCGTGCGGCCCACCGACACGCCGCCTCAGTTCCTCGACGTGTCACCGGCAGGCCACTTCAAGGGCGTCGACCCCACCGAGCTTGTCGCCGATCTCGGAGACCGATGGGTACCGGAGAGCCGTGTGATCTACATCGGCAAGGCGAACCTCGGCGTGAGCGGTCGACGCGGGCTGCGGCGGCGGCTGAACGAGTACCGGCGCTACGGGACCGGTGAGCCTGTCGCGCACTCAGGTGGCCGCCGTGTCTGGCAGCTCGCTGATCACGCCGACCTTCTCGTTGCGTGGCGAGAAACAGCCGACGCGGACGCCGCGACTATCGAGAGCGACATGATTGCCGCATTCCGCGCGCACCACGGCCGCCTACCCTTCGCCAATGCACGACTGTAACGTCGGCCGGCGCGCCGAAACCACTGGCCTATTGTTGCTCCACTGAGCCTGAACGGCCGCCGGACCGGATGCAACAGAAGCCGCCCCGACGCAGGTCGAAGCGGCTTTCTTGCTGTGGAGCTAAGGGGACTCGAACCCCTGACCCCCACACTGCCAGTGTGGTGCGCTACCAGCTGCGCCATAGCCCCGTATTCGGTTTTTCCCTTGCGTTAACCGCGTCGAAAAACTTACAGCACGCGTCATTGAGAAGCCAAATCGCCTGGTGAGGACTGACCGATGGCACAGCCCTCACCAGGCATCGACGCTACTTCAGCAGACCCGACAGCCAGCCGGGGTTGCCCAGGGCGTCGACGGGCGCGCCGTCGTGCAGCACCGTCGGGGTGCCCTGGCCGCCGACCTGCTGCAGCAGTTGCATCTCGGCCGAGGCGGACGACTTGCCGCTGGCAGCGTCAGCACCGTCGGTGATCGCCTTCGTCACGTCGGCCGGCAGCGCGGCGCCGGCTCCCTGAGAGGCCTCGGCGGCGATCTTGGCGATGTCGGCGTTGGCCCAGTCGGACGAGCCGCCAGCGGCCTTCTCCTTGGGCTGCTTCGCGTACAACGCGGCGTAGGTCGCCATCCACGCCTTCTGCTTGAGGTCCGCCGCCATCGACGACTTCGCGATCGCGATCATCGCGCCTGCGGTGCGCGACGAGTAGTCGCCGGACGCACTGTTCTCGTCCAGGAAGTTCACGATGTGGTAGCGGACCTGCAGGGACCCGTCGTCGACCGCCTTGCTGATCTCGGCACCCGACTGCTGCTCGAGCTGAGCGCAGTAGGGGCACTGGAAGTCGGAGAAGATGTCGACGGTGGTCTTGGCATCGGGCTTGCCCGCGGTGAAGGTCGCCGACTTCGACAACTGCGCGACGGCGGCGGCCTTGTCCCCCGCCTTCTGGTTCTTCGAGCTGTTCGAGTTGTGCCAGAGGAAGAAGCCCAGCACCGCGATGATCACCACGATCGCCACGCCTCCGAGGACGTAGGCGAGGGTGTTGGACTGCTTCGTCGGGACGTATCCCCCGCCCTTACCCTTCTTCATCTTCGGGACATTGCTCACGTGGTTCTCACTCCTGCTCGTCGTTGTGCGGCCGGCCCCACCTTAGCGAGCCCGACCTACGAAACGCCTGAGAGCGGTGAAGTCACCCGCCTGACAAGACCGAGTCGACGAGTGCCTTCGCCTCGCTCTGCACCTGCGCGAGATGCTCGTCGCCGCGGAAGGACTCGGCGTAGATCTTGTAGACGTCCTCCGTGCCGGACGGCCGGGCAGCGAACCAGGCGTTCTCGGTGGTGACCTTGAGTCCACCGATCGGGGCACCATTCCCGGGGGCCGACGTCAGGGTCGCAGTGATCGGCTCCCCGGCCAGCTCGGTGGCCGTCACCTGCTCTGGCGAGAGTCTGGCCAGCACGGCCTTCTGCTCACGGTTCGCTGGTGCGTCTATGCGCTGGTAGGCGGGCACACCGTACCGCTCCCCCAGCTCGGCGAAGTGCTGCGACGGGGTCTTGCCGGTCTTGGCGATGATCTCCGACGCGAGCAGCGCCAGGATTATGCCGTCCTTGTCCGTCGACCAGACGGTGCCGTCGAAGCGCAGGAACGACGCTCCAGCGCTCTCCTCACCCCCGAAGCCGACGGAGCCGTCGAGCAGGCCCGGAACGAACCACTTGAAGCCGACCGGGACCTCGAGCAGCCGGCGCCCGAGCGCTGACACGACCCGATCGATCATCGACGACGACACCAGGGTCTTCCCCACCGCGGCATCCGCCGACCAGCCCGGCCGGTTGGCGAACAGGTAGCTGATGGCGACGGCCAGGTAATGGTTCGGGTTCATCAGGCCGGCGTCGGGGGTCACGATGCCGTGCCGGTCCGAGTCGGCGTCGTTGCCGGTCGCGATGTCGTACAGATCCTTGTTCGCGATCAGCGACGCCATCGCGTTCGGCGAGCTGCAGTCCATCCGGATCTTGCCGTCGGTATCGAGCGTCATGAACGCGAACTTCGGGTCGGTGGTCGGGTTGACGACTGTGAGGTCGAGGTTGTAGCCCTCGCCGATTGCTGCCCAATACCCGATGGACGCGCCCCCCAAGGGGTCGGCGCCGATCCGCACACCGGCATCGCGGATCGCGGCCAGGTCGACGACGCTCTGCAAGTCGTTCACGTACGATCCCTGGAAGTCGAAGCGGCCCAGGAAGTCCGACGCCAGCGCCCGCTCGAGCGGGATCCGCTTCACGTCCGCGAGGCCCCCTTCGAGGATCTCGTTGGCGCGGGCGGCGATCGCAGCCGTCGCGTCGGTATCGGCAGGCCCGCCGTTGGGCGGGTTGTACTTGAAGCCGCCGTCGGCAGGCGGGTTGTGCGACGGCGTGACGACGATGCCGTCCGCGAGCGGACCTGCCGCGTCGCGGTTGTGCCGCAGGATCGCGTGGCTCAGGGCGGGTGTAGGGGTGAACCGGTCGTCGACGTCGACCTCGACGCGCACCTCGTTCGCCGCGAGGACCTCCACCGCCGTCTGCCACGCGGGGCCCGACAGGAGATGCGTGTCCTTCGCCAGGTACAGCGGTCCGGTGACGCCCTGTGCCGCACGATATTCGACGATCGCCTGGGTGGTCGCCAGGATGTGGTCCTCGTTGAACGCCGCATTGAGCGAGCTCCCCCGGTGCCCGGAAGTGCCGAACACCACCCGCTGGTCCGGGTTCGACGGGTCGGGCGCGACGTCGTAGTACGCGGACTCGACAGCCGCGACGTCGATCAGGTCCTCGGGGAGCGCCGGCTGGCCGGCGCGGGGGTGAGCCATGGTGTGGATCCACCTTCCGTCTGCGGGGCACTCGCGCGCCCATAGAGTCGGGCCCAGGCGGATAGCCGGGCCCACCGCACCAAAGTATTCCCTCCCGCCCCGTTCGTCAGCGGGGGAATGACGCGAACCCGGCCGGCCCGTCAGAAGTACGTGGCGAGCAGGTCGACGATGACGGGATCCTCCTGCTCGGAATCGTCGACGACGGGTATCACCCGCCACTTGTCGATCGCGGTACACGGGTGTGAGAGTCCCAGCCGGACCACGTCGCCGACGGCGAGCGGATCCCCGGGGTCGAGCGCCAGGTATGCGTGTTGATCGTTGACGGCGGTCACTATGCCGCCGAGCGGGCGGCGCGGTGCACCCAAGTCCGAGGCTGCCGCCTGCGGAGTGGGCAACCCGTCGTCGAACGAGACGTCCCGCCGCCCGGCGTCGAGCAACGCCAAGCCCGCTTCGGGCCTGGAGATCACCCGCGCCCACACGTGCATGGCGGACCGCAGGCCAGGCCCGGCACCCCGACCCGACGGCGTGACCGTTCCGTAGAAGCCGTCGTCGTGGATGATGTACGCCCCGGATCGGACCACGACGACGGTCCGATCGTCCTGAACCGCGCCGAGGACTCGGGCGACCCGGTCGAAATACGCGCTGCCACCGGCACTCACGACGATCCTGCCGTCGGGCGGGTAGAGCTCCTCCAGCCGACGATGCAGGTCGACGATGCTGTGCAGATACCCGTCGACCCGCGCCAGGGACTCTGCCGAGTCGTCGTGCGCGAAGGCCCCCTCGTAGCCTGCGACGCCGCCCAGACGCAGGCGGTCCGATGCGGCGACCGCCCGAGCGACGGCAGCGGCGGCTTCGACATCACGCGCGCCGGTCCGCCCGCCCGCGCCGCCGAGTTCTACGAGGACTGTCGGCCCGCGGCCCGTCAAACCCGCGTCCAGTAGATCGACGGTGCGCACAGCGTCGGCCCACACCGTGACCTCGAGCCCGGGGTCGGCGTCGAGAGCCGCCCCCAGCCAAGCGATCCCGGCCGGATCCGCGATCGCGTTCGCAACGTGGACCGACGGCACTCCCGCCGCGACGGCGACACGCAGCTGTGGGTAGTTGGCGACGGTGATCGCCGTCGCACCCGCATCCAACTGCCGCTGCCACAGGGTCGGCGACATGGTGGTCTTCCCATGGGGAGCGAGCTCGACGCCGCGCGCGGCACACCACTCGGCGAATACGGCGGTGTTGGCGGCGAGTGCGGCCTCGTCGAGCACCATCAGCGGGGTGCCGAGCGAGGAGAGCCTCGGTGCCGACGCAAGGAAGTCCCCGGTCGTCATCCCGTCCGCCCACGGTGGAACCGCCTTGTCCGATGAGCGCAGCGGCGACGGTGGCCTTCCGGGGACGGGCGTGGCGGTCATCACTGCAATGTACCGACCTCACGACACCGGCCGGCGTGCTGCAAGGTCGAGTTGATACGCGCGTAACCGCCGCAGCTGCGCCGGGAAACACGCTCCGCGGACGCTGTCGGGTGACCAGGAGGTGAGGCGTGACGACGGTGTCGACCGTGTGCGGTTACTGCGGCGTGGGCTGCGGCATGAACCTGCAGGTCGAGGGCGGTACGGTCGTAAAGGCGACGGGCAGGGCCGACCACCCGGCCAACCGTGGACGCCTGTGCACCAAGGGGAACACGACGGGCGACATGCTGCGCGCCGGTGGCCGACAGACGACTGCGCTGGAGCGCCCTGAGCGCGGTGTGGATCCCGTGCCGACCGCCCTGGACTCCGCGGTATCGACGGTGGCCGACCGCCTGTCGGCGATCCGGGACGAGCACGGACCGGATGCGATCGCGCTCTACGTCTCGGGCCAGATGTCGATCGAGGCGCAGTACCTGGCGAACAAATTCGCCAAGGGCTACCTGCGCACGCAGTGGATCGAATCGAACTCGCGCTTGTGCATGGCGTCCGCCGGGACGGGATACAAGCAGTCCCTGGGCGCCGACGGCCCACCGGGGAGCTACGACGACCTCGACGCCGCCGACGTCTTCCTGGTGCTCGGCGCGAACATGGCCGACTGCCACCCGATCCTGTTCCTGCGCATGATGGACCGCGTCCGCGCCGGCGCGAAGTTGGTCGTGGTGGATCCGCGGCGTACGAACACCGCCACGAAGGCGGACGTGCACCTACCCGTCCGCCCCGGCACCGATCTCGCGCTGCTCAACGGCCTGCTACGCCTGATCCGAGACCTCGGCGGGATCGACCACGATTTCGTAGCCGCGCACACCGAGGGCTGGGAGGCACTCGACGCACTGCTCGACGACTACTCGCCGGAGCTCGTGGCTTCGGTGTGCGGGATCGAGGAAGCGGACCTGCGGCGTGTCGCGGAGATGGTCGCGGGCACGCGGAACCTGGTGAGCCTGTGGACGATGGGCCTCAATCAGTCGACCCACGGGACGTGGAACACGAACGCGCTGTGCAACCTTCACCTCGCGACCGGTGCCATCTGCCACACCGGTGCGGGGCCGTTCTCGCTGACGGGGCAGCCGAACGCCATGGGCGGGCGCGAAATGGGCTACATGGGCCCCGGCCTGCCGGGCCAGCGGGCCGCGCTCGACGCCGGCGACCGCGCGTTCGTCGAGGAGCGCTGGGCGCTGCCGGCCGGGACGATCCGGGCCGAAGGTGGGACGGGCACCGTCGACATGTACCGGAGGATGGCCACCGGCGAGATCAAGGCCGCATGGATCATCTGCACGAATCCCGTGGCCTCCGTGGCTAATAGGGCCTCGGTGATCGCCGGTCTCGAGGCCGCCGAGCTGGTGGTCGTCCAGGATGCGTTCGCCGACATCGAGACCGCTGCGTACGCCGACATCGTGCTGCCCGCGGCCCTGTGGGCCGAGTCCGATGGCGTCATGGTGAACAGCGAGCGGACCCTCACGCATTGCGCACCCGCGATGGCGCCGCCCGGAGATGCACTGGCGGACTGGGAGTTGATCTGCCGGGTCGCCACCGCGATGGGCTACCCAGGCTTCGACTTCGCCACGGCGGCCGAGGTATTCGATGAGCTGGCGGGCTTCCACAACCCACGCACCGGATGGGATCTGCGCGGCGTCGACCACGCGCGCCTGCGCCGCGGGCCCGTCCAATGGCCGGCGGCGCCGGGGGGCGCGGACCGCAATCCCATCCGCTACCTGAACGATGGTGTCTCCCAGTCGTTGTACACGGCCGCGGACGGCACGGTTCCCGAATTCGCCTTCCCGACGCCTTCCCGCAAGGCACGCTTCCTTCCACGCCCGCACCTGCCCGCCGCGGAACTGCCCGACGACGAGTATCCGCTCGTGTTCACCACCGGTCGCCTCGCGCACCAATGGCACACGATGACCAAGACCGGGAAGGTCGACAAGCTCAACAAGCTCAATCCGGAGCCGTTCCTGCAGTTGCATCCCGAGGACGCGGAGCGGCTGGCCATCGCCGACGGCGATTCGGTCGAGATCCGTTCGCGGCGTGGGCGTGCCGTACTCCCCGCTGCCGTCGATGATGCGGTGCGTCCCGGCGTGTGCTTCGCCCCTATGCACTGGAGCGACGCGTTCGGTGCGGACCTCGCGGTCAACGCGGTGACCAACGACGCGGTCGACGCCGACTCCCTGCAACCCGAGTTCAAGGTGTGCGCCGTCGCGCTCGAGCCCGTCCCCGCTACCCCATCGAGGGAGGACACCGTGACATCCGGCCAGACCTCGCCCGTCGACGCGCTTGCGACGGCACTGGGCACACTGCCCGACCCCATACTCGGCCCTGCGGAACAGCTGTTCCTCTCCGGGATGCTCACGGGACTTCGCGCGCATCCACCCGCCGGAGAGGTACCTGTGCTGCCCGCGGGAGCACCGCTGGGCACCGACACGCGCGCCTGGGTCGACGGCCTGATCGCCGGAATCTTCTCGCGGGGTGAGGCTCTCGCGCCGGCCACCGCTGAGCCCGACCTACCGAGCGGCCCCCGGGTCACCGTCGTGTGGGCGTCACAGACGGGTACGGCCGAGGAGTCCGCTCAGGCGTGCGCGGAGCGTCTCGCCGCCGGAGGCGTCACTGCGCACCTGCGCGGCGCAGACGAGGTGGCGGTCGCCGACCTGGTCGGTACCGTTCTATTCGTCGTCGCGACCACCGGCGACGGGGACGCACCCGACAACGGCATCGCGCTCTGGGACGCCCTCGCCGCCGCGGAGCCGGGCGACGTGGACTCCCTGGAGTTCTCGGTACTGGGTTTCGGCGACTCCTCCTATGCGGACTTCTGTGGCTTCGCGCGGAAGTTGGACGCACGTCTCGAGCACCTCGGTGCGCGCCGGATCACGGATCGCGCTTCGTGCGAACCGGACTACGAGGAGACCGCGGCAGCGTGGGTCGGCCGCGTCACCGCCGCGCTGTCGGACGGGTCGGAACCACCGGCCGGCGGGTCGGAATCGACGGACACCCTCGTTGCCGACGCCGGGTCCGATCCGGCGGAGCCGGCACGGTACTCGCGAAAGAACCCGCTGCGTACCACGATCGCGCGCAACCGCCGACTCTGCGGCGAAGCCTCGGACAAGGACGTGCGGGACATCGGGGTGCACCTGCCTCAAGGCACTCTCGAGTACGGCCCGGGGGACGCCCTCGGTGTATGGCCGCGCAACCGCCCCGACGTGGTCGATGAGTTCCTCACGCGCACGGGACTCGACGGTGCGGTCGCGGTCACCATCGGGAACGAGGAGACGACGCTGGCCGAGGCGGTCGCGGCGCGGCTGGACGTCACGCGCATCACGCCGGACCTGATCCGTTTCGTGCACGAACGCAACCCCGGCGAGGATCTCGCGGCCGCCATCGCCGACCCAGCGCACTTCGCGGAATGGACGTGGGGCCGCCAAGCGTTGGATCTGCTCGCGTCGCACCCCGTGGAGGCCGGGCTGGACGAGTGGATGGCCGTCCTACGGCCGCTCGCGCCGCGTCTGTACTCGATATCGTCCAGCCCACTGGAGGACCCCACACGAGTGCACGTGACGGCATCGGTGGTGCAGTACGAATCGTCCTCGGCCGCCACGGACGGTGCGGTGCGACACGGCGTCTGTTCGGGGCACCTGGCGGGGCTCGAGCCCGGCGCCGAGATCGATGTGTTCGTGCAGCGCACCAAGCACTTCCGCCCCCCGGAGCGGTCTGAAGTGCCCGCTGTCATGATCGGACCGGGCACGGGTATCGCCCCGTTCCGAGGATTCCTGCACGACCGTGCCGCGCGCGGACACTCCGGAGCCAACTGGCTGTTCTTCGGGGAACGGCATGAGTCCTCCGAGTTCTACTACCGCGAAGAGCTCGACGCGTTCCGGGACTCGGGACTCCTCACCCGGCTCGACACGGCGTTCTCACGGGACGGTGGCCCCAAGGTCTACGTCCAGGACCGCATGCGTGAGAACGCCGCCGAGCTGTGGAAGTGGATCTCCTCGGGAGCGCACCTGTACGTATGCGGCGACGCCTCCAGAATGGCACGGGATGTCGACGATGTGCTGCGCGGCATCGTCGCCGAGCACGGCGGTCGCAGCCCGAAGAGCGCCGCGTCGTACCTGCAGGCGCTCTCCGCCGAGAAGCGCTATGTCCGGGACGTGTACTGAGAGCGATGGAGCCGCCGTGGCCGCGCCGGCGGTTCGCCTGACATCCCGTCCCGCAGTGATGTGAGGAACGCGTGACCGGGCGGCAACGCGGCGCAGCGCCTGCGCAATATCGCCCCCATACCGTGGCTCAGGTCAACAGACGAGAGGAGTCCCCAAGGTGAGCACACGGACGGTCGCGGTCATCGGGCACGGCATGGTGGGTCACCGGTTCGTCGAGGCGCTGCGGGCCCGGGACACGGACGGTGCCTGGCGCGTGGTGGTGCTGGGCGAGGAGCCGGACGCGGCGTACGACCGTGTCGGGCTCTCCTCGTACGTCGGCGAGTGGGACCGGTCGCGGCTAGCGCTGTCGGGCAACGACTACGCGGGTGACGAGCTGGTCGAGGTCCGGCTCGGGTCCGCGGTGACGGGAATCGACCGGGACGCCCGTCAGGTGCACACCGACGCGGGCACCGTCGACTACGACGCCCTGGTGCTCGCGACCGGCTCGTACGCCTTCGTTCCACCGGTGCCCGGTAGGGATTCCGAGGGCTGCCACGTATACCGCACGCTCGACGATCTGGACGCTATCCGGGCAGACGCCGAGGCCGCGCTCGCCCGTGATCCGGAGGCCGTCGGCATCGTGGTCGGCGGCGGCCTGCTCGGACTGGAGGCCGCGAAAGCGCTGCAGACACTGGGGCTGCGCCCGCACGTCGTCGAGGTCAACCCGCGGCTCATGCCGCAGCAGGTGGACACCGGCGGCGGCGAGCATCTCGCCCGGATGATCACTGCGATGGGGATCGACGTCTCACTGTCTTCCGGCACCACCGAGATCGCCCGCGCCGGCGACAGCCTCGCCGTCACGCTCGCGGACGGCACCGTCGTCGATACCGCCCTACTGGTGTTCGCGGCCGGCGTCCGCCCTCGCGACGAGCTCGCTCGTGAGGCCGGCCTGGACCTAGCCGAACGCGGAGGCGTTCTCACCGACCTCTCCTGTGCCACCAGTGATCCCGACGTCTACGCAATAGGCGAGGTCGCGGCGATCGAGGGCCGGTGCTACGGCCTCGTCGGGCCCGGGTACAGCACAGCGGAGGTCGTGGCCGACCGTCTCCTCGGCGGTGACGCCGAGTTCCCGGGCGCCGACATGTCCACCAAGCTGAAGCTGCTCGGCGTCGACGTCGCGAGCTTCGGCGACGCCATGGGCACCACGCCGGGCGCCCTCGACGTCGTCGTCTCAGACCCGATCGGCGGCACCTACGCCAAACTCGTACTGTCCGACGACGCCCAGAC
This sequence comes from Tsukamurella sp. 8F, assembly GCF_029167375.1. Taxonomy (GTDB): domain Bacteria; phylum Actinomycetota; class Actinomycetes; order Mycobacteriales; family Mycobacteriaceae; genus Tsukamurella. The sequence continues at coordinate 99,394 of NZ_JARFTP010000007.1, forward strand.
GCTCCTCGGCGGCATCCTCGTCGGCGACGCGTCCCAGTACGGCGTGCTGCGGCCGCTGGTCGGTTCCTCGCTGCCGGGTGACCCGGTGTCGCTCATCGCACCCGCCGGCACCGGCGATGCCCCCGCGATCGGAGTGGGCGCGCTACCCGACGCGGCCCAGATCTGTTCGTGCAACGACGTCACCAAGGCCACGCTGTGCTCGGCGATCGCAGGCGGCGCCTGCACCGTCGCGGACCTCAAGGGCTGCACCGGTGCCGGAACGTCGTGTGGATCGTGCGTGCCGCTGCTCTCGCAGCTTCTCACCGCCGAGGGCGTCGAGGTCTCGAAGTCGCTCTGCGAACACTTCTCCCAGTCCCGCGCCGAGCTCTTCGAGCTGGTGCAGGCGAGCGGGATCCGCACGTTCTCGGGGCTCATCGAGCGGTACGGCACCGGCACCGGCTGCGACCTGTGCAAGCCGACCGTCGCCTCGATCCTCGCGTCGACGAGCTCCGACCACATCCTCGACGGCGAGCAGGCGTCGCTGCAGGACAGCAATGATCACTTCCTCGCGAACATCCAGCGCAACGGCACGTACTCGGTAGTGCCGCGCATGCCCGGCGGCGACGTCACCCCGGAGCAGCTGATCCTGATCGGCGAGATCGCCCGCGACTTCGGGCTGTACACCAAGATCACCGGCGGACAGCGGATCGACATGTTCGGCGCCACCGTCGACCAGTTACCGCAGATTTGGCGGCGGCTCGTGGACGGCGGTATGGAATCCGGTCAGGCATACGGGAAGTCGCTGCGCACCGTCAAGAGCTGCGTGGGCACCGACTGGTGCCGGTACGGGCAGCAGGACTCGGTACAGATGGCCATCGACCTCGAGCTCAGGTACCGCGGCCTACGGTCCCCGCACAAGCTCAAGATGGGCGTATCCGGCTGTGCACGCGAGTGCGCCGAGGCCCGAGGCAAGGACGTCGGGGTGATCGCCACCGAGTCCGGCTGGAATCTGTACGTGGCCGGCAACGGCGGGATGACACCCAAGCACGCGCAACTGCTCGCATCCGATCTGGACGGCGAGACACTGGTCAAGTACATCGACCGGTTCCTCATGTACTACATCCGCACCGCCGACAGGCTTCAGCGCACCGCGCCGTGGCTCGAGGCCCTCGACGGCGGGCTGGACCGCCTCCGGGCGGTCGTCGTCGACGACTCCCTCGGGCTGGCAGAGGAATTCGAGTCCACGATGGCGCGACACGTGGGCGGCTACTCGTGTGAGTGGAAGGGGGTGCTCGACGATCCCGACAAACTCGCACGCTTCGTCTCCTTCGTCAACGCGCCCGGTGCCCCCGACCCCACCGTCGAGTTCGGCGAAAAGAACGGGCGCAAGATCCCCGTGCTGATTGGCACACCGTCGTTTCCCTCCCCCGCACGCTGACATCCGATCGGAGCAACCATGACCACCTCGTTCGACCTGCGGCGCTGGCGTGGCGACTGGACAGCGGCCTGCCCCCTGTCCCGCCTCGAGCCGCTGCGCGGGGTCGCCGTGCTCCTGCCCGATGGACAACAGGTCGCCGTGTTCCGCTTGGCGGACAACCGAGTCCGGGCTGTCGGCAACATCGACCCGATCGGCCGAGCAGCTGTGATGTCGCGGGGCATCGTCGGTGACCGGAACGGCTTCCCCGTCGTTCAATCCCCCTTGAAGAAGCAGGCTTTCAGCCTCCTCGACGGCCGGTGCCTCGACGCCGACGGCGTGTACCTGCCCGTGTACGACACACGGATCACGCTGGACCAGACGGTCTTCGTGGCCAACTCCCCCGACATCCGGTTCGGCTACCGACGACCGTCGATGTCGGCCTGAGCACTCCTGCCGCACCACGGATTCGACGAACGTCGGGTTGATCGGTTCGCGCGAGAATCATCGCCGGTAGAACAGCGGGCCCAGGAGCGCGGCCGCGAGCATCGCCGGATCAACTGCGCCGGGCAGCTCGCCGCGCCCCTGCACCCGCGCCGCGATGAGGACGGGCGGCGTGGCCGCGCCGGATCTCGCCGTGCTCGGCCGCGAAGGCGCTGTCCCGCTACGCCGCGTCGATAATCGCCGGCAGGACGGATGCCCCGTTCGTCTCAGTCCCGACCGTGAGCTCAGTGGTCACTCTCAGGTCGAGGTCACGGCCGATATCTACACCTCGGTGTACGAGCACGCACAGGTGGCAGCAGTCGAGGGTGTAACTGCATTGCTCGAGGCGAGCGCACACAGTGCTCGGCAGACGCGACGACGAGCCTCCGACGCCTTCTTGCACGTCAGCGCCCTTCTGATGGAGCCGCCTGGGGAATCGAACCCCCAACCCTTTTCACTACGAGGTAGGCGACTGTTCGGAGATAGCGGTCGACGAGGACTCACCGTCGTCCGCAGACACCGGTCTCCCGGGCAACAAGAACGAGAGACCGACTCCCAGGACCGCGAATACCACACACCACCAGAAAGATTCGCGGAAGGCGGCGGCGACCATGGTCGACGATCGCGCGTGCGTCAGCGCACCTTCCAACACCACGGCGAGCACGGCTGTTCCGAACGCACCCCCGACCTGGGTCGCAATACGGCTGATCACACTGGCGTCGGGAATGTCGTTGCGTGCCAACCCGCGGAACGCCAGCGCCATCAGCGGCACCGTCACCGCGCCGAGGCCTAGTCCGCGCAACAACAGAGCGACCGTCAGCCACACTTCGCCGGTGTGCTGATCCGCCAACGCGAACGGCAGGGTGCCGATCGCGACCACGGCGAAGCCGGCCAAGGCGAGTGGCCGCGAGCCGATAGTGTCGGACAGACGCCCGGCGATACTGCGGCTCAGCAGGGTGCCGATCCCCTGCGGGATCAGCATGGCCCCGGCACCCAGGACCGTCATGCCTCGTAGCTGCTGAAAGTACAGGGGCAGCAAGAGCATCGCACCGTACAGCGCGATACCCGACAGGAACAGTAAGGCCGAGGACGACGCGAGAGGACGATGCCGGAGTAGCGCAACGTCGACCAGTGCACGCGCCCGGCGGCGGAGCGCCCAGCCGACGAAGCCTCCGAGGAGCAGCACACCGACGACGACGGGCCAGAGGACGTCCGTGCGCCCGAACGCTCCGGGCCTCCCCGCGTTGGAGAGCCCCCACAGGATCCCGACCAGGCCGGGCGACAGTAGGAACACACCGACCACGTCGAGCGGCACGCGCCTCACCGGGCCGTCGGCGGGCAACAGCGCCGCGGCAAGGCCGAGTCCCACCACACAGAACGGCACATTGACCCAGAACAGCCACGACCAGTGCAGGTGCGCCAGTATCGCGCCACCGATGACCGGGCCGAGGATGGGGCCGAGCACCGCCGGCAGGCTCACCGCGGACATGACGCGTCCCAGACCGGCGCCGCCCGCCGCCTGCATCACGATCGTCGCCATGAGCGGCAGCATGATGCCACCGCCGATCCCCTGGACGATCCGGAACACGATCAGAGCCGAGGCGCTCCAAGCGAGGCTGGACAGGATCGAGCCCATCAAGAAGATCCCCAACGCCAGCAGCCATAGCCGCTTAGCTCCCAGCACGCGCTGGGCCCAGCCCGCGATCGGCACCGTAACGCCCAGTGCGAGCAGGTATCCCGTGCTGACCCACTGGATCGTCGCCACCGAGGTATGCAGTTGATCGGCCAGTGTGTGCAGCGCGACGGCAACGATAGTCGTGTCGAAGACCACCGCGAGGGCGCCGACCAACACCACCCAGACCGTGCGCCACACGGCGGGGTCGGCGCTCTGATCAGGATTTGAAGACTGCTGCGACATGTCCACCTCATTAGATACACTATGACTCTTAATCGCAGTGTAGGTCCACGAGTTAGGAAACACAATGTCTCTTAGAGGCGAGCCGACGCGCCGGCGAGGCGCCGAGCTCGAGCTTGCATTGCTGGACGCCGCCTTCGAGGAGCTCCGCGAAAAGGGCTACGACGCGTTCACGATCGATGCGGTCGCGCAACGTGCACACACGAGCCGCGCCGTGCTGTACCGGCGGTGGTCCTCGAAACCCGACCTGGTGACCGCGGCGATCGCACACGGGCGCGACCGGAGCCCCGTCGCCGCGCCGGACACGGGGACCCTGCGCGGCGACCTGCTCGCCCTCTTCGAGGAGACCAACCGCACCCGCGCCCAACTCGGGATCATGATGGGTTCGCGGCTAGGCGCGTACTACGCCGAGACCGGCACCAGCTTCGCCGATCTGCGCGAGACCGTCCTCAAGGGAGGCGGGTTCGCCGTAGACGAGATCCTGACGCGCGCGGTCGAGCGCGGCGAGATCGACCCGACCAGGCTGACCCCGCGAGTGCGCTCGGTCCCGTTCGACCTGTACCGGCACGAACTGCTGATGACGCTGCGGCCGGTATCACCGGACGTCGCCGCGTCGATCGTGGACGAGGTGTTCCTACCCCTCGTCCTCGTCACCGCGCCCGCCCACAGTCGGCGGGGCAACGGGCATGACCAGGGTGGTGAGGGCGCCGTCGTCGGCGGATCGGACGGTGACGGGCGCGCGCCCGACACGTAGGTCGAGCATCGCGTCGGGCCCCACCGCGGTCGCAAGCGCGGGATACAGGACGGTCGCGTCGAAGGACGCCGACCAGGCCGGTCCCTCGACCCTGGCCACGACGGTGCGGCCGTCGAGCGTGACCACCCCTTCCTCGGCTTTCAGTCGGATATGCTGCGCCGCAGTCGATTCGATTGCGTCCAGTAGCTCGGACGCAGGCGCGACCGCGCGCGTACCGACCGCGGGGAGCCGATCCAGCATGTACCGGTAGTCGGGGTACTCACCGGCTAGAAGTGGCACCGTCGTATCACCGAACCGGACGATGCCACCCGCCGCCGTCACGGCGAGATCGTGCCCGCGCCGGACGGACCGAAGCGCCAGGCGCAGAGCGTCTCCGTCGAGCACGCCGGACCACTCACGCTCCACCGGCACCGCTAGCGTGCGCGTTGTGAGCCGGTAGCGGTCCGTCGCCGTCAGGGTGACGCCGTCCGGGGTGACCTCCAGCAGGATCCCGCGCAGGATCGGGATGTCCGGATCGTCACCCGCCGCTGTCGACACCGCATCGACGGCGGCGGCGAAGACCGGTCCGCGTACCGTTGCGAGCGGCAGGGACGGCCCCGCCCCGAGCTCCGCCCGCACCCGTGCCGCCAACTCCTCAGCCTCGCGCGAATCTCGCTGCCGCGCAGCGACATGCGCGTCCAGGATCGCGACGGCCTCGTCAGGTCCGGCCTCGAGGACGCGCCGCACCTCGCCAAGCGGCAGGCCGACCGCCCGCAAGCGCTTGATCCGCACGGCTGTGTCGATCTGGTCCAGGTCGTAGTAGCGGTACCCGCTGTCGGGATCCACCTCGGCGGGCGGGAGTAGCCCAGAATCCCCGTGGAAGCGCAGGGCGCTTGCGGTCAGGCCGGTGGCGCGGGCGAAGGAGCTGATTGTCAGTCGTTGATCGGTCACGGGATTCATCGTGGGGCTTCGAGCGACCTGAAGGTCAAGCAGCGGCGGGCGCAAGAAGCAGGGCGTGGCGCCGACGGCGGCACGCGAGTCTCACCACGGCGGGATGCAGCCCGAGCGGACCACTCACCACGTCGGCGCCCGACTCCTCGAGCCGCCCCTGGAACAGGCCTTCCGCCAACAGGTACGACGCGACTGCGACGCGGCGGGCTCCCGCACACCGCGCCCGGGCGACCGTGTCCGACACGGAGGGGTAGCCGGAACCGTCCCGGCACGGCGCGGCGAAGGCGATCGAGACCCGGTGCCCGACCAGTGCCGACAGCATCGCGGCGGCCGCACGCACTTCCCCCTGGGCGTGCGTGTCGCTGGTACCGGCCGCGGCGAGGATCACGTGATCTCCTGGACACCAGCCTGATTCGAGCAGTCGGTCCAGCATCGCGCGAGCCAGCTCCGGAGACGGGCCGAGTGCGTCCGTCACGGTCACCTCCCGATGGCCCGACGCAGCGACGTGGGCGGGCACGTCCACGCGCACGTGGTACCCCGACGAGAGGAAGGCCGGGACGAGTACCGTAGCCGACGAGGCGAGCGACCTCAAGACCTCGTCGGGCGACGGGCCGAGGACGTCCACGAACGCGACCCGCACGGCCTCGTCGAGCGAATCCGACATTGCTGCGGCGAGGTCGCCTATCATCTTGACGCCGTGTGGGTTCCGTGTCCCATGGGCGACGAGCAGCGTGGTCATGACGATCCTTCGGGCATGGTCTCCACAGCGAGGCGGTAACCGCGCTTGACTACTGTGGCGACGAGTTCCTTCGCTCCGAGCGCTGCGCGGAGCCGGGCGACGGCGGCCTCGACGACATGCGGGTCGTCGCCGCCGAGCGCCTCGAGCAGCACGTCGCGGGATACGACAGCGCCGGGCTCCCGCGCGAGGATCTTGAGCAATGTGAGGGAGTTCGGCGAGAGTTCACGGACCTCGCCATCGACGACCGCGCACGTCGCACGGATCCCGAGTTTGTGGCCGGCCACAGCGAGATCCGGCCTACGCCTGGGTAGTTCGTCTGCGACACTGCGGGCCAGCGCGCCGAGCCGCATCCGGTCCGGCTGCACCGACGCGATTCCAGCGGCGTCGAGCGGGCGAGCGGTCACGGGCCCCACACAGAACGCGGTCGCGCTGGTCGACAACACGCGCACGATGGACTCGGTGAGGCGTAACTCGGCTGCGCGCAACAGGAACGAGGCCGCCGCGGGGGCGGACGTGAAGGTCACTGCGTCGACACCGTCGAGTGCGACCCGCTCGACCAGGGCATCGAGAGCCGTCGGATCGAGAGGAGGCTCCCACCTGTAGACGGGCACGGGGACCACGTCGGCGCCCCGCTCGGCAAGCGTGGCGACGAAGCCCGGCACCGGGTCCCAGTCGTCGACGGCGCCGTGTAGCTGGACGGCGACACGCTTCCCGTCGAGATCGTCTGTCGTGAGGTGCTCGAGCACCTCCTCGGAGGACTCGGACTGCGGCGACCACTCCTCGCGCAGGCCCGCGGCGCGCAGCGCACCCGTAGCCTTGGGACCGCGCGAGATGACCCGGGCACTTCCGAGCGCAGCGAGCAGCGACTCGGCGACGCCCCAGCCCTCGGCAGCCTCGACCCAACCGCGGAAACCGATCCCGGTAGTGGCGATCAGCAGATCCGGCGGGGTGGCCAGGACCTCGTCGGTAGCGGTGCGCAGCCGCGCGTCGTCCGCCAGCGGAACCATGTGTATCGCGGCGGCCGTGACGATCCCGGCGCCGCGCCGCCGCAGGATCGTCGCGAACTCGTCGGCGCGCCGGGCCGCAGTGATCGCCACGGTGAACCCCGTGAGCGAGGACGCGTCGGGGCTGGTCATACCGTCGCTTTCCGTCGGGGAGGTCGGTCGCAGCAACAGCCCGGCCGGGCCGCCGCCGCACCGTCCCATGGTAGTCGACGCCTCACCCACGGGCCGCTGCCGGAACGGCGCTCTCGGCAGCAGCGGTCTGCGGGAGACGGACGTAGACCCGCCAGGTGACCAGTGCCGCGATCACATAGAAGGCACCGAACGCCCAGAACGCCACCGTGGCCGTGCCGTTCGCGAGGTACGACGCACGCAGCACTAGGTTGATCGCGACGCCTCCGAGGCCACCCACCGCGCCTGCGATGCCGATCACGGCCCCGGACATGGCGCGGGAGTAATCGGCGCGGGTCTTCTCATCGACGTCGAGGGACCGCGACGCGGCCTCGAAGATCGAGGGGATCATCTTGTACACCGAGCCGTTGCCGATGCCACTGAGCAGGAACAGGAGAACGAAACCCAACACGTAGAGCGCCATGGCGGCGGCCGTGGTGTTCCGGCCGGCGATGGTCGCTGTGACCGCGAGGATCCCTGCGCCGCCGATCATGCCCGCGAACGCCCACAGGGTCACGCGGCCGCCCCCGATCCGGTCCGCGAACTTCCCTCCGTAGACACGTGCGACAGAACCGAGCAACGGGCCGATGAACGCGATCTGCGCGGCGTGCAGCGAGGCCTGCGCCGCCGTCTGCCCCCCATCGGTGAACGAGATCTGGAGCACCTGGCCGAACGCGAACGAGAATCCGATGAACGAGCCGAACGTCCCGATGTACAGCAGGCTGACCAGCCACGTGTGCCGGTGACGCAGGGCGGCCTTCATCGACGCAGTGTCCACCGAGACGATGTCCAGGTTGTTCATGTAACGGCGGGCGCCGATAGCGGCCACAGTGAGTGCGACCACGTAGAACACGCATACCCAGTAGGGCTCGCGGTTACCGGCGACCGCGATCACGAGCAGACCGACGAGCTGCACGGCAGGTACACCGATGTTGCCACCGCCTGCGTTCAGCCCGAGCGCCCAGCCCTTGAGCCGCTGCGGGAAGAAGGCGTTGATGTTGGTCATCGAGGACGCGAAGTTGCCACCGCCCAGCCCCGTGAGCGCGGCACACAGCAGGTACACCCACAGTGGCTGGCCGGGATTCGCAAGGATCACGATGGTGGCGACTACCGGGACGATCAGCACGCACGCCGAGAACACGGTCCAGTTGCGTCCACCGAAACGGGCCGTAGCCATGGTGTACGGCAGCCGGAGCACCGAGCCCACCAGCGTCGCAGTCGCCGCTATGAGGAACTTGTCCCCCGCGTTCAGGTGATAGACCGACTCGGGCATGAACAGCACCATGACGGACCACAGGGACCACACCGAGAACCCCACATGCTCCGCGGCCACAGACCACGCGAGGTTCCGCTTCGCGATCCCCTCGCCGCCGGCGTCCCACGCCGCCCGGTCCTCCGGGTCCCATCCTGTGATCGTGTGTGATCGCGCCACCGCGGTCTCCTTCTGCTCGGCTGTACTGCGATGAAGGTAGGGACGGGATGTTGCCCGCCGGATGCAGCGGGTGTCGCGGCGGTGAAATCGCTCTCACGCCCCATACCGGGCGGCCGTGAGCGCGCGACCATCGAACCGTGGCAGACTGGCGCGCATGCGGCAGGGACGTCCTAGCGCCACCGCCCTGGGAGCGGCACGGTACCGTGCCGAGCACCAGGAGCTCGACGGTGCTTCACTCTTCCGAGATCCGTTGGCGCGGGCAATCGTCGGCGACGATGGAGGCTCCTCCGTCGGTTCGCATCACCTGCCCGTCGCGCGGCGGGAGGCGATGCGCGGATTCATCGCAGGCCGGGCGCGTTTCGCCGAGGACGCGCTCGCCGAGGCCGTACGGGCGGGGCTCGATCAGGTCGTCGTCCTCGGCGCCGGCTTGGACACGTTCGCATACCGCAATCCGTACCCGGGCGTGCGGGTCTTCGAAGTGGATCACTACGACACCCAGATGTGGAAGCGGGAACGCCTCGCACAGGCGGGGATCGCTGTGCCCGACGGAGCCGTGTTCGTCCCGGTCGACTTCGAGCGCGACGAGCTGACCGACGAGCTCGCGGCCGCTGGATTCGACCCGTCCCGTCCCGCCTTCGTGATGTGGATGGGCGTCACCGTCTACCTGACCCGCGACGCGATAACCGCGACGCTGCGGGCGCTCGGCGGTCTCGCCGCCGGAACGGAGTTGGTGTTCGACTACGGCGTCCCCGCGCCGGAACCTGCCGACGAGCGCGAACGCGCGCTGCGTGCCGAGCGGGCTCGAAGGCTCGCCGCCATCGGCGAGAGGTGGATCAGTTTCCTCACTCCGGAAGAGGTCGGACGCCTGCTCGGCACCGCGGGTTTCGACGTCGTCGAGGACGTACCCACGACCGAGATCGCTCGCCGGTACCTCGGTCTGGACGTGCGCCCCGGTCCCGTGCCGCGGCTGGTGCACGCCCGCGCGACGGGTTCGGGTCCCGTCGATCTCCCTGCGGCGGACGTGTCCCCCGCCACCCACGCCGTATCAACGGCGCCTCGTGAGTCCGACGCGGATCCAGTGGGGCGGCAACGCGTCATCCCGATACTGCGCGTCTTCGATCATGCTCTCGCCCGCGAATTCTATTGCGGTTTCCTCGGATTCGATTGGGGATTCGAGCACCGCTTCGATGCGGATCTGCCGGTGTACGCCGAGGTGACGCGCGACGGCGCCGTGCTACACCTGTCAGAACACCACGGCGACGCGACGCCCGGGAGTGGCGTGATGATCGTCGTCGACGACCTCGTGTCCTATCACCGCTCCCTGCTCGACCAGCGGCACCGCAACGCACGCCCGGGCATTCAGGAGAACCCTTGGGGTGCAACGATGACGGTGCTCGATCCGTTCGGCAACCGCCTGGTCTTCTGGCAGCGGACCTAGCCCACGGGGACGTGGACGCTGGTCTCGAGAAGTTCCTCCGGGGTGTCCATCGGGGTGCTGATATACACGTTGAAGTGGTGCGTCGCGATATCGTCGGCGGACCGCGTGGGGGTCAGGCCATACTCCGCGAGGTATGCCGAGATCGCCTCGTGTGCGCGGGGAATCGCATCCTGATAGGGACCGGTCACGGTTGCGACGACCGCGGTACGCGCCGGAAGATCGACGGTGCAGAGCGGCGCGTCCACCGCCGTGCCGGGCGGGACGACGAGGAACACGGACTCGTCGACATCGGACTCGCGGAACTCCCCGTCGTGCTCGATCGTGCCGCCCCCGCCGGACGGCGCGATCCCCTGCGCCTGTAACGCGGGTAGGAGACGCTCCCAAAGCGCGCCCTCCGCGGCGTAGTCGGGAATCGTGTCACGCAGATAGGCGACGGTCTGCGCCGGCAGATCGACGACGGCAACGGTGGTATCGGACATGGAGGTCTCCTTCGCTTCGAGCATGCGGTCCAGCGCGGCCAGCCGCCGGTGAGCGGCCTCCGCCTGCTCCTCGAGCACCGTCCGCTGCGCACGGAGGGCGTGGAGGTAGTCGGGCGTTCCGCGGAGTGCGAGCACTGCGCCGATGGCGGACACACCGAAACCCACATCGCGCAGCCGTCGGATGATTCCAGCGGCCGCGACCTGATCGGCGGAGTACCAGCGGTACCCGGTATCGCCGTCCACCCGCGCAGGACTCAGCACTGCGTGCGTGTCGTAGTAGCGCAGCATGCGCACGCTGATCCGGGTGAGGGAGGAGAACTCGCCGATCGTGAGGAGTCGCGGACTATCGGTCACGAAATCGAGTGTGCGTCCTGACACGGTGTCAGGGTCAAGCATCGTCGGGCGCCGAAGATGCGGTTGTCGAAGGGCACGTAACGGTCTCGGCGACCGGTGGCGATGTCACCCGAGAAGGTTCGTCAACTGGAGGAGGAAACGAACGTGCGCAACATCATGATTCGGAGCGTCGCCGGCGTCGCCGTAGTCGCCGGTACAGCTGGGGTGCTGTCCGCGTGCGGATCGAACGTCGCGACCGTAGCCACGACGCGGGACCAACCGGTGGTCGCGACGTCGACGAGCCGGTCCGCTTCGCAGGCCGGGCATACGAGTCGGCCCGGCACATCCATCACGCTGCCCCACCGACCCGCGAGTGCCGATTCGTCTAGCACGGCGGCGCGTGCCAGGACGGCGATGACCAGGGCCGTCCCGGCGCCGACATCGGGTACTCGACCAGGCGCGGGCCACGGATACTGTCTGGACCTCGATTCGAAGCTGGTCGCCGACGCGATCGCGGGGCTGGGCAAGGACTCCAACGGCGGTGACTGGAACCCGCAGGGGGCCAGCGAGCAGCCTCTGAAGAACGGTTGCGGCCTGGACTTCGTGAGGGTGCTGGGCTCGGGTGTGCACGATGCAACCGTCGAGTCTCGTGTCCTATTGTTCGCCGATGGCCGCTTCCTGGGCACCGTCGAGCCGAAGCCGTACTCGTACACCACCATCGACGGTCACACCAAGAACTCGGTGACTGTGAGCTACCGGTGGCTGCGGAAGGACGACGCATTCGCGGCGCCGACCGGCGGGCCCACCAAGGTCACCGTCACGTGGGACGGGCAGCGACTGCACCGGGCCGGCAGCTTCCCGCCCGCATCCGGCCGCTGAGCTCTATCCGCGCAGTTCTTGGGCGACAGCGGTAGCCGACTGCTGCGTGAATCCGCCCGCAAGCACTATCTCGCCGCCGCTCTGCGACGCGATCCTCGGGGCGCGGAGCACCACGCCATCGTGCACCAACGCGAGAAACTCCCCGATGTGGGTCGCTGTGTAGCGCGACACCATCTCCGCGGCCCCCGGCGCGAGCGTGACGTGCACCGTCCACCGCCCGCTCGTCCGATCGCGCTCGGGCCGAGCGGCGGTGGGCGTCGTCGCGATCATGGCGGGCGCGAGAGCGTAGAGGGTCTTGCCGTCTAGCGCGCACGCCTCGATCGGCTGTGTCTCCCCCGCACGCGACGGCGACGGGCAGGTCGCGACCTGCTTCGACGACGTGACGGACCGGAACTCGAGGGTGTGGCCCGCGGGCACAGCCGTAGCGACCCCCGTGCCGATGATGCCCGCTCCGGTAACCGCAACAGACGCCGCGATCACGGCCGATCTCCTATGCATCGCGCCTCCTCAGAAGTTGTCGATCGACGCTAACAGGTGAGGTCGTGTCCCGTGCGAACGCGCCGTGATCGACAACCCCGGCTCTGTTGCCAGGTGCGCTCAGCAGGGGTTGAGTGGTCGCATGACACCGACGATGGAAACCGGCAATCCGTTCGGGTCGGTTGCGCACGGCGACACCCCGGATATGCGCGCGCTACGCGTCATCACAGCCGGCGACGACGCCCGGATCTCCGTTGTCTTCGAGTCCGGCCTGGGGTGCGCGCACGGTGTATGGGCGCTCGTGCAGCCTGAAGTCGCGCGCTTCGCGCGCACCGTCGTATACGACCGTGCCGGCTACGGCACCAGCGATGTGGACCCGGCCCGCCGCACAGTCGCGCGACTGGCCGACGATCTCGAGGTCGTGCTGGATGCAGTGTCTCGCGGCCCTGCAGAGCGATTCGTCCTGGTCGGCCACAGCCTTGGTGGGCTCATCGTCCAGTACGCGGCCATCCGCGATCCGGAACGGGTCGCTGCGCTCGTACTCGTCGACGGTGTGAGCCTCGACATGCCTGCGCTGCACGGGCGCGGCTACCGTGTGACGACTCTGCTCACCGAGTCCGTGATGCGCGGCGCGGCGCGCATCGGCCTCCTGCAACGCATAGGCGCCTGGGTCATCGACCGCCTCGCTCCGCCCGAGTTCGCAGACGACATCAAACGGTGCGAGTTCACCCGCGCCGCGATGCGCGCCAGGGCGGAGGAGATGAGTGGCTGGCACGCAACGCTCGCCGAGGACGGCTCCGAGGCGGTTCCCCTCCCGGACATTCCCGTCGCAGTGATGAGCGGGACCCGGGCACCCCTGGGCGCGGCCAAGATGCATGAAGAGATCGTCGCAGCCCACGCCGCACTAGCAGCGGCCCAGCCTCAGGGACGGCACATCGAAGTCGACGCCGGGCACAACATACCGATCACCGATCCCGACGAGATCGTCTCAGCGGTATGGGCGACCGTGGAGGCGCTCAGGGCAGCGTGACCGCTTCGGCGCCGCGCGAGGCCGAGACCGTCCAGCCGCCGTCAGCGTCGCGGCTGTACACCACACGCACATGACGGCGATCCGTCGAGCCCTGCCAGAACTCGACGCGTTCGGCCTCGAGGCGCCAGAGTGTCCAGTCCCCGGGCGCGACGTCAGCACGGGCCTGCGGGCTCCGGGCCGCGAGATCGACATCGCTCTCTTCTCGTGGAGCCTCCACGACGACGCCCCGCACCCGCACCGAGCGGGCCAACGATTGCCACCAGAAGGTCAGCGCCGCAGCCGGTCTCGCGCGGATCTGGGATCCTATTCTGCTCGACGCCTTCCCGGCGACAGCCCAGCCGCGCCCGTCGATCTCCCGCAGGATGAGCACTCGTCCGTCCGGTATACCGCGGTCGTCGATGGTGGAGACGACGGCCGCGTGCGGCTCGGGCGCATCGGCTTCGATCGCCCCGTCGAGCCAACGCCGGAACTGCTGCACGGGATCGTCCGACCAGCCGAACATCTGTGCGTCACGTACCCCTGTCAACGTCGGAAGCGCACGCAGGTGGGCGGAGGATCCGGTGACGGGACCGTTCGACAACGGTTCCGGATCCGCCTCGCGGACAAGGTCGTACACGTATGCCCGCTCGCCCTTGCGGCTCACCCATGCACCTGCGGGCGGAAGCTCTCCGTGACCCGAGTGGTCCATCGGTCGCGCAGTCACCACGCCCGCCTCGTCGCACACGACCCATCCGTAGTGGGGTATTCGACGGCACCAGAGGGGTAGGTCGACTCGCCTGAAGGACGGCGCGCCACCACTCGTACCTTGCGGTTCGAAGTCGTATGTCAGACCGTCCGTGCGTCGAACGAAGTGGATTCCATCCATGCCTCATCGTGTACACCGCACCACCGGGAGTGCAACCGAATTCGCATGCCTGCTTGCGTTGGAGCGCGCTCGAAGACCTAGCGTCGCCGTCATGACGAGAGAACGAACCAGCTGGTTCATCACCGGCGCATCGCAGGGCTTCGGCCACGCACTGACCGCCGAGGCCCTCTCGCGCGGCAGCACAGTGACCGCGACCGCGCGCGACGCTTCTTCGCTTGCGGATCTCGCCTCGCCCGGGTTGACCGTGATCGAGGCAGACCTTCTCTGCGCGGACGACGTTGTGCGCGTGGCGGAATCTATCGCGAGGACATCCGTGGACGTGCTCGTGAACAATGCCGGCCGTGCCATCGTGGGCGCTGCGGAGGAGGTCGCGATGCCACAGCTGCGCGAACAGCTCGAGCTGAACTTCTTCGCTGCCGCCGCACTCACCCGCGCCGCGTTGCCTGGTATGCGGGAACGCAAGGCAGGCGACATCATTCAGATGAGCAGCCAGGGCGGCCGCCTCTCCTTCCCGGGGGTGGGCGCGTACTCCGCCAGCAAGTTCGCGTTGGAGGGATGGTCGGAGGCACTCGCCGCCGAGGTCGCCGCGTTCGGGATCCGGGTCATGCTGGTGGAGCCGTCGCGGTTCCGGACTGGCTTCAACAGCACCCACTCGCTGGGGTTGGTCGAGGCCATCGACGCCTACGCTGGCGTCGTCGGCCCGGTGCGTGCCGATCTCACCGGCATCGAGGGCCACCAGGAGGGCGACCCTGAGCGCGCGGCGGCGATCATTGCCGACCTCGTCGAATCCGATGCGCTGCCATTGCGGCTGCCCCTCGGCGCCGAGGCGGTCGAACGCCTCGCCACGGCATACACTGCGGCCGGGGACGGCGTGCGCCGCTGGGCGGAGGTCGCCCGGTCCGCGGACTTCCCCGGCGGGCGACCGACGACGCGCGGGCTATAGGAGGCATGACATGGCGACCGACGACCTGATGTCCCGGATTCTCGGCGAGATCGGCGAGACCGCAGAGATCGATGGCACGCTACCTGTCGAGACGATCCACCGCCTCGTCGACGCCGGAGACGACCCGCGCCCCATGTCCATCGCGGAGGTCGCGGAGCTCCTCGACCTGTCACCGCACTCGATCCGGTACTACGAGCGCGCCGGGTTGCTGACGGTGGCGCGAGACGGCCTGGGCCATCGCGTCTACGACGCCGAAGCGCAACGTCGCCTGGTGTTCGTCACGCGAATGCGCCTGTCGGGCATGCCGATGCGCGATCTACAGCACTACGTCGAACTGGTCGACGCGGGCGACGACTCGATCAGCGAACGGCTGGACATGCTGCTCGAACATCGGGACACGATACGCCGTCGGATGCGCGAACTGACGCTCTCGCTGGCCGCCACCGAATACAAGATAGCCACGTACCGCTCACACGGCGGCTGACGTCACCCGAGGGTGACGCTCCAAGCCCGGTGACCGTCGGCGAGGCGCCGACCGTTGCCCGTTCCCAATCGCTCGCGCAGCGTGACAGGCTCGTCGTGCGGCTCGTCGACCAGTCCCCGAGAACGCAACTCGGGCACGAGCTGGTCCACGATATCGACGAAGGTTCCCGGCATCGTCGCGTACATGAAGTTGAACCCGTCCACATCTGCCACGTCACGCCAGCGCTCCAACTCGTCGGCGACGGTGGCGGGTGAGCCGGTGATCACCGGTCCGCGACCGCCGATACTGACGAAGCGCGCGAGTTCCTCTACGGTCCACTGTCGATCACTGTCGCGGGTGAAGAGGTCGAGGGCGGAACGGTTCGCGTCCGTCGTCACGTGCACGAGTGGCGCGTCCGGCGGTAGCCCCGATAGATCCACGCCGGTCCAACCGCCGAAGAGCGCCAGGGCGCCGTGGGGACTGGCCGAGCGTCGGTAGTCGTCGAGCAGCTCGCGCGCGGCATCGTCGGTCGGGCGCACGATCGCGGTGAGCCCCGCGAGGATTCGCACCGAACGCGGGTCGCGACCCGCAGCCTCCACCTCTCTCCGGATCGCGTCGACAGTGGGCCGCACGGCGTCCGCCGTTGGGCCGATGACGAAGACCGCTTCGGCGTGAGTGCCGGCGAACCTTCGACCGCGGGGCGACGCTCCCGCCTGGAAGATGACGGGCGTGCGCTGCGGAGACGGTTCGCACAGGAAGGCGCCGGGCACCGTGTAGTTCTTCCCGCGATGTCCGATGTCCCGCACCCGCTGCGGGTCCGCGTACACGCCGGTCCCCCGGTCCGCGACCACCGCGTCGTCGGCCCACGAGTGTTCCCACAGCTTGTAGCACACGTCCAGGTACTCGTCGGCGACGTCATAGCGAAGGTCGTGCGGAATCTGTTCCGCGAATCCGAGGTTCTTCGCCGCAGAGTCGAGGTAGCCCGTGACCACGTTCCATCCGATGCGGCCCTTAGTCAGATGATCGAGTGTGGTCATGCGTCGCGCCAGAGCGTAAGGCTGCTCGTACGTGGTCGACACCGTCACCCCGAAGCCCAGATGACGCGTCGCCGCCGCCATGGCAGAGACCGCCAGGATGGGGTCGTTGACGGGAACCTGGATCGCGGAGCGCACGGCCTGGTCGCGGGACCCTCCGTATACGTCGTACGTGCCGAGTACGTCCGCGAGGAACAGCGCGTCGAAGCCGCCGCGCTCGAGCAGCTGAGCCAACGAGATCCAGTGATCGACATCCGCGTAGTGGGTGCTGGAGTCGTCGTCCCGTGTCCACAGCCCGGCCGACTGGTGTCCGATACACGCCATCGCGAAAGCACTCAGGATCAGGTTCCGACTCATCCCTGCACCGCCTCGACGCGTGCGCGCGGCCGCGTCTCCGGCGCCAGGCAGACGCCGACGGCGGACACCGCCGCGAGGACCATCAGGTACGCGGCCACGAGCCACGGCCGGCCCCCGCACGCGTCGAGGGCCGCCGCGGCGATGAGCGGCGTCAGCCCGCCTCCGACGACCGCGCCGACGGCGTACCCGATCGACGCGCCGCTGTACCGGAGCTCCGTGGGAAATAGTTCAGAGAAGAAGGCGGCCTGCGCGCCGTACTGGCTGTCGTGCCCGAGGTTGAGCCCCAGGATGTACGCCGCCACGACGAGAGCCGCCGCGCCCGTATCGATGAAGAGGAACGCGGGCACCGTGAACAGGACGGTGAACAGCGCACCGAACAGGTACACCCGGCGCCGACCGATTCTGTCCGATAAGGCGCCCCACAGTGGCGTCGCGACAAGGCTGATGACAGACGCAACGAGCGTGGCGACGAGGCCGACCGTCGTTCCGCGATGCCCCAGGGCATGCGCGATGTAGGTGAGCAGGAAGACGGTGTAGAGCGTGTACAGCGCGATCTGACCGATGCGCATGAGCACCGTCAGCCCCACCTCCCGGCCGTGGCGGCGAAGGACCAGTCCGACGGGGGCGCGGACGGTGCCGCCGGTGTCCCGTAGTGCGATGAATTCGGGCGAGTCCGCAACAGACAGTCGCACGATCAGGCCCACGATCACGAGTACCGCGCTGAGCAGAAACGGGATCCGCCAACCCCAGGACAGGAACGCCGAGCCGTCGACCGTCGCATGAACCGCTGTGAACACGGACGACGCGAGGATCATACCGACCGCCGAACCCGTCTGCGGCACAGCACCATACAGACCTCGCCGGCCTACCGGCGCATGCTCGACCGCCAGCAGCACGGCGCCTCCCCACTCGATACCCGCGGAGAGTCCCTGCAGGAGGCGGAGAACCGTCAGCAGAACGGGCGCGAGGAAACCCACGCTCGCATAGGTCGGGAGTAGCCCGATCGCCGTCGTCGCGACGCCCATCAACAGCAACGAGCCGACGAGGACGGCCTTACGTCCGACGCGGTCACCGAAGTGCCCCGCGAGCGCCCCGCCGACAGGCCGGGCAACGAACCCTACCGCGTACGTGGCGAAGGCGGCCAGTATGCCGCCCGCCGCGCTGGCGTGCGGGAAGAACAGCGGCCCGAGCACCAGCGCGGAAGCCGTTCCGTACAAGTAGAAGTCGTACCACTCGACGGATGTCCCGATCAAGGAGGCGACGGCGACCCGACGACGCTCCGCCCCGCTGGAGACCGGTCCGACGGTGGCCTCAACGCTCGTCAAGAGATCTGCCGCCTTTCATCATAGGAAGAGGTCAAACATATGGGCGCGCACCGCCATCCGGTCAACAGCTGCGATCACCGTGAGCCGATTCCCCATCGGCGGGCGCCGTTCCGCGTGCGCTACCGTCAGACAGGACACCGATGGGAGTGAGCGATGCCGATTCTCGAGCATGAGCGGGTCGTCGCACGAACACCCGACGAGCTGTACGACTTCGTCACCACTCCTTCGACGTGGCTCCAGTGGCATCCTTCGGTCGTCCGCGTCACTCCGCCCCTCGACGTCCCCGCACGAGAAGAGGCGACGTTCACTACGGAGGTGCGCACACCGGTCGGCACGGGTATCAACGCGTGGACCGTAGGACGGTGCGTTCCGGGCCGGGAGTGGCACGCGCAGGCGGACATGAGCATCGGCGGGACGACGATGCTGACCTATCGGATCGCACCCCACCGAGACGGCGCCCTCTTCACGCGCACGCTCGAATATCGACTGCGCAGCCCACTGCTGCGGGTCGCAGATCGAATCGTCGGACGGCGACGGATCGACGAGGAGTCGCGCGAGTCGCTGGACCGGCTGGCCACTCTGCACGCGTCCCACGACCCGGCCACACCACGGCGTGTGGCGGTGCTGGGCCGCGGAGGAGCAGGTAAGTCATCGCTGGCCCGACGCATCGGTTCACTGCGGGGCATCGATGTCATCGAGCTGGATGCGTGGTTCTGGCGGCTAGGCCCGCGGCTATAAAACGCGGACGTGAGAGTCGCGAGTTCTGGAAGTGGGTGGTCCGCTATCGCCGAGACAGCCTCCCCACCGTGAGCGCCGCCGCGCGCGCCACGTCCGCGATGGTGGTGATACTGCACAACCAGGATGAGGTCGAGCGGTTCGTCGCGAGCCTCGAGCGCCGGTGACGGTCATGTGAACCGAAACATCGTGACTGCCACCCGAAACGGATTCCCGTTGTAGCAGGTAGCTGGTATCAAGTCCAGGTGGGAATTCGCGCGGTGCTTTTCGATATAGGCGGTGTCCTAGAGATCACCGACGGCGCGCCGGCAGTGCTCTGGACGCGACGTCTGGGCCTCACTTCGTCTGGGTGGGATCGCTTGCGCAGCGTGCTCGCCGACGGCGAGATCGGCCGCACGACCGAGTCCGAGGTGTTCGACGTACTCGCCTCACTCATCGGACGCGACGCCGCAGAATCGACGCTCGGCGAGATGTGGGACCAGTACCTGGGCCACCCCGACACTGTTCTGATCGACTACCTGGCGGGACTCCGACCGACGTATCGCACGGGGCTGCTGAGCAATAGCTTCGTCGGTGCGCGAGAGCGCGAAGAGCGCCGCTACGGCTTCTCGTCGTTGGTCGACGAAATCGTCTACTCGCACGAAGTCGGTGTCGCCAAACCTGATCCCGCGGTCTACGAACTCGCCTGCCGCCGTCTCGATGTCGCTACGACCGAAACCGTCCTTATAGACGATTCCCAGGTCGCCGTAGACGGCGCGCGTGCGACGGGCATGAGAGCCATCCTGCATCGAGACACATGGACGACCACGCACGCCCTTGATGCATGTCTGGGCACGCGCTACGCACGATGAGGGTCACGCGTCTCGAGCAGCCGCCAACCGTGTTCCGGTGTCGGTCGAACTCAGCACCCGAGTTGGTCAGCGAGGTCGTCGAGTCCGGTCGCGTGGAAAGCGTCGAGCGGATTCGGCGCCTCATCCTTCACCTCGGGACCCCACTCGCGGGGCCGTTCGATGTAGGCGGTGCGCAGTCCGAATGAGCGCGCTGCCGCAAGGTCGGTGACGTGGGTGGCGACCATCAGCACCTCGTCGGGCCGCACCTGCATGAGTTCGGCGATGCCGAGGTATACCTCCCGCGCAGGCTTGTAGTGCCTCCACACGTCAGCCCCTCCGATGAAGTCCCAGTCGAATCCGTTGAGCTTCGCCATCTCCGTGAGCAGAGCCACGTTGCCGTTGCTGAGCGCCGAAACAACATACTGTGACTTGAGTCTTCGGATGCCGTCGGCGGCGTCGGGCCAGCCCGGAATCACGTGCCAGGCGTGTACCGCGATGTCGAGCTGACGGGTACTGGCGACGATCCTGTACGAGTCCCGCAGCAGACGATCGAGCGCCTCTCGATGCAGCTCGTCCAGCAATGTCCAAGGACGCGAGCCGGATTCGACCTCAGCCAGAGCGGGAGCGTATGTCCGTCGCCAGTCGAGCGCGAGCCGCGATCCGTCGATGTCTGGAAACTGTTCCGCGAGAACTTCGCTCACTCCAGTGTGCCAGTCGGTCACCGTACCGAAGGTGTCGAATGCCAGAAGCTTTATCACACCTGGTCCTCCCTATCACGGCCGTTGCCGTTCCGGCTGCGGCACCTTTCATTTCCGCGATCGCCGCACTTACGTATTCCGAGCTCGAAGTAGAGGACCGATCCGGAGCGGGCCACTTCCGACAAGCCTGCTTTGATGAGCACCTTCTGCGACGCCGAATTGCCAGCAAGGGTATCGGCGGCGATAGTCGCCGCCCCCCGATCGGCGGCAAAGGCGATCGCCGCGCGGAGGGCTTCAGTCGCGAAGCCACGCCGGCGCGCTGCCGGGACGACGCCGTATCCGATCCGGACGCGACCGTCTGGGTCTGGTGGACCGAAGTAGCCGATACCTCCGATCGCGATATGGTCGTCCCGGCGACGGATCATGTAGAGCGTGAACACCGGATCTGGATCATGTGTTCTCGCGAGGGTTCGCAACAACGAGAGTTCCTCGAGCAGAGGATATTCCGCATGCCAGTCGTCCCCCGTCCGCCGATCGCGAGAGACGATTCGCGCAGCCAGCTCCGGCGTGATCGACTCCAGGGTGAGTCGAGAAGTCTCGATGACCATCACCCGAGTCTCACACCGCGGGTTCGCAATCGCCATTGGGTTTTCCGGACCTCGCTCGCTCGTTGCCGCACGACCAGACCGCGGCCGCGCACGGCTACGCGGGTGCCGCCCTGTCGCCTACGCGGACTCGGAGGCTGTCGAGCATTCGGATGAGAACCCGCTCGCGACGGTCTACACCGACACCTGAGCGCATTCGAGTCAGGCCCGACCAGTGAACGCAAGCAGCAGGTCGGCTGTGGATCGCGATACCGGTCTGCGCTCGGGACCGAAGAGCCCTGCGGCACGCAGTTTATCGATCTCTGCCGACATCGTGTCGAGAACATACGAGCACAACTCGGCAGACGGTTCCCACGGAGCAGCAATGCCGTCACAGAGGTCTTTCGCGTGCAGAGTCAGTTCCATGACACGCATCCGCATCAACACAAGACCGGATCGCCGGCCCATTCTGTGATCGACGATCGCTGTGAGATCGCTCTGGCCGGCGACATCACGGAGAGCGCCCTCGGAACGCCAGAAGGCGGCGACGGGGTCGTGCCCGACGTAGTCCTCGGACCGCGTCGCGGCAGTCAGTGCAGCGGTCGCTCCGTCGAGCAGCATCGCGTAGCGGTGGGCGCCGCCGCTCACGTGGTCGACCAGGTCGCGGACAGTCCATTCGCCACAGCCGCTCGGTTGGCTCCACTGAGACGGAGCGACGTGCTCGAGCACCGAAAGCCAGACGCCCTCAGCCGAAGACAACGCCCGCATCAGCTGCCCGCGCTCCGCGTCGACCTCCGGATCGCTCATCAGACTCCCCTGCTAGCGCTATCAGCTGGTGAAACGAACCGGGCTCAGATCGCCCTTCAAGGTGGCAGCGCGCAGCCGCCTAGCCCCCGCTACCGTAGTGCCAACAACTGATCAACGGTGATAAACCTGTATCGGTCGGCTTTCAACCGCTGGATGACCGGCCGGATCGAGGCGCGCACAGATTGGCTGTACCAGGGATGCAACAACACGATGGATCCCGGCCGCGCTCTACCTGTGACGTAGCCCGTGATCGCTCCTCGCGTCGAGGCGCCCACGTCGAGCGGATCAACATCCCACATCACCGTAGTCATGTCTCGACTGGACAAGGCCAACGGCAAACCGACCAACTTCTTTCCGTAAGGCGGCCGAAACCGTAGCGGGCCTCGGTAACCGATACCACGCAGGGCCGAATTTGTCCGATCCAACTCATCGCCGTACCACCCCGGAGTGTGGAACCACATTCTCTGATGGGTGAAGGAGTGATTCGCAAGCTGGTGGCCAGCTGACATAAGCGCTTGCGCAGACGCAGGATGCGCGACGACTTGCGAGCCGATCAGAAAGAAGGTCGCGACAACCCCCTCCTCACGTAACACCGAGAGTATCTCGTCGAGCGCATCAGGGTTCGGACCGTCGTCGAACGTCAAGGCGACTACACGTTCATCGGTATCAACACGGGCAACGATGTCGCCGGCAATCGCAACGGTGCGGGCGTTGGCAAGTTTGTAGACTGCGAAGGTTCCACTGAGTGCCAGCGCAACAACGGTGAGTACTACGAGAACTTTGCGACGGCCCACGGGCCGACTCTACCGAGCAAGCGGCGCGTCGCCAGAAGCCCATCGAACCTGGCGGACGGTCGTACGGCCTCCTCCACCACGCGCACAGCCGAGATGTGGCCTACAGGACAACGACATCGGTAGGACATAGGAAAAGCCCCTGGCCTGCGATGCAGACCAGGGGCTCTCCGGTGGAGCTGCCGGGAATTGAACCCGGGTCCTCCGTCACCTTGGCGGGGCTTCTCCGTGCGCAGTCCGCTGCGTCTCTACTCGGATCTCCCGGTCACGCGAACAAGCCGGGATGACGATCCCAGTCGCTGTTTGATGTCCCTCACTATGCCGCGACCGCACCGTGAGGTGAGCCCTCTAGCTGATGCCGGTGACCGGGTCGAGGGCGAACCCGGGCCGACAGACCCGCTCTACTGCTTAGGCAGCGAGAGCGAAGTCGCGCTGATTGGAATCGGCGCTTAATTGGTTGCTGCGACGCTTAACGGTGGTCTCCAGCCTGCACCGGCACGCTTCCCCCGCGTTGACAAACGAAGTCGAAACCGATCAGCCCCTCGTTCGCCGCCTCAGCGGAGCCGCCCTGGTGGGCGGACCATCAACGATACCAGCGACGCCCCGTCGCCTGCCAACCCGTTTTAGGAGTCGGCCGGCGACGGCGGGACGCGTCGCTGCATCCGCCACGCACCCCGCCTCGCCGGAGGTCCTGCCATGTCCTAGCCAGAGAACGCCCCCGGACGAGACTCAGACCAGGGCGCGATGACCGACGTTGGTGGCGGTCATGTTGGCGAGCACAGTCAGCAGGACGGCCCCCACGCGTCGAGCGATGCTCGTCATCTTGGTCCCGGTCACGAGAACTCCTTCGATTGAATCCCATGAGTCACATCAGCAACTCTGTTCACAACTATCCATGGGCTGACCAGGGACTTCAATCAAAGTTATCGACCTGTGACCAAATGAATCACAGGGCTGTCATTCCTATCACCTCGCGGGCACCACACGAGGTTGCGTCACGAACATCAGTACAGCGTTCGCGAGAAGCAACAGCGCAGCGACCACGAACGTCTCGGATACCGCGTCCGTATACCCGGCCGGAGTGGAGATACCGCTCGACACGGCGCCGAAAACGGCCACGAGCACCGCTAGTCCGAGTGTCCCACCGAGCTGCTGCATGGCGTTCACGACGCCCGACGCAGCTCCGGCGTCATCTGGATGCACGCCGTCGAGCGCGGAGTTGGTGAGCGACAGGAACGTAGACCCACCCCCGAAGCCGAACAGTACGAACGGAATCACCAGGTCGACGTAGGTGGTGCCGACCGACAACTGCGAGACCCAGAGCAGCGAGAGGCCCTGTAGAGCGAAACCCGCGACAAGCAGTTTCCGAGGCGGGATCAGTCGCGTGAAATACCGGGCCGACAGCTGCGTCGCAAGGAACACCGCGCCCGTCATGGGCAGGTAGCACAGGCCTGTGACGAGCGGGCTCAGGTGCATGACATCCTGCATGAACTGCGTAAGGAAGAACATCATGCCGAGATTTCCGGCCACCATGAGCAGACGTCCGGCCAAAGCCGACGAGCGCGTGACAGAGGCGAACAACCGCATCGGCGTGATGGGCTCGGCCGCACGCCGCTCGACGATGACGAACACCGCGAGGAGCGCGACGCCGCCCGCGATCGCACCCAGCGCCACCGTCGAGCTCCAGCCGGCCTCGGCAGCCTTGACCAGGCCGTACACCAGGAGGCCCACGCCGGCCGTCGAGGTGACAGCGCCTGCGAGATCGAAGTGGCGGCTTTCGCGGGCCGTCGCCGGCAGCACGAGTGCGGCCGCGGCGGCGACGAGGATGCCGAGCGGGACGTTGACGTACAGCACAGCACGCCAGCCCAGCGTCTCGGTGAGTGCGCCGCCGAGCACGAGGCCGAGCGAGAACCCGCCGACCGACACCGCGGTGAACAGACCGAGTGCACGCATCCGCTCGCGCCCCTCGGGATACAGCGCCATGAGCAGGGCCAATGCCGCGGGAGCGGCGAACGCCGCCCCGACCCCCTGCGCGGCGCGAGCGATCAGCAGAACGGCCGCGTCGTCGGCCAGCCCCCCGACAGCGGACGCGACGGTGAACAGAACCACACCCGAGACGAAGGTGGCACGACGCCCGAGGATGTCGCCGAGACGAGCACCGAGCAGCAGCAAGCCGCCGAACGTCAAGGTGTAGGCGTTGAGCACCCACGACAGAGCCGCGGGCGAGAAGTGTAGGTCGCGCTGCATGTCCGGCAGGGCGACGTTGACGATGGTGGCGTCGATGACCACCATCAGCTGGCACCCGAGGACCGCCGCGAGGGCGGCACCACGAGCGCGCTTGAGGCGGGATGCGAATCCCGCTCCGGGACGTTGAACGAGAACAGACAAGGTACGACCCCTGATCCGTGGAGTGTTCGGATTGGACGGCTCGACGTTGAGCCCGAAAACAGAAGCGGAGGCTTCCTCCACTTACAATATCGGAGGGTTCCTCCGCTTCGCAAGCGGTTATCGTCGTACCCGAGGACAGGAGGTGGCCGAGATGGCGACATCGACGCGCCCCCGCGCCGACGCAGCCCGCAACCGCGAGAGGCTCGTGACCGCCGCGCGGGAGCTCATGAACAGCGACCCCAGGGTGCCGCTCGAGAAGATCGCGGCGGCAGCTGGCGTCGGCATCGGCACCCTGTACCGCAACTTCCCGAGCCGTGACTCACTCCTGGAGGCGGCGTACCGCCAGCACGCCGACGAGATGACCGACCTCGTGCAGAAGCTCGTCGCCGACGCCGTCGCTCCGGCCGAAGCGATGCGCCGCGTGATCGTGCACTACATGGCGACGTCCGGCCAGAAGGCCGGATTGAAGGAGGCGATCGTCGCGTCGGCCGGAACAGGCGCCGAGATCTTCCAAGACACCGCCGCACGCTCGAGCGCGGCGATCGGCACGCTCCTCGCGGCCGGCCAGGCCGATGGCACGTTCCGGACCGACGTCGAGGCGGAGGACGTGCGCCGCCTCATCGGGGGCCTGTGCGCGATGTGCCAGCGCAGCGAGCCCGCAGAGTGCGCATGCGGCTGCGGGGCCGACCCGTGCAACGGGCGCCTCGTCGGTGTCGTGCTGGACGGCCTGCGTCCCCACGCCTGACACGGGCCACGATCCGGGCCGACCAGCCCGCGAACGTCGGACCGCTATCCGCGCATGCCCTTGACGCGCCGGCCCAGCTCGCGGGTGATCTCCCGCTCAGCGGTGCGTCGCGCGATGTCCGCACGCTTGTCGTGCTCCTGCTTGCCCTTGGCGAGCGCGAGTTCCACCTTCACGCGACCGTCGTTGAAGTACATCGACAGTGGCACCAATGTCTGGTTGCCGTCCCGGATCCTGCCGACCAGCGAATCGATCTGACGCCTGTGCAGCAAGAGCTTCCGGGAGCGACGAGGAGTGTGGTTGGTCCAACTGCCGTGGCCGTACTCGGGGATGTGCAGCCCACGCAGCCATACCTCACCGTCATCGATGGTGGCGAACGCGTCGACCAGCGACGCCTTGCCCTCCCGCAGCGCCTTCACCTCGGTACCGACGAGCGCGACCCCGGCCTCGTAGGTGTCGAGGATCGTGTAGTTGTGGCGCGCCTTGCGATTACTCGCGATGACCTTGCGCCCCTTCTCCTTCGCCACGCTGCCTCTCTAGTCTCGATGGTGAACAACCTCTCCATCCTACGAGCCCGCCGCGGCGCGGGGGAAACGAGTTTCGTGCAATGTCCCCGACGATGCGTTCGACGCTGCGCCCGGCCGATCCCTGCGACGCCCCGGACATCGTGAACCTGCGGGACCGGATCGCGCGATGGATGGTCGACCGCGGCATCCGCCAGTGGTCGCCGGGCGAGTATCCGATCGCGACCGCAGCCGACGAGGCGGCCCGCGGCGAGTGGTTCGTCGCACGAGACGAAGCGGGGTGCCTAGCGGCGACCGTGCGCCTCATCTGGTCCGACCCCCGATTCTGGGGCGATGCGGACGCCCCGGCCGGCTACGTGCACGGCCTCATGGTCGCCACGGCGTCGACGGTGCGCGGCCGCGACGTGCTCGACTTCGCCGCCGAACGCACACTTGAGCGAGGGCTGGACCGCCTGCGGTTGGACGTCGTGGGCCACAACGACGTCCTCGTGCGGTTCTACGCGGACTACGGGTTCACAGAGGTCGGGCGCGCGAGGCTTCCGCACCCGTTCCCCGACTACGAGATCGCGTTGATGGAGAAGCCGCTCAGTCCCTGACCTGGACGCGCAGGGTCACGTATGCGGTGATGGCCGCGAATCCGGATCCTACGATCAGCAGCCACGGTGCAACGAGCAACACGTCGGTCGCGGTGATCTTGGCCAGGATGTTGACGCCGTAGAGCTCCTTGAGAGCGCGGTCGAAGAACAGGCTCTTGCCGACCATCAGTCCGCCGATCGCGAGCACGCCGCCGATCAGCGCCGCGACCACGGCCTCGATCAGGAACGGCAGCTGCGTATACCAGCGCGTGGCGCCGACGAGCCGCATGATCGACACCTCCGTCGCACGGCTCAGGGCCGCCACCTGGACGGTGTTGGCGATCAGCAGCACCGCGGCTATCGCCTGGATCAGGGCGACGATGAACGCGGCGTCCCGGGCTCCGTTGAGCACGGAGAACACGCGATTCACGAGCTCGCGCTGGTCCAGGACGCTGGCGACGCCCTTCTCCTTCTTCGCGGCCTCGACGACGCTGCTGAACCTGCTCTCGTCACCTACCCGCACCTTGAACGACGCCGGCAGGACGCCGGGCCGCACCAGGTTCGCGAGCTCGGGCTGGTTGGCGAACGTCTTGGTCACCGCGTCGTGGTAGGCCTGGTCGGGCGAGACGTAGTCGACGGCGTCGACTCCCGGAAGCTTCTCGAGCGCGTCACGCAGCGCAGAGCAGTCGCCCTTGGAGCAGCCTGGGTCCGCCTTGGACACACCGTCGTCGACGAAGACCTGCACCTCGACGCGCTGCAGGAAGATGTCCTGGCTCTTGTCTGCCATCCGGACGACGAGCAGGCCGCCGCCGAACAGGGCGAGGGAGATCGCGGTCGTGAGGATCATGGCGACAGTCATGGTGACGTTGCGCCGAAGACCGGTCGCGACCTCGGAGGTGATGAAACTCGCGCGCACGTGGCAGTCCTTACGTGGGTGGTCCCGGGCTTGGCAGCGCCCGTTCCTGGCAGGGGGTCGAGGGGATGGCCTAGCGGCCCAGGCCGTACACGCCGGTGGCGTCGTCGCGGACCAGCTCGCCGAGCCGTAACTCGATCACCCGGCGGCGCATCGAGTCGACGATGTGCCGGTCGTGCGTCGCCATGACCACCGTCGTGCCGGACCGGTTGATGCGGTCGAGCACGTCGACGATCTCGGTGCTGGTGTCCGGGTCGAGGTTGCCCGTCGGCTCGTCGGCGAGCAGCACCAGCGGCCGGTTGGCGATGGCACGGGCGATCGCGACGCGCTGCTTCTCGCCGCCCGACAGCTCGGTGGGCATCCGGTCGGCCTTGCCACCCAAACCCACGTAGTCGAGAACCTCGGGGACCGTCCGCCGGATCTGGGCCTGCGACCGGCCGATCACCTCGAGCGCGAACCCCACGTTGTCGGCCACGGACTTCTGCTGGAGCAGCCGGAAGTCCTGGAACACACAGCCGATGGACTGGCGCAGCGTCGGCACCTTGCGGCCCGGCAGCTTGTTCACGTGGAAATCGCCGACGCGAACGTCGCCCGAGGTCGGCTTGTCCTCCTTGAGCAGCAGCTTGAAGAAGGTCGATTTACCCGACCCGGACTGCCCGATGAGGAAGACGAACTCGCCCTTCCCGATCTCCAGCGACAGGTCCGACAGCGCAGGACGCGCCGACGACTTGTACTTCATGCTGACGTTCTGGACGCTGATCACGGTCGCCCAGTGTAACCACGCCCGGGTTCAGCGCGGCGGAGGTGAAGTCCTGGGTGGCACCTCCGTGCCGGTCTCGGTGGACTCCCCGGCGGTCGCGCCGGGCGCTGCCGTAGGCCCCAGGCCGCCGGTATCACCCGTGGTGGGCGAGGCACCGTCGGTCCCGGACTCCCGGGCGCCCGACGGGAGCTCGCTGCCGCTCTGCGGCTCGCCGGATTCCGACACGCCGGAGCTCGCCGAGGCGGACCGGGAGTCGGACGGTTCGGTCGACCTGCTCGGACGAACGGATCGCGTGGTGCTCGGCGCGTAGCTCGTCTCGGGCGTCGGGACGTACTCCTCGGTCGCCGTCTGCGCCGGGCGCGCGGGCGCGGTCACCGGCTGCACGTCTGGCTTGAGCACCAGGTAGACGTACGCGCAGAGCACCCACGCGATCACCAGGACCGCCGTACTCGTGCGGATCCGGGTGCCGCGGATGTGCTTGGGGATACGGCTCCAGAACGGCGGCCGCAGGGGCCGCTGCTCCCGGCTCATCGGCTGCCCTCCGTCTCGTTCTCGACGCGCGGGGCCTCTGGATCCATGTGCTGGGTCGTGGCGTCTACGCTGATCCCGGCCGTCGCGAGGGCGCGGACGATGCGCTCGCGCAGGTTGCGGCCCACCTCGAACTGCTTCCCCGGCAGTGTCCGCGCAACCATGCGCAGATTCATATGGTCGATGTCGATGGACTCGACGCCCATCAGGGTCGGCTCGTCGAGCAGCAGCGTCGACATGAACGGGTCCGCGAACGCCCGCTCCCCTACGCGGTGCAGGAGCTCGTTGACGCGACCCATGTCCACCTGTTTGGGCACCGGGATGTCCACGACAGCACGTGCCCAGTCCTTGGAGAGGTTGGTCGCCTTGAGGATCTGCCCGTTGGGAACCGTGATGACCTCGCCGTCGGCATTGCGCAGCTTGGTGACGCGCAGGGTCACGTCCTCGACGGTGCCCTCCGCCTCCGAGCCGCCCGTGATGGTCAGCTCGATGACATCACCGAAGCCGTACTGCTTCTCGGTGATGAGGAAGAACCCGGCGAGCAGGTCCTGCACGACGCGCTGGGCTCCGAAGCCCACGGCAGCGCCGATGACGGTGGCCGGGGCGACCAACGCGGAGATCGGGACGCCGAAGGCATGGATGATGTTGTACGCCGCGATGATGTAGATGATCGCGATCGCGACCCAGCTGACGACCTGGATCACCGCGTGCTGATGCTTCGCCGATTCGGTGCGCACGAGAGAGTCCGAGTACCGGAACTCCGAGTCGATCCGGGAGGTGACCCGCGCCGAGGCCCAGTTGACGAAGCGGTTCGCGAGCACAGCCGCGAGCGACCACATGATGATCGGGAGCAGGTGCGTGACGAGCACCGCCTCCCAGCCGTCGAAGCTGGGAGCGTAACGGCTCGCATGCAGCACGGAGGCGCTAAGCAGCGTCGTCACCGTTCATGCGCCAGCGGATCCCCGCCTCGATGAAGCCGTCGAGATCGCCGTCGAGCACCGACGTCGGGTTGTTGACCTCGTAGTTGGTTCGCAGGTCCTTCACCATCTGATACGGATGCAGCACGTAGGAGCGCATCTGGTTACCCCACGACGCGCCCTCGTTGGTCTTGAGCGCATCCATCGCGGCGCGCTCCTCCTGCCGCTTGCGCTCGAGCAGCTTGGCCTGCAGCACCTTCATGGCCGAGACCTTGTTCTGCAACTGCGACTTCTCGTTCTGGCAGGTGACGACGATGCCGGTGGGTATATGCGTGAGACGCACGGCCGAGTCGGTGGTGTTGACGGACTGACCACCCGGACCGGACGAGCGGTACACGTCGACACGCACGTCGTTCTCGTCGACGTCGATGTGGTCGGTGGTCTCGACGACGGGCAGTACCTCGACCTCTGCGAACGACGTCTGCCGACGCCCCTGGTTGTCGAACGGGCTGATGCGTACGAGGCGGTGCGTCCCCATCTCGACGGACAGCGTGCCGTAGGCATACGACGTCTTGACGGTGAACGTCGCGGACTTGAGCCCCGCCTCCTCGGCGTAGCTGGTGTCGTAGATCTCGACACCGTAGCCGTGCTTCTCCGCCCAGCGGATGTACATACGCATGAGCATCTCGGCCCAGTCCGCGGCGTCGACACCGCCGGCGCCCGCGCGGATGTTGACCAGCGCATCGCGGGCGTCGTACTCGCCCGACAGCATGGTCTTGACCTCCATGGCCTCGACCTCGGTACGTAGCTGGGCGCGGTCCGAGTCCGCGTCGGCGAGCGCCGCGGTGCGGTCGTCTCCCTCCTCGGCCTCGGCGAGCTCGTAGAGGACGGGCAGATCGTCGAGCCGCTGCCGCAGGTCGGTAACCCGTCGGAGCTCCGCCTGCAGGTGCGACAGCTGGCTGGTCACCTGTTGCGCGTTGGCCTGATCGTTCCACAGCTCCGGGTCGGCGGCCTTCTGCTCCAGCTCATCCACGTTCCGGCGGAGCTCCTCGAGGTCCAGGACCTTCTCCACGGTCTGCAGGGTGGTCTCGAGGCTCTCGATGTCAGCGGAAACGTCTGGTTGCACGGCGGCCAGAATACCCGCGTCCACGGACACCTCCGAGACGCAACTAGAGTCCAGGCGCATGACCGGGTGGGAGCTGCTGATCGTGCTCGTCGCCGGGGCCGGCGCAGGTTTCATCAACTCCCTGGTCGGTAGCGGCACGCTCATCACATTCCCGACGCTCGTATCGTTCGGCGTGCCGCCCGTGACGGCGACCATCAGCAACGCGATCGGCCTCGTGGCCGGCGGAGTGTCCAGCACATGGGGCTACCGCCGAGAACTTGCCGGGCAGGGCTCGCGGTTGCGCTGGCAGACGCCGGCATCGCTGCTCGGCGCGCTGCTGGGTTGTTACCTGCTGCTGCACCTGCCCGAGACGGTATTCGAGTCCGTCGTCCCCGTACTTCTGGTGCTCGCACTGATTCTGGTGATCGTGGGGCCGCGTATCCAGCGCGCCGCCGCGGCCCGCGCCGACGGTGACCCGACCCTCACCACGGCACGGCTCGGCGCCCTCGTTGCCGGCACGTTCGCCGTCGGCGTGTACGGCGGCTACTTCACCGCCGCGCAGGGCATCCTCCTCATCGCGGTGATGGGCGTGCTCCTGCACGACGACATGCAACGCCTCAACGCGGCGAAGAACCTACTGTCCCTGCTCGTCAACGTGGTCGCGGCGCTGACCTACCTGGCGGTGGCGTGGGACCGGATCGACTGGCCCGTGGCGGCCATGATCGCGATCGGCTCGTTGTTCGGCGGCGCGCTGGGCTCGAAGTTCGGCCGTACCCTGTCGCCTAACGCGCTGCGCGCGATCATCGTGGTCGTCGGGTTGATCGGGCTGTACCGGCTGCTGACGACGTAGCCCGGCCACAGGTCACATAGGCGGCGCGAGGGTGCCGAACTTCCAGCTGCTCTCGACCTTGCCGACCTTGTAGACGACCGGGACCTCGTCGCCGACCTCGGGCCAGCTCGCGCCGAGCTTCATCGCATAGGTCAGGTAGACGGGTGTGGGCGCAGTCGAGGGCCCGGTAACGGTGCCGGTGACCGTCACGAAGGCGTCGCCGTTGCGGTCTCCGTCCAGGGGGCGGTCCGTGACGCCGGTCAGAGTCAGCGTCCCCTGTTCGAGCCCGGGCTTGGAGGCCATCGTTCGCCCGCCGCCCGAACGGGACCGCTGCCAGGTCACGAACAGCATGGCCAGGACCCCGAGCATGATCAGGATCCACACGAACGTCATCACGGAACGCCTCCTTTGCCGGATTCGACTTCTCCACCCAGGCTAGCCGTTGTCGGCAGAAGCGACCGCCCAGGCGGCGCGGCGTGCGCGTCTCGGCGCCGACGTGGGCGAAGCCCCCGCGTGGCCGCTGCACTACCGTTCTGGTCATGTCGAGCAGCACATCGCCGTCCTCCGCCGTGCCGACCGAAGATCTCGAACTCGCACTCGGCCTCGCCGACGCCGCCGACGCGATCACCGAGTCGCGGTTCGGCGCATTGGACCTGCGGGTCGACTCGAAGCCCGACCTCACGCCCGTGTCCGACGCAGACATCGCGGTCGAGACCACGTTGCGCGAGCGGCTCGCGACCGCGCGCCCCGGCGATGCTCTGTTGGGCGAGGAGTTCGGCGGCGAGGCGGTGTTCTCGGGACGACAGTGGGTCCTCGACCCGATCGACGGCACCAAGAACTACGTCCGGTCCGTGCCCGTGTGGGCGACCCTCATCGCGTTGCTCGAGGACGGGGTCCCGGTCGTAGGGGTCGTATCGGCGCCTGCTCTGCGTCGACGGTGGTACGCAGCGGCC
The DNA here is from genome assembly GCF_029167375.1 of Tsukamurella sp. 8F. Classification (GTDB taxonomy): domain Bacteria; phylum Actinomycetota; class Actinomycetes; order Mycobacteriales; family Mycobacteriaceae; genus Tsukamurella. The sequence continues at coordinate 132,514 of NZ_JARFTP010000007.1, forward strand.
GGCAAAGGCGCCTACACCACATTCGACGGCGGCGAGCCACGCCCCATCCACGTATCCGAGGTGAGTGACCTGGCGTCGGCCTCGATCTCCTACTCCGACCTGTCGTATTGGGACGCCGCCGGGCGCGAGCGGTTCCTCGCATTCGCCGACGCGGCGTGGCGGGTGCGCTCGTATGGCGATTTCTGGAGCTACTGCCTCGTCGCCGAGGGTGCGGTCGACCTGGCTGTCGAGCCCGAGGTGTCCCTATGGGACCTGGCTGCCCTCGACATCCTGGTGCGCGAGGCGGGTGGCGTGTTCTCGTCCGTCTCCGGCGAGCCCGGGCCCCACCGGGGATCTGCGCTGGCGAGCACGCCGGCGCTGCACACACTCGCCGTCGAGCGCCTGGGGTGACAGGTCACACCTGATCGGGCTGCTTTGCACCGCGCCTGTTCTTACTCGGGAGTAAGGTCTAACCTGACTTTGGAGTAAGTTCGTGACGAGACGCGCGGGATCAGTCGTTTCCGCGCATCCGTCACACGACAGGCAGATGGTGGAGATGAGCACGTCAACCGATCCCCGCGACACGAGCGCCATTGGGAAGAACCCGATCCCGCGCAACCCGACAGGGCAGCTGATCCGAGGCCTGATGGCTATCGTCCAGTCCCCGTTCGTGCAGAAGCGCGGACTCACGGGCCTGGTCAATAAGGCCGCCTTCGAGGGCACCAAGCACGGATTCAAGGCACTCGGCGCCGCGAACCGCACCTTCAAGAAGGTGGGTAGCGCCGGTAAGCCCCAGCGCCTCACATCGAGCACGCGGTCGAACTACGACCTCACGCCCGACGAGGACCAGAAGATGATCGTGGACACGATCAAGGACTTCGCGGCAGAGATCCTGCGGCCCGCGGCACACGACGCCGACGAGGCTACGAAGACCCCCGAGGACCTGGGTGCCCGCGCCGCCGAGCTAGGCATCACCCTGATCAACATCCCCGAGGAGCTCGAGGGCGCCGGCACCGACCGTGGCGTCGTCACGAACGCGCTCGTCGCCGAGGCACTCGCCTACGGCGACATGGGCCTCGCGCTTCCGATCCTCGCCCCGAGCGGCGTCGCTGTGACGCTCGCGCAATTCGGGTCGGACGGCCAGCAGCGCACGTATCTGCCCGAGTTCGCGGGCGAGAAGGTGCCCCAGGCCTCGGTCGTCATCAGCGAGCCGACGGCCCTGTTCAACCCGTTCACCCTGGCGACCAAGGCGACTCGCACGCAGGGCGGCTACATCCTCAACGGCGTCAAGTCGCTTGTGCCCGAGGCCGGTTCGGCAGAGCTGTTCATCGTGGGTGCGGATCTCGAAGGCACGCCCGCCCTGTTCATCGTCGAGTCCGGCACCGAGGGCGTCGTCGTCGAGGGCGACCCGAGCATGGGCCTGCGGGCCGCTTCGCTCGGCCGACTGAACCTGAACACCGTCAAGGTTCCCGACGCCGCGCTGCTCGGCGAGGTAGACCGGGACACCGCCGCCAAGAACTACACCGACGTCGTGCGGCTCGCGCGGCTCGGTTGGTCGGCCCTCGCGCTCGGCACCTCCCGCGCGGTCCTCGATTACGTGACCCCGTACGTCAAGGAGCGCGAGGCGTTCGGCGAGCCGATCGCGCACCGTCAGGCGGTCGCGTTCGCGGTGGCCGACATGGCGACCGAGATCGACGGTCTGGAGCTGCTGGTGTGGCGCGGTGCCGCGCGCGCCGAGCAGGGGCTCTCGTTCGGCCGCGAGGCGGCGCTTGCGCGGCGGTTCGCAACGGACAAGGGCATGAAGATCGGCCTGGACGGCGTCCAATTGCTCGGCGGCCACGGTTACACCAAGGAGCATCCGGTGGAGCGTTGGTACCGCGACCTGCGGGCCGTCGGCATCGCCGAGGGCATCGTCGTCCTGTAAGCCTGCTCATCCCTTCTCACGAAAAGACTTCTCTCTCATGGCAATCAATCTGGAACTGCCCAAGAAGCTCAAGGCGTCGGTCGAGATGACGCATCAGGCGGCGGCCGAGATCCTGCGGCCGATCGCCCGCAAGTACGACATCGCCGAGCACGAGCCGCCGAAGGAACTCGACACCGCGTCCGCCCTCTACGACGGCCTGGCCGCAGCGGGACAGGCACCGTCGGGCTCGAGCGGCGATCGCAAGGGCGAGGACCCCGACAAGCCCAAGCCCGTCGTAGACCCCGCAGCAGGCGCCCGCAACGGCGGCACCATGGAATCGATCATCAACGCGATCGAGATGTGCTGGGGCGACGTCGGTCTCATGCTCGCCTTCCCCTACCAGGGCCTCGGCAACGCGGCGATCGCCGCAGTCGCCACCGACGAGCAGTTGGAGCGGTTCGGCAAGGTGTGGGCGTCGATGGCGATCACCGAGCCCGGTTTCGGTTCGGACTCGGCGGCCGTCACCACCACAGCCGTGCGCGACGGCGACGAGTGGGTTCTCAACGGCACCAAGATCTTCGTGACATCGGGCGCCCGTGCCGACCACATCGTCGTGTGGGCGACTGTCGACAAGAGCGCGGGACGTGCGGCCATCAAGTCGTTCGTCGTGCCCCGCGACCACCCTGGCGTCACGGTCGCGCGGCTCGAGCACAAGCTCGGGATCAAGGCGTCCGACACCGCAGAGATCCGCTTCGAGGACTGCCGCATCCCCTTCGACAACATCCTCGGCAGTCCCGAGGTGAACGTCGAGAAGGGCTTCGCGGGCGTGATGCAGACCTTCGACAACACGCGGCCCCTGGTTGCCGCCATGGCGATCGGCTGTGCCCGCGGTGCGCTCGAGGAGCTACGGGACGTACTGGAGGATGCGGGCGTGACCATCGATTACGACGCCCCGGTGAACTCGCAGTCGTACGCCGCCGCAGAGTTCATCCGTCTCGAATCCGATTGGGAGGCTGCCTATCAGCTCACCCTGAAGGCGGGATGGATGGCTGACAACAAGATCCCGAACTCGAAGCAGGCGTCCATGGCCAAGGCCAAGGCCGGCCGTACCGGCTCCGATGTCACGCTCAAGGCCGTGGAGCTGGCAGGCACGGTCGGATACTCGGAGCGCACGCTCATCGAGAAATGGGCCCGCGACTCGAAGATCCTGGACATCTTCGAGGGCACGCAGCAGATCCAGCAGCTGATCATCGCTCGGCGCCAGCTGGACCTGAACAGCTCACAGCTGAAGTAGAAGCGCTGCGCCGCAACGCCGCCCGGACATGATGTCCGGGCGGCGTTCGTCGTCTCCGGAGCTTCTTCCCGGGGGGATTGGAGACAGCCGTGACTTCTGCCATACGAACGGATTCGAGTGAGATGACGCACGAATCCACCGTTCCCCCCCAAAGCAGGCCGCACGCAGCGCGGACGCCCGCCGTTCGCGGCAGGACTCGGAACCCACAACCGACTCGCATCCCCACAGCCGACGGCACGGGCAGCTGGGAGGTGTGCCACAGCGAAGCGGTCACCCTCCCGCCGAGCGGCCCCCGAGGCACACTCGTACGGCGTTAGGGGCCTCACCGGGGCCGTCGACGAATCCCCGTCGGACGCTGTACGAATCGATGATCCGTCACCGTATCGTGACCTTCAGATGGTGCCGGCCGCCACAAAATCGCCGTGTTCTACATCACTTTCCGCTGGTAGGAGGCGTTTCTGGGAAGATGCTACGAATTGGCCGATGACCTGCACATACGCATTTCGCAGCGCACCGTGACCAAGCTGTTATCAAAAAGTGGTTAGTCCGACACACGGATGACAACCGCTCCGGCCGCCCCCTACTGTCTTTCTCGACCCGGTCAACGGGACCCGAACAACTGAATCCGCGACACCGCGTGTGAGTGGGACCGGCGCGACAGGGCGACCATCGAGTACAGCCCGCGCCGGCAAGTAGGACGAGAGGCACAGAACCTCCCCTGCGGCAGCGACCTCTTGCTGCTCCCACTGCCGTGCCCGACAGAGAAGGCACGGTCCACATGACTTCCCCCTTGTGACGTAGCCCGAAGGGCTTCGTTCGTGGTGCGCGCACGGCGAAAGGAATCCCCTTGAAGAACATCCGCAAGACCATGGGCATGATGGCCGTCTCCGGCGCGCTGATCGCCGCTCCGATCGCTCTGGGCGCCGGCTCCGCCAACGCCTCCAGCGTCGACTGGGACGCCATCGCGCAGTGCGAGTCCGGCGGCAACTGGGCCACCAACACCGGCAACGGCTACTACGGCGGCCTGCAGTTCACCCAGTCGACCTGGAACGCCAACGGCGGCAGCGGCTCGGCGGCGAACGCCTCGCGTGCCGAGCAGATCCGCGTCGCTGAGAACGTTCTTGCTTCGCAGGGCATCGGCGCATGGCCGGTGTGCGGCGCGCGCGGCTGATAAGCCCGGGCTCTCGCCCAGATCTTCATAACGCCGAGGGCGGCTGGATCATCCGATCCAGCCGCCCTCGGCGTTCGTCGCTCGAGTGTCAGGCGGGCACTGTCGCGCGCGGTCACGCCAGTACTGCGCGACCGACGTCGACCCGGCCCCGTACGCCGCCGCGCTCATCGAACCGGCGGCAACGACGGGGCGATCGACCCCACCTTTCCAAAGAACTCGAGACAAGCCGTCCCGCGTGCGGGGCGCGGGACCGCCGCCATCCGAGGACCTCACTGCCACGCGGTGGCCAGGCAGGCGGCCGCGCAGGCGGCGACCAGGAGACCGATGTTGAGGGCGATCGCTCGGTCCCCGCGGCGGAGATGTACGACGATAGCCGCGACCTGCAGAACGACGAATCCCGTTGCTGCGGCCGGCGCAAGCCCGCACGCCAAGCCGGTCAGTGGCGGCAGGATGAGGCCGACCGCGCCGAGCAGTTCCACAGATCCGATGCCCCGGACCATAGGCATGGGCATGTCGTCCACCCAGGCCATCATCGGCCGCAACCGTTCTCGACTGCGAAGGACCTTCAGGCCGCCAGCGTAGAGGTAGAACACGGCCAGCAAGCCGCCGACGAACCAATAGGCGATGATCATGCCAGCCGGTCGGTGTCGTGGTCGGGCGCGGGTTCGGTGGCGTATCGACTCATGATCTCGAGGTTCTCCTCGGGAGTCGGCGCGCGGCCATCGCGATGGGCGTCCTGCAGATCGCGGAAGTACTGCACGTAGTACGAGGGGGTGAAGGTGCTGAGCATCACCGCAGGCTGATCGGTGAGGTTCGCGAAGGTGTGCGGCGCGCCGGGCGGGACCATCACGAGCGTCCCCGCGGTGACGTCGTGGGCGGTGTCGCCGGATGGTGTCGGTGTGGTCTGGTGGTTCTCGCTCATGTCTCCATAGCACCGTCCGGAAGCGGGCAGAGTCCAAGATCCGTTGGGTGGCGCCGATACCGTGTGAGTATCGTGCCAGCATGGAGCTGCGGACGTTGCGCTATTTCGTCGCCGTGGCAGAGGAACTGCACTTCGGCCGCGCCGCAGCCCGGCTGCACATGAGCCAGCCACCGCTCAGTCGCGCGATAAGGCGACTGGAGACCGACGTGGGCGCTCAACTGTTCCGCCGCTCTTCTACGGGTGTCGCACTCACCCCGCCCGGGGCAGTACTGCTCGAGGAGGCCCGTGCCCTACTCGACCAGACCGACCGGCTACGGCGGCGCGTGGCCGCTGCCGCCGGCGATGCGAGTATCACCGTCGGCATCCTCGGCGACAACGCCGATTCGCACTGGGCACAGCTGGCCGATACCTATCGCCGCCTGCACCCCGGCGTCGACATCGGGGTGCGTGGGACGGATTTGACCGATCCCACCTGCGGGCTACGTACCGGGCTGGTCGACGTAGCGCTGACCAGGGCACCGTTCGACGAGACCGGCCTCGCGGTAACCGAACTGCGCACCGAACCGGTGGGTGCGCTGCTGCGTACCGACGACCCGCTGGCCCGCCGTCGTCGGCTGACGCTGGCCGATCTGTCCCGCCGTCGCTGGTTCCGCTTCCCCGAGGGCACGGACCCACTCTGGCAGTCGTACTGGCATGGCGGCCGTCCCAGACAGGGCCCGGTCGTGCACACAGTCCAGGAATGCCAGCAGTCCGTGCTGTGGAACGGCACGGTCGGCATGACCCTGCTCGATCACGAACCCCCGGCGGGCCTGACCGTCCTGCCGGTGATCGACATGCCGCCGAACCGTCGAGTACTCGCGTGGCACACCGGGCGCACGACCCCACGGATCCACTCGTTCGTCGATCTCGCGACAACCATTCACCGTGTAACCCCGGCTGGAGCCGCGGCGCTGTCCCATGGTCGCCCAGAGCGGCACTCCGAGAGGCCCTGATTCCGACGTCCGAAACAGGGCGGATGTTGTACGAGGGTGCCGATTTCGACAGATGAGGTGCGTGAGCTGCAGTCGGCTGCGGGCGCGCGGACGCGCGCGTTCAGTCCGAGGGGCTTGCCCCTGCCGTGGCGTCAGGGTTTCTACTACGTGTGGGCCGAGATCCGGCCGATCGGGGAATGTCGAAAGCGAGCCGAGGGAGTAGCGATGGGGTGGAGCACCACTGAGGTAGCACGTCTCGCGGAGGTGAGTGTCCGCGCGGTGCGGTACTACCACGAAGTCGGGCTGTTGCCGATGCCCGAGCGAAAGTCGAACGGGTACAAGTCCTATGGGGCGGCACACCTGGTCCGTCTACTGCAGATCCGGCGCCTCACCGCACTCGGGTTCACGCTCGCGCAGATCAAGGAGATCGACTCGGATGGACGCGTAGCCGAGGAGTTGTTCGACTCGCTCGACGCGGAGATCGCCGACCGGATCGAGCAACTGCAGCGCATCCGTAGGGAGTTGAAGGCGGTTCTCGTCGACGAGGTACGGGGAGGCGTCCCACCGGGCTTCAGGGTCCCCGAATCCGGTGTCGTGCTGACGGAATCGGATAAGACTGCGCTGTCGGTCATGAACCAGCTACTTCCAGAGGAGCGCCGAGAGGGATTGAAGGAGTGGCTGAGCACTCCTGGTTCGCACGCGGGCTCTGATGCGGATCCGGACCCCGACGCCGACTTCGAGGCCCTGCCCGAGGACGCCGACGAGGCGACCCGCGAGGCCCTTGCGGTGCGGATGCTGCCCGCCGCGCGCGTCGCGCGCCGTCGGAGTCCGTCGGCATCGACCCCGCCCGATACCGCACGCGACATCGGTAAGGCGTTGCGCGACATCTACAACCGCGCGCAGATCGACGTTCTGATCCGCGTCGCGACCGCCCTCGAGTCGTGAATCACAACTCGTCAGAACGGTATCCATCCATGCATGCTCCACCCGCAGTGCCCTCCACGTCGTCGGCCCGCATGTCGGTTCGACGGCCCGGTTGGCCTGAGCTCGCCATCGGCCTCTGCGTCCTGCTGGTCCTCGAGATCGGCCTGGCCCGTATCGCGTTCTCGATGCACCTCAGCGATACGACACTGGCCGTGTTCATGTCCGCGCTGTCTGCCGTCGTCGCAGGCGGCGGCTTCGCTGCGGCAGTCCTCCTCCGCATCCGGCGGGCACAAAGTTTCGGCGTGATCCGCACATCGCGCAACTGGATCGTCGTCGGGATCGCCGGTGGGATCGCCGTCACGGTCCTCAAGATCCCGGCGACGATGGTCTACACAGCACTGTTCGGGCAGACCACCACCGGCCAAGAGGGCTGGTCCACAGCCAGTTCCGGCGGAGTGGCCGCCGTGACGGTGTCGTTCCTCCTTCTCGGCGTGCTTACACCGATCGGTGAGGAGCTGTTCTTCCGCGGCGTCGTCACGACGGTGTTGCTGCGGTATGGAGCGATCGCCGGCGTCTTCGGCAGCACCCTCGTGTTCGCCCTCATGCACGGCAAGCCGCTCCTGATGGTCTCAGCAGTCCTCGTCGGGCTGCCCGCAGCGGAGCTTCGCCGAAGGACCGGGTCCGTCTGGCCCGGCATCGCCCTGCACATCACGTTCGATTCGGTCTCCAGCATCGGCTTGTTCATCATCGTTCCGGCCCTCACTCACTGATAGGAGCACCCATGACCCTCGACATGACCGCCCGCCGCGCGGGCCTCGATTTCGAGATCGAAACCGCGCGTGGCGGTCTCGGCCGAGTCACCTCCCGCTTCCTGCGGTCTGGGGGCACCCTCGCACGCGGCGTCACGAGCTACGAGTTCACGCGCTCGAGGTCGGCCACGTCTCTCCGCAGCGGCACCGGCGCCGTTACCGCGATCAGGACCGGTATCGGCGCCTGGACCATCGACGCACCCGGCGGTCCCTACCGCCTGCGGCAGGGCCGAGGTCTGGCACCCTCCGAACTGACCTCCCCTGACGGCGCTACCGTCGCGACGGTAGTCCGGTCGGGCGTTGCCAGGAGGTCTCTGACCGTCAGCTCCGAGTCGGTCGGTGAGCCGGTTGCGCTCCTGGCCCTCCTCACTGTTCTCGCTCGCCGCCGCAGGAAGGCCCGCGTCGTCTCGGCCGTGAGATAGGCGATACGAGGGCCTCGGGCACGCGACGGGCTTGTTCACCGTCGAGTTCACTGGAGACTGGAGACTGGAGACTGGAGACTGAGCGGTTGGTGCGACCGGGCGTCCGTCGCACTCGTGGCCACGTGCCGGCCGGCACGATGTCAGCTCGCTAAACGAGCCCCGCTCCTGGCGCGCGAGAGCACGAAGAGATCGAGAACAGAGGAGAGCATTGTGGTCAGACCGGCATTGGCCGTCGCGCTCGACCTAGAGCCGCATCCCGAGGGCGGCTGGTTTCGGGAAACCTGGCGCAGCCCGATGGAATTTGATCCCGAGGGGTACGACGGGAAGCGATCAGTGGCGACCGCGATTCACTTCTTGTTGATGCCGGGCGATGAATCCGCACCGCACGCGGTGCGTTCGGATGAGCTCTGGCTGTGGCATCGAGGCGGTCCGCTACTGCTGAACATCGGGAGTGAGGAGATCACGCTGGGTCCGGATGTGGAGCGCGGACAGCGGTTGCAGGCCGTGGTGCCCGGCGGGGTCGTCCAGTCCGCTCGGCCAGGCGCTGACGAGTACGTGCTCGTCAGTTGCATCGTTGCGCCCGGTTTCGACTTCGCCGATTTCCGCTTCGACTGAGATCACCTACCCCCTTCCTCCGCAGATACCTCCACGCCTGGACACCGGCCACCCTGCCGATCCGTCCGGGTCAGGCCAGCGCATCGCGCAGATGACCCAGCGTGTCGGGTTCAGGGTGGTTGGGCGTGAGGATGAGTTCATCGACCCCCACGCGCGAATACGCGTCGGCGATCGTGCGCAACGCCGTGACGGTGGTCAAGGTACCGGCGACTGCCGAATCGCGAAACTCTGCTCCCAGATCTTCGTAATAGCCGGCGACGGCGTCGACACCTGTTCCCGGAGCGTCGGGTCCGATGCTGGTCATGACCGACACGGCTACGTGTGGCCGGCCGACACGTCCGGCGTCGGCGAACGACGCATTCAGTCGGGTGATGAAGTCCGCCACCTGCTCGGGTGTCATGCCGCCGCCGATCCACCCCGAGCCGTGGGTGGCGACCCGACGCACGGTCGGTGTCGACGAGCCCCCGAAGAGCAGGGGCGGCCCACCCGGAGTGGCAGGACGCGGTCCCAGCTGGTTGGTGCCCGCCCACGTCTCACGCACCCGCTCGAGCCAGCTGTCGAATGCAGGCCCCCGGTCTGCGAAGTCGACCGGTGCGCCGGTGTAGTCCTGGGGGCGGCCGCCCGGAGCCAGCCCCAGGCGGAGCCTGCCCTGTCCCGCAAGCCGATCGATGGTGGCGGTGGCTGTCGCGAAGAGGCCGGCGTTGACGTAGAGAGGCGCAAGCAGAACGCTGGTGAGCAGGCCGATCCGCCGCGTCACCGCGGCTGCCGCAGCCAGTGACGTCAGCGGCTCGGACGTGGTCCACGACGGCCGGTCCGTGAACGACAGAGCGTCGAAACCGAGTTGCTCCACTGTCCGAGCCCAGTCGGGAATGTCGGCCACGTCGAACCCGTCGACATGGCTCGGGAGCGCAATCGCGATATGCATGAGGGCGAGGTTCGTCCCTCAACCGCAGTCGAGGTCAACCCGCGGTGACGAGAGTCACCGCGGGTTGACCTTCACGCGCGACCCGCGCGCAACCCTTGCGAGCGCACCCGATCCGTGATGAACGCAGGCAAGATGGCGGTGTGCTGCTCGCCTCCGTCGTCACCGCATCCGCCGAAGTCGGCGCCACCCGCTCGCGCAAAGCCAAGATCTCTACGCTCTCGGCCGTCGTCCGCGCGGCCGAACGGGACGAGGTTCCGGTCGTCGTCTCGTGGCTCGCCGGCGCACTCCCCCAGGGACGGATCGGAACGGGGTGGCGCACCCTGGCGAAGCACCGGACCGCGGCAGCGCAGACACCGTCACTCACCGTCGCCGAGGTGGACTCGGCACTGACCGCACTCGCCGGGGCCACGGGCGCAGGCTCCACAGCGCGGCGCGGCGCGCTCGTGACCGAATTGCTGGGGCGCGCGACACAGCCCGAACAGCAGTTCCTGATCGGTCTGCTCACGGGCGAACTGCGGCAGGGCGCGCTCGCGGGAGTGATGACGGAAGCCGTCGCCGTGGCCACCGGAGTACCCGTCGACGCCGTGCGGCGCGCGGCTATGCTGTCGGGTTCCCTGCCGGACACCGCGGCGGCGGCCACCGGCGGCGGCACGGAAGCTCTCGCGGGATTCGGCCTGGAGGTCGGACGCGGTGTGTCGCCGATGCTTGCTTCCCCGGCCGAGGACATCGTGTCCGCCGTCGAGGAGTTGGGAGATGTCAGCGTCGAGTTCAAGCTCGACGGTGCACGCATCCAGGTTCACCGCGACGGTCCCGACGTCCGCGTCTTCACGCGCACCCTCCGCGACATCACAGCCGCCGTGCCCGAGATCGTCGAGCTGGCGCGTTCTCTACCGTGCACGTCGGTGGTCCTCGACGGCGAGACCCTCGCCCTGACGGACGCTGGGCGGCCTCGACCGTTCCAGGAGACGATGAGCCGGTTCGGTGCTCACGAAGGCGAGGCCGCACTGCGCCCCTTCTTCTTCGACTGCCTCCACCTGGACGGAGTCGACCTGCTCGACGAGCCTCTCTCGCACCGCCGCGCTGTGCTCGCCGACGTCGCAGCGGGCCAACTCATTCCATCGCTGACGTCGCCGACCGTCGACGAGGCCGCGCAACACCTGCACGCGGCATTGGACGCCGGACACGAGGGGGTGATGGTGAAGGCACTCGACTCGCCGTACGCCGCCGGTCGCCGGGGACGAGCCTGGCAGAAGGTGAAGCAGTCGCACACGCTCGACCTCGTCGTACTCGGCGCGGAGTGGGGCTACGGGCGGCGCACGGGGTTGCTGTCCAACCTGCACCTCGGCGCTCGCGACCCCGACGGCGGCGATCCGATCATGGTGGGCAAGACGTTCAAGGGGCTGACCGACGCCTTGCTGGCGTGGCAGACGGAGGAGTTCCCGCGCTTTGAGCGCTCTCGCGATGCACACGCGGTGTATGTGAGGCCGGAGATCGTCGTCGAGATCGAACTCGATGGCGTGCAGGTCAGCCGCCGCTATCCCGGCGGCGTGGCGCTACGTTTCGCTCGGGTGCTGCGCTACCGGCCGGACAAGACCGCTGCCGAGGCCGACACGATAGACGTCGTGCGCGCCCTTGTCCCGTGACACCATGAATTGCATGGCATTCCCGACGGTGACAGCGGTTCAGGGCGACATCACCCGGGCGGAGGTGGACGCGGTGGTCAACGCCGCGAACCGGCGCATGCGCGGCGGCGGCGGGGTCGACGGCGCTATCCACCGGGCCGGCGGCCCCGCCGTGCTCGCGGACTGCATCGCCCGGTTTCCCGGCGGTCTCGCCACCGGCGACGCGGGTTGGACCACAGCAGGCGACCTGCCCACGCGCTGGGTGATCCACACCGTCGGACCGAATCATCGTGCGGGAGAAACGGATCGGAGCCTTCTCAGCTCATGCTACCGACGGTCTCTGGAGGTCGCCGACGAGCTCGGGGCGCGCAGCGTCGCGTTTCCACTCATCAGTGCGGGCGTCTACGGTTGGCCGCTGGACGATGCGATCGACACCGCGGTCGAGACACTGTCGACCACGCCGTGCGCCGTCGAGGAGGCTCGCATAGTCGCCTTCGACACTGCAACTTTCCGGCTCGTCGAGCGCCGGGTCGCAGAAGGCTGAAGCTCACGGCAGGTTGAGCTGCCACGACACCCCGAAGCGATCGCTCACCCACGCGAAGGCCGTGGAGAAGCCGTAGTCGCCGAGCGGCATCAACGTCACACCGTCCTCGCCCAACGTCGTTGTCAGGCGCTCCAACTCGTCGCGGCTCTCGACGTCGACGAACAGCGAGCTCGACGGGGTGAAGTCGAAGCCGTGCTTGACGGCACTGTCACTCAACAGGATTCGCTGCCCCTCGAGTTCGATCTCCGCAAGCATGATCCCCGTCGCCGGAGCGGCATGCTCCTTGCTGGAGACCAGCCTGCCGGAGGGGAACGCACCCAGGTACAGCTCTATAGCCGCGGCGGCATGGCCACCCTGGAACATGAGAAACGGTCGAATGGTCGTCACGCCTGGCGAGCCTAGGCCTCCGCGCACGGTGTCACAAAGCCCGCAACCGGGCGCCGTCCGTCGCACCCTGGGTCCTGGGAGTCACTCCGGGCCGATCGGAGGCAGGACGCCCGACACCGGAGTGTTCTGCGCAGCGGCGAGCCACCAGTCACCATCACGCAAGACCATGACGTACATGGCGACCTCGCTGAATCCGCCGTTGAGCGCCGCGCGGCGAATCTGGGCGACCACCAATCCGGGCGCCGGCCGGATGACCTGCACCGGCTCGAACCTTGATGCGGGCTTCACCGGCGTTCCGCCCATCATCCCGCGATGAATAGGGTTCAAGTTCGCGTATCCGGCCAGCCAGTGCCCCTTCGGGGTGCCCCAGAGGACGTCCGAGGCGAACATCGAGTCGTACCGATCGGCATCGCCCGTGTCGAATCCGCTCTGTAGCGCGGCAACGAGCCGTTCGACCGCAGTACCGGACTCGGAATCGGGAAGATCGAGAGCGGGGCGAGAGTGGTCATCCATGTCCACAAGCTAGAACGTGAACTTTACTCGAGGTCAAGTCCGGAACTCCCCGGGTACCCATCACACACGGCGGCCCTGACCAGGTCTTGTGCTTTCGCCCTGGTCAGGGCCGGTTATCTAGTAGCGGGGACAGGATTTGAACCTGCGACCTCTGGGTTATGAGCCCAGCGAGCTACCGAGCTGCTCCACCCCGCGTTGGCGTCAGCAACCATACACGAGCGGCGGAGTCGGGTCTGCAGCCGGGTTGGAACGGTCGGATGGGACCGCCGGCCGCTACAGTCACCGTCGTCCGCAGAACAAGCCAGTCAGGAGGCACCCGTGACCGCAGCCCAGCCCGACGACCTCGTCCGCTACGAGGCAGCCGACGGGGTCGCCGAGCTCACCCTGAACCGCCCCTCCGAGGCCAATGCGATCGACCTCGAGACCGCCCACGCCCTGAAGACCAACGTCGAACGCGCGGCGTCGGACGATTCTGTGAACGTCGTGCTGCTACTCGGCGCCGGCCAACGCTTCTGCGGCGGCGGGGATCTCGCGGCGATGGCCGCCTCTGCGGATCGCTCCGACTATCTGGCCGAGCTCGCGGGGACCGCCCATGATGCCATCCGTGCCCTGGACACCGTCGCTAAACCCGTCGTCGCCGGCGTACAGGGAGCCGCGGCTGGGATCGGGCTGTCATTGGTACTCGGCGCGGATCTCGTCGTCGCCGGGGCGTCCGCCAAGTTCGTCACGGCGTACACGTCCGTCGGCCTCACTCCGGATGGCGGGCAGTCATGGCTCCTACCGCGCATCGTCGGGCAGCGTCGGGCTCTCGAGCTGATCCTGACGTCCGCGCCCCTCACCGCCACGCGTGCCGAGGAGTGGGGCATCGTGTCGACAGTGTGCGACGACGACGATGTCGTCGCCACAGCCCGGCAGGCCGCGGCGTCGCTCGCGGCAAGACCGGCACAGGCGCTCGGCGCGGCCCGGAGCCTGGTGCGGCAGTCGTGGGATCGCCCACTGAACGAACAGCTCGATGTCGAAGCCGCATCGATCTCCTACGCCGTGGGTACGCCGGAGTCGACGGCTCTCGTCGATCGGTTCGTGACGAAGCGCTATCCGTAACGCTCGATCAGCAGGCGCTTCACGAGTTTGCCTGTGGCGCTGCGAGGTAGTTCGTCGGTGAAGTCCAGGGAACGCGGAATCTTGAAGTCCGCGATCCGCCCGCGTAGCGAGGCGAGGATCTCGTCTCCGAGGCTGTCCGTCGGCTCGACGCCCGGCGCAGGCTGCACGACCGCCTTGACCACCTCCCCCAGCTCCTCGTCGGCCACGCCGATCACGGCGACGTCGTAGATCGCCGGATGCAGAGCGAGCGCATCCTCGATCTCCTGCGGGTAGATGTTGACGCCACCGCTGATGACGGTGAACGCCGCTCGATCGGTCAGGTAGAGGAAGCCGCCGTCGTCGACGTGCCCGATATCGCCCGTCGTGGTCCACGTCGGGTTCCGCGGGTGCGTCGCATCCGCAGTCTTGGCATCGTCGTTGTGATACGTGAAAGGGCGTTCGTCCCGCTCGAAATAGACGATTCCGTCCTCCCCGACAGGCAGTTCCTCGCCGTCGTCGCTGCAGATGTGGATCACGCCCAGACCTGCGCGTCCGACGGTGCCGGGCCGCTCCAGCCAATCGTCCGGTCCGACGACGGTGACCCCGTTCGATTCGGTCGACGAGTAGTACTCGTAGAGGACCGGACCCCACCAGGCCATCATCCGGCGCTTGACCTCGACCGGGCAGGGCGCCGCCGCGTGGATCGCCACCCGCATGCTGGACAGGTCGTAACCATCGCGAACACCCCTGGGCAGCTTGAGCATCCGCACGAACATCGTCGGCACCCATTGGCTGTGCGTCGCGCGATACCTATCGATGTGTCTGAGGGCCGCCTCAGCATCGAACCGGGAAGCGAGCACGACGGTTCCACCGTTGGCGTTCGCCATGACGGAGAAGCGCAGCGGTGCAGCATGATACGTGGGAGCCGGCGAATAGTAGACGGTGTCGCGGTCGAACCCGAAGAGCCGGCCGAACACCAGGGACATGGTGTCGCCTTGCGGGTCCTCGAGCGGCCGCCCGGTCAGTGCGGGACGAATTCCCTTGGGATTACCGGTCGTTCCCGACGAGTACAGCATGTCCGACCCGCGCGGCTGTTCAGCCAGTGGTTCCGCCGAAGCCGAAGCCAGAGCCGCACGGTAGGAGCCGAACCCGGCGGCATCGGTACCGTCGCCGCCGAAGACGAGCCTGATGTTCACGTTCGGCACCAGCTCGACGACCTCACGGGCGAGCGGCAACCTCGACGCCGACACCAGCAACGCCTTCGCACCACAGTCGGAGAGGATGTAGGCGGCCTCGGCAGCGGTCAGGTGGTGATTGATGCCCGTGACGTACATGCCGGATCGCAGGGTGGCCCAATATATCTCGAACACCTCGGGCGAGTTGTCAGAGAGGAACGCGACGACGTCGCCCACCCGCACACCAGCGCCCTGGAGGTGGCGGGCGAGGCGGACCGAGTTCTGCTCGAGCTCCGTGAAGGTGCGTGTCTCACCTGTGTCGGCCTGGATTATGGCGAGCTTGTCCGGCTGGTCGCCCACGTGCGCTCCGAGATACATGAGCCCCTCCACTCGCCGTCGGTGCCGTCCCATCGACCGTACGGACGGCTCGGCACCCCCGCGGCGGTTCCGGGCAAGCGGCGAAGTCAGCCCACGGACCGCAGCCCGGCGGCGACGGCTGCCGGGAGCGGCCGCGAAGCCGCGGCTTCGGTATCCACGTTGACGTAGACGAGCTCGACGCGAGCGACGGGATCGTCGTCACGCGTGAACGTCATGTGCAGTTCGAAGCTGGCGTTCCCGACGTGCGGACACGTGACGTCGACGTCGATCCGGTCGTCGAATCGCGTGGGAGCGGAGAACGTGAGCTTCGCACTCACGACAGACGGGTCCGCACCCAAGGCCAGGAACTCGCTGTACGACCACCCGAGCGCCCGCAGGAACTCCGTCATCGCGACATCGGCGATCTCGAGGTACCGGGCGTTGAACAGGAAACCCTGCCCGTCTACCTCGTGGTATCGCACATGGTGGGTGTACGTGTGCATGCGCCGCCTTCTACTCGGTCCCCCGCCCCTACGGAAAGACATGAGGCCGGATCCGTTATCCGGATCCGGCCTCATGAACCTTGGTAGCGGGGACAGGATTTGAACCTGCGACCTCTGGGTTATGAGCCCAGCGAGCTACCGAGCTGCTCCACCCCGCGTTGGTGAACACAACATTACGCGAGCGGGAGCCGGAAACACAAATCGCTTGAACAACTTCCGCATCACCGCGCCGACCTGCGGCGACACGATTCACCGTCGGGCACGGGCATGCGATGCCCGACGGTGAATCGCGTCACTTCGGCTGCTGGGCCTGCTCGGCCGCCTGCAGCTTCGACACGGCGTCGCCGAGCCGAGCCATCGCGTCCCCGACGGCGGCCTGGTCACCGGCCTTCTGCGCCGCGACCACATCCCCCCATGCCTTCGTCACGGCCTGCGCCGCGGTGGTGACCGCCTGGCTGTCACCGGACCCGGTGCCCGGGCCGGGGACCGTGGCCTCGTTACCGCTCGACGACTCGGGGTTACCCCCGGATGGCGCCGCGGCGCCCGGTGCCTCGGCGACGCCCTTCGCGGCCGAGCTGAGCGCAGCGTCCACGCCCTGATAGCCCGCCTGCTTTAGCGCTGCGGCCACCGTCGGCTGATAGCCCGCTGCGCCGGTCACCGGGTTGAGCACCAGCACCTTGATGAGCTTCGGCGGATCCTGGTTGCCCGAGTCGGTGTACATCGGCCGCACGTACACCATTCCGCCCTCCTGGAGAGGGATGGCCTGCATGTTGCCGTACTGCGGCTTGATCGCGTTGATGTTGGCGCGGTCCGCCGTCACCGGTCCGGACGCGTCCATACGACCGGCGGCCTGACGCGGCCCGTCGACCAGCCCGCTGCCGCGCGCGAACTCGCGCACCGTGATCTGCCCGTACGTCGCCGTAGACGAGGACACCGACATCTGCGCCGCCAGGTAGTCCTGGTCGCGGGCCTGCAGCAGCGACGAGAGCTGAAAGTACGCCGTACCGCTCTGCGGCCCGGACGCGACCGAATAGTACGGCGCCTGCGGCCCGCCCTGGTCCGGGGTGTCCTCGGGAGAGGTGGACAACTGCCACAGGTTGTTGCCCTGGCGATAGCTGGTCGGATCATCGGTGTGGTACTTCTGCATCAGCACCCGCTGTACCTCGAAGAGGTTCTCCGGGTAGCGCAGATGGTCGGCGATACTCTGTGGGATCTCCGACCGTGGCTGTACCACTCCCGGGAAGACGTTCTTCCACGCGTTCAGCACGGGATCGTGGTCGTCCACCTGGTACAGGTGCACGGTGCCGTCGTACGCGTCGACCGTGGCCTTCACCGAGTTGCGGATGTACCCGATCTTCTCGTCGGGCTGGGTCCGCGCGTTGGCCGGCAATCCGTTCTGGCCCGCCGTGCTCTGCCCCTGCTGCTGTCTGATGCCTGGCTCGGCGGTCGCGTTCTGCAACGAAGTCTGCTGCGCGTACGGGTACTTGGGCAGCGTGGTGTAGCCGTCGACGACCCACACGATGTGGCCTGTCTTCTGGTCTACGACAGGATAGGTCTTGGTGTCGGTCGTGAGGAACGGAGCCACCTGTCGGACGCGGTCGCGCGGGTCGCGTTGATAGATGATCCGGGACTGTGCGTCGATGTCACGGTTGAACAGCAGGTTCCGCTCACCGAACTTGATCGCGTACGCGAGCCGCCTCGGCCAGCTGCCTATGGAGACCCCGCCCGTGCCCGCGTAGGTGGTGTGGTCGTTGTCGTTGTCGTACTCGCGCGGCCCGCCTGCGCCGCCGACGATCGAGTAGAAGCTCGGGTCCGAGCCGATGACCTCGCCGAAGTAGATTCGCGGCTGCGTCACCTTGACGTCCTTGCCGATGGTGTTGGTCGCCATGACCGGCAGCCCGCCCGACGAGCCCGTGCTGGCCTGGTCGGCGCCGGTCAGCACCTCGTCGACCTGGCCCGCGGGCGCGGACAGCAACCCGTTGCCGTGCGTGTAGACGAGGTGGCGGTTGGCCCAGTCGTTCGGCGTGTTGTCCGGGTCCAGCTCGACCGCGGCCACCAGGTAGTTGGTGAGCTTCCCGTCGGTGTCGTATCGGTCGACCGCGAGCTGATTGGGGACCGCATAGAACTGCTTGAGCTCGTTGCGCTTTCGGAACGCGTCCGACACCACCGAGGGGTCGAGCAGGCGAACGTTCTGCAACGACGCACTGTCCGCCGCCGTGATCGTCTGCAACTGCGCCTTCGTTCCCTTGCCGAACTCCCTGACGTAGTCGACCTTCGACAACCCGTAGGCCGCCTTGGTGCCGTCCAGGTTCCGCTGGATGTAGGCGGTCTCCTTCTCGATGCTCGGGTTGACCGTGAAGTACTGCACGGCCTGCGGCCACCCGAACCCGACGATGACGGAGGAGAAGAGCATCAGGACCGTCGCGATGGCCGGAACCCGCAGGTCTCGCAGCACGATGCCTGCGAAGAAGGCGCCCGCGCAGATGATCGCGATGCCCGTGAGAATCGCCTTCGCGGGCAGGACGGCGTGGATATCGGCGTAACCCGCTCCGGTGAACATGCGGGAGCGGTCCGAATAGACGAGCTCGTACCGGTCGTACCAGTAGGCGGCCGCCTTGGTGAGCAGGAAGGCGCCGGCGATCGACGCGAGCTGGATCCGCGCGCCCCGCGACAGCGCTCCTTCACGGCCCGCCAACCGGATACCACCGAACACATAGTGCGCCAACAGGTTCGACAAGAACATGATGATCAGCGCCGCGAACAGGAAGCCGAGCACCAGCTGTATGAAGGGCAGCGTGAACGCGTAGAAACCGATGTCCTTGCCGAACTGTGGGTCGTCCGTACCGAACGGCACCCGGTGCAGGAACAGCTGGACCGTGCGCCATGCGGCCTGGCCGAAGATGCCCGCGATGACGGCGACCAGCAGCGTCGGGACGAGGGCGAACGTCTTGATCCGGCTCATCACCACCGCGCGGTAGCGGACCACGGGGTCGTCGGTCGCCGACGGCACGAATGCGGGCCGAACGCGGTGGGCCAGCCACAGACCGACGAACGTGAACAGCCCCATCAACAAACCGGTGATGAGGAACAGCACGATGCGGGTCAGCACCACCGTCCGGAGCACCGACGAATGACCGAGCGAGCCGAACAACAGGAAGTTCGTGTAGAGGTCCACGAAACGGGGCCCGATCAACAGAACCGCCAGCACGACGACGGCCACCGCGATGAGGATCTTGGCCCGGCGGGACAGCGACGGGATCGACCCCGAGGCACGAGTAGTCACGGCACCACTGTACGGATTGCCGGGTACAGCCCTGGTCGGGGCGGCATGCCCGCGTGGGCGACCGAGCCGGGCGGCATGGCCGACTACCCGGGGCGGGTGGGAGGATGACGGCTGTGAGTGACAGCGACTTCGGCACGTTCGGCGAGGCATCCCTGGGGCGGGCGGCCGCAGAGGCGATGGAGTTCGTCGACCCTCGCGGCTGGGGGCAGCCGCCGCAGTTGTTCGGTCTCGTTCCGACGGCATTGCTCGCCCAGAGCCAGCCGGAGTGGGCGGACATGCTCGACGACGGCACCGAGCTCACCGTCATCGAGCAGGAGCCCCTGCCCGGCGATCCGACCGGCGGGAGTGCGGAACTCGACCACGTGCTGGCCACCACGACGTGGCCTGACGAGGTCGTAGGGTGTGCACTCGTGCAGGAGATCCTGGTGCTGCCACCGGACGCGGAGGCCGCCCTGGACGGTGCGCTGCTCGCCTCGGACGGCGCCGACGACGCCGCGCGGCACGTCGCCCACACGCACCCCGACCGCCGTCAGGCACGCATGTGCGCGGCGGTCCTCCGCGACGGACAGCGGATCACGCTGCTCCAGCTACGCCCGCTCGACGAGGACGAGAACCCGTTCGCGCAGGAGGATGTGCTGCGCGCGGACGAGCTGTCCCCCGGGCTCGTGCAGGCACTCCAGGCGACCCTCGACCGGGAGGACTAGCAGGCCGGCGCCGGCTTGCCCTCTCGGACCAGGCCGAGAGACGAGACCGCGTCGGAGAGCTTGTCCACCTTCACCATCTGCAGCCCGTCCTGCGGGTGCGCCTTGGCCTCCGCGCAGTTCTTCTGAGGAACCAGGAACACGCTGGCCCCCTGCCCCTTCGCCCCGCGCAGTTTGTGCGCGATGCCGCCGATGGGCTCGACGGTGCCGTCGGGAGTGATCTCGCCGGTCCCTGCCACCTTCTTGCCGCCGGTGAGGTCCGTGGGCCCCAGCATGTCGACGAGGCCGAGCGCCAGCATGAGCCCGGCGGACGGGCCGCCGATCCCTTCGACGTCGAAGCGGATGTCGAGGGTGGAGTCGGCGGGCACCATACCGACGGTGATGCCGGCCATCCCCTTGTCCTTGTCTCCAGGCTTGCTCCCGAGCGTGACCGTCACGGGCATCGGCGCACCATTGCGCTGCACGGTGAGCGGGACCTGCGTCCCGGGCCTATGGGCCGAGATCAACGTGCCCACGTCATCGATCCTCGTCACCGGCTTGCCGTCGACCTGGGTGATGACGTCCTCGGGCTCGAGCTTGCCGTCCGCCGGGCCCTTGACCACGACGGAGACGACACCCGGCGCCGTCGGGACGTGCAGGTAGTCGAGAGCGGAGAGCATCGCGTTGGACTCGGAGCCCACGAACTGCGCGCGGCTCGCGGCCTCGGTCTGCTGCCGTGTGCTCGTCGGCGGGAAATACGCGTCACGGGGTGCGATCTGCGTTCCGCTACTGAGCCAATAGCCGAGCGCCTCGAACAGAGTGAGCTCGTCGCGGATGCCGACGGTGGTGAGCATCAGCTCACCATCGGGTTTCCGGACGTCGCGCCCTTCGACGGTGATCACCTTGTGACCGTTGTAGCTGCCGAGGGTGTCGGCGGTGTCTCCCGCGCCGACGGCGACGAACGGCACCCGCACGCTGACGCCCAGCAGCACCAGGACCAACAGGGGTACCAGGGCCACCAGGAATACTGTCGTCCTGCGGTCCGTCACCCGGCCAGCGTAGCGACCCACGCCGGCTCTCAACGAAGGCGGCGCCTGTTCGCCCAGAGCGTGACGGACGCTCGCGCAGGGCCGATGCTCGGCAAGTACCGTGGAGGCATGAGCGATCTTCCCTTCGGTTTCTCCTCCGGCGACTCGTCGGACGACGACGAGCGCCGCAAGCGTGAGGAGGAGGCTCGACAGCAGGGCGAGGGGCAGGCGCAGAACCCGTTCGGCTTCGGCGGATTCGATGCGGGCCAGGGTTTCGACCCCGCACAGCTCGGGAACATGCTGAGCCAGCTGGGCCAGATGATCTCGGGTATGGGCGGCGCGATGAACGATCCCGCTTCCGCTGCGTCGGGTGACCCCGTCAACTACCAGCTCGCGATGCAGCTGGCGCGGCAAGCGCTCGGCAAACACGCTCCCGTCTCCGAAGGCCAGCGCAAGGCCGTCGAGGAGTCGGTGCACCTCGCGCAGCTGTGGCTCGACGGCGCTACGGTTCTGCCCGCGGGCCCGCAGAAGACACACGCATGGACGCCCGTCGACTGGCTCGAGAAGACCCTCCCCACGTGGAAGCGGCTGGTGAACCCGGTTGCGGAGAAGATGTCCAATATGTGGGTCGAGGGCATGCCCGAAGAGGCGCGCCAGGCGGCGGCGCCGATGATGGGGATGTTCACGCAGATCGGCTCGATGTCGTTCGGCACGCAGCTCGGGCAAGGCCTCGGGCAGCTGTCGAAGGAGGTGCTCACCTCGACGGACATCGGGCTACCGCTGGGGCCGACCGACGAACTCGCCCTACTGCCCGAGGCGATCGAGGCGTTCAGCAAGGAGCTGGAGCAATCCGACCAGGAGATACTGGTCTTCCTCGCGGCTCGCGAGGCCGCGTACCACCGGCTCTTCTCCCACGTGCCGTGGCTGCGTCAGCGGCTGCTGGACACCGTCGAGCAGTACGCGCGCGGTATCCAGATCGACATGTCGGGCATCGAGGAGCTGTCCCGCGGACTCGACCCGTCGGTGCTCTCCGACCCGGCCGCGCTCGAGCGTCTCATGGCAGAGCAGTCAGCCGCGCTGGAGCCTAAGGCGACACCCGAGCAGAAGGCGGCACTGGAGCGACTCGAGGCACTGTTGGCCCTCATCGAGGGCTGGGTCGAGACCGTGGTACATCGCGCTCTCGCCGATCGCCTGCCCAGCGCGGGCGCCCTCCGCGAGACGATGCGCCGCCGCCGTGCGTCCGGCGGGCCCGCCGAACAGACCTTCGGCACCCTCGTCGGCCTGGAGCTGCGCCCGCGCAAGGTGCGCGAGGCCGCGACGCTGTGGGAGCGACTGTTCGAGGCGACGTCGATGGAGAAGCGTGACGCGGTGTGGGGCCACCCGGACCTCATGCCCGATTCATCGGATCTCGACGACCCTTCCGGGTTCGTCGACCGCCAGATCGGCGGCTCCGAGCTCGACGACCCGATCGCCGAGTTGGAGCGCCAGATCCAGCGCGAGGCGGCGGAGCGTGACGACCAGGACGAGGGCGATCAGGACGGCCCCGGCGACGAATCGTCGAAATGACTCGTCGAGGCAGGTGAGCGCGTGTTTGCACCTGTGGATAACGATGGCTTGAACGAGTTCTGACGGCGGCAGCCGTGCGATGGTCGCAGCATGCAGACCACCGGATCGCGGGTGCGCCTCGACCCCTACGCAACCATCGTCGTTCGCCCGCCGGGCGTCGTGCAGATCGGCACGGGTGCAGGCGGGGCCCCGCTCGTCACCATGCCACCGTGGCTCGCTCCCGAGACCGCTGCCGGGCTGCTGCGGTGGCTGCAGACCGACCGCGGTTTCGCCGAACTATCGCACCGCGCCCGCGACGCCGGCTTCGCCGAATCCGACACGTCCGACCTCGTAGCCGCCCTCGACGGCGCGGGAGTCCTTACGTGGACGCGTCCCGCGTCGCCGCTGCGGGCCCGCATACAGGGCCGCGGTCCGATCACGGACGCGCTCGCGACGGAACTCGACCGGCGCCGGGAGGTACGGGTCGCAGTCGTCGGCGATGCGGCGGCACCCCCTGTACCGGACCAGGCCGACCTGCTGCTGCTGACCGACGCCTTGGTCGTGGACCCGGTCCTGGTGCAGCAGCTCATGGCAGCGCGGATGCCGCACCTCCCGGTGCGCCTACGCGACGGTGCCGGCGTCGTCGGGCCGCTGGTCCTGCCGGGTGCCAGTCCCTGCCTGCGCTGCCTCGACCGCTCGCGCACCGACCGTGATCCCGCATGGCCGGCGATCGTCTGCCAGCTCTACGGGCGGGCCGGGCGCGCGTCGACGACGACGCTGGGCATGACCGTCGCGGTCGCGGCGGCAGAGATCGACCGCATCGTGGCCGCCCGATACGAGATGACCACCGACGAGGGCGCGTGGCAGCCACCGGAAGACGTCGGCTCCGGAGGATCCCCCGCGTCCCTCGGCTGTACCTTGGAGGTCGACGCGCACCGCTTGCGGGTCGCCACCCGTCGTTGGGCGATGCACCCTGGATGCGGCTGCGGGAGTACACCCACGTCCGGGTAGTGCGGGCTCGCGCTTTCTTGAATCGATCGGGAGGACCATGTCGGAGATCACGCGCGGCGGGGCGAAGCGCACGGCGAAGCTCGCGGGGCTGCCCCTCGGGATGGCCGGGCGCGCCGCGAAGGGCTGGGGGAAGCGCCTCACCGGCGTCGACAAGGACACCGTCAACGCGGAACTCCAGGCCAAGGCCGCACAGCAGGTGTTCGAGGTGCTCGGTGAGCTCAAGGGCGGCGCGATGAAGCTCGGGCAGGCTATGAGCGTCATGGAGGCCGCGGTGCCGCCGGAGTTCGCCGAGCCCTATCGCGAGGCCCTCGGCAAACTGCAGAACGAGGCCCCGCCCATGCCCGCGGCCACGGTGCACCGCGTGCTCGCGCAGCAACTCGGCAGCGGGTGGCGCGACCGGTTCACATCCTTCGACGACGATGCGGCCGCGTCGGCGAGCATCGGCCAGGTGCACCGAGGCGTGTGGTCCGACGGCCGGGAGGTGGCTGTGAAGGTCCAATACCCCGGGGCCGACGAGGCTCTGCGCGCGGATCTCAAGGCGCTGGGCCGACTCTCGTCGGTACTCAAACCGCTCACACCCGGCGCCGACGTCAAGGCACTCGTCGACGAGCTGACCGACCGCACCGAGGCCGAGCTCGACTACCGGTACGAGGCGACGAACCAGCGCAAATTCGCCAAGGCTTTCGCGGATGACCCCGACGTGCTCGTACCGCGGGTCGTCGCCAGCTCGCCGACGGTGATCGTGAGCGAGTGGGTGACGGGGCGCCCACTGCGCGAGGTGATCCACGGTGGCACGCAGACGGAACGGAACGATGCGGCGGCCAAGCTCGCCGAGTTCGAGATCAGTGCGCCCGCACGGACGGGGCTGCTGCACGGCGACCCGCATCCGGGCAACTTCCTCATCGCCGGCGACGGCCGGCTCATCGCGCTGGACTACGGTGCGGTCGCCGAGTACCCGGGCGGGATCCCACCGGCCGTGGGACGGATCCTGCGGCTCGCGCGCGACGAGGACTACGACGCTCTGTTCCCGCTGCTGCGCAGCCAGGGCTTCATCCCGCCGCGACTGGAGATCACACCCGACGAGATCCGCCGCTACCTCGCGCCATACGTCGACCCGCTGCGGTCGGAGAGTTTCCACTTCACCCGCGAATGGCTCATGCGTGTCGCGAACACCGCGACCGATGTGCGCGGAGAGCAGTTCCAGACGGGACGCAAGCTGTCGCTCCCACGGGAATACGTGATGCTCTTCCGAGTGCTGATGGGCGTCGTCGGGATCTGTTCTCAGATGAACGCCGAAGCTCCCTACCGGGCGATCGTGGAGCACTGGACCCCGCAGATCGGGGACGAATGAAACGGGTCCAGGTCACCTGACCTCGGACAGCAGAACGCCCGCAGGTCCTCATGGATCCTGCGGGCGTTCTCGGCCCGGTCACGCCGCGTTCTTCCGCGGCCGGCCCCGGGGCCGCTTGCGGGCGATCACGACACCCTGGTCGAAGATCTGCCCGCCCCACACACCCCACGGCTCAGCACGGTCCAGGGCGGCGGCAAGGCAGGCGCGCTGCACGGGGCAGCCGCTGCACAGTTCCTTGGCGCGTTCGAGGTCTGCGGGAGCCTCTGCGAACCACAGATCGGGATCGCCTCCGCGGCAAGGGATATCGTCGAGGATGTCGGCATTCGTCCCGCAGGTCGCGCCCCAGGCGCTCCGGCAGTCCTCGTCGTCGGTCGTTCGGTCGTCGAGCATGGTCGGCACGTTCATTCACCTTCCACCCGGATGCGGGTGGCCTCAGGTCTGGGCGCTGCGGTAAGGCGCCGGATGGTTCTTGTGTCTCGTGCGCGAACCGTGTGAGCGGCGGTCCCCGGCCCAACGCCGACCGGCTGTCGCCGGTCGTAGTCGGAACTCGTGAGGGGACCTCGAATCCACGGGGCGCGCGTCTGCGCGGAGCCCGTGGCGAGAGTGAGAGAGGCGGGTCCTGTAGGACCTAACCTCGGTGTGACTCCCACACGGGTCGCGCATGCTTGTCGATGTCGCCAGCGGTGATCACTTCGCCGAGCCACACTCGCCGCGGTCGCGGCAGAGGGGCGGGCGAGCACGTGGATGCGGAGGCGTACATACGAACTGCTGCTGCGGCTGCGAAGGCTCCACCCTCGCTCGCGGTGAACTGGTCGCCGAAGACGATTGCGTTGTTCATTGTTCATGCCTCCTTCCAACTAGTGCTCTGATCACGGCTCACGATTCGAAGCGGCGTCATCCGCCGTCGCGCGTCGTTTCCCGTGCGGTCGCTATCTAAGGTAAACGTGCGAACGAATCCGCACAACCTATTTTCTACCTGCGGTTATGCGGGTTGTGGGTCGGCTGCCGTACTAGGCGTGCTCCGCGACGAGTGCGAGCACCTCGTCGCCGTATCGCTCAGCCTTCGTAGCGCCGATGCCGTTGATGCGCACCAACGCGGCGCGGGATCGCGGCTGATGCTCGGCGATCGCGAAGAGTGTGGCGTTCGAGAAGATCGTGTAGGGCGGGATCTTCTGCTCGCTGGCCTGGCCGGTGCGCCACTGCTTGAGCGCGACCACCAGACCGTCGTTGAGCTCGGACGGGCAGTCATCGCATCGCGACATCAGCCGCTCCTCACGCGTGTCGAGAACCTTGCCGCACACGCGGCAGATGTCGGATCCACGCCGCTTGCCCCGGGTGGGCGCCGGCGGGGAGCCGGCGGCACCTGCCTCCGCTGCGACGACGTCCAGAAAGCGGCTGCGCTTGCGAATGCGCCGACCACCCTCGTTGCGGGCGAGGGCCCATGACAGCTGGAGGTGCACCCGGGCGCGGGTGACGCCTACATACAGCAGGCGACGCTCCTCCTCGATGGGCTCCTGCTCACCCTTCGCGATGGCCTGCGAGATCGGCACCGAGCCCTCGGTGAGCCCGACCAGGAAGACCGCGTCCCACTCCAGCCCCTTCGCGGCATGGAGCGAGGACAGTGTGACCCCCTGCATCGTCGGCGGGTGCTTCGCCTCGGCGCGGGTGCGCAGCTCGGTGAGAAGGCCGAGCAGGTTCAAACCCGGCCGCTCGGCGACCAGGTCTCTGGTCAGCTCCACCAGGGCGCGCAGCGACTCCCAGCGATCGCGGGCACGTGCGCCGTCGGGGGCCTTCTCGCTCAGCCCGAGTCTCTCCAGCGCGCCGCCGACGAGACGGACCAGATCCGCATCGGCCACGCCACCGAAATCATTTGCCCGCGTAGATAGTTCACGGATCGCCTGACCGATCTCGGGACGCTCGAAGAACGAGTCACCGCCACGCACCTGATACGGGATCCCCGCCTCGGTGAGTGCATTCTCATGCACGGCGGACTGCGCGTTGATGCGGTACAGGATCGCGATCTCGGAAGCGGGCACACCCTGGGCCAGTAACTCCCCGATCCGCTCGGCGACCTGCTTGGCCTCCGCCGGTTCGTCGTCGCTCTCGACGTAGGTGGGCCGCGGCCCCTCGGGACGCTGCCCGATCAGCTCGAGCCGCGTCCCCGCGACCCGTCCGGTGGCCGCCCCGATCACCTTGTTCGCGAGCTCGACCACCTGGGGCGTCGACCGGTAGTCGCGCCGCAGCCGGACGATCGTCGCGTCCTCGAAACGGCGCGTGAAGTCCAGCAGATACCGCGGCGTGGCACCCGTGAACGAGTAGATGGTCTGGTTGGCGTCACCGACCACCGTCAGGTCGTCCCGCTGGCCCAGCCAGGCGTTGAGCAGGCGCTGCTGTAGGGGCGTGACGTCCTGGTACTCGTCGACGACGAAGCTGCGGTAGCGGTCGCGGAACTCCTCGGCCACCACCGGATTGTCGTCGAGGATCGCCGCAGTCATCAGGATCAGGTCGTCGAAGTCGAGCAGCCGGTTGCCCTCGGAGTCGGTCTTGCGCCGCTCGTACGCCTCGTAGACCTCGGCGACGGTCTCGGGCTTGAGCGGCGCCGTACGGTCGATCTTCTCGACCGCGGACGCGTAGAGCTCGGGCGTGACCTCCGATGCCTTGGCCCAGTCGATCTCCGACAGCAGGTCGCGAATCGTGTCGGTCTCCGGGCGCAGCCCGCAATCTCGCGCCGCCCGTCCCACGACCGGGAACTTGTTGTCCAGCAACTGCCAGCGGGTGTCCCCGATCGCGCGGGGCCAGAAGTAGCGCAGCTGCCGCATGGCAGCCGCGTGGAAGGTGACGGCCTGCACCCCGGGCGCGCCGTCGGCACCACCGATCCCCAGGCCACGCAGTCGCGCCCGCATCTCGGCCGCGGCGCGCGATGTGAACGTGACCGCCAGGACCTGGCCCGCGGCGACATGCCCGTCCGCCACGAGGTGGGCGATGCGGTGCGTGATGGTGCGAGTCTTGCCGGTACCCGCGCCTGCGAGCACGCAGACGGGGCCGCGCGGCGCCAGCACCGCGGCGGTCTGCTCCGGATCCAACTGCGGCGTCATCCGCCGTCGCTCCTCTCGCCCACCGATTCGCTCATAGGGTCGAGTATGGCAGTCGGCCCCGACAGGTTTCGAAGCCCGCGGGAACACTCGCCCGCACACGATGGTTGTCTAGTCCCGTGAGCAAGCTGACGATGTACACGACCTCCTGGTGCGGCTTCTGCGCCCGCCTCAAGACCGGGCTGAAGGCCGAAGGTATCGAATGGGACGAGGTCGACATCGAAGCCGACCCGTCGGCCGCCGAGTTCGTCGGCAGCGTGAACGGCGGCAACCATGTCGTGCCCACCGTGAAGTACGCCGACGGGACCACCGCGACCAACCCGACCGCGAAGGCCGTCGCGCGGAAACTGGCCGAGCTGTAATACGCTCAGGCGCCGCCGCGCAGCGCGTAGCGGACCGCGTCGGCGCGGGTCTCGAAACCGCCCTTCGCGAACAGGTTGTTGATGTGCGTCTTCACCGTGGCCTCGCTGACCACGAGTCGCTCGGCGATCTCCCTGTTACGCAGGCCCTCGCCGATCAGCGCGAGGATCTCGCGCTCGCGGGCGGTGAACGGTGTGGGCGGCTCGCGCGGCGGCGCCGACCGTGTGGCGAGTGCGAGCAGCCGCTGCTGCACCGTCGGGTCGAGTACCGTCTGGCCCTGTGCCGCGCCGCGCACCGCGGCGAGGATCGCGTCTCGCCCGGCATCCTTGGTGAGGTAACCGGCCGCGCCCGCCTGGAGAGCACCGAGGATCGAAGCGTCGTCGTCGAACGTGGTGAGGATCAGCACCTTCACCGTAGGGTGCTCGGCCCGGATCCGCTCTGTGGCGCGCACCCCGTCCAGGACGGGCATGTTGAGGTCGAGCAGGGCGACATCGGGAGCCTGCTCGCCGATCAGCTCGAGGGCAGCGGCACCGTCGGGGGCGGCGCCCACGACGTCCACGTCGTCGTCCAGGTCGAGCATGACCGCGAGCGCCTCGCGCACCGTCGCCTGGTCGTCGGCCAGCACCAGTCTGATCCTCATCGGGGAATCCGCACCTCGACCTCCCATCGGCCGCCGACCGGCCCGGCACGCAGGCTACCGCCGAGCAGGGCCACGCGCTCGGCCATCGATTCGAGTCCCATGCCTGTGCCGCCCTGTTCTCCAGGCGGCCCCGTGAGCTCGTTGACAAGGGTCAGGACGGCGTCGTCGGAGACGGCGAGCCGGATCCCGACCGGCCGCCCGGGTGCGTGCCGTGCCGCGTTGGTGAGCGCCTCCTGCGTCACCCGCACCAGCGTGTGCCCCACCACCGGTGCCAGTTCCTCAGCGTCACCGTCGACGGTGACCGTCGCCGCATAGGGTTCGGCAACGACCCGCAATGCCTCGGGGACGGGCTTGGCGCCGTCTCGCAGAGCGTGCACCGCGCTACGTGTCTCCCCTATCGAGTCGACGGCGAGCGTGCGCGCCCGGCGCATGGCGGCGAGCGCATCGTCGGTGCGGCCGCGGGACTGCAATGCCTCCGCCAGCTCGAGCTGCAGCGCTATCCCCGAGAGCGAGTGGCCGACCACGTCGTGTACCTCACGCGCGATGCGGCCGCGCTCCTCGAGGGCGGCGGACCGGGCATCGGCGGCTGCCGCGCGGCGCGCCTCGTCGGCGGCCGTGCGCGCGCTCCCGAGGGCCTCCTCGCGGAAACGGCGTGTGATGCCCGCGTACACCCCCAGGCCGATCGTCAGGCCCACCCACCACGGCCATCCACGAACCGAGCCCTGGCGTTCCACCAGCCACAGGCCGCCCGCGGCGAGGACGGACCCCGCGACGGCGTACGCCACGGCAAGAGGCAGCGACCGGAGACGCGCTCCCGCGACGGACATCGCCGCGTACGGCAGGACGGCCGCGGCGACCGTGTTCGACAGCGGGTACAGCAGCACCGCGGCGAGCGCGTAGACGCCGATATACGACGCGAGTACGGGCTGTGACAGGTGCCGCCACGGAAGAAGCGACGCGAGCGCCCCGGCCGCCACCACCACGAGCAGTGGCATCGCGACGGCCGGGTGCGCGACGGCGTGCTCTGAGGGCCACAGCACGATCGTCGCCACGAGGACCGCGGCGACGAGCAGCCGCCGGGCGGTGTTGCCCGCTCGGTCGAGTGGGGTCTCGGCTGTAGTCACGCTCACGGTCCTAGACGCTAGCGAGTTCTCAGGCCGCCACCGGTACGGCGCGCTCGGCCCGCGCACGGGCGACGTAGCGGCGAGTCAGCACCGCCGGCACGACGAACGCCGCGACCTGCACCGCGAGTCGCACGATCTCGGGCTCCCCCGTCGCCACACAGACGACCCCGAGCACCGCGGCGGTCCCGAAACCGGCCGCCCAGAAGCCTGTGACCACGGTGTTGAAGCGCAGGAACATCGGGTGCCGCGCGACCTCATCGGGCACGGAACGACGTGCGATGGCGAGTGTGAACGGCCGCCCGACCGCAAGGCCGAGCACCGCGATCACGGCCAGCCACGCCGACGAGAGCGGACCGTCGTACGCCTCGAGCGGCGAGTGCGGCGACGTGAACGCGAGGACGGTCAAGACAAGGAAGAAGACCGCCCCTCCGAGGTCGAGGATCTGCGCCCCGACCTCGATGCCTGCGCGGCGATCACGCCACAGCGAGTGCGTGGTGACGGCGAGTGCCGCGAGGGCACCCCACTGCCAACCGACGAGAGAGGACAGGACCGAGAAGGCGATCCAGGGAAGGAATCCGCGTAGGTAGCTCATGCCTTAGGACGCTATTTCGCGATGGGTCTCGCGTCGTGGTCCCGCGGGTGGAGATCCAGGTGGAGACGTCTCAGGCGACCCATGCCTCGATGATCGCGCGGGCGATCGAGATCGAGTTGGGCAGCAGCAGTGGGGAATCCGAGGACTCGCTGCCCCAGTCCCCCGCCTCGAGTGCGGTACGCACCTCGTCCCGGGTGAACCAGCGGGCCTCCGCGATCTCCCCGTCCCGGAAGTCGAGGGCAGAGTTCCGCGCTGTGCGGGCCGTGAACCCGAGCATCAGCGAACGCGGGAAGGGCCAGGGCTGGCTCGCGACGTAGGTGATCTCGTCGGCGGCCACGCCGACCTCCTCGTAGAGCTCGCGCGCGACGCACTGCTCGAGGGACTCGCCGGGCTCGACGAAACCTGCGAACAGGGAGAAACGTCGTTCCGGCCAGACGGCCTGGCGGCCGAGCAGTACCTGATCGCCCCCGTCGTGCACGAGCGTGATCATCGCGGCGTCGGTCCGCGGGAACTCCTCGGTACCGGTAGCGGTGTTGCGCCGCACCCACCCGCCGCGTTCGGGCTCCGTCGGTGCGCCGTCCACCGGCGAGAAGTGTGCCGAAGCATGCCAGTTCAGGATGGCGATCGCCTGGGCCGCGACCGCCGCGTCGGTCTCGGACAGGGCCAGGCCGGCGAGCCGCAGATCAGACGACGACGATGCGCCGCCCCCGACGGCCACGTCCAGCACACGCACCGCGAAGACGGAGCGGTCCTCGACACGGCCGAGGAACACGGCGTCCGCGGGGCGGGACTCCGCGACGTCGCTCCCGAGCGCGTAGTCGAGCGCGCCGTCGACGAGTGAGAACCGGCCCTTGCGATCGATCCGCACGACCGCCGCACCGGGCCACGCGACGTCGAGAGCCTGTGAGTCGCCGCGCAACTCGTCGGCGCGATCGATGTCGTAGCGGGACAGGAGCGGAGGCACGGTCAGACGAATAGGCACGATGGCCATCGTATGCCGGGCGGATCGACGCCTCGTGTCGAGTGCTGCCCGGCCGCTAGTGGCCCTGGGCGCCGTCCCGCACGTAGAGGAGACGGTCGCCCGCCTCGACGACGGACATCGCAGGCGAGTCGACGCGGTATAGGCGGCCCTGCCGGACCACACCCAGCACGATGTTGGGCAGGTGCCGCGGCGAGCGGCCCACCTCCACGCGGGTCACCTCGCGCTCGGCGATGGCGAAACCGTCGCCCGGGGACAGCAGGTCCTCGATCATCTCCACGACCGACGGTGTGGTCGTCGCCATGCCCAGCAGGCGGCCCGCGGTCTCGGAGGACACGACCACCGAGTCCGCGCCCGACTGCCGCAGCAGGTGCACGTTCTCCGCCTCACGGATCGCGGCGACGATCTTCGTCTTCGGCGCGAGTTCCCGCGCCGTGAGGGTGACC
Organism: Tsukamurella sp. 8F; assembly: GCF_029167375.1. Classification (GTDB taxonomy): domain Bacteria; phylum Actinomycetota; class Actinomycetes; order Mycobacteriales; family Mycobacteriaceae; genus Tsukamurella. The sequence continues at coordinate 164,761 of NZ_JARFTP010000007.1, forward strand.
AGCACGGCCGCGTCGTCGCGGTTGGCGGCGATGATGATCGAACCCGCCCGCGGTGCGCCCGCGAGCCGAAGGACGTCGGCCTTCGTCGCATCGCCGCGGACGGTGACCAACCCGTCCGCCTCGGCGGCCTCCAGCACTGTCGAATCGGTGTCGACGACGACGATCTTGCCGGCTTCGATGCCGTCGTTGAGCATCGCGTTGATCGCGGTGCGGCCCTTGGTGCCGTACCCGACGACGATGGTGTGGTTGTGCACCGATGACCTCCAGCGTTGGATCTTGAATGCCTGCCGCGACCGCTCGGTGAGGACCTGCAGCGTCGTCCCGACCAAGACGATCAGGAACAGGACGCGGAGCGGAGTGATGAGCAGCGTGTTGACGAGGCGCGCGGACTGGCTCACGGGCGTGATATCGCCGTAGCCCGTGGTGGAGAGCGAGACCGTGGCGTAGTAGAGGCAGTCGATGAGCGTCAGGTGATCCTTGGCGCTGTCGCGGTAGCCGTCACGCTCGAACCACACGATCGCGACGGCCAGAAAAAGCGCGCCGAGAGCGATGAATACGCGCACGCTGATCGCGCGCCACGGGCTCGCGTCGCCGGCCGGTATCCGGAGGATGCCGACGAGCGCGTGGTCGGGCATGTCGGTCAGCTCGGCCTTGAGCCGCCGACGGAACTTGGTGCGTGCCACTTGTCTGCTTTCGCCGTTCGTGTCGGGTGGGACTCTAACCGCGCCCGACGGTGCGCGCCCGCCCGGGCCGTCTCGGCGCGTCCCGACCATCGCGAGTGACGCGCAGCCGCACCTACGCCGCCGACACGTCTGTCACAATCGCGACATGGCATCCACGAACCGCAGGGCCCTGACCATGGCGGGCTCCCTCGCCACCGCCGGCGTCGCGCATTTCGCCTTCCCCAAGCCGTTCGACGACATCGTGCCGCCGCAGCTGCCGATCACGCCCCGCCAGGCCACGCAGCTGTCGGGCATCGCGGAGCTGACGATCGCGGGCCTTCTAGCCGTGCCGCGCACCCGTCGCCTGGGCGGCTGGGCCGCGGCCGCGCTGTACGTCGCCGTCTACCCGGCGAACGTCTACATGGCCCAGCAATGGTCGGACAAGCCGACGGCACAGAAGCTCGTCGCCTACGGCCGCCTGCCCCTTCAGATCCCTCTCATCGTCAGCGCCGTCAAGATCGCCAGGGCACCGAGGAAGGCACCGGCGTCCGAATAGTCATGCTCCACCCGCACTGGTGATGAGGACGCGCAGGCCGTCGTCGTCGAGGAGATCCGACGGTGCGACGGTCTCGCCGGAGCGCACGTAGAAGAAGGCCGCCCGGACGTCGTCGACCGAACAGCCGTGCAGGCGCGCCCACGCAAGGCGGTACGCGGCCAGTTGCACAGCCGCCGCGCGCTCGTCGGCCGGTTCGGTCGGCTGGGCGCCCGTCTTCCAGTCGACGACGGTGAACCCGCCGCCCGGGTCGCGGAACACCGCGTCCATCCGGCCGCGCAGAACCGTTCCGGCGACGGCGATCTCGAACGGCACCTCGATATCGACGGGCGTGCGCGCCGCCCACTCGCTCTCCTCGAACCTGCGCTGCAACAGCGCCAGGTTGTCGTCGTCTCCCCCGGCGTCGGCCGCACCGGGGAGCTCATCGAGATCGAGCAACCTGGAGGCGCCATAGCGGCGCTCCACCCACGCGTGGAACGCGGTGCCCCGGCGCGCGTACGGATTCGGCCGGTACGGCACAGGACGGCGCAGGCGACGCGCGAACTGCGCGGGACTGCGACGCAGCTCGACCAACTGGCTGACGGACAGGTCCGGGGGAACCGGGACCTCGAGCTCCAGCGCCTGGTTCCGTTCGCGCTCCGCGAGCAGCGCGGTCACGTCAGCGGCCCAGCCGTGCGGGTCGGGTTCGTGCTCCCCCGGCTCCGTCGCCGACGCGGCGAGCACGAGAGCGGCCCCGGCATCGACGGCAGGGCGGTACGCGCCGAGGAAGTCGCGTGGCCACGGCGCGGTCACGGGCTCGGCCTCCAGGGGGTTCTCGGTGTCCTCGTCCGGCTCCGCAGCCCACACGGCCACGGCGTCCGGCACCTCGACGCGGGCCTCCTCGAGGAAACGCGACGGTGCCTTCGGCTTCTTCACGTCCTCGCTCCACCGGTGTCCCGATAGCAGCAGCACGCGCTCGGTACGCGTCACCGCGACGTAGTAGAGCCGGCGGTCCTCGTCTGCCGACAGCGCCTTGAGTGCTCCGCGGTGACGTTCCAGTTCTTCCTCGAGATCCTTGCGGTTGGCGCATGCGCCGAAACCTGCGCGCGGAACGCCCTCGCCCGCGCCTGGCTCCGCGGCACGAGACGAGCCGGGTTCGGCGACCACGTCGCCGCGCAGCTCGGGCGGCAGTTCCGCGGGGCTCGACAGCCACGTCGGGAGCGCGCGATTCGACGGGAAGATCCCCTCGGAGAGGTGCGGCACCGCGACGACTTCCCACTCCAGCCCCTTGGCAGAGTGCACGGTGAGGATCTGCACGCGATCGGTGGCGACCTCGATGTCGCCGGGTGCGAGGCCGCCCTCGATGCTCTCGGCGGCGGTGAGGAATGCGAGCAGCCCCGGAAGCGAAGCGTTGGGCCGCTCGGCATACGACACCACCACGTCCGCGAACGCGTCGAGGTGCTCGCGCCCGGACGCCCTGGCGCCGACCTGCCGCGCGGCCCGGATTCGCGTCTCGATGCTCACGCCTAGCACGCGTTCGGCCTCCGCAACCACCTCGGGCAGCGGGTGCCCGAGGCGCTGCCGCATGTGCCGGACCTCCCGGTCGAGCGACTTGATGCGGTCGAACCCGACGGTCGAATACGCCTGTGCCGGGCCGGGATCGGCGATCGCATCGCCCAGCCCGGCCACGTCGAGAAGTTCGGCGGGGAGAGTCGCATCGAGGGCGGCATCGAGCTGCTCCCGACTTCCGACGGTGCCCGCCGCCGCGCGCCCGACCTGGGTCGCGATCCGTCCGGCTCGCTCCCACAGCGCACGCAGGTCCGCGGCGCCGAGCTGCCATCGGGGCCCGGTGAGGAGACGCATCGCCGCCGTTCCGGCCAGCGGGTCCACGGCCAGGCGCAGCAGTGCGACGACGTCCTGTACCTCGGGCGTGTGCAGCAGTCCGCCCAGGCCGACGACCTCGACCGGGATGCCGCGCGCGCCGAGCTCCGCTGCAAGGCCCGCCGAATCCGCATTGCGGCGCACCAGGACTGCTGTCGTGGGCGGAGGCTCACCCGATTCGACGGACTCACGCCAGAAGCCGGCGACGGCATCCGCGACCCATGCACGCTCGTCGATCACCGTGGGGTGCAGCGCGATCCGCACGTCCCCGTCGGGGGCGTCGGGGCGGGCCCGGAGCGTCGAGACGGGCACACCCCGTTCGCGCAGCTCCTCCGAAGCCTGGTTGGCGATGCGCAGGGCGGACTCGGGGTTGCGCCAGCTTGTGAGCAACTCGCGGCGGGGTGCGGGGCTGCCGTCCGCCAGGGGGAAGTCCGTGATGAACCGGGGCAGGTTCGATGCGGACGCGCCGCGCCAGCCGTAGATGGACTGGATGGGGTCGCCCACTGCTGTGACCGCCGGGACCCGGGCGACATCCGGCACCGCCGGGACCCGGGCGACATCCGGCACCGCGGGCGCCAGCACGCCCCTCCGACCCTCGTCGCGCGGCCAGGCCCCGAACACCGATGCGAGCAGGACGCGCTGCGCGTGCCCGGTGTCCTGGTACTCGTCCAGCAGCACGGCGCCGAAGCGGCGGCGCTCGAGTGCGGCGACGTCGGGGTGCTCGAGCGCGAGGCGAGCGGCGAGGCTCATCTGGGACCCGAAGTCGAGCACCTCCCGTGCCCGCATCTCGGCGGCGACGGCGCGGACGAGAGGAATGAGCTCGCGCCGTTCGACCTGGATGTCGCCCTGCTTCTCGAGGTCCTTGCTCACGGCCTTCCGCTGGCGCGGTCCGGGGGGCAGCGTGAGGATCAGGCGCTCGAGCTCGCGGTCGGCCTCCAAGATCTCTCCGGGGTCGACGAGATGGTCCGCGAGCGACGAAGCGAGTCCCAGAACGTGCTGCGTGAGCGCTGCCGGCGTTCGATCGGTGTCCAGCTCACCGTCCCATCCGGTGACGACGTCATACGCGATCTGCCAACGCTCGGTCTCGGATACCAGCCGCACGGACGGCTCGACCGGCATCAGCATGCCGTAGTCGCCGAGCAGCCGCCCGGCATACGTGTGGTACGTGCTGATCTCCGGCTCGACGGTCCGCAACAGGACGCGCAGGCCGCCGGTCGGGTCTATGCGATCGACGACCTGCGCCCCCGCGAGTCGCGCTAGCCGCTTGCGCACGCGAATCATCAACTGCTGCGCGGCCTTCCGTGTGAATGTCAGCCCCAACACCTGGTCAGGCGTGACGTACCGGTTGGCGATCAGCCATACGACGCGACCCGCCATCGTCTCGGTCTTGCCCGCACCCGCGCCGGCGACGACGAGGCCTGGCTCGAGCGGGGCCTCGATCACAGCCCGCTGCTCGTCGGTGGGACCGAACGCCTGACCCAGCTCGACCGCGAGGTCGTCGGCGGAGATGTAGGGCGCGTGGGGAAGGTCTGGGTCAGTCATCGGTGACCGCCCTCCCCTTGTCGACCGCGGGGCAGCAGGAGGCGGCGTCGCAGTGTGCGCAGACCGGGCCGAGCGTCGCGGCGAAGGAGGGGCCCCGTGTCGCACGCGCGGCGCGGCGCATCACGACGAGCCACTCGTCTACGTCGGTGGGGGTGAGTGCGGGCTGGACCCGTTCGGCTGCACCGGTCTTCGCTTCCTTCGCCACGTAGACGAGGCGACCTCCGCCCGGTTGGGCACCCGGCTCGACGAGAGCACCGGGAACGCCGCCGTGCGCGAGCGCGGCCTGGTACGTGCGCAGCTGCGCGTGCGCCTCGGCGTCCGCCTTGGTGGGCACAGTCCGACCGGTCTTGAGGTCGATCGGCACGGGGCGGCCGAGCGCGTCGCGCTCGAGGCGGTCGATGCGCCCGCGCACCCGGAGGTCCGGCTCCTCGCCGGCGCCGGCGGGTATGACGGCGTCGACGCCCACCTCGACGGCGACCTCCGTCAGGTCGGTACGGGTCGCGGCGAGCCACGCGCGCAGGTTCTCGAGCATGCTCTCGGTCCGGGTGAGTTCGCGCCGCGCGAACCAGTCAGCGTCGAGATCGACACGTTCCCATACCTTCCGGAGCGCGGCCGTGACCTCCTCCTTGGGAATCCGACCCGCGACCGCTTGCGCGAGCGTATGCACCAGGTTGCCGGTGATCTGTTGCGCGGTGTTGCCATCGCGGCCGCCGAAGCGCTGCAGCATCCATCGCAGGGCACACGCCTCCAGCGCCTCGACGTTGGACGGCGACAGCACGACCGGGCCGTCGTCGGGCCGCCACAGCGGGTCGTCGGTACTGGTGCCGGGAAAGCCGTACCAGGTCGATGGATGCGCACCGGGTACGCCGGCCTCCGCGAGGCGGGCGAGTTGTCTTGCGGCGTGGTTCCTCTCGGCTTCCTCCGCGGTGCCGGAGCAGGCGACGGCTCGCAGGGTCGCGACCATCGTACGCAGGTCGAGGGCGGCGACCGGTTCGGTCTCGACGGCAGGCGTGTACGTCTCGGGGTCGTCGGTCAGGGTTGGCGCCAGCCCCTGTAGGAAGCGCGACGGAACCTGCTCCCCGTCGCCGTCGGCGGAGTCGACCGCTGTGAGCAGCAGCCTGGTACGCGCTCGCGAGCACGCGACCAGCAGCAGGCGCCTTTCCTCTGCGAGCAACGGCAACGACCTGGACACCGTCGCCAGCGAGGCGGTGGGCAACCCGTCGATCACGTCCACGACGTCCTGCGTGCCGAGCAGGCCTCCGCGCAGACGCAGGTCGGGCCAGCGACCCTCCTGGATCCCCGCGACGGCGACGACGTCCCACTCGCGCCCCACCGCGCCGTGCACGCTGAGCAGCGTGACACCGGCCGTGGCACCGCCGGAGCCGCGGCTGCGGCCGCGCGGGATCTGCAACTGCTCGATGTATTCGACGAACCGGCTCACCGAAGCCGTGGGCAGCGTGTCTGTGAAATCCGCAGCCGCGTCGAATAATCCGAGCACCGCGTCCAGATCGCGGTCGGCCTGCTCGCCGAGCGAACCACCGCGCAGGGCGAGTCCCGACCAGCGCGCGGCCAGACCGGTCGCGGCCCACGCCGACCACAGCGCGTCCTCGACGGAGCCCGTGGCTGCGGACGCGCGCGCGGCTTCCACCACCTCGGCGACCCGCTCGATCGGCTCGGCCTCGAGCTCGGTGAGCGCCGCACGGTACGGCGCCGCGTCGATGTCGCCGCAGAGCACATCCCGCAGCAGTTGCGCGGAACCGCGTTCATCCGCCGGATCGACACGCCGGATCGCTCGACGCACGCGTCGGAAGGTGAGCGGATCCCCGTCCCCGACGGGGCCCGTCAGCAGTGTGAGTGCGTCGGCCGCCTCCACTGATGCCGGGTCGCCGACGATACGCAGCACCAGCAGCAGTGAGTGGACCACCCGCTGCCGGGCGAGCGGTACGTCGTCCGACGGTACGGTGACGGGCACGCCGGCGTACGCGAGCGCGCGACGCAGCGGGGCGACCGACGCGGACACCGATCGCACCACGACCGCCATGTCCTCCCAGGCGACCCCGCGCGCGATGTGCTCGCGGCGCAGCATCGCGGCGATCGCGTCCGCCTCCTTGGCCGGAGTCGCAAAGATCCGCACGTCAGCGGTGCCGGGCCTCGGGCACTCTGCGGTCGTGGAGACGAACCTCTGTGGGAGACGCGAGGACACGCGATCGACGGTGCCTGCGATCTCGTCACCGAAGCGGAAACTGCGGTCCAGCAGTATGTCTCGGTCCGGCGGTACGTCCATACCCTGCAGGAACCGCGTCGCGGCGCCGCGAAAGGAGAAGACCGCCTGGTCCGGGTCGCCCGCGATCACGGTGAGCTCGGTGCCGGTGCCGAGCAGCCGCACCAGCGCGGCAGCGAGTGGGTCTAGATTCTGCGCGTCGTCCACCAGCAGGAACCGGATCTTCTCCCGCTGCTGCGACAGGAGCCCGTCGTCGGTGGCGAGCGCGGTGACGGCGGCGTCGATGAGCTCGGCCGCGTCGACCGCCGGCGCAACCGCCTGGGGTCCTGCCAGACCGACGGAGCCGCGCAACAGCGTCGTCTCCTGGTACTCGGCGTAGGCACGCGCCGCCGCAACCCATTCGTCGCGGCCGTGTTCACGGCCCAGGTCGGCGAGCTGCTCCGGCCCCACACCACGCTGCGCCACCTGTGCGAAGAGATCCCGCAGCGCGCCCGCGAAACCGTTCGTAGAGAGCGCCGGGCGCAGCCGCGTAGGCCACCATGCCGCCCCGTCCTCGACGTTGCCGCGCAACAACTCCCTGATCACCGCATCCTGCTCAGACCCGGTGATCAGGCGCGGCGGCGGGCCACCGCTACGGGTGGCAGCGAGCCGCAGGACGGCGAACGCGAGCGAGTGGACGGTGCGCACCAGCGGCTCGTGCGCGGCGTGGGCTCTGCCGCCGTCGGGCGCCGCTGCGAGCACACGCGCGGAGATCTCCCGCCGCAGCCGTTGAGCGGCAAGCCTGCTGCCGGCCAACAGCAGTACGGACTCGGCGTCCACGAGCGGATCGGTGAGCTTGGCGACAGCGGTGTCCACCAGCGCCGACGTCTTGCCTGTGCCCGGCCCGCCGCGGATGCGGTACGGCGCCCACCCGCCCGTATCCAGCGGCAGCGCGCCACTGGACGGCTTCATGAGCCCGGCGATCGCACCGCCCCATTCCCGCGCCGGTGGCGCGTCCGGCCGGCGGTAAGCAAGCGTGACCTGTGGACGACGGTGCCGGGCGGCGTCCGCTCCGTCCCCCATCCGCTCCATTCGGCCACCTCCCATCTCACTCCGAACCCGTTCACCGCCGACCATCAGAACACATGCCACCGACAAGTTCGCCGCCCGGCGGGGAGGGCCTGCGAGGTCACGGGTTGACCGTAGCGTAACGGTGATATATAACGAATTCATGGACGCCTGCAACACCGCTTCCCGCCCGGGCATCGGTCGGCCGAGCACCACCGATCCAGTAGGTCGCGTGGCACGGCCCGGGGCGCGTCCGCCCCGCGCCACCGCATGGGAGCACGTCGGTGGACTCTCCGGTCTCGTCCAGTCGGCGATTCCGTCGACGGTGTTCGTCGTGGTGCACTCCGCGGCCGGGATGACACACGCGATCGTCGCCGCGATCGCGTGTGCGGCCGCCCTCGTCGTCATCCGGGCGCTCCGACGCCTCACACTGCGGCCCGCGATCGGGAGCGTCGTCGGTGTGGCGGTGTCCTCGGTGATCGCCTACCGCAGTGGGGATCCGCGCGACTACTTCCTGCCCGATATCTGGGGATACACCGCCTGTGCTGCCGCGATGGCCGCGTCGATCGCGGTGCGATGGCCGCTGGCCGGGGTCCTGTGGCACGCCATGAGCGGGACAGGTATGCGGTGGCGCAGCGACCGGCGCGTGCTGTTCGCCTACTCGGTCGCAACCGCGACGGCGGCCGCCGCATTCGCAACCCGCGCGGGCGCGCAGATCTGGTTCTACGAACACGACCAGGCAGGCGCGATGGTCGTGGCGCGACTAGCCCTCAACTATCCGCTGTGGGCTGTCACCCTCGCCGTATGGGCGTGGTCCATCCGCCGCGAACGGAACCTCTCATGAGTCCCCGCGCGCTCGACCCGGCGGTCCGCACAGCGGTGACGGAGGCCGCGATCCGCATTCTTGCGACGGAGGGACGGGCGGCCCTGAGCACCCGGCGGCTCGCCCGCGAGGCTCGAACCTCCACCACCGCCGTCTACACGTATTTCGGCGGCATGGACGAGGTGCATCGGCACGTTCGCCGAGCCGCCCTGGACGAGCTGGCCGCATCGCTGCGCGCAGCCGGCGCAACGGATGACCCCGTCGCCGATCTCGCTCGCGCGTCGGCGACGCACGTCGCATCCGGCTTCCGCGACCCCGCCATGTACCGCGTGATGTTCGTCGATCAACCTCCCGACGAGGGGAGCGATCCGGCCGACGCTGTATTCGCACTGCTCCTCGAGCTCGTCGGGCGATGCGTCCGCAGCGGCCGTTTCCACCCAGACGCCGGCCACGACCCCGCCATGTGGGCGGGCGAGATCTGGGCGTCGGGACACGGTGCCGTCATGCTCTCGTCGGCAAGCCTGCTGCCGACCGACCGACTCTCGGCTTTGCACGCCGACATGATCCACCGGCTGTGTGTGGGTTTCGGCGACGACAGACACCGCGCGCGCCGATCCGTCGAAGCCGGCGTGCACGAGGCAGCCGTCATCTCACCGCCGCTGTAACGGCGTCCCGCTGCCGCGCCGGGGCCACGCACGGTCCCGCCGTGCCGACGTCCCACCACGCCGGGGCGGCGGTACGGTCGGCCCATGCTGAACGTGCACATGTACGGCCCCTGGAACTCCCCGGATCCCACGCCCGTCGTCCTTGCAGTGCACGGGGTGACGGGGCACGGCGCGCGGTGGCGGGGTCTCGCGGATTCCGAGGTTCCCGGGGCGCGGGTGCTGGCACCGGACCTGCGCGGCCATGCCCGGTCGACCTGGGACCCGCCATGGCACTTCGAGCAGTTGGTCGACGATCTCGTCGAGGTCGTCGAGCACTACGCGAGAGGATCGGCCACCGTCGTCGGGCACTCGCTCGGCGGGGCCCTCGCATGCCGCCTGGCACGGTCTCGCCCCGACCTCGTGTCGGCACTCCTACTCCTCGACCCCGCGCAGGGCCTGGATCCTCGGATGTGCCTCACGATCGCAGAGCAGACGGTTGCGCACTTCGACTTCAGCTCGGTCGAGGAGGCACGGCAGGAGAAGAAGTCGGGTGCGTGGGCCGAGGTCCCCGACGACGTCCTCGACACCGAGATCGCCGAACACCTCGCGCACCGTGACACGGGCCGCTGGGAGTGGGACGTCTCGTGCGCCGCTGTCACAGCGATGTGGGGCGAACTGGCACGCCCTGTCGTGACGCCGCCCGCCGGCATCCCGACTACGGTGCTCCGCGCGTCCCGCGCGCTGTTCGTCACCGAGGCGTTCGCCCTATCCCTTCCGGATTCAGCGGAGCTGGTCACCGTGGACTCGGATCACATGGTGGCGCAGGAGGTTCCGGGAGTGGTCGGCGAGCACCTCCGGCGCGTGTTGCCCGATCATGCAGAATGATTCCTACACACGTGAATGAAATGCTGATAGTCTTCGCTCATGAACCTCTCATCCGACGCCCTGCGGATCACGGACCTGGGCTTCTTCGGGCCTGACTCGCCCACCTGGAGGGTGTGGACGTCCCCCACGGCCCTCATCGCGTTCCAGCGCGCGGTCGCGCTCGAGCACTTCGATCCCGACCTGGCCGCCGCTGTCGCGGACTCGGCGGGCATCTACACGGATCCGTTCGGTCGTCTCGACCGCACATTGTCGTACTTCCTGCTCGTGGCACTCGCCGACGGTCGCACTGCGGTCGCGGCGTCCGAGCATCTCATGGACGTGCACGCCAAGGCGACCGGAATCGAGCCCGTCACCGGCCGCCGCTACGCCGCGAACAATCCCGACTCGCAGCTGTGGATACACGTCACCGGCTGGCACTCGGTCCTCAAGTGCTACGAGATGTTCGGCCCCGGGCTCCTGTCACCCGCCGACGAAGCGCGCTACTGGCGCGACTGCGTCACCGCGGCAGAGCTACAGACGTGCCGCGTGCAGGACGTCCCCACCTCGCGTGCCGAGGTACGCGCGTACTTCGAGCGTGTGCGGCCCACGCTGTGCATGACCGAGCGGGCGCGACGCGGCATGCACTACCTACTCCACACACGCGGCAAGGGCCCGCGCATCCGGATCGGCAGCGAACTGCTGGCGCCCGCCGCCGTGGCGACCCTGCCTGCGTGGATGCGCGAGCTGGCTGGAACCGATCAGCCCGGCATGGTGGACCGTGGCTACCCGCACGCCGTCCGACCCGTGGTCTCCGCACTCGGGGCGGCGAACGGACGGGGCACCGTCAAGCTCGCAAGCATCGTGGCCCCCCATACGGCGACCATCCTGCGGCGGCACTTCACCCAGGGAGCCACCGCCGGCCTGAACACCGTGACACCCGCAGAGGCGAAGAACCGCTACAGCCGGAGGGCCGCTGCCTGACGCCGGCTCGTACACCCACGTAGCCTCTCCGGTGCCTGCCGACCTGTGGAAGGCCGTGCCGGCCCACGAATCCAGGCGCGCGCCGGAGTCTCCAGTGCCGCAGACGGTCGTGGCGGGGCAGCGACTTGGTACGGTCGTCGCCGTGGCGGAGACCGAGGAGCGGCCCCGGCGCGCGGAGCACCTCGGTCCCGCGCGGCGCCGACCGCAGATCCTGGACGCCGCGCTCGATATCGCCATCGACGACGGCGTGGACGCTGTGACCATCGCCGCCGTCGCCCGGCGCATGCACGTCACCCGCCCGGTGGTCTACGCGTGCTTCACCGATCGCAAGGCCCTGATCGACGGCCTACTGCGCCGAGAGGAGGACCACCTCCGCGACGCGGTTCTCGACGCGCTGACGCCGCGGAAGGTCTACGCCGACACCGCCGTCTTCATCGACGGGTTCACGGCACTCCTGCGCTCCGTGGCCGCGCGACCGCAGGCCTGGATGCTCCTCTACAGCAGCCCCGACTCCGAGGTCGCCGACCTGTTCGGAAGGGGCCGCGCAACTGCTCTCGCGAAATGCACCGCGATGCTGCGGCCGACGCTGGCCGCGTGGGAAGTCCCCGACCACGAGCGCAAACTCCCCGCGCTCGTCGAGCTGTGGGTCTCCTCCGGCGAGGCCGCTGTGCGAACCCTTCTGGCCCGCAAAGACACCGAAGATGCGGTGGTGGAGTTGGGGAATCTGTTCGGCGCCGCGGTCTATCACGCGCTCCGGTCGGCGTGAAAGCCTAGCGCCCGACGACCTTGCGGCGACTCGCAGTGACCGCGTGACCCGAGTCGTCGTGGCGGCACGTCACACCCGCCTGCTCGGACCGGCACGTGAATCCGTTCGCAGACAGCGAATGTCCGTACGGGAGCACACGGAGCTGGGAATCCGTCGTCCACAAGGGCTGCGTCGTGCAACTCGCGTACGGACCCGTGCTCTCGACTGCGACGTAGCCGTTCGGACCGCAGTCGGTCCACCTGTTCCCGCCGAACACCTCGTTGGGCCGGAACGGCACCGACTGGGGCAGGCTCGCGGGGAGCTCTCCCGTACAGCCCGCCATAGGTCCGAAAGTCGTTGCGATACCGCAGTGGAAGCTTCCGCTGGGTGACACGAAAGCGTAGTTGCCGTTCGTATGGCGGTACAGCCCGGGAGCGTCGGGCGCTGCGGCCGCGGCCGGGCTCGCGAGTGCGGTGAACGCCGAGATCACGACGATTCCGCCGATCGCGCCGCGGATTGCGCAGGTCCTCGATGTCACGATGATTCCTCCCCATGGTCTTTCGCGGCCGACACGGTCGCCTGAAGGGAGATCGCCTCGGGACCGGGGGTCGTTACCCGACCGACCGGCCCGTAACGACGCCTCAGCCGCACCCGATTCCGTCTCCGGAGGCGGCCGAGCGGCAGCCGGGATGGGGACGGGGAGATGGCCGGAATCAGACGCGTCGTCGGCGCGACGGCGATCGCAGCGACAGTGGTCGCCGGTTGCTCGGAGGTAAGGGGCACGGCAGACGATTCTGCGCGGCAGTCCACAGCGGTGGTGCAGCCCAGCGGCACAGCCGCCGCGCGACCCGGCGGAGCGCACGTGACGCGGACCGGCACGCGTAATCCCACGCAGGCCGCGGCAGACCGCTCGGATGCGACGCCGGCCACGGCAGGTCACGGCAAGTGCGTGGACCCTGCGTCACCGGTGGTCGCGAACGCTCTCGCGTCCCTGGGCCCCTGGTATCTCTCGCACGACGAGCCGGTGCCCTTCGTGACGCTGAACGCGATGCCCGATGCGGTCGGCTCATGCCCGGACCTGATGTGGCTGGTGGCGACCATCCAGGGCGGCACGGCGAGCTCCGCGAAACAGCTACTCTTCTTCGATCGGCGGGGCATCCTTCGTCCTGCCACCGCCGGCTACACCGTCTACCCGAACGTCGTGCGGTCGGGGCCCACCGATGTGTGGGCCTCCTACATGTGGGGCGGGGTGGCCACCTGCTGCCCGACGGAAGGTCCTGTCGTCGTGCATTTCTCGCTGCGCGGCCGCGAGGTGCGACAAGACCGCGCCGTGCCGGAGGGGGCGACATCGCCGAAACAGGTGCGTCCGCCTGCGACCACAGCGCCCCGGCCGACCGCGACGCCCCGACCGACCGCGACGCGCCCGACGCCGACGCACCCGCCCAGTGCTGAGCCGCAGTCGTCGACGACGGCCCCGCGCTAGCCGTGCTCGAGTAGCGCGAGCGCCCGCTCGGCGCGCTCGCGCCACCACCACTCGCGCGGCGCATCGGCACGATAGCGGTGCAGCAGTGCGGGATCCGGCGACGGCGCACGCTCCGGCACGGCGACGACGCCACGCTCGGAGCGCAGCGATCCGTCGCCGACGACGTCCGACACGAACAGCGCCAGCGTGTCGAGGCCGCATGCGTGGTCGAGACTCGGGAGGGTCGCCGCCAAGCGCACCCCGGCGGCGAGTCCGACGCTGGTCTCCAGGGCGGACGAGACCACGCAGGGCAGTTCCGTCGATTCGGCGACGGCGAGCGCGCGCTCGACCCCGCCCAGCGGCGTGCACTTGATGATCGCGACATCGGCGACATCGCGTGCCCGGGCGCGCATCGGATCGACAGCCCTGCGGATCAGCTCGTCCGCCGCGAGCGGAACGTCGGTGCGTGTGTGCAATTCCTTGAGCTGTTCATATGTTGCACAGGGCTGTTCGGCGTACTGCAGACCGCCGGCGGCACGTTCCAGCAGTCTCAGGTTCGCGACCGCTTCGTCGACATCCCACGCGCCGTTGGCATCCACGCGGATCGCGCCGGAGGCCCCCAGCGCGTCCCGCACGGCCGACACCCGCTCGGCGTCCGCGCCGATCCCGGACTCGTGCGCCACCTTCACCTTGACGGTGCGGCACCCGGCACGGCGCACGTACTCCGCGGCGACCTCGGGGCCCACCGCGGGGACGATGCAGTTCACCTCGACTTCGGCGCGATGCGGCGCGGGCCAGGTGCCGAAGCAGGACTCCACCGCCGTCGCCATCCAGGTGGCGGCGACGACGTCGTCGTAGTCGTCGAACGGGCAGAACTCGCCCCAGCCGCTCGGCCCCTGCAGCACCATGCCCTCGCGCACGTCGATACCGCGGAACCGTGCCGTCATGGGTATCGCGTAGACGTGCACACCCTGGAAGTCCGCAAGCTGCATGGGGTTCAGACTACGGTCGAGGAATGGGAGCGATCACGGACGAGGTCGTCGAGGCGGTGCGGGCGTGTGTCGCATCGATACCGCCGGGGCGGGTCATGACATACGGCGACATCGCGGACGCCCTCGGACTGAGTTCACCGCGGATTCCCGCGGCGATCATGCGGGAGGACTCTGCGGATCTGCCGTGGCACCGGGTGATCCTCGCGAGCGGCCGGCCGGCACCGCACCTGCGGACCCGCCAGCTCGCGGCGTTGCGCGCCGAGGGCGTTCTCGCAGTAGACGGCCGGATCCCGCTACGTGAGGTGCGTTGGCATCCGAGCCCCTTGCCGGAGCATCCACCCCACAACGGCGATGTGCGTACACCGCCTCAGCGGCGCTGAGCGACGTGTGTTGCGGCGGCTGTGAAGCGCTCCGCGATGAGGCCCACCACCTCTGGCGCCACGCCGAGCGGCGCGGTCACGCCGTCGGCACCCGCATCGGCCAGTCGCGAGTGGAACAGCCCAGGCGCGAGCTGATAGGACGCGACGAAGACACGTCCCGCGCCCGCATCGCCGACCTCACGTCGGACGGCCGCCACCGCGTCGGAGACCAGGGGCTCGCCGGCCGCCTGGAAACCGTGCGGCACATCGTCTCCCACCTCGGCAGCCAGCATCGCAGCCATGCGGCGGACATCGTCGCGAGCACGCGGATCGGATGAGCCGGTAGCGCCCAGCACCACCCTGTCACCCGGCACCCATCCCGCCTCGCGCAAGCGGCGCACGAGGGCACATGCCAGCGCCGGATCGGGCCCCAGTGGCCGGGACGCGGTGGCAGAAGGATGCCCGCTCGCCTCGAGATGCCGGGGCAGGTCGCTGTGGACGTGGTAGCCGGCCGCCAGGAAGCAGGGCACGAGAACCGTGGGGCGCGGGTCGGCGGCGAGCAGCTCGCGCGGCGACGGGCCGAGGACGTCTACGAATGCCACGGCGACGGGAGCCCCGACGCGCTGTGCCACCGCCCGCGCCAGGTCGCCCACGACCGCCACGCCGCGCACGGAGCGGGTTCCGTGCGCAACGAGGATCCGGCGGGTCGCCGTCGTGGGGTCCTGCATGTCAGAGGATCCAGGTAGCCAGCTCGACGGCACGCTCGAGGCCGGGGAACGCCTCGGCGGTCGAGCGCGGGTGCAGGGCGTGGACGGCGAGCCGGAAGATCAGCGCGCGCAGCACCATCTGCGGCCACTCGGGCAGGTCGCGCCAGCGCACCAGGAGCTCATCGTCGGCTCCGCCCCAGGCGAGCGCGTCCACGACGACGACGGCCGCCGCCCAGGCCGCGGGACGCCAGTACGGGGTGATATCCGTGATCCCGGGAGCGGCGGCGCCCGCGAACAGGACCGTTCCGAAGAGATCGCCGTGCACCAGCTGCGGCTTGGCCTCGACGGGGGTACGCAGTGTCGCGAGCCGCTTGACCAGCTCGAGACTGTGCTGTGAGTCCTCGGAGAGGTCCGCCAACGCGCCCATCTTGGTGGCGACGGACAACGGGTTGTTCTCCCACGCGGCGCGATCTGCGAAGCCGAACACGTCGACGTCGGTGAACGGTGCCACCGGCTGCGCGAGCAGGAACCGCGGACGGTCCAGCCCGGCGATCTTCTCGTGGAGCCTGTTGGCCAGCGACACGATCTCGTCGTACCGCGGCTCCGGGGAACCGGCGATGAAGGTGTCGGCCCGCCAGCCGGACACGACGTAGCGACCGTCGGTAGCGCGGAACGGCCGCGCGAGCCGCATGCCCTCGACATACAGGTTCTCCCGTACCTTCGCGGACCAGGCGGCACGGGCGTGGTCTGCGACCAGCGAGAGCACTACCTCGCCCACGCGCCAACCCCCGTCCCAGTCCGGCCCCAGCGCGATGGGGGTGGACTCGGACAGGCCGAAGGTCGACAGCACGTGTTCAGGCGGCTCCACTGGGCTCACGGAGAACGAATCTACCGGTCGCTACTCCTTAGGCTCGACAAGGAAGATCGGAATGACGCGATCGGTACGCTTCTTGTAGTCGGCGTAGTCGGGAAATGCGGCGACACCGCGCTCCCACCACTCGTCGTACTCGGCGCCGCTGATCTCGCGCGCGACACCCGAAACGATCTCGGTTCCGTCCTGGACGTCCACCTCCGGATTACCGAGGAAGCTGTAGTACCAGGCCGGATTGTCGGGCGCGCCGCCCTTGGACGCGAATGCGGCGTACACGCCGTCCTTCTCCACCCGCATCAACGGACGGCGGTAGAGCTTGCCGGACTTACGGCCGCGGTAGGTGAAGACGACTACCTGCTGTCCCCGTACGCCCACCGAATCGGTCGTACCGGTCTCGTCGATCTTGGCCAGTTGCTCCGCGACCCAACCGGCCTTCTCCTGTGCGTACTCACCACTCAGTGTCATGGCCCGCACAACCGCGTGGACCGCCGCCGATATTCCTGTTACATTTGTACTAGTACTACTAATACAGATGGGGTTCCGTGGACGTCTACATCGATCCGCTGTCGTCCGATCCGATCTACCAGCAGATCCGCGATCGGATCGTCGAGGCGGTCGCCGCTGGGCGCCTGAAGGCCGGTGCGCCACTCGTGGCCGTCCGCACGCTGGCCGCGGCGTTCGGCATCAACCCGGCCACCGTCGCGAAGGCGTACAACCTGCTGCGCGAGGAGGGCATCGTGGCCACCAACCGCAAGTCCGGCTCGGTGATCGCCCGCGATCCGTCGTCGGGCCCCCCGCGACCAGGGTTCGACGAGGCGTGGCGCGGGCGCCTCCAGACACTCCTCGCCGAGGGCACGGCACACGGCCTCCCTGAGGATCGGATACTCGACGAATGCCGCTCCATCACAAGACGATTCATACGGGAAGAGGACGCCTGATGGTCTACGCCGACGCCCTGGTCACGCTTCTGCTCGGCGCGTTACTGCTGTGCACACCCGCACTGAGCCGCACCACCGTTCCCCTGGGGGTGTCCATCCCGCGCAGCCGGATCGACGACCCCGCCGTCGCCGCCGGGATCCGACGATTCCGCGTCGGCACTCTCGCGGCAACCGTCGTCGCGGTGGTGGTCGCCCTCGCGGCCGCAGCACTACCGGCCCGGGCGCAGGCCCTCGCCGCCGGTGTGTGCCCCTTACTCCTGCTGCTCGGCGCCCTACTCTCGATGCAGGCCGGGCGTGCCGGCATCCGCCGCGCGAAGATCGACGGCGACTGGTACGCCGGTACCACCGTCCGCGTCGGCGCCAGTGTCACGCGCGACGACCGGCCCGCCACACCCTGGGTTCCCTACGCGGTGGCGACGGCCGTGCTTGCGGCGGCCGCCAGCCTCCTCACCGTCTGGTACGACCGGATCCCCGCGCGGATCCCGCAGCAGGTCGACGGATCCGGCGTCACGCGATGGGCCGACAAGAGCGCGGGATCCGTGTTCGGTCCCCTACTCGTCGGCCTGACGGTCGTCGCGGTGACGTGGGGGCTGGCATGGTTGATTCGCCGGTTGCCCGTCCGGCACCTGCCGGACGGCAATCCCCAGTCCGCCCGTGCCCGCGAGCGCGCCGCGCGGGAGGTGACGCAGCGGATCCTCGCCGCGACTTCCGTGGCCGTGGCCGTCGTCGTGTCGGGCGCCGCAACGCTGCTCGCCCTGGACGCGCCGATCAAGACTCTCAATGCGTTCGCAGCGGCCACCGTCGTCGCCGTCGTGGCGGTGGTGCTCGGCTCCGTCGTGCTCGGGTTCCGTCGTATCCGGAACGCCGCGGCGATGCCCGGCGACGGGCCCGACTCTCCCGACGACGACGCGCGATGGAAGGCCGGCGTCTTCTACGTCGCGCCTGACGATCCGGCGATCCTGGTCCCCAAGCGGATGGGCATCGGCTACACCGTCAACCTGGGCAATCCGGTCGGGTTGTCGATCACCGCGGTCGTTCTGCTCGGGGCGGTCGCGGCGGCGACGCTGCCGGCGCTCCTCGCCTGACGCGGATCAATAGACGGGAAGCGACGTGTCTACCGTCTTCGCCCAGGCAGCAATGCCGCCCTGCAGATGCACAGCGTCGTTGTAGCCCGCCTTGTGCACCGCGGCGAGCACCTCGGCGGATCGCACGCCGGTCTTGCAGTACAGGACGAGGGGCTTGTCTGCCGAGACCTCGGCGAGACCCGCACCGGTCTCGAAGTGCGACTTCGGCACGAGTTTCGCACCGTCGATGCGCACTATGTCCCACTCGACCGGCTCGCGCACGTCGACGAGCTGGAAATCGCGTCCCTCGGCCCGCATCACCTGGAGTTGCTCCGGTGTGATGGTGGAGCCCGCGGCGGCCTCCGCGGCCTCATCGGACACGACCCCGCAGAACTCCTCGTAGTCGATGAGTCCGGTGATCCGTGGCGTCTCCGGGTCCTTCCGGATCCGAATAGTGCGGTAGCTCATCTCCAGGGCGTCATACACCATGAGCCTGCCCAGGAGCGGCTCGCCGATGCCGGTGATCAGCTTGATGGCCTCGGTCCCCATGATCGAGCCGATCGACGCGCACAGGATGCCCAGCACGCCGCCCTCGGCACACGACGGCACCATGCCGGGCGGGGGCGCCACCGGGTAGAGGTCGCGATAGTTGAGGCCCTTGCCATTCGGCGCGTCCTCCCAGAAGACGGAGGCCTGCCCCTCGAACCGGAAGATCGAACCCCACACGTACGGCTTGTGCGCGAGTACGGCGGCGTCGTTCACCAGGTAGCGGGTGGCGAAGTTGTCGGTTCCGTCGAGGATCAGGTCGTACTGCTCGAACAACTCCACCGCGTTGTCCGGCTCGAGCCGGATCGGATGCAGGTTCACGGTGACGAACGGGTTGATCTCGCGGATCGAATCGCGAGCACTCTCGCCCTTCGGCCGGCCCACATCGGACGCACCGTGGATCACCTGGCGTTGCAGGTTCGACTCGTCGACCTCATCGAACTCGACGATGCCGATGGTGCCGACTCCTGCGGCCGCGAGGTACAGCAGAGCGGGGCTACCGAGGCCGCCCGCGCCGATCACGAGCACACGTGCATTCTTCAGACGTTTCTGCCCGTCGACGCCCAGATCCGGGATGATGAGGTGCCGCGAATACCGCGCCACCTCCTCGCGGGTCAGCTCGGCTGCGGGCTCGACAAGGGGCGGAAGATCACTCACGATGTGGTCAACGCGCCGAGCGGGCGACGGATTCCCGCTGTGGCTAGCCGGCGCCCGGGTAGGGCCAGCTGTTCGGCTTGCAGACGTTGTCGTTGTCGTACTGGGGCGCCTTGTCGAGCGCGAAGATGTCGCGGTTCGCGACGCCGAAGCTCTGCTGCATCATGATCGGTGCGAGCTTGCCGTTCCCCGGGCACGCGACGTGGTTCGGGTAGCCGATGGCGTGCCCGACCTCGTGGTTGATCTGGTACTGCCGGTAAGCCGAGATGTCGCCCTGGAAGGCCGCGGCGCCCCGGACCCAACGAGCCTCATTGAGCACGACTCGCGAGAGCTCCGGGTTGTAGCACGAGGTCTCCAACTGGATCGTGTATCCGCAGGCGTCCCTCGTCGTCATCGGCGACGTCAGGGAGATAGTGAAGTTGGCGCTGCCCTTGTCGACGCGACGGAACGCGACCTGGTCGTCGTGGATCCAGCTCTGCGGATTCGCGAGGGTCGCGTCGACCATCGCGGCGAACGGCTGGTCGCCGCCGAGCG
This sequence comes from Tsukamurella sp. 8F, assembly GCF_029167375.1. Classification (GTDB taxonomy): domain Bacteria; phylum Actinomycetota; class Actinomycetes; order Mycobacteriales; family Mycobacteriaceae; genus Tsukamurella. The sequence goes on from NZ_JARFTP010000007.1 coordinate 184,830, forward strand.
ACGTGGTGTCGACTCCGTCCTCGATCGCGACCTTGTACGTGAAGGTCTGCTGCGCGCCCTTGCCGATCTTCGGCGTCGACCCGGGGACGACGTGCCAGGTCTTGGCGCCCTTCTCCGTATACGGTCCGCCGCCGGGCAACGCGCTCGCGTTCGGGACGGCGCCGGTGAGCTGACCGGTCGGGGCGCCCACCGGTGCGGTGCCCGCCGCGGGATTGGGGTTGCGGGAGGTCAGGTTCGTCGCTGCCTGTTGCGTGGCGTCGTCGTTCGGCTCCGACCGTCCCATCGACAGCACACCGAACGCCTGCAGCACCAGGAGCACGGTGAGGACGACCAGTACAGGGATGGCGTACGCGCGCCAGCCGTAGGTGGTCAGCATGCGGCCGAGGGGGCCCTGCTTGCGGTACTGCCGGTCGCGGGGCGCGCGGGGGCGACCGCCGTCGTCGTTGATCGGATCGCGGCTCGCCCGGAGCGGCTCGTTCGCGTCCGGGCGGGGACGGTGCCCGCGTGGCACGTCGCCACCTGCGGGTAGACGCGGGGGGCCGGAGGGTCTGCTCACAGATGCCAGATTGTCACAGACGTCCCGCCGATCACGTGTGCGACACACCGCCCCGGCGGTCAGTAGCCACGACAGACCAGGTCACAGACCTCTCGCGCCACATCGGCGGGCCGCTCCATCTGCGCGACGTGCCCCACCGCGCCGTACACGGTGAGCGTGCTACCGGCGATGTGCCGCACCACCTTGGGCGCGATGCCGGCACTCACGAGTAGGTCGCGGGCACCCCACAGCACACGGGTGGGAGCCGACACCGCTCGCGCCGCACCCCAGTGCGCCGACCCGGCGTCGACGATCCAGCTGCGCACCAGAGCGTTGAAACTTGCGGCGAGCGCGTCGGGCGCCCACTGGAGCCCGGCCCGAGCCACGGCCTGGTCGATCGCCTGCTGCCGCCGCACGGGTCCCATCACCGCCGGATCGACCAGGATCTCCCGGAACGTCTGGTCGACCTGGCGTTCCGGGTACGCGCTACCGACGAGCCGGAAGCCTGCCGGACCGGCGAACGGGATGCGCACCAGGGTCAGCGGCAGGAACTGCAACCGACGCAGGCGCGGGCGCAGGTCCGGGAACGCAGGCGAGATCAGAGTGAGGGTCGCGACGAGATCCGGCCGGCGCGCCGCGACGCGCACGGCGACGGCGCCGCCGAGGGAGTTGCCCAGTAGGTGCACGCGCTCGCAGCCGCGGGCCGTGACGAGGTGCTCGAGATAGCCGACGACGGTGTCCGCGCACGCGTCGATGCCGTAGTCACCGTCGACGGGCGGGTCCGACAGCCCGAATCCGGGAAGGTCCGGGGCGAAGGACGCGATGCGGGGCGCGAGCACCTGACCGAGATCGGTCCAGTTGATGGAGGACCCGCCGAGCCCGTGCAGCATGACTGCCGTGGGGCGGGGATCGGCGCGAGCTGTCGGCGCCGCCGCACCGTCGACATGTCTGACGAACAGCCTTCCGCCATGGACCGTCACGAACCCGCCTGGCCAGACCTCCGTGGCCCGGTCGACCGGCCGCAGCGGCGGGAGTCCGACGGTGTCGCGCACGCGCCCCAGCCTGCCAGACTCGCGCCCACCGAGCGATGTCTATCGCGGTGCGGGACGGGCCCGGGAGTATCGTCGTAGGCCTGCTGGAGAACCGTTCCCCGGCGCGAGACAACGAACGAGGTGGCACATGTCGGACGTGGGTGCGATCGCACCGGGCGCGGGAAATCCCCGCGGTGGGCCCGCTCCGCGTCGCAGCGCCCGGCTGCCGCGCAGCGCCCGGCGCATCCAGCTACTCGAGGCCGCGAGCAGTGTCTTCGTCGACGTCGGTTACCACTCCGCGGGCATGGACGAGATAGCGGTCCGCGCCGGAGTCTCGAAGCCCGTGCTGTACCAGCACTTCCCGTCGAAGCTCGATCTCTATATCGCAGTCCTGCACAGTCACGTCGAGGCGCTCGTGAAGGGCGTTCGCAGTGCGTTGAGCAGCTCGACCGAGAACCACGCGCGTGTCGCGGCAGCGGTCGGCGCGTTCTTCGACTTCGTCGACCTGGACAGTCAGGGCTACAGGCTGATCTTCGAATCCGACGTCATGGAACCCGCCGTACAGGAGCGGGTCGAGGGCGCGGTCGAGGCGTGTATCGACGCCGTCTTCGACCTGGTCGCCCACGACTCGGGTCTCGACCCGCACCGTGCTCGGATCCTCGCGGTCGGACTCGTCGGCGCCAGCCAGGTAAGCGCGCGCTACTGGCTGTACGCCGACCGCGCCATCAGCAAGGAGGACGCCGTCGCCACTACCGTCCAGCTGCTGTGGGGCGGTCTCAAGCACGTTCCGTTGCAAGGCGGCAAGCAGGACAGGCGCCGCTGACTCGTCCCCGACAAAGCACGAAGTGCCGCACCGTGGTCCGGTGCGGCACTTGTCGTATGTCCTACGTCGCAGCGAAACCGACGGTGCGCGTGTGCGGAGCCCCCAGCTCGACATACGCGATCCGCGTCAGAGGCACGAGCACCTGACGCCCCTTCTCATCGGTCAGCTCGAGCAGGTCGCTCTTACCGGCGAGGGCGTCCGTGACGATCTGCTTGACCTTGTCGGCGTCGTCCTTGCTCTGCACCACGAGCTCGCGGCCTGTGTCCGCGATACCGATCTTGACCTCCACGGCCGAAACCTCCGTTGTCGTCGAAACGTTCACCGAAAGGCTAGCCGAGCGCAGAACGACTGCCCCACCGGTTCTGCTGTGGGCTGAGCCGTCTACCCGAGGCCCAACGCCGCCATGCGCCTCGCGTGATGCTCCTGGGCGGTGTCGAAGAACTCGGCGATGGATGCCATCTCGCCCGAGGACTCGAACAGCATCGCCGCCAGCTCGTCCCGGGTGGCGAGCACCTCCTGCGCCTGCACGATGGCCTCAGACAGCAGCCGGCGGCCCCACAGCGTGAGCGGCGAGCGCAGCGCCGGATTCGCTACCACGGCCGAACGCACCTGCGGCACAACGAATTCGGAGTGTCCGGTTCCGCTGAGGGTGTCTTCGACGACTGACGACGAGGCCGCGGGCAGGGCGGGCAGGATCTGGGTGTAGAAGTCGGCGGCGAGCCCGTCGCCGATGTACGCCTTGACGAGCGCCTCGTACCAGTTCCGCGGCGTCGTGCGCGCGTGGTATCGGGTGAGCACCTCCATGTAGGGCTCGGTCACCGCGATCACGTCGAGCCCGCGGCGCTCCAGCTCGGCCTGCAACGTCTCGAAGTGCGCCATCTCGGCGGCGGCCATCGACGCGAAGGCGATCCTGCCCCGACGGTCCGGCGCCAGATCCGCCTCCTTGGCCAGCCGCTCGAAGGCGAGGATCTCACCCGATGCGAGCACCGCGAACAACTGCGCGATACCGGGATGCTCCGGGCCGCCGTCGGGCCCGGCGCCGCCCGCCCCATCGGACTGATTCTCGACTGCCCGCTCATCCGTCATGGTGCACATGCTAAGGCGGCGGCGACCGACGGGTACAATGGTGTCGCACGTTCACGGTCTTCGTGATAGTGCAACCGAGAATGTGCGCGCACCAGGCGCCCGCGACCGCCCCACGAGCGGCAGGTCGCGAGGGGTGCACGGCCAGACCGCTGTCAGCCGATCGTGCGCGCGTGACGATGCCGCGACTCACGCACTCGCTGCCAGTGAAAGGCCAAGAACAATCACCGAAACGACGAACCTCCATACCGAGACCACGCCCGACACCCACGTCGAGCCTCCCGTCGACTCCCACCTCCCCGCCGTCACGGTCATCTCCGACGACCATCTCTCCCCCACGTTCGCCGAGCTCGGCGTCGGTAAGGGCATCGTCGACGCCCTCGCGAAGCGGGGCATCGAGCGGACCTTCGCGATCCAGGAGCTCACACTCCCCCTCGCGCTCGCCGGCAACGACCTCATCGGTCAGGCCCGCACGGGCATGGGCAAGACCTACGGCTTCGGCGTGCCGCTGCTGCACCGCCTGGCCAGCGCCGCGGCGGAGGCGGGCGAGGACGGCCTGCGCGCGCTCGACGGAACGCCGCGCGCCCTCATCATCGTCCCGACGCGCGAGCTGTGCGTCCAGGTCACCGAAGACCTCGAGCAGGCCGCCGACGGCTTCGACGTGGCCACCACCAAGGGCCCCCGCCCGCTGTCGATCACGTCGATCTACGGCGGTCGCCCCTACGAGGCCCAGATCGAGGCCCTGCAGAACGGCGTCGACGTCGTCGTAGGCACGCCCGGACGCCTGCTCGACCTTGCGAAGCAGGGCCATCTGATCCTGGGCAAGATCCAGATCCTGGTGCTCGACGAGGCCGACGAGATGCTCGACCTCGGGTTCCTGCCGGACATCGAGCGCATCCTGACGATGGTCCCCGACGCCCGACAGACCATGCTTTTCTCGGCCACGATGCCGGGACCCATCATCACGCTCGCCCGCACGTTCCTGCGGCAGCCGACCCACGTCCGGGCCGAGCACCACGACGACTCCGCCGTTCACGAGCGCACCACGCAGTTCGTTTACCGGGCACACGCGCTCGACAAGACCGAACTGGTCGCGAAGGTGCTGCAGGCGGAGGGCCGCGGCGCCACCATGATCTTCGCCCGCACCAAGCGCACCGCGCAGAAGGTGGCGGACGAGCTCGCCGAACGCGGCTTCAAGGTGGGCGCCGTACACGGCGATCTCGGCCAGATCGCGCGCGAGAAGGCCCTGGGCAAGTTCCGCGAGGGCAAGATCGACGTGCTGGTCGCCACCGACGTCGCGGCCCGCGGTATCGACATCGACGATGTCACGCACGTCATCAACTACCAGTGCCCCGACGACGAGAAGACGTACGTCCACCGCATCGGGCGCACGGGTCGCGCCGGTAAGACCGGCATCGCGGTGACGCTCGTCGACTGGGACGAATTGCACCGCTGGGAGCTGATCGACAAGGCACTCGGTCTGGGTAAGCCGGAGCCCGCGGAGACCTACTCGTCGAGCGAACATCTGTTCGCCGACCTCGGCATCGACCCGAAGGTCAAGGGCAGCATCGCATCTCGCCGCACCCGCGAGGAAGGCGATGTCGTCGAACGCCGCGAGCGCACCCGTCCCGCACGTAACCGGTCCCGGAAGCGCACGCGCGCCGGCAAGACCGTCGCCGACGGCGGCACCGGTGCTGGTAACGGCGAGACGACCGCGACGAACGAGAAGACCGCGACGAAGCCCGAGGAGGGCCCGGCCTCCGGCCCGGCCGCGGGCGGCGAGTCCGGGCCCGACGGTGCCGACCGTCCCGCGCGCAAGCGCCGTCGCCGTCGCCGCTCGGGCGGACGGTCCGCCGGCGACGGCGCCGACACCGCGGCGCAGCCCGAGGCCGCCTCAGCGGAGTGATCGCGCGCGACCATTAGGGTGGGGCGCGTGGTGAGACCCGAGCGCAGGACCCCGGCAGACCTGGTGATCGCCGCGCTCATCGTGGTCGCCGTCGTGGTGGCCGGACTCGCCGTCTGGAACTTCTCCAGCGCGCGGCGCACCACGAACGTGATCGCGAAAGCCACCGAGCCCGTCCCGGACCCGTTGACCTCGCTGCCCGCAGAGCTCCACCCCACGTGGTCGGCACGCTCCGACCAACCCGTGCAGGTCGTCGAGGGCATGGTGGCCACGGCGGACGGTAGGACCGTCGCAGGAATCGGCTCGAGCAGCGGCAAGCAGCTGTGGCGCTACACCCGCGACCGGGACGCGTGCGGCCTGATCACCAACACCGCGACGATCCTGGCGTTCTACCCCGACGCGCGCGGATGCGGTGAGGTGACGGCTCTCGATCCCGCGACCGGCGAGCGGCGCTACGCCCGGTCGAGCCGCGAGGATCGACACGTGCGACTGACCACCGACGGCTCGTACGTGGTGGCGCAGTCGCCCTCCCGGGTCGACGTACTGCGCTCGGATCTGGTGCTCACCGTCGAGTATGGAACGCCCGACGTGCCGGTGCAGCCCGGCGCCCAGCCACGCTCGGGATGCACTCAGCTGTCGGCCCTGCCGACCGATTCGCAGATCGCGATCCTCGAACGGTGCCCCACCGAGCCGAATCCCCGGCTGACCGTCATCACCGCGGCACCCAAAGACGCGGCGACACCGCAGGTCACGTCAAGCGTCATCGCCCCGGCACTGGGCGGCGACGACGGTGTGCGGATCATCGGGGCCACGTCGACGTCGGTAGCCGTCTACGTGCCACCCCAGGCCGGGCGCCCCGCCCGTCTAGAGGTACTCGGGACGAACGGTACCGAGATCTCGGGTCAGGACATCGCCACCCCGCCCGGCGGCGCACCCGACGTGCCGGTGATGCGGGACGGCACCTTCGTCGGCTTCTACACCGGCCGTGACACCCTGATCCTGGACGCCTACTCGTTCGAGGTGCACCTCATCATCCCCGGCGCTCTCGGGCCCGGCGTGATGATCGGGAACGAGATCGTGGTGCCCGGCCCGTCGACGCTCACCGCCTACGATCCGACGGGGCGCATCCTGCGCGCCGTGGATGTCGAGCGTCCGGGATACACGTCGGGCCCGGTCCTACTGAACCTGGCCGGCCAGACGGTGGTCGCGCGCTGGGGTGACAAGGTGCAGGCGTACCAGGCCTGAGCCGGGCCCGGACGGAGATCGACGCGTCAGCTCTCGGTCTGCCACTCCTTTAGGGGTGCACCGTCTTTCACGTGCGCCCACAGGTTCTCGGCGAGTGCGCGGTACGCGGCGGCGCCCTTGTTGCGGCGGCCCACAAGCACCGTCCGGCCGGCGGCGTTGGCCTCTGCGAACCGGACGGTCCGGGGAATCGCCGGGGCGAGCACGGCGAGGCCGTAGCGGTCGGCGACATCGGAGAGGATGTCGCGGCTGTGCGTGGTGCGCGAGTCGTACAGGGTGGGCAGGGCACCGAGCAGCTTCAGGTCCGGGTTGGTGATGCGCTGGACGTCGTTCACCGTCTTGAGCAATTGCCCTACGCCGCGGTGCGCGAGTGTCTCGCACTGGAGCGGCACCGCGACCGCCGCGGCGGCGGTGAGCCCGTTGAGCGTGAGGACCCCGAGGCTGGGTGGGCAGTCGACGAGGATCACGTCGTACTCTTCGGCGACATCCGCCAGCGCGCGTTTGAGGGCGTACTCGCGGCCCGCCCGCATCAAGAGCATCGCCTCGGCGCCCGCGAGATCCAGAGTCGCCGGAAGGACGGTCACACCGTCCTCGGTCTCGAGCAGGACGTCACGGATCGACACCTCCTCGAGCAACACCTCGTGCACGCTCCGCTCGACACGATCGGGGTTGTGCCCCAGTGAGAACGTGAGGCACCCCTGAGGATCGAGATCCACTACGAGGACGCGGGCACCGAGCTCCGCGAGCGCAGCGCCGAGACTCGCCACCGTCGTGGTCTTCGCGACGCCGCCCTTCTGGTTCGCCACCGCCAGGACGTATGTCATGCACCAGAGGGTACCGACGGTGCGCGACGATGTACGGGTGACCACTCCGACGCACCGACTCGTGATCATCCGCCACGGCGAGACCGACTGGTCCGCCGAGGGGCGGCACACGGGATCCACCGACCTTCCGCTCAACGCCACGGGCGTGTCGCAGGCCGCCTCGCTCGCCGCGGTGGTCGACGCGCTGGACATGCAGGGTGAGGTGACGGTCCTCGCGAGCCCGCGTGCACGCGCGCAGCGCACCGCGCAGCTGGCGGGGCTCACCGTCTCCCGCACCGAACCGGACCTCGGCGAATGGGACTACGGCGACTACGAGGGCATCACGTCCGCGGAGATCCACCGCACCGTGCCCGACTGGACCGTGTGGACACACGGTGGACCCGACGGCGAGAGCCCCGAGCAGATCGCGGCGCGCGCCGACCGCGTGCTCGCCGAGGCAGCGGTCGCGCTCGAGCGAGGCGACGTGGTCCTCGTCGGTCACGGGCACTTCGGCGCCGCCCTGACGGCCCGCTACCTACAGGCGCCGATCTCGTTCGGCCGCCACTTCCACGTCCTGCCGGCGTCGGCGACGGTCCTGGCGTACGACGCGCACGGCGTCCCCCAGCTGCGAGCATTCGGGCGCACGGGGTACGCGTCGGAGAGCTACGCCGGGCGCTGACGCCCTCAGCGCCCGTCCGACCCCTCGCCGGTCGCCTCCCCCGGCTCGTCCGCATCGGCGCCGCGCCTGCCGTACCCGCGATCCAGCCACCCCACGGTGCCCGGGCTGAACAACAGCACGAGCACGGCGACGGCGAGCACCAGGACCGGTAGTCCCAGCAGCGGGCGGCCCGAAGGGAACGCCATCGAGTAGCCGACCGGCAGCAGCAGCAGGTTTGCGAGCACGCCGAGCGTGCGGCCCCAGCGGCGCCCCGTCCACAGGGCCCAACCGCCCGCGAGGACCGCAGCGCCCATGGGGATGAGCCAGAAGGCCAGTCCGTACGCGCCGCGTGGCGACTCGGCGCCCGCGGTCAGCCCGCGGATCAGCTCGACCACCCCGACGACCAGCCCTGCCGCGCCCTCGACCGCGATCAGGCCGCCGGCGATGCGCGCAGTGCGGGGCGACGCGGGTGCGTTCCGGGGTGCGTTCACGCTGCACAGGTTATCGGCTGCCGCGACGGTGACGCCCGGCACGCCGGTTCCGTCGGTACTCTGACCGGCGTGCGCGCCCTGCTCATCGTCAACCCCAACGCGACCTTCATAACGCCGGCCGGCCGCGACCTCGTGGCCATGGCCCTGTCGTCGACCCTCGATATCACCCTCGCTCAGACCGAGCGCCGCGGCCACGCCGGCGAGCTCGCGGCCAAGGCGCGCGCCGACGGCACCGACCTCGTGATCGTGCACGGCGGCGACGGCACGGTGAACGAGGTGGTGAACGGGATCCTCGGCGACGAGGGCGCCCCCGACGGCGATCCGATCACCGCGCCCGAGGAACTGCCCGCGGTGGCGGTCATACCGGGCGGCAGCGCCAACGTGTTCGCCCGTTCCCTGGCCGTTCCACGCGACCCGTTGCAGGCGACCGTGCACCTCACTGACCTGTTGTCGCGCAGCACTTTTCGAACCATTGGGCTCGGTCGTGCCGACGCGCGCTGGTTCCTGTTCAACGCCGGAATGGGCGTAGACGCCGAGGTGATCGAGAACATGGAGGCGCTGCGCGACCGCGGCAAGCCGGCGACTCCCAACCGTTACGTCCGCACCTCGATCAGGACGTTCTTCGCGGCGGCGCGCCGCGAACCGACACTCACCGTGACGCTGCCGGGCGGAGAGCCCGTAGACGGCGTGCACTTCGCATTCGTCTCCAACGCCAGCCCGTGGACCTTCCTCGGCGACCGGCCCGTCTTCACCAATCCGGGCACGGACTACGGATCTGGGCTCGGGATCTTCGCGGCCCGCTCGATGCGCACGGTCCCGAATCTGCGGCTGGTGCGACAGATGCTGTCGCGGCGGCCGAAGGGTCCGTCGGTGGGGCATCTGCTGCGCGACGATGATCTGCCCGAACTCCGCGTCACGAGTAGCGTTCCCGTCGCGACACAGGTCGACGGCGACCACATCGGGGCCCGCGACGACGTCCGGTTCTGGTATTCACCCGAGCGGATCCGAGTGGTCGCGGACCTGCCTCCACTGCCTCGCGTCCGCTGAACTCGAGGCGCGCCGAGATGTGTGACTCCCGTCGCGCACTCCGAGAAAGGCTATTGCAAACGCGCAGCGTATAGCGTTAAGCTGCCTCTCGCGCTGCGGAGAGGGCGGCAGTGTAGTACAACGGAGCGAGTACCTGGAAATCACCCCTGCTTGTGATTTCCAGCACCAACCGACGGAATCCTATTGACTCTTGCTTGAAACCTGGAAGTATTCAGGCCAGTAACAACGCGGAAACATGAGGGTTCGGCCGCGTTAACAGCCCGTAAAGACCAAGACGCCTGATTCGGCGTGCGTGAGGAGTGTGCAGAAATGGACTGGCGCCACAAGGCGATCTGTCGCGACGAGGACCCGGAGCTGTTCTTCCCGGTCGGCAACAGCGGCCCGGCGATCGCACAGATCGCCGACGCGAAGCTCGTCTGCAACCGTTGCCCCGTGACCGCCGAGTGCCTGTCCTGGGCCCTGGAGTCCGGACAGGACGCGGGCGTGTGGGGCGGTATGAGCGAGGACGAGCGTCGCGCGCTGAAGCGCCGCAACGCCCGGACCCGCGCACGCACCGCGGTCTGACCAGCAAGAACCCGGGGG
>NZ_JARFTP010000070.1 GCF_029167375.1 Tsukamurella sp. 8F
GGCCCACTGGAGCTGTGAGGTTCCGACGTTGCCCGGGGGTGTGGGGCCTGTTGTTCGTTGGCGGCAAGCTTGTTCTGGTGGGTGGCCTCGGTGTGGGGTCGTTGCTGGTGTGGGCGTGTTCTTTGAGAACTCAACAGTGTGTCGATGAATTGTCAGTGCCAAAGATGTTTTTTGGCTTTGCACAGACGATCAAAGAGAGTGTTTTTTGGTTGTTTGTGTGTGGCTTTTCTCGTTCAATTTTTCTTTGACGAGG
>NZ_JARFTP010000008.1 GCF_029167375.1 Tsukamurella sp. 8F
CCCCCCCCCCCCCCCCCCCCCCCCCCCCCCCCCCCCCCCCCCCCCCCCCCCCCCCCCCGCCCCCCCCCCCCCCCCCCCCCCCCCCCCACGACGGGGTGTAGACGTGGCCGCCGACGAGGAGTTCCGTTGTCACGGTCGTCCAGTGTGCCAAGCGACCGGGCGGAGCGTGACGTCAGATGGCGGGCGGGAGCTCGCGATACCCGGGGCGAGGTCCGTCCGAGCGGTGCGGTGTGACGACACTGCCTTCGACGACCGGACCCGCGCCGCCGGCGGTGAACGCCGTCGCGAACACACTGCCGTCGACGAATCTCGCGATCCGCTTCGCGCCGACGTACGCGGCCGCGGGGCGCGCCAACGCGCGGCCGGGGCGGGTCAGCAGGGCCATCCCCAGCACGGTGCTCACCACGCCCGGCACTGCGAGCAGGACCACGGATGACGCGAGCAGAGCCGTATCGAGCAGGACGGGCCCGGGGGCCTCACCGCCTTCGAGCGCGGCGTTGAGGCGGCGCAGCACGTCGCCGGCGGTGCGGCGGAGCATGAGGACGGCGATGGCCAGCGCGGCGAGCATCGCCAGCACCGCCCATCCGAACCCGAGCCACCACACGAGCCCGGCGAACGCGGCCACCTCGATCAAGAAATAGGTCGCAACAGCCAGGAGCTTCATGTCCGATACAACGCGTGGGGCCGTACGGGGAGTTCCCAGACCGAATTGTTAGGTTAGGTTCGCCTGCCGTCTAGATGCGAGGAGCATCCGAAGTGCGTGAACCCCATCATCGTGGCCGTCTCCGACTCGCTGCCGTAGGCGCTGCGGCGACGCTCGCCCTCGCAGGTTGTGCGGGGCAGGGCGCGGATACGGCGCGTTCGGGTGCCGGGGTGACCATCACGCACGCGTTCGGCACGACGAAGGTCGGCTCGTCGCCGAAGCGGGTGGTCGCTTGGGGCTTCGGCAGCGCGGACGCATTGCTCGCGCTCGGAATCGTCCCGGTCGCCATCCCCCGACAGGAGTACGGCGGCGACTCGGCGGGCGTGCTGCCGTGGATCAAGGACGCGCTGGCCGCGAAGCACGCCGCGGTACCGGTGGTCCTTCCCAACAACGGCACCGACGTGCCCATCGAGCAGATCGCGTCGACCCGGCCCGACGTGATCCTCGCACCGTACTCGGGCCTGACGAAGGAACAGTACGACGCGCTCAGCCGCATCGCGCCCACCGTTGCATTCCCGGACAAGGCGTGGTCCACGCCTTGGCGCGATGTGGTCTCCATCGTGGCGAAGGCCGTCGGCCGGGAGTCCGCTGGCGAGCGGCTCGTCGCCGACGCCGATGCGCTGGTCGAGCGGAAGGCGGCCCAGCATCCCGAGCTGAAAGGCAAGACCGTGGCGGCGGGCGCCGACGACGGTAAGCAGTTCGCGGTCTACCGGCCCAACGACCCGCGCGTGGAATACCTGCGCGACTTCGGCCTCGTCGACGCGCCCAGCGTGAACGAGCTCGCCAACGGCAACGAGACCTTCTACTACACGGTCGGATTCGAGAGTATGGCCCGGTTGACGTCCGACGTGCTGGTGTCGTACGCACCGGAGAGGGCCACGCAGGACACGTTCCTCGGCCGTCCCGCCGTCGCTGCGATCCCACAGGTCTCGGGACGCCACGTCGCGACCATCACCGGCCGTGACCTGGTCACCGCGGTCTCTCCCCCGACGATCCTCTCCGTCGGGTGGGGTGTCGACCGCGTAGTCGACGCCCTGTCGAAGGCCGCGAAGGGCTGATCTCCGGCCGGATACCCGGACCGCTGTGCCGCGGCTGATTCCGATCGGACGTTGTAGCGCTCAGCCCGATTCTTAACCTGTGCCGTGGGCGCCGGCGCGCCTAGCGTCGTGCGCATCATGGCAACACATGCGATCGATCTGAAGGCGCCGGACGTCGCTCCCCCGAATGCGGATCCGCCGCGGCTCGTGGCACGCAGGCATCCTGGCCGATGGGTGGCGGCCGCCGTCCTGGCGGTCCTGGCCGCGATGGCGGCACACTCGTTCGTGACGAACCCGCGTTTCGAATGGGGCACCGTCGGGTCGTACCTCACAGCCGATACCGTCCTGCGCGGCCTGGGACTCACCCTCGGGCTCACCGCGGCGACGTTCGTTGCCGGCTGGCTCCTGGGCATCGGTCTCGCCGCGATGCGGCTGTCGTCGAACCCGGTGCTCAGCGCGGTGTCGTTCGGCTACGTGTGGCTGGTCCGATCCATCCCTCCCCTGGTGTTGCTGCTCTTCTGGTTCAACCTGGCCGCCATCTACCCGACGCTGTCGCTGGGTGTCCCGTTCGGCCCCGAGTTCGTGCGGTTCGATACGGCGCACCTGTTCGGCGGGATCCTGGCCGCTTTCGTCGCGCTCACGCTCGACGTTGCGGCCTTCGCCGCCGAGATCGTGCGCGGCGGTCTCCTCTCGGTCCCCGCCGCGCAGCTCGACTCCGCACGTTCGCTGGGCCTGTCACCGCGACGCATCTTCCGGCGCATCGTTCTCCCGCAGGCCATGCCCGCGATCGTGCCGGGCGCCGGCAATCTCCTCATCGGGACGCTCAAGTCGACGTCTCTGGTGAGCGTCATCGCCGTCACCGACCTCCTGTACTCGGTGCAGATGATCTACGCCCAGAACTTCCAGGTGATGCCCCTGCTCTTCGTGGCCACGCTCTGGTACATCGTCGCGACGACGGTGCTCGCAGTCGTCCAGTTCTTCGTGGAGCGCCGGTACGCGCGTGGGCGGGCCGGCTCGGGGCGAGCATCGTGGTCCGGCACTGCGGTCCTGGGTTCGGCGCTGCGATGGCGGCCGCGGCTCGCGGGCGGTGACCGATGAGCGCCATCGAGATCCGCGGGTTGCGGAAGTCGTTCGGGGGCCGGGTCGTGTTGGACGGTGTCGACCTCGACGTCCAGCAGGGCGAGGTCGTGGTGATCCTGGGACCATCAGGGTCCGGTAAGTCGACGCTCCTGCGATGCATCAACCACCTCGAGCGGCCCGACGCCGGCTACGTGCGCGTGGACGGCGACGTGATCGGCTATCGCGAGAGCGGTGCGGTGCTGCGTGAGCTCCCACCCGCAGCGGTCGCGCGGCAGCGGGCGCGCATCGGAATGGTGTTCCAACAGTTCAATCTGTTCCCGCACCTCACCGTCGAGGAGAACCTGCTCGAGGGACCGCTCGCCGCGGGCGCGGCGCGCACCGAGGTGACGGCCCGCGGCCGAGAGCTGCTGGCTCGCGTCGGGCTCGCCGGGCGCGAGGACGCTTATCCGTCGCAGCTCTCCGGTGGCCAGCAGCAGCGCGTCGCGATCGCGCGCACGCTGGTCATGAAGCCGGCCGCCGTGCTGCTCGACGAGCCCACGTCCGCACTGGACCCGGAGCTGGTCGGCGAGGTCCTCGACGTGGTCCGCGATCTCGCGTCCGGCGGGCAGACGCTCGTCGTCGTGACCCACGAGGTCGGTTTCGCGCGCGACGTCGCGGACACCGTCGTGTTCATGGAGGACGGCCGGATCGTCGAATCCGGTTCGCCCTCAGCAGTGTTCGGAGATCCCCGCGAGGAGCGCACCCGCGCGTTCCTGTCGGCCGTGCGCTGAATCCCCCTTCCCTTCCCGAGGAGAATCGTGTCTCTGCATCGTCGCCTGGCCGCCGCCGGAATCGCAGCCCTCTGCGCGACAGCGCTCGTCGCATGCGGAAACGGCTCCGACACAGGCGTCCCCGCCTCATCGTCGGCTGCCGTACCCACCGCCGATGTCGTCTCGTCTGTCGCGACCGACCCCGCGCTCCACTCCCGTGTCCCGGGCGGCGCGACCAGCCTGACGCTGGGCACTTCGCCTACGCCTGGAGTGAACAACCTGCCGCACGGAGGTGAGGTACCCGCTGGCCACGAGGTCGGCCTCGACGTAGACCTTCGCAACGCCGTCGCGAAGGTGCTCGGGGTGAACTGGAATCAGCAGCACGGAACGTTCTCCACCATCATCCCGGGCGTGCAGAGCGGCCGATACCAGGTGGGGCAGTCCAACTTCGGCGTCACAGCGGCCCGGCTCCAGGTGGTCGACTTCGCCACCTATCTGGCTGACGGACAGTCGTTCCTGGGGGCGCCCGGGACGAACCTCGGCACCGTCAGGAAGCTGACGGACCTGTGCGGCAAGAAGATCGCCACCGCCCCCGGTTCGACGTTCCAGGACCTGCTCGAGAAGGGCAAGAACGATTGCGCCAAAGAGGGTAAGCCCTCGTACACGGTGCAGTACTACAACGACAACGGCGCCATCACTCTGGCTCTGCAGACCAAGAAGGCCGACGTCCAGTTCGGCCCGACGCTGTCGCTCCAGTACACCGAAGGTAAGATTCCCGGCACCAAGTACCTCGGCCAGATCAGCTCCACCACTGTAGGTTTCGTGACCAAGAAGGGCTCGCCGCTCGCACGACTGTTGGTCGACGCCGTGAACAAGCTGATCGAGACGGGCGACTACGCGAAGATCTTCGCCAAGTGGGGTGTCGCGGAGACCGGGATCAAGAAGTCGGAGCTGAGCCCGGCGCCGTCGTTCTGATGGCGGTCGAGTCGCTCGCCGTCCTCACGCCGGGGAACTACCCCGACGACGATCCCGTGGCCGGTCTCGAATCCACGCTGCAGGTCTTCGAGCTCGCCGAGCGCCTCGGGTACCGCGGCGCCTGGGTGCGGCAGCGGCACCTCGAGCACGGGGTGTCCTCCGCCGCGGTGTTCCTCGCGGCGGCGTCTCAGCGCACCTCCCGCATCGAACTGGGTACCGCTGTGATACCCATCGGCTACGAGACGCCGTTTCGGCTGGCCGAGGATCTCGCCATGGCGGACGCTCTATCGGACGGCCGGGTCCAGGCCGGGTTCAGCACGGGGATGCCGCACTCCGACCTACTGGGCGACGTCGTGTACGACGGTGACTGGCGCTCTTATGATCTCGGATACGGCCGCGTACAACGCGTCGTCGGCCACCTGTCGGGCGAGTATCTCGGTGGGCCGGACGCGCTGATCTCCTCGCCCGGTAACCTTCAGCGTCCTCGTCTGCAGCCGCACCGGCCGGGACTGCGGGACCGTCTCTGGTACGGCGGTACCAGCGTGCCGTCGTCGCGATGGTCGGGTGGCGCCGGGCTGCATCTGCTCACCGGCAACATCGTGTCGGCGGCTGGATTCGACGCAGAGCTGTTCTCCCGTAGTGGGTTCGGCGGGGTCCAGCGGGCACTGATCGACGTCTATCGCGGTGCGGCCGAGAACGGCGGGTATCCGCCGCGCCGCGTCGCGGTGGGGCGTGTGGTCGTCCCGACGGACTCCGCGGACCGGGCCACGCGCGCCCGTTACCGCGAGTACGAGGCGGCGCGCCACGGTCGGACGCTCCGCGAACACGGTGACCGCCGGACGATCTTCGCTCCCGACCTCGTGGGGCCCGTCGCCGACATCGCGGAGCAGATCGCCGCCGACCCCGCCTTCGAGGGGGTCACCGAGCTCCGCCTCGAGCTCCCCTACGAGTTCCCGCTCGGCGACTACGAGCAGGTCCTCACAGACGCGGTGGGACTACCCGCCGCGCTCCGTGCCGCGGCGTAGGGTGCCGTGCGCGGATTCAGTCCGTTGCGAAGCGCTCGCCGAGGGCGGCGCCGGTTGCGGCGGCGAGCTCATGGTTGCGGGCACGAAGGTCGGCGGCCCTGTCGCGTAGATGGGCCATCGCGGGACTGCGGTCGGCCAGCGTCAGCTCGGTCTCGATGACCGTGACGTCGCCGCCGAAGATCTCGTCACCGAACATCCGCACCAGATACGGCACGGAGTGGTCCCAGCCCTCCTGCGGGGCGCCGGGCGACGCGCCGCCCCCGCGCGCCACTACGAGCACGATCGGGCGGCCGGCCAGCGGATACGTTCTTGGTGCGAAACGCGGGTCGGTCCAGAGCATGTCTATCCAGCATTTGACGTGCCCGGATACGCCCCAGTTGTACAGGGGCGCGCACACCAGGAGCGCGTCTGCCGCGAGCACTTCATCGCCCAGCTCCGTGGCCAGTGCGACCGCGGCTTGTTGCGCGGGCGTCGGAGTCTCGGCGCGGCGGCCCATCAGGGCGTCGGTCCACATCGCCGGCGAGACAGGGCTCTGTGTGAGGTCACGGCGTACGACACCAGCGCCGGGAAGTCTTGCTAGCCAGGCCTTCTCGACTTCGTCGGCGATCTCGCGTGTGACCGAGGCCGCCCCCTGGATGCTGCTGTCGACTCGGCAGAGACTGTGTACGGTCTTCATCTCATTGGACACCCACAAATACTCTGTCATACAGATGATCGTGTCAACAGATGATTTATGCGAGGGGTGATACCTTGTGCCGATGCGAGCACCGAAGAGTGTCGAACAGGATCTCGGCTGGGCTCTGTTCACGGTCGTCCGCCGGTATCGGAGACTCACCGACGGTCTATTGAACGATCTGCCGGGCGGTCCGCGCGGCTATCAGGTGCTGCTGGCCGCCCAGGCGGGCGGCCCGCGGAGTCAGCTGGCGCTGGCGCAATACCTCGGCCTCGATCGGACGGTGATGACGTACCTGCTCGACGAGTTGGAGCGTGCCGGGCTGGTGCGCCGCGCGCCCGATCCGGCCGACCGCCGGGTCCGCCGAGTAGAGCTGAGCGACCAGGGCGCCGCGACGCTGGCCGACGCGCGCGGCCGCCTGCGCGGCATCGAAGACGAACTGCTGGAGCCCCTCCCGGTGCCCGACCGGCACACGCTTCGCGGCCTGCTCCACCGTCTCGCCACGGGCGATCTCGGTGATGCGGGTCAGCTGTAGACAGCTACCCGACCGCGGTCGCCGCTGGATCTGGGCTCGATCAGGCCCGCGCGCCCTTCAGCACGAGATCCACCAGGCGCCCGGGCAGATCCGGCTCGATCGGTTGCCGGCTCACGAGGGCGCGGAAATGGAGGGGCGCTGCGAGCGTCTCGACCATCAGGGTCGGATCGGTATCGACGGAGAGCTCGCCTCTGCGGGTCGCTGCGTCGATCACGTCGGCGAGCGCATCGCGGCGGGAGCGCCAGAATGCCTGGAGCGCATCGTCGTACTCGGGTGAGGCCTGCGCCCCGGCGCGCAGCAGCGCCCTCCCCTGCGCCGACGAGACGAAGCCTGCGACCGCCGTCAGCAGGGCGATGAGGTCGCCGCGCAGCGATCCGGTGTCGGGCGGCGGGATCTCGGTGCGCGAATGGTCGATCAGCGCGTCGAGGAGCAGTGCCTCTCTGGTCCGCCAGCGGCGGTAGATCGAGGTCTCGTGTACACCAGCACGCCGGGCGATCCTCTGAACGGTCGCCTCATCGGCCCCGCTCTCCGCGACGACGCCGAGGGTCGCGTCGAGGACCGCCCGCCGTAGGGCCTCGCCCCGGCGCCCCAGTCGCGCGTCTTCAGCCATGAGCAGCAGAGTATCGCAACCAGCCTTGCGATATGTCGCGGCGAGGGCTACCGTCCATAACGCAAGTCTGCCTGCGATAGGAGTCCCTGGTGATGCCCCCGAAGCCTGTTCTCGACTGGCGCCCCGACGCCGCGGTGGGCTACCACCACTTCCACCCGGATCGCAGCCTGAACTTCCAGTGCAACCGCTGGGTGCAATGGATCGGTCCCGAGGCGATCGACGATGTGGCTGCGGTGGCACGATCGGCCACCGAGTACTCGCAATGGATCGACGGCTTCCTTGCTGCGGCTGGGCAGGCGCGGTCCGAGGGAAGGCGTCTCGCCGGTGCGTATTACGATCGCGCCGCCGAATTCTTCATGCTGCCGACGGATCCGCGACGACGCCCGACCCGCGAGCGGTTCGTAGGCGACATGCGCGAACTGTTCGAAGTGCAGCCGGAAGGTGTTCCGTACTCCGGCGGAACTCTGCCCGCCTACGATCTGACTCCCGCCGGCCCGGTGATCGACACCGTGCTGGTGTTCGGCGGGTTCGACAGCTATATCGAGGAGTTCCTCCCGCTCGCCACAGCCATCTCCGACGCCGGCTACCGGGTGATCGCGTTCGACGGGCCCGGGCAGGGCGGTGCCCTCGAGGACCACGGGATCGCGATGACGCCCGCATGGGAGCGCCCCGTGGGCGCGGTCCTCGACCACTTCGGGATCGATCACGGCGTCACCGCTATCGGTGTCTCGCTCGGCGGCGGCCTCGTCATCCGGGCCGCCGCCTTCGATCCCCGCGTTCGGCGGGTCGTCGCGTTCGACGTCGCGGACGACGAGCTCGACCTCGTCGCACGACAGATCGCTCCGGGCGCAGGCCCGGTCCTCCGGACGCTGCTGGCAGTGCGGGCACACCGGTTGATCGATCTCGCCGCGCGGCGCGCGGCCGCCCGAAGACCGGTCTCGCAGTGGGGGTTGTGGCAGGGTATGCACATCACCGGGACGCGGACTCCGCACGAGTTCCTGCGTGCCGCCGCCGCCACTCACACGCGCGACGTATCGGGTCGGGTGAGCGCGGATGTGCTGCTGCTCGCAGGTGCGAACGACCACTACATACCCCTCGGCCAGCTCGAGCGCCAGGCGGCGAACCTCACCGCTGCGCGGTCCGTTACCACGCGTGTGTTCACCGCCGCGGATCAGGCGGGCAACCACTGCCAGATCGGCAACGTGGGTCTGGCAGTACGTGTCGCGCTCGGATGGCTGGACACCGTTCGCGCCGCGGCCCGGTAATCGGGGTACCAGTCTCCGCGACGGCCGGACGGCACGCCTTATCCCGTCGCCCTGCCGGCACCGGCCGCATCTACGGGCGGGAGCCCCAGGTGGTCACGGAGGGTGGTACCCGCGTACTCGGAGCGGAACGCGCCGCGCTCCTGGAGGATCGGCACGACGTCGGCGGCGAAGTCGTCGAGGCCCGTCGGCGTGAGGTGCGGTACCAGGATGAATCCGTCGCAGGCGTCTGCCTGGACGTATCGATCGATCTCGTCCGCCACGCTCTCAGGGGTGCCCACGAACTGCTGCCGCGACGTCATCTCGATGACTAGTTCGCGTATCGACAGCCCATCGGCCTCGGCGCGGTCGCGATAGCGTGCGGCGATCTCTCTGGGGTCGCCCTGGCGTGTGCGGCCGAGAGTGACCGCGTCGAACGTCGGATCCTCCCGGGGTAGCGGCCCGTCCGGGTCGTAGCCGGAAAGATCGCTCCCCCATACCTGCTCCAGGAAGTTGATCGCGGTCTGCGGACCGACCTGGAGCCGTCGGATGTGACGAGCTTTCTCGTCGGCCTCGGCGGCACTGTCGCCCAAGACGAACGTCGCCGCCGGGAACACCTTGAGGTGCTCGGGATTCCGTCCGCGGGCGGCCGCTCGGCGCCCCACGTCCGCATAGAACTCGCGCCCGGCGTCGAGGGTGCCGTGCCGGGTGAATATCGCGTCGGCGTGTGCGGCCGCGAACTCCCGCCCGTCCGCCGAGTCTCCCGCCTGCAGCAGCACGGGACGGCCTTGCGGTCCGGGTGGGAGCACAGGATAGCCGTCGACGGCGAAGTAGTCGCCTCGATGCACCACACGGTGCGGCCCATGATCGTCCCACGCATCCCAGAACTCCCGGGCGACGGTCACGAACTCTCCGGCCCGGCGATAGCGGTCGGCGTGCGCGAGGAACCCGCCGCGACGGAAGTTCTCCCCGGTGAACGCGTCCGAAGACGTGACCATGTTCCAGGCGGCGCGACCGTCGGACAGGTGGTCGAGGGTCGCGAACTGCCGCGCCACCTCGAAGGGTTCGTTGAAGGTCGTGTTGATGGTGCCCGCGAGTCCGAGCCTGTCGGTCACCGCTGCGAGCGCGGCCAGCACGCCGAATGTATCGGGCCGCCCGACGACGTCGAGGTCGTGGATCCGCCCGAGGTGCTCGCGCAGCCGGAGCCCCTCCGCCAGGAAGAAGAAGTCGAACTTCGCGTCCTCGGCGACCTGCGCCAAGTGCTCGAACGAGGTGAAATCGATCTGGCTGCCGGCCTCGGGCACCTTCCAGACGGTGGTGTTGTTCACTCCCGGGAAGTGCGCGCCGAGGTGGATCGGTTTGCGGTGGCGCCCCTCGCGAACCGGGATGTCGCTCACAGGATCCCCCATTCCTTCGCCAGCAACTCGTGGCTGCGCAGGCGCGCAGCGTGGTCATGGGTCACGGAGGTGACGACGAGTTCGTCTGCGCCGGTCGCGTGGCCGAGGGCGCGCAGCCGCTCGGCGACCGTGCTGGCCGCGCCGACGAACTGTGTGTCGGTGCGGTCCGCGACCGCGGCGCGCTGCTCATCGGTGAGATCATTGCTATCGGTGGGGAACTCGATGGCCCCGTCACCGAAACGTATTGAGTGCACCCACTTCGGATACCCGGCGGCCAGTGTCGCGGCCTCCTGATCGGTGCCGGCCACCACGACGTCGGCAGACACCACCACGTGCGGCTGGTCCAGCGCCCCGGGGGTGAACGCCTCTCGGTACGCGGCCACGGCGTCGAGGGTCGTCGCCGGGCTCACGTGGTAGTTGGCGACGAACGGCAGCCCACGCGCACCCGCGACCGCTGCGCTCTCCCCCGCGCTCGAGCCGAAGATCCAGAGCGGTCCGTCCACCGCCTCCGCGACACGCGAACGCAGCGCGGTTCCGCTCACAGCGAACCGGCCCGAGATGAGATCCTCCAACTCGCCCACCTGCCGGGAGAACGATGGTGTCTCGGCCCCGCCGGGGATCAAGGCGTCGAGCCCTGCCAGCACCCTGGGCCGCGCGAGCAGCCGGCTCGGATCGAACGGTGCCGGCACGAGCACCCCGTCGACCTCCCGAGGCGGCGGGGTCGCGCGCTGCGCGTCGTCCGCAGTCGCCTCGCGAGCCTGCGCCTTGCGCTGCGCCGACCGCCCCAGCCCGAGGTCGACGCGGTCGGGGTACAGCGCGGCGAGCGTGCCGAACGACTCGGCCACCGCGGCGGTCGTGGTGTACCCGAGCTGGACGGCAGCCGAGCCGACGCGGATCGACGACGTCGCTGCGAGCACCTGCCCGATCAGTACCGCGGGCGACACGCTCGCTACGGCCACGAAGTGGTGCTCGGCCACCCAGTACCGACGGTAGCCCCACGCCTCGGCGTGGCGCGCGAGGTCGACCGCGTTGCGCAGCGCCTGGGGTGCGGAGCCACCCGCCGGCACGGGAGCGAGATCGAGGACTGAGAGGGGCGTGGGCTTCGTGGTCATGGCTCGTTTCGGGAGGTCGACGGGGACGGGGATGCGAAGCGGTGTACCGGCGTGCGCAGACCGAGCCGTGCACGCAGCGTGCCGGATTCGGGAGGCGGCAGCGGCGCGAGTGCCTCGGCGAGTCGCGGCAGGTCGACGGCGTTGACCGCCGGCCGGATCCGTGCGCCGTCGATACCCACCGCCTGCCATTCCTCGAGCAGGGCACGGAGCCCGGCGCCGGTACCGGCATAGACCAGGGTGTCGTCGGCGGACGGTTCGCGCCGGTCCAGCTTGGCGAGGCGCCGCACGGCGGTGCGCTCGCTGTCGGCGAGGAACACGGTGACGTCCGCTAGCACCGGTGTGCCCGCTCCGATTCCCGCGTCATCGAGGCGATCTCGGGTGGCGGCGGCGTCATGATCGGACGTGACGGGCGCGAACACGAGGTCCGCCGACCGTGCGGCGAGCCGGGCCTCGTCGTCGTCCGTCACGCGGAGGGCGACGACCGGCTGCCCCTGGGGTGGCCGCGGAGTGATGGACGGCCCCTTCACCGAGAAGAACTCGCCCTCGAAGTCGATGTAGTGCAACCTCTCCCGGTCTACGTACCGGCCGGAGGCCGCGTCTCGGATCACGGCGTCGTCGTCCCAGCTGTCCCAGAGGTCGCGGAGCACGTGCACGTAGTCGGCGGCTTCGCGCAGCAGCGTCTCACGGTCCCGCTGTGGTGCACGTCCGAACAGCGCGCGGGCCGCGGCGGACTCGGTGACCTGTGGTCGCACGCCGCCGCGCCCACCACTGATGTGGTCCAGCGACGCGACCGCCTTGGAGGTGTGGAACGGCTCGGTGTGGGTGACGGTCACGGACGGCACGAGGCCGATGCGGTGCGTCGCCGGAGCAACCCGGGCGGCCAGCAGGGCTGCGTCGAGCCGCCCCGACAGCCGGTCACGGGCGGTCAGTGTGAACGAGTCCTCGAACGTCGCCAGGTCTGCGCCGGCGTCCTCTGCTGCGCGCGTCAGAGCAGTCCAGTGGCGGCCCGATGTGGCCTCGGCCGCCTCGCCACCCGTCTCGGCGAACGCGGCCGGGTGCCAGCCGAAAGGCTCGAGCGCCACGCCGATGATCGGTCGTCTGCCTGTGGTCACGAATCCCACGCTAGAGCGCGCTCCGTCCGATGAACCGGGTTGCGCTCACCGTGGCTGCAACCAGGGGCGACGGGAATTTCAGCCGGGGCCCGGGGCGCTGTCCTCTCCCAGCCTGGGCGGCGCGCAGCGATACGTCGCGGGTGTGGCGCTCAGACGGATCGGGTTGGCCGCCTGCAGGATCGGGGCGTCGCGGCGCGGATCCTCGATGGTGGCCGTGGCGTCCAGGCCCAGCCGCTCGGCCAGCGCGAAGGCGTCGGCGATGTCGTTGAGCGGTCCGCAGGGCACCCGCTTCGCCGTGAGCGCCTCGAACCAGTCGTCGGCTGCGCGGGCCGCAAGTGCCCGCTCGAGGAGGGCCGCCAGTTCGTCCCGGTGCGCCACCCGCGCGGCATTCGTGGCGTACCGCTCGTCCGTCGCCAGATCGGGCAGGCCGAGTACGTGGACCAGGGCCGCGAACTGGCGGTCGTTCCCGACTGCGAGGACGAGCGGACGGTCCGCAGTCGGGAAGACCTCGTATGGAGTGATGCTCGGGTGCCGGTTGCCCATCGCCCGTGGCACGATGCCTGCGGCCAGGTAGCCGGAGGTCTGGTTGACCAGTGCCGACAGCAGCGACGAGAGCAGGGCGACTTCGACCCGCTGCCCCTCGCCGGTCCGGTCCCGGTGCCGCAGCGCGGCCAGGATCCCGACGGTGGCATGCAGCCCGGTCACGACGTCCACCACGGCGACGCCCACCTTGGTCGGCGTCCGCGGATCCGGACCCGTGACGCTCATGAGCCCGCCGACCGCTTGGATGAGTAGGTCGTAGCCGGCGAGATCGCTCTGCCCGCCGAAGCCCGTGACCGAGCAGTAGACGATGTCCTCGTTGAGCTCGCGCACCTGCTCGTACCCGAGCCCTAGGCGATCCATGGTGCCCGGCAGGAAGTTCTCCACGACGACGTCGGCGCGTGTCACGAGGTCACGCGCGGCGTCGAGCCCGGCGTCGGTCGTGAGGTCGAGGGCGACCGACTTCTTGTTGCGGTTCACCGACAGGAAGTACGTGGCCTCGCGGTCGGTGCCTTCGCCTACCCACGGCGGGCCCCAGGAGCGGGTGTCGTCACCCGTGTCGGGCCGCTCGATCTTCACGACCTCCGCGCCCAGGTCCGCGAGCAGCATCGTGGCGTACGGGCCCGCGAGGACTCGCCCGAAGTCGGCTACGAGCAGTCCGTCGAGGGCGCCGGGCGTCCGTGGTGTAGCCGGCCCGTCGGCTCCGCTCACCGGAACGCGTCGGCGCCTGTGAGCGCCCGTCCGATGGTCAACTGGTGCACCTCCGACGTGCCCTCGTAGGTGAGCACCGACTCCAGGTTGTTGGCATGCCGGATGACCGGGTACTCGAGGGTTATCCCGTTGGCGCCCAGAATCGTCCGGCACTCGCGCGCGACGGCGATCGCTTCGCGCACATTGTTGAGCTTGCCCGTGCTCACCTGCGCGGAGGTGATCTCGCCGCGGTCCTTGAGCCGCCCGAGGTGGTATGCGAGGAGGTGGCCCTTGCCGATCTCGACCGCCATGTCGGCGATCTTCGCCTGCGTCAGTTGGTATGCGGCGAGCGGCTTCTCGAACACCTCGCGCGTCTGCGTGTACGCGATAGCGGTCTCGAGGCAGTCGCGCGCGGCCCCCACAGCCCCGAAGACGATGCCGAACCGCGCCTCGCCGAGACTGGTCAGTGGACCGCGCAGCCCCTGTGCGCCCGGCAGCATCGCGCTGGAGGGGAGCCGCACACCGTCGAGCACCAGCTCCGACGTGACGGACGCGCGTAGCGACATCTTCCGGCGGATCTCCGGGGCGCTGAATCCCGGTGTGTCCGTGGGTACGACGAAGCCGCGGATGCCACCTTCCGTCTGCGCCCAGACGACCGCGACGTCGGCTACCGAGCCGTTGGTGATCCACATCTTGGTCCCGTTGAGGATCCAGTCGTCGCCGTCGCGCTGGGCATGCGTGCGCATACCGGACGGATTGGAGCCGAAATCGGGCTCGGTGAGACCGAAGCAGCCGATCGCGTCGCCGGCGGCCATGCGCGGCAGCCACTGGTACTTCTGCTCCTCGCTTCCCCAGTGGTGGATCGAGAACATGGCGAGCGAGCCCTGTACCGAGACCAGGCTGCGGATGCCGGAGTCGACGGCCTCCAACTCGAGGCAGGCCAGCCCGTACGCGGTGGCGCTCATGCCCGCGCAGCCGTAACCCTCGAGGTGCATGCCCAGGACGCCGAGTCCGCCGAGTTCCTTCGCGATCTCGCGCACGGGCAACTGCGCATCCTCGAACCAGTCGGCCACGTTCGGCCGCAGGCGCTCATCGGCGAACCGAGCGACGGTGTCACGGATCTCGAGCTCTTCGGGCTCGAGTAGCGAGTCCAACGCCAGTAGCTGATCGACTGCGTGAGAGCGGGCCATTGCTGCCTCCGGATCGTTTCGCGGGAAGTGCGTCATCCAAATTAGTCCACGGCGGTATCGGCTTGCGAGGTATCGGTTGCGCCGCGACAGCTTGCCGTGGGCCGCAGCCGGACCGCCGGTCGTCGGCACGTGCATGCTTCGGTTCCACGATGTGCGCACGTTCCCGACCCGCACCGGGGCGAGGCCGATCCGAGGCTGATCAACGGTCCTCGATGTCCCCCTCGGTCTCGAGGTAGACGCGCTGAAGCTCAGAGAGGGTCTGAGGGTCGGGTTCGGCCCAGAGCTCCCGCTGATGTGCCTCGAGAAGCCGTTCCGCGATCCCGTGTAGCGCCCAGGGATTCGACTCCTGCATGAACTTGCGGTTCTCGTCGTCGAGGACGTAGCTCTGGGTGAGCTGATCGTACATCCAATCGGCCATCACTCCGGCCGTGGCGTCGAAGCCGAACAGGTAGTCCACGGTCGCCGCCATCTCGAAGGCCCCCTTGTAGCCGTGCCGTCGCATCGCCGCCATCCACCGCGGGTTGACGACACGGGCGCGGAAGACCCGGTTGGTCTCCTCGTTGAGGGTGCGGGTGCGCACCGTGTCCGGCCTCGTCGAATCACCTACGTACGCCTGCGGATCCGCGCCCGTGAGGTGGCGGACCGTAGCGACCATCCCGCCGTGGAACTGGAAGTAGTCGTCCGAGTCGGCGATGTCGTGCTCGCGGGTATCGATATTCTTCGCGGCCACTGCTATCCGGCGGTAGGCGGCGCGCATGTCATCGGCGGCGGGTGTCCCGTCGAGGCCCCGCCCGTACGCGAACCCGCCCCATGCGGTGTAGACCTCGGCGAGATCGGCGTCTGAGCGCCAGTTCTTCGAGTCGATGAGCTGCAGCAGGCCCGCGCCGTACGTGCCGGGCTGCGACCCGAACACACGCGTCGTCGCTCGGCGTCGGTCACCGTGCTCGGCAAGCGCGGCTCGGGTGTGCGCTGCGACGTAGTTCTCCTCGTCCGGCTCGTCCAGGTCGGCGACGAGATTCACGGCGTCGTCGAGCATGGTGACGACATGCGGGAACGCGTCCCGGAAGAAACCCGAGATGCGCACCGTGACATCGATGCGCGGCCGGCCCAGTTCCTCGATCCCGATCACCTCCAGACCGCTCACGCGCCGGGACTGTTCGTCCCACACGGGTGTGACGCCCAGCAGCGCAAGGACTTCGGCAATATCGTCCCCCGCGGTTCGCATCGCGGAGGTGCCCCACACGGAGAGGCCGACCGACGTCGGGTATTCGCCGTGTTCGCCCCGGTACCGGGCCACCAGCGACTCGGCAAGCTCCTGGCCCGTCGCCCAGGCGAGCCGGGACGGCACGGCCTTGGGATCCACCGAGTAGAAGTTCCGGCCCGTGGGAAGCACATTGACGAGGCCCCGCAGCGGGGAGCCTGACGGCCCCCCGGGCACGAAGCCACCGCCGAGTGCGTGCAGCACATGGTCCAGTTCGGCACCGGTTGCGCGCAGGCGTGGCACCATCTCGGTCGCCGCGAAGTCGAGGATTGCACGTACCTGCTGCACATCGGCGTCATCGGGCACGGGGAGTTGTGCGACGGCGTCGGGGGCCCATCCCACCGCGGCCGCCGCGCGCACGAGCTCTCGCGCGCGGGCCTCGAATGCATCTGTCGCGGACTTGGTCTCGGACCCGTCCTCCACCATGCCGAGGGCCTCGCGCAGCCCGGGGACGTGCGTTCCGCCCGCCCACATCTGCCGCGCGCGGAGCATCGCCAGCACCAGGTCCGACTCGGCGTCACCGGTCGGAGCCGCGCCGAGCACGTGGAGTCCGTCCCGGATCTGCACGTCCTTGATCTCGCACAGCCAGCCATCGACATGCAGGATCATGTCGTCGAACGTGTCCTCGTCCGGTTGTCCCTCGAGGCCCAGGTCGTGGTCCAGTTTTGCGGCCTGCAACAGCGTCCAGATCTGCTGGCGGATCATCGGCAGCTTCGCCGGGTCGAGGCTCGCGACGCTCGAGTACTCGTCGAGTAGCTGCTCCAGCCGCGCGATGTCCCCGTAGCTCTCGGCTCGTGCCATCGGCGGCACGAGGTGGTCGACGAGCACGGCATGCGCGCGGCGCTTGGCCTGCGTGCCCTCACCCGGATCGTTGACCAGGAACGGATAGACGAGCGGCAGGTCGCCCAGGGCTGCGTCCGTGCCGCATTCCGCGGACATGCCGAGAGTCTTCCCGGGCAGCCATTCCAGGTTGCCGTGCTTGCCGAGGTGCACCACGGCGTCGGCGCCGAACCCGCCCTCGTCCTGCCGCGCGGCGAGCCAGCGATACGACGCGAGATAGTGGTGGCTCGGCGGTAGGTCCGGATCGTGGTAGATGGCGACGGGGTTCTCGCCGAAGCCGCGAGGCGGCTGCACCATCACCACCAGATTGCCGAAGCGCATGGCGGCTACGGCGATATCGCCCTCGCCTGTGGTGAACAGCGATCCCGGCGCCGGACCCCAATGCTCGGTGACCGCGTCGCGCAGCGCGGCTGGAAGTGTGGCGAACCACGCCGCGTACTGCTCGCCACCGACGGTGATCTCGGCCGCCTCGAGGCGTTCGTCCGTCAGCCAGTCCGGGTCCTGCCCGCCCCGTTCGACGACGGCGTGGATGAAGGCGTCCGAGTCCCCCTGCATCAGTCCGGGTATCGCGTCCAGGTCGCCGAGGTCGTACCCGGCGCCGTGCAGGCGCTGCAACAGCGCGAGCGCCGACGCCGGGGTGTCCAGGCCGACGGCGTTGCCGATGCGCGCATGCTTGGTCGGGTACGCAGACAGCAGCAGCGCGATCCGCTTGTCCGCGTGCGGGATCGACCGCAGCCGGGCGTGCCGGATCGCGAGCCCGGCGACCCGCGCCGCGCGCTCGGTGTCCGGGACGTAGGCCGGCAGGCCGTCGTCGCCGATCTCCTTGAAGGAGAACGGGACCGTGATGATGCGACCGTCGAACTCCGGGATCGCCACCTGCGTCGCGACGTCCAGGGGCGACACGCCGTCGTCGGAGGACTCCCACTGGTCGCGCGACGTGGTCAGCGCGAGCGCCTGCAGGATCGGCACGTCGAGTTCTGCGAGCCGCCCCGGGTCCCAGGCCTCGTCGTCGCCGCCTGCACTCGCGGCGGCGGGCGTCGTGCCTCCGGCAGCGAGCACTGTCACGACCAGCGTGTCGAGCGTGCGTAGCTTTTCGAACAGCGCATCGTCGGCGGTCCGCAGCGAAGCGCAGAAGATCGGTACGGCCGTCGCGCCGCGCTTCTCGACCGCGTCTGCGAGGGCGTCGATGTACGCGGTGTTCCCGGCCAGGTGCTGTGCGCGGTAGTACAGGATGCCGATCCGTGGACCGGCGGCTCGGTCACCGCTCCCGGCACGGGGCACGAGGCCCCACTGCGGCGCCGTCGCGGGCGGCTCGAATCCGTGGCCCGTGAGTAGGACCGTGTCGGAGAGGAAGTGGAAGAGCTGCAGGAGGTTCTCGGGACCGCCCTCGGCGAGGTAGGCGTGGGCCTGCGTGGCGACGCCCGCGGCCACGGTCGACGCCTCCATCAGGTCCGCGTCCGGGGCCTGCTCCCCCGAAACGACGACCACCGGCCTGCCGCTTGCCGCGAGGGCGTCCAGGCCGGTCTCCCAGTAGCGCCTACCGCCCAGAATCCGGACGACGACGACATCGGCGCCGTCGAGAAGTCCCGGCAGGTCGAGGTCGACGCTGATACGCGCCGGGTTGGCCCAGCGGTAATCGGCACCGCTTGCCTTGGCCGAGAGGAGATCGGTGTCCGAGGTCGAGAGCAGGAGGATCACCGGGCCGACCCTACCGGGCCGATGAGGGCACCCTTCGCGGCGTTACCCTTCGGCCTTCCCCGGCTGTTCGGCCGCCTCACTGGTGCTGCGGAGGATGGCGTCGAGGAGGATCCGTACCGAGTCGCGGACGTCCTCGAGTGGCGAGATGTCGCGCGCCGCGCGGGATCGCGCGACCGCACCCTCGACCGCACTCATCAACATCGACGCGAAGACGCCCGCCGCGCCCTCCTCTGCTCCGGAGCGGACCAGTGCTGTCGCCACCTTCTGCTGGCACTCCTCGTATACGGCGGTCGCGGCGCTCTGCACGCGCGGCGCTCCGTCGGCCAGCGCGGCGGCCAACACCGGACAGCCGGTCTGATAGTCGGACGCGACGAGCACGCGCTTCCACAGCTCGATGAAGCGGTCGATCCACGCGTACGGATCCCCTGTGGACGTGGCTGCGTCGATGTATCGCGACAGCCGGCGCCCCGCGAGCCCCGTCGAGGTCTCGATCAGCTCCGCTTTGCCCTCTGGGAAATGCTGATACAGCGAGTTACGGGACGCGCGACTGTGCGCGGTGAGCTCGGCGAGACCGGCATCCGCGTAGCCGTGCTGCGATACCAGGGTCAGCGCGGTGTTCACGAGCCTCTGCTTGGGCCTCCCTCGAGTCGCCATGGCGTGCGCGGCCTCCCTCGTCGCGGCGGGCGCGTCGCATGGGCGACGCGCGAACGGTCTCGATCACCGGTTCTTGTTTGAACCGGTCGGTTCATGTTAAGCATGTACATCTTACTTGAACCGACCGGTCCACACTGCTGAGCCGAGGATGGAGATCCACCCGCCATGACACGAGCCACCGCGATCGCGGCACCGCCCGCGCCGAAGCTGCAGCACACGGCGATTCTGGGCGTCGGCGCGTACCGGCCGCGCCGCGAGGTGCCGAACGCGGAGATCGTGGACGCGATCGACTCGAGCGACGAATGGATCCAGTCCCGGTCGGGTATCAAGTCCCGCCGCTTCGCGGGCGAGGACGAGACCATCCTGATGATGAGCGTCGAGGCCGCCAAGGACGCGCTGCGTGCCGCCGATATGGAGGCGGATCAGATCGACGGTGTCATCATCGCGACCAACACCCGCATGGTGTTCGGGCCGTCGATGGCGCCCCAGGTCGCGCTCGCGCTGGGACGCAACAACATCGCCGCCTTCGACATCACGGCGGGCTGTTCCGGCTTCAGCACGGCGCTCGCCAACGCCGACTCCCTGATCCGCGGCGGCACGCTGCGGAACGTGCTTGTGGTGGGCGTCGAGCGGCTCTCCGATTTCGTCGACAAGCACGACCGGACCTGCGCGTTCATCTTCGCGGACGGCGCGGGTGCCGCGGTGGTCGGTCCGTCCGAGGAGGTCGGGATCGGCGCGGTGTCGTGGGGCGCCGACGGCAACTTCACGAATGCGATCTACCAGGACAAGGACTTCTCGTCGTTCTTCGACGAGGTCGAGGAGGTGCGGGGCGGCGCCGATATCCCCGAGCGCCCGTACATCCGCATGGAGGGCCGCCAGGTGTTCCGCTGGTGCGCGACGTTCCTCCTCGGTGCGTGCCAGGAGGCGCTCACGAAGGCCGGCATGCAGGCGTCGGACATCGAGGTGTTCATCCCCCACCAGGCCAACATCCGCATCACGCAGGTCCTCACCAAGGCGCTCGAGCTGCCCGAGGACGTCGTGATCGCGGAGGACATCGTCACCACGGGCAACACATCCGCCGCTTCGATCCCCCTGGCGATGGAAGAACTCATCCGCAGCGGCAAAGCCAAGCCGGGCCAGCGTGCCCTTGTCATGGCGTTCGGTTCGGGTCTCGCGTACGCCGGCCAGGTCGTCACGCTTCCGCCGGTCTCCGACCAGGACGCCTGACCGCGGTGCAGGACGCCTGCCCCGGGGTGCTACGGCCGCATGCCGCCGCGGACGGCGCCCTGCTGCGGGTCCGGCTCCCGGGCGGGCGGATCGAGCCCGCGCAGCTCGAGGCGCTCGCCGACCTCGCGGGCGACGACGGAGACCTCGAGCTCACGTCGCGCGGGAACATCCAGCTCCGGGCCGTTACGGCTCCCGATGCGCGCGAGCGACTCGAGACGGTCGGGTTGCTGCCCTCGGTGACACACGAGCGGGTCCGCAACATCGTGGCCTCCCCGTTGTCCGGGCGGATCGGCGGCGGCCCGGACGTCCGTCCGCTGGTGCGCGAGTTCGACGAGAGATTATGCGCCACAACCGCACTCGCGGACCTGCCAGGACGTTTCCTGTTCGCCTTCGACGACGGATGCCGCGACGTCGCGGCCCTCGGCGCCGACGTCGAGCTACGCGGCGACGCGCTCTACCTCGACGGTCGCCCGACGAACCTCCGCGGCACCGTCGACGGGATGCTCGCGGCCGCAACGGTGTTCGCCGACGTCCGCGAAGACTCCTGGCGTATCCGGGATATGCCCGGCGGGGCGGACTCACTCGCGCGCGAGCTCGGAGGTGTCGTCGTCGGCGAGCGAGACGTACCCGACCCACCCGCGCCTCCGGTCGGCTGGTTGACGCAGTCCGACGGCCGGGTGACGCTCGGCGCCGGAACGCACCTCGGCCGGTTGGGCGGGCGTACCGCCCGGTTCGTGGCTGCCATCGAACACCCGGTGACGATCACGCCCTGGCGAACGGTGTGCGTCCACGATCTCGACGACGACCCGGCCGAGACCGTCGTGCGCGTCCTGGCGCCCATGGGATTGATCTTCGACGCATCGTCGCCCTGGCTGCAGGTCTCCGCGTGCGTCGGCAATCGGGGCTGCGCCCGCGCCGATGCGGACGCCATCGGCGCCGCGGAGGTGCTGGCTGACGGCGGGCCCGGCGGGCGCGTGCACGTCGTGGCTTGTGCCAGGGGTTGCGGCGCACCCCCGGGTCCACACGATCTGGTCGTCGTGGGCTCCGAATAGAGTGGCCGCGTGCACGAGTACCTGACCGACGGCGCCGAGATATACCGGCGATCCTTCGCCATGATCCGCGCGGAGTCGGATCTCTCGAGGTTTCCCGGTAGCACCGAGAACGTCGCGGTCCGGATGATCCACGCGTCGGGCCAGACCGATCTCGCCGCCGACATCGAGATCTCCGCAGGCGCGGTGGGAGCCGGCCGCTCCGCTCTGGCCGCGGGCGCGCCGATCCTGTGCGACGTGCGAATGGTCGAGCACGGGGTGACGCGTAGCCGCCTGCCCGCCGACAACGACGTGCGGTGCCTGCTGGGCGATCCCCGCGTCACGGAACTCGCGGCCCGATCCGGCACCACGCGAACGGCCGCCGCGGTCGAGCTGTGGGGCGATGCCCTCGACGGCGCGGTGGTGGCCATCGCCAACGCTCCCACCGCGCTGTTCCATCTGCTCGATCTACTCGCCGCCGGCGCCCCCAGGCCCGCGGTGATCGTCGGTGCACCCGTGGGGTTCGTCGGCGCCGCCGAGTCCAAGGATGCGCTGCGCCGTGATGCGGTTCGACTGGGTATCGAGTACGTGACGGTGCGCGGGCGTCGTGGGGGCAGCGCCATCTGCGCGGCCGCACTCAACGCCCTCGCACAGGAGGAGGAGCTGTGACCGGCGTGCTGTGGGGCGTGGGTGTGGGCCCCGGCGATCCCGAACTCGTGACGGTGAAGGCCGCACGGCTCATCAGCGAAGCCGATGTGGTCGCGTATCACTGTGCGCGGCATGGCCGTTCGAACGCCCGCGCCGCGGCCGAGCCCTACCTGCGGAGCGGCGTCGACGAGTTGCGGCTGATGTATCCCGTGACGGTCGAGGCCACGGACCACCCTCGCGGCTATCGCGGAGCGCTCGACGACTTCTACGCGGCCGCAGCGTCTTCCATCGCGGAGCACCTCGAGGCGGGACGCGACGTCGCGCTACTGGCCGAGGGCGACCCGATGTTCTACAGCTCGTACATGCACATGCACAAACGGTTGCGTACGAGGTTCGAGTGCGTGGTCGTACCGGGCGTCACGTCGATCAGCGCCGCCGCGGCCGCGACCGGCGTGCCCCTCGTAGAGGCCGACGAGGTGCTCACCGTGCTCCCGGGCACCCTGCCCGAGGGTGAACTGCGCCGTCGTCTAGCCGAGACGGACGCGGCTGCGGTCATGAAGCTGGGGCGGACGTTCGGAACCGTCGACGCGGCCCTCGCGGCGTCAGGCCGGCGCGAGGGCGCCTGGTATGTGGAGCGAGCGTCGCGCCCGGACGAGCGGGTGGCGCGCGTAACGGACGTCGACGGGAACGTCCCGTACTTCTCGACCGTGCTCGTGCCGGGCAGGATCAACGCGCCGGAGAGTCTCTCCGGCGAAGGCGAGGTCGTGGTGCTGGGCCTCGGCCCGGGAGATCCCGGTTGGACGACCGGCGAGGTCCGTCGCGAGCTCGCCCTGGCCACGGACATCGTCGGCTACCAGACCTACACCGACCGGGTGCATCCGCGGCCGGGTCAGCGCGTGCACGCCTCGGACAACCGCGTGGAGTCCGAGCGGGCCAGGCACGCATTGGAGCTCGCGGCCGGCGGGGGGCGCGTGGCGGTGGTCAGCTCCGGCGATCCCGGCGTGTTCGCAATGGCATCGGCCGTCGCCGAGGTAGCAGTCGCGGACGAGTTCGCGGGCGTCCGCGTGCGAGTGCTGCCCGGTATGACCGCGGCACAGGCCGTGGCCAGCCGGGTCGGTGCCCCTCTGGGACACGACTTCGCCGTGATCTCGCTGTCCGACCAGCTCAAGCCGTGGGACGTGATCGAGGCCAGGCTGCGCGCGGCCGCCGGGGCCGATCTCGCTCTGGCCCTGTACAACCCGGCGTCCAAGACCCGAAGGTGGCAGGTGGAGAAGGCGCGCGAGGCATTGCTGTCGGTGCGCGCCGCCGAGACCCCCGTCGTCGTGGGGCGCGCCGTCGGGTCAGATGTCGAAGAGGTGACCGTGACGACGCTCGGACAGCTTGATCCGGATACCGTCGACATGCGCTGCCTGCTGATCGTGGGGTCGTCCCGGACTCTGGTCACCGAGCGCCCGGGCGGCCGCATCGTCCATACTCCCCGCCGGTACTGAGCTCCGCGATCGGAGAACGCCGCGAGCGGCTGGATGGACCGGGCCGCTACCCGAGCACTTCGGTCGAGGTGAGCGATCCCGCCGTCGTGAGCGCGAGATTCGCGAGCGACGCGGCGTGGGCCGCGGGGTCGGCCGCGGCAACGCAGTCCTCCACGACGTGGACCGTGTATCCGAGATCCGTCGCGTGCCGGGCGGTCTGCTCGACCGTGAGGTCGGTCGCCACACCGGTCAGGTAGAGGGTGTCGATGCCGCGTCCGCGCAGCCACTCGTCGGCGCTGTTTCCCGCCAGCCCCGACAGCTTCTGGTTGTCGAACACCTCGTTCGGCTGGTTCGTCATCCCGGCGATGAGCGCCGTGCCGGCCGAGTCCGGCCGGAACGACTCCTGTGCGTCGGCGACCGCGCACATGAACCCGGTATTGCGTACCAACTCCCCCTCGCCCTCGGGAATCGTGAACCTGGTGAACGCCAAGGGTGTTCCGACGGCAGCCGCAGCGTCATGGAACCGGATCGCACGCGCCACGACCCCACTCTCGGCCACCGGGACGGCGAGCAGGGGCCCGAAGAATCCGTCGGGCTCGATCACGTTCACCTGCCAGTGCAGGGCCAGGACTGCGGAGCGCCGTGCATCGATCGTCATCCGTCGATAATGCCCTGCGCAGGCTCACACGACGTGACCCTGCAGTTCCAGGGAGCGCCAGGGGATCACGGGATTGGTGTGGTGGCCCGGATCTATGCCGATGAGTCGCCCGCCGTCGAGAGTGATGATCTCGTGTTTGGACGCGTGGTCCGAGGTGATCCGGTGCGCGATGGCGGGCGGTAGTCCCACCGGGTCGATCCAGTCGTTCACTGTGGAGTGGCCGTATACCTGACTGAACGGGAGACGGCCGGCCAGCCAGCCGGGGACCAGTTCCGTGAGCGACTGCGCCCAGAGCGGCCCGGCGGCCGGGTCGTGCCGGCCCAGCATGACACCGGGGCGGAACAGCCGGTCGTCGTGGAGCACCAGCATCTCGTTGAGTGCTGCGGCCGCCTCCTCCGCTGTCTCGGGCGCTCGGAGGGCGACTCGCCAGAACGCCTCGGTCACGCCCGCGTGGGTCACCAGTAGGTGCTCGCTGTCGGTGACGATCGCGACTCCGGCGCGGGCGGAGCGGTGGTGCACCCAGCGCCGGAGAGTGGCCGCCGAGCGGCGTCTGAGCCTCTGTGGCCAGCGGAACACGGGGGCGTGCAGGTACTGCGCCTCGTGGTTGCCGATCAGCTGCACCCATTGCGTGGGTTGGTTGCGTAGGTAGTGGTCCACAAGCGCGATCACCGCATCGGAGTCCGGTCCGCGATGTACCAGATCACCGACCTGAACCACCGTCAGGTCGTCCGGCAGGACGTCATCGCGCGCGCCGAGACGTTTCAGCTCGACCTGCAGCTCCGTCAGATGCCCGGCCACGTCGCCCATGACGGCGACCCGGCTCACCGCTCTCCTCCGGCAGTCCGCCCGACGCCGATCGGCTCGCTGAGCCCGCGCCCGGAGAGATGCCCGCCGCCCCAGCTCCCGCTGCTGTAGGCATCCAGTTCGACGCGGTACTCGCCCGCCGGGAGCGATGCGGGGACGGCGAACCGAGCCGGCGAGCCGTCCGCGACGCCGAGGTAGGTCCGCCGGCCGTCCTGGGCGATCAGGAAGACTCGCGCGTGCGCGAACTCGGCGCTCGCGCCGGGACGGCTCGCGGCCCACTCGACGGCGATGCGCGCACCGTCGAGCACCAACCGCGCGTCCACGTGGACGACGGCCGGTATGGCGCTCGACGGGCGTTGTCGCATGACGCCAGAGCGTAGTCCCTATGACGCGGCGAGTGCGGTGAGCCAACGGACGATCGGTGTCTCGAGATCGGACCTGCTCGCACGCGTTCCCGGCTCGGGCGCGTGGAGCGAGCGCGTCCCGTAGAGCCGGTCGAACAGGAGTCCCTCGAGGAGGCTTAGGAGATCTGCCGCCGCGCGCTCCGGGGCTGAAGCGCCCAGTCCCTCTAGGAGTCCCGTCGCGGACGGTAGCGAGAACAGGCAGGTCGCGAGTGCGGCGTGCAGGGCGGGGTCCGATACGGCGTCGGGCGCGAGTGCATACCGTGCGAGCGCGTCCCTGCGGCGCGAGCCCGCCAGCAGATCCAGTTGGGTAGCGATGTGTTGCGCGGCTCCGTCGACGGTGAGCGGCCCGGCCGCGACCGCGAGTCCCTCTTCGTTCGCTGCGCGCGATGCCCGCGCAAGGTGCTCGATCGCCGCAGCCAGGAGCTCTGAGCGAGTCCGGTAGTAGTAGGACGTGGACCCGGCGGACAGGCGCAGTCGGGTGTCGACAGCACGGTGCGTCACCGCTCGGTTGCCCCCTGTCGCAGCAAGATCCAGTACTGCGTCGCAGATCTCTTCCCGCCGTGACATATCTCGCATCGTCGGCCTCCCGCCTCATGGTTCCTCTATAACTGTAGAGGACTCTACGAACGTAGAGGCACAGACCCGAAGGAGCACCCATGGTCACCGAACCGATCCGTCACGTCTCGGATACCGCGCGGTGGGTCGCCGCGCTCCGGGCGGAGGAGACGGCGCGGCCCGACGCCCTTTTCCGCGACCCGCTCGCGCACCGCCTGGCCGGGGTGCGCGGCGCCGACATCGCTCGACGCGGTCGCGCGCAGCAGGCGGCCGGCGACGACGCGTTCTTCGTCGTCACGCGTACCGCGCTTCTCGACAACGCGGTGGCGGCCGCACTGCGTGGCGGCTGTGACGCTGTGGTGAACCTCGGCGCCGGGCTCGACACCAGGCCATACCGGCTGGACCTGCCGCGGCATCTGGACTGGTACGAGGCGGACGACGCCGGGCTGCTGGAGGGGAAGGCGCGGCTGCTCGACGACGAGATCCCACGATGTCGGCTGTACCGCCGGGCCCTGGACGTGACGGACGAGAGTGCCGTGCGCGCGCTCCTGGACGAGCTCAGTGGCCGGCGCATCGCGGTCCTCACCGAGGGCCTGCTGATGTATCTCGACCCCGATGCCGTCGACCGGCTGACACTGCTCCTGCACCGGTCGGACGTTGCCACGTGGTCGTTCGATCTCAGCACAGCGGGCGTGGCCTCCGTCGTTCGCGAACGCAATGCCGGGCTGCTCAAAGCGTCACCGTGGCGGTTCCTGCCCGCGACCGGCGTGGCCTTCTTCGAGCAGCGCGGATGGCAGGTCGACGATGTCTACTCGATCTTCGTCGAGGCGGTGCGGCTGGGGCGCCTAGACGGGCCTGGTGTGCGCGAGGCGGCGGCCGGCCCACAGCCCGACCCCCGGGCGCCGGGCGACGTCCCCTACAGCGCCGTCGTATCAGTCAGCCCAGTGCACGCAGCCATGTGAAAGCCTCGGCCGCGGTGGCGACCGAGCGGACACCGTCGGGGCGCGGAGGGCGGTCCACCATGACCACATCGACCCCCAGCTCGCGGGCCGCGGTGAGCTTCGCGGAGACCAGGTCGCCGCCGCTGTTCTTGGTCACCAGGACATCG
Source organism: Tsukamurella sp. 8F (assembly GCF_029167375.1). Taxonomy (GTDB): domain Bacteria; phylum Actinomycetota; class Actinomycetes; order Mycobacteriales; family Mycobacteriaceae; genus Tsukamurella. The sequence continues at coordinate 27,024 of NZ_JARFTP010000008.1, forward strand.
ATCCTATTGCGGCTCAGCAGGTCTGTTTCCCCGTCGAGCGTATAGGGGCCTCTGTCCAGCAGCAGGGCGTGGCGGCGAGGCATCCCCTTGGACGGTGGATCGACCACCCGGATCACGAACCACCAGGCGTTCAGGTGAGCGAACTCGTGCACGTCCTGCCGCCCCGTCGTGAGGAGGGCGCGACCGGCTGTCCGGGCGTCGAGTTCGGCCGCCGCAGCTGCGACCGAGGGAACCCGCTCCCAGGTATCCGCGGGGTCGGGCTGCCACGGCGGGCGCACCACCGCCACGACCGGGACGTCGCACGCTCCGGCCGCCTCGGCCACGTTGCGGGAGATCGTCGCCGCGAAAGGGTGGGTGGCGTCGACCAGTGCGCGTATCCCCTCGCTCCGCACGTAGTCTGCGAGCCCGTCCGCTCCGCCGAAGCCGCCGATGCGTGAACGCCCAGGGGGCAGGCGCGGATTGGTGACGCGACCCGCCAGGGAGCTTTCGACCTCGTACCCCGGCTCGGCATCGAGCAGCCCGGCGAGTTCGCGTCCCTCGGCCGTCCCGCCCAGAACGAGTACCTTGATCGACTCGGGGCGGGTCAATGCGTCGCCCCCCGTGTACGGGCCGCCGAGTAGAGGTAGCTGTCGGGGAACTGTTCTGCGTCGAGTACCCTGCCGACGAAGATCACGGCCGTCCTCGTGATGCCCTCCGCCGCAAGCTGTTCCGGAAGGTCGCCGAGTCGGCAGCGGACCACCCGCTCGTCCGGGCGTGACGCGAATGCCACGACGGCGACCGGGCAGTCCACGCCGTAATGCGGGGCCAGGTCGTTCGTGAGGGCTTCCGCGCGGTGCGCGGCGAGATGCAAGGCGAGCGTCACGCCTGTGCGCGCCAGTGACGCGAGGTCCTCCCCCGGCGGCATGTCCGTCGACAGCGTGGATACGCGAGTGATCAGTAGAGACTGGCCCACCTCCGGCACCGTCAGCTCGCGTCCCAGCGACGCGGCCGCGGCCGCGAAAGCGGGCACTCCGGGGACGACCTCGTACGGGACACCCAGAGCGTCCAGTCGCCGCGCCTGCTCGGCGAACGCCGAGTAGAGCGACACGTCGCCCGAGTGCAGCCGTGCCACGTCCAGCCCTGACAGATGGGCGACCTCGATGCGGGAGATGATGTCCTCCAGCGGCATCCGCGCCGTGTCGATCAGCTCGGCTCCGTCCGGGCAGCGCTCCAGCATCTCCCCCGGCACCAGTGAACCCGCGTACAGGCACACCGCGCACCGGGCGAGGGTGTCGGCGCCGCGCAGAGTCAACAGATCCGGTGCACCCGGGCCTGCTCCGATGAAGTAGACGGTCACCGGGTGACCGCCCACTGCACCAGGGGCCGTCTCGGTGACCATGCGTTCGCTGCACCGAGGGGCGTGAGATCCGATGCCACATACTGGCGCAGCGTGCCGCCGTACCGCCTGTGCAGTTCGATCGCCAGAGCCTGATTCTCGACCGTGACGACGTTTGCGACGAGCCTGCCCCCCACCGGTAATGCGCCCAGGCAGGTCTCGGCGACCTCGTTCGTCAGCCCGCCCCCGACGAATATCGCCCCGGGGTCCGGGAGGCCTGCGAGGGCTTCCGGTGCCCGGCCGACGACCACCGTCGCGCGCACGCCGGCCGCCGCGGCGTTGCGAACGACCCGCTCGGCGCGGTCCGCGCGGGCCTCGACGGCGATGAGCTCTGCTCCGTGCACCGCCGCGGACGCGATACCGACCGAACCCGAACCGGCGCCGATATCCCAGATCCGCTGTCCCGGAACGGGTTCGAGCGCCGCCACCGTGAGTGCCCGGACATCGGGTTTAGTGATCTGGCCGTCGTGCTCTAGTTCGAAGGGCTGTGGCGTCGCGGGTTCCACGGCCACGACGTTCAGATCGTCGACGGCGGTGTCGCCGCGACCGATCCGCTCGTCGTCGGCGCCGAGTCGCTCGAGCACGGTCACATCGGCCGCGACACGAGCCTCGTCGAGCAGCGAGCGCACGTCGGCAGGTGTGGCGCCGGACTCGCTGAGTACCAACACCTTCTGTCCCATGCGGACGTGGCGAACCAGTGGCGCGGCGTCGCGCGCGACGGCGGAGACGATCGCGACGTCCTGCACCGCCCATCCGAGCCGGGCGCAGGCGAGCGACACGGAGGAGACATGCGGTAGCACCTTCAGTTCGAGGTCGGGGCGCCGCCGCGCGAGTGTGGCGCCGATTCCGTGCAGCATGGGGTCGCCGCTCGCGAGGACGTGGACGCCGTCGGGCAGGGCGTCGACCGCAGGCAGGAGAGGCGTCGGCCAGGGTCTGCGCGCGGCGCGCACGTCGTCGGTCAGGAGGGCCAGCTGCCGAGGCCCGCCATGGACGATGCGGGCGCGCTGCAACTCTCGCTGAGCGGTACCCGCCAGGCCCGGCCAGCCGTCGGCACCTATACCGACGACCGTCACCGTCATCGGGGCATCCTGCGCCAGAGGGGGTGGGGCAACACGCGCATGACCGCGGCGGCGCCCCGCAGGGTGCCCGGAATCCACACGACGCGTCGGCGACGGCCCAGCGCGGCCACGGTCGCGTCGGCCACCTGCTGCGGTGTAGACGACATCGGCGCGGGCTTGACGCCGGACTCCATGAGCTCCTTGGTCATCTGCCCGATCACGAATCCTGGCCGAGCCAGAAGTACCTGGACGCCGGTGCCCCCGAGCGCGTCCGCGAAACCCTGCACGAACCCGTCGAGGCCGGCCTTCGCGCTGCCGTAGACGTAGTTGGCGCGACGGACACGCACGCCGGCGATCGACGAGAACGCGATGATCGCCCCGCGGCTCCCCCGCTCGAGGGCCTGGCCTTTGAGCATCACCGCGAGTTCGGTGAGCACGGAGACCTGCGCGACGTAGTCGGTATGCGCGATCTGCACGGCGTGTGCGGCGTCCGCCTCGGCGCGGGCCTGGTCCCCGAGGATTCCGAAGGCCACGACGGCGACGCCTATCCGGCCGTGCCGCTCCGCGATCGATCTCAGCATCGGACCATGCGAGGCGGTGTCGTCGGCGTCGAACTCGACCGCCTCCACGGCGCTGGCACCGTCGGCGAGGAGTGCCTCGCGCTGGGCCGTGAGATCGTTGGAGCGGCGGGCCGCCAGCACGACGGTGCGTTGGACGCAGATCCGCCGCGCGACCTCGACGCCGATCTCGCTGCGGCCGCCGAGCACGAGGATGACGCCTTCCGGCGTCGGCTGTTCGGGCACCGTCCCACCCTAGCCATCCTCCGTGCGGTTAGGGTGCGGGCGTGCCTACCGATAGAGCCGGGCTCGGCGCGGCCGCCGCCGAGTTCGTGACCGAGCGCCACGTCGCCAGCCTCGTGACGTTGCGCGGTGACGGGACTCCGCACAGCGTCGCGATCGCCTTCACCTACGACCCGGATGCCGGGTCGGTGCGAGTGATCACCGATGGCGGCAGCGTCAAGGCACGAAACGTCCGGCGCCGTGGCTACGCAGCCGTGACGCAGGTCGACGGCGCCCGCTGGATCACTCTCGAGGGCACGGCCCGGGTACTCGATGACCCCGAGACCGTCCGGGACGCGGAGCGCCGGCACGCCGTCCGCTATCGGACCCCGCGCGAGAACCCGACCCGCGTCGTCATCGAACTCACCGTGACCCGGGTGTTGCAGTCCCGCGCCCTCCGCGCTTCTTGATCGCTACCGGGCGTGACAGCGCTCTTATCGGCACGGGGCGTCGTCGTCCGACGTCGGGCCGGCGGCTGTCGATCGGCTAGAGGTGCGCCCTACGCAGTCTGAGTCCTGAGAAGGCGCCCGGCAGCGTGACGGGCAGCATGCGCCGCGTCCGGACCGCCGACGATGCCGGCGGTGACTATCGCCCCCTCGGCAAGCAGATAGATCGCCTCGGCAACGGCCGGATCGCTCGAGTCGACGAGCGCCACGATCTGATCGTGGAAGGCACGCTTATGGCTGCGGACCTCTTCGAGTACGGCCGGCGACGTCGATCCGAGCTCCCCATGGACGTTGACCCAGACGCACCCGCGGAAGTCGGGCGCCTGGAAGAGGTCTGCGAGCCAATCGAAGACCGCGAGGACGCGGGCGGTGCCGTCACCCGCTCGGCTCGTGGACGCGGCCAGATCCGCCCGCCATCGCCGGTCCCTGCGACGAAGCACTGCGACGACGATGTCCTCCTTCGTGGGGAACATCGAGTACATCCGCTTCAGCGGGATGCCGGACTCGGCTCGAAGACGGTCCATCCCGACGGCTCGAACGCCCCGCGTGTAGATCAGCGACTCGGCTGTGTCCAGCAGATGCTCGCGGTCGGACGCCTGTCGGTCGGTACTGAGCCGGGTGGGCATGACTGGCGCTCCTGTTGACTCTGAGAACGTGTGTTCTCTAGCGTAGTCGACAACTGGGGAACGGCCGTTCTCCATTCACGATCGGAATGCCTGTGACCGAATTGCGCTCCCCGCTGCCACCTTTCACGCCGGAAACCGCCGCGGAGAAGGTTCAACTCGCCGAAGACGCATGGAACACCCGCGATCCCGAGCACGTGTCCCGTGCGTACACGCCCGACTCGATCTGGCGCAATCGTGACGTCTTCGTTCGCGGACGTTCCGAGATCGTCGAGTTCCTGACCGCGAAGTGGGAGCGCGAGCTGGATTATGCGTTGCGAAAGAGCCTCTGGGGATTTCGTGGAAACCGCATGGCGGTCCGATTCCAGTACGAGTGGCACGATCGGGACGGGCAGTGGTGGCGGAGTTACGGGAACGAACTATGGGAGTTCGACGACGCGGGCCTGATGTCCCGGAGGGAGGCCAGCATCAATGACCTGGCCATCGCCGAGCACGAACGTCGGATCCGGGGCCCCCGTCCCGTCGACGAACGTGGCGTCGTGATCCCGATCGAATGAGCGGCGCAGCTGCGCTGCGGGATCAGTCGGTGCCCATCGACTCCAGAGTCCGGCCCTTGGTCTCGTGCACGAAGCGGAAGACGAAGAAGAGCGAGATCACCGCGAACGCCGTGTACAGGCCGTAGGCGAGGCCGAGCGTCGAGGACAGCTTGGGGAAGGTCACCGTCACGACCCAGTTGGCCGCCCACTGCCCGGCGGCCGCGAGGGACAACGCGGCACCGCGGATGCGGTTCGGGAACATCTCGCCCAGCAGCACCCAGACCACGGGGCCCCAACTGACACCGAAGAAGACCACGTACAGATTGGCGGCGACCAGTGCGATGGGGCCGGAGGCACCGTGCAGGGTGGGGTTGCCGTCGGCTCCGACGTCTGCGGTGCCGAAGCAGATCGCCATCGTCGCGAGGGTGACCGCCATGCCCGCCGAGCCCACCAGCAGCAACGGCTTACGCCCGACCTTGTCCACCAGCATGATCGCGACGACCGTCACCACGACGTTCACGACCGATGTGAACACGCTGATCTGGTTGGACTGCGACTCCTTGAAGCCGACCGCCTGCCACAGCACGTTCGAGTAGTAGAAGATCACGTTGATGCCGACCGCCTGTTGCAGCACCGACAGGATGAGGCCCACCCATACGATCGGATAGATCCCTCCGTTCGGTCGTTTGAGATCCTTCCACGACGGCTTGGTCTCACCGGCCAGTGTCTGCTCGATGCGCGTGATGGTGACTTCGAGGTTCTTCTCGCCGAGCAGCAACGAGAGCACCTTGCGGGCCTCCGGAATGCGGTGGCGGGCAACGAGGAACCGGGGCGACTCGGGGATCGTCGTCGACAGGACGCCGTACACGACGGCCGGGATCGCCATCATGAGGAACATCCAGCGCCATGCCGGCCAGCCCAGCCACAACTCCTCGGCTGCACCGCCGGCGAGGGAGGCGAGCAACCAGTCCACGAGCAGTGACGCGAAGATGCCCAGGACGATCGCGAGTTGCTGCAGCGAACCGAGACGGCCACGGATGCGCGCGGGCGAGGTCTCGGCGATATAGGCGGGCGCGATGACGGAGGCGACGCCCACGCCGAGACCTCCGATCACGCGAAACACCACGAGCGACCAGATGTCCCACGCCGAGGCGGCACCGATGGCGCTGATCAGGAACAGGACCGCCGCGATCTGCATGACCCGGAGGCGGCCGATCCGGTCCGCGACGCGACCCGCGTTCAACGCGCCGACAGCGGCGCCCAGCAGAGCCGACGCGACCGCGAGGCCGAGGCCGTAGCCGGCCACCCCGAACTCACCTTCGATCGCCTTGGTCGCGCCGTTGATGACCGCGCTGTCGTACCCGAACAGGAGGCCGCCCAGCGCCGCGACGGACGCGATGCGGACGACACCGTGCCCCGTGCCCTCGTCCTCACCGAAGACGGAGCCCTCTCCGCCGACGGAAACTCCCTCGCCCATGATTCGAGCCTCTCGACGCTGGTAGGAACGACCTCGCTCAGTACTACAGGACCGTTAGGCCATGCGGGCGCGAATTCACTGCTTCGCAACCGTCTTCGGTGACGACGACTATGTCCTCGATGCGCGCTCCCCACTCACCGCGGAAGTAGATTCCGGGCTCGATCGAGAACGCCATTCCGGGCTCGACCGGATCCGTGTTGCCGGCCACGATATACGGCTCCTCGTGGACCGACAGTCCGATGCCGTGGCCGGTGCGGTGCACGAAGCGGTCCGCGAGCCCGGCGCTCGCCAGGATCTCGCGGCCGGCGGCGTCGATCTGCTCGGCTGTCGCGCCCGGGCGTACCGCGGCGACCGAGGCCGCCTGGGCCCGCTCGAGTACGGCGTAACTCTCGGCGATCGCCGGCGACGGAGCGCCCATCGAATACGTGCGCGTCGAGTCGGAGTTGTAGCCCGACGGCACGGGGCCGCCTATGTCGATCACCACCACGTCGCCGGCCTCGATCACGCGGTCGGATACCTCGTGGTGCGGGTCGGCGCCGTGCGGGCCCGATCCGACGATGACGAATTCTGCTCGCGTGTGCCCCTCTTCGGCGATCGCGGCCGCGATATCGGCGCTCACCTCGCGCTCGGTGCGCCCTACCCGGAGGAATTCGCTCATCCGCGCATGCACGCGGTCGATCGCGGCACCGGCGGCGCGCAGCTCGATGACCTCCGCGGCATCCTTGCGCATCCGCAGTCGCCGCAGCAGGTCGGTCGCGAGCGTCGCTTGCAGCCCCAATCCCTGCGCCAGGGGCAGCAGGTGAAGTGCGGGCATGGCGTCCGCAACGGCCACGGTGGCTCCGGGACCGGGCAGGGCACCGTCGAGGGCGGCTCCGACGAGCGCGTACGGGTCGGCCCCGTCGACCCAGTCCCGGACCTGCACGTCGAGGCCCGCTCCGGGGAGGTCGGGCACCGCGGATGCTTCGACGATCGCCACCTCGAGTCGGGGTACGACGACGGTGACCGCCGCAGGCGTGATCACGAGGGCGGTCAATCGCTCGAACGACTCGCTCCTTATCCCCGTCAGATATGCGAGATCTGCGCCCGGCGTCACGATGAGTGGAGTCCCGGCATCACCGGCGAGGGCGGCAGCACGGCGGAGTCGGTCGGCGTACACGGTCGGCGGGAACAGAGAGCTGGTCATATCCGTGATTGTGTCACGATGGGCGCGTGGCGAATCCCGATGTGCGGCCCCTGATGCTGTTGGACTCCGCGGGCCTGTGGTTCCGTGCCTTCTACGCGATCCCCGATAAGGTGACGACGGATGACGGGCGATCGATCAACGCCGTTCGGGGCTTCCTGGACATGACGGCGCAACTGGTCGCCACCCACCGCCCGGGACGGCTCGTCGCGTGCCTGGATCTGGACTGGCGGCCTGCATTCCGCGTCGAGCTGCTTCCGTCGTACAAGACCCACCGCGTGGCCGAAGAGGCGGGCGATACAGCGGGAGGAATCGCCGAGGAGGTACCGGATGCGCTGTCTCCGCAGGTCGACATGATCCTCGAGGTGTTGGACGCGATCGGTATCGCCACCGGCGGTGCCGAGGGCCTGGAGGCCGACGACGTGCTGGGCACTCTTGCCGGACGCGAGGCGGTGGACCCGGTGGTCCTCGTGTCCGGTGACAGGGATCTGTTGCAGTGCGCCGACGACGGCGCCCCCGGGGTGCGGGTCCTCTACATCGGGCGGGGCATCGCCAAGGCGGAGATGTACACGCCTGCCGACGTCGCCGCGAGGTACGGTCTGCCACCCGAGCGCGCGGGACGCGCATACGCGGAGCTGGCACTGCTGCGCGGCGACCCGTCGGACGGGCTGCCGGGAGTCCCCGGGATCGGCGAGAAGACGGCCTCGAAACTGTTGCTGCAGTACGGATCCCTCGCCGCGGTTCGGGCGGCGGCAGCGCAGTCGCCCTCGCCCCTGCCTGCACGGGTTGCGGCGGCGCTCGTGGCGTCGAGCGATTACCTCGACGCCGCGTGGGACGTGGTGTGGGTACGCCGCGACGCGGAAGTCGTGATGTCCCGGCCCGACGCCCTTCCGGCCGAGCCACGTGATCCGCAGCGCCTCGCGGCGCTCGCGGAGGAACTGCGGATCACGGCCCAGGTGGACCGGCTGCTCGCGGCCCTCCGCTGAGCGACTGCGTCACGCCGCAGGCGCGCCGACCTGGTACGTGCCGTTGGAGTCCTTCACCGTGACCTTGATGGTCTGTTCCTTGCCGCCGATGGTCGCGGCACAGTCGAAGGTGTTGCCCTCCTTGACCTTCACACCGTCGGTGTTGCAGGTGACCTTCGAGACGTCGGAGGCGTTGTACTGCTCCGTGAGAACCTTCTTGACTCCGTCGTTCACCGCGGCGTTGTCGAACTTCTTACCGCCCAGCACTCCGGTCAGGAACAGGACGCCGATCACGATGGCGACGAGGACGACCAGGCCGGCACCGATGCCGCCGAAGAGGAGCCCCTTCTTCTTACCCCCGCCTGCCTGCGGCGCGGCCGTCGCCGACCCGAAGCCGCCGGGCTGGTTGGGGTCGAACTGGCCCGTGCCGAACTGCTGCCCCTGCGGGAACTGTCCCTGCGGCGGGTACTGGTACTGCTGATTCGGATCGAACTGGCCGGGCTGCGGTACGCCCGGCTGACCGCCGAACTGCTGACCGGGGTAGCCGTACTGCTGCTGACCCGGTTGCTGATACTGCTGGCCCGGGTACTGCCCGGGCTGACCTCCCTGGAACTGCTGTCCGGCGTACTGACCGCCCTGGTACTGCTGACCGATCACCGTCTGTTCGCCAGGGTAGGCAGGCCCCTGGCCCTGCTCGGGCTGGCCCTGCTGCTGCCCCTGCTCGGGGGGCTGCCCCTGCTGGGCCTGGTAGTTCGGCCCGATCTGGGTGGGCTCGGCATCGCTCGGGTCGGACTGCTGCCAGCCCTGCTGCTGCCACTGGTTGGGGTCCTGCGGATTGCTCATGGTCTCCTCCACGTCCGGCTCCGGCCCCGGCATCGCCCACTCCCCCGTGCGGCACCTAGGACCCTGCAATCGCCTCGAACATACCCCAATGCGGCACGTCAGCCATGGAAGACGCGGGGGTCACCGGTTCGCGATCGGCGTCGTCGGCATCGGGACGCGCGACACGGCGTTCGTGGAGCCGCTGCTGATGGCCGCGGCATCCCGGATCGCACGCGAGGTGTAGGCCGGCGCTCCCGGCATCGTGTGCGTTGTGCACGCGATGTGCAGTTCCGTGCGCGAATGTCCAACCGCCGTGTGTCCGACCGGGCGCAGACTCGGTGTGACACCGGCTACACCTGGAAACGCACACCTGGATTGGGAGGGTCGATGGAGACCTACGAGAGCCTGCTCGCCGCGATCGTCGCCGAGAACGGCGACGCCAGCACCGATCCCGCGACCGACGAAGTCGTGGGGATCGCGCCGTCGCGGACCCCTGCGGACCTGGACCGTGCCGTCGAGGCTGCGAAGGCGGCGCAGCCGGCGTGGGAGGCGCTCGGACATGACAAGCGCTCGGCGCTCCTCATGGAGGCCGCCGACGCGGTCGAGCGGTCCGCGGACGCGCTCGCCGAGCTCATCTCACGCGAGCAGGGTAAGCCGCTCGACGGGCCGGCGCCGAGCGCGGGCTTCGAGGCGGGCGCTTGCGCGGCATGGCTGCGCGCCACCGCGTCCATCGAGTTGAAGCCCGAGGTCGTGATCGACGACGGCGAGACCTACGCGACAGTCGAGTACAAGCCCGTCGGCGTCGTCGGTGCGATCGGCCCGTGGAATTGGCCCGCCATGATCGCGATCTGGCAGATCGCCCCGTCGCTGCGGATGGGCAACACGGTCGTCGTGAAGCCCAGCGAGTACACCCCGTTGAGTGTGCTCGCGCTGGGCGCGATCCTGGGGCAGGTGCTACCCGAGGGGGTCGTACAGGTCCTGTCCGGTGGCCGCGAGTTGGGCGCGGCCTTCTCGAGCCACCGGGGCTTCGGGAAGATAACGTTCACCGGCTCCACTCCTACGGGGAAGGCGATCGCACGATCCGCGGCGGACAACCTCGCGCGATTGACGCTCGAGCTGGGCGGTAACGACGCCGGCATCGTGCTCCCCGACGTGGATGCTGCCGCGATCGCGCCCGGACTGTTCTGGGGCGCCTTCATCAACACCGGCCAGACCTGCGCCGCCCTCAAGCGGCTGTACGTGCACGAGGATGTGTACGACGCGGTCTGCGATGCGCTCGTCGAGGTGGCGAAGGCCGCCACCGTCGGGCACGGGATCGACGAGGGCGTCCAGCTCGGGCCCCTCACCACCCCGCAACAGTTCGGCATCGTCGACCGCCTCGTGGAGGACGCCAAGGAATCCGGTGCCCGAGTGCTACTCGGCGGCGACCCCGACCGCGACGCCCCCGGCAACTTCTACCCTGCGACTCTGGTGGCCGACATCGACCCCGAGCGGCCGCTTGTGACCGAAGAGCAGTTCGGGCCCGCGCTGCCGATCATCAAGTACCGCGATGTCGACGACGCGGTCGAGCAGGCAAACAGCGTGGGCGTCGGTCTGGGCGGCTCGGTGTGGTCCGCCGATCGCGAGAAGGCCCGCGCCGTCGCGGCCCGAATCCAGACGGGCACCGTCTGGATCAACCAGCACGGCATGGTCAACCCGTTCGTACCCTTCGGCGGGATCAAGAACTCGGGCTACGGCGTCGAGTTCGGCGTCGACGGGCTCAAGGCCGTGGCCGTGCCGCAGGTGATAAACGGCTAGGCCGACGAGCATCGGAGCAGCAGGAGGCGGCGGAGCCCTAGTTCGCGTCTAGCGCGACGACGCCGCGGCGCACAAGACCGACGGCGGTGCCCGCACGCGTGGCGAGACCTGGATCGGATTCGCGGCATACGACATGGATCTGGTCGAGCAGGTCGATGACCTGGCGACACCAACGCACGAAGTCGCCGGCGGACAGCGGTTGCCCGCGCTCCCCGGCCGCGACCAGCGTCGCCGCGAGCGTGCCGCCCGAAGCCCACTGGTACATGGGTCCCACGAAGCCGACGTCCGGCTCTCGGGACACCGCGAGCTTGTGCTGTGTCTCGGCCTCGCGCAGCTCGGCCCACTGATCGGCGATCTCGCGGATCGCATTCCGCACCGCCGATGGCACGCTCTCGCCGGTCAGGATCGCTCCGCCGCGATCGCCGCGGGACTCGAACACCAGCGCAGAGACGACCGCCGCCAGCTCCGCCGGCGACAGCCCGTCCAGCACGCCATCGTCGAGTGACTCGGCGAGCAGCAGATCCGACTCGCTGTACAGGCGCCCGAGCCGGATGCCGGCGGGCGTCGGGACGAGCTCGCCCTGCTCCTCCTCGAGGTACCCGCGCTCCGCGAGCAGGGCGACGATGCGCGCGAACGTCACGGCGAGGGAATTCGTCGTCGCGCGGACGGTAGCCCGCTGCGACTCGGTCTCGCGGTGCAGGCGCGCGTAGCGCTCGGCGAGGCGGTCCAGGCCGGGTGCCTTCTCGGCGCTGTGCGCGGGGTGCTCCCGCAGCCTGGCCTTGAGGTCCGCCAGCTCGCCGTCGGTAGCAGCGGGTCGCTTGGCCCTGGCCCTTTGCCGGGGGGCATCGATGCCGGAGTTGCGGAGCGTCGATGCCAGGTCACGCTTACCGCGCCCGGACCGGAAGTCCGCGCCCTTGCCGATGCGGATGGTTCCCAGAACGTCGACCTCCGACACGAAGTCCGCGGCCGACACCCGTCCGGACCACGCGTGCTCGGTGACGACTACGGGCTTGGGGTCGCGGCTGTCCCGGGCCGGGTCGACGACGACGGCGAGGCCTCGTCGGCGGCCACCCGTCACGGCCACGACGTCGCCCCGGCGTAGACCCGAGAGCGCGTCCTCGGTCACGTCGCGGCGGTCCGCCAGGAAGTCGCGGCGCAGCGTGCGCTCGCGGGCACGTACGGCCTCTCGCAGCTTCGTGTACTCCACGTAGTCGGCGCCGCCGGCTGCGTTCTCGATCTCGCCACGCAACCCAGCGAGCTCGCGCTCGTTGCGTTCGATGCGGCGCGCGGTGCCGACGACGGAACGATCCGCCTGGAACTGCGCGAAGCTCGCCTCGAGCAGGCGCTGCGCGCCCTCGCGGCCGAGCCGCGAGAGCAGGTTGATCGACATGTTGTAACCGGGCGAGAAAGAGCTGATCAGCGGGAAGGTCCGGGCGCCCGCGAGCCCGGCGACCTCCTGCGGTCGTACACCCGGCTGCCACAGCACGACCGCATGGCCCTCGACGTCGATGCCGCGTCGCCCGGCGCGGCCGGTCAGCTGCGTGTACTCGCCCGGGGTGAGCTCGAGATGTGCCTCGCCGTTGAACTTCACCAGTCGCTCCAGCACGACGGTCCGCGCGGGCATGTTGATACCGAGCGCGAGCGTCTCGGTCGCGAAGACGGCACGCACGAGCCCCTTGACGAACAACTCCTCGACTGCGTGCCGGAAGGCGGGCAGCATCCCCGCGTGATGCGCCGCGAAGCCGCGCTCGGCCGCCTCGCGGAAGTCGTGGTAGCCCAACAACTCCAGATCGCCGAGGGCGAATTCCGCGACGTGTCTGTCGATGATCGCGCCGATCTCGTCGGCCTGTTCCCGCGTCGTCAGCGTGACCGGCGAGCGCAGGCACTGCACGAGCGCACCGTCGCAGCCCGCACGCGAGAACACGAAAGTGATCGCCGGCAGCAGTCCCTCCGACTCGAGCAACGCGATCACGTCGGGACGCGGGATCGGCCGGCGGTGTTGCGGCGGCCGACTGCGGCGGCCGCCGCGACCGCGGCCGCGCAGCTCGGACGGATCTATGCCCCGATCGAGGGCCTCGCGCTGCTTGACCTGGCGCACCAGGGCTTCATCGAGCACCGGCGTGCCCCGGCCCCCGCTCGCGGCCAGTGCCTTGACATCGAACAGGTCGTACAGCCGCCGCCCGACCAACATGTGCTGCCACAGCGGGACCGGGCGCTCCTCGTCGACGATGACCGTGGTGTCGCCGCGGACCTCGGTGATCCACGCGCCGAACTCCTCGGCGTTCGACACGGTCGCCGACAGGCTGACCAGCCGGACATTCGTTGGCAGGTGCAGGATCACCTCCTCCCACACTGCGCCTCGAAAGCGGTCGGCGAGGTAATGCACCTCGTCCATGACGACGTGCGAGAGCGCGGCAAGCGCCGGGGAGTCGGCGTAGAGCATGTTGCGCAGGACCTCGGTGGTCATCACGACCACGGGGGCGGACGAGTTGAGTGAGACGTCGCCGGTGAGCAGGCCGACCTTGTCGCGCCCGTAGCGCGCGACCAGTTCGGCATGTTTCTGGTTGGACAGGGCCTTGATCGGGGTGGTGTAGAAGCATTTCGTGCCGCCCGCGAGCGCGAGGTGCACGGCGAACTCGCCGACGACCGTCTTTCCCGCGCCGGTCGGAGCGCACACGAGCACGCCGCGCCCGGCTTCGAGGGCCTCGCACGCCGATACCTGGAACGGATCCAGCCGGAACGTCAGAAGCTGGCGGAACTCGTCGAGCGCGGTCACAGGCTCTGCCCTCCGCATCCCGCTCGCACGCTCACAGGCTCTGCCCTCCGCATCCTGCTCGCATGCTCACAGGATGTCGTCGAAGTCGGTGCTCTTGCGCAGCGGCTCACGCCGGACGGGCGCTGGAGCGCCGACGTGGTGTGAAGCGCTGACCTGACCCGACCCGCCGACCGGCGCAGGTGAGGCCACCGACGACGCAGGCGCGACGGCGCCCGACCCGGTGACCGTGGGCGATGCCTCGTCATCGGGCAACTCGCTCCAGTCCTCGCGGCCTACACCCTTGCGCCGGTCGTGGACACGCGCGATCTGCACTGCGATCTCGAACAGAACGATCAACGCGGCGGCTAGGGCGATCATCGAGAACGGGTCCGACGCCGGGTTCGCGACGGCGGCGAACACCACGAGCGCGAACATGATGCCCCGGCGCCACTTCTTGAGGCGTGAATAGGGCAGGACGCCGACCAGGTTGAGGGCGAGGATGAGCAGCGGCACCTCGAAACTGAAGCCGAAGATGACCAGCAGATTGAGCAGGAACGAGAAGTACTCCTTGCCGGACAGGGCGGTCACCTGGACCTCGCTGCCGACCGACAGCAGGAACGAGAACGCGTGTGCCACCACGAAGTACGCGAGTACTGAGCCCGCGATGAACAGCCCGGCGGCGACGGTGACGAACCAGTACGCATAGCGCCGCTCGTGCTTGTGCAGCCCGGGAACGATGAACGCCCACAGCTGGTAGAACCAGAACGGTGATGCCAGGATCACGCCCGCGGTGATTCCGACCTTGAGGCGCAGCATGAACTGGTCGAACACGCCCGTGGCCAGCAGACGGCATTCGCCGTCGCCGGTCAGGTCGGCGCGCATGTGCGCGGGGAGCGAGCAGTACGGGCCGCGGATCAACTCACCTAGGGACTCGATCGGGCCGACGCGGTGGGTGTACCAGAAGAAGCCGACGAGCGCGCCCAGGAACACGAACAGCAGGGCGAAGATCAGCCGGTGGCGCAGCTCGTAGAGATGCTCGACGATGGTCATCGAGCCGTCGGGGTTGACCTTTCCCCGGCGGCGGCGCGGGTCGAGAGGGATACGCACGGATCGCAGTAGAGGCACAACGGAACGCACCCGCTCAGGCGGGCGCGTTCATGCGTGCGATCAGGCCGACTGGCGGCCGGGGTCGGTGGGGGTCGGCTTCGCGAGTGGATCGACGGTCACGGAGTCGGCGGACTCCGACTTCGCGGCGATCTGCTGCGGCGTCGGGGCCTCGGACTGGCCGTCGTTCTTCATCTCGTTGATCTCCGACTTGAAGATGCGCATGGAGCGACCGAGGCCGCGTGCGGCGTCCGGGAGCTTCTTGGAGCCGAAGATGATCACTGCGACCACCAACACGACGATGATGTGCCACGGCTGAAGTGCGCCCATGATGCCCTTTCAAGAGTGGAACAGCGGACGGTTTCGAGCATACCCGACGGCACCGGAGGGTCGCGCTGCGCGATTCGCCGGCGAGAGCGCCTAGCTGTAGTTGGCGAGCCCGGCCCGTGCGCGTGCCACGACCGCCGCGGCGAGCGGTTCCGGAGCGAGCACGGCGATCTCGCCGCCGAACCCGGTGACGAACCGGGCCATCCACTCCTCGTCGGCATAGCGCATGGTCGCGGTGACGGCGCCGTCCGCGTCGGGCTCGCCGACCACGGTCAGCGGGTGGTATTCGAGCGCCCATGCCGCCCGGTGGCCCAGACGCAACGTCGCGGTCTCGAGCTCCGAGTCCTCGGCGTCGTCGAACAGACTCGCCTGCGACCCCAGGCCCTCGGGCACCGTCGCGGGTTCGTCGAGCGCGGTCGCCGCGTCGATGCGGTCGAGCCGGAACATGCGGATGCCGGCGCTGTCGCGGCACCAGGCGCGCAGGTACGAGCGGCCGTCGAAGGTCTTGATCTCGATCGGGTCGACGGTGCGGTCGCCCGTCGAATCGCGGGACTCCGTGTAATAGCGCAGAGCGAGCGCCCGCCGGTCCTTCACCGCCGCTCGGACCGTCGCCGTGGTAGCGGCCTCTTCTGCCTCATCGGAGGCCTGCACGACCCCGACGACGTCCGGGTCGGCGTCGGCGACGGCCGCTCGGATCTTCTCGATCGCGCGCAGAACGGCGGCGGGGTCTGCCTGGCCGTCCGTCTCGGCCAACATGCCGAGCGAGAAGAGCAGCGAGGACGCCTCGTTGCGCGTCATCTTGAGCGGTCGATCGATCCCCGCCGCGTACGTGACCACCGCGCTCGTGTCGCCCATGTCGACGTCGATCAGGTCACCCGGCATGCCGCCGGGCAGGCCACAGAAGAAGATCGCTTCGAGATCGCGCCGGATCGTCTCGGGTGTGGTGCCCAGGTCCGAGGCCGCCTTCTGGTACGTCGCGCCCGGGTTGGCCACGTAGTACGGCACCAGCGCCAGCCATCGGTTGAGCCGGCTCAGCATCGCTTCCTTGGCCATTCAGGCCTTCCCCGCTCCGGCCGCGCCGGTCAGCCTCACGATCACCGCATCCCGCAACTCCGGCGGCTCGAGCACAACGGCGTCGGGGCCGAGCCCGGCCACCTGCCGGGCGGTGTTCTCGACCGATCCGATCCGTACGGTCACCTCGGTACCCGGCCGGTCGCGGAACTCCGATTCCGCCGACGACGATGCCGCCCGCCGCAATGCGTTCCCGCGGCCGGGAGCCAGCCAGATCCGGGCCTCACCCTCCCCGTCGGTGTATTGGCTCAAGGTGTCGGCGAGCTCGTCGCGCGCGTCGAAGCCCTCGGGGGGTGTCACCGTCGCCGGGTCGTCGAGAACGGATACCGCGCCGATGCGCGAGCCCTTGAAGATCCGCACGCCGTCGCGGACCGCGTCGTGCCCCACGAGGTACCAGGTACCACGCCGGGTGATCACCGCCCACGGGTGCAGCGTGCGGTCCACGAACGGCCGGGTGCGGTCCGGGCGGTGGGCGAACCGTACGACCCGGTGCTCGGTGATGCCGGCCAGGAGGCGACTGAGCGCTGCCTCGGCCCCACTGCCCGCGGCGAGAGGCGTGCTCAGTCCTGCCGCAGCACCGGGGCCGTCGACCTCGATCCCGCTGGCCTTGAGTTTGACCAGCGCCGCCTGGTTCGCCTGCGTGAGCTCGGAGCTGCCCCACATCGCGGCGGCCACTGCGACCGCGGCGGACTCGTCCGGATCCAGGTCGATGGGGTCCATCTCGTACTCGTCCGGACGGATCCGATACCCGTCCTCACCGTTGATGCGCGACGTCTTGCCGATCTCGAGCGGGATGCCCATCTCGCGCAGGTCCTTCTTGTCGCGCTCGAACATCCGGTTGAATGCATCGTCGGACTGGTCCTCGTACCCGTCGACCTTCTCGCGGATCGTCTGCGCCGACACGTACCGCGTCGTCCACTTCAGGTAGATCAGGAGGTTGAACAACCTCGCGATGCGCTGCGTCTTGGCCACGGCACCAGCCTAATTGAGTCAGAGCGACGCGATGAGCCGCTCGACACGCTCGTCGACACTACGAAACGGGTCCTTGCACAGGACCGTGCGCTGCGCCTGGTCGTTCAGCTTGAGATGCACCCAGTCGACGGTGAAGTCCCGGCCGGCCGCCTGTGCCGCTGTGATGAACTCCCCGCGCAGCTTCGCGCGTGTCGTCTGTGGCGGCGTCGAGACGGCGTCGGCGATCGCCTCGTCGGTGGTGACGCGGGCCGCCAGCCCCTTCCGTTGCAGCAGATCGAAGACGCCGCGGCCGCGCTTGATGTCGTGGTACGCCAGATCGAGTTGCGCGATCTTGGGATCGGCGAGATCCATTCCGAACTTCTCCTGGTAGCGCTGGAACAACTTGCGCTTGATGACCCAGTCGACCTCGGTGTCGACCTCGCTGAAGTCCTGCGTCTCGACGGCGTCCAGCACGCGACCCCACAGGTCGACGACGCGTTCGATCTGCTCGTTCGGCTCGCGCGTGGCGAGGTACTCGACGGCGCGGTCGTGGTACTCGCGCTGGATGTCCAGGGCCCCCGCCGTGCGCCCGCCCGCGAGGCGCACGGCGTGCTTACCGGTGACGTCGTGGCTCACCTCACGGATGGCTCGAATCGGGTTGTCGAGTGCGAAATCCCGGAACTGTACGCCCGCCTCGATCATCTCCAGGACGAGTGCGGCACTGCCGACCTTGAGCATCGTGGTGGTCTCGGCCATGTTGGAGTCGCCGACGATGACGTGCAGACGACGGTACTTCTCGGCGTCGGCGTGCGGCTCGTCGCGCGTGTTGATGATCGGCCGGCTGCGGGTGGTGGCGGACGAGACGCCCTCCCAGATGTGCTCGGCGCGCTGGCTCAGGCAGAATGTCGCGGTCTTGGGGGTGTGCAGCACCTTGCCCGCGCCGCAGATCAGCTGGCGGGTGACGAGGAAGGGCAGGAGCACGTCCGCGATGCGGGAGAACTCGCCGACGCGGCCTACGAGGTAGTTCTCGTGGCAGCCGTACGAGTTGCCGGCCGAGTCGGTGTTGTTCTTGAACAGGTAGATGTCGCCGCCGATGCCCTCGTCGGTGAGACGCTTCTCGGCATCGAGGAGCAGGTCCTCGAGGACGCGTTCGCCTGCGCGATCATGCGTGACGAGTTGGAGCAGCGAGTCGCATTCGGCGGTTGCGTACTCGGGGTGGCTGCCGACGTCGAGGTACAGCCGGGCGCCGTTCTGGAGGAACACGTTGGACGAGCGTCCCCACGAGACGACACGCCGGAACAGGTACCGGGCGATCTCGTCCGGGCTCAGGCGTCGGTGTCCGTGGAACGTGCACGTGACACCGAACTCGGTCTCGATTCCCATGATTCGCCGCTGCACCCCTCGAACATACCGCGCGGGTCTACGGCCCACTGCGCAGCGTTGTGCGAGAGCGCCGCGGCGCAGTCAGGGCAGCAGGTCCGCGACCTCCGCGGGCCTCAGGCGCTTGAAGGTGCGGCGTGGCCGACGCCGATCCAGCAGCGCCACCTCGAGTTCCAGCTCGGTGAACGCCTTGGCTTCGCCGTTCGGCGACGTGGAGTTCCCCGAGGCGGGTGGCGGCGCGCCGAGCGCCTTCACGGCCAGCCGGAAGGCGGTCTGGAGATCCTGGTCCTCGACGTACTCCTCGGACATGACGGCAGCGACCGGCTCGGTCTGCCCGCCCATCACGAGGTACCGCTTCTCATCCGCGATCGATCCGTCGTAACCGATGCGGAAGAGCTGAGCCGGTAGCTGGGACTCCGGCGGCGGGACCTCGGCCACGCACAGCTCCACCTCGTACGGCTTCGGCTGCTCCGTGAACACCATGCCCAGCGTGGACGCATACGCGTTCGCGAGCGAACGCCCCGTGACATCGGCACGGTCGTACTGGTAGCCGCGCGTATCCGCGTGCTGGATCCCCGCACGGCGCAGCGACTCGAACTCGTTGTACTTGCCCACTGCGGCGAAACCGATGCGATCGTAGATCTCCGAGACCTTGTTGAGGGTCGCAGACGAGTTGTCCGCGACGAACAGCACACCGTCCGCGAACTTCTGAACCACGACGCTGCGGCCGCGTGCGATCCCCTTGCGCGCCAGCTCCGAGCGGTCGCGCATGATCTGCTCGGCCGACGCGTAGTACGGCATCGACATGCTCATCGGTTCTCCTCACCGCGCCGTGCTGCGACGACGCGCTCGGTCGCGGCCTCGACCTCCAGCTCGGGAACGTCCTCGGCGCCGTCCGCGGTGATGCGGACCGCCGTCGGGTACAGCCCCCGAATGACGTCCGGGCCACCGGTTGCGGTGTCGTCGTCAGCGGCGTCGAACAGGGCCTCGGCCGCTGCCTCAAGGGCACGGCCGCCGTCCAGGCCGGCGCGGTACAGCTTCTTGAGCGACGACTTGGCATAGGCGGAGCCCGAGCCGATGGCGTGGTACTGCCGCTCGTCGTGCCAATCCCCGGTGGGGTCGTAACTGACGATGCGGCCCGCATCCGCCGAGAGGTCGAAGCCCACCAGCAGCGGCAGCGCGACGAGACCCTGCATAGCGGCTGGGAAGTTGCCGCGGACCATCCCGCCGAGGCGATTCGCCTTGCCGCCGAACGTCAGCGGCACGCCCTCGATCTTCTCGTAGTGCTCGAGCTCCACCGTGAAGAGCTTGACGATCTGCTTGGCGATACCCGCCGTGCCTGCGATGCCGACCGCCGTGTGATCGTCGGTGATGTAGGTCTTGCGGATGTCGCGCTGCGCGATGAGATTACCCATCGTCGCGCGGCGGTCGCCTGCCAGCAGCACGCCACCGTCGAAGGCGAGCGCGACGATGGTCGTGCCGTGCGGTAGGTGCTCCGTGGGGGCGATCGGGGCACCCGGGAGAGACTCAGGCGACGTCCGCGCCAGATGCTCGGCGAACGATGATCCCACGCCCCGCAGCGGCCCCGTCACTGCCCGCCCTTCTGCACATACGCGCGCACGAAGTCCTCGGCGTTCTCCTCGAGGACGTCGTCGATCTCGTCCAGCAGGTCGTCGGTGTCGTCGGTGGCCTTCTCGAGACGCTCCTGCCCGGCACCTCCCGACGGCGCCGCGACATCGTCGTCCTCGTCGCCGCCACCACCGCGCTTGGTCTGTTCCTGAGCCATAACCGTCTCCTTCACCGCAAACCAATCTCCCCATCGACCCTACCGGGCGCGACGGCCGACACGCTGCGACACGACGTCAGTGCACCTGGCGCGCATACACTGCGGGCGTGGACCCCTACCTCCCGAACCACCCCCAGGAACCCGTCCTGGTGACGATCGGCGACATCCACGTCACCGCAACGCAGGTCATCACGCCGGTCGGTGCGTTCCCCCTGGAGGGCAGCCGTTGGGTCGCCGTCGACCAGGTGGGCGTCGAGCGCAGGATCCCGAGCTGGGCGGTCATCGCCACGGTGGTCGGGTTCTTCTTCGTCGCTTGCGTCTCGCTGCTCTTCCTCCTGGTCAAGGAGCAGCGGACGGTCGTCTACAGCACGCAGGTCACAGTCGTCGGCCCGCAGGGGCAGACCTATACGACGACGGTGCCCGTCGGTTCCCCGGCCGCGGCGGCCGATATAGCCGGGCGCCTCTCCTACGTCCGCGCGCTGGGCTCGGCCTGACCGCGGGTTCCGACCGGGGACAGCACGCAGACCGGTATGGGCCGGCGGGTCATCGTCTGGTACTGGGAATAGCGGCCGCGGTTGGCCCGATCGGCCAGTTCGAAGAGGCGGGCGTAACCGTCGTCGCCTGGTACGAGGGTGGTCACCCGAGCACGCATACGACGTGTGCCCACTCGCAGCCCGACCTCGCCCGCCGCACGGATGTTGTGGTACCAGGCCGGGTTACGCGGCGCTCCACCCGCGGACGCGACGACGACGTAGTCGTCGCCGTCGCTCGCGTATGTGAGCACGGTGCTGCGCGGCTCCCCCGACTTCGCGCCGACCGTCTCGACGATCAGGTTCGGTACGCCCAGCAACCTGTGCCCGACTCGCCCACCGGACCCGATGTAGATGCGTCCGTGGAGATGCAGTACCTCCGTGAACGCCTTGCGGTACGCCCGTGCCAGCTTCTTCTCGATGTCCATGGTCAGCCCTTCAGGGAATCGACGAGGTCACGTGCCGATGCGGAGTCGTCGAGCAGGCGCTCGACATGGTCGCGGGTACCGCGGAGCGGCTCCATCGTGGGGATGCGGACGAGCGAGTCCGCACCGATGTCGAAGATGACGGAGTCCCAGCTCGCGGCGGCGATGTCGGCGCCGAATCGCCGCATACATTCGCCCCGGAAGTATGCGCGAGTCGACTCGGGCGGGCTCGTGATCGCATCCAGCACCTGCTGCTCCGTCACCAAGCGTTTCATCGAGCCTCGGGCGACGAGACGGTTGTACAGCCCCTTGTCCAGGCGGACGTCCGAGTACTGCAGGTCGACGAGTGCGAGTTTCGGTGCGGCCCAGCCCAGGCCCTCACGCTGCCGGAGCCCCTCGAGCACCCGGAGCTTGGCCGGCCAGTCGAGCGTGTCCGACAGCCCCATGGGGTCGTCCGCGAGCCGATCGAGGACGCTCACCCAGGTCGCGTGGACGTGCAGCGCGCGCTCATCGTCCGATCCCGCCAGCAGCTTGCCGACCCGCTCGGCGTAGATGCGCTGGATGTCGATCGCCGTCATCCGGCGGCCGTCGCGAAGCGGTACGAGTTGCTTCAGCGAGACGTCGTGCGAGACGTCGTGCACCGATGTGACGGCATGCTCCAGCTCGAGGTCGGAGAGGTCAACACCGGCCTCTATGAGATCGAGTACCAGGGCCGTGGTGCCCACCTTGAGATACGTGGCCGTCTCCGCGAGGTTCGCGTCCCCGATTATCACGTGCAGGCGCCGGTACTTGTCGGGATCCGCATGCGGTTCGTCGCGAGTGTTGATGATGCCGCGCTTGAGCGTCGTCTCCAAGCCGACCTCGACCTCGATGTAGTCGGCGCGCTGGGACAGCTGGAACCCGGCGTCGTCACCGGACTGCCCCAACCCGACACGCCCGCTACCGCAGAACACCTGACGCGTCACGAAGAAGGGCGTGAGCCCGGTGACGATCGACGGGAACGACGTGTCGCGGCGCATCAGATAGTTCTCGTGTGTGCCGTATGACGCGCCCTTGCCGTCGATGTTGTTCTTGTACAGCTGCAACTGCGGGACGCCCGGCACGGACGCCGCGTGTCGTGCGGCCGCCTCCATGACCCGCTCCCCCGACTTGTCCCAGATGACCGCGTCCATCGGGTCGGTCACCTCGGGCGCCGAGTACTCGGGGTGCGCGTGGTCCACGTACAGCCGCGCGCCGTTCGTGAGGATCATGTTCGCGGCGCCGATCTCGTCCGCGTCGACGATGGGCGCCGGTCCGTTGTTGCGCCCCAGATCGAATCCGCGGGCGTCGCGCAGCGGCGACTCGACCTCGTAGTCCCAGCGGGTGCGCTTGGCCCTCGGGACTCCGGCGGCCGCCGCGTACGCGAGGACCGCCTGGGTCGACGTCAGGATCGGGTTGGCGGACGGGTCCCGCGGCGCGGATATTCCGTACTCCACCTCGGTGCCGATGATGCGCTGCATACCGCCCAGGCTAGCGATCAGCCGACGCGCCGCCGGATGCGGCTCCACACCAGGACCCACAAGACCACGGCCTGCGCCACCAGCGCGCCCATCGCGGTCAGCCACGCGCCGCGCGTGTGGTTCCACAGCGGGTCCAGGTCGACGATTCGCGCCTCGCCCGTTCGCGGGTCGTTGATCATGGTCACGTGCTGCAGGTCGATCGTCGAAGCCGCCCCCGCGAAGCCCCAGCGCGAGGGGAACAGCCACGACACCTGCTCGAGCACCACCCGGCCATGGAGCCCGAACAACCCGCCCGACATCACCAACTGGAGCATCACCACCACCACCAGCAGCGGCATCACCTGCTCGGGCGACCGCGCGAGCGCTGAGATCAGCAGACCCACCAGGACCGACACGCAGGCCGTCGCCGCGACCGCGACGAATATCTCGACCGTGGGGCTGGACACGACGTTGCCCTGGATGATGGGCTGCTTGATCCCGACCGCGACGATCGCCGTCATGACCGCGCTCTGCAGGACCGCCGCGACGAAGAAGACCAGCGTCTTGGCGGCGAGATAGGCCCCGGGCCGCAGCCCGACGGCCTTCTCCCGCAGGTAGATCACACGTTCACCGACCAGCTCACGGGCCGTGAGCGCGGCACCCATGAAGCACGCACCGATCACCATGAGCACCAGGATGATCGTCGGTCCGCCGCTGTCGTCGGTCGCCTCGATCTTCCGCAGCCCACTGGGCGACGGGACTATCAGCGTTATCGCGCCCAGCACGAACGGCAGCGCCACCAGGAACGCCAGATAGGCACGGTCGGCGAGGATCAACCTCGCCTGCCGCCGGGCGACCACGGACAGCTGGCGTATTCGCGACGCCCTCGGCGCCTTGACGGGTGGCGCCTCGGCACGGACCGCGGGCTGAGCCATCGTCGGTGGGTTGGCCGCGCGATACCGCTGCTCGGCCTCCTCGGGACGGCGGGCCACGAAGTCGAAGATCTCGGCCCAGTCCTTGGTGCCCATGGCCTTCCCGACACCGTCGGGCGCTCCGCAGTACGCGGTCCTGCCGCCCGGCGCAAGCAGCAACACCTGGTCGCACATGTCGAGGTGGGTCAGGGAGTGGGTGACGACGATGACCACGCGGCCGGCATCCGCGAGGCGGCGCAGCGTCTGCATGACCTGTCGGTCCAGCGCGGGGTCGAGGCCCGATGTCGGTTCGTCCAGGATCAACAGCGACGGGCCGGTGAGCAGCTCCATCGCGACGGAAGCGCGCTTACGCTGGCCGCCCGAGAGCTTGTCTATGCGGGTCTCGGCGTGCTCGGACAGCTGCAGCTCGGACAGCACACCGTCGATCACGCCGTCGCGGTCCTGCTTCGACATGTCCGGCGGCAGCCGGAGCTCGGCCGCGTACCGCAGCGCCTGGCGCACCGTGAGTCGCCGGTGCAGGACGTCGTCCTGCGGGACCATGCCGATGCGGGAGCGCAGGGCGTCGTAGTCGCGGTGCACGTCGCGACTCTCGAACTCGACGGTGCCGACGGTCGGGACGAGCTCGCCCGAGACGATCCGGCTCACCGTCGACTTACCCGCGCCCGACGGCCCGATCACCGCCGTGAGCGTGCCCGGTGCGGCATCGAGCTCCACGCCCCGCAGGAGGGTCTTGCCGCCGTCGACCGTGAGTCCCAACGTCCGGACCACGAGCCCGGCGCCCGCCAGCACGTGCGGCTGCGGGCGTTGCAGGGCACCGCCCTGCAGGACGAGGTCTGAGTTGCCCACAGTGACCACGTCGCCGTCGTGCAGCGGCGTCGGACCCGCGATGCGGCTGCCGTTGACCTGCGTACCGTTGGCCGAGCGCAAGTCCTCGAGGACCGGTCCCTGCGCCGTGGCCACCACGCGCGCATGCCGGCGGGAGACCAACATGTCGTCGATGACCAGGTCGTTGTCAGGCGTGCGGCCGATGGAGACCGCCTGGCCTGACACGGCCTGCGGGGCCGGGGCCGCGACGCGATACAGCCCGGTGTTGCCGGCCATGGCGCGCAGATGTGGCGGGAGGTCACCGACCGGCCGCGGATCGGGCACGGCCCCGGGGCCCGAGGGACCGGCGGCCGGGGCACCGGGCACGCGCTGCTGGGTGCTCGGCCGGGGCGCGGCCGGGCGGAAACCGCTCGATGCCTGCGCGGGTGGCGGCGCCGTCGGGGTGGACGGTGCGGGCGGCCGCTGCCCCGCGGGACGCAGCACCTGCGGCCGCGGCTGTCGGGTCTCGGTCCGCCTCGGCGGCTGCTGCGGAGGTCGGGGGGCCGGCTGGGCCGGCCGGGGCGGCGCGGTCACCGCCGCGCTCGGTGTGAGGGTGAGGGCCACTCCGGCCCTGGGGTCGCCGAGCTGGACCGTGATCGGCCCGCGGACGGCCACCGAGCCCTGCTGCGCCCCGTCGAGGAATATGCCGTTGGTGCTGCGATCGGTGAGCAGCCACGACTCGCCCGTGTGCGCGAGCACCGCGTGGCGGCGCGATACCAGCGGGTGATTGACCGTCAGGTCGTTGTCGGCCGTGCGGCCGATGGTCGCGGTCTTACCCGGGACCACCGTGAGTGTCTGGCCGCCCGCCGCGAGCGTGAGCGACTCCACCTGTGTGTTCATCGCCCTGAACTATATGTAGGCACGCCAGCGCCCGGCCTGCTTCGCACTTAACGAGCAGGCCGGGCGCGTGGCGGCTACAGGTACTGGCCGGTGCTGGTCTCGGTGTCGATCGCCCGCGACGCGGACGAGTTCTTGCCCGTCACCAGTGTCCGGATGTAGACGATGCGCTCGCCCTTCTTGCCCGAGATGCGGGCCCAGTCGTCCGGGTTGGTCGTGTTCGGCAGATCCTCGTTCTCGGCGAACTCGTCGACGATCGACTCGAACAGATGCGTCACCCGCATGCCTGCTTGGCCGGTGTCGAGGTGCGCCTTGATCGCAGCCTTCTTCGCGCGGTCCACCACGTTCTGGATCATCGCACCCGAGTTGAAGTCCTTGAAGTACATGACCTCCTTGTCGCCGTTCGCGTAGGTGACCTCCAGGAAGCGGTTCTCGTCGGTCTCGGCGTACATGCGGTCCACGACGCGTTCGATCATCGCCTTGACGCAGGCCTCGCGGTCCCCGCCGAACTCGGCGAGGTCCTCGGGGTGGATAGGCAGCGCGGACGTCAGGTATTTGCTGAAGATGTCCTGCGCGCCCTCGGCGTCCGGCCGCTCGATCTTGATCTTCACATCGAGGCGGCCGGGACGCAGGATCGCCGGATCGATCATGTCCTCGCGATTGGACGCGCCGATAACGATGACGTTCTCCAGACCCTCGACGCCGTCGATCTCGGACAGAAGCTGCGGCACGACGGTGGTCTCGACGTCGGAGCTGACACCCGAGCCACGAGTGCGGAAGATCGAGTCCATCTCGTCGAAGAAGACGATCACAGGTGTGCCCTCGGACGCCTTCTCGCGTGCCCGCTGGAAGATCAGGCGGATGTGCCGCTCGGTCTCGCCGACGAACTTGTTGAGCAGTTCGGGGCCTTTGATGTTGAGGAAGTAGGACTTCGCCTCGCGCGAGTCGTCCCCGCGCACCTCGGCGATCTTCTTCGCGAGCGAGTTGGCGACGGCCTTCGCGATCAGCGTCTTGCCGTTGCCGGGCGGCCCGTACAGGAGCACCCCCTTGGGCGGCCGCAGAGAGTAGTCCTTGAACAGGTCCTTGTGCAGGAACGGCAGTTCTACCGCATCGCGGATGAGCTCGATCTGCCGGCCCAGGCCGCCGATGTCGGAGTAGTCGACGTCCGGCACCTCCTCGAGGACGAGATCCTCGACCTCGGCCTTGGGGATGCGTTCGAACGCATACCCGGCCTTGGTGTCGACCAGCAGGGAGTCGCCGACGCGGAGCCGGCGACGGGTGCCGTCCTCATCGTCGGCGGCGTCGCGCTCCACCTCGACGAGCGGGGCCGCGAGGCGCACGACGCGCTCCTCGTCGGCGTGCCCGACGACCAGGGCGCGCTGCCCGTCGTCGAGCACCTCGCGCAGCACACAGATCTCGCCGACGGTCTCGAACAGGCCCGACTCGACGACGGTGAGTGCCTCGTTGAGACGCACGGTCTGGCCGATGCGCAGAGTCTCCGGCTCGACGTTCGGCGACAGCGTCAGCCGCATCTTGCGGCCCGAGGTGAACACGTCCACCGTCGCGTCCTCGTAGGTAGCCAGCAGTACGCCGTACCCCGACGGGGGCTGCCCGAGCCGGTCGACCTCCTCACGCAGAGCGATAAGCTGCGCGCGGGCGTCGCGGAGCGTCTCGAGCAGCTTCGCATTGCGGGTCGTCAGGGCCTCCACGCGCTCGCGCAGCTGCGCGTCGTTCGCCCCGGTGGCACCGTGGGATGCGGCGCGAGGCAACGGATTCGAACCGGCGGCGCCGGACGGCGCGGGGCGGTTCTCAGCGGGGTCAGTCATAGCGTGCTCCCTTCGAGCGGGGTATTACCACGCTACCGTCTCCGCTCACCCCTTGCTCGGACGCCGCCGGGGGCGTGGCGGCTCCGTACCGTCGGCGAGCCGACGCGTCGTCACGAGGAACGCCGTGTGACCTTGCATTCTGTGCTCCGGCCGGACGGCCAGGCCCACGACGTGCCATTCGCGTAACAGTGATTCCCACGTGCGGGGCTCGGTCCAGTTGGCCTGCTCGCGGATCGCCTCGACGACCTTGGACAGCTGCGTGACGGTCGCGACGTACACCACGAGCACACCACCCGGCACCAGCGCCTTGTTCACGGCCTCCAGGACATCCCACGGCGCCAGCATGTCCAGCACGATGCGGTCCACCTGCGGGCCGTCGTAGTCGGCGAGGTCCCCGATGCGCAGGTTCCAGTTCTCAGGGCGGCCGCCGAAGAACTCCTCGACGTTGCGGACCGCATGCTCCGCGTGGTCCTCGCGGATCTCCCACGATGTGACGTGACCGCTGGGCCCGACGGCACGCAGGAGCGAGCACGTGAGCGCACCGGAACCGGCCCCGGCCTCGAGCACCCGCGCCCCCGGGAAGACATCGCCCTCGGCGACGATCTGCGCCGCGTCCTTCGGGTAGATGACCTGGGCGCCGCGTGGCATCGACAGCACGTAGTCCGTGAGCAGTGGGCGCAGCGCGAGGTACGGCGTGCCGTTGACGGAGTTCACGACGCTGCCCTCGGGCGCCCCGATCAGGTCGTCGTGGCGGATACCGCCCTTGTGGGTGTGGAACTCCCGGCCGGCCTCCAGGTGAACCGTGAACTTCCGCCCCTTGGCATCGGTGAGCTGCACCCTGTCCCCGACCACGAACGGTCCGCTGTCTGCCATGGTGAACAAGGGTGCCAGCAACCCTGGTGTGACGGCGATCCGGCCCGTGCGATAGGTGTTTACACCATGGACGCGTTCTTCCATCCCGGCCCCGACGTCGACGTCGACGGGGCCCGGTACGAGGTGTTCGAGCCGACCCGTCTGACCGCGAGCGTGTGGGCCGACACGATGCAGCACGGCGCGCCGCCCGCGGCCCTCATGGTGCGTGCCCTCGAGCGCGCATGTGCGCCGGGGCTGCAGATCTCGCGCGTGACGATCGAGTTGCTCGGCGTAGTGCCCATCACGCAGTCGCGGGTACGCGCATGGGTCTCACGTCCGGGGCGTGCCATCTCACTGTTCACCGCGGAAGTCGAGTGCGCGGACCGGAGCGGGGAGTTCCGGCCGGTCGCGCGGGCTCACGCGTGGGCCCTGTCCACATCGGACACCGCAGCGTTCGTTCGCGACGTCGTCCCTGCGCTGCCCGCCGACGGCGACGCGCCGGCCCCTGCCTTCTTCGAGGCCGTGCGCGAAGCCGGCTTCCTGGGAGCCTGCGAATGGCGGTTCGTGCCGCCCGCGGTAGAGGATGGAGTCGAGGGCGCGCGACACTGCTGGGTGCGGGCCCGTGTCCCCCTCGTGGCGGGCGAGGAGCCGACCGACCTGGTGCGTGTCTTCTCGGTCATCGATGCCGCGAACGGCATCTCGGCTCGGATGGATCCGACGCGTGTGACCTGGATGAACATGGACATGACCGTGCACCTGCACCGTGCTCCGCGGCTCTCGGCCGGCTGGGTCGGGATCGCCGCGGATCAGCAGATCGGTCCTGAAGGGCTGGGCGCCACGGCATCCGAGATATACGACGCAGACGGCCACTTCGCACGCGGTTCGCAGACCCTGCTGGTCGCGGCGCGCTGACTCCTGCGCCCGCGCGCGGACGTCAGAATCGACAGCTACGGATGTCGGACATCAGGATCGCCTTCGCGCCGATATCCGCGAGTTCGTCCATCATCGTGTTCGCGTCCTTCCGCGGGACGAGGACGCGGACCGCTACCCACGCCTGGTCGGCCATGGGTGACACCGTCGGGGACTCGAGCCCGGGCGTGACCTGGACCGCCCGGTCGAGGATCTCCTTCGGGCAGTCGTAGTCCAGCAGCACGTACTGCCGTCCGAACACGACGCCCTGCAGCCGTGCCGTGAGCTGGTCGCGCGCCCGGTCCGTCGCCGAACCGGCGGCCTCGATGAGCACGCCCTCCGAACCGATCAGCGGCTCGCCGAACGGCACCAGATTGTTCTGGCGCAGCGAGCGACCGGATTCGACGACGTCCGCGATGAGGTCCGCCACGCCCAGCTGGATCGAGATCTCGACCGCGCCGTCGAGGCGGATGACGTCGGCGGCGAAACCCCGGCGATCGAGGTCGGCCCGTACCAGGTTCGGGTACGACGTGGCGATGCGCTTGCCGTCCAGATCGCCCACGGTCCACTCGGTGCCCGCGGGGCCCGCGTACCGGAAGGTCGAGCGGCCGAAGCCGAGCGCGAGACGTTCCGTGAACTCGGCACCGGAGTCGAGGGCGAGATCACGCCCGGTGATGCCGAGATCCAGCTCCCCGGACGCGACGTAGAGCGCGATGTCCTTGGGGCGCAGGAAGAAGAACTCGACCTCGTTGGCGTTGTCCAGGACGGTCAGGTCCTTGGAATCCGTACGCCGGCGGTAGCCGGCCTCGGACAGGATCGTGGCGGCGGCCTCGGAGAGGGCGCCCTTGTTGGGTACTGCGACGCGCAGCATGTGTGGTCTCTTTCCGCTGGTTCGTCGGGGCTGTACGCGGTGCGGCCTGAAAGCCGCTACAGATGCGCGTACACGTCGTCGAGAGTGAGCCCTCGCTTGACCATCATCACCTGCAGCCAATACAGCAGTTGGGACATCTCCTCGGCGAGCTCGGCGTCGCTCTGATGCTCGGCGGCGATCCAGACCTCGCCGGCCTCTTCGATGACCTTCTTACCCAGGAAGTGGACGCCGCGATCGAGTGCCTCCACCGTCCCGCTCCCGGCGGGGCGCGTCCGGGCCTTCTCCGCAAGCTCGGCGAACAGCGTCTCCATGGTCTTCACGGTCGGCCATTCTCCCATGCCCCGGCGGGACGACCGGAACAGGCCTCAATACAGTAGAGCGAGTGGACACGGACCTGGATGCGGACGGCGACGCCGGATCCGCCGACGGTCCGGACACCGTCCCGTTCAAGGTTCGCAAGGGCACCGGGCCATACCGATTCGTGCGCGGTGCGGTCGGCGCGCGCATGCGCCTCGTCAGTGCCCTGCGGGATCCGGACCGCTTCATCCAGGAGAGCCTCGACGAGCTGCACGAGCGGCACCCCTTCCTCGCGTGGCTGTGGAGCCTGCTCCACCTGGACTTCGCCGGGCTGTTCGTGGGCGGTGTGTTCCTGGAGCTGTCGTTCACGGTGTCGCTGCTCCCCCGTGGCTGGTTCTTCCAGGGGTTCATCGCCGGTATCAACGCCGTCATCGGTTACGGCGTGGGTGCGTTCGCGAAGTGGCTCATCACCGATCTGCTGGTGCGCGGGCACCCGATCCGGACGCGCCCCCGGCTGGCGCGGCTGATCCCGTTCCTGCGCGCGGCGATCGTCCTGATCAACCTCGCGGGCGTCGCGATCATGCTCGTGATCTCCCGGCGGTGGCAGGCCGATATGCGAGCGCTGATGGGACAGCCGGCAGAACACGGCTACTGGTGGCTGCTGATCCCCGCCATCGCCTTTGTCACGTCGGTCCTGCTGATCTCGGTGTTCCGCGCGCTGCGCGACCTCGCACGGCTCCTGGCGAAAGAGGGCAACAGGTACCTGCGCATCCCGCCCGCCGCCGCCCGGATACTCGGCGCATGCCTCGTGGTGCTGCTCGTGATCCTGGTGTTCGACGGGGTCGTGTTCCGTGCCTTCCGCACCGTCGCCAACTCCATCGCTTCGACGAGCAACGACGCCACCCGTGCCGGGATGCGGCAGCCGATGGAGTTCGAACGCTCGGGCTCCCCCGACTCGGCTGCGAGCTGGTCCGGGCTCGGCTACGAGGGACGCAACTTCGTGGCCGGCGGTCTCCGCAAGGCGGATATCGAACGGTTCACGGACCACCCCGTGACCGAACCGGTGCGGGTGTACGTCGGGCTCGAGAACGCGTCGACGCCCGAGCAGCGCAAGGCGATCATGCTCAGGGAGTTGCAGCGGACGGGCGCTCTGGACCGCAAGTACCTCGTCGTCATCCCCACCACCGGCAGTGGTTGGGTCAACCCGACCGCTGCGCGCGCTCTCGAGCTGATGTACGACGGCGATGTGGCACTCGTGGCCGCGCAGTACTCCTACCTGCCCAGCTGGATCTCGTTCGTCACCGACGGGCAGCTGTCGCTGGAGGCCGGGAAGAGGCTCATCGACACCGTCCACACCGCAGTCGACGCACGCCCGCAGGCTCAGCGCCCCAAGCTCCTCGTCATGGGCGAGTCGCTCGGAACGCGCGCCGGCGAGGGCGCGTTCGATTCCCTCGCGCAGATACGCGAGGAGGTCGACGGCGTCGTCTGGATCGGGCCGCCCGCCGCGAACCCCATCCACGGGGCGCTCACCCAGCGCCGCGATCTCGGCACGCCCGAGGTGCTGCCGACCTACTCCGACGGGCTGGTGGTGCGGTTCACCGACGGGGTCAAGCCGCTGACGGGCGGCCCCGAGTGGCTCGAGCCGCGCATAGTCTATGTGCAGCATGCGTCGGATCCCGTGGTCTGGTGGAGTCCCGATCTTCTCCTGCGTGAACCGGATTGGTTGCGCGAGCCGCCCGGCAGAGATCGCTCGCGGGCGATGGCGTGGTACCCGTTCGTCACGTTCTGGCAGGTGTCTGCGGATCTCGCGAACGCCGCGGGCGTGCCCGACGGCCACGGCCACAACTACGGCACCGCGGTCGTCGATGCGTTCGCCGCCGTGATGCCGCCCGCCGGGTGGACGCCCGCAGACACCGAGCGCGTGCGTGTGGCCACGATGGCCAGCGCCGCGCTCGACGGAGCCGAGAAGTAGCGTGCTGCGGAGTGCCTCCGCACGAAGCGGTTCACGAACACGCCGCGGTCAGGTGCCGAACCGCTGACTACCGACCACGGCGAGCAATGCGAGCTTCTCCGCTGCCTCGGTGTTCGGTGCCGCGGTCAGCACGAGTAGAGCCTGCGACTGGTCCTCGGTGAAGAGCACCTGACAGTCCACCTCGATCGCGCCGATCTCCGGGTGCAACAGCACCTTGTGATCCTCGAATCGGACCGCGACCTCGTGCCGGTCCCACAACTCGCGGAACTCGGCGCTGCGGTGCCGGAGATCGGCCACGATCTCACCTGCGGTCGAACGCGGGCCGAGGCGGCCATAGGCGGCGCGCAGGTTGGCGACCAGGGCGCGGCTCTGCCTGGCGTGATCGTCTGCGGGGTAGCTCCGGCGCGCTGTGGCCGGATCGGCGAACCAGCGGTGGATGTCGCTGCGGGCCAGTCCTGTTCGTCCGCTCGTATCACCGAACAGCGCACGGGCGGGCTCGTTCTGTTGAAGTGTCTCGCCGATATCCGACAGGATCAGAGCCGGTGTGTCGGAGAGCCGGTCGAGGACACGCAGCAGCGCAGGCGACACGTGCCCCGAGCCCCCGGATCGGTCCGGCGCGCTGTGGCCTGCGACCCGGTACAGATAGTCGCGCTCGTCCGCGGTCAGGCGCAGAGCCCGGGCCAGCGCATCGAGCACCTGCGTCGACGGTTGCGGGCCACGCCGCTGCTCGAGCCGGGACAGGTAGTCGGTGGACATCCCGGCGAGCATCGCGACCTCCTCGCGGCGCAGCCCGGGCGTGCGGCGGCGAGCACCCTCGGGCAGGCCGACGTCGTAGGGTGTCAGGGCCTCACGACGTCTGCGCAGGAAGTCGGCGAGTACGGATCGGTCCACGAGTTCCATCATGCCGGGGTCCGGCGACCGCCAGCCAGGGACCCGCGGTCCCTGGAGATCCGCTCTCTGGTCGGTCCACCTCGTCGCCGCCAGGCTGGGATCATGCAGATAAACGGAAACACCGTCTTCATCCCCGGCGCGACGAGCGGCATCGGGCTCGCGCTCGCGCTCCGCCTGCGCGCGGCAGGCAACACCGTCGTCGTCGGTGGCCGCAGGCAGGCGCTACTCGACGAGATCGCAGCTACGCACGGTATAGAGGGCGTGCGTATCGACACGGCCGACGCGGACAGCATCGCGGACGCGTCGGCCGAGATCCTGCGCCGCTTCCCCGACCTGAACGTCCTCGTGACGATGGCCGGCGTGATGCGCGCCGAGGACTGGCACACGGCCGGATTCCTCGCCGACGCCGAGGCGCAGGTCGTCACCAACCTGCTGGGACCGATCCGTCTGATCGCGGCGTTCACCGCGCATCTGCAGGCCCGCCCCGATGCGACGATCGTGACGGTGTCGTCGGGTCTCGCCTTCGCGCCGCTGCGCGTCACTCCCACCTACAACGCCACCAAGGCCGCGATCCACATGCTGTCGGAGACACTGCGGCTGCAACTCGCGGACACATCGGTGCGCGTACTCGAACTCGAACCCCCGGCCGTCCGCACGGCGCTCATGCCCGGGCAGGAGGAGAGCGAGTTCGCGATGCCGCTCGACGACTTCGCCGACGAGGTCATCGAGATCCTGCGTACGCAGCCGGAGGCGACCGAGATCCAGGTCGAGAACGTCAAGTTCCTGCGTTACGGAGAGGCGCGCGGCGACTACTCGCAGGTCGTGTCGACCCTCAACGAGCTGGACCCGCACGGACACTGAACACGGCCACTCGGCGCGGTCAGCGCAGGTCGAAGATCGCCGTTGCGTGCGGGGCGAGTTCGGCGCCCACCCATGCGGACGGCTCACGGGAGGTTCCACTCCAGAGATCGGTCACCGCCGGCGGCGGACCCGACCAGCCCAGCGACGACGGCGTGGCGCCCACACGGGCGGGGTGGTCCGAGTCGTTGACGAAGGCCACGGCCATTCGCCCGCCGGACAGCCGCCGGACCCATGCATCGCCCACGAGATGTGCGGGCGCCGATGCGTCCTGGTCGAGCGCGATGAGCGCGCGGTCGGCCAGCAGATTCCGCACCGCGCTCGGCATGCGTGTGAGGTCATTGCCGGCGATGAGCGGTGAGCCGAGCATCGACCACATCGCCACCTGCGTGCGGGCCTCGTCGTCGCTCACTCCGGGCAGCCCGGCGACCAGCATGTCGAGGTCGCCGGTCGCGCCGGTCGCGCCGGGCGCGGAGGCCTGATCGATGGCCTCCGCGATCCCCTGGTTCCCGAGCGGTCCCGTCCCCACTCGCCAGGCGGGCACGACGTCGTTGGTGACGCGCACCTGATTCGCCACACCGGACCACACGCCGTCCCGACCGGGAACCGCGTCGGCCACATGGCTGTTGGGGTTGATGGCGTACTCGACGGGGCGTCCCGTGTCACCGAGGGCGTCCCGCATCGTCGTGAACGCGATGATCTGTTGCTGCGGGTCGGCTGCGGCGGAGCACCAGTCGTACTTGAGGTAGTCGACGCCCCACGCGGCGAAGGTCTTCGCGTCCTGGGTCTCGTGCCCCGCGCTGCCCGTCGCCCCGGGGTATGTTCCCGCCAGCTGCGCGCACGTGCGGGCGCCCGGCGACTCGTACAGCCCGAACCGCAGCCCGCGCGCGTGCAGGTACGCGCCGAGCGCGGCCATGCCGGAGGGGAACCGGGACGGGTCCGCACGGAGCGATCCGTCGGGGGCTCGCGTGGGGGCGAACCAGCAGTCGTCGACGGTGACGGTGCGGTAGCCCGCGCCGGCGAGCCCGCTGGACACCAGGGCGTCCGCCTGTCGCTCGACGTCGCGTTCGGTGATGTTGCAGCCGAACGCGTTCCAGCTGTTCCACCCCATGGCCGGGCGCGAGGCGGCGGCGGGAAGTACGCCGGGCGGGTAGCTCAGCGGTAGGTGCGCGCCGGAGGCCGGCACGCCCACCAGCGCCACCGCGGTCGCGGCGGCTGTGGTGAGGCGCGTCCGGTTCACCGTTACGTGGGTACCGGTCGACTCTGTACGGCCGCTGTCAAACGAGCCGCAGATCGGCTACGGCCAGGCCCGCGAGGGTCGTGCGGTGCCGGGCTTCGGTGCCCGGCACCACCGGCTCGGGTCCGACGGTGACCACCGTGCAGCCCGCCGCGAGTGCAGCGCGTGAGCCGGTCGGCGAGTCCTCGAATGCGAGCGCCCTCCCGGGCTCGGCATCGGCGAGTTCGGCGCCCAGCAGGTAGGGGTCCGGCGCGGGCTTGGCCGCAGGCACTTCGTCGCCACACACCGTCGCAGCGAAGCGGTCCCGCCCGAGGGTCCCGAGCGCGTGCTCGGTGATGTCGCGGACGGTGTTGGTCACGAGCACCATCGGGATGTCCAGCCCAGCAACCAGCTCGAGGGCGTCGCGTGCGCCGTCCATCCATGGGATGCCGTCCTCGAACAGCTCGATAACGCGTCCGGACAGCCAGGCGTCCCGCGCTGCGAGGTCCGCCGGCGAAGGTTCGACGTTCCCGGCGGCGGCGAAGATCTTCCGCAGTGCGTCGCCGGTCGCGTTCCCCAGCGTGGAGAGACGCAGCTCCGGTGTCATCTCGGCACCGAGATCCGCTGCGAGTTCCTCGACCGCGATGTCCCAGAGCTTCTCGGAGTCCAGCAGCGTACCGTCCATGTCCCACAGGACGGCGTCGGGCATATTGCTCATGCGTTGCACAGTATCCCGGCTCACGGGCGAACCCGAATTCGCCGACGCCCGCCTCGAAGGGCTAGGTTATCCTGCCCTCAGTAATGCGCCGACCAAAGGAGTCCCGATCATGCACACCGGTTCGTGTGGAACGCTCGACACCCCGACCACCCGGCGCACTCTGTTCCACGGCGCGGGACTGGTGGGTTTGGCGGCCATCGCTGCGGCGTGCGGCTCGCGCGACGCGCAGGCGCCGAACTCGGGCGGGCGTACGGTCGAGCACCTGCGCGGGGTGACGCGCGTGCCGGACGATCCGCAGCGCATCGTGACGGTGGGGTACAGCGATCAGGATCCGGTCCTCGCGCTGGGCGGGAAGGTCGTAGGCGTGACGGACTGGTACGGCGACTATCGCTACGCCACGTGGCCCTGGGCGCAGAAGGCGCTCGGGGACCAGAAGCCCGAGGTTCTGAACAAGGGGCAGTTCACCGGAACTCCGGACTACCGGTACGAGGAGATCGCGGCGCTCCGCCCCGATCTGATTCTCGGCCTGTACACCTCGATGAGCCAGGACCAGTACGACCGCCTGTCCCAGATAGCGCCGACCGTCGGACCGCCGAAGGGGTACAGGTCTTTCACCGTGCCGTGGGACGTCGCGACCCGCACGACCGGTGACGCCATCGGACGCAGCGATGAGGCGCGTCGGCAGATCGCGTCCGTCGAGGATCGAATCGGGCAGGCGAAGTCGGCGCATCCCGAGTTCCACGGGCGCACAGCGGTCGTCGTCGAACGCTTCCAGCAGGGATCCGTGTGGGTCCGCGCCCAGGGGGACCCGCGCTCGCGGCTCCTCTCCGGGTTGGGGTTCACCGTGCCCGACCTGGCCGCGCGCATCGCGAAAGGCAACGACGGCGCTGCGCTGGCCGAGGAGAAGATGGGAATCCTCGATCAGGACGTCCTCGTGTGGAACGTCGGGTCCCAGCCGTCGCGGCAGGGCGAGATCGAGGCGCTCCCGATCTACCACACCCTCCCCGCCGTCCAGCGGGGTCGCTCGGTCTTCATCTCCGATCCGCTCGTGTCGGCGGCATGGACGTGGGGCACCGTCCTGAGCCTCCCCACCGCCGTCGACGGGCTCACGAACAAGCTCGCACCAGCCCTGAGAGGCTAGGTGTCCGGCCCTACGTGTTGAAGTACTTGGCCTCGGGGTGCGTGAGGACGAAGGCGTCGGTGGACTGTTCGGGGTGCAGCTGCAGTTCCTCGGAGAGTTCGACGCCGATCCGGTCGGGCTGTAGCAGATCGACCATCTTGGCGCGATCCTCGAGGGTGGGGCAGGCGCCGTACCCGAAGCTGTAGCGGGCGCCGAGATACTTCAGGTCGAAATAGTCGGTGACCGCGTTGGGGTCGGCGTCGGCTACGACGCGTCCGCCGGGCAGTGTCAGCTCCTCGCGGACGCGGCGGTGCCAGTACTCGGCGAGCGCCTCGGTGAGCTGCACGCCGAGGCCGTGCACCTCGAGGTAGTCGCGGTACGCGTTCGCGGCGAACAGCTCGTTCGCCAGATCGGCGATCGGCTGCCCCATGGTGACGAGCTGGAACGGCAGGACGTCGACCTCGCCGCGTCGCTGCGCGGTCCGGCGGTCTCGGATGAAGTCGGCGATGCACAGGAACCGCCCGCGCTGCTGCCGCGGGAACTCGAACGAATGCCGCACGGGCGCGTCGGGTTCCGGCGACTCGAGGACGTCGACGACGGGCCCGTGGCTGACCGCCGGGAAGTACCCGTACACCACCGCGGCGGAGTCCAGGATCTGCTCGGCCTTCAGCCTGTCGAGCCAGTACCGCAGCCGCGGGCGGCCCTCGGTCTCGACGAGTTCCTCGTACGTGGGCCCCTCGCCCTTTCGAGCACCACGCAGCCCCCACTGCCCCAGGAACAGGGCGCGCTCGTCGAGGAGCTGGGAGAAATCGGCCACGGGGATGCCCCGGACGATGCGCGTGCCCCAGAACGGCGGCGTGGCCACGTCGAAATCGACTGCCACGTCGGAGCGTTCGGGAATCACCGCAGGGGCGGCCTCCGCCTTGCGCTTCTCCGCGATCCGCTTGCTGCGCGCGTGCCGCTCCCTGCGCTCGCGGACCTTCTCCGCGGCCGCGATCGCCTCCGGGCTGTCCGGGTCGGGCCCCTCGCCGCGCTTGACGGCCATGATCTCGTCCATCAGCCGAAGTCCCTCGAACGCGTCCCTGGCGTAGGAGACATCGCCGGCATAGATCTCGGACAGGTCGTCCTCGACGTAGCCGCGGGTGAGCGCCGCGCCGCCGAGCAACACGGGATACTTCTCCCCCAGGCCGCGGGAGTTGAGCTCCTCGAGGTTCTCCTTCATCACCACTGTCGACTTCACCAGCAGACCGCTCATGCCGATGACGTCGGCGCGCTTGTCCTCGGCGGCGTCGACGATCGCGGCGATCGGCTGCTTGATGCCGATGTTGACGACCTCATAGCCGTTGTTGGACAGGATGATGTCGACGAGGTTCTTGCCGATGTCGTGCACATCGCCCTTCACGGTGGCGAGCACGATCCGGCCCTTGCCGGCCCTGCCGTCACCCGAGTCGTCGGCCTTCTCCATATGCGGCTCGAGATACGCGACCGCGGTCTTCATCACCTCGGCGGACTGCAGCACGAACGGCAACTGCATCTGACCCGACCCGAACAGTTCGCCGACCGTCTTCATGCCGGCCAGCAGCGTGTCGTTGATGATCTTCAGCGGCGGCACCGTCGTCATAGCCTCGTCGAGGTCCGCCTCTAGACCGTCCCGTTCGCCGTCGACGATGCGCCGCTCGAGCCGCTCGAACAGCGGTAGCTTCGCCAGCTCCTGTTGCCGCGTCTCACGCGCGGACGCCGCGGACACGCCCTCGAACAGGGACATAAGCTTCTGCAGCGGGTCGTAGTCGGCGTCGTCTCCGGTGCCGCCCTCCACGCCCCGCCGGTTGTACACCAGGTCCAGGGCGGTCTCGCGCTGCTCGTCCGGGATCCGGCTCATCGGCAGGATCTTCGACGCATGCAGAATCGCCGAGTCCAGCCCCGCCTCGGTCAACTCGTGCAGGAACACCGAGTTGAGCACCTGCCGCGCAGCAGGATTCAGGCCGAACGACACATTGGACAACCCGACGGTGAAGTGCATGCCCGGGTACGCCTCGTGCAGCCGCCGCACCGCATCGATGGTCTCCACGGCGTCGCGTCGCACCTCCTCCTGGCCGGTGGAGATCGGGAACACCAGCGGATCGATGATGATGTCCTCCAGCGACAGCCCCCAGTTCCCGGTCAGATCCGCGATGAGCCGGTCCGCGATCCGGACCTTGCCGTCCGCGGTCCGGGCCTGGCCCTCCTCGTCGATTGTCAGGCCGACAACCGCAGCGCC
This sequence comes from Tsukamurella sp. 8F, assembly GCF_029167375.1. GTDB lineage: Bacteria > Actinomycetota > Actinomycetes > Mycobacteriales > Mycobacteriaceae > Tsukamurella. The sequence goes on from NZ_JARFTP010000008.1 coordinate 66,369, forward strand.
GTGCGCGGACACCAACTCCATGATCTTGGTGAACCGCGACTCCGGCCCGTCACCGTCCTCGTAGTTGACCGAGTTCACCGCGCACCGACCGCCCAGATGCTCGAGACCCGCCTGGATGACCGCGGGCTCGGTCGAGTCGATCATGATCGGCAGCGTCGACGCCGTCGCCAGCCGCGACGCCAGCTCCGTCATATCGACCGCGCCGTCACGGCCCACGTAGTCCACGTTCAGGTCCAGCATGTGTGCACCGTCGCGGGTCTGGTCCTTAGCGATGTCCAGGCACTGCTGCCACTCGCCGGCGATCATCGCGTCACGGAACTTCTTCGAGCCGTTGGAGTTCGTGCGCTCGCCGATCATCAGAATCGAGCTGTCCTGCGCGAACGGCACCGTCGTGTACAGCGAGCTGATCGAGCTCTCGGCCTGCGGTGCGCGCGCCGCAGGCACCAGGCCGCGCACCGCCTCAGACACCTGCCGGATGTGCTCGGGCGTGGTGCCGCAGCAGCCACCAACCAGCGTCAGGCCGTAGTCCGTGACGAATCGCGACAGCGCCTCCGCCAACTCGGGCGCCGTCAGCGGGTACTCGGCACCGTTCGCGCCCAGCACCGGCAGCCCGGCGTTCGGCATCACCGACACGGGCACCGGCGCGTGCTGCGACAGATACCGCAGGTGCTCGCTCATCTCCGCAGGCCCGGTCGCGCAATTCAACCCCACCATGTCGATGCCGAGGTTCTCGAGCGCCGTCAACGCCGCACCGATCTCGGAGCCCAGCAGCATCGTCCCGGTCGTCTCCACCGTCACATGCGTGATGATCGGGATCCGCCGCCCCGACCGCTCCATCGCCGCGTGGCAGGCCAGCACGGCCGCCTTCGTCTGCAGAATGTCCTGACACGTCTCGACCAGGAACGCATCCGCGCCGCCGTCCAGCATGCCTAGCGCCGCCTCCGCGTATGCGTCACGGATCACCCGGAACGAGGTGTGCCCCAGCGTCGGCAACTTGGTACCCGGCCCCATCGACCCCAGGACGAACCGCGGCACGCCGTCGGCGTCCGTACCGAACTCGTCGGCGACACGGCGCGCGATCGCCGTACCCTTCTCCGCCAGCTCCCGATTCCGGTCGGCGATGTCGTAATCCCCGAGGTTGCTCAGGTTGCAGCCGAACGTATTGGTCTCGACCGCATCCGCACCCACCTCGAAGTACGCACGGTGGATCGTCTCCAACACGTCAGGACGCGTGTCGTTGAGGATCTCGTTGCACCCCTCGAGGCCGCGGAAGTCGTCCAGAGACAGATCCGCAGCCTGCAGCATGGTGCCCATGGCCCCGTCTCCGATCAGAACACGGCGTTTCGCCGCCTCCAGGAACTTCGACTGCAGCGGCTGCTGATGGGTTCGGGTCATGGGACCAGGGTAATCCGCGTCGCCAAATCGAATTTCGGACCCGGGCCTCCGGGCGCGCCGGCGGGCGTGTCGGACCGTACGCTGGGAGGGTGACGTCCTTCCCGCGGCTGGAGAAGCCGATCCTGATCGCGGCCTTCGAGGGCTGGAACGACGCCGGCGATGCCGCCAGCGGCGCCGTCGAACATCTGGAACTGCTGTGGGACGCCGAGATGCTCACCGAGATCGATTCGGACGACTTCTACGACTTCCAGGTCAACCGCCCGCTGATCAAGCAGATCGACGGCGTGACGCGTGCGATCGAATGGCCCGCCACCACGGTCTCCGTGTGCCGCCCCAAGGGCGCGGAACGCGACGTGGTGCTGCTGCGCGGTATCGAACCCAACTTCCGCTGGCGCGCGTACTGCGATCAGCTGATGGAGATCTTCCGGGAGCTGCGGATCGACACCGTGGTGATCCTGGGCGCGCTGCTGGCCGACACGCCGCACTCTCGCCCCGTGCCGGTGACGGGCGCGGGTTACGACGAGGAGTCGGCCAAGCGGTTCGGGCTGGAGCAGAACCGCTACGAGGGCCCCACGGGCATCACGGGGGTGCTCCAGGACGTGTGTGTACGCGCCGGATTCCCGGCGATCTCGTTCTGGGCGGCCGTTCCGCATTACGTCTCGCAGCCGCCCAATCCGAAGGCGACGATGGCGCTACTGCGGCGCGTCGAGGAGGTGTTGGATCTGTCGATCCCGGTGGGCGAGCTGACGCAGCGAGCGCAGGAGTGGGAGGAGGCCATCTCGGAGATGACCGCCGATGACGAGGACATCGCCGAATACGTCCGGGGGCTGGAGCAGCGCGGGGACGCGGCAACCGAGATGAAGAACGCGGCTCAGGAGATCGACGGCGACGCGATCGCCGCCGAGTTCGAGAAGTACCTCCGCCGTCGCGGGCCGGGCTCGGGTCCCTGACTCAGCCGATGCGCTCGATGCTGACGACCGGCGTGGTGATGCGCCAGGTGCGCACGTCGGGATCGTCGGCGGCGCGGACCCAGAACTGCGCGGACTCTCCGACCCGGCACGCCTTGATGCCGAGGAGCGGGATGTCCTCGGAGTCCCGACGGAGCTGACTGATCCCCCACTTGTCGTCGTCCCGGTCGCTGCCGATGCCGGGCGCGCGCATCAGCGTCATCTCCGAGAGGTCGAGCACGTAGGTGGACGTGCGGGTCTGAACGGTCCACACGCCCTCGGTGAGCTCGGGCGTCAGTTCGAGCACAGTCTTCACAGCCGATGAATATAGCGGTGTACGTACGCCACCCGGGCGATCCACCCGCGATTCGCCGGTCACGAAACGGCAACGCCCAACAGTGCGTCGACGGCGCGCCCCACCGCCGCCGGCGCCGCGTCGTCCGGTCCGCCGCGGGTCACGGCCTGTTCCGCCCACGCGTCGAGGGCGGTAAGGGCGCGGGGTGTGTCGAGGTCGTCGGAGAGATGTCGGCGCACATTCGCGATCACCTCTTCGCCGTTCGGGCCCGACGGGGCGGCGAACGCCCGGCGCCACAGATCCAGCCGCGCCTGCGCCCGCGACAGCACCTCGTCCGTCCACGCCCGGTCGTCGCGGTAGTGGCCCGCGTAGAGGGCTAGCCGAATGGCCGCCGGGTCGACACCGGCCTGCCGCAGCTTGGACACGAGCACCAGGTTGCCGCGGCTCTTGGACATCTTCTCGCCGTCCAGGCCGATCATCGCGGCGTGCACGTAGTGCCGGGCGAATCGGCGCTCTCCGGTGGCCGCCTCCGCGTGTGCCGACGAGAACTCGTGATGCGGGAAGATCAGGTCGCTGCCACCGCCCTGGATATCGATGGTGTCGCCGAGCCGGTTCATGGCGATCGCCGCGCACTCGACGTGCCAGCCGGGGCGGCCCGGACCGTGCGGCGACGGCCACGCGGGCTCACCGTCGCGCTCGGCGCGCCACACGAGAGCATCGATGCGGTCGTGTTTGCCGGGCCGGTCGGGGTCCCCACCGCGCTCGGCGAAGAATCGCTCCATGGTCGGCCGGTCATAGCCGGACTCATAGCCGAACTGCGGCGTCGCATCCGCACGGTGGTAGACGTCGGGGTACTCGGGATCGTCGACGACGTAGGCCGCGCCCTGCTCGAGCAGGCGACCGACCAGCTTGGACACCTCGTCGATGGACTCGACGGCACCGACGTACTCGCGCGGCGGAAGAACCCGGAGCGCGGCCATGTCGGTGCGGAACAGCTCGATCTCCCGGTCCCCCAGGTCGCGCCAGTCGATGCCGTCGCGCGCGGCGCGCTCGAACAGCGGATCGTCGACGTCGGTGATGTTCTGCACGTAGTGCACATCGTGCCCATTGTCCCGCAGTACCCGATTGACCAGGTCGAATGTCAGATACGTAGCGGCGTGGCCCAGGTGCGTCGCGTCGTACGGGGTGATCCCGCAGACGTACATCGTCGCGATCGGACCCGGAGCGACCGGGCGCACGACGGCATCGGACGTGTCGTACAGGCGCAGCGGGACCCCGCTACCGGGGATGGACGGGACATCTACGCCGGACCACGATCGCATGTCCCCCACTGTATTCGTCGGCGGCGAGCCGCCGATTCCGGGCCGATCGGCTCGCCGACGGCGCGTCAGAACGGTGGCCAGGGAATCGGCCGCGAGGTCGAAGGCATCGGCATGACGGGGTCGTCGGCGAAGTCGGCCGCCCGCGTGAGCAGTGTCTCGACCTCGAGGGGCGTGATGAGGGCGCCGAGCTCGTCGACGTCGATCCGCTCGGCCAGGGAGGCGACCGGCACGACCAACTCGTCGGGCGCCGTGCGGCCGGCCCAACCCCACAGCACCGTGCGCAGCTTGGGTTCTCGGTGCAGGCAGATGCCGTGGTCGACGCCGTACAGGCGGCCGCCCGGCCCCGCAAGGACGTGCCCGCCCTTGCGGTCGGCGTTGTTGATCAGCACGTCGAGCACGGCCATGCGCATGAGCCGCGGGTCATCGGCGTGCGCGAGCACGACCTCGCGGTAACCGTCGGCCTCGTCCCTGTCCTCGACCAGGCCCGTCACGATCGGAAGGTAGCCGTCCGGGACGTCACCGACGTCGAACATGTCGACGGGATCGTGCTCCGCCGGCGCCGTGGCGCCGGCGTCCGCCTCGCTGTCCTCGGAGTCGTCCGCGCACTCTTCCGGGTCGTCGATCCACAGCTGCACCATGCCGGGGCCGACGGGGCCGTCGCGCAGCACGGTCGGCGGCACCACGCCCCAGCCGAGGGCCTCCGATACGAGATAGGACGCGACCTCGCGGCCCGCGAGGGTTCCGTCCGGGAAGTCCCACAGCGGGACCTCGCCCCGCACCGGCTTGTAGACGCAGCGCGTGCCCGAGTCGGCGAGCTCGCACAGCAGCGTCGCGTTGGACGCGCTCGCGATGCGCCCGAGCACCCGCAGGTCGGCCTCGCGGAGATCGCCCGTCACTGCTCGGCAGCCGACCCGAACGCCTCGCCGCGGCGGTAGCCGTTGAGGCGAACGCACATGTGGCCGTCTGCGTCCAGGGGGTTGCCGCAGATCGGGCACGGTGGCCGGCCCGCGCCGATGACGCGCTCCGAGCGGGTCGCGAACTCCCGCGCCGCCGTCGGTGAGAGGAAGACCCGCACCGCGTCGGGGCCGTCCTCTGCGTCGTCGGCGAGGACCACCGACTCGTCGAGCTCGTTCTCGGTGATGGCCAGCAGCTCTACGACGACGGAGCCCGCCTCTGCGTCCCAGCCGAGTCCCATCGTTCCCACCCGGAACTCGGCGTCCACGGGTGTGACCAGCGGGCTCAGGTCGGAGACCGTCTCGGCCTCGGGTGGTACGTCCGTCCCGAACCGCCGCGACACCTCGTCGAGCAGCGCGCCGATGCGCTCCGCGAGCACCTGCACCTGCTGCTTCTCGAGCAGCACCGAGACCACCCGCGCATCGTGCACTGCCTGTAGGTAGAACGCCCGGTCGCCCGGCTGCCCGACGGTGCCCGCGACGAACCTATCGGGTGTCCGGAAGACGTGAACCGATCTGCTCATCGGGGCCTCCTCACCCTGTTCCAACACTGATCCATCAAGATCCATTAAACCCGCTGCCGAACGGCCCGCCTGGCCGGGGCGCGCGCGTCAGACGCCCCGCTCTCCCCCGACCGTCGCCTCTTCGGGTTTGCGCTTGGGCAGCACTGCCGGCCCGGTCGAGTTGTTGACCCAGTGCACGACGGGACGATGCTCGCCGTAGGTGACCACGGACGTCGACGCCGGGTTCACGACGATGCGCTGGAACTGGTCGAGGTGGCTCCCGACGGCGTCGGCGACGATCGCCTTGATGACATCGCCGTGCGAGCACGCGACCCACACGGCGTCGGGTCCGAACTCCGCGGTCACTGCGCGGTCGTGGGCGCGGACGGCCGCGACGGCACGGGCCTGCACCTGTGCGAGCGCCTCGCCGCCGGGGAACTCGGCGGCGGACGGCTGCTGCTGCACCACCTTCCACAGCGGCTCGTTCAGCAGCTCACCGATCTTGCGACCGGTCCACGAACCGTAGTCGACCTCGGCCAGGCGATCGTCGACCGTGGCGTCGAGAGCGCGCGCCGAGAGCAGGGGAGCCAGGGTCTGTTCGCAGCGCAGGAGCGGCGACCGGACGGCGGCGACGATCTCCACGCCACCCAGCCTGGTGACCAGGTCGTCCGCCTGCGCGCGGCCGACGTCGTCCAATGCGACGCCCGGCGTCCGGCCCGCGAGAACCCCCGAGGTGTTCGCGGTGGATCGGCCGTGCCGGATCAGGATCACGGTCATGGGATCCGAGTGTAGGCACCCGCCCGAGGAGGCTGCGGGACCAGGGAGGCCGCCAGCAACAGGAGCCCCACGCAGAGAAGCAGCCCGTGTCCTATACGGACCTCGATCGGAGCGAAGAACTGCGGGAGGTAGCCGACCAGACCGACGCCGGCGACGATCGCACCGACCCGCGCCGCGATGCCCCGCAGGCGCCGGCTGAGTACGACGAGCCGGACACCGGAGGCAGCCCACATCAGCAGTCCCAGCCCGAAGATCGTCATCGCCACGGGTTGGTAACGGAATGCGTCAGCGGCCTCGATCGCGCCGGGATCCTGCTGCTGCAGCGCCGTACGGCCGAGAGCATGGAGGCCGAACGCCTCCGCGCCGTAGTACGGCAGCACGGCGACGGTACCGATCAACGCGAGCCGGGCCGCCCATCGATCGACCGCCTGTAGGCCGCATGCCGTAGCGATGAACCCGAACATGCCGAGACAGTGCGCGACCAGCCAGGCGGGTCTTGCGTACAGGGCGGCGCCGACGAGGCCCTCCTCACTGCCGGAGCCACGGAGGACGGGGTAGACCGCAAGCGCGAGCCCCGCAGCTCCGAGCGCCGCGGCGGCAGATCGCATATGTCTTGTAGTGGTTGGTGGAACTAGCGACATGACTTCTCCTGAGAGCGGTGCTCGCGTTTTATTACACCAGTCTGACCTCTTGGAAGCGGTCACGCAACCGACCGAGGGCGCGGACCGCGTCGGCGGTCGATTGCATGCCGGACGGGAGCAGCGGTAGCCGGACCGCGGGCGACGATATCCGGGCCTGCGCCGCCAGAGCCGCCTTGATGACCACGGGATTGGGTTCTGCGAAGAGGGCCGCGGCGATCGGCACGAGTTCGGCTCCGAGCGCTCGGGCTTCGTCGACCCTTCCATCGCGCCACGCTGCGACGAGAGCGACGAAGCAGTCGGGTGCGACGTTCGCCGAGGCCGTGATGCCCCCGCGGGCGCCCAGCGCCAGGACCGCGGGCAGTTGGGTGTCGTCCCCTCCGAGGACCGCATGCGGCTGCTCGGCCAACAGCCGCATCGTGACGTCGGTGACCGCACCGGGGGCGTGCTTGAAGCCGATGACACCGTCGATGTCCCCGAGCGCCCGGAGTGCCTCGATGCCGAGTGGACGTGCGGTCCGCTCGGGGGCGTCGTACACGATGATCGGCGCCGAGCTCACGCCCGCGAGCGCGCGGAAGTGCTCGACGACGCCCGCTTCGGTCGGACGCGTGTAGTAGGGCACGGTGACGAGCGCGGCGTCCGCGCGCGGGTCCAGTGCCGCCAGGTCCGAGGCGGTAGCCGCGGTTGCGTTACCGCCGGCGCAGACGGTGAGCAGGGCACGTCCGCCGCACGCGGCCGCACACACGTCGACGACGGTGCGTCGCTCGTCAGAGGTGAGCGACGCCGGCTCGCCGGTGGTGCCGAGGGCCACCAGGCCCGCGGCCCCCGCGTCGAGCGCCCGGGCCGCGAGCGACTCGAGTGCGGCGGTGTCGACGCGATCGTCTGCGGTGAACGGCGTCACCAACGGGATGTGCAGTCCGGCGAGGTTCATATGTGAAGAGTGCGGCACGCATAGCAACAGAACCAGCACACATATCCGAGGATGAGCATAAGCTGAGCCGATGCTCGACGTACGTCGCATGACCCTGCTGCGCGAACTGGCGCGACGCGGCACCATCGCCGCGGTCGCCGAGGCCCTGTCGTACACACCTTCCGCGGTGTCCCAGCAGCTGGCGACGCTCGAACGCGAGGCCGGCGTGCCGCTACTGGAACGTACCGGCCGCAGCGTCGCACTCACCCCGGTCGCCGAGACCCTGGTCGCTCACACCGAGCAGGTCCTCACGACGCTCGAGGTGGCCGAGGCGGAACTGCGCAGCGCGGGCGGGCGCGTCACCGGAAGCCTTGCGATCGGCGCGTTCGCCACGGCGATGCGCACCCTCGTCACGCCGGCGCTCGTCGCGCTGAGCACCGACCACCCGGCCCTGCACGTCGGCGTGGTCGAGGTCGACCCGGCGACGGCACCCGGCGATCTCAGGGCCGGCGGCCTGGACATCGCGCTGCTGCACACCTACGACGGCGTCCCCGAGTCGCGGGATCCGGGCCTCGAGTACCGGCCGCTGCTCGGCGAGGCACTCCTGCTCGCGGGCGGGCCGCGGACGGTCGCCGACGCAGCCGACCAGGACTGGGTGACGGCGTCGCCCGGCACACTGTGTCACGCGGCCACGGTGCGGATCTGCGAGGCTGCGGGATTCACACCTCGCATCCGGCATCACGCGGACGATTTCGCCGCGGTGATCGCTCTCGTCGACGCCGGCCAGGGCGTCGCACTGGTCCCGGAGCTCGCGGCGGATGCCGCGACGGGTTTCCGGCCGATCGGCGCACGACGACACACCTGGCTGGCCTATCGCAACGGAACCGGCGGCGATCCCAGGGTCGCCGCCGGCCTCCGCGCCCTTAGGACGGCAGCTACGTCGCGCTGACCACCCCCGTCGTGAGCAGCCCGAGGACGATGACTCCGAGTGCGATGCGGTAGCCCACGAACCAGTTGAGCGAGTGCTTGGCCACGAAGTTCAGGAGCCATGCGACCGATGCGTACCCGACGACGAATGCTATGACCGTCGCCACCAGTAGCTGCGGCCCGGACGCCTGGAGCCCGACACCGTCCGACGTGAACGCGTCGGGCAGGCTGAACAGCCCGGAAGCGGTGACCGCCGGGATGGCGAGCAGGAATGACAGCTCGACCGCGGCACGCCGTTCCAGCCCGAGGAACAGGCCCGCGCTTGACGTGGCGCCGGATCGGGACACACCGGGCACCAGCGCGAGGCACTGCGCGAGGCCCATGATCACGGCGTCCCGGGCGGTCATCTCGTCCATCGCCCGACGCTGCGTCGCGAACTTCTCGGCGAGGAGGATCACAAGGGAGAAGAGGATGAGCATGCTCGCCGTGAGCCACAGATTGCGGGCACCGCTGCGGATCTGGTCCTTGAAGAGCAGCCCCAGCACGCCGATCGGGATCGTGCCGATGATCACATACCAGCCCATGCGGTAGTCGAGTCCCTGGTCGCCCGCGGGCTCCTTGCGGATCATGCCGCGGATGACGTTGGACATCCCGATGAACCACGCGCGCACGATCTGCACGATCTTGGTGAAGAAGTACACGAGCACCGCGGCCTCGGTGCCGAGCTGGGTTACGGCCGTGAAGGACGCGCCCGCGTCGTCGCCGAACCAGATCGCCGAGACGATCCGCAGGTGCCCGGACGAGCTCACCGGCAGGAACTCCGTGAGCCCCTGAACGAACCCGAGCACGACGGCCTGCAGCCAGGTCATGTCCATCAGACTTCAGTCCCCCGCAATCGCATCACGTGTGTCTTCCACCCCGCGCACGCTACCGGGTGCCGCGCGACCGGTAGTTTCGAGATCATCATGTCTCGCACCATCACCCGGCGCCGCCGCGCGACCACCGCCCTCGGTGCGGTTGCTGTCGCCTCGGCCGTTGCCCTCTCCGGCTGCTCGTCGTCGAAACCGGAGAATCGACCGACCATCACTCCGGCGACCCCGGCCGCGGTCGCTCTGGCATCCGTTCCCGCAGGTCAGGTCGTTCCCGCCCCGGCGTCGAAGGCTATCGCGTTCGACACCGAACACCGCATTCTCGCGATGGCGTCGAACTCCGACATCGTGTTGTTCGCCGTCGACGGGGGGCTGCGGCAGGTCGCGACCGTGCCGCTGGGCCAGGGCGCGCCGGCGCATCGCATCGTCCCGGGCGCACCCGGCCACCTGTTGGTGGCCGCCCGTGACGCCGTCCTCGACGTCGACACGCAGACGCGCACGGCCCGCCCGTTCACGGTCGACGGCGACGTCCTGGACGTGACGCGACTCGCCGACGGCCGCATAGTTGCGGGCCTCGCCGACGGCCGCATCCTGGTGCTCGACACCGATGGCGGCGTGCAGAAGACCATCTCGGGCCTCGTCGAGGCGAGCCGCATACTCACACACGCCGGGCACGTGTTGGCTGCGGACCGCAAGCAGGCTTCGCTCACCGAGGTGGACCTGGACAAGGGAGTGCTGGGACAGTCGCTGCGCGTGGGCCGCGGGATCACCGAGGCCGAGGTGGACACGTTCGGTCGCGTCGTGGCGGTGGACACGGGCAAGGGCCAGATCATCGGCTACACGATGGCTCCGTTCATGGAGCGGTTCCTCTATCCCGTGCCGGATTCGCCGTTCGCCGTAGACTACGACGACGTCGCGAAGCTGACCTGGGTGTCGGTCACCGGTACCAACCAGGTGGTCGGCTACGCGCTGTCGAGCGGAATCCCGGTCGAGAAGCAGCGCAAAGCCACCGTCGCCCAGCCGGACGCGATTGCCGTGGACCCGCGCGACGGAACGGTCTTCGTCGTCTCGGCGTCCGGCGGCGGCGTGCAGGCGATACCGACCCGCTAGGAGGAGACGTGAAGGCTTCAGCCGGAGCGACCGATGCCGAGTACGACTTCCTCCCTCTTCGTCTGCCGAAAGAGGTCTCGCGTGTCACCGCCACGATGCGGCTGCAGATCGAGGCGGAGTTCGGGGGTTGGGAGCTCTCACGCGTGCGCCTGTACACCGACGGGTCGAGGCGCGTACTGCTGCGCCGCAAGCGCACCAAGACCACCAGCATGCTTCCCGAACCGAGCACCACGAGGGGTGTCTAGCCGACGATGTACCAGTACCTGCTGCGGATCCTGTTCCTTGTGCCGCCGGAGCGGATCCACCACCTCGTCTTCGGATTGATCCGTGCCGTGACGTCGGTGGGGCCGCTCCGCGACGTCGTGCGCCGAGTCGGCGCCTATCGCGACCCGGTGCTGCGCCAGACCGTGTTCGGGGTCGAGTTCCCCACGCCGATCGGGCTCGCGGCCGGCTTCGACAAGAACGCGCGTGCCGTCAACGCGTGGGGAGCCATGGGATTCGGCTTCGCCGAGATCGGCACCGTCACCGCGTATCCACAACCCGGCAATCCCGCCCCGCGCATGTTCCGGCTGCCCGACGACCACGCGCTCATCAACCGCATGGGCTTCAACAACTACGGCGCCGGCGCCGCTGCCAACGAACTCCGCAAGCGGGCGCCCGGCAGCGCTGCCGTCCCGATCGGCGCCAACATCGGCAAGACGAAGTCGACGCCGCTCGACGAGGCGCCCGAGGACTACCGTGCGAGCGCGATGCTGCTGGGCCCGCTCGCGGACTTCGTCGTCGTCAACGTGTCCTCCCCCAACACTCCGGGGCTGCGCGATCTGCAGGCCGTGGAGAGCCTGCGCCCGGTCCTCGCCGCCGTCCTCGAGACCGTGACCGCACCTGTGCTGGTCAAGATCGCGCCGGACCTGTCCGACGACGACATCGACGCGGTCGCCGACCTCGCCCTCGACATGGGCCTCGCCGGCATCGTCGCCACCAACACGACCATCGCCCGCGACGGGCTGTCTACCGATGCGGGAGTCGTGGCCTCGTACGGCGCGGGCGGCGTGAGCGGACCGCCCGTCGCCCGGCGTTCCGTTCAGGTACTGCGCCGCCTGGCCGCACGCGTCGGCGACCGCCTCACGCTCATCTCGGTGGGCGGCGTCGAGGACGCGGGCGACGTGTACGAACGGATCCGGGCCGGCGCCTCTCTGGTACAGGTCTACACGCGGTTCATATACGGCGGACCGCTGTGGGTCTCGAGGGTTCAACGCGAGCTCGCCGCCCTCCTGCGCGCCGACGGCTTCGCGTCCGTCGCCGACGCAGTCGGTGCCGATCTGCGCACGCGGTAGGCCCGCGCCGGTTGACGGTATCGCCAGGAGCCGACTAGCTTTCGATGTGCACGCCGTACACATCGAAAGCCGAGGAGTATGCAATGGCCGACCACTTGACGGCGACCCGTACCGTCGCCGCATCGCCCGCCGAGGTGTTCGCAGTCCTCGCCGACCCCGCCCAGCATCGGTTCACGGAGCCGACCGACTGGGTCCGCGACGCGGTCGCTCCCGCGCCGATCACGGAGGTCGGTCAGCTGTTCGGGATGGACATGTTCCTCGAGCAGGTCGGCGGCGCGTACCGGATGGACAACAAGGTCATCGCGTTCGAGCAGGACCGCACCATCGGCTGGCAGCCCGGGCAGACCAGGGACGGCGAGTGGGGCTCGGGCGGCTGGTTGTGGCGCTACGACCTCGCCCCGACCGACGGCGGCACGACGGTCACCATCACATACGACTGGTCCGCTGTCCCGGAGCAGGTGCGGCGCGAGTTCGGCGGCTTCCCCGTCTTCCCCGCTGCGTATCTCGATCGCTCATTGGCAGCCCTCGAGACATACGTGACGACGCGCTGATCCCCCATGGCCGACTGCTCGGGGTCTCCCGCTGGGGAGAAACGCGAGCAGGCGGCCGGGAGGCTCTCAGTCCTGCGCGTAGAGGCCGGAGATCGTGGCGCGCGCGATGGCAGCGCCGAACAGGTTGAAGCCCAGGTACGCCGGGGTCGCCGTCTCGGGTAGGTCCAGCTTCTCCACACCGAGCGCGTGCACGACGAAGATGTAGCGGTGCTGTCCGTGCCCGGCGGGCGGCGCGGCACCGACGTAGCGCCGCAGCGACGCGTCGTTGGACAGCGTCTGGGCCCCCTCTGGTAGTGCGCCCGGCTCACCGCTGCCGGCGCCGGCAGCGAGAGACGTGACCGACGCGGGGATGTTCGCGACGGCCCAGTGCCAGAAGCCGGAGGCGGTGGGCGCGTCGGGGTCGTAGCACGTGACGGCGAACGACTTCGTCTGGTCCGGAAAGCCGGACCAGGAGAGCTGCGGCGACTCGTCGGTGCCGCCGGCTCCCATGATGCCGCTGCGCTGCGGGACGGGCAGTTCCCCGCCGTCGGTGAAGGTCTCGGATGTGACGGTGAACGTGGGCAGTGCGGGCAGTCCGGCGTAGGGATCGAAGCTGTGGTCGGGCATTTATGTCCTCTCTAACTGTGCATCAGGAAGTGCTCGAAGACGTTCGTCCCGAACACTAGTGCGTCGACCGGGACCCGCTCATCCACACCGTGGAACAGGGCGGCGAAGTCCAGGTCCTCCGGCAGCTGCAGAGGCGCGAATCCGAAGCAGCGGATCCCGAGTTTCGCGAACGCCTTGGCGTCGGTGCCGCCCGACATCATGTACGGGACGGTTCGCCCGTCCGGATCGTGTGCCAGGATCGCGGCGTTCATGGCGTCCACGAGCGCGCCGTCGAACGTGGTCTCGTAGGAATCGAGCTTCGTGATCCACTCGCGGGTCACGTCGGGGCCGATGAGCTCGTCGACCGTCTTCTCGAAAGCGGCCTGCCGCCCGGGCAGGACGCGGCAGTCGACCACCGCCTCGGCGGTCTGCGGGATGACGTTGGCCTTGTACCCCGCATTCAGCATCGTCGGGTTGGCGGTATCCCGCAGCGTGGCGCCGACGATCCGCGAGAGCCCGCCGATCTTGCCGAGCGCGGCCTCGAGGTCGGGCTGATCCGGCGCGATGTCGAAGGTCGACTCCTCGTTCAGTGCCTTCAGGAACTCGGTCACGGATTCGGACAGCACGAGGGGGAAGCGGTGTCGCCCTAGACGGGCGACCGCCTCGGAGATCAGCGTGACGGCATTGTCCTCATGCAGGAACGACCCGTGTCCCGCACGTGCCTTGGCGGTGAGCCGCATCCAGCCCAGCCCCTTCTCGGCAGACTCCACCAGGTACAGGCGCCTCTTGCCGCCGGAGGGGGTGTCGACCGTGAGGGAGAAGCCGCCGACCTCGCCGACGGCCTCGGTGACGCCCTCGAACAGTTCGGGCCTATTCGCGACGAGCCACTGCGAACCCCAGGTGCCGCCGGCCTCCTCGTCCGCCACGAACGCCCAGACGATGTCGCGTGGCGGCACGGTGCCGGACGATCGCAGCTGCCGCGCGAGCGCCAGCATCATGCCGCACATATCCTTCATATCCACGGCGCCGCGGCCCCATACGTAGCCGTCCTCGACGGCGCCGGAGAACGGATGGACACTCCAATCGGCGGGTTCGGCGGGCACCACGTCGAGATGACCGTGCACCAGCAGCTTGCCCCGCGAGCGGTCCGCGCCGGGGAGCGTGGCGAAGACGTTGCCCCGGCCGGGCTGGCCGGACTCGACGTAGGTCGTCTCGTAGCCGACCTCCTCGAGTCGCGCCTGCACCCACCGGGCACACGCCTCTTCACCCTTCGTGGTCGCGAGCTCGCCGGTATTGGAGGTGTCGAACCGAATCAGGGTGCCCACGGTGTCGACGACCTCGTCGACGGCGACGGTCGGGGCTGCGGGATTGTCTGTCACGCCTACAGTCCTACCACGGGCGCGACCAGCGTTCAGGACGGCCGCATAGGCTCTGACGTGGCGATTTGGGAACCCGAGCGGCGATGGATTACTGTGGTCAACGTTTCCCGGCGCGGGTGGCGGAATGGCAGACGCGCTAGCTTGAGGTGCTAGTGTCCTATTAACGGACGTGGGGGTTCAAGTCCCCCTCCGCGCACAGTCAAAGCCCTGGATCTTCTCGATCCGGGGCTTTTGCCGTCGCCTCATCGAAACGCCTGACGAGTGGGCTTTTCCCGTTGCCGCACACCGGCGTTCCGAGATTCGTGCAGCCTGCGTGCAACCTGCTGTGAATGGGACGAACGGCTCGGCGATTCGCGCCGTTCGCCTGGGTAGCCCGAATTATGGTGATCACGCCAGACCCTTACCCCCTTACGAGGAGCAGCCGACGATGACCGAGACCAGCGCTCATCCCCCGAGCCGCAGCAGCGGAGCGGAGACCCGCCGAGCGATATGGAACACGCTCCGAGGCTCGTCCGGCAACCTCGTCGAGTGGTACGACGTGTACGTCTACACGGCGTTCGCGACATACTTCGAGGGCCAGTTCTTCGACAAGGCCGACAAGAACTCGACCATCTACGTGTACGCGATATTCGCGGTCACGTTCCTGACGCGCCCGCTCGGCTCGTGGTTCTTCGGGCGCTACGCGGACCGCCACGGTCGGCGCGCCGCCCTCACGTTCAGCGTGACGCTGATGGCGGCCTGCTCGATGATCATCGCGGTGGCGCCGACCCGCGAGGCGGTCGGCGTGGCAGCACCACTCATCCTTATCGTGTGTCGCCTCGTACAGGGCTTCGCGACGGGCGGTGAGTACGGCACGTCCGCCACCTACATGTCGGAGGCCGCGACCCGTGAGCGGCGCGGCTTCTTCTCATCGTTCCAGTACGTGACGCTGGTCGGCGGCCAGGTGCTCGCTCAGCTGGTCTTGTTGGTCATCCTCAACGTCATGCCCGAGGACGATGTGCGAACGTACGGCTGGCGCGTCGCGTTCGGCATCGGCGGCGTCGCCGCGGTCGTCGTGTTCTGGCTGCGCCGCAGCATGGACGAGTCACTCAGCGCCGAGCAGTTGACCGCGATCCGCGCGGGCCGGGACCAGGTATCGGGTTCTGTGCGCGAGTTGTTCGTCAACTACTGGCGCCCCCTGCTCCTGGTCTTCTTCATCACCATGGGCGGCACTTGCGCGTTCTACGTGTACAGCGTCAACGCGCCGGCGATGGTCAAAGCCACCTACAAGGACGCCCCGACCACCGCGACATGGATCAATCTGTGCGCGCTGATCGTCTTCATGCTGCTGCAGCCCGTGGGCGGGATCATGAGTGATCGGTTCGGCCGGCGTCCGCAGCTCATCGCCTTCGGTGTCGGCGCGTTGTTCTACACGTACGTCCTGGTGCACTTCATTCCTCAGGTGCACACGGCGCTGCTGTCGTTCCTCATGCTCGTCGTGAGCTACGTCCTGGTCACCGGCTACACGTCGATCAGCGCGCTCGTGAAGGCCGAGGTCTTCCCATCGCATATCCGGGCGTTGGGTGTCGGCATCGGCTACGCACTGGCCAACTCGATCTTCGGCGGCACCGCACCACTGATATACGAATGGGCGAAGTCGGCCGGCCACGTCGACTGGTTCATCGCGTACGTCACGCTCACCATCGCAGGCTCGCTGATCACGTACATCTTCTTCCTACGCAACAAGGCCGAGACGCACCTCGACAACGAGCGGGGTCACGCCTACGCGTGAACCGGCACCGCGTCGATTCCGGGCATCACGTCATACCCTCCTCGGCTTCGAGGTCGGCGACCAGCTCGCTGACGACGTCGGGGACGTCCCGGTCGACGTCGACGGTGACGCCTGCCTCGTCGGGCCCCAGCGACTCGAGGATGGCCAGCTGCGACGCGAGCATGCCCGCCTCCATGAAATGTCCCTGCCGAGCCTGCATCCGCTGCTCGAGGAGCTCGGGTGCGCCGGTCAGCAGCACGAAGTACACGTTCGCGCCCGCGCCGCGCAGCCGCTCCCGGTACGCGCGCTTCAACGCCGAGCACGCGACCACCACGGCACGGCCCGCTGCCGCCTCATCCGCAAGATAGCGCCCGATGCCGTCCAGCCAGGGCGCACGGTCCGCGTCGGTGAGTGGATGGCCGGCCGCCATCTTGTCGCGGTTGGCCTTGGAGTGGAAGTCGTCGCCGTCGGCGAAGGTCCGATGCAGCCGGCGGGCCAGCTCGGAGCCGACCGTGCTCTTGCCGGAGCCGGACACTCCCATCACGCAGATCTGGATAGTGGACACTTGTCGAGTACAGCACGCGACTCGCCCGCGTCCGTCACGGACGCCACGTATCGCACAGGCCCGGAGGGAACCATGCCCGCATCCATCGACCCCCACGACCTCGCCGCGTTCCACCGTGTCCTGCAGGCCGCGGCCGAGCTCGACGAGGACGACGCGCAGTCGATCGAGGTCCAGCGGGCGGTCGGCCACATGTTCAAGCGGGCGAAACGCCTGCGGCGCAAGGAGGCCCGCGCGGCCGCCCGAGCCGCGGACCGCGCAGTGCTGGAACGCACCGCCACCGGGTCGGCGGACCGCATCGACGACGAGACCGCGGGGATCCTGCTCACCACCCCGACCGTGGGCGATTCGGCGGGCGACCTGGGCACGCCGCAGAACTGCTACATCTGTAAGACGCCGTACACGCGCGTCGATGCGTTCTACCACCAGCTCTGCCCCGAATGTGCGGCGATGAGCCACACCAAGCGCGAGCAGCGGTGCGACCTCACTGGTCGCCGCGCGCTCCTGACCGGCGGCCGTGCCAAGATCGGCATGTACATAGCGCTGCGCCTGCTGCGCGACGGCGCGGACCTCACGATCACCACTCGCTTCCCGGCCGACGCCGCCCGCCGCTTCGCCGCCCTCTCGGACAGCGCGGACTGGCTGGACCGGCTGCACATCGTGGGCATCGACCTCCGCGACCCCGCACAGGTGGTCTCACTCGCCGACACGGTCTCAGAGCGTGGACACCTCGACATCATCATCAACAACGCCGCGCAGACGGTGCGCCGCTCCCCTGGCGCCTACTCTGCGCTCGTGGCGGCTGAGAACGCCGATGTGCCGGCCGAACTCGCCTCGCGCATCGTCACGTTCGGGCGCGCGAGCGCCGCACATCCGGCGTCCCTGTCCCAGGCGCTCGTCGACCATGGTGACGACGCCACGCACGCCGCCGCCCTCACGGCGCTCGCACTACGGGGCGGCTCGGCGTCCGCCGCACGCATCGCCGACGGTTCCGCGATCGATGCCGGCGGCCTGCTACCGGACCTCGTGCGCACGAACTCGTGGGTCCAGACCGTCGAGCACATCGAGCCGCTGGAGCTGCTGGAGGTGCAGCTGTGCAACTCGGTAGCCCCGTTCATCCTGTTGTCCAGGCTCCGGCCCGCGCTCCAGGCCTCGCCCGCGCGCCGCAGGTATGTGGTCAACGTGTCCGCGATGGAGGGCCAGTTCTCCCGCGGTTACAAGGGGCCCGGCCATCCGCACACGAATATGGCGAAGGCTGCGCTCAACATGCTCACCCGCACGTCCAGCGAGGAGCTGCTGGGGGACGGGATCCTCATGACCGCGGTCGACACGGGCTGGATCACCGACGAGCGCCCGCACTACACCAAGATGCGGCTGGCCGACGAGGGCTTCCGTGCGCCCCTCGATCTCGTCGACGGCGCGGCGCGCGTGTACGACCCGATCGTGCAGGGCGAGAACGGCGTCGACCTCTATGGGTGCTTCCTCAAGGACTACCGGCGATCACCGTGGTGAGCGATCAACTGAAGTCGTAGTCGGACAGCGGGAACCGATCCTGCGTGCGCACGGCGTCGCGGACCGACGTCGGGCGGAAGAGCGGCGCCTCGCCGCGGTTGTTGATCCAATAGGAGTTCGACGACGCGCAGTTCCCGAGTCGGAACACCGAGTCCTCCAGCAGCCCCTCCATGCGGGCCAGGAAGCGCGCGTTCGCCGCCTCGGTGACCTCGAACGTCGAGGCGCCGCGCCGCTCGAGCTCCCCGAACAGCCGACGGATGTGTCGCATCTGGTACTCGACGGTGTTGAACCACGACAACCCGACCCACGCATACGGGCTGGCGAGGGTGAGGAGATTCGGGAAACCGGGCACCGAGACACCTTCGTAGGCCTGGAACCTGGTGTCCCGCCACCATTTTCCGAGGTCGCGGCCGTCGCGGCCGATCACCTCGAGTGCGGGCAGGTTGGTCTTCCAGACGTCGAAGCCCGTGGCCAGAACCAGGGTGTCGATCTCACGACGAGTACCGTCCGCACCGACGACGGCGTGCGGCTCGATCCGCTCGATACCCGCGGTATCCAGGGTCACGTGAGGCTTGTTCAAGGCGCGGTAGTAACCGTTGGACACGGTAGGGCGCTTGCAACCGTAGTCATAAGACGGAGTCAGCGACTTGCGTAACGCGCGGTTGCGGATCGATGCGAACCGGTGCACTCCCGCGGCCTGCGCCGCGAAACCGTTGAGCCGCCGGAACGTTCGGTACCTCCACATGGCCACGACCATCAGGAACTCCATGAACGAGTCGGTGGTCAGACGCACGGCCCGCTGTGTCGCCGGTACCCGGGCGAACAGGCGTCGCAACGGCGCCGGGAACTTCACGTCGAGCTTCGGCATCACCCAGATCGGTGTCCGCTGGTACACGGTCAGCTCGTCGACGTCCTTCGCGAGCTCCGGGATGACTTGCACCGCCGTCGATCCCGTGCCGATCACAGCGGCCCGCTCCCCCGCGAACGAGTGCTCGGCGTCCCATCGCGCGGTGTGTACGACGGCGCCTTCGAAGGATTCGATACCGGGGATGTCCGGCACGGCCGGCTGAGACAGGAACCCGGTGGCGCACACCAGGAAACGAGTTCGAACCGTATCGCCTCCGGCCAAGGCGACATGCCAGCACGACTCGTCCTCGTCCCACCGTGCGCCGTCGACGGCGGTATTGAACCGCATGTGCCGCCGTACGTCGTACTTCTCGGCCACGCGCGTGGCATAAGCCTTGAGCTCGGGGCCCCGAGCGTACAGTCCGGACCAGTCCGGATTCGGCTCGAACCAGTAGGAGAACGTGGTGGACGGGACGTCGACGGTGAGCCCCGGGTAGCGGTTGACGTGCCACGTGCCGCCCAGGTCGTCCTCGCGGTCGAGGATCAGCAGGTTCTCGTAGCCGAGCTGCCGGAACGCGATCGCCGCGCCGATTCCGCCGAAGCCGGCTCCCACCACGACCACGTCGTAGGCATCGCTCATGGCGTCACGCTACCGCACACCGATACCGACAGGAGGTGCCGCGTACGCTGGCGCGCATGGATCTGCGGGACGCGCATGTGCTTGTTACCGGAGCGACCGGCGGTATCGGCGCCGCACTCGCGGAGGCGTTTGCGGCCCGCGGTGCGCGCCTGACGGTGACCGGCCGGGACGAGGCCGCGCTGGCCGCGGTCGCGGAGCCGCTGCACGCCGAGGCGATAGCGGCCGACCTCGCCGAGAACGACGGTCCTGCAAGGCTTCTGAGTGAGGTCGGTCGGGTCGATGTGCTCGTGGCCAACGCGGGGATCCCCGCCTCCGGCCAGGACTACGACGTCGAGGACATCGACCGCGCGCTCGCAGTGAACCTGCGTGCGCCGATCGTGTTGTCTCGCCTCGCATCCCAGCAGATGGCCGAACGAAGGCGTGGCCACGTGGTCCTCCTGTCCTCCCTGTCCGGAAAATCGGCGTCCGCGCATCTCGCGCTGTACAACGCCACCAAGTTCGGGGTCCGCGGTTACGGTCTCGCGCTGCGCGCCGACCTGCGTCCGCACGGCGTGGGTGTATCGGTGCTGCTGCCCGGCCCCGTCCGGGATGCGGGCATGTTCTCCGACGCGGGCGTCGAGATCCCCCGCTCCGGAACCGTCACCGCGGAGCGGGTCGCGCGCGCCGCGGTGCACGCGACCGAGCGCGACCGGGGCGAGGTCACGGTGGCTCCGTGGCCCCTGCGGGTCGGAACCGCCGTGGGCGCGCTGCTCCCCGGCGTCACCGCCACCATCGCCCGACGAGCGGGTGGGGACGCGATGATGGAGGCCGTGAGCCGGGGCCAGCGCGACATGCACTGAGCGGTCAGTTCGAAGAGCCGGCGGAGCCCGAACCCGAGGAGCCCGACGACTTCGAATCCGACGAACCCGGGTCCGACGACTTCGAGTCCGAGGAACCGGAGTCCGACGACTTCGACTCCGAGCCCGACGACTTGGCATCCGATGAGCTGGAATCAGACGACTTGGCATCCGTGGAACCGGAGTCCGACGACTTCGAGTCCGAGCCCGACGACTTGGAATCCGACCCGGACGCGCCGGCACCGGCCGCATCGGCGACCTTGCCCGCGGCACCGGCGACAGCGCCCGCCGCGCCTTCGGCGGCCTTCGCGGCGCCGCCTGCGGCCTCGCCGACGACGTTCTTCGCCCCGGAGTCACCCGAGTTCGTGGAGGCCCCGGACCCCGACGTGCCGGACCCGGACGTGCCGGTGGAGCCGCTACCGGAGGTCGCCGCGCTCTCGGAACCGGTACCCGCAGAATCCGTGCCAGCAGAACCCGTTGTAGCAATCGAGCCGGCACCGGCCGACTCTGCCGCCGTGGTCGAGCCCGCCGATGCCGCCTGGGTGGCGGCCTTGGCGGCACTGCCGACCGGCGTCAGCGTGTAACCGTCACCCGTGGACGAGTACGTCGGGCCGGAGACGACGGAGGCGGCCTTGGATGCGGCCGACGAGGCGCCCGAGGTAGCCGGGGAGGCCGTCGCGGCAGACCCGGCGGAGGCGCCGAACGGCTCGAGGATCGAACCGATCACGTCGGTGCCCAGCGAGCCGGCGTTCTGGCCGACCGCCCCGATAGCGCCGAGGATGCCGGCCGGCGCACCCGTGATCCACGGTCCGTAGATGCCGGCTTCGGTCTTGACGAAGTCGAGCGCCTGATCGATCTGCTTCTGCGAGTAGGACGGGTCCGTCGCCGACTTCTGGATGTCCTGCCAC
Source organism: Tsukamurella sp. 8F (assembly GCF_029167375.1). Lineage (GTDB taxonomy): Bacteria > Actinomycetota > Actinomycetes > Mycobacteriales > Mycobacteriaceae > Tsukamurella. Next base: position 87,918 of record NZ_JARFTP010000008.1, read on the forward strand.
AGCCGCGCCTGCCCCTCGGGGCTCCAGAGCGACAGCGCGTCGACATTGCCGTCGGGCGCGGTCGGGTCCGGATGGCCCGGGCGGTCGGTGTCGGTGAACTGCTGACCGAGGTCGGCGAAGGTGTACCAGTTGCCGAACAGCGGAATGCGCGTGAGCGAGTCGGGCGCGCCTGGCGACACGATCTGGCACGGCAGGCAGTAGGTGCCGTCGACGAACGGATTGAGCGAGTTGAACGAGTTGACGCCCATGTCCAGCAGCGCCTTGGCGTAGTCGCCGACGCCGGGGACGTCCTTGAACCCTGTCGGGTCCTGCGTCAGGGTGTCCCAGATCGCCCCGACCGGGCCGAGGGGGTTGACCTGACCCGTGGTGTTCGACCACGGGATCGGGATGGTCGGGTCGATGGTGTTCTCGACGTCACCGAACTTATAACCCGAGAGCAGGGTCCAGGGCGCGACGTTGAAGTACGGGGTCCAGTAGGTCGCGCTGGCGCACGGCCCGGGGATGCCGGTGCAGTTCGCGGTCATCGGGAACTCGGCCTCGGCGATGGTGTTCAGCGGCGCGGCGACCGAGGCCGCCAGCTTGGGCACCGGGATCAGCAGCTTGGTGATCCCGTCGATCTTCGCCTTGTCGGCCTGGTCGAAGCCGATCACGTTGGTGGGCGTGTACAACCACCAGTTGCCCGACTCCTTCATGGCGTCCGAAGTCGCCTGGATGCCCGCGAGCTCGTTGGCGGGCAGGTTGTACAGCGTCTGGAGAACGTTGAGCGGGATGTTCGAGATCGAGTTCGCCGCGAGCGCGACGTCAGGCCGCCCCACGGTGGTGACGGTCGCGGCGACGCCGACGGCGACCGCGGCGGTCAGAGGCTTGCTGAAACGCACGTGTCAGCCCTTCGGTAGTAGAGATGTGTCCAGAATTTACGAGTACATTACCTTCACGTCAGCGGATTTGCGATGCCCGCCACGTAAACAGCAACCCCTGTCATCCGCCGGGGTCCAGCCAGTAGCGGTTCCCGTACGCATCACGGTGAGTGACGTCTCCGACGGGTATCCGCGCCGAAGGGCCGTATCGGCCCTTCGGCCAGCCGAGCGGCACGACGCACACGGGGGTGACATCGACGGGCAGCTCGAGCATGCGTCGTGCCGCCGTGAGGTTCCACAGCGGCATGGTTACGAGCGACGCACCGAGGCCCATCGCACGTGCCCCGAGCAGCAGGTTCTGCACTGCCGGGTAGATCGATCCCCAGTAACCGGACTCCGCGATGTGCGGCATCCGCACCAGCGGCACGCGGCCCTCGCGCACGCCCAGGCGGATGCACGCCACGACGAGGACAGGGATCTCCTCGAAGTGGTCGACCTGCCACTGCACGGCCTTCGCCATCCGTGCCTTGGCCGGGTCCTTGGCGGCCACATGTCGATACACGGTCCGCCAATACAGGTTCCATATCCGGCGGTAGCTGCGGCCGAGTCGCGCCTTCGCCGCGCGGTCCTGGACGACGACGAACTCCCACTGCTGGCCGTTCTGCCCCGTGGGGGCACGCTGCGCGAGTTCCAGCAGCTTCAGGACGATGGCGTCGTCGACGGGATCGGGGTGGACGCGCCGGATGGCTCGCTGCGTCATCATGGCGTCGACGAGGGGCATGTCGAGCCGCGCGAGCGCCTCTTCGGTCGAGGGGACGACGGCCACGGGAGTGTCAGACATGCGCCGCGATCCATTCGTTCGTGAACGCCTGGATGTCGGGGATGTGGCCGGCGAACTGGGCCGCGACCACCTTCTCCACGGGCCCCCCGAGAAGTGGCACCTTCACGCGCACCTCCCCGTCGACGCGCATCGTGGATCCGGGACCGGCAGATGCCAGCCGGGCCTTGCAGGCCCCGGAGCCGGGCGCGCCGCGCACCTCCACGGAGATCGCCCCGGTCGCGCCGTCGGCGTCGGGGGCCCACCGCTCGCGCCCGACGATCTGCAGGTCGCGCGGGTAGACCCTGGCGACCAGCGGATGCAGGCCCTCACGACGCAGGTCCTGCACGGTCTCGACGGTGACGGTCCCCGCCTCGTCCGTGCCCAGGTGAGCGAGCTCGACGCCGCCGCCGAAGTGTTCGAACCGCGCGCGCCAGTAACGCTCGTCCCCGAACGCCGAGAGCACCTGCGGGGCGGTGGCGGGCGACGTGACCGTCGCTTCGAACCGGCGCATCAGCCGTCCCGCCCGACGAGGCTGTCGGCGAGCGACTCGGCGAAGCCGCGAGCCTCGTCCAGCTGCGCTGCCGAAACGTTGGTGGGAGGCAGCGTCACGCCCAGATACTTCTCGCGGTACTCACCCGAGCCGAGGTAGCTGGTGAGGGAGAGCATCGACGTGACCTCGTTACCCGGGTACGTCGCGTGGTACTCCCCCGCGTACCGCCCGCCCTGCCAGCGCCCGAGCTTCGTGATCTCCGCGAGGTTGCCGCGCCAGCGGCCACGGCATGCTATGAAGACCGCGAAGTTGTTTCCTGCCAAAAGCTTCCGAGCGTCGTCGGACTTCAGGAACGAACGCATCGGCATGCTGGCAGCACTCCACCAGGTGGGCGAGCCCAGGCACACCAGGTCGTAGTCGCCCCCGACGACCGACTCGGGAACCGTCACCGCGCACGTGGCACGCCGTGCCTGCGCCGGCAGGACGCTGAGCATGTCAGGCCACACACGACGCATCGGGAAGGTGCCGAAGCGGCGGGCGATGCGCGGATCCTCGGGCACGATCGGCGCGGATTCGACCTCCCAGCCGCGTTCGGCGAAGACGTCGCCGGCGGCATCGAGCAGCGCGCGCGTCTGTCCCGTGTAGCTGTAGGCGAGCAGCAGCACCCGCGGCGGCCGCCTTCCGTCCGACGGTGCGCTCACGCTGCCGCCTCCCCGGCCGTTCGGCCTCGAATCGATGCGCCCACAGCGGGCATTCGGTACATCCCGGTATCCTCCGTACTCATGACCGACAAGGCCACCGTCGACCTCTCCGGCGCAGCGCAGACCATGCTCACGACGCTCTACCTCAAGGCACTCGACGCCGAGGGCCCCGCTCCGGTGCTGGGCGACCGCTTCGCCCGCGATACCGTCGCCGGGCTCGACTACGACTGGGACACGTTGGGTGTCGGTCGCGGCTGGGCGCCACTGGTCACAGTCCGCACTGCCCTGTACGACAGCTGGGCCCGAGAGTTCCTGGAGCGCAACCCCGAAGCCACGGTGGTGCACCTCGGCTGCGGTCTGGACAGCCGCGTGTTCCGGCTCGATCCGGGCCCCGAAGTGCGATGGTTCGACGTCGACTTCCCGCGCGTGATCGCGCTCCGCGAGCAGGTCTACCCCGCGCGCGACGGCTACCGTCTGCTGGCGTCGTCGGCGACGGACACGGCGTGGCTCGAGGAGATCCCGGCCGACCGTCCGACGCTGTTCCTGGCCGAGGGCATCAGCATGTACCTGACCGCGTCCGAAGGCGCAGACCTGTTGCAGCGCATCGTCGATCGCTTCCCGCGCGGCGAGCTGCAGATCGACTTCTACAGCCGCCTCACCATCGCGTCGCAGCGCCTGCACAAGCTGAACCGCACCACGGGTTCGACCCTGCACTGGGGCGTCGACCGACCATCCGATGTGCTCGGCGCGGTGACGGGGATCCGGCCGCTCGACGCCGTCACCTTCTTCGACGCGGAGACGTTCGACGAGAGCTCCCGCGGCTTCCGCGCGGCGCGGCGGGTGGCCCGAGTGCTGCCACCCCTGCGCCGCAGCCTCCAGTACCACCGCTACGGGTTCGGCCCGATCGACTGAGACCTCGGCCCCATCGACCGGGCCCTCGGATCGATGATCCACGGGGCCGGGCGCGGCGGCGGGATTCATCTCGGCCCCGCCAGTTCCTCTAGGACACCGCGGATCGCCTTCACGCGGAACTCGGGATCCGGTGCGTGAGTATGGTATTCGATCTGCAGACGCCCGCGGAAGAGCTTCGACGTGTACATGTCGATACCGGAACCGACCTGGAAGTACAGCTCGCCGTGCACGGCCGTCAGCTCCACGCCGGGCGGCATCGGTACGGGCGGGATCGCCCCGTTGTCCGTGAGCATCACCACGTCGGGTAGACCCGGCGGGTTGCCGGCGTACTGGGGTGTGAAGTGCAACAGGGACTGTGCCAGCACACCCTCGGACAGGTCGGCGCGGAACGCCTCTGCGATCTCTCGGCCGAGGGCGAGAACGTCGGTACCCGAGTCGATCTCGGCTAGATAGGTCGCCACTCCGACCGGATTCGTGCAGCCCGTGGCCGAGACGGCGGGCGTCAGTACGTAACGCAGGTCCACGGGATACAGGTAGGGCACCGGAATCCGCGCCTCGCCGCGCAGCCGCCACTCGGCGACGAGCACCGCGGCCGACAGGATCCCGTTCAGGCTCACGCGGTGCTCGCGTGACAGGGCGACCAGGGAATCGGTCTCGGCCTCGGTCAGCGTGTGCTGCGCCATCGGCACCAGCACCGGCCTGTCCGGCTCATCGCCCGTCACCGCGCGCCGGGACGGCGGCAGGTCGTACGCGAACATCGCCGGCACGAAGCGTTCGAGCCCGGAACGCCGCCCCTTGCCGACGCCCCGCTCGGCGAGCACGGTCTCGAGAGGCTCCGGCGCGGGTTTCGCCGGCCCGGGGTCGACGGTCCCCGTGGTCACCAACGCCGTATACAGCGCGAACAGCTCCTCGATGAGGGCGAACTGGTGATGTCCGTCCGCCAGCGCGTGGTGGACGTAGAGCGTTGCTGCGGTGGCCTCCCCGTCGGGCACCACCCGTAGGTGGACGAGCGCCTGGGACTGGTCGAACCTGATCCGCAGCTCGCTGCCGGGCGGATCGACGACGATGCCCTCATGCAGCAGGTCGTCGGCGACCAGGCGCCACCCGTCGCCGACGGGTTCGATCCGGGCACCGAGTACGGGCCGGGCTTCGAGGAGCGCGTCGAACGCGTCGGCCAGGGCGTCCACGTCGACGGGACCGCTCAGGTGCGCGCCCAGTCCCACGAAGTTGTGGGTCTGCGCGAACATCTCCTCGCTGCGTGCGAGGGGCCGGATCTCGGTGGCGTCGAACATCAATTCCTTTCCCGGGTCGTCATCCGCGACGGCTCGCCTTGCGGTAGCCGATGGCCAGCGGCACAGCGCATACCACGACCACCCCTACGGACCAGGCCAGCAGCTCGACCAGCGGACCGAACACCGCTCCGCCGTGCGCCAGCCCGCGCATAGCTTCGACGGTGAGGCTGAACGGCTGGTGCTCCACGATCGGCCGCAACGCCTTCGGGTACTGGTCTAGCGGCACGAAGCCGGTGCAGAAGAACATGCATAGGCCCGATACGAGCGCGGTCGCCTCGACGACGATGGTCTGCGCCGCGTACACCGCCACCGTGAGCACGGCGACGGAGAACGCGACCCCGAACGCCACCGGTACGAGCAGCCAGCCGACGGCGCCCAGGACGCCGTTCTCGAACCGCAGCCCCATGACCACGCCCGCAATGGTGAGCACGGCCGTCGCCACCACGATCCGCAGCGCCTCCGCGAGGAGCCGTGACAGCACTCCGGACGCGCGGTGCACGGGCAGGACCCACAACCGGGCGAGTAAGCCCTCGTCACGTTCGCGCATGACGCCGAGGCCGCCTACCGTCGCCCCCTGCGTCGCCGCGACCATCGCCACGAGCGGCACGCTGCCGTATAGCGCGTCGTAGCCCGCGATCCGCGTGATGCCGTCACCGAGCACGATGTCGAGCGTCACCAGGAACGCGACCGGCACCAGCGCGGTCTCGGCCAGCGTGGCGGGATCGCGCAACCACCGCTTGATGATCCGGCCCGTCAATAGCAGCGTGTTGCGCCGCAAGAGGATCGATGCGCCCTCGCCGTAGGTCCAGCGCTCGGGCGTCGGCTGCGGGACGGCCCTCACGTCCGCGCCGGCGATCATCGGTTCCTCCTCATGGACACGGCGGCGTGCAGCGCGATGCACACGATCGCGACGCCGCCCGCCCAGTACACGGACGGGCCGACCACAGCCCACGTCGCCTGGCCCGCCGCCGGTGTGGAGTCGCCCGCGAGCGCCCGGAGACCGAACACGAACTGCGAGATCGGCTGGTCCCGAACGAAGCCCTGGATCCAGCTCGGGAACCGCGCGACCGGCTGCACGCCCACCGACAGCAGCCCGAAGACCAACTGCGGCAGCATCATCAGGTGCGTCGTAGCGTCCGGGTTCTGCGTCGCGGTGCCCACCAGATCGCCGAACACCGTGAGCGATGCACCCACCAGGAGCACCACCACGCAGAAGGCGATGGTGTGCAGCCATCCGCCGTAGAAGCGGAAGCCGATCACGTGACCACAGGCCAGCGAGATGGCGAGCGCGATGGCGCACCGGTACAGGCCCGCGGTCATGCGCGCGGCGAGGGGGGTGAGCCTGCCGATCGGCATGGATCGGAAACGCCGGTCGATACCGGCCACCGAGTCGGTAGCCGAGCGGAAGCCGCTCGAGATCGCGGCGAAACAGATGGCCTGCAGCGCGATCAGCGGCATCAGGTACTGCGCATAGCTGCTCATCTCGGCGGCGTACACGCCCATGAAGTTCTTGAGCGGGAAGTAGAAGCCGATGGTGAACATCACGGACGCGGCGACCTGCGTGACGAGCTCGCCGTTGCGCAGCGTCGGCACGACGGCACGGGTGGTCAGCACCCACCACTGCTGCACCGGCGACGTCTCGGGACGCACGGCCTCCCGCGCGCCCGTGGTCGCCAGGACCGTCACGCTCCCACCTCCACCGGTCCGGGCGCGTCGCCGGTGAGCGCGAAGAAGACCTCGTCGAGCGAAGGTCGGCGGAGCGCGACGTCGTGTACCTCGACCCCCGCCGCGTCGATGCGGGAGACGGCCTCGACCAGCGTCCGCGGGCCGTCGGGCGCCGGCATCGACAGCCGGTCGGCCGCCGGTTCGAGGGTGCGCAGGTGCGGCGGGAGCAGCGAACCCAGTGCATCGACCAGTAGCGGCAGGTCTGCGCGCCGGCGCGGCACGACCTCGCAATAGGTCGCGCCCGTACGCTCCTTGAGCTCGTCGGCGGTGCCCTCGGCGATCACTGTGCCGTGGTCGATCACGACGATGCGGTCGCTGAGCTCGTCCGCCTCCTCCAGGTACTGCGTCGTCAGGAGGGTGGCGATCCCCTCGTCGCGCAGTCGGGCGACGAGGTCCCACACCCCCTGACGACTTCGCGGGTCCAGGCCGGTCGTGGGCTCGTCGAGGAATACGACCGACGGCCGCACCACGAGCCCGCACGCGATATCGATACGCCGCCGCATACCGCCCGAGTAGGTGCCGACGCGACGGTCGGCGGCATACTCGAGGTCGAAGCGGGCGAGCAACTCGTCCGCCCGGGTCCGAGCGTCGGGCTTGCGCAGTCCCTGGAGCCGGCCGAACAGCACGAGGTTCTCGCGCCCGGTGAGCATGTCGTCGAGCGACGCGTGCTGCCCCGTCAGCATGATCTCGCGCCGCACGGCCGCCGAAGCGGTGGCGACGTCGTGACCGGCGACCACGGCCCGCCCCGACGTCGGTTTCGACAGCGTCGCCAGGATGTCGACGGTCGTCGTCTTCCCCGCGCCGTTGGGGCCGAGCAGCCCCAGGATCTCGCCCGGCGCGATCTGGAAGTCGACTCCGCGCAGCGCCGTGAAGTCGCCGAAGGACTTGGTCAGCCCCTCGACCTCCACGGCCGGTCCGTGCCGGTTCATGCGGTTCCTCCTCCGGCGCCCAGCGCCGACAGGTCCACGAGCTCCAGCTCGTCGACATCCGGATCATCCTCGGCGCCCGCACTTCTCGCGAGCTCCGGTAGCGCGACCTGCAGCGCCGCGGCCAATGCGTCGACGCGCGCACGGCTGACGCGCTGCTCGTCGTACCACCAGTCCAGGTGCAGTGCACCGGCGGCGCGGTACACACGCAGCGTGAGTGCGTGCCCCAGCGCCGGCACGGTCTCCCGCACCGGGAGCGCCGTGTCGGGGTCGAACCCGACTGGCGCCGCGGGATCGTGCGGTGGCGCGTCCGGCACGGTGCCTACCACGTCGAGCTGCACGTCCGGCTCCCTGAGCCGCGCGAATGCCGCGGCGGTGGGCGCATGCAGGTACCGCAGCAGCCCGTATCCCAGGCCGTGGTGCGGTACAGCGCGGACGGCCTGGCGCGCGGCGTCGAGCTCTGCGCCCGCATCGATACCGGCAGCCGCGTCGACCGCGACCGGGTACACCGTCGCGAACGCGCCTGCCGTACGGCGCAGGTTCACGTCCGGCTCGAGCACGGCGCGGGCGCTGCCGCCCATATCGACGGCGAGCCTGCCGGGCCCGACGACGCTACCCGCGGCCCGCGCGAGCGCGGCGAGAGCGAGCTCCTCGAGCCTGATCCCGGTGCGCCGCCGGGCATCGTCGACCTCGCTCGTGGCGACGGTGCCGAGCGTCCCACCGACCCGGACCAGGTCCGAGCGTTCGGGTCGGCGGGACGCAGGGAGGTCGGGGAGCGCCAACGACGCGCCCGACAGTGCGTCGCGCCAATGAGACCGGCTCGCAAGCACATCGGGGTGTGTGGCCAGGCTGCCGCACCGCCGTGACCACTGCGCCCACGACACGGGTGGCTCGGCTAATTCGACATCGCCGCCTGCGGCACGCTGCGCGAACCCGGTCAGGAGGTCGGCCAGCAGGACGTCGCGGGACTCCGCCTCGCCGGCCAGGCCGTGCAATGCGAGCACCAGGGTCGACGGGCCACCGTCGGGATCCGTCAGCAGCTCAGCGGCGAGCGACGGTCCGCCCGCAGCAGTGAGCCGTTGAACCGACTCGGCCGTCGGCCCGGATCCGGTTGTCACGGAGACGTCGGTCGAGGGATCGACCTGCTGCTCCCACACGCCGTCGACCTCGGCGAGCCGCACGCGCAGCGCGTCGTGCCGCTCCGCTAGGGCCGTGAGGACGGCGCGCACGTCCGCGGCACCCATGTCCCGGCGCACCCGCAGCACTATGGGCACCCGCCACTGGGCGGGGTCGGCCAGGCCCGACGAGACCAGCCGGGCGAGGCTGGGAGGCAGGGGAAGCGGAGCGTCGCCGGAGGGATCGCGGGCCAGACCGCCGACCTCGTAGCGGGCTTCGAGCGCGGCCGCCAGCGAGGCGACCGTCGGGTGATCGTAGAGATCCTGTGGTGTGAGGTCTATGCCCTCGTGCCCCGCCGCCATGGCGACGCCGATCGCGATCAGCGAGTCGCCTCCCAGGTCGAAGAAGTCGCCGCCGCGGTCCACCGAGTCGACCCCGAGGCACTGCGCCCACACGCGGGCGAGCCGATCCTCGATCCCCGCGGACGGATCATCGTCGACCCGGGCGGCCTCCGCCGAGCCGAAGCCCACGCCGGAGCGCCGCTCGGCAGGGAGGTAGTCGACCCAGTAGGTGTCGCGCAGGAACGGGTACCCGGGCAGGAGCAGCCGCCGCCCGCCGGTGCCGGGCGCGAGATCCACGGCCGCCCCGGCCGCCCACAGCGCGCCCAGCCCGGCGCGGAAGGCCTCGTGGTCGTCGCGATTCTGTGCGCGGTGCCGCACGAGTCGCACGACCGCGTGCCCGTCGTCCCATCGCGGATGGCGCTGAGCGGCAGACGTGAGTGTGCCGCCCGGGCCTACCTCGACGAGCACGCGATGCGGCTGCGCGAGCACGCTCGCAAGCTCGTCGGCGAACCGCACCGTGGCCCGGATCTGGCGCCCCCACATCCCGGGGTCGGTCGCCTCCGCGCCGCTCATGGGTGCCCCGGTCACGTTGGAGAGCAACGGAATCCGTGGCTCACGGAGCTCGACGCGGGACATGTAGGCCGTGAACCGCTCCACAACGGGCGCCATCAGCCGCGAATGGAACGCGTGCGATGTGCGCACGCGGCGGGCGGCGACGCCGTCGGCTGCGAGCTTCTCCGCGAGCGCCGCCACGTCCTCCTCCGTGCCGGCCACCACGCAGGCGCCCGGCTCGTTGACGGTAGCCACGTCGAGCGCGCCGGCGGTGAGATACGGAGCAGCCGCATCGGGCGCCAGCGGCACGGCGATCATCGCACCGCGGGGCGCCTGCTGCATGAGGGTGGCACGCTCGGCGACCGCGGAGACGGCCGACGGCAGGTCCATGACGCCGGCCAGCGTCGCGGCGACGAACTCGCCCACGCTGTGCCCGACGAGAGCAGCCGGAACGACACCGTGGTGTTCGAGCAGCTTCCCGAGTGCGTACTCGACCGCGAACAGCGCCGGCTGGGTTCGATCCGTGCGTTCCAGCTCGCGCGGGCGACCACGGAAGACTGTCGCACGCAGGTCGATTCCCAAAGCGGCATCGAATCCCGCTGCGCAGCGGTCGAAAGCGTCTCGGAACACGGGTTCGCCCTCGTACAACCCCTGGGCCATGCCCACGTACTGCGAACCCTGCCCGGGAAACAGGAACACGGTGCGACCGTCGGCCCCGGCTCCGGCAGGGGCCGTCGTGGGTGGGCCACCCGCGTGTAGGGCTTCGACGGCGCCGTGGACGTCCGACGCGGCGACCGCCAGGCGTACCGCATCGGCGGGCCGCGATGCGAGCGTGTGCGCGACGTCGGCGAGGGATATCTCCGGGTCGGCGGCGAGCTCGTCGGCGAGCTGAACGCGGGCCACGTCGATCCGCTCGGGGCTGCGCGCGGAGAGCGTCAGTACGTGCGGACCGCTGGCGGTCGACGGTGTCTCGTGCCCGGGTGCCTCTTCGAGCACGACATGGACGTTGGTTCCGCCCACCCCGAACGAGCTGACGCCCGCCCGCAACGGCCCGTCCCATTCCCACGGGGCGCTCTCGCCCTGCACTTCGAACGGCCCCTGTTCGAGGTGCAGTTCCGGGTTGGGCGCCGTGTAGTGCAGCGTCGCGGGCAGCTCGCGGTTGCGCAGCGCTAGCACGGTCTTGATGAAGCCCGCGATGCCGGATGCCACCTCGAGGTGCCCGATGTTGGCTTTGACGGACCCCAGCCGGCACGGCCCCGTCCGGTCGCTCGAAGCGAGTGCGAAAGCCTGTCGAAGACCGTCGATCTCGATCGGGTCGCCGAGCGGCGTCGCGGTCCCGTGCGTCTCCACGTAACTCACCGACGACGCGTCGACGCCCGCGATGGCGTGCGCCTCTGCGATCACCTCGGCCTGACCTACCGCGTTGGGTGCCGCATACGTCATCTTGCCCGCACCGTCGTTGTTGACGGCGGAGCCGCGGATCACCGCGTGGATACGGTCGCCGTCGGCGAGCGCGCGCGAGACCGTCTTGAGTACCACCGCGCCGACGCCACTGCCGAACACCGTGCCGTCTGCGCGCACGTCGAATGGGCGGCAGCGCCCGCTCGGCGACGTCATGGCGCCTGGCTCGTGCCAGTAGCCCACGGAGTCGGGCACTCGGATCGACACGCCGCCCGCGACCGCCGCGTCGGTCTCACCCGACAGCAGAGACTGGCATGCCAGGTGCACCGCCAGCAGGGAGCTGGAGCACGCAGTCTGCACCGATAGAGCCGGGCCACGTAGGTCGAAGGCGTGCGCGACGCGGGTCGCGACGTGGTCCTTGTCGTTCTGCAGCGACAGATCGATCATCTCGAACGACGCGCCCTGTCCGATGACGCGCTGCGGGTCGAGTCGCGACATCAGATTGTTGAGGAGGTAACCGCTCGCAGAGCTGGTGCCGAACACGCCGACGGATCCCTCCAACGCGTGCGGGTCGTACCCGGCATCCTCGATCGCGTGCCAGACCGTCTGCAAGAACAGGCGATGCTGCGGATCGAGCGTGCGGGCCGCGGCCGCACCGATACCGAAGATCTCGGGGTCGAACTCGTCGAGCCCCGCGAGCGGCGCGCCGCGTCGGATGTATCCGGGGTCGGCGAGCGCGTCGTCATCGATACCGTGGGCGCGCAGAGTCTCCTCGTCCAGCGGGACGATCGATTCGACTCCGCCCACCAGATTGCGCCAGTACTCCCCCACGGTGCGGGCTCCGGGGAACCGCCCGGCCACGCCGACGACGGCGATCGCGTCGGCCAGCTCCTCGGGGCACTCCTGGGTGTCGAGACGCTGGGTCATGCGGTCTCCTTTCGTCGAGATGCGGCGCGGCGGCGGGCCGCGGCGCGCTGCTGCACACGGCTCGCGAGGGCGCTGCCGGGTGCGTCGGCCTGATCGGTCTCGGGCTCGTCCACCCCCAGTGAAGTGGCCAGCGCCGCGGCGAGGTCGGTGAGGGACGCCCCCTGCAGGAGCAGCGCGACGGGGGGCTCGATGCCGAAGTCGGCGCGCGCGGCGTTGCGTATACGTACCGCCATCAGCGAGTCCATACCGAGTTTGGTGAGCGGCTCGGCGGGATCGATGCCGCCGCCGGCGCCGTAGCCCATCACGGCCGAGATGCGGGATCGCAGTCGGTCCAGTACCGCTTCGCGCGCCTGCGCGGCAGGCATCGCGCGTACTGCTTCGAGGCCCGGCCATGCATCGTCGTCGGCCGAGTCCAGCTCGGCGACGAGCGGCGCGAAGTAGCCCTGCCCCTTCAGTTCCGGGAACACGGCGGCCGCGCGGTCCAGCCGTAGCCGGACGACGCCGACGGCCCGGTCGGTGCCGGCAAGCACAGCGTCCAGTGCCTCCAGGCCCTCAGCCGGGGTCATCGGATCGACGGCGTCGATCGCGAGGGAGCGCGCCAGGCCCACATCGGCCCACTGGCCCCACTGGACCGACGTCGCGGGCAGCCCCGCGGCGCGGCGGCGGTCGACGAGCGCATCGAGATAGCCGTTCGCCGCGGCGTAGGCACCCTGGCCCGGGGACCCGAGCAGCGACGCGACCGACGAGAAGAGGACGAACCAGTCGAGCTCTCGGTCCGTGACAGCCGCGTCGAGGCGTAGAGCACCTGTGACCTTGGGCGCCCATACACGCGCCAGCGCGTCCTGGGTCAGAGCAGCGACCAACTGGTCGTCGAGCACCGCAGCCGAGTGCAGCACCCCGCGGAGCGTGAGCCCGTCCCGCTCCGCCGCGGCGACCAGCCGCTCGGCCGTGCCCGGCTCGGAGAGATCGCCCTGCACGTACTCGGCGCCGAGCGCGTCCACCTCGGCCTGGTCTCCTGCGTCGAGCGCGCGCCGACCCGAGAGGACCACACGCCCGGCACCGACCTCGCGGAGGTGCCGTGCGACGACGAGACCGATGCCGCCCATGCCGCCCGTCACGATGTATGCGCCGTCGGCGCGCACCGTCGGCCCTGCCTCCACAGCCGCGTCGCCGGCACGTGTGAGACGGGCCGCGAAACGCTCGCCACCACGCCACGCGACGACGTCGTCCGCCCCGGCGGTCTCCGCCGTCAACACCTGCGCGGCGTCGGCGTCCTCAGGCACATCGAGGAGCGTGGGGCGCAGGCCCGCATGCTCGTACGCCAGGACCCGAACCAGGCCGCGCAGTGCGCCGGCGCCGGGGTCGCCGGGTTCGTCCGCTCGCACTGCCATGCCCTCGCGGGTCACGAGCCAAAGGCGCGGCGGCTCGCCGAGCCATCCCGTCGCGACGGTCCGCACCACGGACGTGACCTGCCAGAGCAGATCGCGCGCCGCCGTGCCGTCGACGTCGTCCTGTAGGGCGGGTACGAGCACGACGACGCCGACCGGGGGCATCGCCGGATCACCGGCCGCCTGCCCGAACGCCTCCGACACCGCTGCGTCGTCGCCCAGGGACGCCGTGACGACCCGGCGCTCGGGCGAGGAGAAGCTACGCGCGAACTCCGTGGCATCCGCGCCGACGACCAGCCAGCTACCGGGCCGCGTCGAAGCTCCCGTGGGAGGTTCGACCCGTAGCCATTCCGCTCGGAACATCTTCTGCGCCAGTGGAAGCGGGACTGTGCGCCGCTGTACGCGGCGGAGGAAGACCCCGTTCACACGTGCCGCGAGGGTGCCGTCCTCGCCGAGCACGACGACGTCGCCGAGCGCGCCCTCGGAATCGACGCTGCGGAACGACGCCCGGCATGTCACCTGGCGACCGAGCACGCCGAACACCTGGATCTCCTCGACGGACACGGGCAGGTAGGTGTCGTCCCCCGCACCGCCGAGTCGGTCGGCGGGCATCGCGGCGGCGAGCGTCTGCAGCGCCGCGTCCAGGAGGACCGGGTGCAGGACGAGCCCGCGGTGCGCAGTCGCGGTGGGCGGCAGCACCGCCTCGCCCTCCGCGACACCGTCGCCCCGGATCAGCCGGGTGAGCGCCGCGAAGGCGGTGTCGTGGTGAGCACCGGTCCGTCGCAACGCGGTGTAGAAGTCGTTCGGCGCCACCGGATCGCCGGTCACCGGCGCCGAATCGTGCGAGCGCGCGCGCACCGGCGTTCCTGTCGAGGCGGCTTCAGCCGCCACGTCGGCCACCGCGTGCCGGCGCCATGTGTCGCCGTCGCCCGTGAACACCTCCACACGACCCGTGGCGTCGCCCGTGCGCGTCAGCTGTGTCGTCAGACGCACCGAATCCGCAAGCGGGAGCATCTGTTCCACCTCGAGCCGGCGCACCGTCACCGCCGCCGGATCTACGCCGAAGGCCTGTGCGGCTCCCGCCAGCACGGCCTCCGCGAAGCCGGCAGCGGGCATGATCGCCTGGCCGTGCACCCGGTGGTCGGCGAGCCACGGCAGCGCAGCCAGGCCGACGTCGCCGCTCCATAGATCGCCGCTGCCCGACGGGACGGCGACATGGGCGCCCAGCAGTGGATGCTCACCTGAGACGCGTGTCCCGCCCGCCGGCGGCGACATCCAGTACTCACTGTGCTGCCACGTGTGCGGCGGCAGGTCGATGCGCGGCGCACCGGTGACCGGTACCCCGGCGACCTGGGCGCGGTGCACGTGGAACGTCAGCGCCTCGTCCTGGTCGCGCAGGAGCGTCGGGAGCACCCGCGCGCCACGGCGCTCCGCCAGTGAATCGGTGAGGGCGTGCGTGAGTATGGGGTGGGGAGAGACCTCTACGAACGTGCCGTGCCGCTCACCGGCCGCCGCCGCGGCGCCCGCGAACTGCACGGGATGGCGTAGGTTGTCCGCCCAGTACGCGGCATCGAACACCGGCGCCGTCTGCCCCGGCTGCACCGTCGAATACACCGGGATACGCGGCGCCCGCGGCGAGATCGACGCAAGCTCCGCACGCAACTCACCCAGAATCGGATCCACCGTCGCATGATGCGACGCCACATCCACCTCCACCCGACGCGCCAACAGATTCCGCCCCGTCACCTCAGCGACCACAGCATCCACCTGCCCCGGCGCACCCGCCACCACTGTCTGCCGCGGAGACGCGACCACGGCAACGGACACTCCCTCGAAGCGTGCGATGAGGTGTTCCGCCTCTGCGGCGTCGAGCTCGAGCAACGCCATCGCACCCTGACCCGACAACTCCCGCCGCATCAACCGCGACCGCGTCGCAATCACCGTCAACCCATCCCGCACCGACAAACCACCCGACACGACAGCAGCCGCAACCTCACCCATCGAATGACCGACCACCGCATCCGGCTCCACACCATGCGCACGCCACAACGCCACCAACGCCAACTGCACACCCACCAACACCGGCTGAATCCGATCGATACCCACCACCGGCTCACCCGACTCCAACACCCCACGCAACGAGAAACCCACCACCGCAACAAAATCCACATCGATCTCATCCACAGCAGCACCAAACGCCGGCTCCGCCACCAACAACGACCGACCCATCCCAGCCCACTGCGAACCCTGACCCGAGAACACGAACACCACACCGGGCGTGGACCGCCCCTGGGCCTCGGCCACGCCCGCGGCGGGCGTGCCCGCCGCAAGGGCGCGCAGACCCGCCACCGCGCCGGCCACGTCGCGCGCGACGACGATGCCGGACGCGGGAGCACCGTCTGCCTCACAGTGCAGGGCCGCGGACACATCGCCGAGGTCCGCCCGGCCACCGGCCAGCCACTCGGCGAGGTCGGCGGCGCGCGCCCGCATGCGCTCGCCCGTCCGGCCGCCGACGGCGAGCGTCTGAACGCCCTGGGCAGGGGCGGCCGCAACCGCGTCCGGCCCCTGCTCCAGGACGATGTGTGCGTTGGTGCCGCCGAGGCCGAAGGAGGAGACCGCCGCGCGCCGGGGCCCGGACGCGGAGGGCCACGGATCCGCCTCGGTGGGCACGTAGAGACGCGTACCGGACGGATCGATTGCCGGGTTCCACTTCGCGAAGTGCAGGTTGGGTGGCACCTGTCCGCGCTGGACCGCGAGCACAGCCTTGATGAAGCCCGCTATTCCCGCCGCGGCCTCGAGGTGTCCCATGTTGGTCTTGACCGCACCGAGGGCGCAGCGCCCGGCGCCGCCGCCGTACGTCTGGGAGAGTGCGTCGAACTCGATCGGATCACCGAGACCCGTTCCCGTGCCGTGGGTCTCGACGAGGTGGACGGACGAAGCGGGTAGGTCGCCCAGCGCGGCCGCGATCACGTCGCGCTGCGCCGGCGCATTGGGTGCCGTGAGGCCGTTGGAGCGACCGTCCTGGTTGACCGCCGAGCCACGCACCACCGCCAGCACACGGTCGCCGTCGCGTACGGCGTCCGTCAGACGCTTCAGCACCACGACGCCGCAACCCTCGCCGCGTACGAAGCCGTCGGCGGACGCGTCGAACGCGCTGCACCGGCCGCGCGGGGACAGCATCCCCCACTTCCCCAGCGCCAGCTGGGTCTCCGGTCGCAGGATCAGGTTGACGCCGCCCGCGAGGGCGAGGTCGCTCTCGCGCATCCGCAGGCTCTGGCACGCGAGATGCACGGACACCAACGACGACGAGCACGCCGTGTCGACGGCGACCGCCGGACCGCGGAGGCCGAGCAGGTAGGCGATACGCCCGACCGTCACGCTGTGCGCATTGCCGGTCGCGGAGTACGCGTCGATGGCGTCCGGGTCGCCCGCGGATGCCGCCTGGTACTCGTTGTAATACACGCCGACGGTGACCGACGCACGAGTGCCGGACGCCGCGTCGGGGGTTATCCCGGCGTTCTCCAGGGCCTCCCAGGCGACCTCGAGCAGGACTCGCTGCTGCGGGTCCATGGCCTCGGCCTCGCGGGGCGAGATCCCGAAGAACTCGGCGTCGAATCCGCGCACGTCGGGAAGGAACGCGCCCCACTTCGATGGCATGCGCCCCGGCACCTGCGGGTCGGCGTCGTAGTAGGCGTCGGCGTCCCAGCGATCGGCGGGCACCTCCGTGACCGCGTCGACGCCGCCGCGTAGCAGGTCCCAATACGCCTCGGGCCCGGCGGCGCCGCCGGGGAACCGGCAGCCGATGCCCACGACGGCGATCGGCTCCGCCGCCGCTATCTTCGCGGACTTGTCGAAACGCTCGGACAGAGCACCGCGCTGTGCGTCGGACATGCTCGCCACACGGTCGTATGTCGTTGCGCGCGCGGCCTGCTGCTCGCTCATGTTCTCTCCAGTCCTCGCCTACAGCGTCTCGACGCTGTCGAACAACTCGTCCAGCAGCCCGGCCTCATCGCCGGTCCCGGGCAGATCGTCGCCGCCCGCACCGGGATCCGGTTCGGGATCCGTTGCGCCCGCGACCATCTCGGCGAGACGCGCGGACAGCAGCGCGACCGTCGGGTGGTCCCACAGCAGCGTGGCCGAGAGCTCGACGCCGACAAGTGCCCGCGCATCGCGGAGCACGGCCATCGCCATCATCGAGTCGAGTCCGAGCTCGGGGAACGGGCGGTCGACGTCGACCGCGTCGGTAGGCATGCCGAGTTCCCTCGCCAGCACGGCGCGGATCGCGGAACCGATCGCCTCGCGGGCCTCGGCCACGCTCATCGTCGTCAGGTCCAGGGTGGCCGCGGGCAGATCCCCCTGCAGCACGTCCGGGTCCGCCACCGAGACAGCCGAGTAGCGCAGGTCGGTCAGCTCCAGCCACGGCGCACCGTCAGGACGCGTCACCCGCAGGTCGACAGCGAGCGACCCGTCGGACGCGAGCCGACGCCTGGCATCGACGACGCAAGCGTCGCGGCCGGGCGCGCCGATCGCGATGCCGCCTAGAGCGGACGGCAGCAGCAGGCCGTCGCCGACGCGTCCCAGCAGCCGTCCGACATGTACCGCGGCGTCGAGCGCCGCAGCCACGGTCGACGTGGGGCCCTCGTCCGGCAGACGGATCTCGGCCCGCAGGGCGCCGGGAGCGGCCGTGTGGCCGGTGACGCTCCACGCGTAGGGGCGGCCTTCGACGCCCCACGAGCGGGCGAGGTCCTCGGCGGCGGCCTCGCTGTAATCGGGGATCTCGGTCGTGTCGGGCTCGACATGCCCACCGTCCGCGGTACCGATCGCCGCGGATGCGTGCCGCACCCAGCGATCGACGGGAGCCGACGGGTCGGTATGCGACGTGATCGCGATCCGTCCGTCTTCGACCGCGACACGCACGGCCCGCGGCTGGTCCAGCAGCACGGGGTACTCGAACCGGATGTCCCGCAGCGCTTCCGTACCGGCGCGGGCACCCGCCGCGGCGAGCGTAGCGGCGAGTACGGACACGGGAACGAGCTCGGTGCCCTGCACCCGGTGCGGTGTGGGATAGGGCAGCGCCGACGCGAGAAGAGCGGCATCCCAGCGGTTTCCGGCATCCGATTCGGGGCCGAGGAGTGTGCCGGGCAGCGGAGCCGGCAGATCCGCGATATCCGCACTCGTGGCATCGAGCAGGTCGTCTACCACGCGGAGCGGCACCCGCGTGCGATAGGCCTCGGCCAGCCGCGGCCAGTCGGCTCCGGCGATGATCGAACGGGTCGGTGCGTCGGACCCCAATGCGTGGGCGAGGGCCGCGACCGCGGCCCCGTTCGGCATCGGCTCCAGCCCCGCCGCCGCGGTCTCGGGCTGCGCCTCGGCCCACGACGCGAACAGACCCCAGTCCACGACGGTGGCCGGGAGGCCCGCCAGCCGCCGAGCGGCGGCGAGGCCGTCGGCGTACGCATTGGCGGCCGTGTAGTGGCCGAGCCAGCGCGATCCGAGGATGCCCGTGATCGACGAGAACAGAACGAATCGGCGCACCGGATGCTCGATGGTGAGCTCGTGCAGCACGGCTGCGGCGTCGACCTTGGGTGCGAACATCGCGGCGACGTCGGCCTCCCCGAGATCGGCGAGTTCACCTGCACCGCCCGCGAGTGCCGCGAGGTATACGCCGTCGAGCGGTGGGAGATCGGATCCGAACCGCGCGAACAGCTCTCGCATCGCGTCGGCGTCGGCGGCATCCGCGGCGACGGGGATCACGCGGGTCTCACCGAGGTCGCCCAAGCCGTCGGGAAGCGTGCCGCGACGGGACACGGCGACCACCGTTCCCGCGCCCAGCTGTGCGAGTCCCCGCACCAGATCCGGGCCGATGTTGCCTGTCGCGCCCACCACGAGCTGCGCGGCGTCGCCGTCCAGCCGTGTCACTGCGGGCGCGGCCGAACCACGGCGCAGGCGCGGGACCCGGCGCACGCCGGAGCGGTAGACCACCTGGTCCTCGCGGTCCTCCGCCGCCGCCTCGGCGTGCAGGGCGCGGGCGACCAGCGCCGGCGGCAGCGCGGCATCGACGTCGATGAGCCCGGCCCACACTGCGGGGAGCTCCAGCGCCAGCGTGCGTCCCGCCCCCCATGCGGCGGCGTGTGCGGGGTTCGCGCCCTCGCCCTCGGAGGTGGCGACGGCGTTCCGGGTCAAGATCGTGAGGCGCGGCGCCGAGCCCGCGTCGCGCAGCAGAGCAGCCAGGCGAGCGACGGCGACCGTGACTTCGCGCGCGGGCGCGGGACCGATCCGATCTGGCGCGACCGGCGGCGCGTAGACCACCCGGTCCACGTCGGCGAGCGCGGCGCGAACGGCGTCCGGGTTCTCCGTGACGCTGGTTGCGGCCAGGTGCCGCGAGCCTCCGCCGAGTAACTCCGCGAGGCGCGCTCCGCTCTGGTCGGCCAGAACCAGCCAGCGCTGCGACGGTCGTGCCGCATCCGTCGCGGCGGTGAGCTCGCGAGCAGGGTGATCGAGCGTCAGGAACCAGCCGTGCGGACCGCCATCAGGCGCCGCGACGGCATGGGCGGGTGCGGCCTGGGGCGTCGCGGGCGTGATCCAGTGGCGGCCGTGCTGCCACGCCATCGTGGGCAGCACGCCGTCGGTGCGTGGCCGCCGCGGCACATTCGCGGTTCCCGCCCCGAGAACGGTGAGCAGGTTCGCGCCGAAGGTCACTCCCCCGTGGGTATCGCGCGCGAGAGTGCCGAGGACACGGTGTCCGTCGAGGCACTGGCCGAGCGGGTGACCGAGGATCGGGTGGGGCGATATCTCGACGAATGTGCCGTGGCCGGCCCCTGCGGCGACGACCGCATCGGCGAACCGTACCGGCCTGCGGAGGTTGTCCGCCCAGTACGCGGCATCGAAGACGGGGTTCGTCTCGCCGGGTCGCACGGTCGAGTACACGGGGATCCGCGGCGTCCGCGGTGAGATCGACGCAAGCTCCTGCCGCAACTCGCCGAGGATCGGGTCGACCGTCGCGTGGTGCGACGCCACGTCCACCTCGACCCGGCGCGCCAGCAGGTTCTGTGCCGTGACGGCGGCGACGACGGCATCGACCTGCTCGGGCGGACCCGCGACGACGGTCTGCTTCGGCGAGGCGACCACAGCAATCGATACATCGGCGAAGTCCTGGAGCAGCGTCTCGACGGCGTCCGAGTCGAGCTCGAGTAGCGCCATAGCGCCCTGCCCCGACAACTCGCGCCGCATCAGCCGCGACCGCGTGGCGATCACCGTGAGTCCGTCGCGGACCGACAGGCCGCCCGAGACCACGGCCGCTGCGACCTCACCCATCGAATGACCGATCACGGCGTCCGGCTCCACGCCGTGCGCGCGCCACAACGCCACCAGGGCCAACTGAACGCCAACGAGTACGGGTTGGATGCGGTCGATGCCGGTCACGGGATCGCCGGATTCGAGCAGGTCTCGTAGCGAGAAGCCCACCACCTCGCGGAAGTCCGTGTCGATCTCGTCGACGGCCGCCGCGAACGCCGGCTCCGATCCCAGTAGTGCCCGGCCCATGCCTGCCCACTGTGAACCCTGGCCGGAGAAGACGAACACCGTTCCCGGTCCGGGCGACGCCGCCACGGGCACGACGCCGGGCGCCTGGTAGCCGCCGGCAAGCGCACTGAGTCCGGCGATCGCCTGTGCCCGGTCCGCCGCGACCACGGCGGCGACGCGAGGGAACCGGGCGCGCTCGTACGCGAGCGCGGATGCGATGTCGGCAAGGTCGGCGTCGGAGTCGGCGAGCCGGTCCGCGAGACGCCCCGCGGCCGCCGCCACGCGTTGCGGTGTGCGGCCCGACACGAGCAGCGTCGAGACCTCCTGTCGGGCATCGTCGCCGTCGGCCTGCACCGGCATCGGCGCCTGTTCGACGACGACGTGCGCATTCGTGCCGCTCACGCCGAACGACGACACTCCGGCGCGGCGCGGCCGGTCCACCTCGGGCCAGGCGGTGGTGTCGGTCGGGAAGACGAACTCGGAGGCACCCTCGGTCGCGCGTGAGGTGAGCCGCGTGAAATGTAGTAGCCGGGGGATCCGGGCATGCTGGAGGGCCAGCACGGTCTTGATGAAACCCGCTATACCCGCCGCGGATTCGAGATGGCCGAGGTTGGTCTTCACAGTGCCGACGACCAGCGGCGCCGAGTCCCCGCGATCCCCGAAGACGCGATGCAGGGTGTCGAGCTCGATGGGGTCCCCCAGCGACGTCCCGGTACCGTGCGCCTCGATGTAGTCCACATCCGAGGGCGCGACGTCGCCGAGAGCCTGCCGGATGAGCGCCTGCTGCGCCGGGCCGTTGGGCACCGTCTGGCCGCTGCTGGCTCCGTCCTGGTTGACGGCCGTGCCGCGTACCACCGCGAGCACGCGGTCGCCGTCGCGCTGGGCGTCCGAGAGCCGCTTGAGCACGACCACGCCCGCGCCTT
Organism: Tsukamurella sp. 8F; assembly: GCF_029167375.1. Classification (GTDB taxonomy): domain Bacteria; phylum Actinomycetota; class Actinomycetes; order Mycobacteriales; family Mycobacteriaceae; genus Tsukamurella. Next base: position 109,810 of record NZ_JARFTP010000008.1, read on the forward strand.
CGCTGCGCACATAGCCGTCGGCGTCGTCGTCGAACGCCTTGCATCGTCCGTCCGGGGCGAGCATTCCCCAGCGTGAGCACGCGATGCTGTTCTCCGGACTGAGCACGAGGTTCACACCCGCGACGAGCGCGGCGTCGGTCTCGCGCTTGCGCAGCCCCTGCGCGGCGAGGTGCAGGGCGGTCAGCGACGACGAACATGCGGTATCCAGCACCACCGCGGGGCCGCGGAGGCCCAGGAAGTAGGACAGGCGCCCGGCCGCGAAGTTGTGCGCGCTGCCGAACGGCACGTAGGGGTCGATCTCCTCGGGAGCGAGCGCACCGGCGAGGCGCAGCGAATAGTCCGTAGTCGTCAGGCCCACGTACACGCCCGTGCGACTACCGGACAGCGATTCGGGCACGATGCCGCCGTGCTCCAGCGCCTCCCAGGCGACCTCCATGAGCAGCCGCTGTTGCGGGTCCATACCGGCGGCCTCGCGCGGCGATATGCCGAAGTGCTCGGCGTCGAACTCGGCAGGGTCCCAGCCCGTGAGGAACCCGCCCTCACGGTTCACGATGGTGCCCGGCACGGTGTGGTCGGGCGAATACAGCGCATCGGCGTCCCACCGGTCGCCGGGCACGCGCACGACGCCGTCGCGCCCCTCCTCGAGCAGGCCCCAGAAGTCGTCGGGACCCATCACTCCGCCGGGCAGGCGGCAGCCCATGCCGACGACGGCGATCGGTTCACGGTCGCCCTCCTCGGCGACGGCGAGCCGCGCGCTCAGGTCGTCGATGCGGCGCAGCGCGTCCGTGAGGATCGCGCGGCGGTCGGGTGCGGCAGTCATATGGCTAGCTGAGCCTTTCCGAGAGCTGGGCCAGGAGTTCGTCTTCGCTGAGGTCGTCGTAGTCGTCGTCGGGCTCCGCTGCGTCGCCGGCGAACTCAGGCAGCACACTCGCGAGGTGTCCCGCAAGTGCAACGACCGTCGGGTAGTCGAAGACCGCGGAGGTCGGCAGGACGTCACCTACGTCGCGGGCGAGTGCGCGCGCCGCGGTCACGACGGTGAGCGAGTCCATGCCGGCCTGGAAGAATCCGGACCGTCGGTCGACCAGTTCCGGCGAGACGCCCAGGGCACCGGCGACCGCCGCCGCGACGCGGTTCTCGAGCATCTCGTAACGTCGCTCGGGATCGGCGGCGGCGAGCTCCTGCCGGAAGGCGGTCACGGCCTCGTCGGGGGCATCCGTGGCGAGTTCGTCGACGAGCCGCAACGCGGCGTGGATCCGGTAGGCGGCGGCCATGCGCGGCCAGTCGGCGGCGACCACCACGGAGCGGCCGCCGCGGGCGAGCGCCGGGCCGAGTGCGCGGATCGCGGTGTCGTCGTCCATGGGGACGAGACCGGACCCCGCGGTGGCCTGGCGCTCGAGTTCCCCCTGCCGGGCGTCCAGCGACGCCCACAGACCCCAGTTCACCGCGCTGCCGGGAAGCCCGGCCGCACGTCGCGCCGAGACCAGCGCGTCGAGGAATGTCGTGGTCGCCGCGTAGTGAGCGAGCCACCGCGAGCCCGTGAGCCCGGAGATCGACGTGAACACCGTGAAGTGGCTCAGGTCGATGCGGCGCGTGAGGCGATCGAGGATCTCCGCGGCGCCGAGCTTGGGCGCGAACATCGCGGTGACATCCCCATCGGTCATCTCCGCGAGGGTCACCGGTCCCCCGCCGAACGCGGCGAGGTGTACTCCCGCGAGCCGGGGCAGCTCGCTGCCGAACCGCGCCAGCAGCGCGGCCATCGCCGGTTCGTCCGTCGCGTCCGCAGCGGCGACGACGAGGCGCGTCCCCCGCGCCGCGAGCTCGGAGGCCAGTGCGTCGAGTCTGTCGCCGGGAGCGCGCGACACGGCGACCAGGGTGCCGACGCCGAGGCGCGCCAACTCGCGCAGTACCGCCGGGCCGAGGTTGCCGGTCGCACCGACCACCAGATGCGCACCGTCGGTGTCGATCTCGCCCTGCGGGCCGGGCGACGCCGGCACCAGCCGCGGCACATGGCGGCGTCCGGCGCGGTATACGACCTGGTCCTCACCACCCGACCCGTCCGCGTCGGCCTCGGCGCGCAGGTATCCGGCGATCACCCGCTCGGGCACCGACGCGTCGACGTCCAGCAGACCACCCCACGTCTCCGCGTTCTCGAGCGCGAGCGTCCGGCCGAGACCCCACAGTGCCGCGTGCGCGGGATCGGCGGGCTCGCCGTCGACGACGGGCTGCCCGTTGCGCGTGACCAGATGCAGGCGGGCGTGCCCGCCGGCCGCGACCGCGACGGCGACGGCGCGGGCCGCGTCGAAGAGGGCGCGCGCGGTGTGCTCGGCCGTGGAGGAACCAACCGGACGCGGGGCGAACACGACACGGTCGGCGCGCGCGACCGCGACCTCGGCGTCGATCCCACCGATCGCGAACAGATCGGTCGACATCGCGGTGCCTCCGAGCGCGTCGGCGAGCTCGGGATCGCCGACGACCAGCCAGGTCGCGGGCGCGGAACGGATCGTCGCGCTGGCGGCCGGTGCCGTCCGCTCGGGCCAGGTCAACTCGTACCGCCAGTCGGCGGGTACCCCGTCGACTATGTCGGCCGTGTCCACGTGCATGCCGGACCGAATGGATCCGGCGGCGGGAGCCGGCAGCCAATGCGGGGTCTGCCGCCAGGGCGTGGCGGGGAGACCGACGACCGGCCGGGGTGCGTCCGGTACGGACGGGTTGGCACCGAGCGCCAGCGCGGCGGCCTCGAGGGCGACCGTGTCGTCCCCGTCTCGCGACAGCGTGGCGATGGTCCGCGCCTCCGGCACCGTGTCGGTGACCGCGCGCAGCAGCGTCGGCTGCGCGCCGATCTCGACGAATGTCGAGAAGCGCTGCGCGGCGGCCTCGATCGCCTGTCGCAGTCGTACCGGCTGCCGCACGTTAGCGGCCCAGTACGCCGCGTCGACGACAGGTGTCTCGGTCTCGTTCACGGTCGAGAAGAACGGCAGCGCCGCGGGCAGGCTCTCGAGGTCCTCCAGCTCGGCCTGCAGGGGTGCGACGACCGACTGCATCAGAGCCGTATGCGACGCGACCGTCATATCGACCCTGCGCGCGAACAGGTTCCGCTCCGCTGCAGCGGCGAGCACGTCGTCGACCGCATCCACCGGGCCGGCGACGGCGATCTGTCGAACCGACGTATACACCGCGATCTCGACGCCGTCGTGCCCCGCGATCAGCTGACGCACAACGTCCTCGCCGGCCCCGATCACCGCGACCGCACCCGGCCCGGCCTCGGACATCAGGCGCGCGCGTGCGCCGATCACGCGGGCACCGTCCTCCTCACGCAGCGCGCCGGCCACGACTGCGGCGGCGACCTCACCCACGGAGTGACCGAGCACGGCCTTGGGCCATATGCCCCGGGCCGCGAGTGATTCGACGATCGCGAGCTGGAGCCCTAAGATGGCGGGCTGTACCACTGCATCACCCCGCAGCGGTCCGCCGCTCTCCAGGACCGCCCGCAGGTCCAGCCCGGTGTGGGCGGCCAGTACGGGCGTGAGGCGATCGACCGCACCGGCGAAAACCGGGTCGTCGGCGAGGAGACGGCGGCCCATACCCGCCCACTGCGATCCCTGGCCTGAGAACACGAACACCGGTGCAGCGCTGCCTATCTCCGGCACCGGCGAGACGCCGTCCCGCTGCTCGCCCGCAGCGAGGGCGCGGAGCCCGGCCACCGAACCGGCCGCATCGCGCGCGACGACGGCCGCGCCGCGCACGCCGTGGGCACGGCGGGCGAGTTCCACAGCCACCGAGCCGAGCGGTACGTCCGCCCCGGGGCCCTCGAGCCAGTCCGCAAGGCGGGTCGCCCAGGCGGCGGCGCGCGCCTCGTCGCTCCCGGACACCACGAGTGTGGTGACCGGGGTCGCGGTAGGAACCGGTGCGTCCGCCCCGACCGGCGCCTGCTCGATGACGGCGTGCGCGTTGGTGCCTCCGAAGCCGAACGACGAGATCCCGGCGCGCCGCGGGCGGCCTGTGGACGGCCACGGCAGGCGTCCGTCGGTGACCCGCAGGCGCAGCTTGTCGAACGGGATGTGCGGGTTGGGCTCCGAGTAGTGCAGCGACGCCGGGATCTCGCCCCGCCTCACCGCCAGGACCGCCTTCAGCAGCCCGACGACTCCCGCCGCACCCTCGAGGTGTCCCACATTGGTCTTGACAGAGCCGATCAGGAGCGGAGCGTCGGCTTTGCGCCCCCGGCCCAGGACGGTCCCCAATGCACGGGCCTCGATCGGGTCGCCGAGCGCGGTGCCTGTGCCGTGGGCCTCGACGTAGTCGACCTCCCGCGGCGGGACGCCGGCGGCCGCGTAGGCGGCACGCAGCACGTCCATCTGCGCGGCGGGGTTCGGAGCGACGAGCCCGTTGGAGCGACCGTCCTGATTGACGGCCGACCCGCGTACCACGGCAAGGACGCGGTCTCCGTCGCGCTCGGCATCTGCGAGCCGTTTGAGCACGACGACACCGCACCCCTCGCCACGCACGAAACCGTCTGCGGCGGCATCGAATGCCCGGCACTCACCGTTCGGGGACAGGGCACCGGAGGCGTCGAAGCCCCCGAAGACGACCGGAGACAGGAGCAGATTGACGCCGCCTACCAGAGCGGTCTCCGATTCGCCGGTACGCAGGCTCTGGCAGGCCAGATGCAGTGCGACGAGCGACGACGAGCACGCGGTGTCGACCGTTAGCGACGGGCCGCGCAGGTCGAGCAGGTACGAAACCCGGTTCGCGATGATGCTCAGCGCGCCACCTGTATTGCTCCACGCGTCCACGGCAGGCAGATCGGCCGCGCCCAGGAAGGCGTATTCCGAGAGGCAGGCGCCTATGAAGACGCCGGTGCGGGTGTGCCGCAACGAGTCCGGGGCGATTCCGGCGTGCTCGAGCGCATCGTGGGCGACCTCGAGAACCAGGCGCTGCTGCGGGTCCATCCGCGAGGCCTCGCGGACGCCGATGTCGAAGTGCTCGGCGTCGAAGCCCGCGATGTCGTCGAGCACGCCGCCCCAACGGGTGGTGCCGGCGAGCGCTGCCGCCACCTCGTTGCTGCCGTCGTCCCATGGCGCCCAGCGGTCCGGGGGCACCTCGCCGATGGCGGTGCGCCCCTCGGCGAGCAGGTCCCAGAATGCGTCCGGCCCGTCGATCCCGCCCGGGAGACGACAGCCGAGGCCCACGATCGCGATCGGGGCGTCCGCCGCGGCGACCGGAGCATCAGGCGTGCCGGTCATGGATTCCGTTGCGGCGCCGGTGAAGTACGCCGCAAGCGCGTCGATGGTCGGATGCTCCCAGAACTCGACGGGCGAGACCGGGCGACCCAGGCGCTCACCCAGCTCGCCGGACAATACGACGGCGTCCTTCGAACCGACACCGAGATCCGTGAGCGGCGCAGAGGGGTCCACGACCGCCGGGTCCGCCCCGAATCGGTCGACGATGTAACCGACCAGCCAGGCCCGCAATTCGTCGGTCGTCACAGGGCGTCCTCCTCTGCGCTCGCGAACAGGCTGTCCAGGAACGCATCTCCGTCGCCCGCGGATTCCTCGGCCGACTCGTCGGCGTCGTGCACGGGCTCCTCGGCACCGCCGGCTCCGACCCGTTCGGTCAGGTGTGCCGCCAGATCCGCGATCGTCGGGTGGTTCCAGAGCATCGTCACGGACAGCTCGGTCCCTACGAGCTGCTCGGCGTCACGGCGGATGGACATCGCCATGATCGAGGTCAGGCCGAGCTCCGCGAACGGGCGATCCGCCTCCAGCTCCGAATCGTCGAGGCGCAACTCGCGAGCGAGGATCGCGCGCAGGCCGTGCTCGAATTCGCTGCGGACCTCGTCCGCAGAACGATCCGCCCACGACGGCGCGTCACCCGCCGGACGGACGGCGTCGGCCGTCGGCCGCGGAACGAGTATCACGTGCGCGACCTCGAGGCCCTCGGCCCGGTCCCACGCCGCCAGAGCCTCCCGGGGCCGCAGCGGACGGGTACCGCGGCGTTCCAGCTCCGCGGCGACCACCGCGGCGTCGGCGCCGAATCCCGTGTCCCTCCAGGCGCCCCAGGCGAGGCTCACCGCTCGGTCACCGGCGGCGCGGCGGGCGCGGGCGATCGCGTCCAGGTACGCATTGCCGGCCGCGTAAGCGCCCTGGCCCGGGATCCCGTATGCGGCGCCGGCCGAACCGATGAGCTGCAGGAAGTCCAGCTCGCCGGGCGGAAAAGTCTCCGAGATCGCCTGCGCACCAGCCACCTTCGGCGCGAGGACCCGCCGCGCGCCAGCGGCGTCGAGGGCGGATAACAGCGACGCATCCGCGACGCCGGCGGCATGTACGACTCCTCGGACAGGCGGGGCGCCGGCGCGGTCGCGCTCCGCGACAGCGGCCGCGAGCGCGCCGGGTTCGGCCACGTCGAGCGCCACCGCATCGACGGCGACCCCTCGACGCTCGAGGGCGCGGACCGCGTCGATCCGCACCCGAACGGCGCCCTGGGCACGGTCCCACTCGGAGCGCGGTGGGAGGCCGGTACGACCGACGAGCACGAGTCGCCGCGCGCCGCGGTCGGCGAGACGCGCGGCGGCGACGAGGCCGATCGCGCCGAGACCGCCGGTGACGAGGTAGGAGGCATCGGGTCGCAGCGCCGGCGGTGCCGCAGCGGGGCCCTCGGCGGTCACGATCCCAGCGACCTCGAGGCGTCCATCGCGGAGCCGGATCGGCTCGCGGCTCGAGCCTCCTGTCGCGTGATCGACGTCGGCCGAGTAGTCGCCGCCGTCCGCGGGAAGGTCCAGGACGCCGCCCCAGCGCTCGGGGTACTCGGCGGCGGCGACGCCGGCCAGCCCCCACAGCACGCCCTCCGCGGCGTCGCCGGTTCCGTCCGCCACACCGCGGGTGATCAGCCAGAGGGGCGCCGCGGACTCGCGCCCGGCGAGTGCTGCGACCTCTGTGGCCATACGCGTCGCGGCGTCCAGATCGCTCTCGCCCTCGCGCCGGGCCGCCCGGTAGATCACCGGGGTCGCGCCCGTGGATTCAGGCTCCCACACCGTCCAGTCGCGGACGTGCACGATCTCCTCGGGAACGGCGTCGCGCTCGGAGTCGGCGGGTTCGATTGCGGCGTAGCGGACCCCGCGTATGGTCCCGTAGCGAGATCCCGCCCCGTCGAAGAGGTCGACGTCTACGACCAGCTGCTCGCCCGCACGTCGGCGCGCGACGACGGTGCCCCGCTCGGCAGGGTCGGCAGCCAGTGTCACGGATTCGACGGCCTCGGGCACGAGCAGGCGCGGGTCCTCGTCGACGAGGCGCGCGAGAGTCGCGGCCGCGTCGAGCACGGCGTCTCCGGAACCCGCGATGTCGGCGGATACGACTCCCTCCGCGTGGCGAAGCGTGGTGGCACGCCACGAGTAGGCGGTCCCCTCGACACCCCACCCGCGCGCGAGTTCCTCGAGCCGCCGCGCCAGATCCGGTGCATCTGCGAGGCCGGTTACGACGAGCGGCACGTTGTCCGGCGCTCCCAGGCGCCCCGCGATGTTGCGGGCGGCACCCTCGACGGCGAGTGAGATCGCGCCGTCGGAAGCCGTGACCTGCAGCGTCGCAGGAGCGTTCGCGGGCACCGGGCGTTCGAGCCGCACGTCCTCGACACCGAGGGCCCCGGCCTCCCCGGCTGCGGTCGCGAGCGTGCGCAGGAGCACGGACAGCGGCACCACGTCGGCGCCGTGGATGCGGTGCTCACCCGGGTAGGGACGAGCAGCGGGCGAGAAGCGCGCACGCCACAGCACCGCCGGCCGGTCACCGGCGAGTCGCACGGGGTCGCCCAGCAATGTCCCGGGTCGCGCGGAGAATCCCGCCTCGGAACGGGACTCGACCGACTCCACCCAATGTCGGGTGTGGTGCCACGGCGTGGTCGGCAGGTCGATGTGCGGCCCCTGCCGCGTCCCCTTGGGCACGGGTGCGACGGTGGCCAAAGCCGTGTGGAAATCCAGGACCTCGTCGCCGTCGCGCGACAGGGTGCCGAGCGTCCGATGCCCGTCGTTGCCGAGCGTGTCGTCGATCGAGTAGGTGAGTATGGGGTGGGGAGAGACCTCTACGAACGTGCCGTGCCGCTCGCGTGCGGCGCCCGCAGCGTCGGCGAATCGCACCGGTCGGCGTAGGTTGTCCGCCCAGTACGCGGCATCGAACACCGGCGCGGTCTGCCCCGGCTGCACCGTCGAATACACCGGGATACGCGGCGCCCGCGGCGAGATCGACGCAAGCTCCGCACGCAACTCACCCAGAATCGGATCCACCGTCGCATGATGCGACGCCACATCCACCTCCACCCGACGCGCCAACAGATTCCGCCCCGTCACCTCAGCGACCACAGCATCCACCTGCCCCGGCGCACCCGCCACCACTGTCTGCCGCGGAGACGCGACCACGGCAACGGACACTCCCTCGAAGCGTGCGATGAGGTGTTCCGCCTCTGCGGCGTCGAGCTCGAGCAACGCCATCGCACCCTGACCCGACAACTCCCGCCGCATCAACCGCGACCGCGTCGCAATCACCGTCAACCCATCCCGCACCGACAAACCACCCGACACGACAGCAGCCGCAACCTCACCCATCGAATGACCGACCACCGCATCCGGCTCCACACCATGCGCACGCCACAACGCCACCAACGCCAACTGCACACCCACCAACACCGGCTGAATCCGATCGATACCCACCACCGGCTCACCCGACTCCAACACCCCACGCAACGAGAAACCCACCACCGCAACAAAATCCACATCGATCTCATCCACAGCAGCACCAAACGCCGGCTCCGCCACCAACAACGACCGACCCATCCCAGCCCACTGCGAACCCTGACCCGAGAACACGAACACCACACCGGGGTCCACGGGGTCGAGCGGCGCGACGACGCCGGGGGCGGACGTGCCCGCCGCAAGGGCGCGCAGACCCGCCACCGCGCCGGCCACGTCGCGCGCGACGACGGAGCCCGCATAGCGGCCGCGCGAACGTCGGGTGGCGAGCTCGAGAGCCACATCGGCCGGTGTCGCATCGGCGTTCGCAAGCCAGTCGGCGAGCCGGGCCGCCGTTGCCGCCACGCGAGCTCGGGAGGCTCCTGTCACGGCGAGCCGCGCCGGTCCCTCATTGCTCTCGTGCCGTGCCGTGGGCCCTACGGTAGGCGCCTGCTCGAGCACGACGTGTGCGTTGGTGCCGCCGAACCCGAACGCGGATACGCCCGCCCTCCGGGCACGGCCGGACTCCGGCCAGGGGGTCGGCTCCGCCACCACGCGCAGGCGGTGCTCGGCGAAAGGGATATGCGGATTGGGCTGCGAGAAACCGGGATTCGCGGGGATCTCGCCGCTGCGGATCGCGAGCACGGCCTTGATCAGGCCCGCGATCCCGGCTGCCGCCTCGAGGTGGCCGAGCTGGGTCTTGACCGCGGACAACAGCAGGGGCGCCTCCGCGCGGCGGCCACGGCCGAGCACCGTGCCCAGCGCACGGGCCTCGATCGGGTCGCCGAGCAGCGTCCCGGTCCCGTGTGCCTCGACGAGATCGACGTCGCGTGGGGCGATCCCCGCGTCGGCGTAGGCGTCGCGCAGGACCGCCATCTGCGCGGCCGGGTTCGGTGCCAGGAGGCCGTTGGAGCGACCGTCCTGGTTGACCGCCGAGCCCCGGATCACCGCGAGCACGCGGTCACCGTCGCGTACGGCATCCGAAAGACGCTTGAGCACGACGACACCCGCGCCCTCGCCGCGGACGTAGCCGTCCGCCGCCGCGTCGAATGCGTGACAGCGGCCGGTCGGCGACATGGCGCCGAGCGCATCGAAACTACGTGTGACCGCAGGTGAGAGCAGAAGGTTCACTCCGCCCGCCAGAGCGAGGTCGGTCTCACCGGAACGCAGACTGCGCACGGCCATATGCACCGCGACCAATGACGACGAGCACGCGGTGTCGACGGTGACGGACGGGCCGCGCAGGTCGAACGTGTAGGACACCCGGTTCGCGATCACGCTGCCGGCTGCGCCGGTCCCCGACCAGCCGTCCACGCGACTCAGCTCGCTCGCCACGAGGTAGCCGTATTCGGTGGCGCAGGCGCCGGCATACACGCCGGTGCGGCTGTGCCGCAACGACCCCGGAACGATTCCGGCGTGCTCCAGAGCCTCGTGTACGACCTCGAGCAGCAGGCGCTGCTGAGGATCCATGCGGGCGGCCTCGCTCGGCGAGACATCGAAATGCTCGGCGTCGAAGCCCGCGATGTCGTCGAGGAAGGCACCGTGCCGCGTGGTCGCGGCGAGGGCTCCCGCCGACTCGGGGGTGTCCGCGACGAACGGCTCCCAGCGGCCGTCAGGCACCTCGCCGACCGCGACCCGACCGGAGGTGAGCAGGTCCCAGTAGGCGTCGGGGCCGTCCGCGCCACCCGGGAACCGGCAACCCAGCCCGACGATCGCGACGGCCTCGTCGGCCGATGCGTGCTGCGCAAGGCGCACATGTCCGACACCGTCGGGTGCCGGCGGCGAGGAGAGCGCAGAAGCGAGCCCGTTGACAGTCGGGTTCTCGAACAGCTCGGCCGGCGACACCGTGCGTCCCAGCAGCTCGGAGAGCTCACCCGACAGCACGACAGCGTCGGTGGAGCCGAGGCCGAGGTCGCGCACCGGTGCGTCGAGATCGAGATCCTCAGGGTCCGCGCCGACAACGTCGACCAGGTAATCGGTCAGCCAGCGCCGCAGGGCATCCTCGCCTGCGACGGCGGTCATCCGTCCTCGCCCAGCCGCTGGAAGCCGCCCGTGCGGTAGGTCTCGGCGGTCTCGCGACGGCGGGTCTTGCCGCTGGTGGTGATCGGGATCGCGCCCTGCGGCACGAGCACGATGTCCGCCGCCCGCAGGGTGTGGGCACGGGACACCGCGGACGCGACGGCGCGGCGCGTCTGCTGGACGTGCTCTGCGATCTCCTGCGGGTCCGTCGGGAGCTTCCGCAGCTCGGCGACGACGACGAGTTGCTCGGTGTCGCTGCCGGGGACCGAGATGGCGGCGGTGCGCGCGCCGGTGATGGACGTGACGGTGGACTCGATGTCGTCCGGGTAGTGGTTGCGGCCGTCGATGATGATCAGATCCTTGATCCGACCGACCATGAACAGCTCGCCGCCGGATATGACACCCAGGTCACCGGTGCGCATCCAGGGGCCCTCGGGCGTACCCGACTCGGTCTGCGCCAGCTTCGCGTCGAACACCTCGGCGGTGCGCGTCGGGTTGTTCCAGTACCCGGCCGCCACGTTGGCGCCGTGCACCCAGATCTCGCCGACCCGTTCGTCCGGGCAGACCTCGAAGCTCTCGGTGTCGACGACCCGGAAGACGGTACTGCGCTGGTGGCCCAGCCCCACCTGCTCCGAACCGCCCTCGCCCTCGACGCGCAGCGCGTAGCCCGCTGCGAGCTTCTCGTAGTCGAAGCGCACGATCGGCAGCGACGTGCCGGGCTCGAGCGACGCGACATACAGGGTCGCCTCGGCCAGGCCGTAGGCCGGCAACTGCACACCGTCGCGCAGCCCGGCAGCGGCGAACCGCTCGTTGAACCGGCGCACGGTGGCGGGCTGGACGCGCTCAGCCGCGTTCATGATCCCGTGCACGCCCGCGAGCGTCAGCCCCTCCAGGTCGGCCTCGCTCGTACGGCGCGCGGCGAGATCGAAAGCGAAGTTGGGCGCCGCCGAGTGCGCCCCCGGGTACTCGGCGAGCAGACGGATCCATCGGGAGGGCTTCTGAAGGAACGACAGGGGGCTGGTGAGGACACCGTGCCGGCCGGTGGCGACGGGCGCCATGATGCCCAGCATCAGGCCCAGATCGTGGAAGAACGGCAGCCAGGACACCAGCGTGGTGCCCTCCGGCGGGTAGCCGCCGACGTCGGCGAACTGGTCGGCGGCTATCTGCGCGACGTTGACCGCGATGTTCTCGTGCCCGACGGCGACGCCGGACGGCGTGCCCGTCGACCCCGACGTGTACTGCAGGAGCGCCAGCTTCGCGGCGGGCCGGTCGATCTCGTACGGGGCGGGCTCGTCGGTGTAGTCGAGCGCGTCGACCTCCACGACTGCGGGACGGACCCCGGTCGCAGCATTCACCGACGGCATCACGTCGCCCACCGCTGCCGTGGTGGTCAGGATCGCGGCGGCGGCGCAGTCGGCGAGCACCGACGAGACGCGCTCGTCGTGCGCGCCGAACATCGGCACCGACAGCGGCACAGCGACCATGCCCGCCTCGAGCGCGCCGAGGAAGCCGACCACGTAGTCCATCGACTGCGGCGCCAGGATCGCGACGCGGTCGCCGATTCCGCCGTGTCGGCGCAGCTCGCCGGCCACCACCCGCACGCGGGTGTAGAGCTCCGACCACGTCAACGTCTCCGCGTAGCCGTCCGGGTCGAGGTCGTAGTCCACGAACGTGAACGCCTGCGCCTCCGGCTCCGCGGCGGCACGCCGCTCCAGCACGACGGGGATGAGGGAGTCAGCGATGTGCTGGGAGTTCGACTGCTGGGGATTCGACACAGGAGTCCGCCTTCCGTTCGGGTGACGTGGGCCGCCGGCGCTCGGGCGGGGCTGGCACGCCACGTGACCGGCGCTCGTCGGCCGGTCCTTTCTGCCGCATGAATTGCAAGCAGTATGTCACGTATCGGACATTGATAAAAGAATCTCTTCCCATACCGGACGTGGGTTGTATTAACCGGCCCGGGCGTTCACGGGCCGCCACCCTGGCCGGAGCGTGCTGTCAGACGGGCCGCGCCGCGGCCCCGCGCCGCAACGTCGCCTCGATGTCCGCAGCCACGTCGCCTGCGTGATCGCCGAGGTAGAAGTGATGACCGGGGAACGATCGGAGCCCCAGGTATCCGCTCGTGCGCGCCGCCCAGCCGCTCATGCGCTCGGCAGTCGCGATCTCGTCCGTTTCACCCGAATACGCCCTGATTGCGCTTGTCACACGTCGAGCGGCATCCGGTCGGTAGGCCGTGATCGCCTGGAACCCCCGGAGTGTCGGAAGGATGCGTGCCGAGAACTCCTCGCTCCGCAGAAGCGCCGGATCCGCACCCGTCATGCGCGCGGCGGCGTCGAGCAACTCGGCGTCGTCGGCGGCGACGTCGAATCCGCTCTCACCCGGCGCCGCGCACGCGGACACGAACAGTCCGTCGACGGCACGGCCGGCGGACTCGAACCGACACGCCGTCTCGAACGCGACCAGCGCACCCATGCTGTGCCCGAAGAAGGCGATCGGCCCCTCCGCGGCGGTTGCGGGCGACAGCCGAGCCGATACCGCATCGGCGAGCGCCTCGATGCCGGTGAGCCCCGCCACGTCATGCGCTCCCCCGCGCCCGGGGTATGGAACCCCGACCACGCGGACGTCCGGTCCGAAAGCAGCGGCCAGCGGCACGTAGTACGAGGGCGATCCGCCCGCATGCGGGAAGACATAGAGCGTGGCGAGAGTGGGCACGGCCGACACCATACCTACAGGATCGGACATATCCTGCTGTCGACAGTTCACTCGCAGGAATCTCACATGTGTCAGCGGTTACGATGCGGGGGTGACGACGGTGGTGTTCGACTGCGATACGGGGATCGACGACTCGCTCGCGCTGCTGTACCTGCTCGCCCATCCGGACGTGACGCTCGAGGCGATCGTTTCCACCGCGGGAAATGTTCCGGCACAGCAGGTCTCGCAGAACAATCTGGGATGGCTCGAGCTGCTCGGGCGCGACGACGTCGAAGTCTGCCTGGGCGCCGACGCACCTCTGGCGACCCCGCTCATGACGACCGAGGAGACCCACGGCCCGCTCGGCGTCGGCTACGCGGAGCTGCCCGCCCCACGCCGGGGCGTGTCGGCCCGCCCGGGCGCCCAGGCGTGGTCGGAGATCACCCGCGCGCACCCGGGCGAGGTCGTCGGGCTGGTGACGGGCCCGTGTACCAACCTCGCGCTCGCGATCCGGGACGATCCGGGCATACCTGCCCGGCTGCGTCGCCTGGTGCTGATGGGCGGCGCGTTCCACCACCCGGGCAACACGACCCCGACGTCCGAGTGGAACGTCGCCGTCGATCCCGAGTCGTGGCATGAGGTACTGCATGCTTACGAGGCGCTCGACGGGACCGGTGTCGCGCTGCCCATCGTGTGCCCGCTCGACCTCACCGAGACCATCGAGATGACCCCCGACCATCTACTCAGACTCGCGGACAGCGCCGGCAGCACGCCCGAGGAGGTGCCCGCGGCAGATGACGCGGACGGGCTCCGGTCCGCAGCGAACAACGCGCTGGTACGGGCCGTCACCGACGCGGTGCGCTTCTACTTCGAGTTCCACCGGGACCACGACCAGGGCTACATCGCGCACATGCACGATCCCTTCGCCGCCGCCGTGGCGCTCGACCCCTCGATCGCGGAACTCCACGCGGCGCCTGTCGACGTGGAGCTCACCGGCAGCCTCACACGCGGTACGACGGTCGCCGATCACGCTCGCGTGTGGGGCCGCCCCGACACGGCCCGGATCGCGGTCGGTACCGATCCGGCGGCGTTCTTCGACACGCTCGTCGACCGGATCGGAGCCCTCGCCCGTGCCATCTGACCCCCGCGCCCCCTCTCCGTCCGCATGCTGATCTCGAAAGCGGTCGCGGAGGGCATCCGCGACGGGCGCATCACCGCACAGTTCCGGCGATGGGATGCTCCTCGAGTCAAGGTAGGCGGCACTCAGCTCACGCCCGCAGGCCTGATCCGGTTCACACGCGTGGTGCGGGTCGCCGACCTGGAGAAGGTATCCGACCGCGCCGCCCGTGCGGCCGGTATGAAGGACGCGGCCGCGCTGCGCAGGGCACTGGCTCCGCGAGCATCGGGCGGCGAGCGCCGCCCCGGAGACCGCCGGGCACGAGGGGGCGACACCGTCTACCGCGTCACTGTCGAGTGGGCGGGCGTGGATCCGCGAATCGCCCTGCGGGACAGCGTTCCCGACGATGCCGAACTCGTGGACATCGCAAGCCGCCTGGAGCGCCTGGACCGCCGGGACGCCGGTCCGTGGACCCGCGACATCCTGATCTGGATCCGCGACAATCCGCGTGTGGTGTCCAAGGAGCTGGCCGCCGAGCGGGGCGTCGAGCTGCTGCCCATGAAGGCGGATATCCGCAAGCTCAAGGCCCTCGGCCTCACCATCAGTCACGACGTCGGATACGAGATCTCCCGGCGCGGCGCTGCCTATCTGGACTGGCTCGGCTCCGCGCGGTCCGACGAGGCCTCGCCCACCAACAGGTAGGTGCGCATGACGCCTTTGCCCTTGATCTCGGAGGCGCCGCGCTCCTCGAACACGAAGCGCGTCGACAGCTGCTCCGCCATCCGTTCGGGCACCTGTATCCGCCCCACCGGCGCCGTGGACTCCATCCGAGACGCCACGTTCACGGCGTCGCCCCACACGTCGTAGAAGAACCGCTGCGAGCCGATGACGCCCGCCACGACCGGGCCGCATGCGAGACCGATCCGCAACGGGACCGTGTCGCCCCGGGCGTCCCGGAACCGTTCGACGGCCGCCGCCACATCGAGGGCGAGCGCCGCGAGCGCCTGAGCATGGTCCGAGCGCGGGTTCGGCACGCCGCTGACCACCATGTACGCATCCCCACTGGTCTTGATCTTCTCCAGACCGTGCTCCGCTACCAGGGTGTCCAGGCGCGAGTACAGATCGTTCAGGAAGGCCACCAGCTCCTCGGCCGTCTCGTTGCTCGCCCGCGTGGTGAAACCGGCGATATCCGCCATCAGCACCGAGGCCTCGTCGTACTCGTCGGCGATCACCGCGCCGCCGGACTCCTTGAGCCTGCGGACGACATCGGCCGGGAGGATGTTCTCCAGCAGGGCCTCCGACCGCTCGTACTGGCGCTCGAGGTCCGATTCGGCAACGGCTGTCTGCCGCATGCCGTACCAGATGATCGCGAGGGCGATCCCGCCCGCGCCGATCGTGTTGACCGCGTAGCTGAAGGTGAACATCCAGCGCGGCAGGTCGCTCACGTTGTACGGCACGTATATCTGCAGCAGGATGATGAGCGCGAGTCCCACGACGGCCGTCAGCACCGCGGCCCACGCCTGCTCGATGCCGGTCACGACGATGCCGCACGCGGCGGCCGCTATGAAGTAGAACGCCAGTCCCGAGCCGCTGCCGATGAGCATCCACAGCAGCGCCAGCGACGTGTACGACACGATCACGAAAACGGCGGGCGCAAGCAGCTCCGGGGTACGCGGCAGGTGGGGCATCACGAAGAACAGGAACGCGGCGACGGCGTCGACGAGGGCGATCGTCCACGGTCCCTGGTGCACGAAGGTCTGTACCACCGCGAAACCGAAGAACAGGAGTGCGGCCGCGTACGTAGCTCCCACCAGCATCCGTCGCCGAGCCCCGGCCTGGCCCTCCCGGTTCTCCCGCAGCGACGCGACCAGGTCGGCGCGTACCGGTAGCTTCGCCAACACGCGCGTAGCGTAACGCGGCCTCTCAGTGCCCGGACCGGAAGCCGGAGACGAGCACGATTCACGCCGCGCGCAATCATCGCCATCACCTTCCATCGAGGGCACAGTCGTACGCCATGACCACCTCACTCGAACGCACCACCGCAGGTGCATCGCTCACCGAACGCTTCCGGCCGGTCTTCGAGGAGATCGCGGCCGGAGCCGTCGCCCGGGAACGGGACCGCGAGCTGCCGTTCGACGCCGTCGCGCTGCTCCGCGACGCCGGGTTCACCTCGCTCCGGGTCCCGACGGAGCTCGGCGGATCCGGCGTGACACTCCGCGAATTCTTCGGCGTCCTGGTCGATCTCGCGGCTGCCGACTCCAACCTGCCGCAGGCGCTGCGCGTGCACTTCAGCTTCGTGGAGGACCAGCGCCTCGCGCGGTCCGACGACGGTGACGCGTGGCTGCGTGCGGTGGTCGGCGGGCTGATCGCGGGCAACGCGATCACCGAACCCGGTGTGGGCGCGGTCGATCGGTACCGCACGGTCCTCGTACCGGACCCGGACGGCGGGTACGTGTTGAACGGGACCAAGTTCTATTCAACGGGCACCCTGTACGCCGGGATCATCGTCGTGGCCGCCGATCTCGACGGCGAACGCGTGACCGTCCTCGTCGATTCCGAGGCGGACGGCGTGCAGCGGGTGGATGACTGGGACGGGTTCGGCCAGCGCCTGACCGCGAGCGGCACGACGACCTTCACGGACGTGCGCATACCGGCCGACCGCGTCGTCGGACCCGGCTACGGGAGCCCTGGGCCCACATACGCGACGTCCTTCCTGCAGCTGGTGCAGTTGGCCGGTCTTGCGGGTATCGCACAGCGCGCGACCGACGACATCTCCGACTGGGTGCGCGCACGCACCCGCTCCTACACCCATGCCGTGGCCGACCTGCCGCGCGAGGATCCGCTGGTGCAACAGGTGATCGGCAGGCTTTCGGCCGCCGCGTTCACCGCACGTGCGGCGGTCCTGGCCGTCGCCGACGTCCTGGACGATGTCCTGGCGGACCGGGTCGAGCACACCGAACTGCTTTCTGCCGCAGAACTTTCCGCCGCGCAGGCGCAGATCACCGTGATCGATCTGGTGCTCGAGGCCACCAGTCGGCTGTTCGATGTCGGCGGTGCATCGGTCGTCTCGGCCGATCTGCGGCTCGATCGGCACTGGCGCAACGCCAGGACCCTTGCCGTCCACAACCCCGTCGTCTACAAGTCACGCGCGATAGGCGACTACCTGCTCAACGGGACCGAGCTGCCCTACGCCTGGAGCGCAGGCCGCCGCCCCGGCAACCGACCGTAATTCTGGAGAAGGAGACCCCATGACCAGTTCCGTAGCGATCATCGGAGCCGGAGTAGTCGGCGCGACGGCGGCTCTCGCCCTCGGGGAGCGCGGCTTCGACGTCACCGTCTACTCGGACCGCACCCCGGACGAGCTTCGCGACGCCGTCCCCGCAACCGGCACGGCCGTGCTGTTCGGGCACTCGCGCGACGTAGACGTCGACCTGACCGGCGACACCTACGAGGAGGCGCCCCTGTCCACCGGCATGGCCACGCGCCTCACGTCGGGCGAGCCGGGTGAGTTGTCCGGGCTACTCGACTTCGATCCCGAGTTCGGATACGTGGCGTCGGGCATCGACGTCCGGCTGCGCGCCCACGACCGTCTGAAGCGGTTCATCGAACGGGGCGGTCGCTTCCTGGTCGACGCAGTGAGCCGCGAAAGCCTCGATACCATCGCCGCACAGCACGACCTCACGCTCGTCGCCACCGGGAAGGGCGGGCTGTCCGCGCTGTTCCCCGTCGACGAGTCACGAACCGTCTACCGATCGCCTCAGCGTCACCTGCTGGCGGCCGCTTTCACCGGCCTGGGACACGGCCCCGATGTCTTCCCGCGCAACGCTCGCACGCCGCGCACCGGGACACACAACGTGTTCAACCTGCACGCCGAGCACGGCGAGGCGTGGATCGGTCCCTACTGGCACAAGGATGCGGGCGCGACGTGGAGCTTCCTCGGATTCGCCAAGCCCGGTAGCCCCTGGGTCGAGCGGTTCGCGGCCGTCACCGACCCCGCCAGCGCGCGCGAGGCGGTGGTCGCGCTGTACCGGGACTACTTCCCCGACGACGCCCCGACCGTAGAGCAGCTCCAGGTCATCGAGCAGGATCCGCACTCGTGGCTCACCGGCGCCGTGACCCCGACCGTGCGCTCGGCCGTCGGCTTCACGTCGAGCGGGCGGCCCGTAGCCGCGATCGGCGACACCGCGATCGCGTTCGACCCGATCGCGGGCCAGGGCGCACAGACCGGGATCATCCAGGTCGCTGCACTCGCGCGTGCCGCCGCCGAGCGCGGATCCGACTTCACGGCGGAGTGGCTGCGCGAGCAGTTCGAACGGCACTGGACCGAGCGCGGGCACGCGGCCGCCGAAGCCACCCGCCTCTTCCTCGGCGACCCGGACTACGGCTTCGTCGCGGCGAAGCTGTTCCCCGCGGCACAGGAGGACGACGCGGTGGGCGCAGCGCTCTTCGGCCTGCTTTCCGAGCCCGCGCCTATCCTCGGCCTGCGCACGGACGAGGATGTGGACCGCTTCATCGCCGACGCGAAGGCGGCCGTACCCGCCTGACGGCCGACCCGAGCCCACCCCGTACGTGTGACCCGACACGCTCGGTGAGGTGGTTCACGGGTGCGGGGTGGACTCGTGCCGTCGGCGTGGTCTCACTCGCTGCCGGCACCACTCCAGCGCGCGACGTCGTCGTCGGTGATCTCCACGGGCCCCTTCTTGGGCGCAGTGATGCGGATATGGTTGCCGAACGGGTCGCGCAACGCGCAGTCGACTCCATACGGCTGCTCGGTCGGCTCCTCTGTGAACTCGACGCCCTTCCCTGACAATTCGGCGAAGGTGGCGCGGCAGTCGTCGGTGTTCAGGATCGCCGCCACTCCGAGGGCACCCTTGGTGACCAGGTCTCGCACCGCGGCCGCCGATTCCTCGGACAGGCTCGGCGGCCCAGGCACTTCCAGGAGGAGCTGCCGGTCCGGCTCGGAGGGAAGCGCGATGGTCAGCCAGCGCATGAATCCCATATCGACGTCGTCCTGGACCTCGAATCCCAGCTTCCCGACGTAGAAGTCGAGCGCCTCGTTCTGGTCGAGGACGTGTACGGAGGTGATGGCGATCGATGTGAACATGGGATCGACACTAGGGTGTCGCGGCCACATGCCGCTTCTCCGAAAGTGCTGTTCCCACGGGGCGCGTCCAGCGCCGCACGAAGCAGCCCGGCACCCCGAGCACGCGCACCGTGGCCCGGTACTCCGACGGCGAACGCCCGACTATCTCACGGAAGGTCCGGCCGAACGTCCCGATACTCGTGAAGCCCACGGCCAGAGCGACTTCGGTGACCGGATCGTCTGTATCGCGCAGCATCGCCAGGGCCCTCTCGACCCGGCGCCGCTGCAGATATCGATGCGGCGTCTCGCCGAACACCGTCTTGAACTCGCGGGTGAAGTGCGACGTAGACATATAGGCGACGGCCGCGAGCGCCGGCACGTCGAGCGGCTCCGCGAACTTCAGATCCATCGCATCCCGCGCACGCAGCAGCCGGCGGTTCGCGTCCTCCCGTGCCGTGAACACCGTCAATCGACCAGCCGCGGTGGGAATCCCCCAGTCGCGATGGGCCCCCACGTCTCGATACGGATACGGATCAGCGACTTGCCCTGGTCTCGCATCGCCTGCCGGTATTCCGCCCAGTCCGGGTGCTCCCCCGCGGCTGCGCGGAAGTACTCGACGAGACCCTCCACCGCATCCGGTGGGTCGATCACCTCGGCGACCCCGTCGACCTGTACCCACGGGTCGTTGAAGTCCGCACCGAGCGACATGAGCGAGCAGCGGCTGTCGCGCCGCAGGTTGGCTGCCTTGGCGCGTTCCGGATATGTGGAGATGAGGATGTCTCCACGAGGCCCCACCGCGTATGTGACGGGACTGAGCTGCGGAGCCCCCGACGCCCGGTGTGCGAACAGCACCCCGTTCTTCCGCGTCTGGAGGAATGCGAGCAGGCCCTCGCGGTCTACTCGGGTATTGGTGGCGATCGAGCGCGGCATGGCACCTCCTACAGTGACGTCTAACCGGCACCCTACCGCTGTGTCATGAAACGCATTGCGAGGACGTCTATCCCGTCATACAGCGGGATAGACGCCCTCGGCGCCTGCTAGGGCGTGAATCAACGTGCGGCGTGCGGTGCCCGGCCGCGCGATCGACCTGCGCCGTTGCGCGACTGTCCACCCCGTCCCTGTCCTCCGCGCGCCTGTCCTCCGCGCGCCTGACCACCGCGGCCCCGGCCGCCGGCGGAGCGCCGTCCGCCCTGCCCGCCCTGGCGCTGCTTCGGCGCGTGCTGCTGCGCGGACGCCACGGGTACCGGCTCGACATACGGGGCGACCTCGCCGACCAGCGCTGTGACCTCGTCCGACGCGACGGTCACGCGCTGCGGCTTGGCGTCGATCGAAGCCTTGCGCAGCAGGACCGATACGTCCTTCCGCTGCTCCGGCAGCACGAGGGTCACGACGTCGCCGGTATTGCCGGCGCGAGCCGTCCGGCCCGAGCGGTGCAGATAGGCCTTGTGCTCGGCGGGCGGGTCGACGTGGACGACCAGCTCGACCTCGGGCACGTGTACGCCACGCGCAGCGACATCGGTCGCAACGAGGACCCGCGCGGTGCCGCCGGAGAACGCGGCCAGGTTCCGGTCCCGGGCGTTCTGCGACAGGTTGCCGTGCAGGTCGACCGACGGAATACCGTCGGCGGTGAGCTGCTTCGCCAGCTTCTTGGCCTGGTGCTTAGTGCGCGTGAACAGGATGCGGCGACCGGTGCCCGACGCGAGCGTCCGCACCATCTCCTTCTTCGCGTCCGCCCCGGTGAGGTCGAAAACGTGGTGCGTCATCGCCTCGACGGGCGAGTTCTCGTCGTCCACGGAGTGCCGCACCGGGTCGTGCAGGAACCGTTTGACGAGCTTGTCGACACCGTTGTCCAGTGTCGCGGAGAACAGCAGACGCTGGCCGTCGTGCGGGGTCGCGGCGAGGATCCGGGTGACCACCGGCAGAAACCCGAGGTCGGCCATGTGATCGGCCTCGTCGAGGACGGTGATGTCGACCGAGTCGAGGCTGACGATGCGCTGCCGCATCAGATCCTCTAGGCGGCCCGGACATGCAACGACGATGTCGACCCCCGCCTTGAACGCGCGCTCCTGGCGCGACTGGTTGACGCCGCCGAACACCGTGGCGACCGTGAGGTCGTACGCGCCGGCGAGCGGGGTGAGGGTGCCCGCGATCTGGGTCGCGAGCTCACGGGTCGGAGCCAGGATCAGAGCGACGGGATGGCCGGGCCGGCCACGCAGACCCTCGTCGACGAGGCCGGCGACGACCGGAATCGAGAAGGCGAGCGTCTTGCCGCTGCCGGTCCGGCCGCGGCCCAGGACGTCGGCGCCTTCCAGCGAATCCGGCAGCGTGTCGGCCTGGATCGGGAACGGGGCGTCGATCCCCATGTCGGTCAGCGCGCGCACGAGGGGCGCGGGCACGCCGAGATCGGCGAAGGACGAAGAACTGGAGGTCATATGGCTGTGGTTGCCCCTTTCGGGCATAAGCGCGCCACAGCTTCGTCGCCGCGGCACGGTATCGGCGGATCCACGCCGGTGGGCGCGGACCGTTCCGCCGCAGAGAACTACCCCGTGCCGCACATGACGCGGCCGCGCGATCGAACAAGATCGCGGCGCGCTCCCGCAGTCGGCGGGTGCGCGAGTGGAAATCGTAGGCGGTCGGCACCGAAGAATGAACAGTGCCGGACCGGTCCACAATAGCGGACGGCGATCACTGATTGCGAGCAACTATCACGGACGTCACACCCGTCACGCTCCGTCGAAGGCGTCCAGCAGCTTCTGCGCCGCCAGCGCGGGTGTCAGGGCGCCGTGCCGCACGTCGTGCTCGATCTCGTCCCGCACCGCCCTCACGCCCGCCGAGTGCGTCACACGCGACAGCACCTCGTCACGCACCATCGACCAGGTCCACTCGACCTGCTGCCGCTGTCGGCGCAGGGCGAACTCCCCCGCGTTCTGCAAGGTGGTCCGATGCTTCACCACAGCATCCCAGAACTCGACGACACCCGTCCCCTCCATCGCGCTCATCGTGAGAACCGGTGGGCGCCATAGTGAATCGCGCGGATGGATCAGGCGCATGGCGGAGTTCAACTCGCGCGCGGCGACGCGCGCGTCCACCACGTGGTCGCCGTCGGCCTTGTTCACCACCACGACGTCGGCGAGCTCGAGGACGCCCTTCTTGATGCCCTGCAGCTGATCTCCGGTACGGGCCAGCGTCAGGAACGCGAACGTGTCGACCATATGCGCCACCGCCACCTCGGACTGCCCCACGCCGACCGTCTCGACGAGGACCACATCGAATCCGGCCGCCTCCATGAGGACTATCGTCTCGCGGGTGGCCTTCGCGACGCCGCCCAGCGTCCCGGATGTGGGCGACGGCCGGATGTACGCTCTCGGGTTCGTCGCCAGCGTGCCCATGCGGGTCTTGTCACCCAGGATCGACCCGCCGGACCGCGTCGAAGACGGGTCGACTGCGAGTACGGCGACCTTGTGGCCCAACGAGATCAGATGATTTCCGAGCGCTTCGATCGTCGTCGACTTGCCTACTCCCGGCACGCCGGTGATGCCTACGCGGATAGCCTCGCCCGCGTCCGGCGGCGGTGTCAGGGACAGCAGGAGTTCCTGCGCGAGCGCGTGGTGGTCGGGGCGCTTGGACTCCACGAGTGTGATGGCGCGGGCCAGGACGGCACGCTGGTCCGCGCGCACACCGTCGGCGAGCTCATCGGCCGACGGCAGCGCGGGACGCGCGGATGCCCTACCGGGGCGGCCCACTACAGCTCGTACCCCAGCCGCTCGCCCAGCCCCTTCACGAGGTCCGCCGCCGCATCGGCTATGACGGTGCCGGGCGGGAAGATGGCCGATGCGCCGGCCGCATAGAGGTCGTCGAAGTCGCCCGGCGGGATGACGCCGCCGACCACGATCATGATGTCCGGCCGGTCGACCGCCGCGAGGGCGTCACGGAGCGCGGGGACCAGCGTCAAGTGCCCGGCCGCCAGAGACGAGACGCCCACGACGTGCACGTCGTTGTCCGCGGCCTGCTGTGCCACCTCCTCGGGTGTGGAGAACAGCGGGCCGACGTCCACGTCGAAGCCCAGGTCCGCGAAGGCCGTGGCGATCACCTTCTGGCCGCGATCATGGCCGTCCTGGCCCATCTTGGCGATGAGCACGCGAGGCCGACGGCCGTCGGCCTCGGCGAACTTCTCGACCAGCTCGGTGGCCGCCGCCATCGCGCCCCCGGCGCCCGCCTCGTCCCTGTACACGCCGCTCAGCGTACGTATCTCGGCCTGGTGCCGTCCGTACACCTTCTCCAGCGCGTCGGATATCTCACCGACGGTGGCCTTTGCGCGCGCCGCGTCGATGGCCAGCGCGAGAAGGTTGTTCTCGAGTCCGCCCGCAGACGACGCCGCGGCGCGCGACAGTTCGCCCAGCGCGGCCTGCACGGCCGCCTCGTCACGCTCGGCCCGGAGGCGTTCCAGCTTCGCCAGCTGCTCAGAACGCACCTTGGAGTTGTCCACCTTGAGGACCTCGAACTCCGCGTCCTCGGCCACCTGGTACTTGTTGACACCGATCACCGGCTGCCGGCCCGAGTCGATACGCGCCTGGGTGCGCGCCGCGGCCTCCTCGATTCGCAGCTTCGGTATCCCTTCCGCGATGGCCTTCGCCATGCCGCCGGCGTCGGCCACCTCACGGATATGGGCTCGGGCGCGCTCGGCCAGCTGGTGCGTCAGGGTCTCGACGTAGTAGGAGCCGCCCCACGGGTCGATCGGCCGGGTGGTGCCGGATTCCTGCTGCAACAACAGCTGCGTGTTGCGGGCGATGCGCGCGGAGAAGTCCGTCGGGAGCGCGATGGCCTCGTCGAGGGCGTTGGTGTGCAGTGACTGCGTGTGTCCCTGCGTCGCAGCCATGGCCTCTACGCAGGTACGCGCCACATTGTTGAATACGTCCTGAGCGGTGAGCGACCAGCCGGAGGTCTGCGAATGTGTGCGCAGCGAAAGGGATTTCGGATTCTTCGCATCGAATCCTGCCACCAGCTCGCTCCACAGCAGGCGCGCCGCACGCAGCTTCGCCACCTCCATGAAGAAGTTCATCCCGATGCCCCAGAAGAACGACAGACGGGGCGCGAACCTGTCGACGTCCAGCCCCGCATCGATGCCCGCCTTGATGTACTCGACACCGTCGGCGAGCGTGTACGCGAGCTCGAGATCGGCGGTCGCACCCGCCTCCTGGATGTGGTAACCGGAGATCGAGATCGAGTTGAACTTCGGCATCTTCTGCGACGTGTAGCCGAAGATGTCCGATATGACCCGCATCGAGGGCGCGGGCGGATAGATGTAGGTGTTGCGCACCATGAACTCTTTGAGGATGTCGTTCTGGATGGTGCCCGCCAGCTTCTCGGGCGGCACCCCCTGCTCCTCGGCGGCGACCACGTACAGGGCGAGGATCGGCAGCACCGCACCGTTCATCGTCATCGACACCGAGACCGCGCTCAGGTCGATCCCGTCGAACAGTTGCCTCATGTCCAGGATCGAGTCGATCGCTACGCCCGCCATGCCGACATCGCCCGCGACGCGGGGGTGGTCGGAGTCGTAGCCCCGGTGGGTGGCCAGGTCGAAGGCCACCGACAGACCCTTCTGCCCCGCCGCCAGATTGCGGCGGTAGAACGCGTTGGACTCGGCAGCCGTGGAGAAGCCCGCGTACTGGCGGATCGTCCAGGGCTGGTTCACGTACATCGTCGGGTAAGGGCCGCGGACGAACGGCACCGAGCCCGGCAGCGAGTCGACAGGGAACCCCTCGTCGGCGACGGCGTCGCGGTCGGCTCGGGTGTACACGGGGGCGACGGCGATGCCCTCGGGCGTGTTCCACACGAGGTCCTCGGCTGCGTAGCCGTGGGCCGCGGCCGCGCCGTCGACCAGCTCGACGGTCTCCTGGCCCGTCGGGCCGGCCGGGGTATCGCCCGAGTCGAACGGAACGTCGGCGAAGCTCCCGATCCGTCCGGCCTCGAAGTCCTGCGCAGAGGTGGTCACTTACGCCCCCAACCGGTTCAGGAGGTCGCCGAGTTCGGCGACCGCGTCGATCTTCGTGTGCAGACAGCCGTCCACGCTGCCCTCGGGCAGGGTTCCGGCCGCGCCCGCGAGCAGCACACGGTCGGCGCCACCGGACCGTGCAGCCGCCGCGGCTGCCTCGCCTTCCTCCGCGTATCCGGCGTCGGACCCCGCGAGAACGGCGACCACCTCCCCGGGGGAACCGTCGACGCGTGCCGAGCCCGTAGCGGCCTCGGCCCGGTCCGCCACAGCCTCGATGCCGCCCGAGCCCAGCAGGTTGGTGACGAATGTGGACCGGCCGTTGTGCTGGGCGACGGTGCCGATCGTCACGAGCCACACGCGCGGGCGCACACCGTGCTCCTCCAGGAAGATGTCCGAGCGGGCGCGTAGGGCCTCGAACGGCGCGGCGTACGACCGGATCACGGCCCCGTTCTCGGCCGGCCCACCTGCGACGGGTGCCTCGGCCAGGTTCGGGAACTCGTTGACACCTGTGATCTCGACCTTGCGGCGGGCCACGGCGTCGTCCCGCTTCGCGGACGCCTCCGACAGCAGGCGGGACACCGTGCCGTCGGCGCAGGCGGCGGCGAGCCCGCCCGCACCCTCGATGTCCTGCAATACCTGCCATGCAGCCCGCGCGAGATCGTCGGTGAGCGCCTCGACATGCCATGACCCGGCGCCCGGGTCGAGGACGCGGCCGAGGTTCGACTCCTCCAGCAGCAACAGTTGGGTGTTGCGGGCGATCCGCCGGCTGAACGCCGCGGAATAGCCCGGCGCACCGGCGGCCAGCGCAGAGTCGAAGGGCAACGTGGTCACGTAATCGGCGCCGCCGACGCCCGCGCCGAACGCGGCCACGGTCGCACGCAGCATATTCACCCACGGGTCGCGCTGCGTGGTCGCTGCGAGCGATAACACCGCGTGTACGGGGGCCGCACCCTCGGCGGGATGGCCGAGGCGTCCGGCGACGCGAGCCCATACCGTCCGCCAAGCGCGGAACTTCGCGATACCCAGGAACTGGTCGTCGGTGACACCGAAGCGGAAGGCCAACTGCGACAGCGCTTCCGGTATCGTCAAGCCTGCCTTCTCGAGGGCGCGCAGGTAGTCGAGGCCGGCCGCCGCGGCGAGTCCGAGCTCCTGCGCCGCGGTGGCGCCGGCGTTGTGCAGGTCGGCGCCGTCGACGACGATCGCGCGCACGTCCTCGGGGCGCTCGGCCGCGGCCTTCGCGAGCCCCACGGCCTCATCGAGATCCACGTCGGAACGACCCACCACCGCGCTGGTGAGCGGCGCTGCCCCGAGATTGACGTGCACCCCTTCGGGGTCGATGCGCTCTGCACCGTCGAGGGCGGCATACAGGGCGCGCGCCGAGTCCGCGGCGGCGTCTCCCGCGCCGAGCCAAACGGGCGCGAGATCGAGTAGGACACCGCGCAGGGCCGCCGACGGGTCGCCGCTCAGCCACAGTGCGGACGCGCCCGATTCGAGGGCGCCGATCACGCCCTCCGCCTCGTCGGGCGCGAACCGCTCGGTGACCTTCCAGCCCTGCCGTACATCGCGGAGAGCGTCCGTCCCGCGTCGGAAGGGGAAGGTGCCGGGCAGCGGCGCCTCCGGGACCTCGTCGAGCGCGGTGTACAGCGGCGAGACGGCGATGCCGTCCTCCGTGCGCGCAGTCAGCGTCCCCACCGGATCATCCGGTGCATCCCCACCGCGGGACTTGGCCAGAACCGCCCCGACCGACTCGCGCCAGTCTTCATACCGTTCGGGCAGGCTCTCGCGATCCACCGCCACCGCACGCTCCTCGAGATCTGTTCGGTCTACACACCGATCACTTGGACATCCACGTGATATGGCCTACACGCTAACCCATCGGATAGCGTCGACCCACGTGGGTACAGAGCTGAGCGCGGGCGAGAAGACCGGGCGCCGTAGGTCGGTCGTGCGGACCGCTCTCGCCGTCCTCGCGGTGGTGGCTCTGGTGGGGCTGGGCATGCTCGTCCCCCTACCCGCGGCGGTGACGGTGCGGCAGTGGGCCGACTCGGTCGGGCCTTGGTTTCCTCTGTTGTTCCTGCTCGTCCACTTCGCGGTCGTGCTGTTGCCGATACCCCGTACGGCGTTCACGGCCGCCGCAGGGTTCCTGTTCGGTCCCGTGCTCGGGTTCGCAATCTGTCTGGGCGCGTCTACGGCCGCCGCCGCCGTCGCCTTCCTGGGTGTCCGACACATCGACGAGCGGCACGAGGCGGCCGTCCTGCATCGGATCCGAGAGCACCGGCTGTACATCCCGATCGCAGCCCGCCTGCGGGCTCGTGGGTGGCTCGCCGTCGGGTCCCTGCGACTGATCGCCGCGATGCCGTTCTCGATCCTCAACTACGTGTCGGCCCTCTCCCCCGTGCGATTCGTGCCCTACCTGCTGGCCACGATCATCGGTATGGCGCCGGGCACAGCTGCCGTCGTGCTACTCGGCGACGCGCTCAGCGGGCACTCGGACCCGTGGCTGCTCTCGATCAGCGCAGCTCTCTTCGCCCTCGGCATCGTGGGCCTCGTCGTGGACGTCCGCCGTCCGGTCGACACAGGACGCTAGCGCGGGATCTCCGCGAGCGCCGGGATGTCGGCGACGGCATCGAGGACGTAGTCGTGGTCCTCGGCCTCGAGCGTCGCGCGATCGGCCTTGCCGGTGAGGACACCGACGGAGAGACCGCCCGACGCACGGCCGGCGCGGATATCGACGACGGTGTCGCCCGCGGCGAGTACCTCCCGCACGTCTTGTACGCCGGTCGCCTCCATAGCGTGGAAGATCATGTACGGCGCGGGGCGGCCGGCAGCGACATCGTCGGTGGTCACGACGGCATCGACCGTGTCATCGGGCGCGGACCCGACGGACCAGCCGAGCGCCTCGAGCAGCGGCCCGGCCACATCGGCCGAGAAGCCCGTCGTCAGCGCCACCTTCACACCCCGCCGGCGCAGCTCGACCATCGCTTCGACGGCCCCGCCGACCGGGACCGGCGGGGCGGCGGCATAGCGCTCCTTCACGAGATCGCGGAAGCGCGCGAAGCACGAGGCGACCACCGCGCTCTCGGATTCGACGCCGCCGATGCGGAGTAGGTGCGTGATGGCCTCGACCTTGTCGGCTCCCATCCACGTCTGCAGATCAACGGGGGCGACAGAAGCCCCGGTCTCTTCGACGCATTCGCGGAGCGCGTCGTAGACCGAACCGCCGTCGTCGACGGTCGTTCCGGCGATATCGAGCGCGACGAGCGAGATCATGACGCTTTCCTCCTGGATCGAGTGGCCGCGAGCAGTCTGTTCTCGACCGTGATGGTGATGTACCCCGGGACGTAGCGGTCCTCGGCGCATTCGACGACGTCGCCCGCAGAGTCGGTGGTCACCCGCCGTACCCGGAGCAGCGGGGATCCGGGTGGCACGCTCAGCAGTTCGGAGTCCGAGTCCGTGGCCGCGACGGCGTCCAAGGTGTGGGTCGAGGCGAACAGGTCCGCCCCGCCATCGAGCAGGAACGCGTTGATGGAGCCCGAGTCGGGGTCCCACTCCATCAGCCGGCGCCCGAGACTCCAGACGAAGTGCATCTCCTCGATCAGAGCCGGGTCACCGTCGAGGAGCCGCACACGGCGGATGGTCACGACCGGGTCGCCCTCATCGACCTGGAGCCGCTCGGCGAGTTCCACGCCCGCGGCGTGCCGGGACTGTTCCACCGTCCGCTGGCCGACGTCGCGGCCGACGCTCTGCGCCCACGCGGTCAGCGAGCCCAGCGCCGAGGCCGCGGTCGCCCCGCTGCCGCGCCGCACCAGCGGCTGTCGCCCGCGCCCGCCCGCGATCAGCCCCTCCGCCCGCAGCGTGGCGAGCGCCTGTCGCACGGGTCCGCGCGAGGTGCCGAACTCCTCACACAGCGTCGCCTCGCTCGGCGCGGACTCGCCCTCGGGCCATCTCCCAGACGCGATACGGGTGCGGAACTCCGAGGCCAGACGCTGATGCAGAGGGGTGGACACATCTTGACTATACAAGTAGGAACACGTCCCGCTCGATAGGCGACGTGAACGGTGGATTAACGAATTCCCACAGCATGAATAAGTTCGCACAACTTGTATATACATCACTTGCCGTGGATGCCGGCTCGAGCGAGGGTTCCTGTTGTGAGCACAGCGCAGACCACAGAACTCCCCCGCAGCTGCGATGTCCTCGTCGTGGGGGCGGGCATCGTCGGACTCGCACATGCCGTGGCGGCCCTCGACGCGGGGTACCGGGTCTCCGTGGTCGAGCGCGACACGCGGCCGGTCGGCGCCTCGATCCGCAACTTCGGCCACGTGTGCGTGACGGGGCAGACAGGCGACCTCGCCGAGCTGGCCGCGGTCTCCCGAGAGCGCTGGCTCGCGGTCACCGAGCGCGCGGGGATCTCAGCCCTGCAGTCGGGCGGTATCGCGGTCGCACGCAGTCCGCAGGAGCAGGCGGTGCTCGACGAACTGCGGAGCCGGCGCCCAGGGGCTCTCGAGTTGCTCACCGCCGCACAGGTCCGCGCGGCCCTGGGCGGTTGCGGCGAGGACGTCGTCGGCGGCGCCCACTTGAGGGCCGACCTACGGGTCGACCCGCGCACCACGGTCGACGACCTGGCGCGATGGCTCGCCACGCAGCCGAACG
The DNA here is from genome assembly GCF_029167375.1 of Tsukamurella sp. 8F. Taxonomy (GTDB): domain Bacteria; phylum Actinomycetota; class Actinomycetes; order Mycobacteriales; family Mycobacteriaceae; genus Tsukamurella. The sequence continues at coordinate 140,072 of NZ_JARFTP010000008.1, forward strand.
CCTCCGTGCACTTCCGCACCGCGTACCTCGGTACCGACGGAACGCACGCCGAGACGACGCGGGGCCGGATCCGGGCCGACCGCATCATCGTGTGCACGGGCCACGACCTGGACCACCTCTACCCGGCGCTGGCCGAGCAGCACGACGTCCGCCGCTGCGCACTGCAGATGGGCCTCGTCGACGCCCCGGGCGGCCGCACGATCGCCCCGGCCGTCCTCACGGGGACGTCGCTGCTGCGGTACGACGCATTCGCCGAGACCGCAGCCGCCGCGGATCTGCGCACGCGCTTGGAGGCGGACCACCCCGAGTTGTCGACGATCGATGCCAACGTCATGTTCACCCAACGACCGGACGGGAGGCTGCTCGTCGGAGACTCGCACCGCAGCGAGCACACCGTGGATCCGTTCCTCGATGAGGACACCACGGACACCATCGCCGGGGAGATCGGTCGCGTCCTAGGCGTCGACTCCCTTCGTTTCCGCCAGCGCTGGCAGGGCGTGTATGCCACCAGTAACCGAGCGCCCTACCTCGCCGCCGACCTCGACGACCACCTCAGCGTGCGAATCGTCACCTCCGGGGTCGGCATGACAATCGCGTTCGGGCTCGCCGCGCGGGCGCTGTAGACCGTCATCCCCCTCTCACGCAGAATCCCCTCTCACGCAGAAGGAATCTCCATGCGCACACTGTTCCGCTCTTCGGCCGCAGTGCTCTCCGCGGTCGCCCTCACCACCATCGCTGCCTGTGGCGGCACCGGAGGCGGGGCCGCCTCCTCCGACACCGTCACCGTCTACAGCGCCGACGGGCTCGGCGACTGGTACGCCAAGGAGTTCAAAGACTTCACCGCAAGGACGGGCGTCAAGGTCAGCTATGTCGAGGGCGGCTCGGGTGAGGTCGTCTCGCGTATCCAGAAGGAGCAGTCCAACCCCCAGGCGGACGTGCTGGTCACTCTGCCGCCGTTCATCCAGCAGGCCGACGCCGACGGCGCGCTCGCACCCTCCGGCGCGGACGTCTCGGCGATCACCCCCGAACTCGCCGACCCGTCTGGCAAGTACGTCGCGGTGGTGAACAACTACTTCGCCATGATCCGTCACAACGGGCTGGACCCGAAGCCCGACGCGTGGACCGATCTCACGAGCGCCGCGTACAAGCAGAAGATCCAGTACTCGACTCCCGGCCAGGCCGGCGACGGAACCGCGATGCTCCTGCTGGTACAGCACGTACTCGGCGACCAGCAGGGGCTGGACTACCTGAAAGCCCTGCAGGCCAACAACGTCGGCCCGTCGTCGTCAACCGGCAAGCTCGGCCCCAAGGTCAGCAAGGGTGAGCTCTCGGTGGCCAACTCCGACCTGCAGATGGCGCTCGCATCGATCGCGAAGGACAAGAGCGCGTACCAGGTCTTCTACCCCACTCACGACGGGAAGCGCACGACGCTCGCGCTCCCGTACTACATGGGACTGACGGCGAAGGCACCGCACTCCGCGAACGGGCGCAAGCTGATCGAGTTCCTGCTGTCCAAGGAGGTTCAGCAGACGGTTCCGTCCGGTGCGTGGGGCGCCCCGGTGCGCACCGACGTCGCCCCGTCCGGTCCCGAGACCACGGCGTTCACCACAGCCCTTGCGGGAGTGGATATCTGGTATCCGGACTGGAACGCCATCCGCGGCGGGATCGATGCGCTCGTCAAGTCCTACAACACGGCGACGGGGCAGTGATCATGACGGACGACAGCCCTCGCACCGTGGCGGACGAGGTTCGCGTTCCCCCGGGGCTGCCCGACGACGCGGTGGACCGCACCGTACGCCGACAGGAAGCGGTGACACTGGAGCACGTCGAGGTCCGCTACGGTGAAACGCTCGCGCTGCGGGACTGCTCATTCGCGGTCGCGCGCGGTGAGACCGTGGCTCTGCTCGGCCCGTCCGGGTCCGGGAAGTCCACAGCACTCAAGGCGATCGCGGGATTCGAACCGGTCTCTGCCGGCCGCGTCACGATCGACGGGCGTGACGTCACGCACGCCTCGCCCGCGCGGCGCGGCATCGGCATCGTCGTGCAGTCGTACGCCCTGTTTCCGCACATGTCGGTGCGCTCGAACGTCGGCTTCGGCCTGAAGGCGCGCCGCGCAGACAAGGCCGAGATCCGTGCCCGGGTCGACGAGGTACTGCGTATGGTCGGAATGCTCGACTACGCCGATCGCCTGCCCAAGCAACTGTCGGGCGGACAGCAGCAGCGCATCGCGATCGCACGCGCGCTGGCCACCCGGCCCGGCGTGATCCTGCTGGACGAGCCCCTGTCCGCGCTCGATGCGGCGATGCGTAGGGACATGCTCGCCGAGCTGCAGCGACTGCGGCGCGAGCTTCCGGACGTTGCGATGGTCTATGTGACACACGATCAGTCGGAGGCGCTCGCCCTGGCCGATCGGATCGCCATCATGCGCAACGCGCGCCTCGAGACGATCGGCGCCGCCGAGCGCCTGTTCTCGCGACCGCCGAGCGAGTTCACGGCCTCGTTCCTGGGCGGAGCCGACATCCTCCCGGTGCGGCTCGAGTCCGGTGGCGGGCACGGCGCGGCGGTGGCCGGTCGCTACGGCGACACCGTCCTGCAGGCTGCGGCACACGACGGAGTGTCCGCCGCGGACGCGGTGTGTTTCGCGGTTCGCCCGTGGGCGTGGCGGTTCACCCGTACTCGGCCCGCCAACGGCATCGAGGTCGTCGTCGAGAACGAGCAGTGGCGCGGGGCCACCCGGCACGTGACGGTCGAGGCGACCGGCACAGGTCAGAGGCTCGGAGTCGACGTACCAGTACTCACCGGCCCCCCGTTGCGCGCCGAGCGGCTGTGGCTGGAGGTGGACCCGACCGAGGTGATGGTCGTACCCGCGGAGGCGTCCGCCGGGGCGGTGGCGTAGATGATCGCCGTCGCCACCCCGCCCACGGCAGGCCACCCTGCTGCGCGTTCGCCCCGGAACGCGGCATGGCTCTGGGTCCTTCCGCCGGTCGTCGTGATCGCCGCGCTGGTGGTCTATCCGCTCGCGCACGTGGTGGTCCGCACGTTTCAGGACAAGGCGGAGCGCCCGGCCGGGTTCGCGACCTGGTGGGCGACGCTCACGGACGCCGCGGTGCTGCGGGCGTTGTGGACGACGGTGGAGGTCGCGACGTTGTCGACGCTCGGCTGCGTCGTGACGGGAACCCTCCTCGCTCTGGTGCTTGCCTTCGTGCCCTTTCCCGGCGCCCCGCTGGCGGTGCGGCTGATCGAATCGGTGGTGTCGTTCCCGTCGTTCCTCATCCCGCTCGCTCTCGGCGTGCTTCTCGGACCAGTGGGCGTGGTGGGATCGGTGATCGGCGCCGGCTCGTTCACCACCTCACTGTGGGGCGTGGTGCTCGCCGAGACGGCGTTCTACGCACCGTTCGTGGTGCGGCCCGTGCTGGCGGCGTTCACGGCCTTCCCCTCCGTACAGATCGACGTGGCCGGGTCCCTCGGTGCGGGGCCACTCACGATAGTGCGCCGAGTGATCCTGCCCGCCGCGACACCGGCCCTGGCCTCGTCGGCGTCGCTCACATTCCTATTGACGCTCAACGAGTTCGGGATCGTACTGTTCACCGGCGCCAAGGACGTGATCACGCTTCCGATGCTGATCTACACGAGGTCGATGGTCGGCCTCGACTTCGCGACCGCGGCGGTGCTTGCGACGGTGCAACTCGCGGTCTCGCTCGCCGTGTACCTCGGATACCGAACGCTGCTGCGACGGGAGCGCGAATAATGCTGGTACACAACCGATTCACGCGGTTCGTGGTGTGGTTCGGCTTCGCGGTCGTGGCACTCGGCCTGGTGGTCACGCCGATCCTGGTCACCGTGATCACCGCCTTCGCGTCGTCGTGGACGTCGGCACTACCGTCCGGGCTGACGGGAAGCCATGTCGCCCAGGTGTTCACGGCCGAGAACGCACAGAGCGTCTCGGTGTCGGTGCAGACGGCGGTGATCGCGTCCGCCCTGGCAGTGGCGATCGGCACGTGGGCCGCGCTGGCCGTTCAGGCTCTGCCCGCGCGCCTGCAGGGGCCGGTGGACACGTTCTTCCACCTGCCGGTGGCCGTCCCGTCCGTGGTCGTCGGGCTCGGGGTGCTCATCGCCTTCTCTGCACCGCCGCTCGTACTCAACGGAACTCCGGCCATCGTGATACTGGTCCAGGCCGTGCTGGTCTTCGCATTCGCCTACTCGATGGTGGCCGCGGCGGCGTCTCAGCAGGATCCGACGCTGCTGAAGGTCGGCGGTGCGCTCGGCGCATCGGCGGTACGCCTGTTCCTGACGGTGCGCTTGCCGCTTCTGCTGCCGGCCATCGCTGCAGCGGCGGGACTATCGGTGGCTATGTGTATGGGCGAGCTGGGCGCAACGATCATGGTCTACCCGGCGTCGTGGCGGACGCTGCCGGTGACCGTCTTCACGCAATCGGATCGCGGCGACATCTTCGGCGCGGCCGCGAACACCCTGTTCCTGGTGCTGGTCACCGTCGTGATCCTGGGCCTGCTCGGCCGGGTGCGGCATCGCGGCCAAGAGCGGTAGGGGCGATACCTTCATCGGCGTGACTCAGCGCCGCCGGCCGGACGCGACCTCGAGGAGGGTGGATACCACGTTCCTCGGGGCCGCGTCCCGACGCCGCACGGCCCGCAGTCGTCTGGTGAGATCGATACCCTCCGTGGACACCTCGACGAGCCGGCCGTCCCGTAGGTCTGCGGCGACGGCCAGCTCGCTGAGCACTGCCGGATGCGTGCCGGAGGTGACCATCACCTTGACCGCGGCGTTCGAATCGAGGCTCGTCGCCGCGGCATTCCGCGTCTCGCCGGCCCTGGCGAGCGCGGCATCCAGGACGTCGCGGGTGCCGGCCCCCTCCTCGCGCGTCACGAGTTCGAGCCTCGCCAGCTCGGCGGCCGTCACCGGCGACCGCCGCCGAGCGAGCCGATGTCCCGGAGCGACCACAAGGGCCAGACGGTCGGTACGGATGGTGCGGGAGACCAGATCGCGCGGCGCCGTCGGGCCCTCGACGAAGCCCAGGTCTGCACTGTGGTCGCGGACGGCTGCGACCACCCCTGCAGAGTTGGCGACCCGCAGATGCACCGGCTCGTCGGTCTCCCGCCGCAGCTGGGCGAGCCACGCCGGTACGAGGTATTCGGCGATGGTCTGGCTGGCGGCGACACGCACCGGATGCGATCCCTGGAGCGCCGCGGCCCCGGTCTCCAGGGCGTCCATCGCGGATGTGACCGCGCGCGCCCACTCGGTCACCGCACGTCCCGCGTCGGTGAGCTCGGCGCCGCGCGTGCGTCGATCGAGTAGGTCCAGCCGCAGGGTTCGTTCCAGGTGCCTCAGCCGCGCACTGGCACTGGGCTGTGCAATACCGATCGCCCGGGCCGCAGCCGAGATGGACCCCAGGTCGGCAACGCACACGAGCAGCCGCAGTGACTCGATCGATACGTCCGACATAGCTTCACCCTATGCCCATATAGCGATCCTGCGGGTTCCGCATCCCGGCCTCACACGGGAGCCTCGATGCATGATCGAGATCGCTGCCCGCTCTGCAACGTCGCGTGGGCGTCGTCGAGTACGGGTACTGGCGCCAGGAGCGTGCCTCGCGCTTGTGGTGGCCGCCCTCGCCACTGTGGCCGGGCATCTGGAGCCGATGCTGGGTGCCCCCGTGGCCGCCGTCCTGCTGGGCGCGGCGGTGTCCACGGCGTGGCCCAGGGCGCGTGCTCGCCGCTACGCAGCCGGTCTGCGGGCCACGGGGTCGACGGTCCTGCAGGCCGCCGTCGTTCTGTTGGGCGCGCAGGTGTCTGCGGTGCAGGTTCTGCACACGGGCGCACAGACCATGCCGGTGATGCTCGGGACGTTGGCGGCCTGCCTCGTGGGCGCGTACGTTCTGGGCCGCGCGCTCGGCGTCGACGGGGATCTCCGCACCCTCATCGGGGTGGGCACTGCGATCTGCGGGGCGACGGCCATCGCCGCCACGGTCCCCGTGCTGCGCCCGTCGGCTTCACGAGTCGCGTACGCGCTGACGACCGTATTCCTCCTGAACATCGTTGCGGTCGTGACCTTTCCGCCACTCGGACACCTCCTGGGACTGAGTCAGCATGCGTTCGGGGTCTTCGCGGGCACGGCCGTCAACGACACATCGTCGGTCGTGGCCGCCGCGGCCACCTACGGCCGGCAGGCGACCGATACCGCAGTCGTCGTCAAGCTGACGCGAGCCCTGATGATCATCCCGGTGACTCTGGGTCTCGCCCTCGTGTTGCGGCAGCGCGGAAGGGGCGATGGCGACGCGCGGCCAGCGGTCTGGGCAATGGTGCCGTGGTTCCTGCTCGGGTTCCTCGCGCTGGCCACGGTGAACAGTGTGTGCCCCCTTCCGGGCGCGCTGCGGTCTGCGCTCGCCACCGCGGCGATGCTGCTCATCACGTGGGCCCTGAGCGCGATCGGCCTCTCCACCGATCTCGGTGCGCTACGCCGCGCGGGAGTGCGGCCGCTCCTGCTCGGGGGTGCGCTCTGGCTCGTGGTCTCCACATTCAGCCTGGGCCTGCAGGCCGCCTTCCTGGGGCTGCATTAGCACCGGATCCGCGCGCCGCAGATCGGCAGGCACGCGTCTAGCGCTGGTGTCAGGTGACGAGTGCGACGCCCACACCTGCGCACGCCGCCGCCCACAACACTGAGACGAACGTGCCGAGTATGAACTGCTCCGACGTCGTCGGGCTGCGCAGCTCCGGGTAGCGCGCCAGGCCCTTCGCCGCGACCACGACGGCCAGTCCGGCCACGAAGCCGGTAAGGACGCAGACCGCGATCGCCGCGCGCTCCAGGATGCCGATCGCCAACCCGCCGCGCAGGGCGCCCGCCGTGTCCTCGTCTGGATCCGATTCGCGATCGGGCGGGCCGCCCCCGCGCACGCCGGCCGCCGCGAACACCGCTGTGACGCACGAGCTCCCGCCTACCATGGCCGCGAGTACCGCCAGCACACGCGCGACCGCGGCGGTGACGCCGTGCGCCTCGGTGGCGCCCAGCGCGACCACTGCGGTCGCAGCCAGCGCGCCACTCGACGCCAGCGCGCCTGCGACGGCCCGCGGCACACCGGCCGCACCGGGCGGAACGAGCGTCGCGGCACCGACGACCGCAGTGATCGCGAGCAACACCAGCGCTGCCGCGATCACGAATCCGCCTCGCGCAGCAGATAGGCGGCGACGTCCCGTGCGGGGCGCTCGACCGTATAGCCCGCCGCCGCCAGCCGCTGGGACACTGCCTGCCTGCTGATACCGAGGCGTTCCGCGGCCACGGACTGCGTGATCCCCTCGTCCATGAGCGCGACCACCTCCCTGCCCTGTGCTGTCCTGCGCGCAACGATAAGACCCAGCACCGACAACATCGCCTCGGCGCGTCCCGCTGCGGCCGGCGATGTCCCTCTGACCTGCACGGGAACAGGGGCCGACTTCGCGGCCTCGACCGCGTCGCGTGCCGCCTCGAACGCCCGCCCGCGGCCCGCTCGCGTCGATCTCGGAAGGGGCTCGTCGACCGGACCCGTGCCGATGCCGACACTCCAGTGGCCGTCGGCGATGAGGTCCAGGACGGCATCGACCACCACGGCGGACTCCCCTGCGACCGCCTGCAGTTCGTCGCCGGCGGTCCGCTCGGGACGGCGCACCCAGGACAGGCGTTCGAGCCGGCTGATCGCCCAGTCGACACGGTCCGTGTCCTGCCGGCTGCCACGCTGATCAATGGTCATGACGAACATATCGTCAAGTTTCACAGCTTTCCTAGCTGCATGTCAATCTCTAGACCTTGTTGTAGTCGGTAGCCAGGATTCAACCTTGCGACCGACGAAGGGTCGGGAGTTCACCGCCACCGGCCGTCACCGACGGGACCGACCGAAGCGCCGACCTCGATCGCCCGATCGATCCAGCCGCGAGCGACCCGCACATCCGCGCCGGCGGGGAGGCGCGAGAGCCTCAGCGTGAGAGTGTGGGCGCCTTCGGCATCCCGCATGGGCACGACGATCGACGCGAGGTCGACCGTGCCCGACGCGGGCAGTTCCCTGGCCACGTAGTCGATACCTGCCGACATGATCGACTCGCGGATACTCCGCTCCTGCGCGGGCGTGACGTTACCCGCGTCGTATTCCCGCGTGGCGCGTGCGATACCCGCGTATCCGTCCCGCGAGCCGTTCGGCATGAAAGCGAGCACATAGCCGTGCATGCCGAGGAACTCGAGACGCGCACGGTACCTCTCCACCAGATCGCCGGGAGCACGGCCCAGCCGCGCCAGCCAGTGTTCCTGCTCTGCCGCACTGCGGTCGAAGTAGACGGAGTCACCGAGTGGTGGCACCAACGGGATCCGCCGAGCGAGCGACGTCACGGCGTCGTTTCCCGGCGCCGCCACGGACAGCACCGCGGCCATCTCATCGGGTCCGACCGTCGTGAACACTGTGGCCTCGCAGCCGATCTCACGCGCCATCGCCTCGACGGCACCACGTAGGCCGGCGACACGCTCCACCACGGGCGCCATCGCGTGATCCATGCGCGCCAGCAACGACGTCCCGACGAACGTGCCGTATCCACCCTGGAAGAAGATGAGCGGCGACACGGGGTTGATGATCTCCAGATCCCGGACGGCGCATAGAACGATCCAGTGGTCCCCGGCGTCGACGATCCGGTCTATCGCCGTATCCACCCAGGCCACCGACGCATCGAGAACGGGATCGCCTGCGCGAGAGGGAAACCAGTCCACTCCCTCGAACTTGTCCGAGCTCCGCCGGGCGATCGTGCACACGAGGTCCTCCTGGTCACCGCCCAAGATGTTGATACACAGCGACTCGCACTCGCGAAGCCGTGCGAAGGTCCGCGAAGACCGCATCGGCATGAACGACACCAGAGGGGGGTCCAGCGACACCGACGAGAACGTGCCGACCACCAGCGCCAACAGTGTCCCGTCGGTCGTGCGTCCGGTGACGACTGCGACCCCGGTCGGATAGTGCCCCATGACCTCTCGGAACAGGGCTGGATCGACGGCGGTAGCGTCCGGGGTCGGGTTCTCGGCCATCACGGGGCCTTTCACTCGTGGCTGCGGGTGGTGATGGTTCGAAAGCTAGGACGGGAACTCCTTCAACCGGTAGGCAGGATTCCCTTACTGTCCCGACCGTGTGCGCGACGCCACAATGGATGGGTGAACTCCGAGCAGCCGCCGGCGGTCAGCCCCGCCGTAACCGCGTCGATACTCGAGCAGGTCGCCGCAGTACGCGGTGGCGCTGTCACCGCCGAGGACCTGGCCGTACGGACGCGGAGGGCGATCCATGCGCGCGAAGACGACCTGCGTGCCTGGGTGATGCTGTCCGAGACCCTGGAAGCGGACGCCGCGCTCGTCGACGCCCGGATCGACGCCGGCGCAGACCTCCCCCTCGCCGGCGTGTCGATCGGCGTCAAGGACCTGATAGACGTCGCGGGTCTGCCCACGCGCGCGGGCTCGGCGATCACCCCGGCCGCACCCGCAGCCGCCGACGCCCCTGTCATCGCCCGGCTGCGCGAGCTCGGCGCCGTCGTGCAGGGCAAGACCGTCACCACCGAGTTCGGATACTTCGCACCCGGCCCCACCCGCAACCCGCATGCACTCGCGCACACGCCGGGCGGCTCGTCGAGCGGCTCGGCCGCGGCCGTCGGGGCCGGCACCGTGCCCCTGGCCCTCGGCACCCAGACCGCCGGATCGCTCACCCGCCCGGCCTCGTTCTGCGGCGCCGCCGGGATGGTCGTGGCGCATGGCGACGTCGACCTCGCGGGCGTGACGGGCCTGAGTCATTCGCTGGACTCACTGGGACTGCTCACTCGCACGGTCGCCGACCTGCGCGTCGTGTTCGACGCTCTGCTGGGCCGCACGTCCTCCGGTACCTGTGCCCGCGCACTCGTGTGGGCCGGTAGCGGGTTGGACGCCGTCGCCCCGGCGATGGAAGGGCTGGTGGCACACCTTCCCGGCCTACTCGCCGCCCTCGGTGTGCGGAGCGCGCCGCTCGACCGCGACGATCACATCCGCACACTCACCGATGATCAGGTGGTCGTCATGTCCTACGAGGCCGCACGGTCGCGTGCCACCGAACTGAACGAGCACGGCGACCGGCTCAGCACGCAGCTACACGACCTGCTGACCTCCGGAACGGCCATCGACGACGACGACTACAGCGCGGCCCTGGTACGCCGTGACCGCTCGCGCGACTTCGTCTCCGACGGGCTCGGCAACGACTCCGTCGTCGTCGGCCCCGCCGCGCTGGGCCCGGCACCGTCCGGTCTGAGCGCCACCGGGTCGCCCGTGCTGAGCCGCCCCTGGCAGCTACTCGGACTCCCGGTCGTGACGGTTCCCGGCGCCCGCACCCGTGCCGGGCTGCCCCTCGGCATCCAGGTGGTCGGCATGCCGGGCGCGGAGGGCGCCGTGTTCTCACTCGCGGAGGCACTCGAACCCCTGCTACGGGCCGTGCCGCCGATCGATCTATAGGAGAATCTTCCCAGCCCACGTTAGGAGTCGTCATGCCCGATTCGCACCGCCCGCTGCCGCCCCGGCCGGTGGTCCAGGCCCGCATGTTCCTCACCTGCTACCGCGACACGTTCGACTACGGATGGCATCACGTGGACCTGTTCGTCCACGACGACGTCGGCCGCGAGGTCAACTGGGTGCACTGGACCGTCGAGGCCGACGGCCCGGAGGCGGCCGACGCATCGGTCACCCGCGAGGAACCGCAGCTGCGCCGCACGACCCCCTGGGAGCATCACCTGTCCGTGGTGGGCCAGGACTACTGGACCGCCGAAGCGGAGTGGCCGGAGGCAGGATGAGCCGCGCCGTAAGGGGCTCCGAGCCGGACGGAGCCGGGCCCACGCAGGAGGCCACGGTGTACGTGGTCGACGACGACCCCGGCCTCTGCGAGTCCGTCGACTTCCTGCTGGGCTCGATCGACATCCACCCGGTGCTGTGCAACAGCGCCGACGAGTTCCTGGACGCATACGACGGGCGCAGCCCCGCGTGCATCGTGCTGGACGTGCGCATGCCCAAGGTCAGCGGGTTGCGCCTGCAGGAGAGACTGAACGAGATCGCGCCGCACGTCGCGATCATCTTCGTCTCGGCGCACGGCGACATCCGGATGTCGGTGTCCGCCCTCCAGGCCGGCGCGATGGATTTCCTCGAGAAACCCTACGATCCGCAGCGGCTGCTCGACGCGGTGCAGTCCTCGATGCTTCATGCCGTCGAGCGTTTCTCGGACTACGCGACGCGAACGTCGGTGCAGCGCAAGATCTACGGTCTGACGCCGCGGGAACGGGAGATACTCAGCCTGGTGGTCGAGGGCCTCCCCAGCCAGAACATCGCCCGCCGCCTGGGTATGAGCGTGAAGACGGTCGACGTGCACCGCGCGCGGATCAAGGCGAAGACGGACGCCGACAGCATCTCGACGCTGGTCCGGGACGTGCTGCGCTACCAGGTCGACGTGCCCGTCGACAGACACTGATCCTCCGACCGCATCGCATCGGACCGCATCACCGTCACGGCCGGCGGGTAGCTCGCTGGAAGGAGCTACCCGCCGGCCGCGGCCCTGCGGTGCCGGTCAGCCGCCGGCGACGATCCCGGCGACCTCGCCCTCGCCCTCACCCTCCCGCCGCGCCACACGCGCCGGTGCGGTCTCCGGCAGCAGCGCGAGGCACACCACACTGATCACCAGCACACCCGCCAGGTAGTAGCCGATGTTCGACGCGTGTCCGGTGCCGGCGATGATGCGATTGGCGACCATCGGCGCGATGCCACCGCCCAGGACTGCGCCCACGTGGTAGGCGATGCCCATGCCCGTCTGACGCACGTCGCGCGGAAAGAGCTCGGTGAAATACGTGTACATCGGGCCGAAGAGCACTCCCGTGGCGGCGAATCCGACGCAGATCGCCACGGCGACCGAGAAGACCGAGCCCAGCTCGGCCAGGCGGAAGATCACCAGCGCCGACGCGAGCGACGCGACGGCGCCCGCCATCATCACGGGGCGGCGACCGATGCGGTCGGACACCACCGCCGCGACGAAGTTCGCGATCGCGTGGAGGCCGAGCCCGGCGATACTCGCCCAGACGATGTCGGTACGCGGCAGCGCGAGACCGTCCGGCGCCTTCGCCGTCGCGTAGGAGAGCATGAAGATCGCCAGCACGAATGTGCTCGAGTTGAGCCCGACGTTCACACCGGCCGCCAGCAGCACGCGTCGCCAGTGCGTCTCGAGTACCTCGAGGGCCGGAATCCGACGGGCCTCGCCCTCGTCCTCGCCCTCGCGCTCGACCTGCATGCGCTTGAACACGGGGCTCTCGTGGACCCCCTTGCGAATCCAGATCCCAAGCACCAGAACGAATCCGCCGATCAGGAACGGGATGCGCCAAGCCCAATCCTGGACCGCCGCCGCCGGCAGCAGCAGGATCAGGGCGAAGACGCCGTTCGCGAGGATGCTGCCGACCGGCGAGCCCAGTGCGGTGAACACGCCGTAGCGTGCGCGCTGCGAGTCCGGCGCGTGTTCGATCGCAAGCACGGCGGCGCCCCCGGTCTCTCCGCCGCGACTCAGCCCGTGCACAAGCCGCAACAGCACGAGCAACACCGGTGCGGCGACGCCGATCTGGGCGTACGTCGGGAGGAATCCGATGAGCATCGTCGCCGCGCCCATCGACACGAACGTCAGCTGAAGGGCGCGACGGCGGCCGTAGGTGTCACCGACCCAGCCGAACAGCACCGCGCCGATCGGCGCCATCAGGAAACCGATGCCGAAGGTGGCCAGGCCCATGAACGTGCCGAACCACGCGTTCTCGGTGTGGAAGAAAGTGTCGGTGAACACCAGCGCGGTCGCGGTGCCGTAGATGGCGAAATCATAGAATTCGAGCGAGGTTCCGACGCCGCTGGCGAACGCGAGGCGTCCGAGCCCAGTGCGTTCGGCGGCCTGGGATTCGTGGTCGGCCATTGGGCCACCTCCGGGTAGATGAAAGGATCAGTAGTAGTCGAGGACCAACCGCGCGTCGCGGGTGCGAGACACGCAGACCGCCATGGTCTCGTTGGCCGCCTTCTCGGAGGCGGTCAGCACGTTGTCGCGGTGCTCGGGGGTACCGGACAGGACCGACATGATGCAGGTGCCGCAGATGCCCTCCTGGCAGGAGGTGTCGACGTCGCAGCCGTTCTCCTGGAGCACGTCCACGATGCTGCGGTCTGCCGGCACCTGGTAGACCTCGCCTTCGAGTTCCACCTCGAACGCCGTGTTCTCGGACGCGTCCGGCTGCTCGGTCGCGTGGAACCGTTCGAGGTGGATCGCCTCCTCGGGCAGCGACCGGCCCGCGACCGCCACCACGGTGTCCATGAATCCGTCCGGTCCGCACGTGTACACGTGGGACCCGGCTGGCAGGTCCGTCAGCAGCCCGCCCAGCACCTCATCGTGCTCGGCGCGCGGGATACCAAGGTGCGCATGCAACTTCGTCGGGCAACGCTCCTGCATGAGCGGGAGGAATGCGGCCTCCTCGGCGCTGCGCGCGAAGTAGTGCAGCTCGAACGAGATACCGTGTACATCCATGTAACGCGCCATGCTGAGCATCGGGGTGATGCCTATGCCCGCCGCGACCAACACGTGGTGCGCCGCGGCACGGTCGATGCCGAGCACGTTCCGCGGACGGCTGATCCGGAGCGTGTCGCCGACCGCCAACTCGTGCAGAGCGGAAGAACCGCCGCGTGACAGGTCCTCACGCTTCACGGCCACGATGTAGGCGTCATCGGCGTCAGGCGTGCCGCACAAGGAGTATTGGCGCGTCACGGCGGTGGGCCCGACGACGTCGATGTGCGCGCCCGGCGTGTAACTACCGATCGGCTCGCCGTCCGCGCGCACCAGCCGGAAGGACTTGACGGTCGGCGTCTCCTGGACGATCTCGGCGACCGTCACATCGATGAGGTCCGTATCGGACATGGCTGTGACTCCTGAGAGGGGTGGGCTAGCGGACGTACAGGCCGCCGTTGACGTCCCAGCAGGCGCCCGTCACGAAGAACGCGTCGTCGCTGGCGAGGAGACCGACCATGTCGGCCACGAAGGACGCACTGCCGAGCCGCCCGACCGGGATCGACGCCGTCACCGCCGCGAGCTTGTCGGCGGGCACGGTTCGGTGCACGATCGGCAGGTCGTGCGGACCGGGCGAGATCGCGTTGACAGTGACCCCGCGGCCCGCGAGCTCACGCGCGAACACCTTGGTGGTGGTGAGGATCGCCCCCTTCGATGCGGCGTAGTGCCCGCCTGTGGCGGTGCCGCCGTTCTGGCCCGCGAGCGACGCCATGTTGACGATCCGGCCGAACCCGGCGGCGGCCATCGCCGCGCCGAACACCTGGCATCCGAAGAAGATGCTGTCGACGTTGGTGGTCAGCACGCGATTGAAGTCGTCTGCGGCGAGAGTCATGAGGTCGGCCGCCTGCGTGACCGCAGCGTTGTTGACCAGTATCGTCGGTGTGCCCCAGTCGTTCTCGCATGCATCGAGAGCCGCCTCGAAGTCGGAGCGGCTCCCCACGTCGAGGCGTAGGCCGCGGGCCGAGGCGCCGTCTCGCGAGAGGTCCGAGGCGATGGCCCCGGCCGCATGCGCGTCGATGTCGGTCAGGAGCACGCGCCGGCCGTCGGCGTGCAGGCGCCGAGCGATCGCTTCACCCATCCCGCCGGCCGCGCCGGTGACCACCGCCACGCCGCTCACAACAGGTACCCCGAGGCGCGCACCGCGTCCTCGCTGTCGATGAGGCGGACCACCTTGCGGGAGATACGGTCTCCGCTGTCGGCCAAGGTGATCGTGTGCACCAGCTCGCCGCCGAGCGTGACGAACTCGTTGCGCTTGAACGCGTTGATTATCTGCGCGGAGCGCACCACTACCCGGGTGTCGTCGACGGAGTCGACGGTGAACCGGGACACGATGCGGACGGTGCGTGCTGCGGCGACGGCCGACGGCGCGTAGCCCTGCGTCATACGCTGCACCCGCAGGTTACGCATCCGCTTATCGTCGTACACCATGTTGAGGGAGGACTCGAAGTCCTCGGTATCGGGATCGATGGGGATCACGTACAGCCCGTCATCCGTGTACAGCTGTTCCCACGCGGGGTAGTCCTTGATGTCCAGCAGCCGCGCCTCGTGCCAGATCAGCTCGATCGCGCGCAGGACGCGCGGGTCGGTGAACGTCAGATCGCTCATCGGTTCTCGTCTCCCTCGGCCGCCGCAAGCGGACGCTCCATCATCCGCTTCCACATCGCGTACGACTCGCGCATGCCGGTCTCGTCCGTGACGTGCGACGTGGGCCAGCCCTCAGGGCTCGGCACCTCGCGTGCCTCTCCACGGTTCACCAGGATCGGCATCTTCGGGTTGCCGGTCGCGCCGAGCTGCACCCGATCCCAGCCCTCGGCGTCGTCGGGGCTGCCGAAGCCGAACGGCCCCTGGAAGTGCTCGTGGATCCGCAGGCGCTCCCGGTTGATGGACTCGGGACCGCCGTCCATTCCGATCGCGATGTGCCACACCTCGGTCTCGTCGACCGAGATCGGCACCAGGACACGGAAGAACGACGACGACATCGCGATGTTGGGGAACATGTTGAGGTTGAAGCCGCTGCCATGCATCGATCGCATATAGCGGCGGATTCGCTCCGGGCTCTCCCCCGCGGCCTGCAACTCGTCCACGAGATGCTGGAAGCGGGGCTGGATCTCCTCGTCGCCGTCGTCGACATCGAGGTCGGCGTGTGCGGCTGCCATTATGGCGACGCTGTGCCCGTTGCCGAGAGCGTGGGTCACCGCGGCCGGATCGTCCATGAACGACATCATGTTCGCGGTCTCCGCGTCGACCGACACCATCCACGACTTGTGCACCATCGGGAAGTGGTAACCGTCAGTGGTGTTCTCCAGCTGGATCTTCCAGTTGCCCTTGAACCGGAGTTTGTGGGCCCCCAGCACTTTGGTCGGGAATCCGTTGCTCTGCTTGAGGAAGCGGTCCATCCAGACCTTGGCGTCGCCCAGGTAGTCCTCGAGGGACTCGATGTCCTGGTCGAAGGTCGCGAAGATCATCCCGAGGTAGCTCTCGGTGCGCAACGTCTGCAGCGGATAGTCCGCCTTCTCGACGATGCCCTCGTAGCCGTCCGGATACGGGATGCCGCGCAGGCGTCCGTCGAGCGCATACGACCAGTTGTGGTACGGGCACGTGAAGCCGTTGGCCTTGCCGCTGCGCTGGTCGCATACCGTCGCGCCGCGGTGCCTGCAGCGGTTGAGCAGAGTGTTGAAGTCGCCTTTTCGGTCCCGCGTGACGATGACCGGCTGATCGCCGACCTGCGTCGTCTTGAAGGACCCGGCCTGGGGGATCTCGCTCTCGTGCGCGACCCACACCCACGTCCGGTAGAAGATCTTCTTCATCTCCTCGGCGAAGATCTCGGGATCCGTGTAGAGGCGGCCGGCGACGCGGTCGCTCTCCACCAGTCGGGCGTAGTCCTGCCGCTCTTCGGTGCTTGTCATATCTCGGTCTCCGTGGCTGGAAGGGTCAGGCTTCGACGTCGTCGCGGATAGCCAGCTCGCGGCCCATGCGGGCCTCGACCTTGAGGTAACGCCATAGCGCATGCTCCCCGATCATGGTGGTCCGCAACAGATTGCAGGCTGCCTTGACGGTCTCCTGATCGCGGACGTCCGCCAGCACGTAGCAGGTCCACGGCCAGCCGTCGGACGGCCCGACCATGTGTGCGTCGTCGTCGAACGTGCCGATGACCTCGACGCCGTCCATGTTCTTCAGCTGCGAGAGCATGGTCGACACCCCCACCCACACGGCACCGATGTCCGCCTTGGGGAGGTCGAAGAAGTTCTGGTTGTTGCCGTAGCAGAACAGGGTGCGCAGGGGCTCGGTCATGCCATGGATCCCTTCTAGGGCTGTTGGGGGCTGGGAGGGGAATGCCGACCGACGATGTCGGCCGTGCAGGTCTTAAGGGAAGCTGGGCACCGCGGGTTCCAGGCCCAACAGCACTGCGCCGGAGGCCTCGTAGGTGCCGGACTGCAACATCGCGTGCTGCGCCGGGATGATCCCGTCCTGGAGGTACCGTTGCAGCGGATGGCTCTCGTAGATCGCGCCGGTCCCGGCGAGGTCGAAGACGTCGAGGATCGCGCGCCGGCCTACATGCGCCGCGTGGGTGGCGCCCAGCCGCAGCAGTACGCGGTCCTCGTCACGCACCACGTCGCCGCGGACCACCCGGTCCCACACCTCGTCTGTGCCCTCGTAGAAGAAGGCCCGCGCCGAGCGCAACTCGGCCTCGGCGTGCCCGAGCCCCGCCTGATAGGACGGACGCATCCCGCGTCCCCCGCCACCGGTGATACTGGCCTTCGCCGCGCCGACCGCATGGGCGTAGTCCAATGCGCCGCGCGCCGCACCGAGCGCGACCACCGCGAGGACCTGAGCTGCGTACGCGACCGCCGGATAGCGTGTGAGCGGCTCGTCGATCGTGGGCTCGCCGCCCCGGATGAACGTCATATCCGCGGGGACGAACACGCCGTCGGCCCTGATCGCGTGGGAACCGGTGCCACGCATGCCGGCCACGTCCCAGTTGTCGACGATCTCGACCTCTTCCGGCGAGACCAGAGCGGTCAGCGGGCGCCCCTTCGTCTCCGGGCCGCCGGCGAGGCCCACGCCGAGTATGTCCGCGCCCTTGCAGCCGCTCGCGAACTGCCACACGCCGGAGACCCGGAAACCGCCCTCGACGGTCTCCGCCTTCTGCATCGGGAACATCCCGGCCGCGAATGCGATATCGGGGCCGTCGGCATAGATCCGCTCCTGTGACGAGGTCGGCAGGGCCGAGAAGTACTGCAGTGCAGAACCGAAGCTCGCCACCCAACCGGTGGCAGGATCCACGGCGGACACGCGCTCGACGAGCCGCATGAAGTCCGACGGTGCCATCGGCTCGCCGCCGAAGCGGGCCGGCGTAGAAGCCCGAAACATGCCGGCGCGTTTGAGTAACGCGATGTAGTCCTTGGGGACGTGACCTTGCCGCGCGAACTCGTCGCGGCGCTCGACCAGCACGTCGAGGGCTTCAGTGAACGCCGCGTCGCGCTCGGGGCCCGCGGGCGCGGCGACCCTGCGACCCGCGGGTGCGGTGCTCTGCGAGGTCATGATGGGCTCTGCGAGGTCATGAGGGCTGTCTCCGATCAATCTGCTGGACCGATGTGAATTACGCTACGAATCGCGGTCGTTCCCTGGTATCGGGACTTACCGCGCGGCAGGTAAGGCAATCCCCTATCGACACGGGAACGCCGCGGCAGGACCATCGGTCCGGACCGGAAGGGGCACACGATGTTTCCCACGTGGCGCGATGCCATGGCGATGGTCGAGAGCACCGGTACGGGGATTCTGATCCATGACGCCGCGACCAAGAACATCCTGTGGGCGAACACCGCGGCCTGCGACATGTTCGGGTTCACCCTCGACGAGCTGCGCCCACTCAAGGCGCACCACATGAGTAGTCAGGAGCGGCAGTACCGGCGCGAGGTCGGCGTGGCATGGCTGCACGACGCGGTGGTGCACGGCTCCAGCCGGCGCCAGTGGAAGTACCGAACCAAGGACGGACACGACTTCCTCACCGACGCGAGCGCGACCCTCGTCCGATCCCAGACCGGGCCCGTGGTCATGGTGGAGTTCCGCCGCGCTGCCGAGGAGGAGTTGCAGCACGAGCTCGACCGGGTCTCCGACTCCCTACAGCGGATCATGGCCTACACCGCCGCCGGGATCGTGGTGCTGGACAACGAGAATCGGATCGAGGACATCTCGCCGCTCGCCGCCCGCCTGTTCAGCCGGCGGGCCGAGGACCTGATGGGCGTAGGCCTGGAGGAGCTCGGCGAATGCGACCCAGCGCCGTCCGCTCGGGGCGTGGTCGACCGGCTCGCCGCGGGCACGGGGTCGGTGACCATCAGCATGCAGATCGCGCGAGCCGAGGGGGCGACGTGGCTCGCGGGCGAGCTGGAATCGGTCGAGCACGACGGCATCACCACACGCGTGCTCACGGTGCGCGACGTGACCGACCGCGTGGAGTGGGAGCGCCTGCACGCCTACCAGGCGGCCAACCTGCAGTACCTGAGCCGCTACAACGCCATGGGCGACATGGCTATGATCCTCGCGCATGAATTGGGCCAGCCGCTAGCGGCGTCGACGAACTTCCTGCGCGGGATCAAGGCGCGGCTCGGCGCGGGCACCGTCGACCCCGACAGTCTGGCGTACGGCCTCGATGCCGTGGAGAAGCAACTCGCCCGCGCCGCGGAGATCGTGTCCTCGGTCAAGCGGTACGTGCGTCGGATCGAGTCGACGCGCGCGGCGATCGACCTGTCGGACACGGTCGACGAAAGCATGTACTTCGTGCGTCTCCGGGCGGCCGAGCGGGGCGTCGACGTCCGGGTCGCGCGCGCCGAGGTGCCGCTGCCGATCGAGGGCGAGAGCGTCCTGATCGGACAGGTCCTGATCAACCTGTGCTTCAACGCGATCGACGAGATCGTCCTACCGACGACCGCGGTCAAACGGCTGGAGGTGCGCACGTTCGCGGACGATGACGCGGCATGCATCGCGGTGCTCGACCGCGGGCGCGGCATGACGGCGGCACCCGCCGGCCGACTCGCCGCGGATGCGTTCTCCACCAAGGAGGACGGCGCGGGGATCGGGTTGATCCTGTCCGAGCACATCGTCGAGCGGCACAACGGAGAGCTGCGATACGAACCCCGTGCCGGCGGCGGTACCGTCGCCACGATCAGGCTACCGATGCGCCCGGACTAGCGGTGCGACCTACGGAGCAACGCCCCGCTCTTGTTCCGTGCCGCTCCATGCCCCTAAGGCTTCATTAGGACCGACGCCGTCGCGTAGGCCTCGGCGAAGCCCTTCGGGAGGGGCGCCACGAAGACGTTCTCCGTCCGCGTACGGGTGATCAGCCACCGGTCGCCGGTGCGCCGAAACGCATTGTTGAGCCGGCTCGACCGCAGGAGTGCCGTACCGTCGCCGAAGAGCCAGGGCTGCACGTGAATCCACTGACCGTCGGCCTCGTCGCCACGGACATGGATCTGCTCGGACGTCAGGTAGTGGGCGTTGAGAAGCAGCGCGGGGTCCTGCTTCTCGCCCCAGAACCGCCCGAAGTGGGCACGGATCGCATCGGCTCCCTCGGCCCGGCCGAACTGGCCGTCGTAGTACTGGCCCACGCCCTCCCATACCGCATCTTCGGAATAGAGATCCATGATCGCGTCGATCCGCTCCGCATCCCCTTCTATCCCGAACTCGGGACAGGGCGTGTCGCACAGGAACATGTAGCGCGCCTGAACCCTCCGGATCTCCGCCTCGGCCTCGAGAACATCTACCCTCGCCTCGAGAGCGGTAGCCCTCGCCGCGAGCGCCTCGAAGTCCACCTGCTGCACCACCGTCGTCTCCGCTCCCGGCCGGATCGCCGAGGGTGCCGAATACACCACGCCGACCGTGCCACTCACGTTAGGAGCGGCGCGGCCGACGCGGCTATAGGTGATTTCCCTAGCGCGGGCCCGCGTACGGGCCCGACGGCGCGCCGCCCTGCGGCCCGGCCCAAGGCGGCTGCTGCGGTCGCGGCGGCTGACCGTGCCGTGGCGGCACAGGCTCGGCCCGCCGCGCAGGGTCGGTGCGCATCGTCGCCGTGTCCGCGGTGGGACCGTCAGCAGGAGAACCTAATTCGTGCGGCGGCGTGAAGGTCGGCTGCGCGTCACCCTCCGCACCCTCGCCGCCTGCATCCGGTTCCCCGGACTCGTCGGGTACCGCCTTCGACAGCGGCGGCACCTTCGGCATGCCCGGAACCAGCGGATCCTCGGGTTCCTCCTTGATCACCACCGGCGCAACAGGTTCCGGCGTCTCGAACCAGTTCGACGTGTCGATATCGGGCGCCTGCACGCCGTCGTCGGCCGACGGTTCGAAACGGAACACACCGTCATCGTCCTTGTTCCCCAAACCACGCATGAAACCCTGTAGCGCGGAGCCGAAGTCGGACGGCACGACCCATACCTTGCTCGCTTCGCCCTTGGCCATCTCGGGCAGCGTTTCGAGGTACTGGTACGCAAGCAGCTCGGGCGTCGGGCGGCTCGACTTGATCGCGGCGAACCGGGTCTCGATCGCTTTCGCCTCGCCCTGCGACTCGAGGTACTGCGCAGCTCGGCGGCCCTCGGCGCGCAGGATCTCGGCCTGCCGGTCGGCCTCGGCCGACAGGATCGCCGCCTCCCGCTCACCCTGTGCGAGCAGGATGCGGCTGGCCTTGTCGCCCTCCGCCGACTTGATCGCCGATTCCCGATGGCCCTCCGCCGCAAGGATCGTCGCGCGCTTCTCGCGGTCGGCCTTCATCTGCTTCTCCATCGACTCCTGGATGGAGGGCGGCGGGAAGATAGATTTCAGCTCGACGCGGGCCACGCGCAGTCCCCACCGCGAGGTGGCCTCGTCCAGGACCCCACGCAACTGCGAGTTGATGCGCTCGCGGGATGTCAACGTCTCCTCCAGCGTCATACCGCCCACCACGTTGCGCAGCGTCGTCGTCGTCAGTTGCTCGACACCGACGACGTAGTTGTTGATCTCGTACACGGCGGCTTCGGGGCGGGTCACCTGGAAATACACGACGGTGTCGATGTTCACCGTCAGGTTGTCCTGGGTGATCACCGGCTGCGGCGGAAACGACACGACCTGTTCACGCAGGTCGACCCGCGCACGGACCCGGTCCACGAACGGGACCAGGAGCGTGAGCTGCCCCGAGACCGTCTTCGTGTACCGCCCCAATCGCTCGATCACCGCGGCTGTCGCCTGCGGCACCAGCACGATCGATTTGACGAGCATCACGACCACCGCGAGCAGTATCACCGCCAGGATGATGATGCCCGCTCCTACTCCTGCTCCCATCGCCTTACTCCCTCTCTCATCGGGGCCCTCATGCCTCCACTACGACCGCCACGGCACCGTCGATCTCCAACACCGTCACCTCTGCACCGACCGGTATGGGCACGCTCTCGTACGGCGTGCGCGCGGACCACTCGTCCGCACCGATCCGCACCCTGCCCGCGGCGTGGTCGACCGGCGCGATGACCGTCACCGTGCGACCGGGCAACGACTGCAGATAGGACGCCGATTCGGGTTGGTTCCGCAGCGCGAACCGCTTGAGCGGCGGCCGCACGCCGAGCACCAGGAGCAGCGACGCCAGCGCGAAGACGATGCCCTGCGCCCAGGGCGGAAGGCCCAGTGCATAGGTCGCACCGGCCGTGGCCAGCGCGCCGCCGCCGAGCATCAGCAGCACGAAATCCCCCGCGACGGCCTCCGCCGCGGCGAGAACGATAGCTGCGATCAGCCAGATTGCCGCTGCCATGACTCCATACTGCCAGGCACGGAGCCGGGCGAAGCGGTCATGGTGATGCCAGGCGTTACTCGGGCTCGGTGACGAAGTCCACGAGGCGCTCCACGGCTCCGATGAGTGTGGAGTCCAGATCCCGGAAGCTGGTGACCGCGCCCTGCACACGGCGCCACCCATCGCGAGTGTCCCCCCAGCCGAGCCGCGCGCACACCCCGCTCTTCCAGTCCTCACCGCGCGGCACCCGTGGCCAGGCGTCGATGCCGAGCGATTCGGGCTTGACCGCCTCCCACACGTCGACGAAGGGATGGCCGGTGACCATGACGTACTCACCGAGCGACTGCGTCATCCGCGTCTCCTTGGAGCCTTCGACCAGATGATCGGCCAGTACGCCCACGCGGCGTCCCGGGCCGGGGCGGAACTCCGCTAGCCGTTCGCCCAGGTGGTCGAGGCCTTCGAGTTGCTCTACGACCACGCCTTCGACGCGCAGGTCGTGTCCCCACACGCGCTCCACGAGCGCAGCGTCGTGGAGTCCCTCGACCCAGATCCGCGAGCCTCGCGCGACCCGCGCCGGGGCCCCCTCCACGCGCGTCGACCCGGACGCGCTGCGTGCCGGTCCCTTCGATGCGGCCACGCGCGGCCGTACCAGGGTCACGGGGCGCCCGTCGATCAGGAATGCGGCCTTCCGCATGGCGAACAGCCGTACGGTCCCGCGACCGTCCTCGAGCTTGACGAACTCGCCGTCGTAGCTCCTGTCGAAGCCGACCACGGCGCCGCAGAAGCCCGTGGCGGCGTCCTCCACTACCAGGTCACGTTCCGCGGCGACCTCCGGCACCCGAGCCGTGCGTTTGCGCGCGTGCCCCGCGTATATGTCCCCCGCATACATGTCCCTGCCAGCCACGACAGAGAAGGCTAGCGCCTATCCTGGACCGACCATGGCAATCCCGTATCTCCTCGCGCGTCGCTCCACGGCCGGCCCCGCACTGGGCATGGCCGCGTGGGCGTCGGCGTGGCTCGGCGGGCACACCGGCACCGACGACGTCGTCGCCGCGCTCGGGCACTGGGCGCAGGTGCACACCGTCGACGGCGGGCTGCCCGGCCTGCTGCTCGAGCTGCGCCGCTCGGCACCGACGGCTGTGCGGTTGCTGCTGCCCGCGCCGGGCGACCCGGCCGGCCTCCCCGCGGGCACCGCGGCCGAACGGGCAGCCCTTGCGCGCGGCGAGGCCGTCGGTTTCGACGGCGCAGGTTCCTCGCTCCTCCTGGTACCCACCGCAGAGTCCGCGGACGTGGTGGCCTGGACCTCGTTCCGTGTGGCTCCCGCGCTCGTCGATCGGGACCCGATCACGCTGGGCGAAGCCGAGTACGCGCTGCGCGACGCCGTACGCGACGCGACGTCTGCGCTCGCAGCCCTTCCCCCGGAGCCCGGTGCACCGAGCGCCCACGCGGCCGTCGCCGAGCTCGCGCAGCACCTCGGAGCCACTCCCCTGCCCGCAATCGCCGGCGCTCGGGCACACCGGGTGCTCGACACGGCCGCGACGGTCGAGGCGATACTGCTGGTCGCCGGCGAACGGCATCCCGATGCGGGTATCGGCTTGGGCGGGGCACAGCGCGGCGACGCCGCTTACAGCGCCCTCGCTCGCGCCGTCCGGAGCGCACGCACCGCCGCGATCGACTCCATCACCCGCGACGCTCTGCGCTGACGGTTCGGACCCCGCCTGCTCACGCCGGTGTGGTCATCATGACGCTGCGGCCACTCTCCGGGCCGAGGGGCGGACCGGCTACGCGGGCCGCTTCGGCCGCGCCGAGGGGCAGCAGCCCGGGACGCACGCTGCGCCGTCGACGGTGCAGCCCAACAGGTCGGGGGGAAGCTCGGCCCCGGAAGTACGCTCCCGGATCAGCGCGGCGGCCATCGCGGTGAACCGAGGGTCGTACAGAGGCGTGGCAGAGCGAGCGAACGGAAGCGACAGCTCGGAAGCGAGATCGCGTGCCTCCGTGTCCAGGTCCCAGATCACCTCGAGATGGTCGGAGACGAAACCTATGGGGCACACGACGATTCCCGGGATGTCCGCATGGATCGCCGAGATGTGATCGCAGACGTCCGGCTCCAGCCACGGCACCGCCGGCGGGCCGGAGCGGGACTGCCACACCACGTCGTAGTCGGCTACGCCGACGCGCGCAGCGACGGCCGCGGCGGCGAGCCGTACCTGTCGGCTGTACAAGCCACCGTCCGGGCCGGCGACCGCGTCCGCTGCCTGGGGGATCGAGTGCGCGGTGAACACGAGCCTCGAACCGTCTGGCACCGCCGCGGCGGCCGCCCGAACGCCGTCAGCGAAGGCGTCGAGGAGTTCGGGACGCGACCAGTAGTGCGGCAGCTTCGTCAAGTGCGGCGCGCTCACGACGGATCGCTCACACCCGCGGCCTGCGCGCGTAGCGCCCACCGACGCGCGGGCGCGGGCGATGTCCTCGTCGTACTGGCGGCAACCCGAGAACCCGCCCCATGCCGACGTCGTGAACACGAGGGCGTTCCGTCGCCCATCGGCGGCCATCTGCTCGACGGTGTCTTCGACCAGGGGGTGCCAGTTCCGGTTGCCTTGGTACACAGGAAGGTTCGGGCCGCGCGCAGCGAGCTCGGCGCGTAGGTTCGATACGAGGTACCGAACCTGTTCGTTGATCGGCGACACTCCGCCGAAGCGGAGGTAGTGCTTCTCGACCTCGTCGAGGCGTGCCGCCGGAACGCCGCGGCCCCGGGTGACGTTCTCCAGGAACGGGCGGACGTCCTCCGGGGCCTCGGGTCCGCCGAACGACAGCACCAAGACGCTGTCGTAATCGGCGCTCACGTCTACTTCGCCAGCTGGCTGAAGTCGCCCTCCTCGGGGAACCACGTGTTGTGGCTCGCGCCGCCGTCGACGTACACGATCGAAGCGGTGGTGCCCGGCAGGTAGTCCGAGAACAGGGCACAGATCGTCTTGGCGACGGGCGTGGGGTCATCGACGTTCCAGCCGATAGGCGACGCCCCGTTCCAGTACGTGTTCAGCATGTTGAGCTGCTTGGCGTCGTCGGTCGCGGTACCTGCGATCGCCTTGGCGGCGAGCGTCTTGATAGGGCCGGCAGCCACCAGGTTGGAGCGGATCTTCTTGGCGTAGCCCACCTCTCGCGCCACGTACCGGTTCACCGATTCGAGAGCGGCCTTCGCGACACCCATCCAGTTGTAGTACGGCAGCGCAGTGCGCGGGTCGAAGTCCATACCGACGATGGAACCGCCCTCGTTCATGACCGGCAGCACGGCGCGGGCGAGCGACGCATAGCTCCACGCCGAGATCTCGAACGACTTGGCCGCGTCGGGACCGGGGCCGTCGAGGAAGGGAACGGCGTCGGGCCCCATGAGGGTCTTGGGCGCCATGGCGATCGAGTGCAGCACGCCGTCGACACCCTCGGGGGCGAGCTCGCGCACCTTATCGGCCAGCTCGGCGAGGTTCTCCTCGTTGGTGATATCGAGGCCGATGGCGGGCGGCACCTCCTGCGGGAGCCGCTTCGCGATGCGATCGATCAGCCGCAGCCGCTCCGGGATGCCGGTGATGATGACCTTGGCACCCTCGTCCTGGGCGACCTTGGCCGCATGGAATGCGATCGAGGCGTCGGTGATGATGCCGGTGATGAGGATGGTCTTGCCGTCGAGCAGGCCCACGTGTGTCTCCTTTGAAATGAAATCCGTTGCGGCTGAGGTGTTTCTAGTGGCCCATGCCCAGGCCGCCGTCGACGTTGATCACGTTGCCCGATACATACGACGAGTCGTCGGAGGCGAGGAAGGACACCACCGCGGCGACCTCCTCGGGCTGACCGATGCGCTTTGCAGGGATCCCCTGCTTGATCAGCGGCTCGGTGTACTCGGCCGGGAGCTCACGGGTCATGTCCGTGTCGATGAGGCCCGGGGCCACGACGTTCGCGGTGATATTGCGTGCACCGAGCTCACGTGTGACGGAGCGAGCAAGGCCGATGACACCGGCCTTCGACGATGCGTAGTTGGCCTGGCCGCCCGTGCCGGCGAGTCCGACGACGGAGCCGAGGTAGATGAACCGGCCCCAACGCTTCTTGAGCATGTTGCGCGTCGCGGCCTTCGTGACGCGGAACGCTCCCGTGAGGTTGGCGTTGACGACCTTCTCGAAGCTCTCCACGCTCATGCGCATGAGCAGGGTGTCCTCGGTGATCCCGGCGTTGGACACGACGACCTCGACCGGACCCTGATGCTCCTCGACGGTCTTGAACGCCTCCTCGACGGAGGCATCGTCGGTGACGTCGCACCGGACGCCGAACAGCCCTTCGGGGGCACCGGAGCCGCGGTGCGTGACGGCGACCTTGTGGCCGTCCGCAGCGAGGCGCTGCGCGATCGCGAGGCCGATGCCGCGGTTGCCACCCGTGACGAGGACGGACCGGGCGACGAAGTTCTCTGCGTTTGGCATGGCTGCCAACCTATCAATCGTGGTCGCGGCTACCAAGCCGCGCC
The DNA here is from genome assembly GCF_029167375.1 of Tsukamurella sp. 8F. Lineage (GTDB taxonomy): Bacteria > Actinomycetota > Actinomycetes > Mycobacteriales > Mycobacteriaceae > Tsukamurella. The sequence goes on from NZ_JARFTP010000008.1 coordinate 166,919, forward strand.
TGTGCGGTTTCGGGGGCTGTCACGGCAGCCGACGATTCAATCCGACGGCTGCGGCGACGCCTACTGCGACCAGCAGCGTGCCCCACAGCATCCAGACGCGAGAGTTGTCGCCACGCTGCTCCTCGTAGCCGATCTCGTCCTTGAGGCTGCCGTAGGCCTTGTTCAAGTCGCCCAGCGAACTCGCGCTGAAGAACTGCCCGCCGGACAGGTCGGCGATCTGCTTGAGCGACGAGTCGTCGACCGGGACGCCGATCTGCTGTCCGCCGATCGACACGACGCCGTTCAGCGTCCCGAACGAGATGGTGGAGACCGGGATGCCTTTCTTCTTGGCCTCCTTCGCGGCCGTGTACGCGCCGCGCGGATCATCGAGGTTGTTGGGGACCGTCTGCTTTCCATCCGACTCGAGCACGATCCGCGCCGGTGGAGCGGTCTTGTCGCCACCCAGCACCGAGTTGATGTTCTCGATGGCCTGGATCGCAGCGTAGATGCCCTCACCGGTCGCAGTGCGCTGCGCGAGCTGGAGGTTGTCGATAGCCGCGCGGGCAAGCGCGCGGTCCGGCGTCGGCGACACGAGAAGATTGGCGGTCCCGGCGAACGAGATCACTCCGAGGTTGATCCCCGGTGTCAGCTCGTCGGCGAACTGCTTGGCCGCAGCCTTGGCCGCGGACAGTCGGTCCGGGCTGACGTCCTTGGCCTCCATCGACAGGGATACGTCGACCACCAGCATCACCGTCGCACGGTTGCGCGGTACCTTCCGCATCGCCGTCGGGCCCGCGAGGGCGATGGTGAGAAGCAACAGCCCCACGCACAGCAGTGCGATCGGGACGTGCTTCCACCGGTCGCGTGACTTCGGCGAGACCTGGTCCAACACAGGGGTGTTCGCGAAGCGAAGCGTCCGCTTACGACGCCGCAGCTCGTTGACGACGTAGCCGGCGGCGACAGCCGCGACCACCAGCAGGCCGAGCAACCACCAGGGGCTGGCGAGCGAGAACAGTCCCCCCATCAGTCGATTCCCCCGTCGCTCCGCTCGCCCATCAGTCGATTCCCCCGTCGCTCCGCTCGCCCATCAGTCGATTCCCCCGTCGCTCCGCTCGCCCATCAGTCGATTCCCCCGTCGCTCCGCTCGCCCATCAGTTCACCCCAGCGAGGCCGCGGCGGCGTGCAGCGACGAAACGCACGATGTCGGTGAGCCAATCGCGGTCGGTTCGCAGTTCCAGAGTCGGGGCGCCCACGCCGCGCAGCGTCCGGACCACCTGCTCGTGGTGCGCGAGCGCTGCCGCGGCGAACTCGGACTGCAATCGCTTGGTCACCGTCACCTCCCGGACCTCGCCGGACTCGGCGTCGCGCAGGCGTACCTCCCCGACGGCCGGGAGCTCGAGGTCGCGTGGATCGAGGACCTCGATCCCGAGCATCTCGTGCCGCGCACCGAGCCCGCGCAGCTCACGCAGGTAGTCGATGGGACCGAGGAAGTCGCTGATGATCACGACCAGCCCGCGCCGCTGCTGCGGTCGCCGGAGCAGATCGAGAGCGTCGGCCAAGTTGCCTCGCACGCCCTCCGGGGCGCGGGGGGCGCGAGCGATCGCGGACAACACCTGCTGCTGGTGCGGCCGGCCGCCACGCGGGGGGATGCGGGTGATGCTGTCGCCATTCGTGATCACGGTCCCAACGCGGTTGGCGGCACCGCTCACGAGGTGCGTGACCGCCGCCGACGCGGCGATCGCGAGGTCACGCTTGGTGATCGGCTCCCCGTCGCTGCCGGCGACGGTACCGAAGTCCAGGCTCGCGGACAGGTCGACGACGATCCAGGTGCTCAGCTCGCGGTCGGCGACCATCTGGCGGACGTGAGGGTGCGTGGTGCGAGCGGTCACGGGCCAATCCATGAGCCGAACGTCGTCACCCGGCGAATACGGCCGCGACTCCCCCGGCTCCGACCCGGGGCCAGGCAAGAGGCCCTGGTGATCGCCGCGCAGCACACCGTCGAGTCGCCGCTTCACGACGAGCTCGAGTGTCCGCAGCGCCGTCGTCAGCCGGGCCTCGTCGAGTGCCCCGCTCGCTACGCGCCCGGTGGCGTTGTCGACCCTCCGCGCCTCGAACCGGGGTGGGGGAACGAGCTCCGGCACGCGTCAGCCACCCTGCCCGGGCGCATGCTGGGGAGCTGGGACGGGAGCGCCGGGCTGCGGGGCCACCTGCTGCGTCTGCGATACGACCTGAGGCAGCGCTACCGTCTGCAGCACGCGGGCGATCGCCTGATCCGCGGTCACCTCGTCGGCGAGCGCGTCGTAGGACATCACGAGGCGGTGCCGGAGCACATCGGGGATGATCTCGACGACGTCCTGCGGGACGACGTAGTCGCGCCCGCGGAGCAGGGCGAGCGCACGGGCCGCGGCCACGATTCCGAGCGTCGCGCGAGGCGAGGCGCCGTACGTGACCCACGCCTTCACGTCCGGCAGACCGACCTGCTCGGGCGTGCGGGTCGCGGCGATCACGCGGACCACGTAGTCGACGAGGGCGTGATGTACGAACACCTCGGACGCGGCCTTCTGCAACCGGATCACCGTATCGGGATCGAGGATCTGCGAGGCCACCGGCGGCGTGGTGCCCATCCGGTAGACGATCTCGCGTTCCTCCTCGATCGTCGGGTAGCCGACGACGACCTTGAACAGGAAACGGTCGCGCTGGGCCTCCGGCAGCGGGTAGACACCCTCGTTCTCGATCGGGTTCTGGGTAGCGAGCACGAGGAACGGATCGGGCATCGGATACGTCTTGCCACCGATCGAGACGTGCCGCTCGGCCATGACCTCGAGCAGTGCCGACTGCACCTTCGCGGGCGCGCGGTTGATCTCGTCGGCGAGGAGGAAGTTGGCGGCCACCGGGCCGATCTCGGTGTCGAACTCCTCCCGACCCTGCCGGTAGATGCGGGTGCCGACGAGGTCGGACGGCACCAGGTCGGGAGTGAACTGCACGCGCGAGAAGCTGCCGCCGATCACCTTGGCGAAGGTCTCGACGGCCAGCGTCTTCGCGACGCCCGGCACACCCTCCAGCAGCACGTGCCCCTTCGCGAGCATGCCCACGAGAATCCGCTCCACGAGCTGGTCCTGCCCGACGATGACGCGCTTGACCTCGTAGACGGCCCGCTCGAGCGACTTGATCTCGTCCGCCGAGGCGTGTCCGGCTCCGGGCCGGGCGTCCTGGCCGGCGCTCCCGGCGTGGTGGGTATGGGTCAAGGCCGTCCCCTTCTCAAGGTCGTCTGGTTCTCGAGTCGTCGCGCGTGTGTAGTCCTCAGGCCGGACAGCGGTACGCCCGCCCGGATCTCCCGACCGAGAGTACCGACGTCGTCAGGAGTTGATGAGGCGCACCACGTACGGCATGGCGCCGGACGTACGCAGAGGCGAGATCTTGACCGCGGAGCCGGACTCGGGGGCCTCGATCATCTGGTTGTTGCCCAGGTACATCGCTACGTGCTGGCTGGCGTTCGCGCCGTAGAAGATCATGTCACCGCGCTTCATCTGCGCCAGAGGCACGTGCTGACCGATGTTGTACTGGTAGCCCGTGTAATGGGGAAGGTTGATGCCGACCGCGCCGTACATGTACATCATCAGGCCCGAGCAGTCGAAGCCCAGCTTGTCGAAATCGCCGTAGCGGTCCGCCACGCCGCCGTCCCGGATGCCCTTGGTCGCGCCGTACGGGCTACCGCCGCCCCACGCGTACTGCACGCCGATCACCGACATGCCGCGCTGGACGACGGTCTCGATCATCTGCGCGCCGGACATCGACGACACGTTGGGGACCGCGCCCGTATTGAGCCCGGGCGGAATGATCCCGACCCCGTTGCTCGACGCCTGCGGCGCGGTGAACCCGAACATGGATCCCGCGCCGTCGACGATCGACTTCGCGAAGTCCTTCGCGCCGGTGACCGCTGTGCCCGCCATCTGACCGATCTGGCCAGCAGCCTGGCCCGCACCCGCATCAGCGGTCGGAGCCCCGGCACCGGCGACGCCGTTCGGCGCCGTCCCAGCGGCGGCGGGAGCGGAGCCGCCGGCAGCGCCAGCCGCGGGCGTCACTGTCTGCGCCTGCTGCTCGGCGACGACGTAGCGCGCATAGATCTGCTGCTGCGCGGCGCGGTCGCCGGCGTGCTTCTTCGCCTCGTCGAGCGCCTGCTGAGCGAGGGTGCGCTGCGTGATCAGCCGCTGCTGTGCCGTCTGCTGCGTCCGGAGGGCGGATACGGCCTCGGTGATCGCGCTCTCGGCCCCCGCCTTGCGATCGGCCGCCGACGCGCGAGCCGAGTCGGCCTGCACCTTGGCCGCTTTCGCGGCGACCCGCTGCCCGACGGCCTTGGACTTGGCGGCGCGCAGTGACTGCAACGCCTTGCGCTGCTTGTCGGCGACCTGCGTGAGGACGCTCTGGCGCGCGATCACGGCGTCGGCGTCGGATCCGCCGAGTACATCGGCGATACCGCCGCCCGTGTTGCCCTGCATGTACGCGGCTCGGACCATCGAATCGAACGTCTTCTGCGCGGCGGTGAGCTTCTTGTCAGCGGTAGTGACGGCGCCGTCCGAGACGGACAGGGCCTTGGCCGCGGCCCTGGCGGCGTTGTCCGCGGTCTGCAGGTCGATCACCGCGCGGTTCACCGACTGCTGCTTGGCCGAGACGTCGCCGGAGAGATCTGCGAGCTTCTGATCGGATGCCGCGATGCGGTTCGCGAGCGCGGCGACGACGTTGGTCTTGGCGTCGACGTCGGTGCCGTCACCGGGCGCAGCCACGGCGGCGCCGACGATGCCCGTGGTCAAGGCACCGGTCATCGCTACGGCCAGCACTGACCGCGCCGCGACCGCTCGTGCGGACTGTGTCGTACGACGCCTCAAAGGTGTCTCCCTCGTTCGACTCATGTTCCGTCACATCGATGCCAGTGAGCATCAACTGCAACAACTGCGTCACGAGTACCGTACGGCAACATAGGTCCCTAGGAAAACATGAGTAACAAATTACAAAGATGTGACTAAACGCCAGGTCAGCGCCACCTGCGCGTTCGCAGGAATCGATCACTCGATTCGGAACGGCGCGAACCGGCGCCGGCCCGCTGAGCGGAACACCTGAGAGTCATGGAGGCGCCTATCGACGCGGCCACGGGTGGGGCGGGATCAGGCCTTCGGATCGTCGTCGGCGACGTCCGGCCCGGGGCCGCCCCCCGCGGTGGCCGCGGCACTCCCCGGCGCGATCCTGGCGTCGACCAGCCCGGCGGCCCGGCGCGCGGCGTGGACGGCCCGGCTGCGCCGGCGCGTCACCACGCGACCTACGGCCGCGCCGAGCACGGCGACGAGTATGAGGGTGTAGGTGATCGCGGTCCACGGCGTCGTGGCCCCGACTGCGACATCGACGAACATCGATGCGGCGGCCGGCGGGTTGCCCAGTTGGAGCTTGTCCGTCTTGCCGCGGCCGTCCTGCCCCTTCTCGATCTGGAAACGGCTGAGCTGATTCGACTGTCCCGCGACCATGTGCGGCGACATCGTCAGGACCGTCATCGTCCCGCCCATGTCGTCACTGACCGTGCGCCCGAGGTCCCGGAGCGACGTATCGGGGAAGTAGTCGTGGGCCAACACGATGATCTTGAAATTCTGGACGCCTTTGGCCTCGGCCTCGCGGACCACCTTCTCGAGCGCCGGCACATCGGCCTGGTAGTCCGGGTTCAGCACGGCGACGCCCGTCGCCTGCAGTTGCGCCTCCAACGCGTGCAGATCCACGTCGTTCGGCACCGCTGTGAATATCGGCATGTGGCCCATGGACCCACACAGTACGACACAATGGGGATGTGTCCGCCCGCCGAACGCGACGGCCCGCGCGCGGCGGCGCCGGTCACGGCACAGCCCGGAACGCGGTGGCCTGACGAGAACACCCCTCCGCGTTCACAGGACAAGCGTACTGTATTATCTGGAGTAGGCGCCGACACAGCCCGTCGGCGTTCAACGATCACGAGTGGGAGCAGACGTCAGCGATGAGTATCGATTCATTCTCCGCCCGCGGCACGCTCGAGGTGGGCGATCAGTCGTATGAGATCTTCCGCCTCAGCGCCGTACCCGGCACCGAGAAGCTGCCCTATGCCCTGAAAGTCCTTGCAGAGAACCTGCTTCGGACCGAGGACGGGGCGAACATCACCGAAGAGCACATCAACGCGATCGCGCACTGGGATCCTTCGGCCGACCCGAGCGTCGAGATCCAGTTCACGCCGGCGCGCGTGATCATGCAGGACTTCACCGGCGTCCCCTGCGTCGTCGACCTCGCCACCATGCGCGAGGCCGTGACTGCGCTCGGCGGCGATCCGAACAAGGTCAACCCGCTGTCGCCCGCTGAGATGGTGATCGACCACTCCGTGATCCTGGACGTGTTCGGCACCGCCGACGCGTTCAACCGCAACGTCGAGCTGGAGTACCAGCGCAACGGCGAGCGCTACCAGTTCCTCCGTTGGGGCCAGGGCGCGTTCGACGACTTCAAGGTCGTCCCCCCGGGCACCGGTATCGTACACCAGGTCAACATCGAGTACCTCGCCCGCACCGTCATGGTGCGGGGTGGTCAGGCCTACCCCGACACCTGTGTGGGCACCGACTCGCACACCACCATGGAGAACGGCCTGGGCGTCCTGGGCTGGGGCGTCGGCGGTATCGAGGCCGAGGCGGCCATGCTGGGCCAGCCGGTCTCGATGCTCATCCCGCGTGTGGTCGGCTTCAAGCTGACCGGCGAGATCCAGGCGGGCGTCACTGCGACCGACGTCGTCCTGACGGTGACCGACATGCTGCGCAAGCACGGCGTCGTCGGCAAGTTCGTCGAGTTCTACGGCGACGGCGTCGCCGAGGTGCCGCTCGCCAACCGCGCGACCCTCGGCAACATGAGCCCCGAGTTCGGTTCGACCTGCGCGATCTTCCCGATCGACGAGGAGACCATCAACTACCTGCGCCTGACCGGCCGCGACGATCAGCAACTCGCGCTGGTCGAGGCCTACGCCAAGGAGCAGGGCATGTGGCACGACCCGGCCCACGAGCCCGCCTACTCCGAGTACCTCGAGCTGGACCTCTCGACCGTCGTGCCGTCGATCGCCGGTCCGAAGCGCCCGCAGGACCGCATCCTGCTGTCCGAGTCGAAGGTGGCCTTCCGCAAGGACATCCACAACTACGTCGAGGAGCAGTACCCGACCGAGCACACCCAGCTCGACGAGGCCGTCGAGGAGTCCTTCCCGGCCTCGGACCCGGTCGCCCTGTCGTTCGCCGACGACGGTGCCGTGGACGTCCAGTCCGCGGCGAACGGCTCCGAGGGCCGCCCGACCAAGCCGATCCACGTGAAGGGTGACCGGGGCGAGTTCATCCTCGATCACGGCGCCGTCGCCGTCGCGGGCATCACCTCGTGCACCAACACGTCGAACCCGTCGGTGATGATCGGCGCCGCGCTGCTCGCACGCAACGCCGTCGAGAAGGGACTGACATCCAAGCCCTGGGTCAAGACCAACATGGCCCCCGGCTCGCAGGTCGTCACCGACTACTACGAGAAGGCCGGTCTGTGGCCGTACCTCGAGAAGCTGGGCTTCTACCTGGGCGGCTACGGCTGCACGACGTGCATCGGCAACACCGGCCCGCTGCCGGACGAGATCTCCAAGGCCGTCAACGACAACGACCTGAGCGTGACCGCCGTGCTGTCCGGTAACCGCAACTTCGAGGGCCGCATCTCCCCCGACGTCAAGATGAACTACCTGGCGTCCCCGCCGTTGGTCATCGCATACGCCCTGGCCGGCACGATGGACTTCGACTTCGAGACCGACGCCTTGGGCACGGACAACGACGGCAACGACGTCTTCCTGAAGGACATCTGGCCGTCCGCGCAGGAGATCGACGACACGATCAAGAACGCGATCAACCAGGACATGTTCCGGAAGTCGTACGCCGACGTCTTCAAGGGCGACGAGAACTGGCAGAACCTGGCCACCCCGGAGGGCGACACCTTCGCGTGGGACGAGAACTCGACCTACGTCCGCAAGGCGCCGTACTTCGACGGCATGAAGCTCGAGCCGGAGCCCGTCTCCGACATCAAGGGCGCCCGCGTCATGGCGCTCCTGGGCGACTCGGTCACCACCGACCACATCAGCCCTGCCGGCCCGATCAAGCCGGGCACTCCCGCGGCCCAGTACCTGGACTCGCACGGCGTGGCCCGCAAGGACTACAACTCGCTGGGTTCGCGGCGCGGCAACCACGAGGTGATGATCCGCGGCACGTTCGCGAACATCCGCCTGCAGAACCGTGTCCTGGACACCATCGGCCTGGAGGGTACGCAGGGCGGCTACACCCGCGACTTCACGCAGGAGGGCGGCCCCAAGTCGTTCATCTACGACGCTTGCATGAACTACCAGAAGGCCGGCACCCCGCTGGTCGTTCTGGGCGGCAAGGAGTACGGCTCGGGTTCGTCGCGCGACTGGGCAGCGAAGGGCACCGTCCTCCTCGGAGTCAAGGCCGTGATCACCGAGTCCTTCGAGCGAATCCACCGCTCGAACCTCATCGGCATGGGCGTCGTCCCGCTGCAGTTCCCCGAGGGCGAGACCGCGAAGACCCTCGGACTGGACGGCACCGAGACCTTCGACATCGAGGGCATCGAGCAGCTGAACTCGGGCACCACCCCGGAGACGGTGCACGTCACCGCCACCAAGGAGGACGGCGACAAGATCGAGTTCGATGCCAAGGTCCGGATCGACACGCCCGGTGAGGCGGACTACTACCGCAACGGCGGCATCCTGCAGTATGTGCTGCGGAACATGCTGAAGTCCTGAACGGACGACCGCACGCTCCCGGCGGGGGGGGCCCCCCCCCCCCCCCCCCCCCGGCGCCCCCCCCCCCCCCCCCCCC
>NZ_JARFTP010000009.1 GCF_029167375.1 Tsukamurella sp. 8F
CCCCCCCCCTCCCGCGATGCCTGTCTAGGCGTGCGGTCAGTCCCGGGACTGCGCGCCGCCGTCGGCCTGGCCGCTCTGGCCGCGTTCACCGGGCCGGAACACGTTGGTCGCGGGGTCGTCGGCAACGGCATCCTCGGGCGCCGCGCCGCTGGGCGTGGCACCCGACGGTGCGGGTCCCTGTGCCGAACCCGAGGGGCCCGGACCCGACGGGGCCGAACCGTAGGAGGCCGCCGACGGGGACGCGCCGTAGCCCGGCGTCGATCCGTACGAACTCGACGGCGCCTGCGCGCCCTGGCTGTACGACGGGGTGTAGCCGCCGTAGCCCTGCCCGGACTGGCCCGGCTGCCCCGCTTGCCCGGAGCCCGGCTGCCCGGAGCCGGACTGGCCGGCCGAGCCCTGCGAACCGAAGGCCTGCGTCGACGCGCTGCCCTGCGCACCGGGAGCGGAGGACGCGGCCGAGCCGCCCGCGGAACCCGCGCCGTACCCGTAGCCGCCCTGAGTGCTCGGGGCCGAGGGAGCCTGCGCCGTCGGGTTCGGGGCCGGGTTCGATTGTCCGGAAGGGCCCGCACTCGCCGTGGAGCCGGACGCCGCACCGCCGGCGCCGCCCAGCAGGCCAGCGTCGGCGAGCACCAATGCGACCGCCGCGGCAGCGGTGAGCAGCGCGAAGACGACGCCTACCCAGGCGCCCCACTCGACGTCCTGGGTGAACGAGATGACCAGTAGCGACAGGAACGCCGCCACCGCGAGCGCGGCCGCAGGCACCCTGCCCACGCCGCCGCGGGCGATGATGCTCAGGCCCGCGGACACGGCGGCTGCGAGGCTCAGCGCGAGTGGGAAGCACAGGTAGGTCTTGAACGCAGACACGTCGACCGACACGACACCGAGGGCCGTCTGGGCGCTCGCGCTCGCATAGGTGAGGAAGCCGGTCAGGAAGGTGATGACACCCAGAGCCGCCGTCGCGATCGCGAGGATACGGCCCAGGTCGAGCGGCTGCTTCGGCGCGGCCGGGATCTGCTGCGGGTATCCGCCGAACTGTTGCCCCTGCTGGCCGTAGCCCTGCGAACCGTAACCCTGCTGGCCGTAACCGCCTTGGCCGGGCTGTCCGTAGCCGGCCTGCCCGGGCTGTCCATAGCCACCCTGCCCGGACTGGCCCGGCTGGCCGGGCTGCTGCCCGTACCCTTGGCCCTGTTGGCCGTAGCCGGGGTACTGCTGCCCGCCCTGCTGGCCGTACCCCCCGCCGCCTGAATACGTCATGAGATGCTTCTCCGCACGTCGTTGCCGTCGGCCCCTATCGAGCCCTCTCCTCCTCAACCTTATACACGCCGGTACTGACAACCTCCTCCACAGAAACGCCACAGGCCCCGCCACCTTCGTTGAGGTGGCGGGGCCTGCTCGTGGCGTGCGGGCGGGGAGGGCCTAGAGCGACTGCAGGATCTCCCGGGCGAGCGCGGCGGTCTCGGACGGCGTCTTACCGACCTTGACACCGGCCGCCTCCAGCGCGTCCTTCTTGGCCTGAGCGGTACCGGACGAGCCGGACACGATAGCGCCGGCGTGGCCCATGGTCTTGCCCTCGGGCGCGGTGAAGCCGGCGACGTAGCCGACGACCGGCTTGGTCACATTGGCCTTGATGTACTCGGCCGCGCGCTCCTCGGCGTCGCCGCCGATCTCACCGATCATCACGATGACCTTGGTGTCGGGGTCCTTCTCGAACGCCTCGATGGCGTCGATGTGGGTGGTTCCGATGACGGGGTCACCGCCGATGCCGATGGCGGTCGAGAAGCCGAAGTCTCGCAGCTCGAACATCATCTGGTAGGTCAGCGTGCCGGACTTGGAGACCAGACCGACCGGGCCGCTACCCGTGATGTTGGCCGGTGTGATACCGACCAGCGACTCGCCGGGCGTGATGATGCCGGGGCAGTTGGGGCCGATGATCCGGGTCTTCTCGCCCTTCTCGACGTTGTAGGCCCACGCGTACGCGGAGTCCTGGACTGGGATGCCCTCGGTGATGACCACGAGCAGCGGGATCTCGGCGTCGATGGCCTCTACGATCGCGTCCTTCGAGAACTTCGGGGGAACGAACGCGATGGAGACGTCCGCGCCGGTCTTCTCGATGGCCTCGGCGACGGAGCCGAACACGGGCAGCTCGACGGGCTTCCCGTCCGAATCGGTGTGCGACACCGTCGTACCGGCCTTGCGCGCGTTGACGCCGCCGACGACCTGCGTCCCGGCCTTGAGCATGAGCGCGGTGTGCTTGGTGCCCTCGCCGCCCGTGATGCCCTGGACGATCACCTTGGAGTCCTTGGTGAGGAAGATTGCCATTTCTCTCGTTCTCCCTTTACTTGTTCGCCAACTCGGCGGCCTTGTCGGCGCCCTCGTCCATGGTCTTGGCGAGGGTGACGAGCGGATGGCCGAACTCACTGAGGATCCGGCGGCCCTCGTCGACATTGTTGCCGTCCAGGCGCACGACCAGCGGCTTGTTGGCCTCGTCGCCGAGGGTCTCGAGGGCGCCCACGATGCCGTTGGCGACCGCGTCACACGCGGTGATACCGCCGAAGACGTTCACGAACACGCTCTTGACCTGCGAATCGTTCAGGATGACGTCGAGCCCCGCGGCCATGACCTCGGCCGACGCGCCGCCTCCGATGTCGAGGAAGTTGGCGGGCTTCACCGCGCCGTGCTTCTCACCCGCGTACGCGACGACGTCGAGGGTCGACATGACCAGACCCGCGCCGTTGCCGATGATGCCGACAGCACCGTCGAGCTTGACGTAGTTGAGGTCGTTCTCCTTGGCCTTGAGCTCGAGCGGATCGGTCGCGTCCTTGTCCTCGAACTCGGCGTGGCCGGGCTGACGGAAGTCGGCGTTGCCGTCGAGGGTGACTTTGCCGTCGAGGGCGAGGATCTGATCGTCCGGAGTGCGGACGAGGGGGTTCACCTCGACCAGGGTCGCGTCCTCGGCGACGAAGGTCTCCCAGAGCTTCTGGATGGTCACCGCCGCGGCGTCGAGCACCTCGGCGGGCAGGTGGCCCTGCTCGGCGATGGAGCGGGCGGTCGCGAGGTCCACGCCCTTGACGGCGTCGACCGGCACCTTGGCGAGGCGGTCGGGCTTGGTCGCGGCGACCTCCTCGATCTCCATGCCGCCCTCGACGGAGCACATGGCGAGGTAGGTGCGGTTGGCGCGGTCGAGCAGGAAGGAGATGTAGTACTCCTCCGCGATGTCGCTGGCCTCGGCGACGAGGAGCTTCTTGACGATGTGGCCCTTGATATCCAAGCCCAGGATGTTCTCGGCGTGCGTCTGTGCGTCGTCGGGCGTCGCGGCGAACTTGACGCCGCCCGCCTTACCACGTCCACCGACCTTGACCTGCGCCTTGATCATGACCGGCTTGCCGATTTCCTCGGCGATAGCCCGTGCGTCTGCGGCGGTGTCCGTCACCCGACCCGGCGTGGTTGGCACGCCGTGCTTGGCAAACAGTTCCTTCGCCTGGTATTCGAAGAGATCCATCAGCTCACCATCTTTGTGATTACATGTGCGCCCGTTATCGCCACGGGACCGTTCCCGACTCTATGCCTCCACAGAAAGGCGATCGTCTCGACCCGAGACAAGTGTGCTAGCTCACGCGTGATCTCGACGTGCGATCGCGACAATCAGACCAGCGACCAGCAGGAACGCGACCGCGGACGCTACCGCGCAGTAACTTCCGGGCCCGGGCGCGGAGCCGACGGGACCGTGCGCGAGCAGGGCGTACACGATCGCCGTCGCCGCGCCGCCGGCGGCGAGCGCGACCGCCCGGGCCGGGCGCGAGCGCGGCAGCAGCCACGCCACCCCGCCGAGCACGATCGCCGCGAGCAACTGTCCCCACGTCTCGACGGACGGGAGCGCCGAGCGCCCGATCCAGGGGCCGACCGGGTGGATGTATACGGGTGCGAGCAGAGAGGCGACGGCGAGCACCCCCGCCACCGCCGCCGCCGCGCGGACCGCCCCGGACGGTGCCCGATCGTCCCCCGGCATCAGTGAGCGGTCGGCGTCGCGATCGGTGTTCCCGGCGACGAGGCACATCAGCGCCGCGACGGCGGAGCATGCCACCCCCGCGCACAGCAACCAGAAGCCGACGGCGAGACGATAGGGCGGCAGGGCCGTACCGACGAGAAGCATCGACTCGAGGTCCGACGGTGCCGCGGTCGCCGCCAGCGCCGGCGCGAGGACGAACGATGCCGTGAGCGGCACCGTCGCCCACGCCACGGACAGTGTGGGGCGCACGCGCACACCCGCAACCATGACAACGAGACCCAATGCGGCACAGACGGTTCCGGCAACGAGAGCGGCGAGGCGCGCCGGGAGCGCGGGCAGCTGCGGGTCGACCGCCAACATCGATGCCCGCATGGTCAGCGCCGGGGCCGCCGCACCCGCGGCCGTCAGCAACCCCGCGGCCACTCCCGCCGCACCCGCCGCCAGATGCACAGTCCGGTTCCGATTCACGCGGCCACGGTAGCAATCCGGGGCTGTTCCAGCCGGGACGCTGCTACGGTCGGAACGATATCCGTGAAAACGGACGACTCGGCGAAAGGCGATCGGCCACATGCGACACCACACCCTGCAGCGGGCGGCCGCGGCCGCGATCGCGATCGCCCTCCTTCCCCTCGGACTCGTCGGCTGTGCGAAAGCTGGCGCAGACACGACATGCAAGGACTTCCTCGGAATGTCCGCCGACGACCAGAAGGCTCAGGTCTCCAAGCTCTACAAGGACAAGCACGACAGGGACCCGTCGGGCCTCGAACTCAGCGGCCTACAGACCGAGGCCTCCGTCTGGTGCAACACCGCGGGGCACGCCGACAGCAAGATCAAGGAGATCCCGATCTCCTGACGCTTCAGCACTCCGCACGAGGCCGGTAAGCGGCCTCGGAGAGTCTCTCCCGACACACGGCGGCGGCGGAAAGCGCTGTCGCGCAGCGTAGGGAGGGGGAACCGAACCAACGCACGCGCGCCGCGACCGTGGCCGCATCATCCGAGGCGGACGCGAGATTCGTCTTCTCTGGCGGCTACAACCTGGTGTGCGGTTGCAACCGATGCGTCGGACGTTCAGCGCTCGCCAACCGAGCGCCAAACAGACTCTGCGAGGGTCCTTCCAACACAACAAGAGTGAAAGGCCCCAACGATGATCAGCATCCGTACCCGCCGCGCGGCCGCCGGCGCACTCGCCGTCGCGACGATTGCCGCGGGCGTCTCCACCGTCACCGCGCCTGCCGCCGGCGCGGCGCCCGTCGACTACGGCGCGATCGCCGTCTCCCGCAGCGGTTCCGTCGGCAAGTCGTGGGACTACGCGAGCGCCGGTGCCGCGCGCCAGGCCGCCCTTGCGCGGTGCGGCTACGGGACGTGCAAGGTCCTTGCGAGCTTCTCCAACGGCTGCGGCGCGGTCGCCGCGACCCCACGCATGTTCGGCGGCGGCGCAGCCCGCGACCTCCGCACCGCCGAGCGCCGGGCCATCGCCAAGTCGGGCGGCGGCATCGTCCGCACCTGGGTCTGCACCTCGAGGCACCTCTGACCGGTTGTGTCCACATATCCACACGTCGGGTGCACATCTCCACCGCATCGCCCGGATAGCCGCGTGGAGGTGTGCACCCGATGTGTGGATATGCGCATCCGGAGCCGCGGACTACTCGGCCTACCGCCGGCACGCTGACCCGGATTCGACGCCGATGGACGGCACGGGCGATGGAGGCATCGACGTGTGGATCCGGTGACGAGGGCTAGGGCGCGATAGCAGCCGAGTATCTGATCAACAAGGCGGCGGGCGAGAACTGATCCGCAAGCGGGGTTCTCGACCTCGCCAGCGCCGACTCGGCCGCCGACAGCGCAGTCGTGGGCTCGGACGACGAGGTGCGCACCGGGTGCGGCTACCGCGCCGAAGGGCGCCGCCTCACCACGCGTGCGTGGCACCGAGCTCCCGATACCAGTCCAGGGCGGCCGGATCGTCGACCGCCCTGGGGTCGACGTCGACCTCATGGCCGCCGAGCATCCGGGTCACCGGGATCTCGAGTTTCTTCCCGGTGCGGGTGTGCGGAATCGCCGGGGCGAGCAGCACCTCGTCGGGAACGTGGCGCGGCGACAGCCTGCTCCGAACGTCGGCGCGGATGCGTCCGATCAACTCATCGTCGAGCTCGGCGCCGGGTACCAGCGTGACGAACAGTGGCATCCAGTACTTCGCGTCCGGGCCGTCGACGCCGACCAACATCGCCTCGGCGACCTCGTCGATCGCCTCTACCACCTCGTAGACATCCGCCGAGCCCATGCGGATCCCGTTGCGGTTCAACGTCGCATCGCTACGACCGCGGATGATGAGCGACCCGCGCTCGGTCAGTTCGACCCAGTCACCGTGCCGCCAGATATGCGGCGCGGGTCCGGCAGACTCGGGCGAATCTGCACTGCCGAGCCACTCGTGCTCGAAATAGGCGGCACGGTACTTGGCACCGTCGGGGTCGTCCCAGAAGCGCACGGGCATCGACGGCATCGGCGCGATGATCACCATCTCACCTACCTCACCGACCAGTGGAGTGCGGTCCGGCGCCCACGCCTCGAGTGCGCATCCCAGGTAGCGCACTGACAGTTCACCGGGCACCACCGGCACACCTGGCGAGCCGCCCGCGAACGCGGTTACGACATCGGTCCCGCCGCTCACCGACGAAACCGGGATCCCCTGCTGCACATGCTCATCGATCCATACGAAGAGGTCGGATGCGAGCGTCGAGCCCGTGGACCCGACGGTGCGGACCGCGAGTTCGTGCTCCCGTCCCGGATCCAGCCCGGCCTTGCGCGAAGCCTGCAGCTGACCCGGGCTCGTACCGAAATACGTGACGCCTTCGTCCTCGAGCACCTGCCACAGCCGGTCGGCGTCGGGGTACAGCGGATGTCCGCTGAAGCAGACGATGGTGGAACCCACGAGGAGACCGGCCAGCTGGTAGTTCCACATCATCCAGCTCAGCGCGGTCTGCCAGAAGAACACGTCGCCCGGACCGAGGTCACTGTGCAGAGAGGCCACCTTGAGGTGCTCGAGCAGGACGCCGCCGTGGCCGTGCACGATCCCCTTGGGCCGACCCGTGGTACCGGAGCTGAAGAGCACCCACAGCGGATGATCGAAGGTGACTCGAACCGGCTGCGGCACATCGCTCCCCGGCCCCGGAAGCTCCGTCACGACGCGCGCCGCCGGGACCGAGAGTAGTTCGGCGAGCGCTGCGGTGTCGCCGGTCTTGTCGATCCACCTACCGCCGTAACGGTAGCCGTCGCACGCCACCAACACCGTCGGTTCCAACTGAGCCATCCGCCCGGCCGCGCCCTCGGGCGCGTAATCCTGGCCGCAGCCCGACCAGATCGCACCGAGCGATGCGGTCGCGAGGAACGCGATGACCGTATCGGGAACGTCGGGCATGTAGCCGACCACCCGGTCACCCTGCCGCACACCGAGTTCCGAGAACAACTGCGCTGCGGCGGCCACTCGGCCAGGCAGCTCGGACCAAGAGATCTCAGTGCGCTCGCCCTCCTCCCCGACACCCACGATCGCCGCTCCCGGCAACCCGACATGGCCGAGCACCTGATCGACGTAGTTGAGCTCGACCTCCGGGAACCACCGCGCGCCCGGCATCTCAGATGATGCGATCACCGGCCCTCTGCGCGGGCCGAGCTCGAGGTGGTCCCAGAGCGCGCCCCAGAAGGCGGCCGGCTCCGTGACCGACCACTCGTAGAGTGCCGCGTAGTCGCCGGCAGCGAAACCCTGTGCGGTGGCGAAACGGTCGATCTTCGGCATGGTCATAGGTCCAGTCCCAGCAACTTCACCGACTCCTCGCGCATCTGCACCTTGCGAACCTTGCCGGACACCGTCATAGGGAACTCGGCGACGACGTGCACGTACCGCGGGACCTTGTGCCGGGCGATCCGCCCCTCGGCGAACGCGCGGAGGTCGTCCGCCGTGAATCCGGATACCCCGTCGCGCAGCCGGATCCACGCCATGAGCTCCTCGCCGTACCGCTCGTCCGGTACGCCGATCACCTGAGCGTCGAGGATGTCGGGATGGGTGTACAGGAATTCCTCGATCTCGCGCGGGTAGATGTTCTCGCCGCCCCGGATGACCATGTCCTTGATGCGTCCGGTGATCCGTACATAGCCGGCCGCATCCATCGTGGCCAGGTCGCCCGTATGCATCCAGCCGTCGGGGTCGATCGCCTCCGCCGTCTTGCCGGGCTCGTCCCAGTAGCCCAACATCACCGAGTAACCGCGCGTACAGAATTCGCCCACCGCCCCCTTCTGCACCGTGTCACCCGAGAAGGGGTCCACGATCTTGATCTCGAGGTGCGGTCCCACGCGCCCGACGGTGCCCACCCTTCGCTCGAACGAGTCGTCGACGCGGGTCTGCGTGGACACAGGCGACGTCTCGGTCATTCCATAGCAGATGGATACCTCGCGCATCCCCAGGCGGTCTATCACCTTGCGCATCACCTCCTCCGGGCACGGCGAACCGGCCATGATCCCAGTGCGGAGGGTCGACACGTCGTAGTCGACGAATCCGGGCAGGGCCAGCTCGGCGATGAACATCGTCGGCACGCCGTAGAGGCTCGTGCACCCCTCCTGCGCGACGGCGGCGAGAGTCGCGACGGGATCGAACGACGGTGCCGGGATCACCATCGTGGCGCCGCTGCACACGGCGGCGAGGTTCGCCATCACCATGCCGAAGCAGTGGTAGAACGGCACCGGGATGCAGACGACGTCCCGCTCTGTGTAACCGACGAGCTCGCCGACCATGTAGCCGTTGTTCAGAATGTTCCTGTGCGACAGGGTCGCCCCCTTGGGGAAGCCTGTCGTCCCGGAGGTGTACTGGATATTGATGGGGTCGTCCGGCGACAACGCCTCGCCGACGCCCGCCAGCTCGGCGAGCTCGTTCGCCGTCGGTTCCACGTGGATCCGTGCCCACTGATCCGGTACATCGAACAGGATCACCTCGTGCAGCGTCGGCGCCTCAGATCGCGCATCGGCCAGCATCTGCGCGTACTCGCTCGACCTGAACCGGGTCATGGAGACGACCACGGAGATCCCCGACCGGCTCAGCGCGAACTGGAGCTCCCGCTGGCGGTACGACGGGTTGAGGTTCACAAGCGTCACCCCGGCCAGCGCCGTACCGAACTGGACCAGCACCCACTCCGGCGTGTTCGGCGCCCAGATACCCACGCGGTCACCGGGCTCCACCCCGAGGCGACGCAACCCCACTGCGACACGACGGGCGTCGTCGAGCAACTCCGACCAGGTCCAGCGGCGGCCGCTCGGAACATCGACGAGGGCCTCCACGTCACCGTGTGACCGGGCGGTCGCGGTAAGCCGGTCACCGATGGTGATCTCGAGGAGCGCCGGCTCCGCGATCCCTCTGTCGTACGACGCGTCGGTAGTCATAGCCCTCTCCCTATGCGCTTTCTGCGGGTATACGTCGCAGGACCGCGCGCGCCTGGGCGAGGAGCGGCGCGTCGATCATCCGGCCCCGCACGGAGAACACGCCGTGACTGCCGCGCTCCGCGTCCAACACCTCATGCGCCCAATCGACCTCGTCGTCGGTCGGCGCGTAGGCCGCGCGGACGACGGCCACCTGTGAGGGATGGATGCACGCCGTCCCGTCGTAGCCGAGGGCCATCGCGTCGAGCGCCTCCTCGCGGAGGCCATCGAGGTCTGCTATGTCGATATGCACCGCGTCGAATGCGAGCCGCCCGTGCGCCGCGGCCGCGAGGCGCACCGTGGAACGCACGTGCAGGGCCACGTCGCGGTACGTCCCGTCCGGGGACCGGCTCGACCGGCCGCCCATCGCAGCGACGAGATCCTCGGCGCCCCACATCAGACCCACGCAGCGTGCATGCGCCGCGACATCGGCGGCACGCAGGGCACCCATCGGCGTCTCGATGAGGGCGATCACCTCGTGGTCGAGCTCATCGAGCTGGTCCGGATGCTCGGTTTTGGCGAGCATGATCGCACGGTAGTCCGTATCCGCCAACGCGCGTACGTCCTCGGCGAAATCTGCACTGCCAGTGGCATTCACACGTACGATGGTGCGAGAGGGATCTAGCGGATGCTCCACCATCGCACGGCGCGCCGCGGCCTTGTCGGGAGGCGCGACCGCGTCCTCGAGATCCACGATGACGGCGTCTGCCCGGTCGGCCGCCTTCGGATAGCGCTCAGGCCGGTCGGCGGGGCAGAACAGGATTGCGGGGCCCGGTGGTATCCAGCTCATCGCGGCGCCTTCCGCACCAGGGTTGCACGCTCAGCGACGGCGACGACGGTTCCGTCCTGGTTCCGCGCGACGTGACGCAGGGTGACCACACCCTCCCCGGGCCGCGTCCTCGACTCCCGCTTGCCCGTGCACAGCGTCTCGGCGTACAGCGTGTCGCCGGCGTAGACGGGATGTGGGAAGGCGATCTCGGAGAAGCCGAGGTTCGCGACCAACGTGCCCTGCGTCAGTTGCGCGACCGAGAGTCCGACCAACGTCGACAGCGTGAACATCGAGTTGACGAGCCGCTGGCCGCCGAAGCCCGGCTGACTTGCAGCCCACGCGGCGTCCAGATGCAGGGCCTGCGTATTCATGGTCAGGGTCGTGAAGAGGACGTTGTCGGCCTCGGTCACCGTGCGCCCCGGGCGATGCTCGTACAGAACGCCGTCCTCGAACTCCTCGAACCACAGGCCCCGCTGCGTCACCGTCTTGGTCGGCTCCGTCATGACAGCCCCAGGGACCGCGCGATGAGCATCAGCTGCACCTCCGTTGTGCCCTCGCCGATCTCCAGGATCTTGGAGTCGCGGTAGTGCCGTGCAACGAGGTACTCGTTCATGAAGCCGTACCCGCCGTGGATCTGGGTCGCCATGCGCGCGTTGTCCATCGCCGCCTCGGAGGCGATCATCTTCGCGATCGCTGCCTCCTTCTTGAATGGCTTGCCCGCCAGCATGAGCCGCGCTGCCTCGTAGTACGCCAGGCGCGAGGTGTGTGCCCGCGCCTCCATACGTGCGATGGCGAAAGATATCGACTGGTACTCGCCGATGGCCTTTCCGAACGCCTTGCGCTCACGGGCGTAGCGGACCGACTCGTCGACGCAACCCTGCGCGACACCGGTCGCCACAGCGGCGATCGCGATGCGCCCCTCGTCGAGGATCGACAGGAAGTTGGCATAGCCACGCCCCTCCTCGCCGAGCAGGTTGCCGAGCGGGACGCGGCAGTCGTCGAAGCTCAGCGGATGTGTGTCCGATGCGTTCCAGCCCACCTTGTCGTACGGCGGTTCGACCGTGAACCCCGTTGTGCCGCTGGGCACGATGATCGTCGATATCTGCTTCCGGCCGTCTGCACCGGTGCCCGTGACCGCCGTGACCGTGACCAGGCTCGTGATGTCGGTGCCGGAGTTGGTGATGAACTGCTTGGAGCCGTTGATCACCCAGCTGTCGCCGTCCCGCTTGGCGGTGGTCGCCGTGCCACCGGCATCAGAGCCGCAACCCGGCTCGGTCAGGCCGAATCCGGCGATCGACCTGCCCTCCGCCAACGCCGGAAGATGCTGCTGCTTCTGTTCTTCCGTGCCGAAGCGATAGATCGGCATCGCGCCGAGACCGACACCGGCCTCGAGTGTCATCGCGACGGACTGGTCGACTCTCCCCAGTTCCTCGAGCGCCAGCGACAGGGCGAAATAGTCGCCACCCATGCCGCCGTACTCCTCGGGGAACGGGAGCCCGAACAGTCCGATCCCGCCCATCTGCCGGATCACCTCGTACGGGAACGTATGGTCTCGGTCGTGCTGCGCCGATACCGGCGCCACGACCTGGTCGGCGAAGTCCCGCACGGTCTTCCGCAGGTCCTCGTATTCGGTCGTCAGCTCGGTCATGCCTTCTCCTCGTCCTCGGCGTCGTGCGGGGTCACCGTCGCGAGCACCTGATCGGCTGTCACCTTGTCCCCCTCCGCGGCGGCGAGCGTTACCACGCCCGAATGCGGGGCGGTCAACGGGTGTTCCATCTTCATCGCCTCGACGATCATCACGGTGTCGCCGACGGAGACGGCCGCTCCGTCTTCAACGGCCACCGCGACCACCGAACCCGGCATGGGACTGGCGATCTCGTCGTCGTGCTGGAGATCTCCCGATCTGCTCTCCGGGCGCGCATATCGCAGCAGATGGGCGCCGTCCGGGCCGGCGTACCAGACCTGACCGCCGTCGAGTGCGACGACGACCGGCTCGGCCACACCGTCGACGACAAGCCGCTCACCGTCGATCACGGCCTTCAGCGCGGTCTCGCCCACGGTCACGTCGTCGCCGAGCACGGCTACATCGGCCGCCTCGAAGCGCACCACGGTGGCCTCGGGACCGCCTATGCGCCAGCCCGTCTCACTGCGCCACGGCCCGTAGCCACGTGCGGCCGCGATAGTAGTCAGTGCCGCCGCCGCGTAGGCGCGCGGCGTCGGCACCGGGCGCTCGTACTCCGGCGCGAGACGGTCCAGCAGCGCTGTGTCGAGGCGCCCCGCGGCCACGGCGGGATCAGCCAGCACCGCGCGGCAGAAGTCGACGTTGGTCCGCAGCCCCGCGATCGAGGTCGCGGCCAGTGCGCGATCCAACCTCGCGAGGGCTTCAGCGCGATCACCACCGTGCGCTATCACCTTGGCCAGCATGGGATCGTAATCGCTGCCCACGACGTCGCCCTCCGCGATGCCGGCGTCCACCCGGGCACCCGCAGGCCAACGCAGCGCGAGTACCGTTCCGCCCGTCGGGAGGAATCCGGCGGCCGGGTCCTCCGCGTAGACGCGCGCCTCGATCGCGTGGCCGCGCATCGTGACGTCGTCCTGTGCCATGGGCAGCCGCTCGCCCTCGGCGACCCGGATCTGCTGCTCCACCAGGTCGACTCCCGTCACCAGTTCGGTGACAGGGTGCTCGACCTGCAGGCGCGTGTTCATCTCCATGAAGAAGAACTCGTCCGGCTGCTTCGCCGAGACTATGAACTCGACCGTGCCGACACCGGTGTACCCGACCGACCGCGCCGCATCGCAGGCGGCCTCGCCGATACGTGCCCGCGTGGCGCTGTCCAACAGGGGCGACGGAGCCTCCTCGATCACCTTCTGGTGACGGCGCTGCAGCGAACACTCGCGCTCGCCGAGATGCAGCACACCGCCGTGCGTATCCGCGAGCACCTGCACCTCGATATGCCGCGGTGTGTCGACGAAACGCTCCAGGAACAGCGTGTCGCCGCCGAACGCGGCACCCGCCTCGCGCCGAGCCGCGGCCAGTGCGGCAGGCAGATCCTGCCGATGGTCGACGCGGTGCATGCCCTTGCCGCCGCCGCCCGCGCTCGGCTTGATGAGCACCGGAAACCCGATCTCGGTCGCGGCCGCGATCAGCTCCTGATCCGTGAGCCCGGGGCGCGATACGCCCGGTACCACGGGGACGTGGCGCTCGGAAACCGCGGCGCGAGCGGTGATCTTGTCGCCCATCGTCTCGATGGCCGATGCCGGCGGCCCCAGGAACAGGATCCCCGCCTCGGCGAGAGCCCGGGCGAATGCTGCGTTCTCCGAGAGGAACCCGTATCCCGGGTGCACGGCGTCGGAGCCGGTGCGGCGCGCCGCGTCGACCACGGCGTCGATACGCAGGTAGCTCTCGGTGGCCGCGGCCGGGCCCAGGCGTACGGCCTCGTCGGCCTGCCGCACGTGCGGCGCGTGGGCGTCCGCATCGGAATACACAGCGACGCTGGCGATCCCGAGTCTCCGCAGGGTCGAGATCACGCGGCATGCGATCTCGCCCCGGTTCGCGATCAACACCTTCTGAATGGTCGGCATGTCTCTCACATCCGGAAGACGCCGTAGCCGACGTCGGTTAGCGGGGCGTACTGAGCGGCGTCCAGCGCAAGGCCGAGGACGGTACGGGTGTCGGCAGGGTCGATGACGCCGTCGTCCCACAGTCGCGCCGTCGAATAGTACGCCTGTGACTGGCGGTCGAACTGCTCACGCACCGACTGCTTGAACTCCTCGACGCCCTCCGGGTCGCGACGCACGGATGCGAGCGTGTCGGCGGCCTGAGGTCCGCCCATGACCGAGATGCGCGCGTGCGGCCACATCCACAGGAAGCGCGGCGAGTAGGCGCGTCCACACATGGAGTAGTTGCCGGCTCCGAACGAACCACCCACGATGACGGTGAATTTCGGCACTCGAGCACATGCGACGGCCGTGACCATCTTGGCGCCGTTCTTCGCGATGCCGCCCTGCTCATACTGCTTGCCGACCATGAAGCCGGTGATGTTCTGCAGGAAGACCAACGGAATGCGACGGCGATCGCACAGCTCGATGAAGTGCGCGCCTTTGAGCGCGGCCTCGGAGAACAGGACGCCGTTGTTGCCGACGATCCCGACCGGATGACCGTGGATGTGGGCGAACGCGGTCACCAGCGTCGTCCCGTAGCCGGCCTTGAACTCGTCGTATTCGCCCCCGTCGCAGACGATTTCCAGCACCTTACGTACGTCGTACCCGACTCTGGAGTCGGTGGAGACGACGTCGTAGAGGTCGGTCTGCGGGCGGGGCGCGTCCCTGGCCGGAGCCACGTCCCACTGCGGCGTACCCAGCGGCCCCAGTCGCGCGATGATCTTCCGGACACGCGCGAGAGCCTCGTCATCGGAGTCGACCAGGTGGTCTGTCACCCCGGATACCGTCGAGTGCATGAGACCGCCACCCAGGTCCTCGGCCGTGACGTCCTCCCCTGTCGCCGCCTTCACGAGCGGCGGGCCGGCCAGGAAGATGGTGCCCTGCTCGCGGACTATGACGGTCTCGTCACACATCGCCGGGACGTAGGCGCCACCCGCCGTGGAGCTGCCGAGCACGGCTGCGATCTGCGGAATCCCGGCGGCGCTCATGTTGGCCTGGTTGTAGAAGATGCGGCCGAAGTGCTCTCGGTCCGGGAAGACCTCGTCCTGGTTGAGTAGCATCGCTCCACCCGAGTCGACCAGGTACACGCAGGGGAGCCGATTCTGCTGCGCGATCTCCTGCGCCCGCAGGTGCTTCTTGACGCTGACCGGGTAGTACGTTCCGCCGGAGACCGTGGCGTCGTTGGCGACGATCATCACCTGCCGGCCACTCACCGTCCCGATGCCTGCGACGACACCGGCCGACGGCGCCCGTCCGCCATACATGTCCTCGGCGGCCAGGGGCGCCACCTCCAAGAAGGGACTGCCCAGGTCCAGCAGGCGGCGGATGCGCTCGCGGGCCATGAGCTTGCCCCGAGCGAGGTGCTTCTCCCGAGCGCGCTCCCCCCCGCCCTGCGATACCCGCCGCAGCCGATCGCGCAGTTCCGCGACGCCCGCCTCGTGCTGCTCCCGGAACGACACCGGCACTCCCTCGATTCGAGTTAATGACTGATAACTGAAAGCGTAGGGTGGCGCGCGCCACTTGGCAAGCCCGGACCCGGTCCGGATCAGCCGAACCCGAGTGCCGCGACGGCCATGGACCGGAGCAGTCCGCGCAACTCGTCCTCCGGCATCACAGGCAGGGACGGGGCTGCGTTGAGCAGGCCGAACACGGCGTGCACGCGGGCGCGGTTCGCAGGTAGCTCACCGCCCAGCCGGGTCAGCTCGGCGGCCCAGGTCTCCACGTAGCGCCGTTGGAGGCGACGCACGGTTCTCGCGTCCTCCTCGGTCAGTGACCACAGATCGCGGTACTGCACGCGGATCAGATCCGGCTCCGTCACCGCGAAGTCGACGTGGAAGTCGACGAGCTCCGACAGTGCGGCCGCCGGATCGGAATGCCGCTCGACGACCTCGCGCCCGCCGCCGTAGAGGTGCTCGGAGATCTCGACCAGCAGTGCCGCGAGCACGTCCTGCTTACCCGAGAAGTGGCGGTACATCGCGGGACCCGACACCCCGACGGCGGCGCCGATGTCCTCGAGGCGGACCCCGGCGTATCCGCGCTCCGCCATGAGGCGCGCGGCCGCAGCAAGCAGCTCACGTCGCCGGGCCGCCTTCGCGCGCTCCCGCGGCGTCACGCTGTCCTCGATGCCGGATTCCATGCGGCATCACATTACTCGGGCTTGCGCGTCTCCCGGGAATCGTGCAACTCTTATCCGGCAAGGTGCCGATCGTTCGCTGAGGCTCCTTCGCGGATACAGGCCAGCGACCCCGAACGTCGAGAGACGCCCCGGGTCAGGACAGGGTCATCCGGATTAAGGGTGGCCCCCGATTGGCTCCCGCCACAGGCGGGTTCACGCCGCGAAGTGCCGAAGGTCTGACTTGGAGGAGCACCTGTCCCCTGGAGGGGACTTCCTCCTGCGCACCTGCGCCGAATTCGAAGCCGAGGGATCGGCGACGACGCGAGGAGGTGACGGATGCCCGACGGAAGTCACAGACGCGGTGTCCGCACCGCTCGCCCCGTGACGCGCTAGTCGAGCGCGCCGACGGGACTGCCAGCGCGGAAACCGCCACCGCACATACTCACAGCCGCTGACGCGGCATCGTTCCACTCGCCCTCGCACCGCGCGCCGCAGCGCCGGCGAAGGCGGGCCCAGTCGCGCACGGAGGGCGAGAAGCCATGCACATCAACACTATCGAGATGATTCTCCGGATCGGGGCGGGCGTCGGTGCCGGCACGCTGATCGGACTCGAACGCCAATACCGCGCGCGGATGGCGGGGTTGCGCACCAACGCCCTCGTGGCGCTCGGCGCGACGCTGTTCGTCGTGCTGTCCGCCTACGGCTTCGCCGGCGGCGATCCCACTCGCGTCGCGGCCCAGATCGTCTCGGGCATCGGCTTCCTCGGTGGCGGCGTCATCCTGCGCGATGGCCTCACGGTGCGCGGGCTGAACACCGCTGCGACGCTGTGGTGTTCAGCTGCCGTAGGGGCGCTCGCCGGTTCCGGTCTGTATCTGGCGGTACTGATCGGCACGGCCGCCGTGGTCTCCGTGAACACCGCGCTCCGGAGCGTTGGCCACGCCGTCGACCGCGCACCCGACACCGCGGGGCGCGAGGAGCCGAGCACCTACGAGTTCGTGGCCGTCACCACCGACGATGCCGAGGCCCACGTGCGGATCTCAGTGGTGCAGACGATCACCCGAACCGCGTTCCACCTGCAGTCGATCGCGAGCGAGAACACCGAGGACGGCCGCGTGGAGGTCCGTGCCACTCTCGCATCCGACGATCGCGACGACCGCGCGATGGAGTCGGCCGTCAGCCGCCTCAGCCTCGAGCCGTCGATAACACGCGTCAGCTGGAACGTCCTCGCCCCCGCCGAGAAGGACATGTAGCCATGGCCGTCACACGCTTCGGCCGACGCCGCGCGACAGCCGGTCCGGCCCGCACCGTCCGCGTGCCCGCGGGCGCCCCCGCGCCGCTCCGTGGGCGCTCCGTGGCCGCCGACCTGCTCGTCCTCGTCGGCACCATCACACTGATCTGGGCAGTAGTGCGCGTCGGACAGGGAATGAGCGCGTCCGTGAACATCGCGGATGCCCCCGGCACGATCGACACCGATCCTGTGCATCTCCCCTATTACGCGGCGCGCTCGCTGCTGCGGATGTTCATCGGACTGGCCGCGTCGCTGCTCTTCACGTTCGTCTACGCCACGGCCGCGGCGCGGTGCCGACGCGCCCGGGCGGTGCTGCTCCCGATCCTGGACATACTGCAGTCGGTACCGATCCTCGGCTTCCTCTCGATCACCGTGACGCTGTTCCTGGCGCTGTTCCCCGGCTCGACGCTGGGCCTGGAGTGCGCCGCGATCTTCGCGATCTTCACATCGCAGGCATGGAACATGACCTTCTCCTTCTATCACAGCCTGGTGAGCCAACCTCGCGATCTCAGCGAGGCCGCCGTCGGCCTGAGACTGACTCGCTGGCAGAGGTTCTGGCGACTCGACGTGCCGAGTTCGCTGATACCGCTGGTGTGGAACGCGATGATGAGCTTCGGCGGCGGTTGGTTCTTCCTCACCGCTTCCGAGGCGGTCTCGGTGTCCGGGAAGAACTACGCACTGCCCGGCATCGGGGCCTACGTCGCCTCCGCATCGGACGGCGGGCGGTTGGGCGATGTCTGGTGGGCGATCCTCACGATGGTGGTGGTCGTGATCGCGGTCGACGTCTTCTTCTGGAGCCCGCTCACCGCGTGGGCCGAGCGGTTCCGGATCGAGGACACGGAGTCCGGCCGCGAGCCCCGCTCCGCCGCCCTGGCGATCCTCCGCCGCTCCCATCTGCCCGCGGTCATAGGCCGCCTGGCCGGACCGGTGATCGAACTGTGCGACAGGGTCTTCGGTGCGATAGGAGGGCGAACCACGCCACCCGCGGGCACCATCGGCCGCCGCGCGGGCGACTTGGTGTTCGCCACCGCGGTCACAACGGTCCTGGCGTATACGGTGTTCCGCGTCGCTGACGTCGTGTACCGCGAGGCGGGCTTGCACGAGGTGGGTCACACGCTCCTGCTCGGACTCGCGACCATGTCGCGCGTCATCGTGCTGATGGCGGTATGCACGGTGATCTGGGTACCGATCGGCGTGATGATCGGGCTTCGCCCGCGGCTCTCGCGCCCGCTGCAGCCGATCATCCAGATCTGCGCGAGCTTCCCCGCCAACTTCCTGTTCCCGATGGTCACCGCAGCCTTCCTCGCGGCGCATATCCCCCTGGATCTCGGCGGCATAGTGCTCATGGCACTGGGCACCCAGTGGTACATCCTCTTCAACGTGATCGCTGGCGCGTCGGCGATTCCGGGCGATCTCCTCGAAGCCGCCGACGACATGCGCCTAACCCGAGCGCTCCGATGGCGGAAGGTGTTGCTGCCCGGCGTGTTCGCTTCGTTCGTCACGGGTGGTATCACCGCGGCGGGCGGCGCATGGAACGCCTCGATCGTCGCGGAGATAATGACCTACAACGGCACCACCTACCATGCGCACGGACTCGGGGACTACATCGCGCGGTGGACCGCGTCCACGGCACCGGGCCACGCTGCGCATCTACTGCTGGGCATCGCCGTCATGTGCGCGTTCGTCGTCATCACCAACGCGACCTTCTGGCGTCGCCTCTACTCCCTGGCAGAGCGTCGATACTCCCTCTGACACAGACGATATCCGTTTCGACACGAAGGATCACCATGACCACCCCACTGATCGAACTGCGCGATCTGACGAAGAGCTTCGAGAGCGCGAAAGGAGATACCCTCACCGTCCTCGACGGCATCCAGCTGACGATCGACGCGGGAGAGATAGTCGCCCTGCTCGGTCGTTCCGGATCGGGCAAGTCCACGCTCCTGCGCATAATCGCCGGGTTGATCCCCGCGACTTCCGGCACCGTCGATGCAAACGGCAAACCCCTCCGCGGGGCCAACCCGGGCACCGCGATGGTGTTCCAGTCCTTCGCCCTCATGCCGTGGCTCACCGTGCAGGACAACGTCGAGCTCGGTCTCGCAGCCCGCGGGATACCGCGGTACGAACGCCGCCGGCGCGCCCTCGAAGCCATCGACACCATCGGTCTCGACGGCTTCGAATCCGCGTATCCCCGTGAGCTTTCCGGCGGCATGCGACAGCGCGTCGGGTTCGCTCGTGCGTTGGTTCTGCAGCCCGATCTGCTGCTCATGGACGAGCCCTTCTCGGCGCTGGACGTCCTCACCGCAGAGAACCTGCGCAACGAGATCACGGAGCTGTGGACGCACCGGGACTTCCCCACCAAGAGCGTCTGCATAGTCACGCACAACATCGAGGAGGCGGTGCTCCTCGCCGATCGGGTGGTGGTCCTCGGCAGCAAGCCCGGGCACATCGTGCACGAGACCCACGTCCGGATATCGCGCCCTCGCAACAGGAATGCGCCCCAGTTCGCGGCTCTCGTCGGCGAGCTCTACGGCACACTCACGGGCCGCGACACCACACCCGAGGTCAGCGCGCCCGCTTCCAACGCGACTCCCGTCGGCCGCCCGTTGCCCGACGCCACCGTCGGCGGTCTGGCCGGCCTCGTCGAGATCGTCTCGGCGCGCGGCGGAGACGCGGACCTACCGGAACTCGCGGGCGAGCTCCATCTCGAGATCGACGACCTGCTGCCGCTCGTCGACGCCGCAGCTCTCCTGGGCTTCGTCTCTATGGGCAGCAATGAGATCGAGATCACCGATACCGGAAGGGAATTCGTGGCCGCAAGCATCACCGGAGCCAAGGAGGTGTTCGCGGAGCACGTCCGCAGGCGGGCACCCCTGGTGCGCACGATCGTCCGCGCGCTCGAGTCCAGCTCCGATGGCAGCCTGCGACTCGGCTTCTTCGTCGACCTCCTCCGACGGAGCTTCGCACAGGAGGACGCCGAGCGCCAGATACGCATCGCGATCGACTGGGGACGGTACGCGGAGCTGTACGACTACGACACGGCCGACGACAAGGTGCGCCTCGATCCCGCGCTCACCCGCCCGTAGCCCGGCCCTCCTCCGCCTGCGGCCGGGTGCGCCGCAGTAGCGCCGGGTCCACGCCGAACCGCCGTCGCCCCACCGAGGCGACGGCGTCCACGTATGCCGCGCGCAGCGCGTCCTCGTCCACGAGCGTCGAACATCCGTCGCGCAGCACGACCCGGCCTCCGACCACGACGGTGCGCACGTCCGCCGACGAGCCCAGCGTCACCAACCCTTCGAGCGGCCGGGCGCGCAGCAGGTACCGCCAGTCGTCGGCACGCACGATGACCGCGTCGGCGGCGCGGCCTGCCCCGAGGGTCCCGAGGCGGTCCCCTGCTCCGAGCGCGACGGCACCGGCCGACGTCGCCATCTCCAGGGCGCGCGAGGGCACGACCGCCGTGTTGTCGGACGCAGACTCGTTGTGCATGAGCATCCCCGCTCGCATCGCCTCGATCATCCCGCCCGTCGGCATACCCTCCCCGTCGGTGGACAGGGACACCGACAGCCCGCGCGCGGCCAACTCGCGGATCCGTCCGGTGCCCGACACCGCGGACTCGCCCGAGAGGCCGTACTTCGCGGGCGAATGCGTGACGTGCACGCCGGCGTCGACGAGGAGATCCACCTCGCCGTCGTCGATCCACGCCGTGTGCGCGACCACGGTGCGCGACCCCAACCAGCCGAGCCGGGCCAGCCGCCGCACTGGACTGACGCCGAACGCCTCGGTCGTGCGCGCCACCTCGTCGGGCAGGGCACCCACGTGCGTGGCGAGCGGCACTCCCCATGCCTCGGACCGCTCCACCATGCCGCGTGCGAGCTCGTCGCTGAGATTGGACGGGTAGATCGCGGACAGCATCGTGGTCACGCGCTCGCAGCCGACGGTGCGCTCGCGCAGCGTGTCGAAGTCGGCGAGCACCGCGTCGGCGGGGCGCGTGCGCTCGAAGCCCGGGTTGCAGGCACCGTCGGTCGCCCACACCGAGAGCGCGGCACGAAGACCGATCCGCTCGACGGCGCCGACGAGGGCGTCGGCGGTGTTCATGGAACCGAAGTCGCCGAGCATCGTCGTGCCGCAGCGCAGCTGCACCCACACGGAGTAATCGGCGATCGCTCGCGCCTCGGCGGGTTCCAGGGACGCTCCGAACAGATAGCCCCGATCGAAGTCGGTGGACAGGCGGCACAGGTCACCGCCGTGAGCGAACGGGCCCGGCACGTCGAAGCGGTCGTCGAAGGGCTCGGGCCGCGCACCCCTTCCCGTGAGCGCGGCGGCCCCGCGGCCGAGGACCTCGTGCCAGTGCGGATTCACGAACCCGGGGAGGACGAGGTGCCCGCGGGCATCGATGCGCTCGACGCCGGACCCGAGTCGGGCGGCGGCCTCCTCGACGTCAACGGACGCGCCGACCGCCGCGACGCGGCCGCCTGCGAGGAGGAGGGCACCGTCCTCGTGCGATAGGTGAGGGTTTTCGAAGACCGTTCCGCCGGTAACCAGGAGAGGGATGTCTTGCACGAGCCGACGCTATCCGCGCGGATCGGGCGACCCGGCATGATTCGGGTCACAAATCCTGTGAAAGGATTCACAGACACCCCGACATGCCGGGAACGGGTTGTAGGGCCGCAACCTTTTCGTTATCGTCGGCTGGCGTGCATCACAGATCGGTCACGAATGTGATCATTCAGTGATCCCAAGCA
Source organism: Tsukamurella sp. 8F (assembly GCF_029167375.1). Classification (GTDB taxonomy): domain Bacteria; phylum Actinomycetota; class Actinomycetes; order Mycobacteriales; family Mycobacteriaceae; genus Tsukamurella. The sequence continues at coordinate 22,039 of NZ_JARFTP010000009.1, forward strand.
TGACTTTACTAGAGTGGATTGGTTGATCGTATGGCATATGGTGACGAGCGCCGCGCCAGCCTCGCTGCCCAGGTGATGGACACCCCGACCGCGATCATCCCGCTCGACGAGCTGGAGCGTCGCCTCGAGGACGCCTACAGCGAGTCCTGGCCGGAGGCCGAAGAGGCGAGCAACGCACTCGTCTATCACCCCGGCACCGCCGAGATCACCCAGGACCTGGTCATCCCGGAGTCGGTCGTCCAGGAGTACCGCACCGCCGCGCCCGAAGCCGAGCCCACCGACCTCGTCGAGGCCACTGAACCGGAGGCCCCCGCCGAGCCCCGCACGCAGCCCGCTCCCGTCCGTACGAGCGGCCGCCACCGCGTACCCCAGGCTCCGCACGTTCTCAAGGGCCGCCTCGCCCTCCTCTCGATCGCGGCGGGTGCCACCGTCGCGGGTCTGGCCGTGGGCGCCCCGTCCAGCAAGGCGCCCGCGGGGGCGCCGGCCGACGCCCCCGTCGTGCAGGATCCGTCGAACGCACGGGCCGCTCAGCTGCCCGCCCCGAACGACATGCAGCAGTTCTCGAATGTGCTGCCCGAGGGCAAGGCCCGAAAAGACGCTTCCGACGCGGCCATCGCGGCGACGCAGCGGCCGCTGTACGTACTCCCCGCGAAGGGCACCTTCACGTCGGTCTTCGGCGGCCGCTGGGGCGCGATGCACGCCGGCGTCGACATCGCGGCGCCCATCGGCACCCCGATCGTCGCGGTCGAGGACGGCACCATCATCGACGCCGGCCCGGCGAGCGGCTTCGGACTCTGGGTCCGCCTGCAGGCCGCCGACGGCACGATCACCGTGTACGGCCACGTCAACACGATGACGGTGAGCAAGGGCCAGAAGGTCATGGCGGGCGACGAGATCGCCACCGTCGGCAACCGTGGCAACTCCACCGGCCCCCACCTCCATTTCGAGGTCTGGAAGGACGGCAAGACCAAGATCGATCCGTTGCCCTGGCTCGCCCAGCGCGGCATCTCGCTCGGCAACTACGCCGGATAGCTCAGACCACCCGTGGCACGGCCTTGCGCCCCGTCACGATCATCAGCAGCTCTGCGGCAGACATGGTCACCGCCCGCCCGGATCCCACCGCCACGTCCGCATCGGATGCCTCCAGCCTGACCCCCGTCAGATCGACGCCGAAATATTTCAGCTGCTTGGGGCGGACCTCGCTCAGCACCGTCCCGGTCACCGCCGGATCCGGCTCCGGCAGGCCGAGGGGCATTGTTATGTCCAGCCCGTGGATCACGTCGTGCGACAGCGCACCGACCTGCCCGCCACCCGGCGGCGTCCACCGACTCTCGGCGTTGTCCGCGTAGTTCTCGAGCAGTTCCGGATCGGACAGGAGCTCTGTATCGCGCAGCGCGGCACGGTTCGAGAAGCGATTGAAATCGCCTCGTGCACGGTCGATTCCGAGCAGAATCGCCGGAATCCGGTAGCGATACGGCATGGTCAGGTGCGCGATGACCTCGCGCACGCGCCAACCCGCGCACAGGGAGTCCGCACCCCAGGCCTCGGGATGCTCCGCCAGTAGCCCGGCAAGCCGCTTCCGCTCGGCCACCGTCGTCACGTACAGGTCCATGACCGCTCCTTTGTCCGTCGGCAGGACGTCCTGCCATAGGTACTACGGAGAAGCGCCGCGAAAACTATCGCTCGAGAACAGCGGGCAGCCCGAATTCGCCGAAGCGTTCCGCCGTGCCGAGGAACGTGGTCATGCGGGACACGTGCGGTCCCCGGATCTCCAGCGCGACCAGCGCGAAGGGCCGCAGGACACCGTCCTGGTCGGGGCGATACTGACCGAAGCCCGGCCCGCCGCTCACCACCGCCGGCGCGAGCTTTGCGCCGTCGCACCCGCCCAGCGCCAGCAGCCGGGCGATCGTGAACCGCCCACGGACCCACCACCGGAACGGAGGCATATCGCTGATCGCGTCGCGCTGCAGCAACGCAGCGAACGCTTCGACATCGTGCCGCTCGAACGCGTCGACGTAGCGCGCCAGCAGATCCGCCTGCACCGGGTCGAGCGGGGCGTATGCATCCGACGGTGCGCCTCGCCGCGCCACGAGCGTGGTGCGCGCCCGCTGCAGCAGGCTCACGACGGCGGCGGTGCTGGTCTCCAGGATCGCCGCCGTCTCGTCGGCCGTGAATGCGAGGACGTCGCGCAGAATCAGCACCGCACGCTGGCGTGGGGGCAGCCACTGCAGCGCGGCGACGAAAGCCAGCCGCACGCCCTCGCGCTCCACGGCGATATCGCCCGGATCGGGCACGGGCTCCACGAACATCGCATCGGGCAGCGGGTCGCCCAGCGGCGCACCGGGTTCCGATTCGAGCCCGAATGACGTGGAGAGCAGCCGACGATGGCGCCCACGCAGCTCGTCGAGGCAGACATTGGTGGCGATGCGGTACAGCCACGGGGCGAGCGGCCGGCCGGGCGTGAAACGGTCCGCCCGCGCCAGGGCGCGCGTGAGCGCCTCGGCGGCCGCGTCCTCCGCATCCGCCACGCCCCCGAGCATGCGGTAACAGTGTCGGACCAGCGCTGGGCGGAACTCCTCGAGGTCGCCGACCGGCAGCGCCGCCGAGTCGGTCACGACTACAGCTTCTCCATGGGCAGCCCGCCCCACGTCATCAACGTGACCGCGTTGCCGGTGCCGAAGTCGAAGGTCGCGCGCTCCATCGGCCCCGTGCCGCTGATCGCGGTGACCACGCCGAGTCCGAAAGAATCGTGCGAGACCCGGTCCCCCACGGCGAGTTTCAGCCTGCTCTGACGTGGTTTGGTGCGGCCCATGGACGGCGCGTCTCCCCGCGAGCGACGGCTCTGCCAGCCCGGGCCGCTCTCGGAGCCGCCGAAAACACCACGCCTACTACCGAACTCGCGCCCGAAGCCACGCTCGATTCCCGAGTCGCGGCGCGGCTCGGTGCGCCGCCAGTCCACGAGGTGCTGCGGGATCTCGGTGAGAAACCGGGATTCCGGGTTCGCCATAGGGTCGCCCCACGTCGATCGCACCATCGCGCGAGATACGTAGAGGCGCTGACGCGCCCGCGTGATCCCGACGTAGGCCAGCCGCCGCTCCTCTGCGAGCTCGCTCTCGTCGCCCAGGGCGCGCATGTGAGGGAACTGTCCGTCCTCCCAGCCGGTCACGAACACGACGGGGAACTCCAGTCCTTTCGCGGTGTGCAGCGTCATGAGCGTGACGAGGCCTTGGCCCTCGTCGGGCACCTGATCGGCATCCGCAACCAGCGAGACCCGCTCGAGGAACGCGGCGAGGGAATCGGGCTCGGGGGCGCCCTCCTCGACCTCGACGTCGGTGAAGTCCTGCGCAGCGAATTCGCGCGCGACGCCGACGAGCTCGTCGATGTTCTCCAGGCGGGCGCCGTCCTGTGGATCGCTCGAGCCCTCGAGCTCCGCGCGGTACCCCGTCTTCTCGCACACCGCTTCGAGCAGGTCGCCGATGTCGGCATCCGGATCCGCGGCGGTCTTCCGCAGGTCCGCGAGCAGCCCGGCGAACGTGGCGATCGCGTTACGTGAGCGCGGGTTCAGCATCGCGACGCCGCCGTCGACAGCATCCAGAATCGCCTGGTAGAAGCTCACCTCCCGATTCTCGGCATGCACCGTCAGGCAGGCCTGCGCGCGGTCCCCGATGCCACGGCGCGGCGTGTTGAGGATGCGCTGCAGACTCACCGTGTCGTTCGGGTTGTCGATCGCGCGCAGGTAGGCGATGAGGTCGCGCACCTCCTTGCGCTCGTAGAATCGGACGCCGCCGACCACCTTGTACGGGATGCCGTGCCGGACCAGCTGATCCTCGAGCGCGCGGGAGGCGGTGTTGGTGCGGTAGAAGACCGCCACGTCGCTGAACGCGTAACCGTGCTGTGCTGTCAGGGTGTCGATCTCCGACACGACGAACCGCGCCTCGTCATGCTCGTTGTCGGCGACGTAGCCCACGATGAGCTCGCCGTCTCCGTGGTCGGTCCACAGCTTCTTCTCGCGACGGCCGGCATTACGGGATATGACAGCGTTGGCCGCCGACAGGATGGTCTGGGTGGACCGGTAGTTCTGCTCGAGCAGGATCGTCTCGGCATCCGGGAAGTCTCGCTCGAACTCCTCGATGTTGCGGATCGTGGCGCCGCGGAAGGCGTAGATCGACTGGTCCGCGTCGCCGACCACACACAGCTCACCGGGCGGCACCTCGTCCGGGGCGCGGTCGGCATCGGCGTAGTCGCTGTGCCCCACCAACTCCCGCACCAGCATGTACTGGGCGTGGTTGGTGTCCTGGTACTCGTCGACCAGCACGTGCCGGAACCGCCGCCGGTAGTACTGCGCCACGTTCGGGTGCGCCTGCAGCAGCGCGACGACCTCACCGATCAGATCGTCGAAATCGAAGGCGTTCGCACCGCGCAGCCGCGCCTGATACGTCGTATAGACGTCGGCGACGATCTTCGCGAACGGTTCCCCCGTCTCGGCGGCGTCGGAACGCGCCTGCTCGGGGTCGATCAGCTCGTTCTTCAGGTTGGAGATGTGCGTGGCGAGGGCTCGGGGCGCGAACTTCTTCGCGTCCAGGCCCGTCTCCTTCACGATCATCGTGAGCAGGCGCCGCGAATCGTCGGCGTCGTAGATCGAGAAGTTCGAGTTCATGCCCGGCAGCAACCCGGCCTGCGCTCGCAGGATCCGCACGCATGTCGAGTGGAAGGTCGACACCCACATCGACGATGCCCGTGGCCCGATCAGCCCGGACACACGCTCGCGCATCTCGGCTGCTGCCTTGTTGGTGAAAGTGATGGCAAGGATCTGGCCGGACCCGACGCCGCGCGCCGCGAGCAGATACGCGATACGCCGCGTGAGCACCGCCGTCTTGCCCGACCCCGCACCCGCGACGATCAGCAGTGGCGACCCGCTGTGCAGCACCGCCGCCCGCTGTTGCGGATTCAGGCCCTCGAGCAGCTCGTCCCCGGGCTCGGTCGGGGATGATCCTCCCGATGCACCGGCACGCTCACCGCCGCCGGGCGCGGACGAACGCGCCGCGCGAGCGGCGAGGATGCGCTGGGCTGCCCGCCCCGCCGGGGCGGGACGACTGGACTCTCCGGTAGCACTACTCATCTCCAGTCCAGGGTAGCCAGCCCCACCGACAAGTTCGACGACGCCGCCGCGTGTCTCCGCGCGGTCATTCACCAGGAGTCGACTGGGGCACCAGCAGCCCCACCGGCCCACCAGACACGCATACGATCAATCCCTGCGTGAGGGCCTGGGCCAGCAGCCCGTGGCCGGCTCCCGGCACGCGCACGTACAGGGTGTGCGGGCCGCGCGTTACGGGCACGGTCGTCAGGGCGCCGTAGCCGTCCTGCCGGATGGTGATCTCGCCCGGCCCCGACGCCAGGTAGTTCAGCTGCACTACCCAGTCCCAGAAGTTGAGCGGCCCCTCGTAGGCGAGCTTGACCGGCTCGTACTCGTCGACCCGGAATCCGCAACCGGGGATCGGCCCGGGCTGCACCGAGCGCACGCGCGTCACGCGCCCGTCGACGAAGCGGCCGGACCGGTCGACCAGCGTGGGCTCGGGCGCGTAGTCCTTGAAGTCCGGTCGCGGGCTGTACCGATCCAGGATGCGCGACAGCTTGTTGTTGGGGAACGACAGCTTGCTGAGGACCCGGGAGTCGACCTGCTCGTCGAGCACAGTGCTGCCCGCGCGCTCCCGGGCGCCCGCGGTCAGGTTCCGCAGGTACGAAGCGGTCGGATTGTCGTGCCACACGGTCGCGAACCGTGCCGTCGACACCGTCGCACTCAGCACGAATGCGACAGCCACCGCCACGGCACCGAACCGACGGCGGGCGCGCAGAGCGGCCGGTGTCCGGAACCGAGTCCGACGATGTTCGGGTGGCACAACGCGAGCCGTGGCCACGAGCCCGCCCGCGAGGGTGAGCACCGCCGCGAAGTCCGGGAAGTAACGCAGCGACATCGGCAGCAGCAACGACGTGACCGCGGAACTGCGCAGCCAATAGACCGGGGCGAGGGCGGCGAAGAAGTACAGCCCGGCACCCGCCCAGGCCAGGACGCCGCGCGGCGAACGCCACGCGGTGACCGCGAGGATGCCGACGATCACGAGGGCACCGACGGCGGTGACCACCATGTTCGGCACCAGGATGGGCGGCCCCGGGTTGGCCCGATACCAGCTCCACGGCCCACCGATTGCGGCCGGCGCGAGCACCGAGTGCAGCGATCGCGAGAGCGCACGGCCCGTGTACTGCAGCGTGTGGTCGCCGGGCCGGGGCGCCGCGATGAGCAGGTACAGCCCCAGCCACACCGCTGTGACCGCGGCGTATGCGATCCACAGCGGCAGCGCGCGCCGTAGAGCCGCGCGGACGTCCCGCCCGCGCATCGCGGCTGCCAGCCCCACCACGAACACCGCAACGAACGGGATGACGAGCGACTTCTCGAAGAAGAACGCTGCGATCACGTAGGCACCCAGAGCGAGGGCCGCGGACTGCCACCGCCGGGTCCGGGCGTACCGGATCGTCTCGGCGACGGCGATCGCCAGGCCGATCTGCATGGGAAGCGTGTTCAGCCCCGCCGCCCACCACGCGAAACCGCTCAGCGTGAGCGGGGAGAAGAGGTAGAAGGCGAAGGGGAGCAGGGCTATCGGCCGCCGTCCGACGATGATCACCAGCGCGCGCAGCATCGCCAAGGACGCCCCCGCCTGCAGTACCAGCAGTGAAGCCGCCGCCGCGGGCCAGGACAGGGGCGCGAGCGTGGTGATCAGCCCGGAGGCGAGCAGCGTGCCCGGCATCAGGTGGCCGTCGTAGTCGGTCCACCACATCCCGGGGCCGAGCCCGTCCGCGGCACGCCCCATGAACGCTATGTCGTCCCAGTAGAAGCCGCCACGGGCGAGGACGTAGGTGCGAAGCAGCAGCTGTGCGATGACGAGAACCGCGGCGCCGATCCACAGCATCCGGGCGGCAGGTGTGCGGGGGGCGGACATCGCGCCCATCGTAGAGGCCCGACCCATGGGGACGCCGCGCGCGGCGCGGGTGGGATGATGGAGCGATGAGTTCGCAGGACGACACCGGCGCGAATACTCCGCTGGCCGAGGAGGAGATCCAGGCACTGCGTGAGGAGATCGACCGCCTCGACGCGGAGATCCTGGCGGCGGTGAAGCGTCGCACCGAGGTGTCACGCCTGATCGGTCAGACCCGCATGGCGTCCGGCGGACCGCGCTTGGTGCACTCCCGCGAGGTCAAGGTGCTCGACCGCTTCTCCGAGCTCGGTCGCGAGGGCCACACCCTCGCGATGCTCCTTCTCCGCCTCGGCCGGGGGCCCCTGGGCCGCTAGGTGTCACCCGGTCGCCTGGGATCCGCGCGGACACCCGACGGCGCCGGTTCCGGCTCCGGACGGCGGGGCGCGGGGATCCAGCGCCACAGCGCAGCTGCCGCGGCGAACCCGATCGCCCCCGAGACGATGACTCCTCCACCGAGCGTCCAGGCCGCGGTGACCGTGGACAGGACCACCGGGCCGATCCCCGTACCCGCATCCGCGAACTCACGCCAGAGGCCGAGGAACGTCGGACGCCCTACCGAAGGCGACACATCCGCCCCGAGCGTCATGACGATGCCGGACCCGATGCCGTTCGCTGTGCCCATCAGCAGGGCCACCAGCATCAGTGTCGTGAAGCCGTGCGTGAGCGGCATCAGCAGGAAGCTCAGCCCCATGAGCGCCGTGCACGGTACCGCCACCGCTCTCCGGCCGTAGCGGTCCATCACCTTGCCCGCCGGGTAGAACGTCGCCGCGTCGATCGCGCCCGCGATGCCGTAGATCATCGACGCCGCCGAGCTGGAGAGTCCGATGTGGTGCGCCCAGAGCGGTATCACCACCTGGCGTGTCTGCCGGATGGCCGACAGCAGCACGATCGCAGTCCCGAGCGTCAGGAAGAGCCGCCAGTACCGGCGCAACATCCCGCGCGTGGTCACGGACGCGGCGGCGGCCCTGTCATGCGCACTGTTGTCCAGATCCGGCACGCCGTACGCGATCGCGCCCGCGCCGATCACGGCGACCAGGGCCACGACGTACGCGCTGGCGATCCCGTAGTAGTGCATGACCGCCGCGCCGATGAACGGCCCCGCGAAGACTCCCACGCGCATCGAACCGCCGAGTGTCGACAGGGCTCGTGCGCGCATCGCCACGGGCACCCGCTCCGTCAGGTAGGACTGGCGGGCCAGCGAGAACACCGACGACGCCGAGCCGATCAGGAACACACCCAGGCCGTACACCCACAGCCCGAACGGGAGGATGCACAGCAGCAATCCGATGGCCGACACCGCAGCCGCGACGACCATGCTGCGCCGCTCCCCGATCCGCGTCGCGAGCACACCCGACGGGATGTTGGTCAGGATCGACCCGATGCCGATGAGCGCCGCGATGAACGCCGCCGTCGACACGGAGGCGCCCCGCTCGAGCGCGGACAGCGTGATCACCGGCAGCATCGCGCCCTCGGCGAGCCCGAACAGCACCGAGGGTCCATACGCGGCGACTGCGATATCGCGCAGCCGGAACTCGTCGGCGTCGGGGCGCGTCACTGCAGCGCTATGTAGCGGGTCTCCAGGTATTCCTCGATACCCTCGCTGCCGCCCTCGCGCCCGAAGCCGGACGCCTTGATGCCACCGAACGGGCCCGCGGGGTCGGAGATGACGCCCCGGTTCACGCCCACCATGCCCGACTGCAGTCGGTCCGCCACGCGCAACGCGCGGTCCAGGTCTTTGGTGAAAAGATATGCGGCCAGACCGTATTCGGTGTCATTGGCGCGTTCGACCGCTTCGTCCTCGTTCGCGAACCCGACTATCGGGGCGACAGGCCCGAACACCTCCTCGCGCAGGATGCGCGCGTCGTCGGGGACGTCGGCGAGCACGGTCGCGGGATAGAAGTGGCCGGGACCGTCGGGGGCCACGCCACCCAGGCGCAGCGACGCGCCCTTACCGACCGCGTCCTGCACGAGATCCGAGACGATGCTCCGCTGGTCCTCGCTGACGAGCGGGCCGAGCGTCACACCGTCGTCGACGCCGGGGCCGAGCACGTACTCCCCCATCCGCGCGACGAACTTGTCGGTGAACTCCGCGCGAACGGACTCGGCGACGTAGAAGCGGTTGGCCGCGGTACACGCCTCGCCGCCGTTGCGGAGCTTGGCGAGCAGGGCGCCCTCGACGGCGGCGTCGACGTCCGCGTCCTCGAAGACCAGGAAGGGCGCGTTACCGCCGAGCTCCATCGACATCCGCAGCAGCCCGTGGGCCGAGCCCTCGACGAGGGTGCGACCCACCTCGGTCGAGCCCGTGAACGTGATCTTGCGCAGCCGCTCGTCCTGCATGAGCGGCACGGTCAGGGCGGACGAATGCGAGGTGGGCAGGACCGAGACCACGCCATCGGGCACTCCCGCATCCTTGACCACCTCGGCGAGCAGCAGCATCGTCAGCGGCGTGGCCGAAGCGGGCTTGACGATCATCGTCGCGCCCGCCGCCAGCGCAGGTGCGAGCTTGCGGGTTCCCATCGCGAGCGGGAAGTTCCAGGGCGTGATGGCCAGGCAGGGCCCGACGGGCGCCTTGGAGACCAGGATGCGGCCGGTGCCGGCGGGCGCGGGCGTGTATCGACCGGCGATGCGTACGGCCTCCTCGGAGAACCAGCGGAAGAACTCGGCACCGTACTTGACCTCGGACTGCGACTCGGGCAGCGCCTTACCCATCTCGAGGGTCATCAACAGCGCGAAGTCGTCCGCGCGGTCGATGATGCCGTCGAAGATGCGCCGCAGTGCCTCACCGCGCTCCCGCGCGGGAGTCGCTGCCCACCCCGACCCCGCATCGTGCGCTGCCGCCAGGGCCGCCGCACCGTCCTCGGCAGTGGCGTCGGACACAGCGACCAGGACCTCGCCGGTCGCCGGATCAGCCACCGGAAACGTTGCGCCCGAGGAGGAGTCGCGGAACTCTCCCGCCAGGAACAGGCCGGTCGGAATGGAGTCGAGCAGGGTCTGGATCCGGTCGGTGCTCACCATGTGTTCACCCTAACGCCGCGCCGCGGACCCGACCAGGACATAGGCTGGCATGCGGGCCTGACCAGTGGCCCGTGACCCGTGAACACATCGCAGGGAAGGCGCCATGAGCAACCCGACCACATCCGACGGCGACATCACCGCGACCCCCGCATGGCAGGCGCTCCTCGCGCACCACACACACCTCGAGGGCACCCGGCTGCGCGACCTGTTCGCATCGGACCCGGCCCGTGGAACCGAGCTGGTGGTGCGGGTCGGTGACCTCTACATCGACTACTCGAAGCATCGTGTGACCCGCGAGACCATCGACCTGTTGGCCGACCTGGCCCGCGGCGCCGGCGTGACCGAACGCCGCGACGCGATGTTCGCGGGCCGGCACATCAACTCCACCGAGGACCGAGCCGTGCAGCACACCGCACTGCGGGCGCCTGCCTCCCCGGACGTCACCGTCGACGGGCAGGACGTGACCGCCGACGTGCACGAGGTACTCGGCCGCATGGGCGATTTCACCGACCAGGTGCGCTCCGGCGAGTGGAAGGGGTTCACAGGCAAGGCGATCACCGACGTCGTGAACATCGGCATCGGCGGCTCGGACCTGGGGCCCGCGATGGTGTACCGGGCGCTGCGTCACTACACGCAGCCCGGCCTGCGCTGCCACTTCGTGTCCAATGTGGATCCCGCCGACCTGGTCTCCGTGACTGCTGGGCTCGACCCCGAGACCACGCTGTTCATCGTGGCCTCCAAGACGTTCGGCACGCTCGAGACACTCACCAACGCGACGGCCGCCAAACGCTGGCTGCTGGACGGCCTGGGTGCCGGCGACGAGGCTGTGGCCCGGCACTTCGTCGCCGTGTCCACCAACGCTGAGCGCGTCGCTGCGTTCGGCATCGACACCGCCAACATGTTCGGCTTCTGGGACTGGGTCGGCGGCCGCTACTCGGTGGATTCGGCGATCGGTCTGTCCGTGATGGCGGCTATCGGACGCGGGCAGTTCACCGAGTTCCTGGGCGGCTTCCATGAGGTGGACGAGCATTTCCGCACCGCGCCGATCGAGCAGAACGCGCCGATCCTCTTGGGGCTCATCGGACTCTGGTACTCGGACTTCTTCGGCGCACAGTCGCGCGCGGTGCTGCCGTACTCCAACGACCTGGCGCGCTTCCCTGCGTACCTGCAGCAGCTGACGATGGAGTCCAACGGCAAGTCCGTCCGGATCGACGGCACCACCGTCACCGCCGACACCGGCGAGATCTTCTGGGGCGAGCCGGGGACCAACGGCCAGCACGCCTTCTACCAGCTGCTGCATCAGGGCACGCGGCTGGTGCCGGCGGACTTCATCGGATTCGCGGAGTCCACCGACGACCTACCCACGGCGGACGGCGCCGGCTCGATGCAGGACCTGCTCATGAGCAACCTCTTCGCACAGACCAAGGTGCTGGCGTTCGGCAAGACGGCCGACGAGATCGCCGCGGAGGGCACCGACGAGGCCGTGGTGCCACACAAGGTGATGCCGGGCAACCGGCCCACCACCACCATCCTGGCGCCGAAGCTCACGCCCTCCGTAGTCGGACAGCTGATCGCGCTGTACGAACATCAGGTGTTCACAGAGGCTGCCGTCTGGGGCATCAACGCCTTCGACCAGTGGGGCGTCGAGCTGGGCAAGGCCCAGGCGAACCAACTGCTCCCGGTGATCGCCGACGCGAAAGCTCCTACAGTGCAGGAGGACTCGTCGACGGAAGCCGAGATTCGCTGGTACCGCACCCAGCGCGGACGCGCTGTATAGAGCGGCCCGGAAACCGTCGTTCAACCGGGTCGGTCGTCGAGCTCTCGCCCTCAGACCATTCGGCGGGTGATCTCGTCGGGCGCATGGTGGAGGAGTGCGGAGATGGGAGCCCAGGGCCAGGCAGGCACCACCGCCTCGCCTGGCTCGCGTTCGATGGCCTTGACCATCGCTGCGACGCCCGCGTCACGGGAGACCATCATTCCGGTGCGCATGCCGCGGCTCAGGTCGGTCTCGATGAAGCCGGGTTTGACTATGGTGACCTTGATGTCGGAGCCGGCGAACTCCGCCTGCAGGCCCTCGCCGAGCGCCGTGAGCCCTGCCTTGCTGGCGGCGTATGCGGCCTGCGCGCGGGGCATACCGCGCTGCCCCGCAACGGACGATACGAGCACCAGATGCCCGTATCCCTGCGCCCGGAACACCTCCAGCACGGCCTCGGTCTGAGCGAGCGCACCGGCGAGATTGGTCTGCACGGTCTCGAGGTTGGCGTGCGCCTTGCCGGTGCCGATCGGTGCGCCCTTGCCGAGACCGGCGTTGACGATGGCACGGTCCAGCCCGCCGAGCCGCTCGACGATGCCGGCGATCGCCGGCTGCACAGCGTCGAAGTCCGTGACGTCGAGCTGCGCGATCTCCACTGTTCCGGCGCCGGGCGCGGCGACGAACTCCGCACGCAGCGCCTCGAGCAGGTCTTTCCGCCGCGCGACCAGTGCGAGGTCCCGGCCCTGCGCCGCATACGAGCGCGCCATCCCCTCGCCGAGGCCCGAGCTCGCCCCGGTTATGAGTACTTTGTTCCTCCGTCGCGCCATGGTGCCAGCTTAGACGCACCCCGCGATTCCGAATTGTCACGAAACGTCCGTCGAAAGGCGGCGTCCCGACCGCCGATCTCAATGACCTCTCAGCCGAACAGCAGTAGGTTCGGCGCCTGTCCACCAACCGGCGGCGGCAGCCTGTTCCGCCTCGCCGGCCGACGAAAGGCTACCCACGTGGGATTGAAGAGCACATTGATGAAGGTGGTAGTGGTCCTCGCGATCGTGCCACTGCTGCTGGTCGGCGGCTGCGGCTCGAAGAAGAGCTCGAACTCCGCGTCCACGGGAACTGCGACTGCCGCCGCGAGCGCGACCGCCGCAGCGAACGACAACGGCGACGTGAACATGACCTGCCCGGAGAAGAACACCATCTCGTTCGCGAAGACGAAGTTCGTCACGCACGCCGCGCTGGGCACGGGTGCGTTCCGGCACTGGGTCTACAAGCCCTTCAAGGCGGGTAGCTTCGCCAAGGGCTCGAAGGGCCGCGTGATGACCTTCGTCAAGGCTGGCGCCGCGGCGCTGTTCGTCAAGCGCGAGTTGCGTCTGACGTCCGAGGACGCCAAGGCCTCGCCCGCGCTGTGCAAGGCCATCGCCAAGCCCCTGTCAGACCTCGCCAACAAGATCACCGGCGCAGTGAGCAAGGCCAAGAGCGGTGACACGTCGGCCATCGAGGGCCTGAACACCGACGCGAACTCGCTGCTCGCGGGCGCGAAGGCCAACGGCGACGAGGTCAAGCCCGACGAGAACGCCAACATCTACTCGAAGGGCAACTGACCCGCCCTCTCGCGTAATCCCCGAGCCCCCTGTCGTCGCGCGGCAGGGGGCTCGGTCGTGACCGAGCCGACGAGCCCTGTGCGGTGCACGAACTGGATGAGCGGCCCGACCCCCAAGGCGAACAGCAGCGTCCCGATGCCGAACGTCCCGCCGAGCAGGATCCCCGCGACGACCACGGTGACCTCGAGGGCCGTGCGCACCACTCGGATCGACCATCCTGTGCGCGCGACGAGACCCGTCATCAAGCCGTCGCGCGGCCCCGCACCGAATCCCGCGCCGATGTACAGCACCGTCGCGACCGCGTTCAGCACTATGCCGCCGAGCATCATGGGGATCGCCAGAACCACCCCTGGGTGCTTTGGCAGCCAACCGAGCACGAGGTCCAGGAACAGCCCCAGCAGCACGACGTTGGCCACGGTGCCGAACCCGGGGCGGATCCTCAGCGGGATCCACGCGAGCAGCACCAAGACCCCACCGCCGATGACGACGGCACCGATCGATACGTGCAACTTCTCTGCGACACCCTGGTTCAGCACGTCCCACGGGATGTTGCCGAGCCCAGCGGCGATGAGCAGCGCCTCTGAAGCGCCGAACAGGAAGAGCCCCACGAGGAGCCGGGCGAGTCTCGTGAACATACCCACTAGTCTGCGACCCCAGTGGTATCGACACCCATAGCCAGTTGACACATACTGGCCTGGTGATGCCAGTCCAGACAGGAGCCATCTCGGCCGCGATGCTTGCGCGTCAACTCGGCGCTTGGCGCCCCGCCGACTCCCGCCGCCCGTCGTACGTCGCCCTCGCCGAAGCCGTACGCCTGCTCATGCTCGACGGCCGGGTCCCCGTCGGCACCTCGTTGCCGTCCGAGCGGACGCTCGCGGGCGCCCTCGACGTCAGCCGAACCACCGTCACGACGGCGTACGCGGACCTCCGCGAATCGGGCCATCTGCAGTCGCGGCAGGGCGCGCGCAGCGTGTTGACACTGCCGGTCTCGGTGGCGTCCGAGCCAACCGACGAGGCCGGGGACGCGATCGGGCTGAACATCGCGGCACCGTCGTCACCCGACGGTGTGGTGCACGACGCGTACCGCTACGCCGTGTCCGCGCTACCGCCCTACCTCACGGGAGTCGGCCTGTACCCCAGCGGAATACACCCACTCAAGGCGGCGATCGCTCGTCGCTACACCGCGCGCGGACTCCCGACCAGCCCCGACCAGATACTCGTCACCGCGGGTGCGCAGCACGCGCTCCGGATCCTGCTCGATGCGCTCGTGCCGCCCGGCGGGGTCGTCGTAGTCGAGCAGCCCACGCACCACGGGACCGTGAGCGCTCTGCAGCGGCACGCCGCGAGGGCGGTGCCGCTGGGCCTGCACCCCGAGACCGGTTGGGACATGGATAATCTGGAGTCACTCGTACGCCGTCGAAATCCGCGGATGATCTTCACGATCGCCGACTTCCACAACCCGACGGGATTGCTGCTGGACGCACAGGGACGCGCCGAGATGACACGGATCGCTGCGCGCCGACAGGTGCCTCTCGTGGTCGACGAGACGATGGTCGAACTCGGCTTGGACACCGAGGCACCACCGCCGGTGGCCTCGTACGGTACGAACGTCTACACCATCGGCTCGGCGTCGAAGACCGTGTGGGCGGGCCTGCGGGTGGGCTGGATCCGCGCGGATACCACGAGCGTGGCGCGGTTCGCGCTGGCGCGCAAGGACATCGATCTAGGCAGCCCGGTGCTGGAACAGCTGGCTGCGGCCTATGCGCTCGATCACCTCGACGAATTCCTGCCGGCGCGGCGGGACGCCCTGCGGGCGCAGCGAGCGGCCGCGCTCGAAGAGCTGTCCCGACGACTTCCCGAAGCGACGACCGTGCCGGGTCCGGGCGGCCTGTGCCTGTGGGTAGCGCTCCCTGCGCCGCTCGCCGTCCCGACTGCGACCACCGCGGCCCGCCTCGGGGTACGCATCACCCCCGGTTCGGCCTTCACCGTCGACGGTGCCGGACAACGCCATATCCGGATCCCGTACACGCTCCCGGAACCTATACTCCGACAAGCGGTCTCGATCGTCGGCGAGGCGTACCGCCAGGCCGCGGGCGGCGGCGTCGTGGGTGACGAACGGTCGCTGGGCCTGGTCGTCTAGCCCGCTAGGCCTGGGCGCGGCGGCTGACCAGGTATCCCGAGGTCGCCGCGGCGCCGGCCAGCGCGAGCCCCGCCTGCCAGCCACGGTTGAGGCGGTTACCGAGCAGCGCGTCCACCGAGTACCTGCCCGGGCCGGTCAGCGCGAGCGCCGCCGCAGTCGCACCGAGCACCGCGGGATACTCGTAGCCGCCCGCCTGCGTGGAGAATCCGTTGGGCTTGTGCACGCTGACGGCGCCCACCATCGCGCCCACCACGCCCGCGCTGGCGAGCGGCGTCGCCGCACCCGCGACGAGGAGGCCGCCGGCCAGCTCGCCCGCACCGGCGAGCGCCGCGCTCTCCTTGCCCGGGGTGAAGCCCATCGCCTCGAAGCCCTGCGCCGTGGCTTCCAGACCGGGGCCGCCGAACCAACCGAACAGCTTCTGTGCGCCGTGATACGCAAGGGTGCCGCCGATGGCGGTACGCAGGGCGAGGAGGCCGAGATCTAGAGTCTTGCGCGAGCTTGCCATTGGAATCTTCCCTTCGATTGGATGCAGCTTACCCACTCAACCGGACCCCGGTCCGGGAACTTCCCCGATCCCTCGACCCCGTGACCGGAGTCACATGCGGCACGCGTAGCCGCGGACATGTCGAGACCGACGGTTCACTTGAGCAGCTTGGACATTCGACGATCGGCCAGCACCTTGCCGCCCGTCTGACACGTCGCACAGTACTGGAAAGAGCGGTCGGCGAGGGATATCTCGCGCACCACGTCGCCGCAGACCGGGCACCGGAGCCCAGTGCGCGCGTGCACCTTCATCCCGGATCGCTTCTCGGCCTTGAGCGTCGCGACGTGCTGGCCGACCGAGCGGGACACCGCATCGTCGAGCTCGGACCTCATGGCGTCGTACAGCCGCATGACCGCATCCGCATCCAGCGCCTTCGCAGACGCGAACGGTGACAGCCTGGCAGCGTGCAGGATCTCGTCCGAATAGGCGTTGCCGATCCCGGCGATCGAGCGCTGGTCTCGCAGCAGCGTCTTCAGCTGTGCGCGCGAACCGGCGAGGATCTGCGCGAACTCGTCGTGCGTCACGGCGAGCGCGTCGGGGCCGAGCGTCGCGACCATCTCTATCTCCCGGGGGTCCGAGACGATCCATACCGCGAGCCGCTTCTGCGTGCCCTGCTCGGTCAGGTCGAATCCCTCGCCCGGAGGCCCCACGTGAACGCGCAGCGCGATCGGCGACTTGCCACCCGGGCGCAGCGGCGTCGGCGGCAGCTTCTCCGACCAGCGCAGCCAGCCCGCGCGGGACAGATGTACGACGAGGGCCAGTTCGGCACCGTCGGCCCCGGACGCGCGCAGCACGAAATACTTGCCGATGCGCTCTGTAGCGGTGACCGTCGCGCCGACGAGGTCCGCCGGCCCGGGCCTGTAGGTCTTGAGCACCGACAACGCGGCGACGTCGACGCGCCGGATCGGGGTGCCGACGGCCTTGCGGCCCACGTAGTCGGCGATGGCGGTGACCTCGGGTAGCTCGGGCACGTGTCCACTCTAGGCGTATCCGGGCAACGGCTTAGGGTGAAGGCATGATCCTGGCGCCCGACCTGACCGACATCGAGCTCGCAGCAGAGATCGCCGATGGCGCCGGGCGCATCCTCGAGGCGATCCGGCACGGTGGCCTGCTGGGCGGCGGTCAGCTCGGCGACACCGGGGACGCGCTCGCGCAGGCCTGGATCGCGCGTGTGTTACGCGCACACCGGCCGCACGACGCCGTCCTGTCCGAGGAGGCCCCCGACGGGGTCGCGCGGCTGTCCGCCGACCGCGTCTGGATCATCGACCCCCTCGACGGCACAAGGGACTATGCGGCACATCGCCCCGATTATGCGGTGCACGTAGCGCTCACACTGGGCGGGCAGCCCGCCAGTTCCGCAGTGTCCCTGCCCGCCACGGGGGAGCTTTTCCGTTCCGACACCGTCGCCGCCCCGACCGGGCCCCGCACGGGCAATCTGGCGGTCTCGCGCAGCCGGGCGACGCCGGGCATGTTCCGAGTCGCCGAGCGACTGGGGCTCACGCCCGTATCACTGGGCTCGGCGGGCGTGAAGACGATGGCTGTGGTGCGCGGGGACGTCGACGTCTACCTGCACGCGGGCGGCCAGTACGAGTGGGATTCGTGTGCGCCCGTGGGGGTCGCGCGAGCCGCCGGCCTGCACTGCTCACGCCTGGACGGGTCAGAGCTCGAGTACAACACCGCGGACCCGTACCTGCCCGATCTGGTGGTGTGCCGCCCCGAGATCGCCGGCGAGGTGCTGGACGCTCTTCAACGCGGCTAGGTCCGGATCCGTGGCGTCCCGCCCCGACTAGGGCCGTCGGAGCAGGTACACGTCCATGATCCAGCCGTGTTCGGCGCGGGCTGCGGCGCGGACGCGGACGATCTCCTCTCCCACGTCGCCGACCGTGCCGGACACCAGGATCTCCTGCGGGGTTCCGAGGTATGCGCCCCAGTAGATCTCGTCGTCAGGGTGGGCCGTCTCGAGGAACGTGCAGTCGGCGTCCAGCAGGACGACGGTGTTGCGCCCGTCGTCCTCCGCGAGGCGGCGCCCGGTGGTGATGTGGATCGGCTCGCCGACCCGGTTCAGGAGGATCGCATGCGCGGCGGTCAGCGCCTGCATGCTGGTGATGCCAGGAATCACAGTGGGTTCCAACGCTATCGGGGCACGGCGGATGACCCGTAACGTCGAGTCGTAGAGGGCTGGGTCGCCCCACACCAGGAACCCGGCGGCGCCGCCGTCGGGGACCTCGCGCGTGATGGCGACGGACAGTGCGACGGCACGACGGTGATGCCAATCATCCACTGCCGCTTCGTAGTCCTTGGAACTGCGGTCGCGCGGCGGGTCCGGGATCCGGATCAGTTCGGCACCGGGCGCGTAAGCGTCGAGTATCTCCTGCCTGATGCCGGTCAGCGTGCCCGTGGTGGCCCCCTTGTCGAGTACGAAGAAGGCGTCGACCTCCTGCATCGCGTCGACCGCCTGCAGGGTCACCTGACGGGGATCGCCTGTTCCGATGCCGATGAGCAGTGCCCGACGCATCTACCGTCCCGCGCCGTCGATGGGCTCGCTGTACATGTTCAGGGTGGCGGTGAGCAGTCGGATCCGGTTGGCGGCCAAGATCTCCGAGTCCGGATCGATGACGATCTGCGCGGCCGTCCCCTCGTGGACCGACAGCAGTGCGTACCCCAGGGCCTGCGGTTCGGTCACCCTGCGACCGGCCAGCTCGAGGACGTGCATCACGGTGGGGAGCATGTTCGCCAACAGCATCTGCTGCGCGTCCCGCACCGTCTGCTGGAGTTCGGGCGTACGGGTACACAGCGCGACGAAATCCGAGTTCACCCGGTGCCAGCGCTCGTTCACCGGGATCGCGCGAACGGCCTGCTCGATGAGCTTCGCGTAGTCGGCCCCCTGCACCGCGTACGTGTCGACCACCTTGGCCATGGCGCGCATGATCCACTGGACGTGGTAGCGCCATACCTCGATGAACAGCTCCTCGAGGCTGGAGAAGTTGGAGTAGAAGGCACCCCTGGTGAATCCGGCGGCGTCGCACACCATCTTGACCGTCGTCGAGCCGTAACCGTGCTGAGCGAAGACGAAATAGGCCGCGCGGATCAGCCTGCGTCGTGTGCGGGCCCGGCCGCGCTGATCCTCCCCCACCACACTGAGCGCCGCGCTCACCGCGCGCCCTCCCGCCCCACAATGGGACACATCAGCGGACTCTGTGTCATCCGCACAGTGTAGCGGCGCGATGCACGTTCGCGGGTTCAGTGCGCGTTAAGCCCCGCTCGAGGGCGGGGCCATAGCGTCACCGCAGTTCACGGGAGACATGATGAGGACGGTCGGATGCTGCAGCCGAGAAGACTTGTACCAGCTCTACTCGCGGCGGCCGGCGCCGTAGCCGTCGTCGCCGGCACGTTCCTCCCGTGGGTGATCGCCACGGCGTCGCTGCCTCCGCTGCCCGGCCTACCCGGATCGGTTTCGGCCCGGGTGAACGGAATCGCGCACGTCAGAATGGACCCGATCGCCGGGCACGACGTGTCCGGGCTGGTCGAACGGCCCGCGGGCTGGTTCGGCTGGGCCGACGTGGCCCTCGCAGCGGCCGGGCTCCTGCTCGCCGCACTCGCCGTGTACACCCGCGCCGCGGGGGTCGCGGTCGCCGCGGTGGGGGCGGCGGCCGCCGTCATCACCGGGTACGCCATCGCCGCCGTTCCGTCCGGCGACCAGGTATCCGTGTTCGGCCAGACCCTCGACGTCGGGTACCGGGTCACCTGGGCGGCATGGCTCGTCCTCGGGGGCGCCGTCGCACTCTGCTGCGGGGGCGCCGTCCTCGCCGGTCTCGGCGCGACCGTGCGGAATGGAAGCGGCGCGGGCGCCGACCGTCCGGGGAGCGGCGCGGGCGCCGATCGTCCGGGGAGCGGCGCGGGCGCCGCCGTGCCGGCGCTGTCGGGAATCGCGCCCACCCGGTCGACAGCTCCCAGACCCGCGTCTACCCGCCCGCCGTCGCCACGACCCCTCGGCCCGTCGATCCCGCCCGCCGACCCGTACGGCGCCACCGTGTTCACTGCGGTCGGCACCGGCTCCGGACATGAGCCGACGTCCGCATTCGCGCCTACCGACCCGGACGAGGTGCCGCCGGGTGCCACGCCGTCCGGGGCGGAGCGCACGACGCGGATCCGGACGAGCCGGCGACCGGACCGGCGTCCGCCCGCACCGATCCCGGTGTCTCTGCGGGAGGAGACGCAGGTGCTGCCGCACCCGGCGGACGAGCGCACGCGGCCCATCCGGAGCCACCCCCTAAACTGGCGCGGTGAGTGAAGCGATCGAGATCTACACCGACGGCGCCTGCCTGGGGAATCCGGGTCCGGGGGGCTGGGGGGCCGTGCTGCGCTTCGGCTCGCACCAGAAGGAGCTGTACGGCAGCGAGAGCGACACCACCAACAACCGCATGGAACTGATGGGCGCGATCTCGGCCCTCGAAGCGATCAACCGGCCACACCCCGTGGTGCTGCACACCGACAGCTCGTACGTGAAGAACGGCATAACCAAGTGGGTGGCCGGGTGGAAACGTAACGGCTGGAAGACCGCGGACAAGAAGCCCGTGAAGAACTCCGAGCTGTGGCAGCGCCTGGACTCGGTGGCATCGCAGTACGAGATCGAGTGGCGCTGGGTCAAAGGGCACGCCGGCAACGAGGGCAACGAGCTCGCCGACCAACTCGCCTCCAAAGGCGCCCGCGAGGCCCGCGGCGGGTAGACGCCGACGGACTGTCCGATTCGAATCAGGCGTCTACGACAATATGCTCGCGCCCTATATTCGCGCTTCGAACCTTAAGGCTGTTCCTACGTTGATTCCCAGGTTCTGTTCAGGTTTCTGACCAGGATGGTGGCGTTGGCGAACTGATGCGGCGGCCTGCCGCGCGAAGTCGAGGGAGAACATGTGAAACGTCTTATGACCGCACTAGGCACCGCAGCCGTTATCGCGGCAGCCGCCGCCTCCCCCGCATACGCTGCACCACACCCCGTGCCCGCACCGCACCGTGGTTCCGCACACCCACACAAGGCAGCACCGAAGCCGGCGCCCAAGGCCGCGGTCCACGCAGGACCGAGTTCTGCCGTCGTCGAGGCCGCCATCAAGCGCGGCAAGTCGATGCTGGGCACCGACAGCTTCGGCGACTACGGCTGCGAGGACTTCGTCGACGCCGCCTACGGCCGCACGACCGCCAACGGCATCCCCCACGACGGAGCGATCTCGTACTACCAGAATCTGGCAGCGCAGGGCCACGGCCACCCCAGCCTGCCGGCCCCCCGCGGCGCGCTCGTGTTCTCGCAGGGTGAGGACGGCGGCCACGTCGACATCTCGCTCGGCAACGGGAAGTACCTCAGTGGCGGCGTGCAGGGCTTCGGTCCCGGGTGGGGCGACGGCAGCAACATCCAGATCCTCCCATCGGCGAACCTGGGCACGTTCACCGTCGTCGGCTGGGCATACGCTCCCTGGACCTGATCGGCACCCTTGTGGTCGGTGGCATGATGGGAGACAGCCGACTGTAGGAGGTGCGGCATGTTCGAGTCCCTCCTGGAGCCGGACGGCGTGCCGCTGCTCCCGCCGGCGCCGCCACCGTTCTTCGCGGACCTGGGCCTCGACCGGCTCTTCGCCGCCGTGTGCGAATCGGACCCGGAGACTGCATCGTGCTTCTGGGCCCCTGCGCGGACTGCGGTGGCCGTGGCCTATCGCCAGGGCGTCTACCGCGACCTCGACGAGGACCCCGACCTCGTCGCGCGCCTGCGCACGTTCTGCGCCACGATGGCGGATATGCGGGCCTCCGACCGGCACGCAGCAACGCTTCCGCTGCGACCCGAGCGGGAATCGTGGGCGCTGCATGCCGTACGTCGCTACCTCGAGGCGATAACGGATCTGCGGTCGGCGATCGCCGAGCACCGCCCCTCGGCGAAGGGGCTTCGCGCCCTGGGCGATCACCTCGACGCGCTGACCGCCTCGGCCGCCTTCGGCGCACTGGCCCACGACGCCACGGACATCGCGACACAGCTCGACGAGATCGAATACTGCTTGCACGTCAAGGGATCGGACGTGCGGGTGAGCCGATACCGCGACGAACCGGACTTCGGCGCCGAGGTGGCCGCGGTATTCGACCGGTTCCGCGTCGAAGCGCCCGCGCGCCCCACACCGGAGCCGCCGCCTCGCCCTGGCCTCGACGGCGTCGAGGCCGCCGTCCTCGACCGCGTCACCGCCCTGTTCCCCGATACCTTCCGCGCGCTGGCGCGGTTCCGCGAGCGTCACGACCGGTACGCGGATCCCGTGATCGTCCGGGTCGACGTCGAGATCCGTTGCTACTTGGCCTCTCTCGATTTCGTCGGGCGAATGCGCACGACAGGGCTGCCGTGGTCCATGCCCTCCGTCGACGACGGCGCCTGCACTCGCGCGTCGGGCCTCTACGACGCAGCGATGGCCATGGGGCTCACCGCCAGCGGTGGAACAGTGGTCGGGAACGACGTGGGCCTGGGCGAGGACGAACGCGTGCTGGTGGTGACCGGACCGAACCACGCAGGGAAGACGTGCCTGGCGAGGGCTTTCGGCCAACTGCACTACCTCGCTTCGCTGGGACTCCCGGTCCCTGCGACCGCCGCAGAGGTCGGCGTCGCCGACGCGTTCTTCACCCGGTTCGAGCGCCGCGAGTCGGCGGACGACCACCGCAGCCGCCTCGAGGAGGACATCTCGGAGATGCGCGGGATCCTCTCCGCCGCGACCGGCTCCAGCGTGGTGGTGATGAACGAGACCTTCACATCGACGTCGCTGAGCGACGGGATCCGGCTGGGGACCGCCGTCGTGCAGCGACTCGTCGAGATCGGGGCGAGGTGCGTGTACGTGACGTTCGTCGACGAGATCGCAGGCACCGGCGCAGGCGTCGTCAGTCTCGCAGCCGAGCCGGGTGCGGATCCGACCGACCGCACCTACCGCCTCCGGCGCCGAGCACCCTCGGGTCTGGCCCACGCCGACAGCCTCGCACGCAGGCACAGGCTGGACTACGCGGCACTGCGCGAGAGGGTCGGGTCATGAAGACACGCTTACTGTTCCGCGACCACGATCTGAGTCTGCCGGCGCTGCAGCCGCGCAGCGAGGAGCTCCGGCGCGACCTGGGCGTCGATCGGCTGCTGGCGGTGATGTCCGGCGGCGGGAACGGCCGCGCCGGCGACGACTCGGTGTACCGGGTCGCAGAGGCGATGCTGCTCGGCGGCGCGGCGACCGCCGAGGACATCCGGTACCGGCATGCCGTCCTGCGGGACTGTCTCGCGCATCCCGGCGAGGTGGCCGAGCTGCGCCGCATCGCCGCCGAGGCGGTCGAACGCGAGCGGCACAACTACTTCGGACTGTTCACACGCGCTACGCCGGACAAGGTGCTGTACCGATCGCTCGACGTGCTCGACATGTTTCTCGACGCGTTCGGTGAACTGCGGCGCGCCGCCGATCGCTTCGCCGCGCGGTTCGTCTCCGAGGGATTCGCTGCGTTCTTCGGCTGCATCGCCGAGGATCTCGGCGACTCTTATCTGACGCAGGTTCGAACTCAGTTGAAGGACTTGCGGTTCGATCGCGGGGAGATCGTGAGCGCGCGCCTCGGGCCGGGTGCCCACGGCATCGGCTACGCCCTTCGCCGCCCGCAAGGCGGATGGCGCAGGCACGGCCGCAGCGGGCTGGACGTCGACGTGGAGTCACCGTCGGGACCGGATGCGCTCGCGGCGCTCACGGGGCGTGGGATCCGAACCGCCGCAGATGCTCTCGCTCAGGCAGCAGAGCATGTGGCGGTGTACTTCCAGACGATCGCGGACGAACTGGGTTTCTACGCGGCAGCCGTGAACCTCATCGGCGAGCTGGACGCGCACAGGGTGCCGTGGTGCCTTCCCGAGCCCGCGACGGCAGGCGTGACGTGCCGAGGTCTATACGACCCCGCGCTCGCCCTGCGCCAGCCACTGGTGGGCAACGATATCGATGCGCACGGCCGCCCCGTCATCGTCATCACCGGGGCGAATCACGGTGGCAAGACCACGCTGTTACGCGCTCTCGGACTCGCGGCTCTGATGGCTCGGTGCGGAATGCCGGTGGCGGCGGTCGATTTCCGCGGTCCGCTGCATCCGCAGGTGTTCACCCACTTCAGCGGGGATGTCGGCGACGAGGCCGGGAGACTCGACGAGGAGCTCGCCCGGATGAGCCGCATCGCAGATCTCGTACGGCCCGGAGACCTGCTGCTGTGCAACGAGTCTCTGGCGTCGACCAACGAGCGAGAGGGCGCCGCACTCGCCCGCGGCGTCGTCGACGCGATGCGCGATGCAGGGGTCTCCGTCGTCTACGTCACGCATATGTACGAGCTCGCGCACGGCCTGCACGAGTCGGGCGATGCTCGGCATGCGTTCCTGCGGGCCGAGCGCCTACCGGGCGGCGACCGCACCTTTCGGCTCCTGCCGGGCGAGCCTCTGGCCACCAGTTACGGCGACGACCTCTATCGCCGAATCTTCGGCGTCACCGCGGGGGTCTGATCTCGGAGGGCGATCAGATACAGCGCGAGGCACCCGGCCAGCAGCGCGGTGACGAAGCCGACCGCGCCGGGCCAACCCTCGGCGTCGAACGCCAGGCCACCGCCGAAACCGCCCAGGCCACCACCGGTGTAGTACGCGACCTGGTACAGCGCGGACGTGAGCGCGACGTGCCCGCCCGCCACGTGATCTGCGATCCATCCGCTCGCTGCGGAGTGCGCCGCGAAGAACCCGACCGTCACGAGCACCAGCCCTAACAGGACCGTCCACAACTGCTGTACCAGCGTGATCCAGATGCCGGCCATGGCGATCACCAGCCCGACCGCGACGATCCAGCGCCGTCCGATGCGGTCGCCCGACCTTCCCGCTACCACCGACGCGCCCGCCCCGGCGATGTAGGCGAGGAAGATCAGACCCGCCTGGCCGGGGCTGAGCGTGAACGGCGCGCCCAATAGCCGGAATCCGAGGTAGTTGTACACGGTCTCGAACGAGCCGAGTAACAGAAGCGCCAGGCCGCACAGGCAGAACACCACGCGGTCGCGTGCGAGGACACGTATGCCTATATACAGATCTGCCAGCGACCGGCTGGGTCCCGCGGCGGTCGCCGACGGCGGCACGAGCAACCGAAAGGCGAGCGTACACAGCATGGATA
This sequence comes from Tsukamurella sp. 8F, assembly GCF_029167375.1. Lineage (GTDB taxonomy): Bacteria > Actinomycetota > Actinomycetes > Mycobacteriales > Mycobacteriaceae > Tsukamurella. The sequence continues at coordinate 47,287 of NZ_JARFTP010000009.1, forward strand.
CGACGGCGACCGACGCCAGCGCCAGCCGCCAGTCCGCATGATCGGCGACCGCCCCTGCCAGCAGGCGGCCCGTGAGACCTCCGAGAGTGTTTCCCGCGATCAGTCGTCCCATCGCGCCACCCCGTGCGTCGGGTGCCACCTCGTGGCCGATGTGCGACATCAGTAACGCCGGGACGGCGGCGAGCACGATCCCCTGCGCTCCGCGCACCGCGACCAGGGCCTGGAGATTCGGGGCGACGGCAGCAACGAATCCGAGTGCTCCGCCGACGGTCAGCGCGAGTGTGATCATGCGGACCCTCCCCCGCTGTTCCGCGAGCCACGCTAGGGGGATCATCGCCACAGCCACGCCGATCACCGTCGCCGACAGGGCGAGGCTGGCCTGCGCAGATGAGGTGTGGAAGTGGGCCGCGAGCGCGGGCAGCAGGGCCTGAGTCGAGTGCACCGCCATGAAGGTGGCGAAACCGCCGAACGCCGTCGCCCATCCCAGACGTCGGTACGCGTGCCTGTCGCGTTCAAACATGCGGAGGCGCACCGAGATCCACGTGCCGGCCCACGGCGGCGTCGAGGACGTCCATGCAGAGCGCGAGGTTCTCTTCATCGCTGAGGCGGCCGTCGAGGTATGTCGCGAGCGAACTCTCGCGAACGAATGCGATCCAGCCCTCGAAGCCCACCTCGGCGACGGCGCGCGGCCTACCCGTCGCGCCTGCGGCATCGAGGACGGACGCGCACAGTGCTGCGAACGTCCGGTCGACCGGACCGCGCACCGCAGGGTCGTCGGACACCGAGCTGCGGTTGGCGATCACCACGAGCGGAAGGTTGGCCATGTAGAACTCGAGATAACTACGCAAGAGATTCTCGACCCAGCCGCGGATCGTCGGCGCTGGAGCGGTGTCCGCTGCCAGCAGTCGCTCGTGCACCCGCTCCCAAATGGCCCCGAAGAACTCGCCCTTCGAGCCGAAGTAGTGGTAGAGGAGCGCGCGGGTCACTCCCGCGTGGTCGGCGATGTCCTGCATCGACACGTCGTCGAAAGCGCGCGCCCGGAACAGTTCCTCGCCCGCGTCGAGGAGCGCACTGCGGCGCCGGCCGGGGGCGAGGCGACGGTTGGGCACGAGGCCACTCTAGGCGGCGACCGTTGACGCCGGGCCATGGCGGGCGTAGCTTCGAACCTAGTTTTACTCGTGTCAAATAGGAGGCTCACATGCTGAGGATCTTCCGGGCATGGCTGATTCTGTTCGGCGTCGTGGTCATCGGAATCGCCGTGGCGCACTTCTTCTTCGGTCAGGTGTCGTACATCGGTGGCGGCGACGTGAACGCGACGATGGATTCCGATCTGCGGGTGTTCAATGTGCTGTTCGCCGCCTACGGCGCGGCGTTCATCTGGGCGGCGCAGGACGTGGTTCGGCGTGCGAACGAGATCAATCTGCTCGGCGTGCTGTTCTTCGTCGGCGCGCTCGGCCGGGTACTCGCATGGATCGCATCGGGCGCGCCGACGCCGTTCTACGTCGCGATGCTCGTAATCGAATTCGTCGTGCCGGTCGTGAACTACGCGGTCCTGCGCACCCTGGCCGCGGAGCCGAGCGCGAGGAGCGCTGCTACAGGCTCGGCCGATGGTGCTCCAGTCCGGTGATGATGAAGTCGACCTTGGTGTCTATGACGCCACGGCCGATCCAGCTGTCCGTCGGTCGCAGGATCGCATCGTCGGCCGCGGCATCGCGCACGCGATCCAGCGCGCGGGCACCGTCGGCGTCGGTCGAACGCATCTCCTGGATGCCCAGATGAGACGCGAACACTGTGTCCCCGATGAAGTCGAGGGCGAACGCCGCCTGGCCCGCAGTCCAACCCTGATCGATCAGTACTGCCGTATAGCCGGCCACCACGTTCTCGATGACGGTCACCGCCAGCGGATATGCGTAGACGGCGCGCGGCAGTCCGGGGTACTCCTCGCACAGTCGCCAGCTCTCGTCGGCCCACAGCCGTAGGACGGCCCGCCAGTCGGCAGTCGGCTCGGGGAGCCGGAATGTGCCGGCGAGGGTCGTCAGACACGCGCGCACCACATCGTCGCGGGAGCGGAACACGCGGTAGATCGCGGGCGTCACCACGCCTATCCGCGCCGCCACCGCGGCGAGAGTGAATCGGTCGACGCCCTCAGCCAGCGCGGCGTCGATCACGTCCTCCTCGGTGAAGGCAGGCTTGCGCCCGACCTTCCTGCCCACCGCGCGCGTCGAACCGTCCACGGCTGCCAGGCTAGTTCGTGAGCTGCCAGCCTTGCGCATCCCGGAGCCGATGCCAGAACCTGGCGTATGTGCCCCCGGAGGCCACCAACTCGTCGTGGCTTCCCTGCGCCTCGATCGCGCCGGTGGAGTCCAGCAGGACGATCCGGTCTGCATGGGCGATGGTGTCGAGACGGTGCGCGATGATCACGACGGTGGCCCGTTCGCGCAGCTTCGCGATAGCGGCGACGATGTGCGATTCGTTCTCGACGTCGAGCGCCGACGTGGCCTCGTCCAAGAGCACGATCGGCGCGTCCTTGAGCAGGGCTCGGGCCACCGCTACGCGCTGGCGCTCCCCGCCGGACAGCGCACGACCACCCTCGCCGACACGCGAGTCCCACCCGTCCGGCAGACGCTCCGCGATCTCGGTGACGCCGGCGAGGTCCGCCGCGGCGCGAACCTCCGCCGGATCGGCGTCGGCGCGGCCCACCTGGACGTTCTTCAGCAGAGAATCGTCGAACAGGTACGTGTCCTGGAAGACCATCGACAACTGACCCATGAGTTGCTCGGTGGTCTGCTCGGCGACATCACGCCCGCCGACCAGGACCCGCCCGGAATCGACGTCGTAGAAGCGACTGATCAGCTTGGCCACCGTGGTCTTTCCGCTGCCCGACGGACCCACGAGCGCGACCATCGACCCCGCGGGTACGTCCAGGCTCACTCCCCGCAACGCCGGATCCGCCCCGTCCGAATAGCGGAAGGTCACATCCTCGAGCGTGACCGTGGCCGGCGCCGGGAGGCCGGCCGGGGCCTTCGGCTCGTCGAGCGGCCGAGCGGTGAGCACCTCGTCCAGGCTGTCGAGCAGGGGGCGACGTGATTCCAGCGACATGGCGCTCTCGCTGATCGCGGAGACAGTGGACGTGAAACGCAACGCGAGCCCGATGAAGGCCAGCGCCGCAACCGGTTTCAAGGTTCCATCCACGGCCAGGAAACCGCTCACCGTTATCAGCACGACGACCACGGCCTGCCCCAGCATCCCGCTGAGAACCATCCCGGCGGTCTCCAGCCACAGGGCGCGGGTCTTCGTTGCTCGGGTCGATTCCAATGCCGTTGTCAGCGGCGGGAAATCGTCACTGCGGCCACACGCGCGCAATGCGCCCTGACACTGCGCGTACTCGACGATCCGGTTGGCGAGCCGCACCTCTTCGGGCTCGTGCAGCGACCGCCCGCGACGCAGCAGCGCCGTCGACGCGAGCGTGCAGACCACGAACATCGGCACGGCGACCGTGAGTACCAGACCGAGGAGTGGGTCCCAGAACCACGCGGCGATGATGATCACGCCCGCGGCGACGCTACGCGATACGAGCGGACTGATCATGTGCGCCAATATCTCACCCGCAGACATCAGTTCCGTCGAGACCGTCCGCGAGAGGGAGCCGGCAAGAGGTCGTGAGAACCATCCGAGAGGCTGCCGCGCGACGCGGTCACCGATCAGCCGGTGGATGCTCCGCAGGAAGTCGAGTGCCGCGTCGTAGTGCCTGCGGTTCGCCACGTAGATGACCACGAAGCTGGCGGCCGACAGCACCGCCAGCACCCAGAGCCATCCGCCCAGCCCCAGGCCCCAGACCGCGCGGTCCTGGGCGAGGGCCGTGACGGTCGGCAGCAGCGCAGCGAGCGCGGCGCCCTCGACGAGGCCCGCGAGGACGGAGATCGCGATCGCCGTGTTGAGGAGGGCAGGACGGGAGAGCATCCGGCGAGCGCGCGGGACGACATCGATCAGGGGGAGACGCATCACCGGGCTCCTTCGATCTGTTCCGGGGCAGACGACCAGAGCCTTGCGTAGCCCGGTTGGGCGAGCATCTGTTCATGCGTACCCGTCGCTACTACTCGACCGCGGTCGACGAGCACGATCTGGTCCACGCCCCTGATCACCTCGGGCCGGTGGGCGATCAGGAGGACCGTGCGGCCACGCACGAGGACCGAGAGCGCCTGCTGGATCTCGTACTGGGATTCAGGATCCGCGAGCGCGGTGGCCTCGTCGAGGATCAGCACGGGGGCGTCGACGAGAAGCGCACGAGCTATCGCGATCCGCTGCGCCTGCCCCCCGGACAGCCCCGTATCGGAACCGTAGATGGTGTCGAAACCGTCTGGCAGACTCTCGATCTCGTCGAGGATCTGAGCAGCGCGAGCGGCGTCACGCACGGCCTCGTCGGTGGCCCCAGGGCGACCGAGGGAGATGTTGTCGCGAATGCTGATCCCCAGCAGCTGGGGATCCTGTAGCACGAAGCCGACATGCGCGTACAGGTCAGGGATCCGCGCGACGTCCACCCCACCGATGCGGATGCTTCCGGACCTCGGGTCGTCGAACCGCGCGAGCAGAGTCGCGATGGTGGACTTGCCCGAGCCCGAAGGCCCCACAAGCGCCGTGACCGTACCCTGCCGCAGCGTGAAGCCGACGTCGTCGACGGCGAGAACGGCGTCCTCGCCTGTGCCGTATGCGTAAGTGACGTGGTCGAATTCGACGTCGTGACCGTTCGGCGCCTCAGCCTGCCCTGCGCCAGTGTGGACTTCCGGCGCCGGCAACGCGGGTGTGTGCAGCAGATCTGCCAGCCGGAGCGCAGCTGCGCCCGCCATCTGCTGCGCCCACATGGAGTTCATGAGCGTCTCCAAGGCATACGGGATGAGCAGCGCGATAAGCGATGTCGTCAGGACGTCGGCGACCGTGACGTGTCCGCCGTGCACCAACGCGGCACCCCCACCGAGGTTGATCAGCAGGACGAGCGGCACCGAGAGGAACGCACTGCCGAGCGACGACACTCGCAGTAGCGGCGTCACCCAGGCTATGTAGAACTCCTGGAACTCGTCGGCGGCGCGCTGATATGCGTGGTGCGCGCGGCCGACCCGACCGAACGCCTTCACGACGGTGATCCCGGTGACGAACTCCACCGTCCGCGCCGACACCGTCGCCAGCTTGGCATCCATCTGGACGGTCTTCTCGCCCATGCCTCGCATACCCAACCCCATCGCGGCCGCGTAGAGCGGGAACGTCGCGATCGACAACAGGCCCAACCGCCAGTCGACGACGAAGGCGTAGACCATCAGTGCGATCGGCATGACTATGGCGTTCGTACCGTCCACCGGTTGGTGGGCGACGAGATGGTGGATCGTGGTTATGTCGTCCTGCAGCGCCTTCCGCACCCGGCCCGAGTTGTTCGCGGTGAACCATGCGAGCGGCACGCGCGCGAAGCGCGCGACCAGCCCCTGCTGGATGTGATGCCCGAGGGCGATGTCCGCGAAGTGAGTGATCGCAAGCGCGAGGAAGTAGATCGCCAGCCGAGCGACGAACGCTCCCAACAGGATCGTCAGCCAGCGCATGACGCCGTCCCCGTCTACGTCCCGCCCCGCGGCAGCGGCGTCCAGCAGCAGAGCGCCGATGCGAACGAGCGCGATGTACGGGACCACCGCGAGCACGCCGGACAGGACGGCAAGCAGCCGCCCGGCGGTGAGCTGCGCCCGGACCGGCGCCATCAATTCCCTCAGCGCCGCCGCGCCCGCCCGCTGCTTCTGCTTGTGATCGTCGACTCCGGGATCCGGAGATTCCGTGTCCACCTCGGTCGCAGTGCTCATCGCTGCTCCATAACGTAGGTGTGCCTAAGTTAATCCTGAACGCGATTCAGAATAGGTTGGCCCGCAGGCGCTCGCAAGACCCGCGACCGGCCCCGGCGCCGCTACACCTCGCCCGTGTGCCGACCGAGCTCGCGCATCACCGCGCAGAACGCCTTCTCCGCTGCGGGACCGACCCTGCCGAACGTCGCATCGAGCAATTCCATCTGAGCCTCGCTGAGGCTCCCTTCCAGCGCCTCGCCCGCGTGGGTGGCCGTCAAGCGCCTCGCCCGACGGTCGTCCGGGTCGGGCGTGACGACCACCAGCTCCTGCTCCACCAACTCCTTGAGAGGTCGGTGTGCGGCCTGCTTCGACACCTGCAGAATCGCGAGCAGATCCCCCATCGCGATACCCGGTTCCCGGCGCACGAAGTAGAGGATCCGGTGGTGGGTCCGGCCGAGCCCACGCTCCGCCAACATGCGATCAGGTAGCGCCGTGAATGCGCGATAGCCGAAGAACAGCCCTTCGATCGCCTCGCGAAGTTCGATCTCACGATGTGGGTCAACCACCTTGACTTATCCCTTCGGTAGCGCGAGCCTATTCGGCAACCATCTTGACCTATACGAGGGGCAGCCGACTTGTTCTCCACACGGATCGACTCGTTGAGACCATCGCCGATCCGCGAGATCCTCGCGGTGATCGACCGGCCGGACATGGTGTCGTTCGCCGGCGGACTACCGGCCACCGAGGCACTCCCGGACTGGACCGGCCGGATCTCCCGGCGGACACTGCAGTACGGCCCCAGCGAAGGAGAGCCCGACCTGCGCGCGACGGTTTCCGAACGCCTCGTCCGCTTGGGGATCGACGCCCCGCCCGAGCGGGTGATGATCCTCTCCGGGAGCCAGCAGGGCATCGATCTGGTGGCGAAACTCTTCATCGATCCCAAAACGCCGGTGGCAGTCCAGTCACCTACCTACCTGGCGGCCTTACAGGTGTTCCGGATGTACGGGGCGCGGCTCGTCGACTTCGACCTGCTGCCCGCGCCGGATGCGCGCCTGGCGTACATCGTCCCGACGTTTGCGAACCCCACCGGCGCATGCCTGCCGTCGACCGAACGCGATGCGGTCGCGCGCGCGTGCCTGGATGCGAAAACGACGCTCTTCGAGGACGACCCATACCGCGAACTCGCCTACGACGCTTGCGATCGCAACCCGATCGCGGCCCGGATGGCGGGTGGCTCCTGGGTCTACCAGGGCTCGTTCTCCAAGACATTCGCCCCGGGGTTACGACTCGGCTTCCTCGCTGCGTCGGATGACCTGTTCGGCCGTCTGGTGATGCTGAAACAGGCTGTGGACCTCCACAGTTCGCGACTGTCACAGCGGATCGTGTTCGATGCCATCACGGATCCGGGGTGGGACGCACGACTGTCCGATCTCGTGGCCTTCTATCGCGCTCGGCGCGACGGTTTCGACGAAGCACTGTCCCGCCACCTCGCTTCCGTCGCCGATTGGCAGGCGCCCCGCGGCGGGCTCTTCTTCTGGCTGCAGCTGCGCGACCGGATCGACACCCGGGAGTTGTTGACCGAGGCGATCGAGAGGAACGTCGCCTTCATGCCGGGCGAGGAGTTCTATCCCGGGAGACCCACACTCGGCACGATACGCCTCAACTTCAGCCATGCCGGGCCGGACGCCGCGGAACGAGGGCTACGCACGCTGGCCGAACTGATCCGCGCGGTGGACTGTCGCCGCTAGCGGCGAGCTTCATCGCTCCGGGGCGCTCCGGCGACGCACCGACGCCGAGGACGACGTTGCAACGCATCTTATTGTGCACTCAGCGTATTGATGCAACAATCATTGCATACTGCCCAACGAACCCGAGTTAGGGGCGCGTGATGTCGACGGTGTTGTTCCGCAACGCATCCGTACTGGATGTCGTCCGGGGTGAACTCGAACCGGACCAGGCCGTCCTGGTCGAAGACGGCCGGATCCGCGAGGTCGGCGCGACCTCGGAGGTGAGATCCGCCGATCCGGATCGAGTCGTCGATGTGGCAGGTCGCACCCTGATGCCCGGGCTCATCGACGGTCATGTCCACGTCTACTTCCAGAGCTTCGACACCGAGGCGCTGCTCGGGTGGCGGCCCTCATATCTGGTGTCGAAGGCGGTCCGCTCGCTGAGCGACATGCTGCAACGCGGGTTCACCACCGTGCGCGATACCGGCGGCGCCGATTTCGCACTGGCCCAGGCGGTGGACGAGGACGTCATCGAGGGGCCCCGGGTGATCTTCGGAGGCCTCGCGCTGACGCAGACGGGCGGCCACGGAGACGGCCGCAGCCCCAACGACGTCAGCACCACCCAGTGCACCCGCTGCCCGACCATCGGTTTGATCGCCGACGGTCCCGATGAGGTCCGCAAGGGCGCCCGCGAGATCCTGCGTACGGGCGCGCACCATATCAAGTTGATGCTGTCAGGCGGCGTCACATCGCCGTCGGACAGCATCTCCTCCACGCAGTACAGCGACGAGGAGATCGCGGCCGCGGTCGAGGTCGCGGATTCCCAGGGGCGATACGTCACCGGGCACACCTATCTGGCGAGTGCGATCACGAACGCTCTGCGTATCGGTCTCAAGTGCATCGAGCATGGAAACCTGATCGATGAGAGCACGGTGAAGGTGTTCGTCGAGAAGGATGCGTTCCTGGTACCGACACTGGTCACGTACAACACGATGGACAGGCTCGGCCTGCAGATGGGCCTGTCGAAAGCCAGCCACGCCAAGAACTCCGAGGTGCTGGAGTCCGGCCTGTCCGCGCTGGAGATGGCACACCGGGGCGGTGTGAATCTGGTCTACGGCTCCGACCTGATCGGCCAGCAGCAGGTCTATCAGCTGGAGGAGTTCACGATCCGCGCCCAGGTGCAGCCCACCGCAGACGTCATCCGTGCCGCCACGACCAACGCCGCTCGGCTGGTGGGGCTGGAAGGGCGAGTCGGCGTCGTCGCACCCGATGCATACGCCGACCTGATAATCGTCGACGGAGACCCGCTCGACGACATCTCCGTCCTCGTCGATCCGGATCGATATCTGTCGCTTGTGATGAAGAACGGCGTGGTCTACCGCGATCGACTGTGAACGGGCGCGCACTCACCGCCCGTCACGAGGGCGTCGCCGCTTACGCTCCGGAAGGTCCTCCATGAGATCGAGCCGACTCCAGATCTCCTCGCCTTCGGACAGCGCGACCCGGACGCCGTCCGGGTCGGCGGCGGTGATCTCGTTGAGAACCGCGTTGATGACCGCCATCGCAGGCGTCAGCGAGGGGAAGTGCGCCGGCCCCTCACTCGGAACGACCACGACGTGGTCACCGACCTCTGCCAACGGCGACGAGTGCCGATCGGTGATAACCCCCGTGACGAGGCCACGCTCCTTCGCCAGGCGCGCCGCACGAAGCACATCTCGTGGCAGCAACCAGACATTGAACACGACCAGGCAGTCACCCGGCCGCATCCGCGTGATGAGCCCCGCGCGGCGGGTGCCGCCCACTCCGTCATAGTCGATGTCGAGCCCGGAAAGGCCCCCGACGTGAGCAAGCATGACCGCCGGCGCCAGATAGCTGCCCGAGGCGATAACGAGAGTCCGGCGCGACCGGCGAATCGCTCGAGCGAGTGAGCGCACCGCGTCGACATCCAAGGTGCGCGCCATGAGCGCCAGGTTCGCCGAATCGTTGCGCAGCGCAACGGCGATCGGATCGACGCTGTCCCCGGCGTGGTCGGCCAGGATCTCCTCGGCCGTCAGTTCGCCGAGATAGCGATCCCGGATCTCCAACTGGAGTCCTGGCCAGCCCCGGTACCCCAGACTCTGCGCAGTACGAGTTACCGTGGAGATGTCGACATCAGCTTCATCGGCCACCTGTCGTGCCGTCGCGTACGACGCGAACCGTGGCTGCGCCGTCAACACGTCCAGAACCCGCGATGCGCCGGGACCGACAGACGACTTGCCGGCGCGGCGTGACTCGATCCAGGCCTCGATCGACATCTCAGGCACCTCCCGGTAGTACGTTCGACGCATCGCAACGCCGAGCTCTAGCGGCGGCGCGCCGGTACGGCCCGGCGAGCACACATCGATCGCTCGCGGTGAGCCCGCCTTCCCGCATGAGCGACGACCGCGCTGTGTCGCCGAGCCCCCGGCGATCGCGGCTGCCGCTCCGCTGGTGCCCCCGACACGATTCGAACGTGCGACCTGCCCTTTCAGGAGTCACAGGTTACATCCTTCTTTGCAATACGCCACCAGCAGAGCGGCAGCCGCGACCGGCGACGTCGTCGTGAATCAGACCACGGACGGTGCCGACCTGACCACGATCTGGGACCAGGCGGCGCAGTGGAATCAGAAGCGCTCCGCACTGGCCGCTCTGGTCAGCTACCCGACCGTGAACGTCGGCAACGCGATCCCGCAGACCATCGGCGGCGATCACTTCGAGGAGGTGTCCGAGTTCGGCGAGCCGACCGGCCTTCGCGCTGAGCCGCGCACGCTGATTCTGGGCTACACCTTCAAGGACTTCGACTTCGACTTCGAAACATGAGATTCCCCCCCCCAGCCACGCAGGACGGGAGTTCTCTTCCAGCACATCGCACTAGCTGGTCTCAGGGAACACCGCCCTAGACCCGGAAACCGGTCGACGCGGTCAACCAAGTCCACAGCAAGGACTGCGGTCTGGACGCCAACTCGCGGCTGCTGGTGCTGTGCCACCCTGACAAGGCCGATACCATCTCCACCTTCCGCGCCGGGATCGAGACCAACGGGGTTTAGCGCAAGCACCACTTCATCCCGTCGCGGCGTTGTCGCTCATTCCCGCGTTGCGTCATCGATCATGAGTCTGAGCGCGCGTTTGCACTGCTCCATATCGGCGCCGCCCAAGACGCGACGCCAACGCCGCTCACGGGCCTCGACGACGGCAAGGACGTGTTCGCCGATGCGCTGCCCAACCTGCGTGAACTGCACGAGTTTCGCGCGGCCGTCGGTGGGGTCAGACACACGCTCGAGATGGCCCCACTCGACGAGTTCGTCGATGACTGGCGCAACCGCCTGCTTGCTGACGCCCAATCGCGCCGCGACGACGCTCGCCCTCGCGGGACCACTCTCGAGTGCGGCGAATACCCGTAGGTGCACCAAACGCATCCGCGGCTCGTGCTCGACCACAGCGGCAAGCGCCTCTTCAGTCACGATCGACGCCACCCGGCGAGCGAGGGCAGCAATCCGCGCGTCGTCGGGCAGCCGAACCAACACCGGGCCGTCCATGTCGTTGGTTCGCGTCGATCTTGACATCGCCTATCACCGTAACTACGTTCCGAGAATAGTCAAGTTGCCTGACTATCTAACCGGCGTCCTCAGTAGGAGTGCTTCATGAGTCAGCTCTCGTCGTGGCCGAGCATGTTTGCGGCTCCTCGGACCGCGGGTGTCCTGTTGTTGGTCACGGCGACGACGCATTTCTCGCAGCTATGGATCCTGCCGGTCTCCCACACCGTGATCGCTTCGGCGACGTTCGCCATTCCTTATGCCGCAGTCGGCGGCGCGCTCATCGCGCGTCCCACTCGTGCCGCCGCTGTTCTGGCAATCACCGCGACCTCGATCGGCGGCACCAGCGGAGTGATCCGATTCTTCGTCGTCCAGAGGAACGGATTCAGCGTCTTCCACCCATTGCTCGACATCGTCATCATCGCCCTGCTGGTCAGCTGGTTGGTCGCGGCGGAGCGCAGTCGCTAGCAGCGTGTCCGGCCCACCCACGAACAGTCCCCAGCGTTCGCCATTCACCCCATTGGCTAGCACGCGCACCGTGTGACGACTGCCAGACAATCCCAAACTGCGCGTCGACCTGGTCAGCGCTAGCGGCGGGCGGGACCTTCCCGCTGGCCGAAGTGGGACGCGCGCACTCGGTCGGCGAATCCGGCGCTCGGCGAGGGAAACCAGTACCGATGGTCGACTGACTTCTCACTCGTGGACGGAGTGTCGCCCGGACCGGGTGCCGAAGGTGCGCCGGTACTGTTCGGGGCTGACGCCGTAGCTGCGGCGGAACGCTGCGCGCGCAGTGGCCGGCGAGCCGAGCCCGGTCAGCTCACCGAGGCGTTCGATCGGGACGTCCGTGGACTCCAAGAGTTCTCGCGCCTGGTCGAGCCGGAGCGTCATCAACCACGCCGCGGGGGTCACCCCGGTCTCGGTGATGAAGCGACGCACAAGGGTACGCGGCGAACAATGTGCTCGGGCAGCGAGATCGGAGATGGTGTGCCGGACGGAATAGTTCGCCATAAGCCAGGTGCGCAGGGGCGCTAAGGAGTCGCCGTTCGAGCTCGGCCTCGCCTTCGGGATGTACTGTGCCTGGTCACCGACTCGGCGCGGCGGCGCAACGATCGCCCGAGCCCTCTGATTCGCGGCAGAGGTACCGAAGTCCGAGTCGATCATGTGCAGGCATAGGTCGATCCCCGCGGTGACGCCGGCTGAGGTGAGTACGTCGCCGTCGTCGATGAACAGAGGACGGGGATCGACGACGACGTCCGGATATAGCCGCTGTAACCGATCGGCCTCCTGCCAGTGCGTGGTCACTGTACGGCCGGCCAGGATTCCGGCAGACGCCAGAACGAATGCGCCCGTACAGATCGACACTATCCGCGCCCCGAGCCCCGCCGCTGCCCGGAGTGTCTCGAGCGTCCGCTCCGAGACGGGCCGGACCGGGTCGGCGGCACCGGGTACGACCACCGTGTCGGCAGCCGATGCGGCGGTAAGGGATTCCACGCCCGCCAACGACAGTGGACCGGAGCGGACGCCAGCGCAGTCGTCGTCGGCGCAGACCTGCAGGTCGTAGTGCGGGTCGAGTCCGAAGATCTGTATCGGGATACCCAAGTCGAGTGGGAGCACACCCGGCGGTACGACGACGGCGACACGATGCGGCATCTGGCCATTATCGAGCGGGATACGACCACTTTGCCACTGGTGTCTTGCAATGCTCTGGGGTGGAGTTGTCCCATGGCAACGATCTTGGAACTCCCCACCGATCCGCTCGCATCCGCGGCCGTGGACCTGGCCCGGTCGACGGAGTCCGAGTCGGTCTTCAACCATTCCGTCCGCAGCTACATGTGGGCACTGCTGTTGGCCGAGCATGAGAACCTCACGCAGGAAGCGGATTACGACCAGGGCCTACTCTTCGCCGCGACGGTGATGCACGACCTGGGCACCGGGAGCCGGGCCACCGGCCGCGAACGGTTCGAAGTCGAGGGTGCAGACCTGGCCGCGACGCTGCTCACCCAGCAGGGCGTACCGTCACGGGACGTTGACCGGGTATGGGAAGCGATCGCGATCCACACCAGCGGTGGAATCGCCGAACGGCGGGGAGTACTCGCATATCTCACCCGCGAGGGTGTCGGCGTCGACTTCGGCCGCGGTGCCGATATCGTCGACCACGAACAACGCGCGGTCCATGCACGGTACCCGCGACTGTCGATGGTCCGGTCACTCGTCGACGCAATCGTGGAAAAGGCGTCGCGCAACGACGCGGCCGCACCCCGATACACGACTCCGGGTGAGCTACTGAGAGAGCGCCGCGAGAACGGCATCACGAGAATGGAACTGGCAGCCGCCGATTCGGTCTGGGGCGATTGATACAGAGCTTTACTCGCCTATCACAGCCGCGAGATCCGCCGGCGCCTCCAGCGGCACCAGGTGCCCGACGCCTGGCAGAAGGACGAGCCGAGACGTTGCGAGATAGGGGATCAGGTTGTCGCGCAACGTCTCGGGCGGCTCCACGACGTCGCTTGTTCCGACGACGATCGCCGCTGGCACCGCGATCTGCTGGACCGCATGTGTGATGTCCTCGGTGATGCCACTGAGCGGCCATGCCTGCGCCGCAGCGGGATCACGCGTCGCCCGAGAGTCCGAGACGATACGGCTCCGGGTCTCGACGTCGAGCTCTCTGGCGGTGAGCACATGGTCAAGGGCTTCCGCAACCGCATCATCGGAGTCGTAGGCGTGAGACAGCTGCGTCTGATACCTCGTCGTGATCTCGCGACCCGGCCTAGCAGGGGCGGGGGCCGCGAGCACAAGACGCCGAAGACCATTCGGGTGCCGCGCCGCGACCAGCTGGGCGACCTTGCCACCCATGGAATGCCCGATCAAGATGTAGTCCCGCACGTCGGCGACCTCGAGGACCGCGAGCACGTCTGCCGCGTGCCGGTCGAGCGTGTACGGCCCGGGGAGATCGGACGAACGACCCCATCCCCGGAAGTCGAGCGCGAGCACGGCCCGGCCCGGGAGCTCATCGATGACCGCCGCCCATGTGTGGGCCGATCCTCCCCAGTAATGCAGGAAGACCAGGGTCGGTCCCTCGCCCGGTCGATAGTCGAAATGGGGCAGTCCTGCGCTGTGTGTCAATGGTCGACCTCTCGTCCGATCTATCACGACCGTCGTGATAGATGACAGCTCAGCGCATATACGCCAGTAAGCGCATCAGATGAAGACGACCGATGCTGTGGAAAAATGGACTTCGTGGTTCGACAGCTGAGCTATCACGCCCAGGAAGAGTCCGCCGGTCTCGTCGAGGTTCTGTCCTTCGGGCGACTGCGACAGATCAACGATGGCGGCACCCAGCGTGGCGACTTCCACGTCCTCGCCGTCGTGCGCGCAGGGACGGGTCACGCCTCGGTCGACTTCACCCGGTATCTGCTCGGCGGCCGCACAGTGGTGTGGATACCTCCCGGCGCGGTGCACCGGTGGGAGGACGTCGCCGCCGTCACCGGAGAACTCGTTCTCTTCACACCGGCGGCGCCGGCGGCGGGCCTTCCGTCGCCGTCCAGGCTGGGCTACGGTCACTGCTGGTCGGCAAGCGAATCGGCCTGGCCGTACATCACTGCAGCGATTGATCACCTCGAGCTGGAGACGCACGCACCCGCCTCCCCCGCCGCGCACGATGCCGCGCGACTCCTTCTGTCCGCGTTACTGATCCGCATCGCCCCACCGACGGGCGAAGCGTTACCCGACCAGCCGCTCTTCGGCCGATTCCGCGATCTGGTCGAAGCCGAGTTCCGCGCCCACCACGACGTCGCCCACTACGCCGCCGTGCTCGGCTACTCGCCGCGCACGCTCACGCGCTCCGTTCACCGCGCCACCGGCCGGAGCGCGAAATCCTTCCTCACTCAGAGGATCATGCTCGAAGCTATGCGTCTTCTCGTCCACGATCGGTACTCCGCCGCCCGGTGCGCCGCCGAACTCGGCTTCCCCGACCCGTCCACGTTCTCGGCGTTCTTCCTGCGGACCGCGGGCCGCACACCCGGTGCCTGGCAGCGGGAGAACTGGATCCCAACGAATCGCATCACCACTACGAATGATTATTCAGTCTCATATCGTGAGCCCACGTCGATCACGGGCACAGGCTCCGCCGTGGAAGCGGCTGAACGCCACGAGGGGTGAGCAGCGCCTACAGAATTCTCCAGTCCCCGGGGCCCACGAGAAGGGTGCCGGGTGCAGCGAACGGTCTCACAGGTCCGGTCGCGAGAAACGGAGGCGTACCGGCGGCGCGCTCGACACCGCGTCGTCCGCACCAGCCTGCCCGGACACTCGCCGGGCTACACCTCGCATCCGCCGTGTTCGGAGCTACTTCCCGACCCGGCGCCCCACGGCATTGACGAAGTTCGCCAGCATCTCCTGCCCCGAATCCGCGTGCTGGGCAGCGCCCCCGGTCGCCTGAGAGATGCGGGTGATCCGTTCATATCCGCATCAGGCGATATGCCGACCGTGTTCACGGTGATGGACTTGGCCGGATCCGCAAGCGACTTCAGCTGTGCCACCACCGAATCCAGCGACATCCCGTCCGGATCCTCGTCCTCGCCGTCGGTGAGCAGGATGATCGAGTTGGAGAAGGCGGGATCGAACTGCGCCTGCGCCTGCTTGTAGGCGGCCAGCGTCGTCGCATACAGCCCGGTGCCGCCCTTGACCCGGCACGGCAGCGTGTTCGCAGCGGCAATCAACTCGGCGCGGTGATCGGAGTTGCCGGACTTCTGGCTGAGGGGGGCGGTGGGCGACAACGAGACCCAATCGTCGCCGGAATCCGACAGGGAGAACGCCCAGAGCCCGATCTGATTGGCTCCGGACATCTGCGAGACCACCTTGTCGAAGCCCGATACCGTCAGGTCGATCCGGGTGGTGTTCTGGGATTTGAAGCCCATCGACCCCGAGATGTCCACGACCACGATGGTCTTGAGCGGGATCACGACCGCGGCGTACTCCTTGGCCGCGGCCTCGAGATCGGCGACCTGACGCTGCCTCGCCAACACGGCGCAATGGGAATGGTCTCGGTGACGCGAACCAAAACCCGACAGGCCGGTAAGCGGCTTGTCGGTACGCCCAAGTCGGTCCGGTCGACGCGCGTGGTCCCCATCGACGGCTGGCCGGCCGACGACCTGCGGGAGTACCTGACGAGCCATCCCTACCGCCTGGACCCCACCGCGCCGTTGTTCCCGGGACGGATGGCCCGCGCTGAGGCGAAGGCGGCGGATATCACTCTGCGCGAGCACACCGCCGACGAAGCCGAACGGGACGACTACGCCGACGCGATCATGGCGACCTACAAATGGACGGAGCCGATAGAGACCGCGAACGTTACGCGCAACTACTACTCCCCTGCCCTGGCCGCTCTGGATCTGCTGCCCGCCCGCTGGCACGACCTGCGGCATAGCTTCGCCGTCCATTCCTTTTGTCGGCCGGGGAACACTACATGGAGGTGTCCAAGTGGCTCGGGCACGCCTCGTTTGTCACCACGCTCAACGTCTACGCCGACTACATCTCCGAGGCCGAAGGCGGCAAGCAAGCGCCCTCACTCGGCCGGTAGCAGTTCCAGCTCCGCAGCAGACGAAGAAGGTATCGAGTCTTCGGTAAGGAGCCCTGGAACAAAAGCGAAGCGACGCGGGAGGCGTGTTTACCTGCAACCGCGTCGCTTCTTCACAAGCCTAGGCGGGAGTCGAACCCGCTACCACGCCTTCGTAAGGGGCGCGCTCTGTCCGTTGAGCTACTAGGGCATTGGAGCGAATTGACTATATCACGTGTGGCTGCCGGACGCCAGAGTCCGGAAGTAGATCGTGCCTGCCTTCGTTTACGCCTCCGGAGTCTGTGTCGGTGTCGAATCCTCCGCAGGCACGGGAGGTGGCGAATCTTCGGTAGTGGCCGAGTACCGCTCGCGCCATGCGTCAATTGTGGGCTGCAGTCGCGCGGGGTAGAAGTTCTCGCGCGAGCCGTTCGGGTCCGTGGACTGCGCTTCGAACAGGCATACTGCTACCTCCGTCGTAATGAGGGCAGTGTTGATCGAGTCTGCCATCATCTTGAACATGGCGGTAGGTCCCTGAATCAGATCGATCGGCCAGCTGTGGCCGTGCGTGAAGCTGGAGCACTGGCGATACTGACTCTGTGCGATCGTCGGGAAATGAACCCCCTTAGTATCATTGGTGTGCGCGGGCGGATGGTCTTCGATCCAGTTCGCAGCCTTCCTGACTAGCTCCGTGTACTTTCGAGCATTCTGCGGCGAGAGCTTCGCGAGCTCATCGAGTTCGCCCTGATGGAACTCGCGACGGTGCTGCGACTGCTTGTAGGTGCGATCGGGTATCTTCAGAAGGCCGCTGTCGTGAGCACTAATCGCATCAGCGTGGTAGTCCCGCGCATGCTCCAGTCCAGTCTTCGCGAGTCCCGCTGCCCGAGCTCGTCGGTCGGCACGATCTTCTGGGCACATGGCCCAAATTGCCTGTGACGAACACTCGATTGCAGTTCTGCATAGCGCGAGGAACGCTGGCGTGTGGTGATTCATCGGGGTTGACCGCGCCGCATTAGAAATGAGCAAGTTTGTTGTGGACAAAGCATCCGTCGCATTCATGATGGGAAATGCGACTGTCCGCGCGATCCCCTCGGGGATCTTCTCATCGTAGCCGTCGGCTTCATCGAGATCCATTGGCGTGCCCGGGTCGGCCGCATGCGGTCGTAGCCCCCACATCATCAGCGTCCCTCCTCGAGCTGATCGCTCGACAACGCGACCGAGAGCTGGAGTCAGCATCGCCATCACCTCGTGCGGTATGCGGGGCATTTTCATGTGCTGATGCTGCCATGTCGCACCGACAGGTTTCGGGTAATCGTGAGGTAACGCCCACGTGGCACCGCCAATCGCGCCCGTTGGGTAGCACGGGGGTGGCATGGGACCGGGCCTGGCGCCCGCAGATCGGACCGAAACCGCCGCCTAGCTGCGCTTGTACTAGTGCCCCCGACACGATTCGAACGTGCGACCTGCCCTTTAGGAGCAGGCAGTGAAAATCGTTGACCTGCAGTTTCTTTCAGATCAATACGACCGAATGGTCTGACTGACCTGGGCGTTCCGACTGATCCTACACCTGGACCGGACACGGAGCGGACACCGCCGACTCATCCCTGACATGGGAAACCCCCACCGCTGACGTTGTGAAGGGCACGCGGTGGGGGTCCCGGGATGAGGAATGGCCATGCACCCAACGCCGATTGTACGTCGGACCACCGACACACGGGGGGTCTCGCATGCGAAGGCGAAGAAACTCTCCACAGGGGCCGGGAGCCGAAGGGCGCAGCGGGAGCCGAAGGCCGAGCACGGCGCCAGCCGCGCGCAGGCCGTAGGCGGGAGCGCAGCCCGAAGGCGGGAGGCCGCTGCGGGCGGAGCCCGCCGTCTCGGTAGTACTCAGAATAAGTGCACCCCACACCGTGTGACCTGCAGAGACGCCGGACTCGTGTCCGATTTGCAGGTGCGGCGGCGGGAACGCTTCCGTGCTCGCGCCGCCCTGTGGCAGGCTTCGACACTCAAGTCGGTGCGATCCTGCGGTCGGCTGATCCACGGGGACGACTACGGGCAGCACGAGATTGATGGTGTGACGGTTAAACGCTCCGTGGGCGGGAAGGCCGGCTTCGGGAATCTTGTGACGTGCGGATCACCGTGGGCGTGTCCGCGGTGTTCGGCAGTGATCGCAGCGCGGAGGTCAGACGAGCTCGCTGGCGCGATCCGAGCGGCACACGCTCAGGGCGGCCGCACCTACCTGCTGACTTTGACCATGCGGCATAGGAGCGGTCAGGGGCTCGCAGAGCTGTGGGACGGCCTGTCGACGGGCTGGCGACGAGCGTTCGGCGGCACCCCGTGGACAGGTGACCGCGGGTACCGACGTAAGGACGGGACGCTGCGCCCGCCCAGGATCGGTGACCGAGACCGGTTCGGTGTCGGCGGCCTCGTACGGGCCGTCGAGGTTACCCACGGTGGCAATGGCTGGCACCTGCACGCCCATGTCCTGGTCGTCACTGTTGGCGGTCTGGGCGTTGGTCTGGTCGACGACATCGAGGATCAGTTGAGCGACATGGTGGCGCAGCGGGTTACGGTCGATCGGGACTGGTTGGCACGACAGGCCATGGCCGCGGCGGTGTTCGAGCGCTGGGCCGCCGGACTGACGAAGGCGGGCTTGGAGATGCCTGGATCGGCGGCAGTCGATCTGCGTCCCATCGGTGATGACGGTGACGAGTACGTATCGGCGTACTTGGCGAAGTCCACGTATGACGTGGCACGGAGACTGGGTGCGGAGGTCGCGGCTGGCGCGATCACTAAGACGGGGCGGGGTCGTAACCGTACCCCGTTCGAGCTTCTCGGCGGCCTCGTCACGGACCCGGATGCACCCGGATTCGGTGTCCGCACACCCCGGCATTGGCACGTGCTCGCTGACGGGAACGAGGTCCTGGTGGTGGACACGGACACAAATGAGGTGACATCGACTACACCGCACGGCGATTGGCGTTTGTGGGTTGAGTTCGAGCAAGCTTCGAAGGGCCGTCGGCAACTCGTCTGGAGCCACCGTGTCGACGAAGCCGCGACCGCGCGCGAACGGTTTTGGAATGCGTGCCTGGATGCACGTGGCGGAAGCGCCGATATGACGGACGAGGAACTCGCCGACGAGCGCCTTGACGGCGATGCCGTTGTGACCATCACCCGTGAAGCGTGGTACCGCGTCGTCACGTGGAACCCGGCATGGATGGTGGAATTGCTGGAGTTGGCGGAGTCACAGCCGGATCGGGTTCGTGTGTGGTGTGAAGCGCGCGGGATCGCCGTCGATCCGCCTGGCGATGGCCCGTAACGGGTCAGCGGTCAGTCGGGTCTGCCATGCACGGAGTTATACAGCCATGACCCGACAAGTACGCGAGCGCTAGGCATCGACGCCAGATGCAGTCCGGGGGCGTGCGCAGTCCCTCTGTATTAGGACGAGTCCTAAAGCGGATCCTAATTCAGTGCGTGAGTGCTACCACGGCGCGTGACGTATGGCGTGCAATATGGCATGCCATACGTGAGACAACATTGCGTCACATATTGTATCTTGCTGTGCGCCAATATCATTCGTTGACGCGGTTCGGGATCGGTGCTACAAATCGACATCGGCCCGGACCGACCGGACCGACACGATCGAATTGGAGCGATGAAATGGACATTCGCGATTTGAATTTCAAACCGGATCCGGCCGACCTTTTAATCGTGGCGCTGGGCGGCACGACCGCCAACGTCGCCGAATACGAAAACGGGCGCGCCACCGGGAATTTCGTAACCCGAAACGGCGGCACGGTACGTCGCGTGGCCGGCGTTTCGGTCGCGCTGGCGGGCCGCGGCCTCGACGGCGTCACCGTCGAAACATCGACCGCGATCGACGCGTTGGCGCCGGGCACCGTGCTGAAGCCGGCGGGTGAAATTGAATTCACCGTCCGACCGACGGCGCGGGCGGGTTTCAATGGCCGTCCGCCGTCCGCATCGCTGCGGGTCACGGCGTATTTCGAACGGTTGGTACCGGTCGGCAGCGTGGGGTCGGTCGTGAAGCGCGGGGGTGGTTCCGATGCGTGAATCGATGTCGCAACGGATCGCGTCACGGTTCGCCGGTCGGTTGGATTCACTTTTGTTACAACGTGATTCGACGCTACTCGATCTGCAGCGTCGGCTTGAACGGCGGTATGGGTTCGATTTCGCGGACGCGGAAAATCATCGGTGGACGTCGGGTTTGCCGGAATCGTTGCCGCGGTTGGATGTCGCGATCGCGATTAGCCGCGATCTCGGTGGTGGGGGGCGGGTTCCGTTTTTGTTGACGGCGAACGAATTCGATGTCGACGGGGGTGAGGTGTGATGCGACTACCGTTGGAGCGCATGGCTATTGGGCGTCCGTCGGGGTCACGGCGGGGCGTGTTTCGGGTCGGCGTGGTCGCTACCATGGTTGCCGTGCTGGTGGTTGGCGCGGTGTTCGTGTCGCGGATTGCGTGGAATTCGGAATCGTCGACGGGGCGTGGTGCGGTGACGCTGATTGATTCGCGTGCGGTCCCGGCGTCGGATGCCGGGGAACTCGCTCGGCTGTGCTCGGCGGACCTGCGCCTCCGCACGGCGTTGACCGCTGCGTTGAATCGCGGGATGTCGGTCCCCGCTGCCGAATCGCGACCGTCCACGGACGCGATTCGCGCCGCGTACGTCGCGCTGTACGAGTATGGCCGGGCGGTTGGTCCGTTGTTATGGCTTGGTGGTGCTGATCGCGTGGCGGCGTGGGCGACGGAACGGTGGGCGACGGACCGGATTGTCGGGTGGATTACCGCGGGCCGTGGGGTTGAACCGGTTGGTGTGGCTCCGGACCCGCTTCGCGGGCGCTGCGGCACGGGACGCTGACGCGTGGCTACGGTGGAATCGTTGTTCCGTACGCTCGCGGTATTCGCGGTCATCGTCATGGTGCTGATTGTCACGGTGACGGTGGTGTGGATTGCGGTCGTACACGCTGTGACGTCGCGTGTTACCCGGCCAGCGGTAGCGGATTTCGATGCTGCGGTTGCGGATGCGGTCGCATCGCTCCGGTTGGATTCCGGATCCGTTTTTCGGGCGTGCGGATTGTCACGTCGGGACGCCGTGGGCCGACGTGACGGCCGCGTGGTCTACGACTTCGTCGATCCGCGGGTGCTCTCGATTCGTCCCTCGCCGTTCGGTGCATCGGTGACGGTCGCTCCGTGGCCGGGCCTGGCGACGTGCGATTTCGAGCGGCAACGCGATGCACTCTCGCATGCGTTGGGGGTGGCGGTTACGGTGCGCTCGCCCTCGGCGGGCACCGTGGTACTCGACCTGCGCGTGGTCGACCCTCTGGCGACTCCGAAGTCTCTTGATCACGTGCCGTTTTGGGATGGTCGTTGGACACTGCCGATCGGCGTCGATGAGGCCGGGGCGTCCGTGTCGTTGTCGTTGACCAACGTGTCGGGTGTCGTGGTTGGTGGGGTGCCGGGAGCGGGAAAGTCGGCGTGGTTGATCGAATCGATTGCGTCCCTTGCCACATCCCATGCCGTGGTACTCCTGACGATCGACGGGAAAGGGGGCGCGGACCTTGCGCCGCTGGAGCGGCGCGCTGCTGTAGTGCTTGGCGACGATCTCGAAGCGGTTCGTGACCTGTTGCGTGAAGTCGAGGCTGTCCGCAATTGGCGGGTGAAGCGACTTCCGTCGTGGCATGGCACGTCCAACTTGTGGGACGTTGGTCCGTCTCGTGACTGGCCGATCATCCTGGTGGTGATCGATGAATGTCAGAGCTTCCTGGACCCCAGGGCAGCGGTGTCTCGGGACGACAAAAGTGTCGTTGTGGAAGTGACTTCGCTGGTGTCGTCGCTTATTCGACGAGGGCGCTCAGCGGGCATCGTGACGATCCTGGCAACGCAAAAGCCCACGGCAGACAGCATTCCCACGGGTATTCGGGACAACTGCTCGCGACGGGTTGCGTTCGGCGTGTCGACACGTGACGCGGCCACGGCAGTGCTGGGCGATGGGTGGGCTGAGGCGGACGTCAGGTCGCCTCTGAACCTGCCTGTTGGGGTGTGCGTACACAGCGACGGCGCCGGTGGTCTCGGTGTGGCCCGAGCGCCATACGTCCCGCCGGGAATTGTGGCAGATCACTGCCGTGAGATCGCCGATCAGGCACGGAGTTGGAGCGATATACACAGTGAGGCAACATCTTTCGAGGAGGATCAGAAATGAATAGTTCCCTGTTGACTGCAAGGGAGGTCGCGGCGCTGACCGGTGTCCCGGTCAGCACTCTGCACGAGTGGGCACACCGACGCGAAAGCGGGGATCTCGATGCTCCGGGGCCCGCGTTCTTGTCCTTGAGTCCACGACATCGTCGGTACGAACGACGGGCTGTTGAGACGTGGCTGCGGCAGGCCAAGCGCGGATGAGTGAAACCACACACACGCAAAAGGCGCTCGGGACGGGGAGTGCCACTGTGACCGAAGTCGACGACGATGGTTGCATCGAGCTGAAGCTCACGGGTGCCACTCGCCTGAGCCGTTGGTATCAGGTCACATCGCATTCCGATGGCGTTATCGTCCTTGAACCTCTGCTCGTGTTCACTCGGCGAACGTTTGATGAGGCCTATTCGACTCTGGCTGAATCACAATCGGTTGCGGTGTCGGACACGACCGAGCGGTCTAGGACGTCCGATGCACCCTCGGATGAGCCTTCGGGGCCGGTTGACGGTGACCAGGCCCAACCGAATCACGGTAGTGATTCGGGCGGGAGCGCCGTTGTCCGAGGGGAGTTGATGCGGACGGTCCGTCACTTGGTGAGTGTGTTCTATCCCGAGGCTGTGAGCGACGATTTGGTTGGCTTGGTGACGGCGTCGTTGCTCGATGACGCGTCTCTCGACTGCTGGCGCTGGACTGCGGATCGTGGTCTGCTGTGCAACGACTCGATGCGTTGGCGGCAAACCGTGCTGGCGTTCGCTCGGGGCTGGATCGCACGTGGGCGGAACTGGTGACCGCAGGGATTCGGAGGAGGGTCGCTCGTGACGGTTCGGTGTCGTGGCAGGTCCGATTCGAGGTTGTAGACCACGAGGGGCGACGTCGTGAATCGTCGCGCACGTTCCCGACTCGGCGCGATGCTCTCGCCTTCAAGGCGACCCGCGATCGTGACCGTCTCGCCGGCGCTGATGGGGCGTACAACCCTTTGCTCGGCCGGACACCGCTGTCGGAGGTGTGGCACCACTGGGCAGTGGCTCAGGAGCGCAATGTCAAAGCGAAGACATGGTGGAACACACGGTCGCACTGGCGACTACGCGTCCTTCCGCGGTGGGGCGCGGTCGCGGTTGGTGACATCACTACGTCGGATGTTGATCGGTGGGCGGCATCGCTGTCTGTGGGCGCGGTATCGGCCGGCCAGAGCTTGAATCTGCTCCGCAGGCTGCTCGATCAGGCTGTTGAGGACGGGAGGATCCGAAAGAACCCCGCCCGTGGTGTGCGGGCACCCCGTGCTCGCCAGCCGGAGCGTCACCAATACCTCACGATCGCGCAGGTGAATGCCCTGGCAGCTGCCTGTGGAGAGCCGGGTGGGATCGGCTACGACGTTGTCGTGACACTGGCGTTGTGCGGGTTGCGCTGGTCTGAGCTTGTAGCCCTACGGGTTCGAGATGTGGACATGGCGGCATCACGCATCTACGTGCGACGTGCTGCCGTAGATGTCGGCGGGCACCTCGTGGTCGACGAACCGAAAACCAGGGCCGGCCGGCGAGCAGTGCCGCTTCCTGCCCTCGTGAAGGCCGTGCTCGAGGGCCGCGTGACAGGACGCGCACTCGACGAGCTCGTGTTCACTAGCCCTCGAGGGCGTATGCTGAGAGCCACGAACTGGCGGCGTTCAGTCTCATGGAACGACGCGAAAACGAAAGCTAACGCCGAGCTACTTACACTTCACGGTCTCAGACATACATATGCATCGCTAGCCCGACGAGCGGGCGCAGACCTCAAGACACTCCAGCGGACAATGGGGCACTCGACCATCATCGTCACCGCCGACACCTACAGCGACCTATACGCCGATGAGGTGGACCTCGTGGCTCAACGCCTGGACGAACTCACTCAGACCGGACAAGAGCCGGACACTACCGAATAAACCGGATGATGACGCGGCGTAAAACCGCAGGTCAACCCTGGTGCCCCCGACACGATTCGAACGTGCGACCTGCCCTTTAGGAGAGGGCTGCTCTATCCCCTGAGCTACGGGGGCGGACACACCCGTCGGCTGAGCACCGGACGGGCGGTTCGGAGTCTACGGCACCGCGCACGGTCGCCGTGTCCCCAGGGATCGAGGAACGGCGCCGGGCCACCGGTCAGCGCCCCGCGGCCGCGACCTCTTTCGCCTCCGCGTAGACCTCGGCCGCCTCTTGCGGAGAGTCCACCTGGGGCGGCGAACCGACCAGGGGCTGCGTCGCGGTCTCGCGCAGCGCCCACACCGCCCACAGGCCGACCAGACCACTGAGAATCAGATAGAAGCCCGGGAACAACTTGCTGCCGGTCGCGGTCACCAGCGCCGACGTGACCAGCGGCGTGGTGCCGCCGAACGCGGACACCGCGATGTTGAAGCCGATGGACAATGCGCCGTAGCGGACCGCGGTGGGGAACAGGGCCGGCAGCGTCGAGGCGGTCGGGGCGGCGAAACACGCCAACACGATGCCGAACGCGACGCAGGCGATCGCGGGCGCCCAGACGTTGCTCATTCCGAACAGCCAGAAGCAGGGCACGGCGATGATCACCTGAACGATGCCACCGAACGCGAAAACCGCACGGCGGCCGACGATATCGGAGATGTGCCCCACAACGAGGATGAGCAACACGACGACGACCATCGACGCCAGCACCAGCATGTCGGCGGACAACTGGCTGCGATGCACGACCTCGGTGAAGTACGTCGGCAGATAGGCGGTGATCATGTAGTTGGTGACGTTGTAGAGGATCACCAGACCGATGCACACGAGCAACGGCTTCCAGAACTTCGTGAAGATCGACGCGATCTCGCCGCCCGCGGATTCCGCTGCCCGGACCTTGTTCTCGTGTGCGTCCAGCTGCTCGCGGAACGCCGGCGTGTCCTCCAGCTTCATCCGCAAGTACAGCCCGATGAGCCCCATCGGTCCGGCGATGAAGAACGGAATCCGCCAACCCCAGGCGACCATGTCGGCCTCCGACATCGACGCGTTCAGGATCGTGACCATGAGCGAGCCCATCGAGTATCCGATGAATGTGCCGAAATCCAGCCAGCTGCCCAGGAATCCGCGCCGCTTGTCTGGCGAGTACTCGGCGATGAACGTTGTGGCTCCGCCATACTCACCGCCGGTCGAGAATCCCTGCAGCAGGCGCGCCAGGAGCAGCAGCACGGGAGCCCACAGCCCGATACTCGCGTACGAAGGGATCAGGCCCACGCAGAACGTGCCGACGGCCATCAGGATCATGGTGGCCGCCAGTACCTTCTGGCGTCCGATGCGGTCGCCGAGGGGCCCGAAGAACAGCCCGCCGAGAGGCCGCACCACGAAGGCCGCCGCGAACGTCGCGAACGTCGCGAGCAGCTGCGCCGCACCGGAGGCGTCCGGGTAGAACACCTTGCCGAGGGTGGTCGCCAGGTATCCGTAGACGCCGAAGTCGAACCACTCCATCATGTTTCCAAGAGCCGCGGCCGTGATCGCCCGTTTCAGCATCGGCTGGTCGACGACGGTGATCGACTCCTCGGTAAGCGGAGGCTTGCGACGGAGCAGACCGGCCAACACCCGACGCCGGGAGCTGGCTACGTACGCCGAACCCCAGCCGTGTGCCAGCTGCGCGTCCGCGTTTTGTTCGAACTTGGACATATCCATGACCGTATCGAATGCAAACGATCAGTCACGAATCGTTCACGCACTCGGACCCCGACATGTCCGGGCGAGTCGTGATAAATCGTGACGTAGCGGCACGGCGCGCAGTGGGCTACTTCGTCGTGCGCTTCCCGACGGCGGTGACGAAGTCGGCCAGCAGGTCCTGCTGCGAATTCGCGCGCAACGCGTTGCCGCCTGTGGCCTCGGCGATCCTGGTGATCGCGTTCATGTCGGCGTCCTGTGAGATCCCGACGGTGTTGATCATGATCGGCCTCGCCGGATCGGCGATCGACTTCAATTGGGACACCAGCGAATCCAGGCTCATGCCGCCCGGGTCCTCGTCGGTGCCGTCGGTCAGCAGGATCACGGAGTTGGAGTAGGCGGGATCGAACTGCCCCTGGGCCTGCTTATACGCGGCGAGCGCGGTCGAGTACAGCCCGGTTCCTCCCTTGACCCGCTTGGGCAGTGTGTTCGCGGCGTCGATCAGCGTTTGGCGGTGGCTGGCGGAGCCGTCCTTCTGCCCGAGCGGTTCGGTCGGCGCGAGGGAGACCCAGTTCTGACCCGAGGAGGACAGGGAGAACGCCCACAGGCCGATGCTGTTCGTGTCGGAGATCATGGAGACCACTCTGTCGAATCCGGACACCGTCATCCCGATGCGGGTGGTGTCGCCGGACGCGAACCCCATCGATCCCGAGATGTCCACCACGACGATGGTCTTGAGCGGGATCGCAACGGCCGCGAGCGCTTTCGCGCCGGCTTTCAGCTTCGCCGCATCGGGTTCGGGCAGCAACTCGACGTCGCCGACGCCGCCGTCCGGGCCGCCCTTGCCTGCATCCGATCCGTCCGGGCGCAAACCGGCGGACTTCAGCGCGCGGGCACCGTCGGAAGACGTGAATGCGCCCGCAAGCTTCTCCCCCGCGGGCGTCACGTCCGTGCGGCGGTCGCCTGTGGCGGTCACGACGAGCTGGACCCGGTCGAGGGCCGTGCCGCTACCCGGCACGGCGGCGGCGACCGCGGAATCGGCCTTCTTAGCCTGCAGGTACGCGTACTCCGGCACGACGACCGTTGCGCCGGAGTCCTTGGCCGCCTTCACAGGATCACCGCTGCCGGAGACAGGCTGCACAGCCTGCGCGTAGCGGGTGAGTGCGCCTGTGAGCGCCTGTTCATCACCGCTCTTGCTCCCGGCCTCGGCCACAGCCGCGACGAGCGGGGCATCGGCGAACGGCGAATCCTTAGGCAATGAACGCAGATCAGGCGAGCCGAGCGCGTCGAGCCAGTTCTTGGGAGCCGGCTTCTGAGCGCCGGCGAGAACGATCGGCGACGTGGCAACCGTCGTCGCCGGGAGGTCGCGACCCACCTGTGAGCTCACCTCTGCGACTCGGGCATCAGACGGCGCCAGCCAGAGATCGGGGGTCGTGCCGCCGCCCGCGAGGCGTGCCGGCATCGAAGCGTCTGCTGCGGACTCCACCGAGTAGGTCGTGCACGAATCCGATGCGGCCGCCGCGCGCTGTTCGGCGACCGGCTTCAGAGCATCGTCGACAGCCACCGTGACCTTCGACGAGGATGAGCAGTGCCCGCCGCCGGCGGTGGCGAAGACACGCCACAGACCGACGACGAGCAGCACTGCCAGCGCCAGCGCGAGGACCGTCCACCACGCGCGGCGGCCGCCCCGCTGGGCGACCGGAGTGGCGTGCGCGGCTTGATGGCGACCCATCGGCTTCCTCTCGCTGGCGACTCTTGTGGGTCAGCTTACAAAGCCGCGCCGATGGTCATATCCGCTACTGGCCAGGCTGGCCTTCCGGTGCCTGGCCCTCTCCACCCTGGTTCTGCGGGCCCTGGTTCGCCGGTCCCTGCCCGCCGGACCACTTGCGCGCGGCGTCCTGTGCCTTGTCGACGCCACCGGAGTACTTGCCGCCGGTCTTCTTGTCGACGATATCGCCGGCCTTGTCGATGATCTTCGGGTTCTTGCCCAGTGCCTGCTTCGCCTTATCGGCCAGATTCTTGAAATCCATGAACTTCAGGCTACGGTGATCCACCACTTATCGCGACGTATACCGCCGCGTGGCTGTCTCACGATGTCGACCCGACCGCCCGGTTTCGGCACGAAGGTCTCGATTCCGGCCTCGTCGGCGGCGGCCAGCAGCCGCTCGACCGGCTCGGCCCAGTCGTGGAAGGCGAGGTTGAATGTGGCCCAATGGATCGGCACCAGCGCCGCGTCCGGCTTCGCGATCATCCGGTGGATCTCTACGGCCTGCTCGGGCGTCGTGTGCACATCGGGCCAGAGCTCGTCGTACGCACCGATGGGTACGAGCGTGAGGTCGAACGGCCCGAAGGCATCGCCCACCAGCTTGAACCGCTCCGTGAAGCCCGTGTCACCGCCGAAGAACACCGAGTGCCGCGGCCCCACTATCGACCACGACGCCCACTGCGTGCTGTTTCGCGAGAGTCCCCGGCCCGAGAAGTGGCGCGCCTCGGTGCACACGATCTCGAGGTCGCCGATCCTGTGGGCCTGATCCCAGTCCCGCTCGACGATCCGGTCGTCCGGCACGCCCCACGACCGCAAGTGCTCGCCCACGCCGATGGGCACGAGGAACGGCATGTCCTGATCGCGGGTGAGGGCCTCGATCGTGGGCAGGTCCAGGTGGTCGTAGTGGTCATGGCTGATCACCACTGCGTCGACGCGTGGTATCGCCTCGAGCGCGACGGGGACCGGATGTAGCCGGCTGGGCCCGATCGTCGGCGACGGACTGACGCGCTCTCCCCACACCGGATCCGCAAGCACGCGGTACCCGTCGACCTCGATCAATACCGAGGAGTGCCCGTACCAGGTGACCGCCAGCTCGGACGCCTCGACGGGCGCGATGGACGCCGCGAGAGGGATGGGCCGGTGCGGGCGGCCCCGTCGGGAGCGCGCGACGAAGCCACGCAGGACCTTGCCGACCCCGAAACGCTCGTGCGGCGTGTCGGGGTCGGTATTGGTGAATTCGCGTACGGCCTTGGCTCCCATCGAGCGCTTGAGCCCCCGCGATGCCCGCGCAACGGACAGCCCGGCGGCACCCGCGGCGGCGCCCACGGCGAGCCCGGCCGCCGCGGTCCGGACGGGCACCCGATGCCCGCACATCTGCGTCGACATCACTTGCCCTTGAACACGGGCTCGCGCTTCTCGAAGCGGGCCGCGAGAGCCTCTTTGAGATCCTCGGAGTCCCATACGGCGTGCAGGCGGTCCGCCTCGACTGCGCTCATCTGCTCACGTGCATAGTCGTTCTTGAACAGCGCCTTGTAGTTCTGTAGCGACAAGGGCGCCATCTTCGTCAGCCCGCGCGCGTACTCGATCGCGGCCTCGGTGTCCCCGATCATGTTCGCGAATCCGAGTTGCTCGAGTAGCGGCGCCTCGAGTTTCTTCGCCGCCATGAGCACGCTCCGCGCGTGCCCGCCCCCGACGAGGTTCTCCAGCCGCCGCAGCGTCCACTTGTCGATGGTCACGCCGAGTTTGGCAGCGGGGATGGCGATCGATGCGCTGGGGTCGAGTACTCGCAGGTCCGCCATCATCGCCATCTGCACACCCGCGCCGACGGCCGGGCCGTTGAGCGCGGCGACCACTATCTGCTTCATCCGCTCGGCGCGCGCGTAGAAGCGGATGACCCCCTCCATGAAACCCTTGTCCAGCACCGCTCCCGACCGCAGGTCCGCCCCGGCGCAGAACGCGCTGCCCTGGCCGGTGAGCACGATGACGAACACGTCGTCTGCTTCCGCACGGTCGAACGCCTCGACCAGCCCCTCCATCAACTCGGGATTCAACGCATTCCGCGCCTCGGGGCGCTGGAACTCGATGACCGCCAGCCGGTCCTCACGTGTGTAACCGATCATGAGGCGCAATCTACGCTACTGGCGTGACACAGGTCGTCGTGGTCGGAGCGGGACAGGCGGGGTTGTCGGCGGGGTACTTCCTGCCGCGGTTCGGGGTGGAGGACTACGTGCTCCTCGACCACTATCCGGGCCCCGGCGGTGCGTGGAGCCGCCGCTGGCCGTCCCTCACGCTTCGGGCGGCCAATCGCGTCCACGACCTGCCCGGATGGGGCCTGCAGGAGGCACTCGGATCCGATTGCGACGACATCCCCGCCGCCGACGGAGTCGCGGCCTACTTCGGGGCCTACGAGGACCGCTTCTCGCTGCCGGTGCGGCGTCCGGCGCATGTATCGACGGTGACCCGCACGTCCGATCCGGATCACCCCTACGGCGTGGCATTCATAGAAGGCGGGGAAGAATTCACCCTGCGGCCCGCTGCGGTTATCAATTGCACGGGGACTTGGGACCGTCCCTTCTGGCCGACCGTGCGGGGCAGCGGCTCGTTCCGCGGCCTCCAACTGCACGCGCATGAGTACCGGACGGCCGAGCCGTTCGCGGGAAAGACCGTCGCGGTGGTCGGCGCAGGCATCAGCGCCGTGCAACTGCTCATCGAGATCTCTGCCGTGACCGACACCGTCTGGTTCTCGCGTCGCGAACCCCAGTGGGACGAAGGGCCTTTCGATCCGGATAAGGGCAGGCGTGCCGTCGCGCGCGTCGATGAGCGGGTGCGTGCCGGACTGCCGCCCGGGTCGGTGGTGTCGGTGACGGGGCTGCCGCTCACACCGCCGATGCGCGCGGCGCGCGACGCCGGGATCCTTGCCTGGAACCCGATGTTCGCGGCCATGGAGCCCGACGGCGTAGTGCTCGCCGACGACACGCGCCGCCGAGTCGATGTCGTCCTGTGGTGCACCGGATTCCGCTACTCGATGGACCATCTGGCACCTCTGGGTCTGCGATCGCCGGGCGGTGGGATCCGGATGACGGGTCGTCTCGCCACCGAGGTCGCGGGCGAGCCGCGCCTGCACCTGCTGGGCTACGGACCTTCCGCGTCCACCATCGGTGCCAACCGCGCCGGCAGGGAGGCCGCCCGCGCCATCGCGGCGCTGGTCACCGGGTAGCACCGTCACGAACCGGGGTCTGAGAGCGCCTATCCCGTCATATAGCGGGATAGGCGCTCTCAGGCCTCGGTTCGTGACGGGATCAGATGACGCCCAGGGCCAGCATGGCGTTCGCGACGCGGATGAAGCCGGCGATGTTGGCCCCCGCGACATAATCACCCGGCCGGCCGTACTCGTCGGCGGTCTCCAGACAGCGAGCATGGATGCCGCGCATGATCTCGGCGAGCCGTTGCTCGGTGTACTCGAAGCTCCAAGAGTCGCGAGAAGCGTTCTGCTGCATCTCTAGTGCGCTGGTCGCGACGCCGCCCGCGTTCGCGGCCTTGCCGGGACCGAATGCGACGCCGGCGCCCGTGAGCACCCGGGCGGCCTCGGGAGTACACGGCATGTTGGCGCCCTCGCCGACTGCGACGACTCCGTTCGCGACGAGCCGCTGCGCCGCCTTCTCGCCCAGTTCGTTCTGCGTGGCACACGGCAGCGCGATGTGACAGGGCACATCCCACACCGATCCGGCGCCGACGAACTCGACGCCGCGCTTGTCGGCATAGGCGGTGAGGCGGCCGCGCTGGACCTCCTTGATCTCGCGCAGCAGCTCGAGGTCGATGCCGGTCTCGTCGACCACGTAGCCTCCCGAGTCGGAACACGCGACCACGGTGCCACCGAGTTGCTGGGCCTTCTCTATCGCGTGGATCGCCACGTTGCCCGAGCCGGACACGACGACACGGCGACCGTCCAGCGACTGCCCGCGGGTGCGCAGCATCTCCTCGACGAAGTACACGACGCCGTAGCCCGTGGCTTCAGTACGTACCTGCGAGCCACCCCAGGTCAGCCCCTTGCCCGTGAGTACGCCGGACTCGTAGCGGTTGGTGATCCGCTTGTACTGGCCGAACAGATAACCGATCTCGCGCCCGCCGACGCCGATGTCGCCGGCCGGCACGTCGGTGTACTCGCCGATGTGCCGGTACAACTCCGTCATGAAGGACTGGCAGAAGCGCATGATCTCGGCGTCGGAGCGGCCCTTGGGATCGAAGTCGGAACCGCCCTTCCCGCCGCCGATCGGCAGACCCGTGAGGGAGTTCTTGAAGATCTGCTCGAATCCCAGGAACTTCACGATCCCGAGGTACACCGACGGGTGGAAGCGCAACCCGCCCTTGTACGGGCCGAGCGCCGAGTTGAACTCGACGCGCATTCCGCGATTGATCTGCACCTCGCCGGCGTCGTCCACCCACGGCACTCGGAAGATGATCTGCCGCTCGGGTTCGCACATCCGGCGGATGACGGCCGCATCGACGTACTCCGGGTGCTTGACCACCACCGGTTCGAGACTGTCGAGGACCTCGCCCGCCGCCTGATGGAACTCGGTCTCCCCCGGGTTCCGTTGCAGCACCTCGTCGTATATCTCCGCCAGTGGTGGCAAACCAGCCTCCTCGAATCGCCTGTCGTGATCCGGGCGACCGTAGCGCGATACTTCCGTTTCGGGAAGAGTTGGGGCACCGAGATGCCCGGATAGTCCGTCTCAGGTGAGAGCTCAGCCCTGGGCCACTCGACCGAGTTCGGCGTCGAGCGACCCCGGCAGCCACGCTTTGCCCAGATAGCCGGCGTTGTTGATCGCCTCACCCTGGGCGTCCGACAGCCACACGACTCGGGGCGCGATCGCCGACCACACGGGCATCGCCTCGAACACCGACCGCTCGGCCTGCGGCCGAGCCATCAGCAGCACCACTCGGCCGTCGATATCGGTGACCGTCTCTGCGGAATACGTCGTCACCTTCCTGGTCCTCTCGACCTCCTCCTGGTCGGCCGCGGGCTTCAGCCCCGACAGCCGCAAGACCGCACCACCCGTGCCGAGCGTGACGGCGCCGCTGCGGGCGAGCCCGAACGAATACGTGGTACGCGCAAGTCCCGGATGCCTGCTCGCGAGCGCGCGATACTTCTCCTCGGCGGCGGCCACGAGCTCCTTTGCGCGGCCAGACTTCCCGAGCGCGGCACCAACCTGCTCGACACCTTCGCGCCAGTCCGGCGCACTGCCGAGCGCATCGAAGAACAGCGTCGGGGCTATGCGGCTCAGCTGGTCCTTGAACTTCATGAGGTTGACCCACGCGGGCGCGATGATGAGATCCGGCTTGTGGGCCGCAACCGCCTCGACCTCGACGCCGACGGTCATATAGTCGCCCAGCGAGGGGTCGATCGCCTTGTCGTTCCTGTGGTCGGCGAGATACGGCAGTGCGTCCAGGTACTTCACGCTCGCGGCGACCGGCTGCTCACCGAACGCCAGCACGTTCTCGAAACCCGCATCGGTGAGCGCGACTATCCGCTGCGGCGGGTGCTCGATCGTCACCGAACCCGCCGATGAGGTCACCGTCACCGGGAAGCCCGACCCCGCGGCCCGAGGAGCCGCGGCATCGTCGGGAACGGACCGGCCGCACGCCGCCACCGCCGCGGTGGCGACGAGCGCCAGAGCGCAGCAGCGGAACAGGCGGCGATCCGGCATCGTCATGCCGGGGATCGTACGGCGGTGTGGTGAGGCTTACCAGAGCCGGGAGCTACCTGAGGTTGAACTCCGCGGGGTTCGGGCCCGTGCGGCCGTCCGGCGAGTCGAGGTCGGTCAGCCGCGTGACCTCGTCGTCGGTGAGCTCGAAGCCGAACACGTCGAAGTTCTCCGCGATACGCGAAGGGGTCACCGACTTGGGGATGACCACATTGCCCAGTTGCAGGTGCCAACGCAGAATCGCCTGCGCGGGGCTTACGCCGTGCGCCTTCGCGACCTCTGCGATGGTCGGGTCGTCGAGGATCGCTCCCGATCCCAGCGGCGACCACGCCTCGGTCGCGATGCCGACCCGGTTATGGAAAGCGCGCAGCTCGCTCTGCGTGAACCGCGGGTGCAACTCGATCTGGTGCAGCGCCGGCACCTCGCCGGTCTCATCGATGAGGCGCTCGAGATTGTCGAGCGTGAAGTTACTGACTCCGATCGACCTGACGCGACCGGAATCGCGGATCGCCTGGAAGGCCTTGAAGGTATCGACGAAGAGATCGGCCTCAGGTACCTGCCAGTGGATCAGATACAGGTCCACGTAGTCGGTGCCGAGTCGGCCGAGCGACGCATCGAACGCCTTCAGCGTCGAGTCGTAGCCCTGGTCCGCGTTCCACAGCTTGGTGGTGAGGTAGACGTCCTCGCGGGCGAGACCCGACTCGGCGATGGCGCGGCCGGTGCCCTCCTCGTTGCCGTAGATCGCGGCGGTGTCGATGCTGCGGTAGCCCACTCGCAGCGCCTCCGCGACGGCCGTCCGGGCACCGCCGTCCGGCACCTGCCAGACGCCGAAGCC
Source organism: Tsukamurella sp. 8F (assembly GCF_029167375.1). GTDB lineage: Bacteria > Actinomycetota > Actinomycetes > Mycobacteriales > Mycobacteriaceae > Tsukamurella. Next base: position 82,060 of record NZ_JARFTP010000009.1, read on the forward strand.
CAGCTGCGGAATGGTCGTGCCGTTGTTCAGGGTCGTATTCGGGACAGTCATGTCCCAGTGCAACGAGCGGACACCCGAGCGTGTTCCTGTTCCGATCTCGGTGCGGCGAATCCGATAACGATTCGACGGTCGGACTTGACATATTAACGGGAAAACACAACACTTCGATGCGTGAGTCCGGTACGAAGGGGCGAGAAGCTCCCCATCTACAACCGCATCGGCGTCCTGCGCGCCGAGCGGAGCATGACGCGGGCGCAGCTCGCGGAGCTGGTCGGTATCAACGTTCAGTCGGTGGGCGCACTCGAGCGGGGCGACAACTACCCGAGCCTCGACCTCGCGTTCCGCGTGTCCGACGTGTTCGGCCTGCCCGTCGAGGCGGTGTTCGGCCGAAAGCCACTCGGCCCACTGTCGACCGAGATCTACCGCGATCGAATGCGGCCCGCCGAGCCGCACGAGACCGAGAAATGAAGGAGCACTGCATGATATCCAGGCTGCAGCGCCTAGAACAGTGGCGTGCCGGGCGGTACGACCTCCGTCGCGCCAAGTATCAGAAGATACTGCCGGGATGGCACAACCGCAGGGTCCGGCGGCGCCTGGTCGCCGTCACCCTGGCACTCAATGTGGCCACCTGGGCCTCCGCTGTCGCTTCCTACTTCACGCTCTGGGCGATGATCGGCGTCGTTGCGTTCATGCTGCTCACGCTGCTCGGGATGTCCCTGGTGAAGATCGCGAACGAGGACGTCACCGACGCACCCCGCGCCGCTCTCGACGAGTTCGAACTACGCGAACGCGATGCGGCGCGCTCCGTGGGGTTCTTCGTGTTCTGGGTCGGCGGCTTCGTGCCCTACCTGGTGCTGGTCACACTCGCACCGATCGACGGTCCCTACCGCGGCGCGGTCGCGTACCTCGGCGCCTACCTCGTCCTGTCCGCGCTCATGTTGGGCGCGATAACCCCGATCCTGTTGTCCGCATGGGCGCGTGAGGACGCGCCCGAAACCGACCCCTATCTGGAGGGAGAGGCCGGATGAGCCTCGAGATCGACCACCTGTCCAAGCAGTACGGGAGCGTACGGGCACTCGACGGCGTGACGTTCACCGTCCGCCCCGGCGAGGTGTACGGCTTCGTCGGATCGAACGGAGCGGGCAAGTCGACGACGATGCGCATCGCCGTCGGAGTGCTGGCCGCCGACTCCGGCACGGTGCGCATCGCCGGGCATCCCGTCGACGCGGAGACCCGGCGGCGGATCGGGTACATGCCTGAGGAGCGCGGCCTGTACCCGAAGATGAAGGTCGGCGAGCAGCTGCGCTATCTTGCACGGCTGCACGGCTTCTCGGCTGCATCTGCCGCGCGCGCAGCCGAAACGTGGACCGACCGGCTCGGCGTCGGTTCCCGTCGCGAGGACACCGTCGACGCACTATCCCTCGGCAATCAGCAGCGGGTACAGCTCGCCGCCGCGCTGGTCCACTCCCCCGACGTCCTGATCCTCGACGAGCCGTTCTCCGGGCTCGACCCGGTGGCGGTCGACGTCATGAGCGACGTGCTGCGCGAGAAGGCGCGCGAGGGTGTGCCCGTGCTGTTCTCCAGCCATCAGCTCGACCTCGTACAGCGGCTGTGCGACCGGGTCGGGATCATCACGCACGGCGCGCTGCGCGCCGAGGGCACCGTGGCCGACCTACGAGCGACCGGCGCCGCGCACCTGACGGTGGCTACCGATGCTCCGTCGGGCTGGGCCGACCGGGTCCCGGGCGTCGTGCACGCGGACTACCGACCGGGCCGGACGGTGCTGACCCTCGCCGACGGAACAGACACCCAGCCGATCCTGCACGCGGCTCTCGCATACGGGCCGGTACGGGAATTCGCTTCCGCGCGACCCGATCTCACCGAACTCTTCCGAGAGGTGGTTTCCGCATGACAACCCAGCAGACCAAACCGGCACCGACCGAGGAGTCCCAGGTCGCGCGTCCCGGCGCCGCTCGCACCGTCGGGCTGATCGCCCGGCGCGAGATCTCTACCCGCATGCACGGCAAGGCCTTCCGCATCACGTCGGCCATCACGCTGGTCGTGATCGTCGGCGGCCTCATCCTGATACATGCACTGTCCGGCGGCTCGGAGAAGACGTCGATAGGCGTCGCGGGGGGCGATGCGGCACTGGACCACTCGATCCAGGTAGCGGGCGAGTCCACCGGGAAGTCCTATGACCTCCGGCATTTCGCGACCGCAGAAGAGGCGCAGCGGCACGTCGAGGACGGTGACGTCAAGGGCGCCCTGGTACTGAGCGCCGGGCATTACACTGCCTACTTCGACAAGGAGGGAGACCCGACACTCACGGCCCTCTTCGGCGCGGCCGCGCGACAGCACGCGATCGCCACGTCACTCGACGCGACGGCGCAATCGCAGTTGCAGCACGCTACGGAGGCCTCGGCCCTGACGGTGCATGAGCTCGCGCCACCGCCGGCCGACCAGGGGCAGCGACTCGTCATCGCATACGCAGCGGTGGCACTGCTCGCCGCCTCGATCATGGTGTCGGGACAGCTGATCGCGCAGGGTGTGGTCGAGGAGAAGGCGTCCCGGGTGGTCGAGATCCTGCTCGCGACGGTCTCCCCGACGCACCTTCTGTGGGGCAAGATCCTGGGCATCGGCGCGCTCGCTGTGGGCCAGCTCGTCGTATACGCGGCCGCCGGACTGATAACCGCGCAGGCGCTCGGGATGCTGAGCCTCGCGCTGACCGCGTACTCGGTGATAGCCCTGTCCCTGGTGTGGTTCGTGTTGGGCTTCCTGTTCTTCGGCACGCTGTATGCCGCAGCCGCATCGCTGGTGTCCCGCCAGGAGGAGGTCGCGTCCGCGAGCGCACCGCTGACGATCCTGTCGATGGGCATGATGTATGCCGGGATCTTCGGGGTGCAGTTCCCCGACGCCACGTGGGTGAAGGTGCTCTCGTACATCCCGCCGTTCTCCGCGACGCTGCAGCCGATGCTGGTGGCGACGGTGCACGCTTCAGGAGTGCAGCTGGTGCTCCCCATCGTGCTCGCGATCGTGATCTGCGCGGTGGCAGTGGTGCTCGCAGGGCGCATCTACCGTCGCTCGGTGCTGCACGCCGGCGCCCGGCTCAGCTGGCGGCGCGCGCTCGGCCGCTGACGAAACCTCGATCACGATGAGCCGGTTAACCTGAGACCATGGCGACCTCGGCTCAGGACTTGATCACGACGGTGCTGGACCGGGGCACGTTCTTCAGCTGGGACACCCCCGCCGTGGACGTGCACCCGTCCTCCGCGTACGCGGAGGAACTCGCCCGAGCGCGGGAACGGACCGGGCGTGACGAGGCCGTGCTCACCGGCGAAGGCCGGATCCGCGGCGTCCGTGTAGCGCTCGTGTCGTGCGAGGCGGACTTCCTCGGCGGCTCGGTCGGCGTCGCGTCGGCGGAGCGCGTCGTGGCCGCAGTCGAGCGCGCGACGGCGCTGCGGCTACCGCTGCTGGCCACGCCCGCATCGGGCGGCACCCGGATGCAGGAGGGCACGATCGCGTTCCTACAGATGGTCAAGATCACGGCGGCGGTCGCGCGGCACAAGCAGGCGGGGCTGCCGTACCTGGTGTACCTACGGGATCCGACGATGGGCGGTGTCTTCGCATCGTGGGGCTCGCTCGGGCACGTCACCGCCGCGGAGCCCGGCGCACGAGTGGGCTTCCTCGGGCCACGCGTATACCGGACGCTGCACGGCGAGGACTTTCCCGAGGGGGTCCAGACCGCCGAGAACCTGTTCGCGCACGGCCTGATCGACGGCGTGGTGCCGGTCCGAGTGTTGCGGCTGCTGGTGCACCGTGCGCTGAGGGTCATGTCGGGCGACACGACTGCCGATCCGCTCGCGCCCATGGTGTCCGACGACGAGCTCGCCGCGCCCCCTGCGGACGTGTCCGCGTGGGAGTCGGTGCAGGCGAGCCGTGCTCCAGGGCGCCCCGGCGTCCGTTCGGTGTTGCGCCACTGCGCCACCGACCACGTCCCACTGTCCGGCACGGGTCAGGGCGAATCCGATCATTCGCTGTTGCTCTCGCTGGCCCGCCTGCGCGGCTATCCGTGCGTGGTCGTGGGCCAGGACGACCTGGGCGGCCGGCTGCTGCTCGGACCTGCGGCGCTGCGCTCGGCCAGGCGAGGCATGCGGCTGGCCGCCGAGCTCCGGCTCCCACTGGTCCTGATGATCGACACGTGGGGTGCCGCGCTCTCGCAGGCCGCCGAGGAGGGCGGGCTCGCGGGTGAGATCGCGCGCTGCATGGCAGATCTCGTGACGCTACCCGTACCCACGATCTCGGTCCTACTGGGCCAGGGCACCGGAGGCGGAGCGCTCGCGATGTTGCCTGCGGACCGGGTGCTCTGTGCGCAACACGCGTGGCTGGCGCCGCTGCCTCCGGAGGGAGCAAGCGCCGTCGTACACAGGACCCCCGACCGCGCGGAGGAGATGGCGGAACTGCAGGGCATCCGCTCAGCGGACCTGCTGCGGGACGGCGTCGTCGATCGCGTGATCCCGGAGCGCCCGGACGCTTCGGTCGAGCCGGACTCGTTCGCGACCCGCGTGGGTCTCGCGATCAGCGAGGCACTCGCTGATCTCTCGCTCGTTCCCGCCGACATCCGCGCCACCAGGCGCCTGGACCGCTACCGTCGTCTCGGCCTGCCCGACGGAGACTGACGCCGCGCGCACAGGACCAGATCGCACTGTCCGGCAGGCATTCCGAGGCTCCCACACCTGGACGACCGATCCCGCCTCGTGCCCGGAACCGGGTCAGTGCATACGCGCGTACTCGATACCGCCGCGGGGCTCGGCGCGCTGCGTACCGTGGGTGACATGGACGCACCGTCGTTGTTCGAGCCGGACGAGAAGTCCCGACCGCTTGCGGACCGATTACGCCCGACGACTCTGGCGGACGTGGTCGGGCAACAACACCTACTGGGACCTGACGGCCCGCTGGGACGGATGGTCGAACAGGGACGGATGGTGTCGACGATCCTGTGGGGCCCGCCCGGATGCGGGAAGACCACGATCGCCCGCCTCCTCGCCGCCGGGGCCGATCTGCACTTCGAACCGCTGTCTGCGACGTTCTCGGGCGTCGCAGACCTGCGAAGGATCTTCCAGGCGGCTACCAAGAGGCATGAGATAGGCTATGGGACACTGCTTTTCGTCGACGAGATCCACCGATTCAATCGCGCGCAGCAGGACAGCTTCCTACCTTACGTCGAGGACGGCACGGTGGTCCTCGTCGGTGCGACCACCGAGAACCCGAGCTTCGAATTGAACGGCGCGCTGCTGTCCCGGTGCCAGGTGTTCGTGCTGCGCCGGCTGGACGAGGACGCCCTGGACATCCTGATCGCGCGCGCCGAGGAGCTGACCGGCCGCGCGGTTCCCGTCGACGGCCACGCGCGCCAGGCCCTCGTCGCAATGGCGGATGGCGACGGTCGCTACCTGCTCAACATGGTCGAGCAGGTCATGGCGTTACCCGAGACCGGCGAGCCGTTGGACGCGGCCGGCCTGGCGCACGCGGTCCAGAAGCGTGCGCCGCTGTACGACAAGACCCAGGAGAGTCACTACAACCTGATCTCGGCGCTGCACAAGTCGATGCGGGGATCGGACCCCGACGCAGCGCTCTACTGGCTCGCACGGATGCTGGACGGCGGGGAGGACCCGCTGTACGTCGCACGCCGGGTAGTCCGGTTCGCCACCGAGGACATCGGGATGGCGGACCCGCAGGCGTTGCCGCAGGCACTCGCGGCGTGGGACGCGTACCAGCGCCTCGGCTCACCCGAAGGCGAGCTGGCGATCGCGCAGGCCGTGGTCTATCTCGCCACAGCACCGAAATCCGTTGCGGTGTACCGCGGTATGGGCGAGGCGATGAAGGCCGCGCGCAAGAGCGGATCTCTGGCTCCGCCCGCACACATCCTCAACGCGCCCACGGGATTGATGCGCGACCTCGGTTACGGTGCGGGCTACCAGTACGACCCCGACGCCGCCGAGGGCTTCTCGGGCGCCGACTACTTCCCGGAAGGTGCCGCACGCCAGCGCTTCTACCGCCCTACGCTCGCCGGCTACGAACGAGAGGTCTCGCAGCGTCTGGATCACTGGGACCGCCTGCGGGAGCAGCGACGCGACCCGACCGAAACGGCAGAGTAGGCGCGTACGAAAACGGCGCACTTTCTTAGGTAATTGACGGCTTCCAGGCCTTGCGAGGGCTCGTCCTGTGGCTAGTCTGGCCACAATCCGCTGAGGAGGTGACCATGACGTCAGCCGTCGAGAGCGCGAGGCCGATCCGCGAGACCCGCATGACCCAGGCGCGCGACCTGGCCCGCACCACACCCGGCATCCTGATGCTGCTGGCGGTGGCCACCGTAGTGGCCAGCGTCCTCGTCGGAGCGCTGACCGCCGGCGGCGTGGCGCACAGGGCGAACACCCTGGACACCCTGGAGCATCGCAGCGGTCCCCTCGCCGTCGCCGCCCAGGACGTGTATCGGGCTCTCTCCGATGCCGACGCGACCGCGAACAGCGGTTTCCTGGCGGGCGGGCAGGAATCGCCCGCGGTGCGGTCCCGATACACCGCGGACATCCGCCAGGCGGGCGCCGCTCTCGCACTGGCCACGTCGGCGCAGTCGTCGTCCACCACGGCGGACCCGAGCAGTCCCGTTGCCGTCCTCACCGCCAACCTGCCGGTGTACACGGGCCTCGTCGAAACGGCGCGGGCCGACAACCTGCAGGGGCTGCCCGTCGGTGCCGCGTACCAGCGCGAGGCGTCGCATCTCATGCGCGGGCTGCTGCTGCCCGCAGCCGAGAGCCTGTACCGGACGCAGGTCGCGCACCTCGCCGCCGACGAGGACTCGGCCGGCGGCTTCCCGTGGACTGAGGCGGCAGTCGGCCTGATCCTGATCGCGGTCCTCGCGGCGGCCCAATGGTTCGTGTGGCGCCGCTCCCGCCGCCGCCTGAACGCCGGTCTGACACTCGCGACCCTGGCCGCCACGCTATCGCTGTTGTGGGTACTGCTCGCCTCGTTTCTGGTGATGAGCTCGGTACACAGCGCTCGCGCGGACGGGTCCAGCCAAACCGACGTCCTGACCGAAGCCCGTATCGACGCCCTGCAGGCCCGCGCCGACGAGACGCTCACCCTCGTGGCCCGCGATGGCGGGGCGGAGTACGAGAAGGACTACACAGCAGCTTATTCCAACGGCAAGGGGATGTTGGACAGGGCATTGTCGATCGCCACCGACCCGCATGTCACGCGTGAGGTCCGAGCCGCGCGGGATGCGCAGACGCAATGGAACGGCGCACACGAGGCCATCCGCAGCTCCGACGACGGCGGCGACTACGGTGCGGCGGTGCAGCGCGCGATAGGTACCGAACCCGACGGCGCCGCAAGTGCTTTCGATAAGGTGGACACGTCGTTATCATCCGCGATCGCCGCCACGAGCGGGGCGTTCGAGCGCAACGTGGCGGACGCCCACGACACTCTCACCGGAGCGGTGTGGGGCGTGATCATCCTCGCCGTTCTCACCGCTGCCGCCGCGGTGGCCGGACTCTGGCAGCGGCTGAAGGAGTACCGATGAAGCGCTCGACCATCGCCGTCGGCACCGCGGTCATGCTCACTCTCGCCGCGTGCGGGAGTCGCGAATCCGCCTTCAGCGTAGCCACTTCCGTCAGTGCAGGGGCGCCCTCGCCTGCCGGGGCCACGCAGGTGCGCTCGCTTCCCGGCACCGCATCGGACACGAGCTGCGGGGACCCGACAGCGAGCTATCGTCCGTCGACGGCATCCGGACCCGGACTGGCTGCGATCCGGGCGCGCGGCCGCCTGATCGCGGGGGTGGACCAGAACACCTTTCAATTCGGATACCGCAATCCGGTGAGTGGCAACCTGGAGGGCTTCGACATCGACATCGCGCGGGCGGTCGCTCAAGCCGTCTTCGGACGAGCCGACGCTATACAGTTCCGGGTAGTCAACTCCGCCAACAGGATCGACGCCGTCAAGAACCACGATGTCGACATCGTGGTCGAGACCATGACGATGAACTGCGCCCGCTGGCGCGACGTCGCGTTCAGCTCGGTCTACTACCAGGCGGGGCAGCGAGTGCTGGTGGCGAAGGACTCGAAAGCCACGTCGATGGCATCACTCGGCGGCAGGAGAGTCTGCGCCGCCGCTGGTTCCACATCCATACAGAACATCGTCGATGCACCGTCCAAGCCCGTCGGGATACAGGTGCCGGGCTGGACCGACTGCCTCGTGATGATGCAACAGAACCAGGTAGACGCCATCTCCACCGACGACACCATCCTCGCCGGTCTCGCCGCGCAGGACCCGTTCACCAAGATCGTCGGTCCCCCGATGACGTCCGAGCCCTACGGGATCGCCGTGGCCAAGGACCACCTCGACCTGGTCCGCTTCGTCAACTCGGTACTGGATCGCATGCGCTCGGACGGGCAGTGGGCAACGATATACAACCACTGGCTCGCAAGCCTTCTCGGCGGGAGCGCAATCCCGCCCACACCGAAGTACCGGGACTGACCGTGGCCACCGACCTGCAAGAGCTGGGCCGCACCCTCGACCTCGTCGTCGCCGACGGCGAGCGCCTCGCGGAGGCTTTGGTGGCCATGGACTCCCACCCCGCGCTCGCCTTGGTTCGGGACGCGGCGTTGAGGGGCGTCACGGCACGTCGCTGGGCTCAGGCGTCGACGGCGATGACGACCGTCTGGGAGCAGTACAGCTGCCTCAAGGAGCTCGTCGACCACGGTGTGGACATCCGGAGCCGCGCTGAGCGATCAAGGCGGCCGGCCGATTCCGACCTGGCATTACTTACCGAGCTACTCTACGGCCCCGTCGTCGGCGCCGCAGCACTCGCAGACGGGCAGCCGGGTACCCTTGCCGATCTCATCGCTGAGATGCAGGCCTCGCATGCCACCGTGGTCGCGCTGCTCACAGAGGTCGACTCCGCATGGAAGGCCACTGTGCCGCCGCTCGACACCGTCGACCGGCGGCTCGCGGAGGCCGCACGGATGGCGGAATCCGTTTCTGCAGGCAGGAACCGGGCATCCGCGCTGCGCCGCGAGTTGAACCGCACCCGCGAGTTCGTACTCACCGATCCGCTCTCGGCACTGATCGATGACCCGGTGCGGGCGCTCGCCCGGCGTGTCGAGGAGCTGGCGGCCGAGCTGTCCCGGCTCTCGGCGGTGCGGGACGATTTCACTGCTCGGCTCGCCGCCCTCGAGGCGGTACTGACGGACGTCGAGTCGATGGAGGAGACCGCCCACCAAGCCTATTCCGCGGTCCTGGAGAAGGTCGCAGCGCCCGGGCTGGCCGAGCCCGACCGCGACGGGTCGGCGGCGTTGCGGGCCAGAATCGAACGCTTACGCTCTCTGCGCGACACCGTCAGCTGGGAGGCCGTGGCCGCAGAGCAGGAATCCGTCGACCGTTTCGCCGGGGAGACCCTCGCTGCGGCGCGGCTGGCCCTGCGCAGCGTCACGGGTCTGCTGGACCGAAGGGCGGAGCTGCGGGGGCGACTCGAGGCATACCGGGCCAAGGCAGCGCGACTCGGGTACGCCGAGGATGCCGAGCTCGCGACCCTACACCACACCGCCGAGAACCAGTTGTACTCGGCTCCTTGCGATCTGGCCGCGGCTACCCGCGCGCTCAATCGCTACCGGGACGCCCTGATGGAGAAGACCGGACCCGCGCAGGCGGCGCCCGTCGAGGAGGGACCGCGATGACCACGACAGGCGCATGCGCACGACCCGGGTGCAACGGGAGCATCGACGCAGACGGGTTCTGCGACAGCTGTGGCATGGAGGCCACGCCTCCGTCACCCGCCCCCGATCCAGGCGTCACTGCGTCTCGTGCAGGCGATCTCGGCGGGCCTGGCACCGCTGCGGCCGAACCGGGCACCGCGGCCACGCCGTACGACCCGTTCACCTCCGCCACGGGCGCTGCGACCGGATCCGCGACGGGCCGCGGCGCCGGCGGTTTCACGGGCTCCGCCCGCTCCCGACGCGGCTCCAGCCGATCGTCCGGGCGATCGGGCCGGTCCGGGCGGCGCGGCCTGCTGGGTGCAGGTCTCGTCGAGGTCCCCCGCGTGCCGTACCGCGATCCGCAGTCGGCGGTCCTCGCCGACCCGAAGGTACCGGAGAGCCGGCGCTTCTGCTCCAAGTGCGGTGCCGAGGTCGGCCGGGCCCGCGACGGGAGCCCGGGCCGCACCGAGGGCTTCTGCCCGGCCTGCCGCAATCCGTTCTCCTTCTCCCCCAAACTGGCGCCGGGCGAAGTGGTACACGGTCAGTACGAGGTACTCGGCTGCCTGGCACACGGCGGCCTGGGGTGGATCTATCTCGCTGCGGACCGCGCGGTCGCCGACAGGTGGGTGGTCCTCAAGGGCCTGCTCGATTCCGGCGACGCCGACGCGATGGCGGCCGCCGTCGCCGAGCGGCGATTCCTGGCCGAGGTCGAGCATCCGAACATCGTGAAGATCTACAACTTCGTCGAGCATCCGGACTCGAATACCGGTGCGCCCGTGGGCTACATCGTCATGGAGTACGTGGGCGGCGAGTCGATCAAAGGCATCCTCCAGAAGATCCGGGCGACCGAGGGCCACAAGGCATGCCTGCCCCTGCCGCAGGCGATCGCGTATGCGCTCGAGGTCCTCCCGGCGCTCGGCTACCTGCACTCGAAGGACCTGCTGTTCTGCGACTTCAAGCCGGACAACGTGATCCAGACCGAGGAGCAGCTCAAACTGATCGATCTCGGTGCCGTCCGCGCGATCGAGGACGAGGACAGCCCGATATACGGCACGATCGGATACCAGGCTCCGGAGATCGGCACCGAGGGACCGTCGGTTCAGTCCGACCTCTACACCATCGGGCGCGCCCTCGCAGTCCTGACCTTTCCATTCGACTACCTGCGGGCACACAAGGAGACGCTGCCCGACGCGACGGAGGAGCCCCTCCTCGCGCAGCAGGAGTCGTACCATCGGTTCCTGCTGCGTGCCACGTCTACGCACAGCGCCTCGCGATTCGCGTCCGCGGACGAGATGCGCGATCAGCTGACCGGCGTGCTCCGCGAAGTACTCGCCGAGCAGGACGGGAAGCCACGGCCCGGAACTTCCACCGAATTCACCCCCGAGCGTGCGTCGTTCGGGATCACGGCGGCACTCGCCCCGCCGTCGCCCGCCGTCGTGGCGGCCGCACTGCCGGTGCCCAAAGCCGACTCCGATGACCCCTCGGCAGCCTTCCTCGCGACGGTCACGGCGATTGCTCCCGAGCGCGTCGCCGACGAGCTGGGTCACGCCCCGAAGAACAGCCCGGAGGTGCGGCTCCGCCTCGCACGGGCCCACCTCGACGCTGGAGACACGGCAGCTGCGCGGCGGCTCATCGACGGCGTCGCAGCGCTCACGGCAGACTCCGAACGCACCTGGCCTATCGCGTGGTACCGCGGCATCGCCGCGCTGACCGACGGAGACGTCTCCGAGGCGGTCGCACAGTTCGACCTGGTGTACTCGGCCGTCCCGGGGGAGCAGGCGCCCAAGCTGGCCCTCGCCGCCTGCGCAGAGCAGGCGGGCGATCATCGGCGCGCTGCACAGCTCTTCCGCGCGGTGTGGCGCACCGACGCCGCGTACGTCAGCGCAGCCTTCGGCCTCGCTCGAGCTCTGGCTGCGGACGGCGACCGGCGATCGGCCTACGAGGTCCTGTGCACCGTGCCCGACACCTCGAGCCACCGGATCACGGCCCGCCTCGCAGCCGCCGCGGCCCGTGTCGAGGCCGTCCGACCCGAGCGACTCGCGGCCGACGATCTTCTCGCGGCCGGCACCCAGATCGAAGGTATCGACGACGAGCTCGACGCGCGCCGAAGGGCGCTCGCCTCGGAGCGCGTCCTCGGCAAGGCGCTCGAATGGGTCCATGTCGGCGGCTCGCCGCCGCCCGACGACGCCACGCCGCTCCTGGGCGCTCGTCTCGCCGAGCCGGACCTCCGCGCCGCCCTCGAAGGCTGCTACCGCACGCTCGCTCGCCATGCATCGTCCCCGAAGGAGCGGATCGCGTTGGTGGACAAGGCGAACCGCATTCGGCCGAAGTCGTGGATGTGAGTGCCATGACGACATGCCCCGAATGTGGCGTCGACGTCGCCCGCGATCAGCGGTTCTGCGAGTCGTGCGGACGCCCGCTACTGGTCCGCCGCACCCCGGTCGGAGGAGCCGCAGATCGGACCCGGGTCGACTGGGATCTCGGTGCGGTCGTGGGCGTCAGCGACGTCGGCAACCGCCGCACGCGCAACGAGGACGCGATGGCGTTCGCGGTGGTGTCCACGGAGGCCGGCGGCGCCGGGCCCGCCGCGGCCGTCGCGGTGGTATGTGACGGGGTGGCCACGTCCGACCGGGGGCACCTCGCGTCGCAGGCCGCCGTCGACGTGGCCTGCGACGTCCTGCTGGACGCCGTTCTCTCTTCGGGGGCCGCACCGTTCACCATCGAGAATGCAGGCAGCGCAACGCAGGAGGCGGTATCGGGCGCCGTGGCAGTCGTCAGTGAGCTTGCCGACCCCGCGAACCCGGACACAGCCCCGTCGTGCACATTCGTGTCGGCGGTCGTGACGCCCGGGCAGATCGTCGTCGGCTGGGTGGGTGACAGCCGTGCCTATTGGCTGGCCGCACCCGAAGGCAGATCCCGGCGACTCACCATCGACGACACCCTCGCGGTCGACCTGATCGCCGCCGGTGTCCCGGAGGAGGTCGCGAACTCTGCGCCGCAGGGACACGCACTGTCCCGCTGGATAGGCGCAGACGCAGCCGAGACCCACGCGCGGATCGCGACGCTGCGCCCCGATGGCCCGGGCGTCCTGCTCCTGTGTAGCGACGGTCTGTGGAACTACCTGCCCGAATCCGACATGCTGGCCGCGGTCGTCCACGGTGCCGCTGAGACCGCTTGGGCTGCGACCGAATCCGTCGAGAACGCACTCGACATGGGCGGCCACGACAACATCACCGCGGTGCTCGTACCGATCCCGCTCGACGAGAGGAGTCAGCGATGACCGACCATCCCGAGTTCACCGTCGAGGTGTTCCAGAACGAGTACCTCACCGTAGGCGCCACGGACGTGAACGCCATCGTGACGGTGACGTCGTCCGGGTCCACCGCACCCGGCGTCGGCGACGCCGCCGAAGTGATCGTGGTCGACACGTCGGGTTCGATGGGACAGCCCCCGACCAAGCTGTCCGCGGCCAAGCAGGCGACGATCGCCGCTATCGACACTCTGCGTAACGGCGTCGAGTTCGCTGTCGTCGCCGGCAATCACGCGGCACGCCCGGTGTACCCGCCGGGCGGGCTCGCGGTGGCGGGCTCCAAGACCCGCTCGCAGGCCGCAAGCGCCGTACGGCGCCTCGGCCATGGTGGTGGCACGGCGGTCGGATCCTGGCTCCTGATGGCGGACAGCCTGTTCCGCGAGACCGAAGCGAAGATCAAGCACGTCATCCTGCTCACCGACGGGCGCAACGAGAGCGAGGAACCGGAGGAGCTGGAGGCCGCGCTGCGCACCGTGTCGGGGCGTTTCGTCGGCGACTGCCGCGGCGTCGGAACCGACTGGGAGGTACCGGAACTGCGCCGCGTCGCGGACGCGCTGCTCGGCACCGTCGACATCGTGGCCGAGCCCGCCGGGCTCGAAGCGGACTTCCGAGCCATGGCGGGCGCGGCGATGAGCAAGACGATAGGCGAGGTGTCCCTGCGCCTCTGGACTCCCGAGGGCTCCTCAGTCGTCTTCGTGAAGCAGGTCGAGCCGACGCTGACGGATCTCACCGCCCGTCGCGTCGAGGTGCCGCCCCGCAGCGGCGACTACCCCACCGGCGCGTGGGGCGCCGAGAGCCGAGATTTCCATGTATGTGTACGTGTTCCGTCCGCATCGGTCGGCGACCGCATGCTCGCGGCACGGGTCGGCCTCGTCGGATCCGACGAGGCAGTACTCGGCACCGGCAAGGTGCTCGCCGTATGGACGGACGACATGGCTCTGTCCACGAGGATCAACCGTGAGGTCGCGCACTACACCGGGCAGGCGGATCTAGCGGCGGCGATCCAGGAGGGACTCGAGGCTCGGCGCGCCGGCGACGTCCACACCGCGACCGCGAAGCTCGGGCGCGCGGTGGAGCTGGCCACGAAGTCCGGCAACAGCGACACCGTCGAGCTGCTGGCAGGCGTCGTGGAGATCGATGATCCCCACACGGGCACAGTACATCTCAAGCGCAACGTGGCGGCGGTGGACGAGATGACTCTGGACACCCGCTCATCCAAGACGTTGCGGGTGAAGAAGCAGGGGGGATCATGAACACCTGCCCGCAGGGGCACAGCTCCAGCGACGACGAGTTCTGCGACGTGTGCGGTCTCTCGATCGGAGGCGGTACTCCCCCGCCCGCAGGCGCAGCGCCTTCCGCTCTCTCGGGTGGGCCCGACCCGGCACCTCCGCCGGGCGCGCGGTGCGTCGCCTGTGGCGGTGAGCTCGCCGGTCGGTTCTGCGAGGAGTGCGGTCACGATTCGCTGCAGCCCGTGGCCGCAGCGTCCGCGTCAACCCCGACGTCCGCGTCGGTCGCCGCGCCGCAGCAGTGGACGGCGATCGTGACCGCGGACCGCACGTACTTCGACTCGGTGATCGCGGACGAGGGCCCCGACGCCGGAGGAATCACGTTTCCGCCCTTCTGTCCGGACCGCACGTTCAGCCTCGATGGCACACAGGTCACCGTCGGGCGTGCGAGCCGCAGCCGCGGCATCCACCCCGACATCGACCTCACGGGCCCACCTGAGGACCCCGGCGTCTCTCACCTGCACGCCGTGTTGCTCGCCCGCGACGACGGAGACTGGTCGGTCATCGATCTCGGATCGTCCAACGGCACATCGGTGAACGGCGATCCTCTCGCCGCGAACGCTCCTCGCCCGGTAGGCACGGGCGACATCATCCACCTCGGCGCCTGGACCCGCATCACCCTGCGGCCGTCCGGCGACAGCCGCTCGGAATAGCTCCCGCAACAGGCCCTCCGATTCAGGAACTGCCCGCCGCAGCCTCGGACGAGGAGCCCGCGCGACGGAGGGCACAGAGTATCCGGCTACGCCGGAGAAGGACCGCGGCTCCGCCCCACGGGATGCTCCACAGCCTGCCCGCCCGGGACATCCACGCCTCCGCCTCCACTCGATCGCCACCCGGAGCGGCGAACCGTACAGACAGCACCGGGCCGCGGAGGCTCGTGAACCGGGTACGGCGTCGCATGTTCAGGTCACCGGGGCCGTCTTCGAGGAGCCAGCCCGCGGCGTCGCCTGCGCGATAGACGGTGTGCCGAGCCTGCGCGAGCGTCAGGCCGACGCTGCAGCCTCGCCGCGGCCGACGCACCAGAGCGGTCGCAAGCCCCTCCCCGGCCGCCAGAACCGCCACGACCACGAGCACGACCAACAGCACCATGACGGCACCCCCTGGAGCCGAAACCTCTTCTGCCACCACGGTACTGCGAGATCCGTCGTGCCGCCACCGGATGCGCGAACGAGGCGGGATCTGGTCAGCCGGCGCCAGTCAGCGTCAGGCCGATGAGAGCCACGTTGAGTACGACGATCACGACGGCGGCCACCATCGAACCCCAACGCAATACGGCGCCGTCGGCATACGAGCCCATGATCGCGCGGTCGGCGGTGTACCGCCGGAGCGGAATCAAGGCGAACGGGATGCCGAAGCTGAGCACGACCTGGGAGATGACCAGCGCCGTGGTGGGTTCGACGCCGGAGCCGAGCACGATCAAGGCCGGGATCAACGTGACCGCCCGGCGCACGAACCGCGGGATCCGCCGCTTCAACAGCCCCGCCATGATCGAAGCGCCGGCGTAGGACCCCACGGATGTCGACGCGAGCCCCGATGCCAGCAGGCCGACAGCGAAGACGGCCGCCACGGCGGGCCCCAGTGAATCCCGCACGGCCGCATGGGCTCCCTCGATAGTGTCGGTCCCCTCGCGCCCGCGCAGACTGTGCGCCGCGAGGACCAGCAGCGCGATGTTCACAGTGCCGGCGACGGCGAGCGCGATGAGCACGTCGTAGCGGGTTACGCGCACCAGGCGCCGCAGACGCCTGTCTCGATCGACGGCGGCCTCACCCGAGGCGCCGTGCCGGTCCAGCACGAGCGAAGAATGCAGGTAGATCGCATGTGGCATCACCGTGGCGCCGAGCATCGACGCCGCGAGGAGCACCGTCTCCGTCCCGTCGAGGCGCGGGACGAGCCCGGAGAGGATGCTCCCGCCGTCGGGCGGGTCCACCACGAGCCCCGCCAGGAACCCGACGACGATCACGGCGAGGAGCACCATGATCACCGCCTCGAACCGACGCTGCCGACGCCCCTGCAGCATGAGAAGCAAGAGCGACGCGACACCGACGATGACCCCACCGAACACCAGCGGCAGTCCGAACAACAGGTGCAATGCCACGGCACCGCCGATAACCTCCGCGATATCCGTTGCAGCGGCTACGATCTCGGCCTGTCCCCAGAACGCGAGGCGGGCACCCCGCGGGAGCCGCTCGCCCAGCACCTGCGGCAACGAGCGACCGCTCACCAGCCCCAGTTTCGCCGACTGGTACTGGATCATCACGGCCATCACGTTCGCCACGACCAGCACCCAGATGAGCAGATACCCGTACTTCGCGCCCGCCGTGATGTTGGCGGCGACGTTGCCCGGGTCGACATAGGCGATCGCGGCGACGAACGCCGGGCCCAGGAGGAGGGCACCGCGCGCCGCCCCACCCTTGGCGGTACCAACAGTAGTCAACACCTTTTAAGGTTAGCCCTAAGATTTGATTTCGGCCAGCCGAAAACTCTCGAGCGGGGCGGCTCGGCGATCAGTGCTCGCCGGGTGTACCGAGAGCACGAAGGCGGGTGCGGCCGACCGGCCCCACCCGCCTCTCGCGGTACGTGGACTAGCTGACGCCCAGCAGGTCGATGATGAAGACCAGGGTCTTCCCCGACAGCCGATGGCCACCTCCGGCAGGCCCGTAGGCGAGCTCCGGCGGGATGGTCAGCTGGCGGCGGCCGCCGACCTTCATCCCCGGGATGCCCTGCTGCCAGCCGGCGATCAGGCTGCGGAGCGGGAAGTTGATGGACTCGCCGCGGTTCCACGACGAGTCGAACTCCTCACCCGAGTCGTACTCCACGCCGACGTAGTGGACGTCGACGGTGCTGTCGGCGGTCGCCTCTGCGCCGTCGCCGACAGCGAGATCCTTGATCACGAGCTCGGCGGGGGCGGGACCCTCCTGGAACTCGACCGCGGGCTTGCTGTTCTCGGTCAACTCATCTCCCTTGATCAGGCGGTGCAGATTGTCTCGCCGGATGGGCGGCATCAGGCACCTTCGAAGCCCGGGTAGTCACGCGCGGTGTACCCCGTGTAGATCTGCCGCGGGCGGCCGATCTTGGTCGAGGGGTCGGAGTGCATCTCACGCCAGTGCGCGATCCA
Source organism: Tsukamurella sp. 8F (assembly GCF_029167375.1). Taxonomy (GTDB): domain Bacteria; phylum Actinomycetota; class Actinomycetes; order Mycobacteriales; family Mycobacteriaceae; genus Tsukamurella. The sequence goes on from NZ_JARFTP010000009.1 coordinate 99,514, forward strand.
GCCGGGCAGACGGCCCAGCGCGAACAGGACCGTGAACATGCGCGTGGGGAAGCCCATCGCGCGATAGATCAGGCCCGTGTAGAAGTCCACGTTGGGGTAGAGCTTGCGCTCGATGAAGTAATCGTCGCTGAGCGCAACCTCCTCGAGCCCCTTAGCGATGTCGAGCAACTCGTCGTTCACGCCGAGCAGATCGAAGATGCGGTCCGCGGTCTGCTTCACGATCGCCGCGCGGGGGTCGTAGTTCTTGTAGACGCGGTGGCCGAAGCCCATGAGCTTCACGCCGTCCTGCTTGTTCTTGACCTTGTCCATGAAGGCCTTGGTGTCGCCGCCGGCCTGCTTGATCTCGTCGAGCATCTCGAGCACGGCCTGGTTGGCGCCGCCGTGCAGCGGGCCCCACAGCGCATTGATGCCGCCGGAGATCGATGTGAACAGGTTGGCGTTCGACGAGCCCACCAGACGCACCGTCGACGTCGAACAGTTCTGTTCGTGGTCGGCGTGCAGGATGAGCAGCATGTCGAGCGCCTTGACCAGCTCGGGGTCGACCTCGTACGGCTCGGCCGGGAAGCCGAAGGTCATCCGGAGGAAGTTCTCGACCAGGCTCAGCGAGTTGTCCGGGTACAGCATCGGCTGACCGACGGACTTCTTATAGGCGTAGGCAGCAATTGTGGGCAGCTTGGCGAGCAGCCGGATCGTCGACAGCTCGACCTGGTCCGGATCGTTGTGGTCGAGCGAGTCCGGGTAGTAGGCAGACAGCGCGTTGACCGCCGACGACACGACCGGCATGGGGTGCGCATCGCGCGGGAAGCCGTTGAAGAACAGCTTCAGATCCTCATGCAGCAGTGTGTGCCGCTGGATGCGAGCGGTGAAATCCTCCAGCTGCTGCGGGGTGGGAAGCTCTCCGTTGATCAGCAGGTAGCTGACCTCGATGAACGTCGAGTTCGCCGCGAGCTGCTCGATCGGGTACCCGCGGTAGCGGAGAATGCCCTTGGCGCCGTCGATGTACGTGATGGCGGACTCGCACGCGGCGGTGTTCACGAAACCGGCGTCGTACGTCGTGTAGCCGGTCTCAGCGAGGAGCTTGCCCAGGGCGATGCCGTCGTTGCCCTCGGTGGCCTTGACGATCGGCAGATCCAGCTGGCCACCGGGGTAGGTGACCGTGGCGCCCTGCGCCGGGGCGTTGTTCTCGTCGGTGGACAATTGTGTATCCCCTCGCTGTGGTCGGCTGTGTACTACCCAAGGAAAAACCTAGCGGCAACCCGCGAAGGCCCGCCACGGAGGGTCGCTTCCGTGACGTGTGCAAGACCGATATACCTTCAGTCACCGAATCCCCCATCTGGTCGACCAGCGGGCACCCGGAGCGATCGTGATCACGTCGACCCCAGTATGAAGGGCATTAGGCGGACTCGTCATGGGTTCCACCGCGACCGCGCGGTCCTCGCCGCCGCCCGGGGCTCGGCCCGGGAAACCCTGCCCGTTCGCGGGATCCGCGACGAATACCTGAACCCAGGATAGTTCGGGCCCGGTCCACAGCTCCGTCCGGGCATCCGGTCCGCGCAGCACGTATCGGTTGCCGGTCTGCGTGAACGGCGTGTCGAGCTGCCGGCCCGCGAGCGCGCGGGCGGCTCGGAAGTCGTAATCGGTGCCCTCGACGGTGACCGGCGGACCGTCCGGCAGCTTCCGCGCATCCAGCGGCTGCACCAGGCCGGCACCGAGCTCGAGCGTGCAGTCGTCCACGGGTGCATCGCCCACTCGCAGGAAGGTATGGAAGCCGAGTGCGAAGGGCAGCGCGGAGTCGCCCTGGTTCTCGGCGGTGAACTCGACCACGAGTCCATCTCCGGAGACCGAGTAACGGACACGCAGGTGCAGGTCGTAGGGCCAACCCGGATGCCTGCCGACGTCCACGGCAAGCGTGACCGCATCCTGCTCGATCTCCACGTCCGACCAGTCGACGCGTCGTACGAAGCCGTGGTTGGCGTTGTGCAGGTCCGGTTCGGTGATCTCGAGATGGTGCTCGGCGCCGCCGAACGAATAGAAGCCGTCCTCAGTGCGATTGGGCCACGGCGCGAGGATCAGACCCGCCGAGAGCGGGGGTTTCACACCGAGCGGCCACTCCTCGGTGAGAGGCACGTCATCGCGGCGGAGGCCGCGCAGCCCGGCACCCGTTCGTGCGATCTGCGCGGAGTATCCGCCCGAGGTGATGGTGAACCCCGGTTGCACCGTCATGGGGGTCATAGTACGGCCGATGTCGTGAAACGTCGTGGCCACCTTCCCCATCGCTGCGCGTGCAACCTCGTGCAACGCGGCGCCCGCGTCACCCGTGGGCGCGCGCGACGGCCCCGGCGATGAGCGTCGCCACCGCCGACTCCAGGGCCGGGACCAGCTCGACGCGCAGCACCTCGAGACTCGGATCCTCCTCGTACGCGGCCGTGCACGCGGCCGCCTGTTCGGCCTGCAGATAGAACGCGCCGGCCAGGGTCAGCGCGGTGAGGCAGACGCTCGGCGCCGCGGCGCCGAGCTCGGGTACGACACGCAGCAGCACGTCGACCACCTCGCCGAGGGCGTCGCGCAAGGCGCGCTTGCATCGGACCACCGCCTCGGTCGAGACGTTCCGCTCGAGCACGGCGGACTGCGCCGCGAGGAGATCGAGGAGTTCGGGGCGGGCGGCGGCGCCCTCGGCGAACAGTGCGGCGAAACGGTCGGTACGCGCTTCTATCGGTGCGTCGAAGTCGACGGTGGCAGCAACGTCGGCGGCGAGCGCGCCCAGCCATGCGACAGAGGAGCGGACGAGCAGCTCCATGAGTATCTCTTCACGGGACTCGAAGTAGCGCAACACATTCGACTTCGCCAGCCCGACGCGTCGGCTCAGCTCGTTGAGCGAGACGGCCGACACCGGCATCTCTCCCAGCATCGCGGCCGCCGCGGCGAGGATCGCCTCTCGACGCTGCTCGCGCTGCTCCGCGCTGCGTGCCCGCTGGAATCCCATGCGCGGTAGTTTACAGACCGTCGGTCTATTGACATCAGACCGACGGTCTCTTACAGTCGGGGGCAACAGACCGGCGGTCTATTACTGCCGGGGCGACCAGAAGGAGACGAACCATGACCGACAAGTGGACCGAGCGAGACGTACCCACCCAGGACGGCCGGGTCGCCGTCGTGACCGGGGCGAACACGGGGCTGGGATTCGAGACCGCGCGCGTGCTCGCCCAGCACGGGGCCGAGGTGGTGCTCGCGGTGCGGGACCCCGCCAAGGGCGAGGAGGCCGCGGCCAGGCTCGCCGACGCGGCCCCGGGATCCAAGGTGCGCGTGCAGCGTCTCGACCTCGGCTCCCTCGAGTCGGTGCGCGCGGCCGCCGCCGAACTGCGCGAGACGACGCCCCGCATAGACCTGCTCGTCAACAACGCGGGAGTGATGTACCCGCCGAAGCAGACGACCACGGACGGCTTCGAGTTGCAGTTCGGCACGAACCACCTGGGGCATTTCGCGCTCACGGGACTACTCATCGACCGCCTGCTCGCGAGCCCCGGCTCGCGGGTCGTCACGGTCTCCAGCATCGGCCACCGGATCCGCGCGGCGATCCACTTCGACGACCTGCAATGGGAGCGCTCCTACGACCGGATCGCGGCATACCCGGCCAATCGAAGCTCGCGAACCTGCTGTTCACGTACGCGCTGCAGCGTCGGCTCGCTCCGCACGGTGCGACGGTGGCCGTCGCCGCCCACCCCGGAGGGTCCGACACCGAGCTCGTGCGGCACCTGCCGCGCGTCCTACACCGCGCCGCGGATGTTCTCGGGCCCCTCGTCCTGCAGGACGCTCCGCACGGTGCGCTGCCCTCGCTGCGGGCGGCGACCGACCCCGGCGTCCTCGGCGGGCAGTTCTACGGGCCGACCGGCCCCGCCGAGACGCGCGGCGCCCCGCGGGTCGTCGCGTCGTCGGAGCAGTCCTACGACCTGGACCTACAGAACCGGCTGTGGACCGTGTCGGAGGAACTCACGGGCGTCGCGTTCCCTGTGTGACGCGCGGGTCAACGCGCCACGCGGTAGCGCACGAACGCGGGCACGGCGGCCGCGGCGATCAGCACGAACACGACCACCGCAACGCCGCCGCCCGCGGCCGCCGCAGTCGCTCCGACAGTCGCCGCCCCCAGGCCGTGCGCGACGTCGCCGATGCGGGGACCGCCCGCCACGACGACCGTGAACACCCCCTGCAGGCGGCCACGGACATCGTCGGTCGCGGCCTCCTGCAGCATCGTCGAGCGGAACGCGGCCGAGACCATGTCCGCCGCGCCGCCCGCGGCGAGGAACAGCAGCGCGAGCCACAGCAGCCCGGCAGCGGCGGCCAGGCCGAATCCGACGAGCGTCACGCCCCACACCACGATCGCGATCACGACCGCGAGGCCCTGCCGCTCGATGCGGGACGTCCAGCCCGAGAAGACGCCGCCTATCACCGCGCCCGCGCTCATCGCTGCGAACAGCAGAGCGAACGCGGTCCCGCCCTCGACGGGTCCGCCGAACGACTGGTGCGCGATCTGTGGGAACAGCGCGCGTGGCATGCCGAACACCATGGCGATGATGTCGACTACGAAGGACATCAGCAGCACCTTGTTACCCGCAAGGTAGGCGAAACCGTCCAGCACGGAACGCAATCCGAGAGTCTGGCCGCGGTACTCGGGCTTGATGGACGGCAACCGCCACACGGCCCACAGCGTGAACATCATCGACAGCGCGTCGACGAGGTAGAGCAGTTTCAGTCCGATCACCGGAATCAGCGCGCCGCCGATCAGCGGTCCGGCGATCGCCCCGAACTGCATCACCGTCATGTTCAGCGAGTTGGCCGCGGGGAGCAGCTCGCCGGGAACGAGGCGCGCGTAGATCGCCGAGCGTGTGGGCGAGTTGATCCCGAAGAAGGCCTGCTGCAACGCGAAGATGCACAGCACCGCCCACACGTTGGACGGCGACAGGAAGAGCAGGAGTGACGTCACCGCTAGGCCGCACGTGCTGATGAAGATCAGGGTGCGCCGGTCCACCGCGTCCGCGAGTGCGCCGCCCCATAGGCCGAAGACCACGAGCGGCACCAGGCCGAACACACCCGTCAGGCCGACGTATGCCGACGAGCCCGTGATGCCGTAGATCTGCGCGGGTACGGCGACGGCGGTGAGCTGAGCGCCGATCACGGTGACGATGCCCGTCCACCACAGGCGGCGGTAGTCGGGATTCTGCAGCGGACGCGTGTCCGCCAGTAGTTTCACCGTCGAAACTTTAGGGCATATGCGCACTCACGGTTGCAGCCGCACGGGCGCGAAGTCCGGTGCGGTGAGGCGGACCCGGTCGTGCACGCGGTTGGCCTGCCCACGCCAGAACTCGACGGTGCGCGGCACGATGCGGTAGCCGCCCCACGTGGGCGGTACAGGCACGTCGGCACCGTCGAAGCGACGCTCCGCCTCGACGAAGCGCTCGGTGAGCTCGGCCCGCGACGCGATGGGTTCGGACTGGTCCGAGGCCCACGCCCCCAGCTGCGAGCCGCGCGGCCGTACCGCCCAGTAGGCTGCCGTCTCCGCTTCGGTCACCTTCTCGACGGCACCCGCGAAATGCACCTGACGGTGCATCGCGATCCACGGGAACGTCGCGGCTGCAACGGGTTCCGCGGCGAGCGCATGCCCCTTGAACGATCCGTAGTTGGTATAGAAGACGATGCCCCGCTCGTCCACGCCCTTGCACAGGACCGTCCGGGTGGCCGGTATGCCGTCGGATCCCACCGTGGCGACGACCATCGCGTTCGGTTCCGGCACCCGTGCCTCGACGGCCTCCGCGAGCCACTTCTCGAACAGCGGCAGCCAGCCGCCGGCCGCGTCCTCAGGCACTAGGACACCGTCGGGCCCCGCACCGTAGTTCTCCCGCATCGCGCTCAGGTCCACTCCCGCGACCCTACTCACTAGAGTTGGAATCATGCCGACCGAGACGCAGGGCAGCGACCAAGGTTTCACCACGCGTATCGCGGAGGCGGACCCCGACAGCGGCGTGCTGCGCTACCGCGGCGTCGACGTCGCCGACCTGATCGCGAACAACGTCACGTACTCCGAGGTCTGGGGCCTGCTGGTCGACGGCGAGTGGGGCAACCCGCTACCGGCGGCCGAGCCCTTCCCGCTCCCCATCCACACGGGCGACGTGCGGGTCGACATGCAGGCCGGGCTGGCGATGCTGGGCCCGCTGTGGGGTTTCGAGCCGCTACTGGACATCGACGACGCCACCGCCCGGGAGAATCTCGCGCGCGCCTCCGTAACGGCCCTGTCGTTCGTGGCCCAGTCCGCGCGCGGGCTGGAGCGACCGGCGGTGCCGCAGCGCATCATCGACCAGAGCCCCACGGTGACCCACCGCTTCATGACCCGCTGGCACGGCGAACCGGATCCCGAACACGTCAAGGCCATCGACGCGTACTGGGTCACGGCCGCTGAGCACGGCCTGTCGACGTCGACCGTGACCGCCCGCGTCATCGCGTCGACGGGGGCCGACGTGGCGGCCGCCCTGTCCGGTGCCGTCGGCGCACTGTCCGGTCCGCTGCACGGCGGCGCGCCCGCACGCATCCTGCCGATGCTCGACGCGGTCGCCGACGGCGGCGACGCGCGCGCCTACATCACCGCCCGGATGGACCGGCACGAGAAGGTGATGGGCTTCGGCCACCGCATATACCGCGGATACGATCCCCGTGCCGCAGTCCTCAAGGACGTGGCCCGCGACCTGGGCTGCCCGCGCTACGACGCTGCCGTCGAACTCGAGGCCACGGCGCTGGAGGTCTTCACCGACCGCCTGCCCGACCGACCCATCACCAGCAACCTCGAGTTCTGGGCGACCGTGATCCTCGACTACGCGAAGGTCCCCGTCCGGATGATGCCCGCGATGTTCGCGTGCGCGCGCACAGCGGCGTGGTGCGCACACGTCCTGGAGCAGAAACGCTACGGCCGCCTGGTGCGGCCCACAGCCTCCTATGTGGGTCCGGGCCCCCGGCGACCCGATGAGGTACCGGGGTGGCAGACCATTAGGGTGTAGCCCATGACGATCGAGATCCCCGCGCAGCTCAAGCCCGCCGACGGCCGGTTCGGCTGCGGTCCCTCCAAGGTCCGCCCGGAGCAGTTGCAGTCCCTCGTCACGACCGGTGCAGCAGTCATGGGCACCAGCCATCGGCAGAAGCCGGTGAAGGACGTCGTCGGGCGCGTTCGCGACGGTCTCGCCCAGCTGTTCTCGCTGCCCGAGGGGTACGAGGTGCTGCTCGGCAACGGCGGCACCACCGCTTTCTGGGACGCCGCGAGCTTCGGGCTGATCCGCGAGAAGTCGTACCACCTGACATACGGCGAGTTCTCCTCGAAGTTCGCTTCGGTCGCCAAGAAAGCCCCGCACATCGGCGACCCGATCGTCGTGTCGACCGATCCGGGCACCGCGCCCGAGCCCTCGTCCGACCCGGCCGCGGACCTCACGGCGTGGGCCCACAACGAGACGTCGACGGGCGTGGCCCTGCAGCCGAAGCGCGTGGGCGACGGCCTCGTCGCGATCGACGCGACGTCGGGCGCGGGCGGCCTGCCGGTCGACATCGCCGACACCGACGTCTACTACTTCGCGCCGCAGAAGTGCTTCGCCTCCGACGGTGGCCTGTGGGTCGCGATCTGCAGCCCCGCCGCGATCGAGCGCATCGGCGAACTGTCGGACCGCTGGTGCCCCGAGTTCCTCTCGCTCCCGACGGCCCTGGACAACTCGCGCAAGAACCAGACGTACAACACCCCCGCCCTCGCAACGCTGCTGCTGTTCGCGGACCAGATCGAGTGGATGAACGGCCGAGGCGGGCTGGACTGGACCGTCGCGCGCACCCGCGACTCCAGCTCGCGCCTGTACGAATGGGCCGATAAGTCCGCTTTTGCAACGCCTTTCGTCACCGACCCAGCCCTGCGGTCGCAGGTGGTCGGCACCATCGACTTCGCCGACTCGGTGGATGCCGCCGCGGTGGCGAAGGAACTGCGCGCCAACGGGATCGTCGACACCGAGCCCTACCGCAAGCTGGGCCGCAACCAGTTGCGGGTCGGTATGTTCCCGGCGATCGACCCCGAGGACGTGTCGGCGCTCACCGCCTGCATCGATTTCGTCGTCGAGCGCGTGTCAGCCTGAGCTTCCCGGCTCGCAGCAACTACCCTGACCGCATGCAGGAACTGCGCGTGGTAGGACTCGACGACGACGGCACGTCGGTGGTGTGCGAGGGCCACGCCGGCAGTTTCACCGTCCCCATCGACGACACTCTTCGCGCAGCCGTGCGCGGCGACCTGCGTCGGACCTCCGCTGCAGCGGGCGACGGCGAGGCCGAGTTGCGCCCACGCGAGATCCAGGCCCGGATCCGCGCGGGCGCCACCGTCGAGGAGGTCGCAGCCCTCACCGGCGTAAAGGCCGACAAGATCACGCGTTTCGCGAATCCCGTTCTGCTGGAACGCGCCCGCGCCGCGGAGATGGCAGCCCTCGCACACCCCGTCCGCGGCGACGGGCCCATGTCGCTCAAGCTCGCCGAGGTCGTCGACACCGCCCTCGCGGACCGCGGTCACCCGGAGACCACCGAGTGGGATGCGTGGAAGACGCCCGACAACAGGTGGACCGTGCGCATCGCATGGACTGTCGGCAAGTCCCGCAACGAGGCGCACTTCACCTTCGTCCCCGGTACGCACGGCGGCACCGCGAGCCCGCTCGACCAGACCGCCAAGGAACTCCTCGACCCGGATGCACGACGCGCGCTGCGCAGCATCGCCCCCGCACTGCCGGCCGATCCGACGGTGCCGACCGAGCCGCTGGAGGACGAGAGCCAGGCGGTTTCGGAGCGGGACGGAGCGCGGCCGCGGCAGGCGCCACGACGGGGCTCGGCGCTTTCCAGCCCCCAGCACGACGGGCACGGCGGACGCGTCGACGTCCCCTCGTGGGAGGATGTTCTCCTGGGAGTGCGCAGCGCCGGCCGTAATTGACGGTCACCTCTGCGCACACCGAGGATTCGGCACGGATGTCTCCAGTGGGAAGGATCTGCAGTGGGCGCGAGAGCGGCAACGATCTGGTTCTCCGATGTGGCGGACCCGAAGGGGCGCCTCGCGATCGCGCACGCCTCGGATGAACTACCGGCCCGTTCGATCGCGGAGCGGATACTGGGCGCCGAGGCCACGTCCCGGACGGTGAGCCTGGCGGAGGCGGCCGACCCCGCCCCCGGCCGCGTGTACGTCGGCGCGTACGGCGGGCTCACCGTCGTGAGCCATGCCGACCTGTCCACGGCGAAGCCCTCGGAACTCGACGGGTCGTGGCGGGAACTGGTACATGCCAAGCATGTGTTCCTGCTGAGTACGCAGCCGGACCGCTCGGTCGGCGCGTTCGCGCACTGGGTCGGCGACGACCTCAAACGCTCGTTCTCCGCACACCCCGTCGACATCATCGAGGACATCGGCCTGCCCGAGGTGTTCGAGCGCCCCTTCTGGGCCGGTGAGCATCCCCTCGCCTATGCGCCGGGCGTAGAACCCGATCCGCGTGCCCTACCGTTCCACCCGATGGAGTTCGCCGAGCAGGCCAACCGCCAATGGTTGGGCTTCCGGTACACCTATCCTCTCGACATCACCGACCTCGACCCGGCGCGGATCCCGGTCCTCGAGTTCCGCCTGCCCGGCGACGAGGACGCAGTCGGCGACGAGCACCGCTGGGGCGGAACGCCCGGCTACTCCGGTGGCTACGACGACGGTTCAGGTCGCGCTCCGGGTAGCTACGAGGGAGGCGCCGGTTACGAGGGCGCGGGCTACGACGGCCCGGGATACGCGGGCGCAGGTTACGAACGACAGGGGCATCACGGTCCGGGTCACGTGCACTCGGACGCAGGATACGAGGGCGTCTGGGGACCCGGACCCGACGAGGCCGCGCAGGGCTTGGACGACGAGGGCGCCGATGGTGCGCACGGCAAGGGACGCGTGCGCCGCTGGTTCGGCTTCTGAACTCGCCGGCCAGCGCGTGACAGGACCTGTCCCCGAGCCGATCGACATCCTCGATCCCGCCGATCCCCGGCTCGACGACTTCCGCGACCTCGCCGTCGCCGACCGCCGACCCGACACAGGGCGTGGCTTGGTGCTCGCGGAGGGGGTCCCGGTGGTGCAGCGGATGCTCGCCAGCCGCTTCGCGCCACACGCGATAATGGGCGTCGCGGGCAGGCTGGACCGGCTCGGCCCCGCCAGCGGCTCAGCCGCACCCCGCTACCGCGTCACGGCGGACCTGATGGCCGAGGTCGTCGGATTCCACCTCAACCGCGGCGTGCTCGCCGCAGCACGTCGACCGGCGCCACTGGACCCGGCCGACCTGCTCGCCGGAGCGCGCACCGTCATCGTGCTGGAGGGTGTGAACGACCACGAGAACATCGGCTCGATCTTCCGGAACGCCGCCGGCCTCGGCGCCGATGCGGTGCTGTTCGGCCCGCGGTGTTCCGACCCGTTGTACCGGCGCGCGGTCCGTGTCTCGATGGGTCATGTACTGCTGGTCCCGTTCGCAACCCTGCCGGCAGGCGGCTGGCCCGGCACGGGGCTCGCCGCGCTACGGGCGGCCGGGATGCGCATCGTCGCCCTGACCCCTGCCGGGGACACGACGGTGGCCAGCGCGGCCGACGCGGATCGCATCGCCTATCTCGTGGGGGCGGAGGGTCCGGGACTCACGGACGAGGCACTCGGCGCAGCCGACGCGCGGGCGGCCATTCCTATGGCGCGGGGAACCGACTCGCTCAACGTCGCGACCGCAACAGCCCTCGCGCTCTACGAACGGGCGCGTATCGGACATTGAATTCCGACGTTTTTCGCAAGCGTAGAGATGAATATGTCTAAGGAATGCCGCTCGAAGACCGCCGCGAGCGGCCTATTCCGTACTCCGTATCGATTCAGCCCGGGACAGGGAATCGGCCGTCCGCCGGCGCAGCAACGCGACGCATGCGACACAGGACAGCGCTGAGATCACGCCGCCCGCAATCATCGGCGCGGCGGGTGTGGTGGCGTCCGACAGCACGCCCAGCAGCGGCGCGCCGATGGGCGTGCCGCCCAGGAAGGCGAGCATATAGATTCCCATCACACGGCCCCGGAACTGCTTGTCCACGCCGAGCTGGAGCATGCTCATCGCAGAGGTGCTGAACGTGAGCTGGAGCAGGCCCACGGGGATCAGGAGCAGTGTCGCGAGCCAGAACCAGGGCGCGAACCCGGCCAGCATCTCGGCCACCCCGAAGACGGTCCCGGACACCAGGAACATCCGCATCGAGGACTTCCTGGATCGCTTGGCCGCCAGGGCGGCGCCGCCCAGCGTGCCGATCGCAAGCACCGTCGACATCAGGCCGTACGCCTCGGCCCCCAGGCCGAAGCCGTTGCGAGCCAATGCGGACAGGGCCAGCGGGAAGTTGATGCCGAAGGTCGAGACGAAGAACACCACGACGATCACCACCAGCAGCTCGGGATGCGCCCGAACGTACGCGAAACCGGCCCGCACCTGCCCCTTGCCCCGCTCGACGGGCGGCGACGGGTGCAACTCCGACAGCGTCATCGCGAGCAGCGCGGACAGCACGGCAAGCGTGCTGACCGCATTGATGGCGAACACCCAGCCGGTACCGACCGCCGCGATGAGCACGCCCGCGATCGCCGGCCCGACGATCCGGGCCGCATTGAACACCATCGAATTCAGGGCGATCGCGTTGGGCAGCAGGGTCGGCCCGACCATCTCGATGGAGAACGCCTGCCGCACGGGCGCGTCGACGGCGGACACGCAGCCGAACACGAACGCGACCACGAACACCTGCCACAGCGCGACGACGCCGCTCAGTACCAACACCGCGAGCAGCAGCGCGCACATCCCCGACAGGCCCTGTGTCAGAAGCAGCAGGCGGCGCTTGGGGTACCGGTCCGCCAGCACACCCGCCCACGGCGAGAGGACGAGCGTGGGGCCGAACTGCAGCGCCATGACGATGCCGACGGCGGCGGCGTCGGCATGCGCCAGGTCCAACACGAGCCAGTCCTGCGCCACCCGTTGCATCCAGGTGCCGACGAGCGAAACGACCTGTCCCGACGCCCAATAGCGGTAGTTCCGCGTCTTCAGGGACGCGAACATGGACGTGGACTGCACTTCGCCCACAGTAGTGCCCCGCGATCGGGTGAACCGATCCGCGGGGCACTGAGGTGACGAGGAGGCGGGCGCCGGACAGGGGCGCGCAGGGCGGGTCAGCCTTGGCCGGCGATGATCCTGTTGATGATCCCGACGGCGCCGCCGAGCGTGTCCCGATCGGCCGACGAGAGCTCGTCGAGGCGACCGCGCAGCCAGGCCTCGCGTGCCTCGGCCTCACCGTTGATGACGTGCTCACCCTCGTCCGAGAGGCTCACGATCACCTGCCTGCCATCGGTGGGGTGCGGCTCCCTGCTCACCAGACCGAGATCGGCCAGGGAGGCTATGACGCGGGTCATCGACGGCGGCTGCACACGCTCACGGGCCGCCAGCTGTCCCGGGGTCAGGGGGCCGTCGCTGGCGAGCGCATTGAGCGCGGACAGCTGGGTCAGTGAGACCGTGGAGTCCTTGCGACGCCCCCGAAGATGCCGTGCGAAACGCACGACGGCGAGAGCGAGATCGCCGGCGAGGCGGTCGTCATTTTCGTTCACGGCGCTAGAGTACAACCATCAACCTTTTCCCGTCGAAGAACCCCGGAGTGCCATGTCGCCCGTGCCGCCCCCATTACCGCGTCAAATTACCGCGCCCCTGCCTGTGGTTATAACAGGTACAGCGTTGTGGATGCTCGCGGCGATAGTCACCGCGAGCTCGTCATCGGCTTTCGGTGACCTGTGGATCACCTGTGTGACGGGGGTCGGTGTGGGCGCGTTCGGATGTTCCGTGTTCATCCTGCAGCGGCGGGCGGCGGCCCGCGGCGACCGGGGCGCGCAGCAGGGACTGCTCTAGTCCGCGCTAGCGCGCCACGCGCCGCCAGGGCGGCCGCGAGCACGATACCGCCGATCAGCCAGCCGGCGAGCACGTCCGTCGCCCAGTGCGCAGCGAGGTACACGCGGCTGAGCCCGATCAGCACGGTTCCGGCGGCCCATGGCCACAGCGGCCACGATGCATTTCGCGCGTGCGCTACGCAGAATGCGACGACGCCGAGCGCGACCATAGAATTCAGGGCATGTCCAGACGGAAAACTGGGGCTCGCGATCTCGACCATTCTCGGCGGGATCGTGGGACGTATACGCCCGCCGACGGTTTTCAAACTGGCCATTACCAGCCACCCGAGAATCGGCGTCACCGTGCAGAAAACGACATCGACAAAAGCGCGACGAAACAGCAGCCAGACAATGGTCATTACCAGGAATAGCGCCAGTGGCGCTTCCTGCCCGATAAATGTCACGGCCCGCATCACCGCCGTCAACGCCGGGGTCCGCAGCGCGATCGCGCCGTCCAGCACTGCGTGGTCGAACGGGTTGGGCCACTGCCCCGTGCTCATGCCACACCGCCGCTCATACGGCCCGGTCGCGGCCCGAGACGTGCAGCGCTCCATCGGTGTCGACCCACCACGGGACGGCGATCGGGCCATCGCCCGCGTCGACCTCTAGCCGCTCGTGCAACACGGCCTCGCTCGCGGCGGGCAGCGCCCCCAGCGCCGCGGCCACGGTCACTCCGGGGTCGGCGGCGGCCCGCACGCGAGTGCCGGTGCTCACCACCTCGGCGCCGACGGCCTCACTCGCACAGTCGAGGCCCAGCGTCTCCGCCAGGTCCGTCGCCGCGGCGAGCCCGCCGAACACGAAGTCGTCGAGCACGAACCGCCACTGCGGCGCGTCCAGGACCACGGGATCCTCGGCCAGGTCGCCGCGCACCGTGCGGAGCCGCGCCGGCACGTCCACACTCCACCCCGCTAGCTCCCGGTACGCCGCCACGACCTCCCCCGGTGACGGTGATCGCCCGGGATCCGAGAGGGCGTCCAGCAGCAGTTGGGCCGATCCGTCGTCGACGACACCCGTGAAGAGCGCGTTCTGCAGGCGCGCCGCGTCCGGGTGCCTGCAGGGGTCGAGCAGGCCCGCGAACCGCTCGTCGTCGGGCGGGCGCAGGCCGCCGAGTTCGGTGTGCCTGCGCAACCACCACGCGGTGTACCCAGCGGGGTCGTCGAGCACGCCCGGAAGTTCGGCGATGAGGGCCAGTGCGGGTTCCCAGTGGTCCACGAGGTCGAGGTCGCGCACGGCGACGAGCCGCTCCGGCTCCTGCATGAGCGTGTGCCACCACTCGTCTGCGTCCGGTAGCCCGTCGTCCGGGCCGGTGGGGAAGTCCTCGCGCAACACCCCGAAGGTCCAGCCGACGCCGATCGACCGCAGCGCCTCGACGCTGTGGCATGCGGCCCATTCGGGGTCGACCGCGGCGTAGGGATGGTCGTCTGTGAGCGCGGCCCGCAGCGGCGCGTCCGGCAGCAGAGCCTCGTCGGCGGGGACCAACTCACCGCCGGCTGGGACTGCGAGCGCACCCAGGCCGGCGGGCAGGTCGAGTAGGCGGTCACCGACGAGCGCCAGCACCGATTCGGTGAGTCCGAGGGCGCTATCGGGATCGTCTGTGTCGTAGTCGATCTCGTCCAACTCACGCTCGAGCGCAGGGTCGGAGAGCAGGTCGACGACGGTGGCCGTGCGCGCCCCGGCGCGTTCCAGCAGAGGGTGCCGGGCGCCGAAGTGGACCACGCGTGCCCAGGACGGTCCGGGGGCTCCGTCCGGTAGGTCTGTGATCGACAACGCGCCCCGCGCGCCCGTCACGACGCGCCCGTCGGCGAGCGGGACCGGTAGCGCGCCGAGCTCGCCCGCGTCCATGCCGGCACCGTCGAGGGCGTCGTAGAGGCGGCCGTACCACGCCGGGTCCCGGTCCCGCGGAACGGCGTCCGCGATATCCGCCGCGCCGAGCACCGCTACGCCCAGCGCCTGCAGCACGGGCACGTCACTCGGCCTCGACAGGTCCGGCGGCAGCAGCGGGAGGGAGTCCTCCAGCAGCTCGTACAGCTCTTGCGTCACGCCGGGCACCAGGACCGATCTATCCGGCCTGCGGGAGCCGGGGAGCCACGTACCCGAGCGCAGGTCACCCTCGATCGCCTCTCTGAGCGCGGCATCGACGGGGCCCGCCGGAGGCCTGCGCGGCGGCAACATCGCCAGGGGGTCCGGTTGCGCCGCGACGAAGTCCGCGTAGCCGCGCGCGGCCATCGCGATGTCCGCATCGGGGTGCAAGCGTCGCCGGTCCGCCGTGACCGGCAGGTCGGTCACCACCCGCACGGGCAGGGTCAGAGGCTCGTCGGTGCGCGTGGGCGCGTGCAGGACCGCCGCATCCGCCCCGCGTATCCAGCGCGCGTGTGGCCCTGCACCTTCCACGAGTGCCGGCCGCCGATACGCCGCACCGTCGACGACGACCGACTCCAGGGCAGGCAGGTCGATGAGTGTGTCCTCGGCCTCTTCGGCGAACCGACGCACCAGGCCGGCCGCCGCGTCGGCGAGCACGATCTCCGAGTCGAATCCGTCCGCGGGCGGCGTCGCGACCTGGAACGGTAGACGCAGTACGGGAGCCTCACCGCCCGCGAGCTCCGCGGACCGCGCGGCCGAGAACGCCACTCCCCCACCGGCGGAGCGGAACTCGATCTCGGAGGCCACCGTCAATACGGCCCGGAACCCGACCCCGAACCGGCCCACCGAATCCCGACTCTCCTTAGCCGAGACACGTTGGGCTGCAAGAGAATGCACACCCTGCAGAGTGAGCGCAGCGCCCGTGTTGGCGATGTGCACGCCGTCGCCGTCGGCCCAGACGGCCACGCGCCCGGGTACGCCGGCCGTACGCGCGGCATCGGCCGCGTTCTGCAGGAGCTCCACCACCACGCGCTCGCGGTAGCCGACGTCGACGAGGTCCCGCTCCGTGGCCAGATCCTCGCGCAGCCTGGTCGGCGAATCCCGCCAGGCGGCGAGCACGCCCGCGCGCAGCCCGGCGGTGTCGAACGGATCCGCCACCGACGGCTCGCGCGGCGCGGTGGGCGTCACACGCCGCCGGCCGCTTCCAGGGCGGCTGGGATCTCCACGTTCTCGACCTCACCGTCGTCGTACGGCGGATAGGCCGGGCTCCCGGAACCCGACGATCCTGTCGCCGACGAGTGCGCGCCGCAGCCGTAGTGCGCATGCACGACCCGGCCGTCCGCGGCGAACTCGTTGCCGCACACACCGAAGGCCGCCCGCAGGACGCCGGCGAGCGGCAGATAGAACGCACAGTCGCCGCAGTGGAAACGCGTGGAGCGTGCCATCTCGGCTTCGGGGCCGAACTCGGACTCCAGCCAGCGGCCGGCGGCCTCGGTGCGGCCCAGACGGGTCATGACGCGCTCCAGGTTCACGCCGATCTCGCCGGCGACGGCGTCCTGCTCGGGATCGCCGCTCAGCATGTAACCGGGCTCGAGCCGCGGATCGCCGTGCGCCGGCGGGAGCACGTCGCCGGGCGCCAGGTCCCCCGCACGGACGCGCTGATCCCAGGGCACCCACGCGGGCGGCGTCAGGGCGTCCGGTCCGGGGAGCAGGGCGGTCTCGGAGACGGTCACCTCGCCACCGGGGCTGGCTGCGACCACGGCACACCACTGCCAGCCGCGGTACGCGGGGAGGTCCGCCTCGAAGTAGTGGGCCACGGAGAAGTCGTCCTCTGCGACGGACGCCACATGCGCACCGACAGCTGCACCCTCGTCGGTCTCGAGCGCCGCGCGCGCGACATCCACGGCGGCGCTGGTGTGCAATGCGGAACTCACGCGACCAGTCTGCCGCAACACCCACGCAGACCGACAGGTGGGTGCGGCGGCGCCGCGCCCGATGCGGAACAATCGACGGAGTGAGCGGACACCCCGGGGATCGCCAGTACCCGCCCGACGGCAGCGGCCGGCCGGGCGGCGGCGCGTCGCGTCCGCCCCGTCGCTCCCAGCCGCCGGGGCCCGGGCACACGCGCCGGATCGGAGACACCCGCCGGGAGAGCCGGGGCAGCGAACCGGACGCCCCGCCGCAATACCGGACCAACCACCACCTGCCCCCCATCGATGAGACCGACCGCCGACGCCGCGAGGAGCGTGCGGAGGCGGCACGCGCACAGCGCATGCCGCGCAAGCTGACGGTCACCCGCGTCGCCGCGATGCGAGGACGGGAATTGACCGGCCGCGGCATCGCCAAGTGGAACCAGGCCGCCCGCGCCGACGGAGCCGACAAGTCCGGGCTCACGGCGCTGACATACCCGGTGATACTCAACAACGCAGTCGACGCGGCGCTGATGGTCGCACTGGCCAACACGCTCTTCTTCGCGGCCGCGCAGGCCGAGTCCAAGACCAAGGTGGCCCTGTACCTGGTCGTGAACATCGCCCCTTTCGCGGTGATCGCACCGTTCATGGGACCGCTGCTGGACCGCATCCAGCACGGCCGCCGCATCGCACTCGCCGTCTCGTTCGCGGCCCGCGCCGCGCTGGCGATCACGCTCATCGCGAACTGCAGCTACGACCCCGTCGCGAACACCGTCAACTTCGACCCGTGGGTGCTCTACCCGTGCGCGCTGGGCATGCTGGTCCTGTCCAAATCGTTCTCGGTGCTGAAGTCGGCGGTCACACCGCGGGTGCTGCCGCCCTCCATCGATCTTGCGCGCGTCAACTCCCGGCTGACCCTGTTCGGCCTGGTCGCGGGCACCGGACTGGGCGGCGGCATCGCCGCGGCGTGCGAGTTCGGGCTCGGGCGCGGCCTGCACATCCCCGGCGCCATGTACTCCCTGGTGGTGATGGCTGCGGTCGGAGCCTGGCTGTGCCTGCGGATTCCGAAATGGGTGGAGAACACATCCGGCGAGGTCCCGACGACACTGACGTACACCGGCAAGCTGCGCCGCACCGCGCCGGACGCCGGTCCCGGCTCCTTCGAGGCGGCACACGGGTCCGGAACGAAGGCGGCGACCGCGAAGGCCGCGGCGGCGTTCAAGCACCTGCGGACCCCCCTGGGCCGCACCGTCGTGACCGGTCTGTGGGGCAACGTGACGATCCGCATCCTCACCGGCTTCCTCACACTCTTCGTCGCCTTCTACGGCAAGGCGCAACAGGCACACGGCAGCACGGGGTGGCAGCAGCTCGCGATGATCGGTTCGGTGGGCGCGGCAGCGGGTGTCGGCAACTTCATCGGTACCGGGATCGGCGCGCGCCTGAAGCTCGGCCGACCCGCACGGGTCATCGTGTCCGCGACCGTGTCCGCGACCGCCGCTGCGATCGTCGCGGCCGCGTTCCACAACCTGCTGTTCGCAGCCGTGGCGACGTTCGTCGCGTCCGGCGCCTCCGCGGTCGGCAAGGTCTCGCTCGACGCATCCATCCAGGACGACCTACCCGACGAGTCCCGCGCTTCGGCGTTCGGGCGATCGGAGACCGCGCTACAGCTCGGCTGGGTGTTCGGCGCCGCGCTCGGCGTGCTGCTGCCGCCGACACTGTGGATCGGCTTCACCACGGTCGCCGCGCTGATGGTGCTCGGCACGGTGCAGACCGTGCTCACGTACCGCGGCTCCTCGCTGATCCCCGGCATAGGCGGCAAGCGGCCCGAGCGCGCCCCGTCCCCCGGCGGGGACGTCCATTACACTCCCGTCCAACCATGACAAGGCGCACCCTGTGATCCCCAAGCCCAGCCGCAACGTCGTCATCGCGGCCGTAGCCGCGCTCGTGGTGGCCGCAATCGCGATCGGACTGACGGTGTTCGCAGCGGTGCGGCACAACCGCGACGCCGTCGACCGCCCGCAACTCAGCGTCGCCGGCCCCTCCGGCCTGCGCTACGTGAGCCCCTACCTGTACTGCGACGACGTCGGGCAGGGCAGGTGTGATCCCAAGGGCAGCCCCGCGAAGATCCCGCTCGAGCCCGGCCAGACCATCTGGGTCTCGATGCCTTCGTACATCTCCGAGCGGCCCTGGGACGTGTCGGTGCAGTACCTGTTCCCGGGCGGCGCCTCGACGGTCGAGAACACCACGCACCTCGAACCCGGGCAGTCGATGCTGACCCTGATGTCGAAGCCGGACGCCCTGGTGGCGCAGATCGAGGTGCACGTGCCGTCGGTCGTCCAGGACTCGTTCGGCAATCTCCTCACGCAGGCCGCCTGGTCTATCGACACCCTCCCGGCGCACCTCGCACCCAAGCGGTGACGGAGTCCTACGAGTCGAGCTCGCGCGCGATCTCCCGCAGCACCTTGGCGATCTGCTCCGCGTTCTTGCGGTCGGGGTAGCGGCCCTTGCGGAGCTCCTGCTGCACGCCGGTATCGAGGAGCTGGATCATGTCCTCGATCATCCCGTGCAGCTCGTCCGCGGGCCGCCGGTTGACCGGCTTACGCGTGCGTTGGGCGGCGCCGCGCGAGACGCTGGGGGCCGGTTCGAGCACGGCGAGCCGCAGGGCCTGCGGTCCGCGGCGACCGGCGGCCATGTCGAACTCGACCTTCTGACCCGGCTTGAGCGTTTCGACGCCGCCGGGCAACGCGTTGGCACGGACGTACACGTCTTCGCCGCCGTCCTGAGACACGAAGCCGAAGCCCTTCTCCGCGTCGTACCACTTGACCTTGCCGGTAGGCACCTTCGTTTCACCTGCTCTGTCGAAACAATCAAAAACGCCCCACGAGTCGCGGGACGCCTTGTCAACTATCGTAGCGGTGTGGGCAAGGTGGTTTCGTACGCGGTCCGGATGGGCATACTGCTCTTCGCGGTGGGTCTCGTCGCCATCATCGCGCTGTTCGTGACGCCGGCCGTCGATCACGGCGTCACCGCCCCGCTGTGGGTCTATCTGTGTACACCACTTGCGCCGATCGGGCTGGTCCTGGCGATCGCCGCCGTGGTGGTGGGCGGCATCCGGCGATGACCGCGCGTCTGGTCGACCGGTACGGGCGAGTGGCCCGTGATCTACGCGTGTCCCTCACCGATCGGTGCAATCTCCGCTGCACGTACTGCATGCCCGCGGAGGGCCTCGACTGGATGGCCAGCACCCACGTGCTGGCCACCGACGAGGTCTGCCGCCTGGTGTCGCTGGCCGTGCGCGATCTCGGCGTCGAACAGGTGCGCTTCACCGGTGGCGAACCACTGCTCCGGGCGGACCTGGCGGCGATCGTCGGGCACACGGCGGCGTTGGATCCGCGCCCCTCTATCGCGCTCACGACCAACGGACTGTCTCTCGCCCGTAAGGCGGAGCGCCTCGCCGGAGCCGGTCTCGACCGCGTGAACGTCTCGCTCGACACCGTCGACCGCACGGAGTACGCGGCCGTTACGCGCCGCGACCGGCTCGACGATGCGCTCGCAGGCCTGCAGGCCGCACAGGCCGCGGGACTGACCCCCGTCAAGGTGAACGCCGTGCTGGGCCCCGGCCGCCTCGGCGACGCCGTTCCACTGCTCGAGCTGTGCCTCGAGGCCGGATACGAGTTGCGGATCATCGAGCAGATGCCGCTCGACGCCGGGCACACCTGGGAACGGGATCGGATGGTCACGGCCGGCGACGTACTCGAAGAGCTCGGCCACCGGTTCACGCTCGCGCCCGCGGACGAGGCGCGCGGCAGCGCACCCGCGCAGCGGTACACCGTCGATGGGGGCCCGGGCACCGTCGGGATCATCGCGTCCGTCACGCGGCCGTTCTGCGGCGACTGCGACCGCGTCCGGCTCACGGCCGACGGCCGCATCCGCACATGCCTGTTCGCGCAGGAGGAGACCGACCTCCTGACGCCTCTGCGCGCGGGAGCCACCGACGGCGAGTTGGCGGGCCTGTGGCGCGCCGCGATGCTGGGCAAGCAGCCGGGCCACGGGATCGACGATCCCTCCTTCCTGCAGCCCGCCCGCCCCATGAGCGCGATCGGCGGCTGACGCGTGCACCACGTGCACGTGCGCTACTTCGCTGCCGCACGGGCCGCGGCGGGCGTCCACGAGGAAGCGGTGCCGGCACCGGATACGGCGACCGTCGCCGACGTGGCGGAGCTTCTGGCGGAGCTGCATCCCGGACTCGCCACGGTGCTCACCCGCTGCTCGTATCTGCTGGACGAGGTCGCCGTTCGGCATCCGGCGACCACGCAGGCGAACGGTGTCCTGGACGTGCTCCCGCCCTTCGCGGGCGGGTAGAACCGGCGTGTCCGCGCCGCGTGTCCCGGAACTCAATGTGAGGTTCGTCACATCACATTTGGATAACAAGTGTGCAACGAACGGGGTATTCCTTGATTCGACCTGCGGATTTCCCAAGAATTCGGTTGCGCAGCGGCTGCTCGACGGTCACGAACCGATAACAGCGAAAGAGATGACATCCGTCCGCGCACCACGTACCGTCGATCGCGGCCGCAGGAGCGGCCCCTCAGCCGGACGCCGCACCCAGCTTCGTCCAGCAGCCGGCAGGGGCACACGACTACTACTTCAGCAGGACGAAGACGGAGGAACCACCACATCGCTCCACCTGGGGCGATGCGGGCCGCAAGGCCCTTGGGGTCAAGCCGGGAACCGCATCGGCGGGAACCGGCCGGGCAACCTCTCGCCCGAACCCGACAGCTCACTTCGTAGGTGCGTGTAGAGAGGAAGAACAACACCGCCATGACCGGTCGCCATCGTAAGCAGTCCACCACCGGCCGTACCGTCGCCAAGGCCGCCGCCGCCGGCGCCCTCATCGGCGGTGCGAGTCTCGCCTTCGCCCCCTCGGCCAACGCCGCCACCGATTCCCAGTGGGACACCGTCGCCTCGTGCGAGTCCGGTGGCAACTGGGCCATCAACACCGGCAACGGGTACCAGGGCGGTCTTCAGTTCAGCCAGTCCACCTGGGACGCATACGGGGGGTCGCAGTACGCACCGTCGGCGAATCAGGCCAGCAAGGCCCAGCAGATCGCGGTCGCCGAGAAGGTGCTCGCCGGCCAGGGCAAGGGCGCATGGCCCGTCTGCGGCACCGGTCTCGGCGCGGCCACCCAGCGCAGCGTGTCGGCCACCGACACCAGCTCGCAGGCCCAGTCGGTCCAGAAGGCCAGCAAGCCGGCCGTGAAGAAGGCCACCAAGCCTGCCGAGAAGGCCGTCAAGGCCGCTGCCAAGAAGCCGGCCGTGAAGAAGGCCGCCGGGGCCGCGGCGCACCAGACCGCCAAGGGCTCCGCGGCGCTGCAGCAGGCGATCAACCACGCGCGCGCTCAGGGCAAGAACGTCGACCCGGCCGTGCTGAAGTTCCTGCAGGAGCTGCAGAAGTCCGGCTACTGACCTTCGAGGTCTCTCATACCGACGAATGGGTCGGCAGCGTTCAGGCGCTGCCGACCCATTCGTCTGTGCCGTCGGTGAAGACCTGGTGCTTCCACACCGGCAGCGCCGCCTTCACCTCGTCGACGAGCAGCGCACACGTCTCGAATGCCGCGCGGCGGTGATCGGCGGACACCGCGACGACGAGCGCCGGCTCCCCGACCTCGAGACGGCCCACGCGGTGCGACACGGCGACCGTACGCACGCCCTGCGCGCGTGCCGCAACGGCCGCGACGACCTCGTCCAGGACGCGGGCCGCCGTAGGGTGCGCGCTGTATTCGAGCCGTGTGACCGCCCGGCCCCGATCGTGATCCCGGACCGCACCCACGAACCCGACGATCGCGCCCGCGGCCCCGTCGGCGACGGCGCGCTCGTGCGACGGCAGGTCGATCGGTTCGTCCGTCAGGGTCGCGGTGTGTTCAGCCACGGTCGACATCCACAGCATGATCCCCGCCCGCGATCTGCGTCAGCGCGTGGTCGACCACGGCCCCCAGCACTGCGAGGCCGTCGCGTACGCCCCCGGGCGAGCCGGGCAGGTTGACGACGAGGGTGGTTCCGGCGATGCCCGCGAGCCCACGCGAGAGAACCGCGGTCGGCACGTTCGGTAGCCCGGCGGCGCGGATCGCGTCGGCGAGGCCGGGTATCTCGCGATCCAGCAGTGGCCTGGTCTGCTCGGGAGTCGCGTCCGTGGGCGTGACACCCGTGCCGCCGGTGGTGAGCACCAGGTGCGGGTCGTCTTCGAGGACCGAACGCAGGGCTGCGCCGAGCGGCGCACCGTCGGGCACAACCTTTGCGTCTGGGACACGAAAACCTCTGGCGCGCAGCCACTCCACGATGATCGGTCCCGTGCGATCGGATACGGTCCCCGCGGCCGCACGGGTGGAGGCGACGACGACCGCCGCGCGCCGCGGCTCAGGCACGGACCCACTCCCCGCTCTTGCCGCCCTCCTTGCGGAGCACACGCACGTCGGTGAGGACCGCGGCGGGATCGAGGGCCTTGACCATGTCGTGCAGAGTCAGCCCGGCGACGGTGACCGCCGTGAGGGCCTCCATCTCGACTCCCGTGGGGCCGGTGGCACGTGCGGTGGCGACCACATCCACAGCCGCGTCGGACAGTTCGATGTCCACGGACACCGACGTCAGCGGCACGGGATGGCACAGCGGGACGAGGTCGGGGGTGCGCTTGGCCGCCATGATGCCCGCGATGCGGGCGGTCGCGAGGACATCGCCCTTCGCGATCCGGTTCTCGGCGATCGCGGCGACGACATCACCGGTGGTACGGAACGTGGCCGCGGCCACCGCCGTGCGGACCGTCGCAGCCTTACCCGCCACGTCGACCATCCTGGCCGAGCCGGACTCGTCGACGTGCGTGAGGCGCGGTTCGGTCAGCGGTTCACCTTGGTGACGGGGTGGATGTAGGGGACGTTCTCCTGCGGGAAGGCCACCTCGCCGAACGGGGAGAGCGCCCCCACCAGCGGGGCCGCGAACTCGGACACGGCATGCTCGCCGGCGTCGGCGATCTCGCGGGGCCACCCGTTGTCGACATAGCTGTTGCTCTTCGCGGTCTCAGACACGTGGATATTCTGACACGCCCCGCGGCCGAGCCGGTGGCCACGGCGCCTTCTACCCTGTACGGGGTGACCAGCCCGACGCCCGACGATCCCGTCGCGGGCCTGGCGGTATGGCTGGGCGGCCGCCCGGACCGCGAGCTGACGCAGCTGCTGGGCGAGCGCAGAGACGTCGCCACGCCCCCGCCCCCGACGCTGACCGTGCTCGCGTCCCGGCTGAGCGCCGGGCCGTCGATCGCCCGCGCCGCGGAGGATCTGGACCTGCCCGCGATGGCGGTGATCGAGGTCCTCGTCGCGCAGCGGGCGACTCAGGAACCCGTGCCGGCCGAGGCCGTCTACACCGCGCTCGCGGGCCGGATCACGAAGGCCGGGATCACCGCGCGCATCCGGCGGCTGCGCGCGCTCGCCCTCGCATGGGGACCGGACGGCGCCCTGCGCGTCGCACCGACCGTTCGCGAAGCCCTGCCGTGGCGAACCCCGCAGCTCACCGGCCAGCTGCACACCGTCGCCGAGCTGCGGGAACTGCTGGACACGTGCTCCGAGGCCGAGACCGCGCTACTGCACCGCCTGGCCGCGGGGAACCCCATAGGCCGCAGCACGGCTGCGGGCGACACCGCACCCGCCGACCACCCCGTCCAGCGACTCTTCGCCAAAGGTCTGCTCGCCCGAGTGGACGAGCTGACGGTGGAGCTGCCCGCCGCAGTCGGCGCCCTCCTGCGCGGTGACGACCCTGCCGATCCGTGGCAGCTACGGCCTCCCGCCCTCGACGGCCCCGTCGTCGCCGATGTGGACGCCGCCGGAGCGTCCGAGGCGCTCGAGCTGCTGCGGCACGCCGAGGCCGTGATCGAGCTGCTGGGTGCGGTACCGGCCCCGACCCTGCGCTCGGGCGGGATCGGGATCCTGCAGCTGCGCCGCATCGCCAAGGCCACCGGCCTCGAGGAGGGTCGCGCCGCCCTCGTCCTCGAGCTGCTCGCCGAGGCGGACCTCATCGCCGCGGGCGACGTAGGCGAGGAGGTCGCGGTCGCACCCACGTCCGGCGTCGACGGCTGGCTCGCCGCGCCCGCGCCCGACCGCTGGGCCGACCTGGCACTCGCATGGCTGCGGATGCGGCGCCGCCCGTCCGCCATCGGCACGCGCACCGACGACGGTGTGATCGGGCCGCTCAGCGCGGGCGCGCGCAGCACCGTCGCGCCCCTCGACCGCCGGGCCGTGCTCGGCACGCTCGCGAAGGCGGACACCGGTGTGGCCCCGCCGGTGACCGCGCTGCAGAATGCGGCACGCTATGCGCATCCACGCTGGCAGCGCCGCCTCACCCGGGCGTCGATCGAGCACATCCTGGGCGAGGCGGCCGCCGTCGGGCTGGTCGCGCGCGGCGCGCTCTCCGGCATCGGCAGAGCCGCCCGCGACGGTGACTCGCGCGCCGCCGTCGCCGGGGTCGCGGCGGCGGCGCTGCCCGAGCCGGTCGAGGAGTTCCTGCTACAGGCGGACCTCACACTCACCGTGCCCGGGCCCATGGCACACGACTTCGCCGCGGTGGTGACGCTGGTCGCGAACCTCGAGTCCGCGGGCGGGGCCAGCGTGTACCGCGTGACCGAGGGCTCGCTGCGCCGTGCGCTCGACGCCGGCCGCGCAGCGGCGGAGCTGCATGCGTTCTTCGCGGCGCACTCCGCCACACCCGTCCCCCAGACGCTGACGTACCTCATCGACGATGTCGCGCGGAGGCACGGCCAGCTGCGCGCGGGCGTCGCATCCTCCTTCGTCCGGTCGGACGACCCCGCGCTGATCACGGCCGTCGCGTCCGCACCAGTCGCCGTCGATCTGGCGCTGCGCGTCATCGCGCCCACAGTCGCGATCTCGCAGGCGCCGCTCGCGGACGTCGTCGCCGCGCTGCGTCAGGCCGGTTACCCCGCGGCCGCGGAGAACGCTGCCGGTGCCGTCGTCGACCTGCGGCCCGCGCCCGCTCGCGTGCCTCCGCCGCGCCCGCGCCCCACCGGACCCGCAGGCCCGACACCGGAATCCCTCGCGAGCGCTGTCGCACGGATCCGGGAGCGTGAGGCGGAGCCACGATCCGATCCCGACGGCGAGGTGCGCGGCGCCGAGGCGGTGCTGCTCCTGGAGAACGCGAAGCTGACGGGCCGGGCGGTGGTGCTCGGCTACGTGGACGCCAACGGAACGCGTTCCCTGCAACGCGTCCGGCCTCAGGGGCAACGCAACGGACGCGTGCTGGTGCGCGACGAACGAGGGCTGGAACGCGAGTTCTCGCTGCACCGGATCACGGGTGTGCGGTACACCTGAGCGCTATCGACCACTCAGGCAGAGGACCACGTCTACGGGCCTGAGGGCCTCGTTGCTGGTCTTGATCCAGGTGGAGTCGCCGCACACGGAGCGGTCGGTCCCACGACCGGAGACCACGTACGCGGCACGGGCGTCCGTGCACGGGACCACCGTGAAGTCTGTGACCGACCGGCCCGAGCGGCCGACGGCGGCGCAGTCACCGACCTTCGCTGCGCGGACGCCGTCCTCGATGCGTCCGGCCGCGTCCCGGTGGGTCGGCGCCGCCGTCGTCGGCGCCGCGGTGGTCGGCGCCGCGGCAGCCGAACCCGGGAAAGTCGCCATGGTCTGGGGCGAGGCCTCGTCGCCGTCTCCCCCGCCGAGCACGCCGAACCGCACCAGCGCGAACACCACGGCGGCGAGAACCGCGAGCACGCCGATCGTCACGGTGACCGGCACGGCCTTCGACTTCGGCCGGGGCGGCGCGACCCAACCCGGTTGCACGTACTCGCGGGCGGGCGGCGCGGCGGCCCGGACCCAGGTCTCGGGCGCGTCGTCGATCCCGGGACGAACGACACCCGGCTGGGCGGCGAACGTATCGGAGTAGGCCTGCGGCCTCGGCGGGATGACGCGATTCGGCCCTCCGGGCACGGATACCTTAGGCGTGACGTCGGTCGACGGGTCGTACGTGTCGGGTTCCGGCGCCACGCCGCGCAGCTCCCGCGTCTGCGCGCGCGGACCGGGCGCGCCGGGGATCTCGCCGGTCGGCGAGTTGGGCGCATGAGCGAGTCGCCCGGTCGGGACGTCGACCATGCGGGTGGCCGACGAAGCACTCGGGAACTCGCCGGTCGTGGCGTCGGGATGTGCGTGCGGATTCGGGGGCAGACCCACCTGTCCCGTGTCCGCACCGTTCCCCCGGTCGTCGCTCACGTGCCCAGGGTATCGCCGTACGCACCGGCGAGCGGAACAGTACTGCACTACCTGGATCCGAACTGCGTCCGGACAGACGTGACTCGCGTCGCGCGGCGACACGCGCGATGCTGGTGGCATGACGTCCAACGAGCCCCATATCGCCGTCGTCGGTGGAACGGGCCTGTACCGCTTCTTCGACGGACCGACCGACGAACGCGTCGTCGATACCCCGTACGGCCCGCCGAGCGCACCCGTGTCGATCGGCACCGTCGGTGAAACGGCTGTCGCGTTCCTGCCGAGGCACGGACGCAGCCACGAGTTCGCACCGCACACCGTGCCGTACCGCGCCAACATGTGGGCCCTGCACAGCCTGGGGGTGCGAAAGGTGCTGGCCCCGTGCGCCGTCGGATCGCTCACGACGGAGCTTCCACCCGGTTCCATCGCTGTTCCGGATCAACTGGTGGACCGCACGACATCGCGGGTGTCGACCTACTTCGACGGGCCCGCGATCCACGTGGGATTCGCCGACCCGTACTGCCCCGGACTCCGTCGCGCGGCTCTCGGGACCGGTGCCGCGGAGGGCGGCACGATGACCGTGATCGAGGGACCACGGTTCTCGTCGCGCGCCGAGTCCCGCTGGTACGCCGCGCAGGGGTGGTCGCTGCTGAACATGACCGGCCTGCCCGAGGCAGCACTGGCCCGGGAGCTGAAGCTCTGCTACGCGGCCATCGCGCTGGTCACCGACTTCGACGCGGGTATCGAGCCCGGCGAAGGCGTGCAGATGGCCGACGTACTCGCCGAGTTCGGCAGGCACGTCGACCGGCTCACGGCCGCAGTGCGGACGGCCGTCTCGGCTACGGATCCAGAGGACGGTTGCCTCTGCGCCGCGGGCGAGCAGCCCCGCCCCGCCTGAGCGAGCCTGTCGGTTACTGTGCCCTCCTGCCCGTCCGCCGCCCCCGGATGTGACGAAACGGTGACCACCGGCCCGCCGTGCTGGCGGGTCCGGGTCCCGGGAACGAGGCTGGGGGCATGCGGATCCTTCTCACGGGCGCCGCGGGCTTCATCGGCTCGCACGTCCACGACGCACTCACCGCGGCGGGGCACGACGTGGTCGCCGTCGACGCGATGCTGCCGCAGGCGCACGGCCCGGGCGCTGCGCCGCCACCGGACATCCACCGCTGCGACGTCCGCGACGTCGACGGCCTGACGAGCCTGCTCCGCGGTGTCGACGCCGTGTGCCACCAGGCCGCGCTCGTCGGGATCGGCGTCGACATGCAGGACGCCCCCGGGTTCGCGGCGCACAACGACCTCGGCACGGCGGCGATGTCGGCGGCGATGCACCGCGCGGGGTGCGCGCGCCTCGTACTCGCGTCGTCGATGGTCGTCTACGGCGACGGCGCGTACGTCGACCGCCTGGGCCGGCCGGCGGCGCCACGGGAGCGCAGCGGATCCGACCTCGCCGCAGGCAGGTTCGAGCGCTACCTATCGTCGGGAGAGCCCGCCCGCTGGTCGCCGACAGGCGAGGACGCCCCACTCGCCCCGCAGAGCCTGTACGCGGCGTCGAAGGCGGCGCAGGAGCACTACTGCGCCGCGTGGGCCCGCGCCACCGGCGGCCACGTGGTCGCGCTGCGCTACCACAACGTCTACGGTCCGCGGATGCCACGGGACACCCCGTACGCCGGCGTCGCGTCGATCTTCCGGTCGGCGCTCGCGGCCGGGTGCGCGCCGCGCGTCTTCGAGGACGGCGGACAGACGCGCGATTTCGTCCACGTGTCCGACGTCGCGAACGCGAACGTTCTGGCCATCGAATCCCTCACCGACGGCGGCGGATTCGTGCCACTGAACGTGTGCTCCGGAACCCCGGTCACCGTTGGCGACGTGGCCCGGATACTTGCAGAACACGCGGGCGGGCCCGCTCCCGTCGTCACCGGGGAGTATCGCGCGGCGGATGTGCGGCACATCGTCGCCGACCCCGCACGGGCCCGAGAGCTCCTCGGCTTCACCGCGCGCATCGCCCCCGACGACGGCCTCGCCCGATTCGCAACCGACTCCCTGCGCGCGACGACGCCGAACGAGCCCCAGCGAGTGTGATCAGGCACCGCCCGACGCGAGTGGCAGGCGTATCTCGAATCGCGTACCCCGTACCAGGTTCTGCGCCGCGATCCCGCCACCGTGCGCCTCGACCAGGCCCCGGGCGATCGCAAGTCCCATACCGGATCCGGCGGGCAGCCCTTCCGTGTGGACGGGCGACCGGGACGCGGTCCCTCGGAAGGCGACGTCGAAGATCCGCGGCAGGTCGGCCTCCGCGATGCCGGTGCCGGTGTCGTCGACACGCAGCACCGCATCGCCGTCCTGCGCAACCGCCGACAGGACGATACGGCCGCCGGCGGGGGTGTGGGCGACGGCATTGAGAACCAGATTGCGCAGCACCCGCGCGAGCGCGGAGACACTCGCGTGCACGGGTACCGCACCCTCGGCACGTACCTCGACGGTGATCCCCGCGCGCACGGCCGCCTGCTCCAGTCCTGCGTGTACCTCGTCGACGACCTCGCGGGCGTCGATCACCTCCAGATCGAGGCGCAGTGCGCCGGAATGGATCCGAGACATCTCGAACAGGTCGTCCACCATGGCGGCGAGCCGCACCGCGTCGCGGTCGATGCGACGCGCGAACTCCGTGACCTCGCCGGGGTCGGTGACGACCGCGTCGCGCAGTGCCTCCGACATCGCGCGGATTCCAGCGAGCGGCGTCCGCAGGTCATGGCTCACCCACGCGACGAGGTCGCGCCGGGCGGCCTCCGCGACACGTTCCTGTTCGCGAATCTGCCTCTCCCACACTGTTCTCCGTGCCTGAAACCGCCCCAGTGCGACCGCGGCGGGAACCGCCACCACCGACACCGCACCCAGTACGGTAACCGTGCGCGTGAAGTCCGCCGTGAACATGAATCCGCTCACGCCCACGACGCCGGACAGGACCGCGAGGACGGGCACCAGGACCAGCACCACCATCGACACCTGGAGCGACATCGACCGCGCCCGCCACAGCACGACCGCGCCGAGCAGCACTACCGGCGCCGACCACAGCAGCGCTAGCAGGGCGATCTGCGGGATGTCCTGGCTCACTTCGCCTCCCACGGTTCGAGTCCATCGCGGCGGATCGGGTACGGAGTCCAGCGGTACCCGCGCCCCCACACCGTCTCGATGGGCGCATCGGCCCCCAGCTTGGCGCGCAGGCGGCGCACATGCACGGTCACAGTCGACAGGTCACCGAACTCCCAGCCCCACACCCGCTCCAGCAGCTCCTCGCGCGAGAACACCTCTCCGGGGTGCGCGACGAAATGGTGCAACAGATCGAACTCCCTTCGGGTCGTGGAGACCTCGCGCCCGTCGAGCTGCACGGCGCACGCCGCGGGGTCGACCCGCAGTGGCCCGTCGCACACCACAGCCGTCGCGAGCGGCGGCGCCGCTCGGCGCAGCACCGACCGGACACGCAACGCCAGCTCGCGCGGGCTGAACGGTTTGGCGACGTAATCGTCGGCGCCCGCCTCCAGTCCCGTGATCCGGTCGTCCTCGTCGCCGCGCGCCGTGAGCAGCACCACCGGAAGCGTGGGGTCTGCGCCGTCGCCTGCGCGAATGCCGCGGCAGAGCGCGATGCCGTCCGGAGCCGGCATCATCACGTCCAGAACCACCAGGTCGACACGCTCCTGCGCGAGTGCGCGCCGCGCGGCGCCGCCGTCGGCGACGACCGTCACCCGGTGGCCGTCACGCTCCAGATAGCGCCGCACGACGTCGCCGACCTCTACGTCGTCGTCCGCGACCAGGATGTGCGTCACCGCCGCCTCCTCACTGATAGACCTGCACGACGTGGGCGATGACCAACGCCGTCACCGCCTGCACCGCCAGCCAGGCCCGCGTCGCGCCGACCGGCGCACGGGGGGCTGAGAGCCCGGCGCCGCACGTCACCCACAGTGTGAACGGTAGCCAGATCCGCTCGACTTCGGCCTTGCTCAGCGCGGAGAGATCCGCTGCGACCATCGCGGCCGCCGCGCCGAGCACCAGGACCGCCAGCGCGGGGGCGGCACGGGGCCGCCGCAGCGACGCGCCCGCGCGAGCCAGCGCCGCGCCGCCGGCGGGCCCGAACGCGCACGCCGCGGCAGCGAGGTCGCCCCATACCCAGTACGAGAACGGCCGGAACGAGGCGATGCCCTGGTAGTACCGCATCATCACGGCGTGATAGCCGTCGAGCCACCAGAAGCCGCCCGCAGCGAACAGCCCCGCGACGACGACGGCCGCCGGCACCGCCGCGAGCAGCGGCCGGAGATTCCGGGCTGCGATCAGTACCGCGAGCGCGGGAAACGCAGCGAGCACCAGCCCATAGTTGAGGAACACCGCCCATCCGAGCAGCAGACCCGCCGCCCCTGCGCAGAGCCACGATCGAGCACCTCGCCGCCGCGCCGCGGCCACCGCGAGCAGAGCGAGCCCCCACGCCGCGACCCCGGCGAAGTAGGCGTCGCCCGACACCGCGAGCCAGAGTCCGCCGGGGAAGAGGGCGAGGAACGGCGCGCACGGCCGTGCGGCCGCCTCGCCCGCCAGCGCGCGGACCGCGATCAGCGCCGCCGCAGCGCCGCTCGCTCCGACCGCCACGCAGAAGAGCGCCGCCCACGTCCCGCCTCCCAGGCCTATGCGGTCCAGCGCGACGAACGTGAGCAGCGCGCCCGGCGGGTGCCCGGAAACATGCACCGTCCACGAATCCGGTTGGTGGTCCGGGATCCTCCTCGCGAACACGTGCAGGACGGCGATCCCCGGCACGCGCGGCACCTCGTGCAGGTATTGGTCGTAACCGGTCAGCTTGGTCGCGAACGCACGCCAACCCCCGACGGTCCCCAGGGCCAGCGACCACGCAGCGAGCGTCGCCGCGGTGCCCGCGACGAGTGCGCCGAACGGCGACCGCCGCACGGCCGCCGGCCCCCAGCACACCACCAGCGCCGCGATCGCCAGTGCCGGAACGGATCCCACGCCCAGGTGGGGATGGAAGCGCCCGAACAGCGGTGCGGCCTCGGCGACCAGGCGCATGCGGAAAGCCTCCGAAGCCAGACGCGGCACGGCCACGGCGGCCGCCACCAGGAGCACCGCCGCCGCAGCACCCGCGGCCTCTGTCCGTCGCACACCTAGACGCTAGCCGCCCACGGGCGCGCCGATCGCCGCCGCGCGACGACGTCATCGTTTCGTCATCACGCCGCACCTTCCCGCACCCGGCGCGCACGCCTAGCGTCGGTGACATGGCAGAGAACCCGACCGATGTCACGGTTATCATCCCGTGCCGCAACGAGTCCCGGAGCATCGGCGCCGTGGTCTCGGCGGTGCCGGGTGGGTTCGGCGTGCTGGTCGTAGACAACGGCTCGACAGATCGCACAGACGCCGCCGCGCGTGATGCCGGGGCACGCGTCGTGACCGAGCCGGAGCCCGGATACGGCGCCGCCGTACACACGGGGATCGTCGCCGCAGGGACGCCGATCGTGTGCACGATCGACGGCGACGGATCCTTCGACCCGGCCGATCTCACCGCCCTCGTCGGAGCGGTGCGACGCGGTGCCGACCTCGCCGTCGGCCGCAGGCGCCCTGCCCCCGGGGCCTGGCCCTGGCACGCACGCGCCGGCTCCGCACTGATCGCCCGCAGCCTGCGCCGGCGGTATGGGATCGACGTGCACGACATCGCGCCACTGCGCGCCGCTCGACGGGACGAGCTGCTGCAGCTGGGGATCCGTGACCGGCGGTCGGGCTATCCGGTCGAGCTCCTGACACGGGCCGCCCGCGCCCGGTGGGACGTCCGGGAGTTCGACATCGCATACGGCGCCCGGACCGCGGGCCGGTCGAAGGTGTCCGGTTCGGTGCGCGGCAGCGCGATCGCCGCCGCCGACTTCCTGAGGAGCGCTCTGTGAACACGATCCTCGTGGTCGCGAAGCGACCCGTGCCGGGCCACGCCAAGACGCGCCTCATACCGGGCTACGGCGCCGGCGGCGCCGCGCGGCTCGCAGCGGCGGCACTCCGGGACACCCTGCGGGCCGCGCTCGCGGTTCCCGACACGCGGTGCACGGTGGCGTTCCACGAATATGACTGGGGGCCGACAGCTCCCGCGGAGTGCGACGATCTCCTGCGGCGGTGCGATGTGTTCCTCCAGACGGGTACCACGTTCGCGGAGAGGCTCGCCGACGCGCATCGCCGCGCCGGGCCGGGCCCCGTCCTCCAGATCGGCATGGACACGCCTCAGGTCACACCCGAGCTCCTCGCGCACGGTCTCGATCAGCTCGGCGCCGGCACGGCCGTCCTCGGCCCCGCCCTCGACGGCGGGTGGTGGGCCCTCGGTCTGCACGGCGGTCGCGGAGCGGAAGCACTACTGCACGTGCGGATGTCGACACCGCTCACCGGCGCCGACACCCGCCGGGCACTGCGCAGCGCGGGCCTCTCGGTCACGATGCTGGCGCCATTGCGGGACGTCGACCGACCGTCGGACGTGTCCGTCGTCGCGGCCGCGTGCCCGCCGGGTAGCGAGTTCGCCACCACCGCGAGGCGGCTCGCGGTGGCCCGGCTGTGACCGCGGTGTGGGAGCCGGCGTTCGCCGGGGACACCGCGGCGGCCCTGGAGCGCGGTTCCGGTCGGTCGCATCCGCTGCCCGTGCGCCGCTGGCGCGCCTCGGACAACGAGGACACCGAGTTGGTCTCCACCATCGCCGGCTGGTGCCGGGGTCCGACGGTGGACCTGGGCTGCGGCCCCGGTCGGGTCGTGGAATCCCTTTTGCGGCACGGGGTTCCGGCGCTCGGTGTGGACAGCGCTCCGTCGGCGGTAGCTCTCACGCGGGCACGCGGCGGCGCAGCGATCCTGCGGGACGTGTTCGCGCCGCTGCCGGGCGAGGGTCGTTGGTCCTACGCTCTGCTGCTGGACGGCAACATCGGTATCGGCGGTGACCCACATCGGCTCATCGAGCGCGCCGCACGTCTGGTCGCGCGGCACGGATCGCTACTGGTCGAGGTCGATACCCGGATCCGCGGCATCGATCGGCACAGCGCACGCCTGCACACGGAATCATCCGTGTCCGAGTGGTTTCCGTGGTGCCAGGTCGGCCCGGACGCCGTCGACGGACTGGCGTGGGCAGCGCACCGACGCGTGCGGCGCACGGTCACCGTGGGGGGCCGGCGATGCGTGGAGCTGGCACCGTGATCCCGCCGCGGCCCGCGCTCCGTTCCACTCGGCTGACGGCGCACCTCGGCACGGCCCTCGGGATAGCGGTCGCCGTGTGCTTCGCGACGGGAATGCTGTCGCACCTGATCCAGCACCCGCCGTCATGGTTCGCCTGGCCCGCACATCCGGCGTGGCTGTACCAGCTGACACAGGGCGCGCACGTCGCTTCGGGCGTCGCCGCGATCCCGCTGACGCTGCTCAAGCTGGCCGTCGTGTATCCGAAGCTGTTCGCACGTCCCCTGATCGGCTCATGGCGCGCACCCGCAGCAAGTCTGCGGCGAGCCGCCGAGCGCGCCTCGATCGCCGTGCTGGTGATGGCGATCCTGTTCGAGCTGTCGACGGGGTTGCTCAACATCGCGCAGTGGTACCCGTGGCGGTTCTTCTTCCCCACCGCGCACTACGCGGTCGCATGGGTCGCCGCCGGCTCCGTCGCGATACACGTGGCCGTCAAGCTGCCCGATATCGCTGCGGCATACCGGAGGAGCCCCGAGAGCGAACCCGTGGCGGGGGTCTCGCGCCGAGCAGTCCTCTTCACGGGGCTCTCGGCGGCCGCCCTGGCAGCGCTGGCCGTCGGCGGCCAGAGCGTCCCCGGCCTGCGCAGGATCGCGGTGTTCGCGCCACGCTCGGGGGACGGGCCACAGGGCCTACCCGTCAACCGCACAGCCGCGGCCGCCGGCGTACGGGCAGCGGCGGCAGATCCCGGATTCCGGCTCACCGTGGCGGGGCCGCGCACCGTCGTGCTGTCTCTCGCCGAGCTCCGGGCATTGCCACAGGCCACCGTCCGGCTACCCATCGCCTGCGTCGAGGGATGGACGACGTGGGCCACCTGGACGGGCGTGCGGGTAGGCGACCTCGCCGCTCTCGCGTCCGCCCCCGACGGCGCCGCGCTCCGCTTCCATTCGCTCGAGACGGGGCTCTACGGGGTCTCAACGCTGCCCGCGCCGCACGTGCGCGCCACCGAGAGCCTGCTCGCGCTACGCGTGAACGGGGCGGAACTCGACCTCGACCACGGCTACCCCTGCCGGCTGATCGCGCCGAGCCGCCCGGGGGTCACCCAGACCAAGTGGGTACACCGGATCGAGGTGCTCGGGTGAGAGCCACACGGGCCGCGCTGGGCACCGCCGGGCTCGGCGCGCTCGCATACGGCGGATGGCTCGCGGCCGGCCTCCCGCCCGGTGACCTGGTCTCCGCCGCGCTGTGGGCAGCGGCGGCGCTGGCACTCCACGACGGGGTGTTCGCGCCCGTGTGCCTGCTCGCCGGGCATACCTCGCGACGGCTACTGCCCCCGCGGTGGTGGGCGGCCGCGCTGGCGGCCGGGGTGCTCGCGGTCACCATCGCCGTGCTGGCGACGCCCGTCACGCGCGGGTCCGGACGGCCCCCGAACGGAACGGTGCTCGACCGGCCGTACGGCATCTCGCTCGGCGTCGCCGCGGTATGCGTCGCGCTCGCCGCGCTCGGCGCCCGGCTCGCGACCCGCATCAGGCGCTGAAGTACTTCTCCGTGTCCCTGCGCAGCGACGCGACGATCAGCGTGAGGACCGGCGCCGCAAGCCGCGCCCCGATGCGGCCCCCGACGGGCTCGACCAACAGCGTCCACGTGAACACCGAGCCGCCGGTCGGTGCGGGCTCGACCCTGTAACGCTCGGCCAGGCGGCTGAGTCCGGGCGCGGTCGCAGACTGGACGTAGAACGCCATCTCACGGTTCTCACCGATCTCGTCCCACTGGAAGAACAACTCGTCGGCGCTCACGCCGGGTCCCAGGACGACCCGGCGCGTGGTACCCGCAGCGAAGGGCCGCGGGCTGGTCCAACGGACCGCGCGCAGCGACTTGCACCAGTGCAACGGGTTGTCGGATGTCAGCTCCTCCCACACCCAGTCGACGCTGCGCGCCGACCGGACGGAGAACTCGTGGACACCCGGCCGACCGGGCTGCAGGTCGGCGGACGGGACGGGGTGGAGGGCGGGCACTGGGATCCTCTTTTCGCGGCGGGGCAAAAGGGTGGCGCCGCGGCCGTGCCGAGGTTCCGACCCCGACGGTAGACCACCCCGCAGGGCCACCGTACCGGTCCCCGCGAGATCGGGCCGTTACATTGACACCGCCTATCCGCACGTTCGTTTCGTTGACACGGAGGCGCTGCGCGTCTAGGTTTGAGGTGTCAAAGTCGACAACGCGAGAGAGGTCTGGTGATTATGACTATCACCGAACGCCCCGAGGTTCAGTCTCCGCAGAACGCTGCGGTGAGCACGCGGGATCAGGGCGCGGAGCAGGTCTCGGACCGGCTCCTCGAGTCCGCCGCGAAACTCTCGCGCAACGCCTTCAACGAGATCGACTGGGATCAGCCGATGGACCCGTCGCTGCACGGCTGCAGCCCGGAGTGGTGCACCCTGTTCGGCACCGACTACTGGAACGAGCTGACGGAGGAGCAGCGCATCGACCTGACGCGTCACGAGTTCGCGTCGGTGATGACCAACGGCATCTGGTTCGAGATGATTCTGCAGGAGATGGTCCTGCGCGATCAGTACCTCGGTGAGTACCACACCTCCGAGTACCAGTGGGCGCTCGTCGAGGTCGCCGAGGAATGCCGTCACTCCCTCATGTTCGCCAAGGCGTCCGAGAAGATGGTCGGCAAGTCGTACCGTCCGTCGAAGTTCGTCGGCCGCGCCGGCCGCATCTTCAAGAAGGTCGCCGGCGGGGCGGTCGCCTACGCGGGCATTCTCGTGGCCGAGGAGGTCCTCGACGTCTTCCAGCGTGGTTGTATGCGCGACGAGCGCGTGCTCCCCTTCATCCGCACCGTGAACGAGATCCACGTGCTGGAGGAGTCGCGGCACATGAAGTTCGCGCGCGAGGAGGTGCGCGAGTCGCTCGCCGACAAGAGCCGGTGGGGCAAGATGTGGCGCGGCTACGTGATCTCGATCGCCGCGTACCTGATCGTGACGTCGCTACACGATCCGCAGGCCTACACCGACGCCGGCCTCGACGCCGAGCGTGCGGTCCGTGAGGCGAAGAACAACCCGTACTACAGGTCGCAGGTCCGCGAGAGCTGCGTCCACCTCATGGAGTTCCTCGATGAGTGCGGTCTGCTGAACCGTGCGGCTCTGAAGTGGTATCGCAAAGCGAACATGTACTGATGCCGCATGTGATCACCCAGGCGTGCTGTAGTGACGCGTCATGTGTCAACGTCTGTCCGGTCAACTGCATACACCCCACGCCCGGTGAGCCGGGTTTCGGCGGTTCGGAGATCCTGCACATCGACCCGGACACGTGCATCGACTGCGGTGCCTGCGCCGACGCATGCCCGGTCGACGCGATCTATCCGCTGGACCGGCTCGGTCCCGCCGATCTGCCGTACGCGCAGATCAACGCCGACTTCTACACCGAGCACCCGGAGATCACGTCGGGTTGGGACGCCGTCGAGTACCGGCCCGCGGTGCGCGTCGGGTCCGAGTACCAGATCGCGATCGTCGGCACCGGGCCGTCCGCGGGCTACGCGCTACGCGAGTTGGTCGCACGCACCGACGCGCACATCACCGTCATCGACAAGCTGCCCACGCCGGGCGGACTGGTGCGCGCGGGTGTCGCGCCCGACCACCCCGGGACCAAGGGCGTGCTCAAGGGGTTCGACTTGATGTATCGGCACCCGCGGGTCACCGTCGCCACCAACATCGAGGTGGGCCGCGACGTGAGCCCGGCCGAGATCGACGAGTACTTCGACGCGGTGATCTACGGCGTGGGCGCCTCATCCGCCCGCAAGCTGGGCATCGACGGCGAGGACCTGCCCGGCAGCACCGCCGCCACGGACCTCGTGGCCTGGTATAACGCGGTCCCCGACGTGCCGCGGCCCTTCCCCGATCTGCCCGCGCGCAGCCACCGCGCCGTCGTCGTGGGGACAGGCAACGTCGCGCTCGACGTGGCACGGATCCTGCTGTCCCCGGTCGAACGCCTGCGCACCACCGACATCGCCGACCGCGCGCTCGAGTACCTCACCCGCCAGGATCTGCACGAGGTGGTGCTACTGGGCCGTCGCGCGGCGACCGACGCCGCGTACACAGCTGCGGAATTCCGTGCGCTGCAGTCGGTTCCTGGGCTCGAGGTGGTCGTGGACGAGGACGACGGGATCGATGTCACCGCGCCCGCGGACCCGTCGCGGCGGCGCATCGTCCTGAAGTTCCACACCTCGCCCGTTGCGGCGGTGGGCGACGAGGCCGTCGAGGCCGTGCGGGTCGACGCCGCTGGGACCGTGCGCGACATCCCGGCCGATCTGCTCGTGCGGTCCATCGGGTACCGCAGCGTGCCGATCGACGGGTTGCCCTTCGACGAGGCCGCGGGGCGGTTCCCCAACGCCGCCGGCCGCATCACCGGCCCCGACGGCGGCGTCCAACCCGGTCGCTACGTGGTCGGCTGGGCCAAGCGCGGTCCGAGCGGCGGCATCGGCACCAACCGGATCGACGCCATCGCAACCGTCGAGGCCCTGGTCGAGGACGTCGCGGCCGGGAAGCTCGCGGGCGGCAGGGGTACCGGTTCCGAGGCCTTCGTCGGGATGGCCCGCCGCCGCGTCGGGCGGGTCGTCGACTACGGCGGCCTGCGGTCGATCGACGTCGCCGAGCGCCGTCGCGGCGAGGTGCAGGGCCGCCCGCGTGTGAAGTTCGAGCGATTCGCGGACATGCTGGCGTCGACCAGGCGCAGTCGCCGGACCTGACATGGAGGCGCCTGCGATGATGGAGTCCATGGTGGACCTGAATATCCGGTCACTGATCGGCGCCGGCAACATGCGCGAGCGGATGCGCGCGGAGGCCAGGCGTCTCCCGCTGCGTGCCATGACACGCATGGTGTCGCGCAGCACCGCCATCGAGGCCGCGCGCCAGATCCTGGTGGACAAGCCGTGGGCCGAGATCACCATGGCCGAGATCGCGACGCTGGCCGGAATCAGCAGGCAGACGCTGTACAAGGAGTTCGGGTCCCGGGACGGGCTCGCCGAGGCCTACGTGCTGCGCTTCGTCGACGGCTTCCTGCATATCGTGCGGCAGGAGGTCGACTCGCACCCGGGCGACCCGCACACCGCGATTCGCGAGGGCTTCGGGCAGTTCCTAGCCCTCGCGATCAGCGACCCCCTGGTCCGGCACGGTATCGCGGGCCCCGACCCGCAGACCGAGTTGCTCCGCCTGCTGACCACCGACGGCGGCAAGATCTACACCCACGCGACCGACGGCCTCACCGAGATCTTCATGAACAGCTGGGCGGCCGTACCCATCGACCGCGCTCGGGTCCTGTCCGACGGCCTGGTGCGCCTCGCGATCAGCAACGTCGCCCTCCGGCACGGCACACCGGATTCCATCGCCCGCAACCTGGCAGACCTGTTCACGCCGTTCATCGAGCGCGAGCTGGCGGCCGCCCGCACCGGGACGCCGGAGGACGACGGTATTCGAGACGACACGGGCGCCTGACCCTCACTAGGGTGGACGGAGTGTCGACCTGCCGCACCACCGTCGGGCTGCTCGGCCCCGTAGCGGCGGGGCCCACACCCGACCAGCTCACCGAGGTACCCGGGCTGCGTGCCAAGCGCCTGCTGGCCTCGCTCGCGCTCGCGAGCGGCCGCTACGTATCCGCCGACCGGCTCGTCGAGGACGTGTGGGGTGGACGGGCGCCGTCGACGGCCGCCCTGCACACGCAGGTCTCGCGTCTCCGGCAGACGCTGACCGCCGTCGCGCCGGGCGCGGTCCTCGAATCCGGCCCGGCGGGCTACCGGCTGACCGGAGTGACGACGGATCTCGAAGTAGGCGAATCGGACTCGTCGTCTGCCCACTGGCGCGGGGAGCCCGGCGCAGACCTCGGCGACGATCCGGGCGGCGTCGGCGAGGAGGTTCGGCGCCGCGCCGCGCGGCTCGCGCGGCTGCGCGACGATCGCGACCTCGCCGCCGCACTGGCCGCCGGCGATTACACCGCGGCCCGGCGGATCGCCGAGATCCGATGCACCGCAGACCCACTCGACGAGCCGGCACATGTCGCGCTGATGCGAGCGGCGGCGGGTGAGGGCAACGTGCCCGAGGCACTCGCCACGTTCGATCGGCTTCGGCGCGCGCTCGCGTCCGAGCTCGGGGTGGACCCGGGCCCCGAGGCAGCGGCCCTGCACACGCGGCTCCTTGCCGGCGACGGCGATTCTCCCCCAATGATTCCCGCAGACGCGGCGAGCGTCGGGTTGCGCGCCGAACCATCGGATCTGATCGGCCGCGGAGACGACGTCTCCGCCGTGGTCGACCTTACGGAGCGGCATCGCGTCGTCACGGTGCAGGGACCGGGCGGAGTCGGTAAGACTCGGATCGCGCACACCGTGGGCAACGCGCTCTCCGCTCGCGGGAGGACCGTGTATTTCGTTGCGCTGGCACCGGTCACGGACCCGGAGGCGGTGCCCGGCGCCGTCGCGTCGGTGGTCGGAATCGGCGAGACGGACCGCTCACCCACCGGACGCCCGCGGATTCCGGCCGGCCCACTCACCGCCCGCCTGGCAGCCGCGCTGCGGGACCGCGCCGCGGTGCTGATCCTGGACAACTGCGAGCACGTGATCGATGCCGCCGCCGCGCTGGTGGGTGAGCTCGCGGCGGCCGCGCCGTCGCTCACCGTCGTGACCACGAGCCGCGGCCCGCTCATGGTGCCCGGGGAGCGGATCTACCCGTTGCCGGTCCTGTCCGCGGACGGGCCCGACTCACCCGCCGTGCAGCTGTTCACCCTGCGGGCGCAGGCGATCCGACCCGGCGCCACGCTCGACCCCGGCACGGTGGCAGACCTGTGCCGGGCGCTCGACGGCCTGCCCCTGGCGATCGAGCTGGCGGCGGCGCGCGTGCGGACGATGACGGTGCCCGAGATCGCCGCGGGACTCAGTGAGCGATTCGCGCTGCTGCGCACCGCCGACCGGACCACCGAGCCACGGCACCGCACCCTGTTCGCGGTGATCGACTGGAGCTGGGAACTACTCGACGAACGCGCCCGTCGCGCGCTGCGCCGCCTGTGCCGGTTCCCGGGCGGATTCGCCGCAGAGGCTGCGGCTGCGGTCCTCGCGGACTCCTCATCACCCGATGGGTCAGGCTTCCGGCCTGCTGTCCAGGACGCGCTGTCCGCGCTGGTGGATCAGTCCCTGCTACATGTCACCGATGACGGCGAGCAGACCCGCTACCGCATGCTGGAGACGGTCCGTGAGTTCGGTGCCGAACGGCTCGCCGACGCCGGGGACGACGCCGAGGTCTACGGGGCGATGGCCTCCTGGGGCCGCAGCGTCGCGACGCGCGCCCGGCGCTTGTTCGACACCGATGATCACACCGGACTCTTAGAGCTGATGTCCGTCGAGGCCGAGAATCTTCAATGGATCCTGTTGCACGCCACCGACACCGGTGACGTGGATACGGTCGTTTCGCTCTTCCCCGCCCTGTCGGCGTTCTGGGCGGCGCGCGGGCTGCGAGGAGACGCGGGCGCGTGGACCGAACGTGTACTCGACGCCCTCGACCTGCACCCCACCGGGCTGTCGGAGGAGCAGCGGCAGGCGTGGCAGGCAACGGTGCTCGCATGCGGGCCGCAGGCTCTGGTCGACCGACGGACGCGCGCGGTCGCGCACTCCCGCCTCCTGCTACGCCGGCTGTACCGTCCGGAGCTGGCCACCGTCCGGCTCACCGACTTCCTGTCATCCCTCGCTCTCGCACGCGATCTACATACCGCGTTCCGACTCCTCTTGGAGG
This sequence comes from Tsukamurella sp. 8F, assembly GCF_029167375.1. Lineage (GTDB taxonomy): Bacteria > Actinomycetota > Actinomycetes > Mycobacteriales > Mycobacteriaceae > Tsukamurella. Next base: position 141,488 of record NZ_JARFTP010000009.1, read on the forward strand.
GCATACGTTCTGCGGATCGCGACATCGTGGTCACCGCGCTGTCGATGCGCCAGAACCTGCGCGAGAACGCCGGAAACATCGACGGCGCGATCCGCGACGCCGTACTGCTCCGGCGCCGCGCCGCCGTCGCCCCCTGGGCCCGTGCGATGACCGCCTCCAACGAGGCCGGGCTGTACGGGCAGCGCGGGCGCTGGTCCGAGGCGCTACCCATCTACCGCACGGCGGCAAAGGAACTCGACTTGTTGGGCGCACCCATGGAGACCGCGCAGATCCGGTGCTACGTGGTCTGCACTCTCGCCGCGCTGGGTGAGGTCGAGGAGGCGCGCCGGGAGCTCGAGGGCCTGGAGGGCTATCTCCCGGCGTCGGGGGCGGCGAACGCCGACCCCGAGCACCGCACGGCGCTGCTGGTAGTGCATGCGGAAGTAGCGCTCGCCGCCGGTGAGGACCCTCTGCCGACGCTCCGGGAGGCCGCAGACCGCCTGCTCCGCGAAGAGCTCGGCCGGTTCTCGGACCCGGGACTCATGATGCTCATCAGCCGCACCGCGTGCGGGCTGGTCCTGGCAGGCGACGCCGCCACCGCTCACAAGCTGCTGCCGATGCTGAGCTCGTCGGTCGAGAATGCGGTGTCCACGGATGCCTGGTACGACCTTCCCCAGGGCGGCACCGCCGCTCTCGCAGCGGGATTCGTACTCGCCTCGACTCACGACGACTCGACGGGCGACGACCGGCCCGCGCGACTGGCGCTGTTCGGCATGCGTCTGGGGTCGCGGCTCGATTCGCTGATTCTCGACCGCGCTCACCGCGAGGCTCGGGAACGATGCGGTCTCCCAGCTGCGGACTGGGACGCGCTCGCCGAGAAGGCCGCGCACACGCCACGGCGCCAGGCCGCGAACGAGTTGCTCGCGGTCCTGGCGTCGATTCCCGAGGCCCGTTCGGATATAGGAGCCGCGCGTCAGGCCTCACGCATGTAGGCACGCACCGCGAGGGGCGCGAAGATCGCGACGATCACCGCGGCGCCGATCAGCGACCACACTACGTGGATACCGACGTGTCCGTTGTTGGTCAGTTCGCGTACGGCGGTGACGAGGTGGCTGATCGGGTTGATCTTGACGAACGCCTGCAGCCAGCCCGGCATCGTGTTCACGGGAACGAATGCGTTGGACATGAAGGTCAGCGGGAACATGATGAGCATGGACAGGCCCTGCACCGCGGTCGCCTTCTTCATGAGGCAGCCCATCAGGGCGAAGATCCACGAGACAGCGAAGCTGCACACCATCACCAGCGCGACGGATGCGAAGACGCCGAACACGTCTGGGCGCCAGCCCATCGCTATGCCGATCGCGAACGTGATGACGGACGCGATGAGGTAGCGCACCACGTCCGCGAGCAGCGCGCCGGCGAGCGGGCTGATGCGGGCGATGGACAACGACCGGAACCGGTCGAACACACCCTTCTCCATGTCCTCCCGCAGCTGCGTGCCGGTGACCACCGAGGTGGTGATGACCGTCTGCACCAGGATGCCGGGGATGATGACGGGCAGATACGAGTGGATGTTGCCGCTGATGGCGCCGCCGAAGATGTAGGTGAACATCAGCGTGAAGATGATGGGTTGCAGCACCACGTCGAACAGTTGCTCGGGGTTGTGCCGGATCTTCAGCAGGCCGCGGTAGCCCATGGTGAAGCTCTGCCGCACGGCGGCGGCGAAGGGGATGGATCTGGGAACCGGTGCCAGCGCACCGGATTCGAGTATCACGGGGGTTGCGGTGGTCATGATTCAGGCCTCCTTCGGGCCGGTGAGGGCGAGGAATACCTCGTCCAAGCTGGGCTGCGCGACCGTGATGGTCGCGACTTCGATGTCCTTGTCGCGCAGGGCGATCAGCACGTCCGGAACCAGGTCCGGGCGGTGCAGCGGGGCCGTCACCCGTCCGGCCTCGGCGCTCAGCGCGGGAGCCGTGCCGAGCACGCGCTCGACTAGCTCGGCGCACCGCGCGACGTCGGCGCGGTCGGCCGGGGACAACACGAGCGTGCTGCCGCCCACGGAACGTTTGAGCTCCGCGGCGGTGTCGTCCGCGATGACGCGGCCGTGATCGATCACGGCGATGCGGTCGGCGAGCTGGTCCGCCTCGTCCAGGTACTGCGTCGTGAGGAGCACGGTCGCTCCCCCGGCGACGAGTCGCCGGATGGTGTCCCACATCTGCGAGCGGGTGCGCGGGTCGAGGCCCGTCGTGGGCTCGTCGAGGAACAGTAGCGGGGGCGTGGAGATGAGGCTCGCCGCGAGATCGAGGCGCCGGCGCATGCCGCCGGAGAAGTCCTTCAGCGGCCGGGTCGCCGCCTCCGTGAGGCCGAACTCCTCCAGCAGGTCGTCGGCGCGACGCCGGGACGCCTGGCGAGACAGGCCTAGCAGACGCGAGAACAGCACGAGGTTCTCCCGGCCGGACAGGTCCTCGTCGACCGACGCGTACTGCCCCGTGACGCCCACCAGGGAGCGCACGGCGACGGAGTCGCGGGTGACGTCGTAGCCGAAGACCCGTGCGCTGCCCTCGTCGGGCTTCAGGAGGGTCGCGAGCATGCGTACCGTCGTCGTCTTTCCCGCACCGTTCGGGCCGAGCACGCCGTAGACGGTGCCGGTCGGGACGACGAGGTCGACGCCGTCGACGGCGCGCGTGCTGCCGAAGCGCTTCACGAGGCCGGTGGCCTCGATGGCGGGCGCCGTGCCGGCGCCTGTCGATGTGGCCGTTGGTCCGGCCGTGGTTGTCGTAGTCATGGCGGTAACGATGCGCCCGCGCTCTTACGCGGCTCTGACGTCGCTCTGTCGCCGCCTTACACGAGCCGATGTGCCGCGGTCGCGGCACGCGCGTGACCGTCCCGCAGGCACCGCCCACGCAGCGCCTCCGGCGCAACGGAGCTGGTAGCCGGGCCGTCAGGCGCACCGGTCGCAACACCCGCCATGAGAGGTATTGCACATCCGTCTATCACGCTCTAGCGTATGTCCGCATGACACTGGCGTATGAGCGGTTCGGTAATGGAGAACCTCTGGTTCTCGTCCACGGGATCGCACACCGACGGCAGGCCTGGTATCCGGTGGCGGAACGCCTAGCCGAGCACCGCGAGGTCATCCTGTTCGACCTGCCCGGACACGGCGAGTCCCCCGCCCTGGACCTGGAAGGCCGCCCGGTAAAGGACGTACTGCAGGAACAGCTGGTCGACCTGTTCGACCACCTCGGTCTACACCGGCCGCACATCGCCGGCAACTCGCTCGGCGGCCGCGTGGCCCTCGAGGCCGCGGCCGACGGCCTCGCGAGCAGCGCCACGACCCTGTCCCCCGCCGGCTTCTGGCGCGGCGACGCCGACTTCGCGCTCATCCGGGCGCACTTCGCGATCCTGGTGACGTCCGGCCTGCTGGCGTCGCCGGTCGCTCCGACACTCACCCGCTCGGCCCTGGGACGCAAGCTCATGATGGGCACCCTCATGACGCACGGCGAGCGCCTCGACGCCGAGCGCGTCGCCGGCGACCTGGCCAACATGGTGAACTCGCGCCATGCGCTACACGACATCATCGGCGGGGCGTTCCCGTTCGACGGTGCCATCCCGTCCGACGTGCCGGTGACCATCGCGTGGGGCACCCGGGACCTCGTACTCCTGCCGTACCAGGCGCGGCGTGCGCGCAAGCAGCTGCCGCAGGCCGAGCACATCTGGCTCGAGGGCGCCGGCCACGTACCCATGTCCGACGACGTCGACTCCGTCGTCGACATCCTCCTGCGCGGGTCCTCGCACGGGCTGCGGGAGGCCCGCGCGGCCTGATCCGTGCCACCGCCCTACTCCGTGTACGCGTCGGCGACCGCGAGGGCCTCGTCGAGGACGGCGAGACCCTCGCGTGCCTCGTCGGCGCCGACGGTGCAGGGCGGCACGATGTGCAGCCGGTTGTAGGACGCCACGGGCAGCATCCCGCCCTTGCGGCAGGCGGCCATGGTCTCGTTGATCGCGGCGCTGGAACCGCCATACGGCGCCAACGGTTCCCGAGTCTCGCGGCTACGCACGAGCTCCACGGCCCAGAACACTCCCACACCACGGACCTCACCGACGGACGGATGCCGTGCCGCGATCTCGCGCAGGCCCGGGCCCAGGACGTCCGCGCCGATGGCGGCGGAGTTCTCGACGATCCCCTCTTCGCTCATCGCGTTGATCGCCGCGACCGCGGCGGCGGTGGCGAGCGGGTGGCCCGAGTAGGTCAGGCCACCCGGGTACGCGCGGTGCGCGAAGGTCTCCGCGATCGCCGGGGAGATCGCGACGCCGCCCAGCGGCACATAGCCGGAGTTGACGCCCTTCGCGAACGTCATCAGGTCCGGAACCACCGGCCCGTCGGCGGTGTCGCCGTGTTCGATCGCGAACCACCTTCCGGCGCGGCCGAACCCGGACATGACCTCGTCCGCGATCATGACGATCCCGAACTCGTCGCACAGGGCGCGTACGCCCGCCAGGTAGCCGGCGGGCGGCACCATGATCCCGGCTGTGCCCGGAATCGACTCCTGTAGGACGGCCGCGATGGTCGCCGGGCCCTCCTGCTCGATGACACGCCGCAGCTCGGCGAGCGCACGCTCGCACTCCTGCTCCTCGGTCTCGGCGTAGAACGCCGAGCGGTAGAGGAACGGCCCGTTGAACCGCACCACTCCGGCCGCGCCGCGGTCGTTGGCCCACCGTCGGTGATCGCCCGTCAGGTTGATCGCCTGCTCGGTTCCGCCGTGGTACGAGCGGTACCGCGCAAGCACCTTCACGCGACCCGTGTGCAGACGTGCCATCCGCACCGCGTGCTCCACCGCGTCGGCGCCACCATTGGTGAAGAAGATCCGGTTCAGCTCGCCCGGTGTGCGCTCGGCGATGAGACGTGCGGCCTCGGAACGGGATTCGTTCACGTGCTGCGGCGCCACGGTCGCCAGGCGGGTGGCCTGCTCGGCGATGGCCGCGACGACCTTCGGGTGTTGATGCCCGATGTTCGTGTTGACCAGCTGCGACGAGAAGTCGAGGATCCTGTTGCCCTCGCCGTCCCAGAAGTACGAGCCTTCGGCGGCCAGCACCGTCATCGGAGCGATATCGGCCTGCGCCGACCACGAGTGGAAGACGTGCCTGCGATCGAGTTCATATGCACGACGGCCGGATTCGACGGCGTCGGCCAGGTCGCGCCCATCGGGAAGCTGCGTCATCGTGGTCTCCTAGTCGTTCTGGGGGAAGCCGAGGTCGATACCTCGCTGGCTCGGATCCTGCCACCGCGTGGTGACCACCTTGCCGCGGGTGAAGAAGTGGACGCCCTCGGCGCCGTGAGCGTGCGTGTCACCGAACAACGAGGCCTTCCAACCGCCGAAGCTGAAGAACGCGGTGGGCACGGGGATCGGCACGTTGATGCCGACCATGCCGACCTCGACCTCGTTCTGGAAGCGCCGCGCCGCGCCGCCGTCGGCGGTGAAGATCGCGGTGCCGTTGCCGTACTGATTGGCGTTCACCAGCGCGAGCGCATCGTCATAGGACGCGACCCGCACCACCGAGAGCACCGGACCGAATATCTCGTCGGTGTACACACTCATATCGGCGGTGACGTCGTCGAGCAGCGTGGGCCCGACGTAGAAGCCGTCGGCGACATCGCCCCCGACGGGCGTGACGCCCCGGCCGTCCACGACGACGGATGCCCCCGCCTCCTCGCCCGCATCGATATACGAGGAGACACGGTCGGCGTGCGCGCGCGTGATCAGCGGGCCCATATCGACGCCCCGGGCACCGTCGCCGGTCTTCAGACCCCGAGCACGCTCGGCGACCTTGCCGACCAGATCGTCGGCGATGTCGCCCACCGCTACGGCCACCGAGATGGCCATGCAGCGTTCTCCGGCCGCTCCGAAACCGGCGTTGACCAGCGAGTCCGCCGCCAGGTCGAGGTCCGCGTCCGGCAACACGATCGCGTGGTTCTTCGCGCCGCCCAGAGCCTGGACGCGCTTGCCGTGCGACGTACCGACCTCGTACACATACTTCGCGATCGGGGTGGAGCCGACGAACGACACGGCCTTGATGTCGGGGTGGACGAGCAACTCGTCGACGGCGGTCTTATCGCCGTTGACCACGTTGAACACGCCGTCGGGCAGGCCGGCCTCGGCCCAGAGCCGGGCGATCCACATGGTCGCCGACGGGTCCTTCTCGGACGGCTTGACCACGACGGTGTCGCCCGCAGCGATGGCGATGGGGAAGAACCACATCGGGACCATCGCAGGGAAGTTGAACGGGGAGATGATCGCGACCGGGCCGAGCGCCTGGCGGATCGAGGACACGTCTACCTTGGTCGAGACGTTCTCGGACATCGATCCCTTGAGCAGATGATTGATGCCGCAGGCGAATTCGACGACCTCTTGACCGCGGGACACCTCCGCCAGCGCATCTGAGCGCACCTTGCCGTGCTCGGCCGTGACGATCTCGGCCAGCTCGTGCTTGCGCGCGTTCAGCAGCTCACGGAAGTTGAAGAGGACGGCGGTGCGCTTGGCGAGCGAGGCGTCGCGCCACGCCGGGAAGGCCGCCTTCGCGGCGGCGACGACGGCCTGCGTGTCCTCCGCCGACGCGAGGGCGACGCGACCGGTGACGGCACCGGTGGCAGGATTCGTGACGGGGGCGGTCTCGCCGGAGGTGCCGGCGAAGTCCGTGCCTGCGGCCCAGTGGGCGATGGTCTGTACCGGGATCTCGGTTGCGGTCATGCATCGACGATCACACCGTTGCGCCGTCGCGGATCCCGACGATCTGTAACTGTTTCGCATCTCGGCTTTACACTCTGTCGGGTGGAGGTCACCGTCGCTCGCGTGCTAGCGCTTCCCGAGGTCCGCGCCGGCCGGCCGGAGCTGCTCACCGACGCCCCGCTGGACAGCCCGGTCCGCTGGGTGCACGTGGGCGACGCTCCCGACGTGAAGGACCTGCTCACGGGCGGTGAATTGATCCTCACGACGGGCCGCAGCCTCTCCGAGGATCCGGTCGGCTACGTCGACGGTCTCGTCGTAGCCGGCGCGGTCGGACTTCTCGTCGAGCTGGGCCCGCGCCTGGCGGCCGTGCCCGACGGTGCCGTGGCCTCCGCCCGGCGTGCCGGCATGCCGCTCGCGGCGCTACATCGCCGGATCCGCTTCGTCGAGGTCACGGAGCAGGTGCACCGGGAGATAGTCGCGGGGCAGTATGCGGAGGTCGAATTCGCTCGGCACACCCACGAGGTGTTCACCGCGCTGTCCATGCGGCGCGCCGGTGCGGACGACATCGTCGGCGCCGCGGCGAATCTGCTCGGCACGCCGGTCGTCCTGGAGGACACCGCGCGCCGGGTCGTCGCCGTGGCCGCCCTGGGCCACGCGCCGGCCGAACTGTTGCGTGGCTGGGAGCGCCGCGCGTCCGACCCCGACGTCGGTACCGGCGTCGGTACCGACGTCGGGGTCGACCGCCGGGTGTTCGCACGCCTGGTCGCACCGCTCGCAGACGAGGAACGGAGAGGCCGAACGGAGACCGTGCTCGAACGCGCCGCGCAGGCCCTTGCGCTGCGCGAGATGGTGGAACGCGACCGTAGCCTGCTCGAGCAACAGGCACAGTCCGGGCTGCTCGACGACCTGCGGAACGGCCGGGTACCCGACGAGCCGAGCGCGTCTGCTCGCGCCCGCGCACTCGGTGTGCCCACGGCGCTGCGGTACCGGCCCCTGGCGGTCGTCTCGGACATCACGCCGGGGGCGCATGAGGTGGATGCGCAGCGCCGGCAGGTACAGATGCACGACGCGGTGCGGTACGCCCTGAGTGCCGCTGGACTGTCCGCCCTCACCGCGGCAGGCTCGGGCCGCATCGACCTGATCCTCTCCTGCCCCAAGGGATTCGACGAGTCCGCAGCCGAGGCGATCGGGCGGCGCATCGCAGCCGAGACCGGTCGCGTACGCGGGGTTCGGCGGACGGTTCTGGGCGCCGGCCCGGCCGCCGGGCGACTGATCGACGCGGCGGGCGGGCTCGCAGAGGCCGCGCACGTCGCACAGGTCGCGCTCTCGATGCCGCACTCCGGGCGACAGGCCGTGTTCGGCGCCGGAGACACGAGGCTGCGCGGCCTCGCCGCGCTGCTCCGCGACGACCCGCGCGTATCCGCTTTCGCCGAGGCCGAACTCCGTGGGCTGCTGGCGTCACCGCGGGCGGCCGAGCTCACCGATCTCCTGCGCGCCTATCTCGAGGAGGGCGGCCACAAGACGGCTCTCGCAGCGCGCCTACACCTTTCGCGGCCGACCCTCTACGCGCGCCTCGCCGATCTCCAGGCGGTGCTCGGGACCGACCTCGACGATCCCGAGTCGCGCACGAGCCTGCACGCGGCCCTGCTCTTCCGCGACTCGCGCGCGACCCGATGACGGCGCCGCCACACCGTGCTGCGAACTGCACCCCTGCGGTGCACTCCTCAGCACTCTCGGGGAGCCCCGCCCGCAGACATCAGCTGCGCGACTCGACCACCTCGTAGGCGCCGTCGGCGTACTGGGCACGGATGACCTTCTTGTCGAACTTTCCGACCGAGGTCTTGGGGACCTCGGTGACGAAGGCCCAGCGCTCCGGCACCTGCCAGCGCGGCACACGCTCGGCGAGGTAGGCACGCTGCTTATCGACATCGGCGTCGGCCGCGTCCTTGACCACGGCCAGGACGAACGGCCGCTCGTCCCACTTCTCGTCGGGCACGCCCACGACCGCAGCCTCCGCGATCGTCGGGTTCGCCATCACGGTGTTCTCCAGTTCCACCGAGCTGATCCACTCGCCGCCGGTTTTGATCATGTCCTTGGTGCGGTCGACGATCGTCATGAACCCGTCCGGACTGATCGTCGCGACGTCACCGGTGCGCAGCCAGCCGTCGTGGAACTTGGCCTCCTCACTGACCGGGCCGTCCGGCGAGTAGTACGCGCCGGTGATCCACGGGCCGCGCACCTCGAGCTCGCCCGCGGACTCGCCGTCCCAAGGCTGCTCGGTGCCGTCGTCGGCGATGAGCCGCGCCTGCACGGACGCCGGGAAACGCCCCTGCGTCACCCGGTAGGCGAACTCCTTCTCCGGATCTTCGATACCGAACGGCGGACGCGAGACGGTGCCCAGCGGGGACGTCTCGGTCATACCCCACGCATGCGTGATGCGGACGCCGTGACCGTCGAACGTGCGGATCATCGACGGCGGCACCGCAGCGCCGCCCACCACGACCTCACGCATGTGCGAGATATCCTGCGGCGCAGCCTCGAGACGCGCAGCAACGCCCTGCCAGATGGTGGGCACGGCAGCGGCGAACGTCGGCCTGGCCTCGGCCATGACCTGCAGCAGCGGCTCGGGCTGCAGGAAACGGTCGGGCATGACGAGCGTGATACCGGCCATCATCGCCGCGAAGGGCAGGCCCCACGACATGACGTGGAACATCGGGACGATCGCGAGCACCGAATCGGCATTGCCCAGCGCCATGCCCGACGAGGAGTTCACCTGCATCGAGTGCAACCAGATGCTGCGATGGCTGTATACGACGCCCTTGGGATCGCCCGTGGTGCCGGAGGTGTAACACATGACGGCGGGATCGCGTTCGGCGATCTCGGGCCACTCGTACGTGGTCGGCCTGCCGTCGATCAGTTCGTCGAACGAATGCACGGCGATGCCCTCCGGCGCCGTGAGCGCCTCCTTGGGCCCGTTGGCGACGACGACGTGCTCGACGTCGGGTGTGCCGGTCAGGTACTTCGAGAGGAGCGGCGCGACCGACGCATCGACGATGATCACCTTGTCGTTCGCGTGGTTGATGATGTAGACGGCCTGCTCCGGCGAGAGCCGCAGGTTGAGTGTGTGCAGCACGGCGCCCATCGCGGGCACGCCGGCGTACGCCACCTGGTGCTCGTTGTTGTTCCACATGAACGTGGCGACGCGGTCGCCGCGCTCGACGCCCAGCTCGGCCAGCGCGTTCGCGAGCTGGGCCGCCTTGTCCCCGATCTCGGAGAAGGACGCGTCCCGCAGCCCCTCCCCTGTCCACGTCCGGATACGGGCCTCGGGGAACACCCTCCGGCTGTACTCGACGAGTGCGGCGATTGTGAGCTCGCCTTCCATCATGGTGCTCTGGAACAAGGTGTCACGTCTCCTTCGACGGGCAGCTAGTGCGCGATGAACTTGTTGATCGTCCGGACCAAGGCCCTGGGAGCGAATTTACTCGAATTGGCCATCACGGTTGTGACCCTGCCCACTGAATAGTGGATGCGCGGCACCACCAGGACACCAGGATGTACCGCCTCCCAGATCTTGTCGGCGACCTGCTCGGGGGTGATGTTCACCCCGAGGGTCTTCGTCGACCCGTGGTCGACGTCGGCGAGCGCCGTCTTCGCCCACAACGGCCAGATCGCGACGACGCGGATGCCGTCCTCCTGCCACTCCAGGTCGAGGGCCTCGGACAGGCCGTGCACGTAGAACTTCGTCGCGCTGTAGGTCGCGATACCCGGCTGGCCGTAGATCGCCGACGCGGAGCACAGGTTGACCAGATGCCCCTTGTCCGCCCTCTTCAGGTACGGGTACGCCGCCTGCGCCCCGTACGTCAGGCCCAGCACGTTGATGTCGACCTGGAACTTCACCTGCTCGGGCGTGAGGTCCGCGAGGTCGCCGGCGACGAGGACGCCCGCGTTGTTGTCGAGCACGTCGATGCCGCCGCCGGTGTGCTCCGCGAACGCGGCGAGCGCCGTGTCCCACGACTGCGGGTCACGCACGTCCAGGTGCCCGGTAACGATCGCCGGGTGGTCGGCCTTCAAACCCTCCAGCGCCTCGTCGTTGACGTCGTATACGCCGACGGTCCAGCCTTCGGACAGGAAACGAAGGGCGGTCGCGCGCCCGATCCCGGCAGCTCCGCCGGAGATGAAGATCGATGACATGGGCCACAACCTACCTGCTGGTACCCGCCGAGTAAACGCCTTGTTGAACGCAACTCAACTGTCCCGGACGGAAAGTTCGCTTTACATATGGCAATGGAAAGGGTACTTTCCATTGCGTGCGGAACGATGTGCGGAGCCTTCGTAACGAAAGGGGCCTTTCACAGGCAGAACTCGGTGCGTCCCTTGGGGTCTCGCGTCAGACGATCAACGCGATCGAAGCCTGCCGATACAGCCCGTCACTGGCGCTGGCCATCGCGATCGCACGGCATTTCGGCACCACCGTCGAGGAGGTCTTCCATGTCGAGTAACACGATCCGAGTCCGGTACGCGAAGTGGTCCGTACCCGCGGTGGGCGTCGTCGCCGGGCTCGCGTACCTGGGGATCATGCTCGCGCGCGGCGAACCGGCTCTGGGCTTCGCGATGCTGGCGATCATGCTCACGTACGTCGCGGTGGTCGTGCTGCTGCGCCGCCGGTCCGAGACCGGGGCCCTGCTGGGCGGCGGCGAGGCCGACGAGCGGCAGCGCGAGATCGGCGTGCGCGCGATCGCGTTCACGGGCCAGGTGTTGATGCTCGCGATCCTCGGCGGCTTCTTCTTCACCCTCGCAACCGGCAGCTCGGCAGCCGCGATCTGGGCGGGACTGGCGGCGGTGGGCGGAGCGACGTTCGTCGCCGCGTGCATCGTGCTCCCCCGCCTGGGCTGACGACTACCCTGGTCGCATGCGCATCGGAGCACACGTCCGTGGTGACACGCACCCACTACAGACCGCAGAGCGCCTCGGCATCGACGTCATGCAGATGTTCGTGACCGATCCGCAGACCTTCGAGAAGCCGCAACCGCACCCGGAGCTCGAGGCCATCCGCGAGTCGTCCATCGACGTGGTGGTCCACTCCGCCTACGTCATCAACGTGGCGAGCCTGAACAACCGGCTGCGTATGCCGTCTCGGAAGTGCGTGGCGGACCAGGCGGCCGCGGCCGCGGATCTGGGCGCGTTCGGCCTCGTCGTGCACGGCGGCCACCTGCGCTCGGGCGAAGACCTCGCGGCGGGAATCGACAACTGGCGCAAGCTGTTCACGCGTCAGGAGGACAAGGGCGGGTTCGGCGTGCCGATCCTGATCGAGAACACCGCGGGCGGCGACGGAGCCATCGCGCGGCAGCTGGAGACCATCGGCCGGCTGTGGGACGCCGTCGGTGATCAGGGCGCCGGGTTCTGCCTCGACACATGTCACGCGTGGGCGGGCGGCGAGGACCTGCTCGGCATAGTCGAGCGGGTCATGGCGATCACCGGGCGCATAGACCTGGTGCACCTGAACAACTCTCGCGACGAGTTCGACTCGGCCCGCGACCGGCACGCGAATCTGCAGGACGGCACGATCGATCCCGACGTGCTCGCCGATGTCGCCCGGGCCGCGGGGGCGCCGATCATCCTGGAGACCCCCGCCGAAGGGCTCGCGGACGATGTCGCCTACATCAGGGAGGCACTCGCGTGAGCGGCCGGCACGAGCTGCCCCAGGCACCCGGACCCGAGGAGTGGGACGACCGCTACCGCTCGACCGACCTGGTGTGGGCGGAGCCGCCGACGCCGTGGGTGGTCGAGCAGACGACGGTGCTGCCGCCGGGCCGGGCCCTCGACGTCGGCACGGGCGAGGGGCACGACGCGATACACCTCGCGACCCGCGGCTGGGACGTGACGGCTCTGGATTTCTCGCGCGTCGGCCTCGACAAGGCTGCGACAGCCGCATCCCGGGCGCCGCGGAGCGTACGGGCGCGACTGCACTGGACGCTCGGCGACATCACCGTCGATCCGCTGCCCGAGGACGAGTACGACCTTGCCGTGTGGGCGTATCTGCAGCCCGCACCGTCGGATCTCGACCTGGCGATAACGAGGGTGTGCGACGGGCTCGCGGCGGGCGGCGTCCTGGTGCTGGCGGTGCACGAGCGCCTCGACGACCACCCCGAGATACCTGTGTTCGGCGCGACCGCGGTGTCCGGCGCTCTACCCGAGGACATGGTGGTCGAGCACGTCGAGTGGCGCGACAGTGACGCCCGCCACGGAACCGGCGTCGACCTGGCACTACGTGCCCGTCGCCGCGCTGCCTGACTACTTGTCTTAGTCGTGCGAGGCGACTATCCTGGCCTTATTACCGACTGGTAACTTACCCGGCGGTAAGACGCCGGTAAGCACAGAACAGCCCGCACACGAAGGTGGAACAGCCCCATGGGCCATTACAAGAGCAATGTCCGAGACCTCGAGTTCAACCTCTTCGAGGATCTGGGCGTCGGCGACGTACTGGAGTCCGGCGCATACGGCGATCTCGACAGCGACACCGCCAAGGAGATGCTGCGTGAGGCCGCCCGCCAGGCCGAGGGGCCGATCGCCGAGTCGTTCGCGACGGCAGACCGCAACCCGCCGGTCTTCGACCCCGAGAAGCACGACGTGACCATCGACCCGGCATTCAAGAAGTCGCTGGCGCAGTTCAACGACGGCGGCTGGGGCTACCTCGGCCTCGACGACGAGCTCGGTGGTACCGACGTGCCCCGTCCGCTCTACTGGAGCATCGCCGAGATGTTCCTGGGCGCCAACCCGCCCGTGTTCATGTTCTCGGCCGGCCCCGGCTTCGCGCAGATCATGTACGACCTGGGCACAGAGGATCAGAAGAAGTGGGCCGTGGTCTGCGCCGAGAAGGGCTGGAACGCCACGATGGTGCTCACCGAGCCCGACGCGGGCTCCGACGTGGGCGCAGGGCGCACCAAGGCGATCAAGCAGGACGACGGCTCGTGGCACATCGAGGGCGTCAAGCGTTTCATCACGTCGGCGGCCGTCGACGACATGTACGAGAACACCTTCCACCTCGTGCTCGCCCGCCCCGAGGGCGGCGCGCCCGGCACGAAGGGGCTGGGCCTGTACTTCGTGCCCAAGTTCCACTTCGACCCCGAGACCGGCGAGCTGGGCGAGCGCAACGGCGCCTTCGTCACCGGTGTCGAGCACAAGATGGGCATCAAGTCCTCGACCACCTGCGAGCTGACGTTCGGCGGACACGGCGTTCCGGCCCAGGGGTGGCTGGTCGGCGAGGAGATCAAGGGCATCGCGCAGATGTTCAAGGTCATCGAGCACGCCCGGATGATGGTCGGTACCAAGGCGATCGGCACGCTGTCGACCGGCTACCTCAATGCGCTCGGCTACGCCAAGGAGCGCGTCCAAGGCGCCGACCTGACGCAGATGGCGGACAAGACCGCGCCGCGCGTGACCATCACGCACCACCCGGACGTGCGCCGCTCGCTGCTCACGCAGAAGGCCTACGCCGAGGGCCTGCGTTCGGTGTATCTGTACACCGCCGCGCACCAGGACCCGCGCACGGCGAACGCCGCATCGGGCGCCGACGCCGAGATGGCGCACAAGGTCAACGACCTGCTGCTGCCCATCGTCAAGGGTGTCGGGTCGGAGCGTGCCTTCGTCCTGCTCGGCCAGGAATCGCTGCAGACGTACGGCGGCTCGGGCTTCCTCCAGGACTACCCGATCGAGCAGTACGTGCGTGACTCGAAGATCGACTCGCTGTACGAGGGCACCACCGCGATCCAGGCGCAGGACTTCTTCTTCCGCAAGATCCTCAAGGACCGCGGGGCCGCGCTCGGCCACGTCGCGGGCCAGATCACCAGCTTCGTCGAGGCCGAGTCGTCGGGCCGTCTGAAGGACGACGTGGCTCTGCTCGCCAAGGCCGTCGAGGACGTCCAGGCGATGGCCGCGACGCTGACCGGCTTCGCCATGGCGTCGCAGTCCGAGCCCAAGGAACTGTACAAGGTGGGCCTCGGTTCGGTGCGTTTCCTCATGGCGTTCGGCGACCTGCTGGTCGGCTGGCGCCTGCTGCATCAGGCCTCGATCGCGCAGGCCGCACTCGACGGTGGCGCGACCGGCGCGGACAAGTCCTTCTACGAGGGCAAGGTCGGCGTCGCAGACTTCTTCGCGAAGAACATGCTGCCGCTGCTGACCTCGACCAAGGACGTCATCGCCGCGCTCGACAACGATCCGATGGAGCTCGACGAGGCCGCGTTCTGATCGTTTCGCACCAGATATGAAGCGGGGGGGGGGGGGGGC